>NZ_JPRM01000006.1 GCF_000737695.1 Flavobacterium hydatis
TCCGAATGCTAGTGATAATTCCATATAAAATGGCAAATGGGAAGAGTAATTTTCGAAGTAAATTCATAATACGAAATTAGAATAAATTATCTTTGAAATAAAATTTATAAAAACAAACTAACACAAATTTCACGAATTACCACTAATTTCATTGTTACCAAAAATTAAAATTTGAAATTCTAAAAACTTCAAAATCAAATCTTAGTTTGTGTAAATTCGTGTTCTCTTAAAAAAATACAATTATTCATTACCCTATAAATTATGAAAATACAAGAAATACTTTCTGTACTTGAAGAAATGGCTCCTTTGGCTTACGCCGAAGATTTTGATAATGTCGGGCTTTTAGTTGGTGATTCATCTACAGAAGCTACAGGAGTTTTGGTTTGTCACGATGCGCTTGAGAATGTAATTGACGAAGCTATTACCAAAAATTGCAATCTGGTTGTTTGTTTTCATCCGATTCTATTTTCTGGGATAAAAAAAATAACGGGTAAGAATTATGTAGAACGTGCTATTCTTAAAGCCATAAAAAATGATATTGCCATTTATGCCGTTCACACTGCATTAGACAATCACTCTCAAGGTGTAAACAAAATATTCTGTGATGCTTTAGGCTTGATAAATACTAGTGTTTTGATTCCGAAACAAAAGTACATTCAAAAACTAGTCACTTATACTACACCTGATAATGCTGACAAGGTTCGAAATGCAATGTTTGCCGCTGGTGCAGGAACTATTGGTAATTATGATAATTGTAGTTTTAATACTGAAGGTTTTTTTACTTTCCAGGGAAATGAAGACAGCAATCCTGTAATTGGCGAAAGAGGAAAACTACATACTGGAACCGAAATAAAAATCGAAGTTATCTTTGAAAAACATTTACAATCAAAAATATTAAAAGCGCTGTTTGCAAATCATATTTATGAAGAGGTAGCTTACGAAATTTACGATTTACAAAATGCTAATCAAAACATCGGTTTAGGCATGATTGGAGAATTTGAAACTCCGATGAACGAAACTGATTTCTTACCTTTTGTAAAAGAAAAAATGTTAGCAGATGACATTAGACATTCTGCTTTTATTGGCAAAAAAATCCATAAAGTAGCTGTTCTTGGCGGATCTGGAAGTTTTGCTATAAAAAATGCAATTCAGGCTGGAGCCGATGCTTTTTTAACAGCAGATTTAAAATACCATCAGTTTTACGAAGCCGAAAATCGATTACTATTAGCCGATATTGGACATTTTGAAAGCGAACGCTATACAAAAAATTATATTGTTGATTATCTTCGGAAAAAAATCCTTAATTTTGCAATCATTTTATCAGAAGAAAATACAAATCCAGTTAAGTACTTATAGAATATGGCGAATACGAAAGAATTAAGTGTTGAGGACAAGTTAAGAGCAATTTACGATTTACAGCTAATTGACTCTAGAATTGACGAAATCAGAAACGTAAGAGGAGAACTTCCATTAGAAGTGGAAGATTTAGAAGATGAAGTTGCAGGTTTAGGCACACGTTCAGAAAAATTGAAAAGCGAACTAGAAATAGTTGAAGAGCAAATCAAGACTAGAAAAAATGCTATTGATGATCATAAAGAAGCCATCAAAAAGTACACAAAACAACAAGAATCAGTTCGTAACAATAGAGAATTTAACTCTTTGACAAAAGAAGTTGAATTTCAAGAATTAGAAATTCAATTAGCTGAAAAGCAAATCAAAGAAATGAAAGTTTCTATTGAGCATAAAAAAGAAGTTATCTCTAGTTTAAAAGAAAGACTTGAGTCTAAAACTTCTCATCTAAAACACAAAAAATCTGAATTGGATGCGATTATGGCTGAAACTCAAAAAGAAGAAATCTTCTTATCTGAGAAATCAGCTGAGTACGAAGTTTTAATCGAAGACCGTTTATTAGCGGCTTACAAAAGAATCAGAACTAGTGTTCGTAACGGTTTGGCTGTAGTATCTATCGAAAGAGGTGCATCTGCAGGTTCTTTCTTTACTATTCCACCACAAACACAAGTAGAGATTGCATCTAGAAAAAAAATCATCACTGATGAGCATTCTGGAAGAATCCTAGTTGACAGTGCATTAGCAGAAGAAGAAAAAGAAAAAATGGATTTATTATTTTCTAAATTCTAAATAATATAAAGCCTCGAAGTTCGGGGCTTTTTTTATATTAAAATCTACAATTTTGGGGCTTAAAGAAGGTATTCGTTTCATAACATTAAAATCCGTTGGGCAATATATTAACTTTTTAAGTTATGTACGTCCGCAAAAAGCAGCGCAGATTTCATATGAGCTTTTTAGTCAACCCCGAGAAGGAAGATTAAGCAAAGAAAGCTTACCACAAATACTACAAGATACCAAAACTGAAACGTTTCATCATAACGAGCATCATTTTCAGACTTATACCTGGGAAGGAAATGATACCAAAATATTGCTCGTTCACGGTTGGGAAAGTAATGCTTCGCGCTGGCAAAAAACACTCCCACACTTACAACAATCAGGAAGCACAATTATTGCTATAGATGCGCCTGCTCACGGACAAAGTAGCGGTAAAGAATTCAATGTACCTCTTTATGCTGAATTCATTAACAAAGCGGTACAAAAATACCAACCTACAATTATAATTGGTCATTCTATCGGCGGAGCTGCTTGTGTATATCACCAGCATTTATATCCAGATACCAGTATTCAGAAAATGGTTATTCTAGGCGCTCCATCAGATTTGCAAACGCTTATAAATAATTATATTGCCATGTTGAGCTTAAACGAAAAAATGGTTCCGCTATTGGAGAATCGTTTTATAAATCGTTTCAACTTTAAACTGGAAGATTTCTCTGGAAAAAAATTCGCTTCAAATTTTACTGTCAAAGGATTAATTGCACACGATACCGAAGATAACGTTGTCGCTTTTGAAGAAGGAGAAAAAATAGCCAGCACTTGGAAAAACAGCCAATTTATCGCTACAAATGGTTTAGGTCATGGCATGCATGATGATGAATTGTACCGAAAAGTGGTTGCTTTTTTATTTTCGGAAATTTAGTTTTCTTTAGGCTCTTTCTTTAGGTTCTAAGGTTCTAAGGTTCTAAGGTTCTAAGGTTCTAAGGTTCTAAGGTTCTAAAAAAAAGCATTCTGCTTTTTTTTAGAATTCATTAAAAATCTAAGAAGTATAAAAGGTCTAACAATCTAAGAAGTCTAGACAACGATTTTAAATTGTTTATATAATTCTTTTTCTCCTTTTCCTGTAATAATTATTGCTCTAGAATTTTCGGTTTTTCGTAACCAATCATTTGCTATCATTTTATTCAATAACGACGTAGCCAGAGATCCTGCCATGTGATTTTTTCTTTCACTCCAATCAAGACAAGGCTTCAGGAATAAACGTCTTTGTTTCTTAACCTCATCTACATTTATTCCAAAATCAGAAAACCATTTTATTCCTTCCTGGCTAATTTCAAAATCATTATTAGTATCTACAATTATATTCTGCTCTAATAAACTATTCGTTAAAGCCACACCTATTTTCCCCGCTAAATGATCATAACAAGTTCTGCAATGTTTTATTGGCGGAAGCTTTTCAGTATTCTTTTTTTGTGGAACTTTTTGTGGCGGAATTAAGCTTGCCATCCCCTCGATAGCATAAGCAATTTCTTTGCTTGAATATCTATAATATTTATGACGCCCTTGTTTTTCTACACAAAGTAAATCGGCATCTAGCAGCTTGCCTAAATGCATGCTTATATTTTGCGGCGATGTATTCCCAACAATTGCAAGTTCTGTAGCCGTAAATGCTTTTCCGTCGAGCAATGCCCACATGATTGACGCTCGGGTTGGATCACCTATTAATGTTGCTATTTTTATAAACTGTTCTTCCATTTTATACAATCATAGTTAAAGCCAGACTGAAGTATCTACGTGTAAAGTTAAATAACTTTGCTAAAAATTATAATCTATGCAACCTACTTTATTCCTTCAATCAGATATTAAAGATCCGTATGCTATATATAAAACAATGCTTGAAAAACATCCTATTTTTTGGGATGAAGCAAACCAAATTTGGGCGATTTATTCTCACGAATATTGTACCGAAATCCTAAATAGTCCCAACGTAAACATTCCTGTTATCAATCCTAATAATGAGCAGAATCTTAATAAATACGCTTTAAAAATCATCAATCATTTATCCCGATTATCAAACGGAATTCAGCATGTAATAGCAAAGGAAACTGCAATGCTTTTATTTGCAAACATGAAATCAATTAACATTAATCAAATCATAGCCGATTTACTAGATAATGGATTAATCGAAAACAAAATTGATTGGGTTGATTCTGTTTGTAAAAAGCTTCCTATTTTGGTTATTTTAAAAAGCTTTGGTTTTGAGCAAGATGATTGCAAATTCATTTCTGAAAAAATAGAACATCTTGTAAAAATAATGTTACCGAATAAATCGAATGAACAAGTTCGGGCTATTAATGAAATTTCGGAAAGTTGTTATTCTATAATAAAAAAACAACTGTCGAATCTTCCTTTTTATCAACCTTTACTAGATAAAATATCCAAATCGCATAACATTTCTCTGGAAGAAACGATAACAATATCTGTGAGCAATTTAATTGGATTGCTGATTCAAAGTTATGATGCTGGTAGAGGGATTTTGAGTAACTCTTTATTACAAATCATAAATAACCCGAATCTAATTTCTAAGAACAATATTGATAAAACTCTAATACAAAAATTGGTTATCGAAACACTACGATTTGATCCACCAATTCATAATACAAGAAGAGTTGCAATTACAGATATTATATTGGGTAAAACAATAATTAAAAAAGATAAAAATCTATTATTGGTGCTCGCCGCAGCAAATCGTGATCCTGAAAAATTCGATAATGCTTTGAGTTTTGATATAGAAAGAATCAATAACAATGATAATCTTACCTTTGGGATTGGAGGCCATATGTGTCTGGCTAAATACTTTTCGATTCAGCTTACTACCGAAGCTTTATTTTATTTATTCAATAATTATAAAACAATTACAACTCTAGACAACAACATTCAGTACGAACCTTTGATAAATGCCAGATTACCTAGAAACATCTGGATTCTGATTCAATAATTTAAATAAAACAATATGATAGCAGTAATTTTTGAAGTAATTCCTAACGAAGAAAAAAAACAAGAATATCTAGACATCGCAGCAAGTTTACGTCCTGAGCTTGATAAAATCTCTGGTTTTATATCTATAGAGCGATTTCAGAGTCTTAATGATCCTGGAAAAATTTTGTCTTTGTCATTTTGGAAAGATGAAGAAAGCATTCAACAATGGAGAAATCTCGAAATGCATCGTAATGCTCAATCTAAAGGACGTCAAGAAATCTTTAAAGATTACCATTTGAGAATTGCCGATGTAAAAAGAGATTACGGAATGTTTGACAGAAAAGAAACGCCAAAGGATAGTGAGGTTCTGAGGTTCTGAGGTTCTGAGGTTCTGAGGTTCTGAGGTTCTGAGGTTCTGAGGTTCTGAGGTTCTGAGGTTCTGAGGTTCTGAACTAAAAAAGCATGCTGCTTTTTTAGTTATTATTAAAATTCAAAAGTCTAAGAAGTCTAAAAGCTCTAACAATCTAAGAAGTCTAAATTCCAAGATGTCTATTTTTTGACTACTTTTGCACTATGGAAGAAAATCTAAAACGCCTCAACAAATTCATTGGAGAAACTGGATATTGTTCTCGTCGTGAAGCTGACAAACTAATCGAAGAAGGACGTGTAACCATAAACGGAATTGTACCCGAAATGGGAACAAAAGTTTCACCTGATGACGAAGTACGCATAGACGGAAAGTTAATCGTAGAGAAACACGATAAACCAGTTTATTTAGCTTTTAATAAACCTGCTGGAATCGAATGTACCACTAATCTGGAAGTTCGTAACAATATTGTAGATTACATTAATTATCCTAAACGTATTTTCCCAATTGGAAGGCTGGATAAAGCCAGTGAAGGTTTAATATTCATGACTAATGATGGTGATATTGTAAACAAAATTCTGCGCGCAAGAAACAATCACGAAAAGGAATATACTGTAACAGTAAACAAACCTATTACTGATCGTTTTATTGAGCGAATGGGGAATGGCGTTCCTATTCTTGATACAGTAACCAAAAAATGTAAAGTTGAACAAATAAGCAAATACATCTTTAAGATTATCCTGACTCAGGGATTAAACCGTCAGATTAGAAGAATGGCAGAATATTTAGGTTACGAAGTTACTGCCTTAAAGCGTATTCGCATTATTAATATTTCTCTTGATGTTCCTGTAGGTCGTTACCGTGATTTAACCGATGCTGAGATTAAAGAATTAAATGAACTTATTGAACCTTCAAGTAAAACTGAGGAAGCTAGTTTGCCTAAAATAGAAACCCCGAGAAGAAAAACGGAATTTATAAAAAGAGACGATCCTCGATTTAAGAAAAAGGGCGATTACTAATTAATAAGCTCTAATTACACTATAATAAAGAAAAGCCTGGAATTAAAAACTCCAGGCTTTTTTACTACAATCTTATTTTTCAACAAACAAATAATATTATTTTATCTTATTCCTTTACTTTTCAGATTCACAACATTCATTAAAATGGTGTTATCCCTGTAAGAATTGCATTTCCAGACAATGGTTTAAAAATATCAACAATTGCCTCGTAAGTCAGTCCAGATAAGACGACTGTTGCATCACATCTAAAACGATAATTTATTCCTTTCACTACTTGGGTAGAAACAGCAGTTGGAATATATTTTACTCCTAGCAAGCCATTCATCGCTTGTCTGAATATTTGCAAATCTTCTTGAGTTGGAATATGATAGACGGTCCATCCTCCAAACAATGTTTCATTATTTATTAGGGCACTATTTGACATAATTTCTATAATTTAAATTGTTTTAATTACTCTAATGGATTCCATAAATCACTTATTTTAAAAGTGATGCTGAATTCTTTTTTTGAGTATTAAATCCTTGTTATTTTCACAACATGTGGGTCTCCAACTAATGGCTTAAAAATTTTCACTATAGCTTCATAAGCAATCTCTGAAGGCGGAATTGATGCATCGCATCTAAAACGATAATTCATTCCTGCTACCACTTGTGTCGCAACTGCTGTAGGGATATATTTCACTCCAACATACCCCTCTAAGGCTTGTTTAAATAGTAATAAATCTGCAGCTGTAGGTTTGCGAAAATCTGTCCATCCGCCTACTATTGGCTCATGGTTTTCTAAGACTTGGGTTTGACTTGACATAATGTTAAAATTTAATTGTTCTTGGTCCTACTCATAAGGCTTTTCGGAAGCGCCATGTTTTTAAATTGGGTATTAAAACCGTCTTTAATGCAATTATTTAGCTGATAGATTATCACCTAAATAAGAAGTCATGGAGAATAAATTATGCTAGTCTTAATCAATTCCCTATAGTAAAACTATAGCACAATTAAATCTGTAAGTATGAATATGTCATGAGAACGGAAATCATTGTCATGAGAGGTAAAAAAAGTAGTATGGGATTTTTCCCTAATGTAAATAAGCAAAAAAACCTCGTTCATATAAATATGAATGAGGTTTTAGTTATAAAGAATTGTACGAAGTAATGTTATCTCAATATGCGAAACTTTTTTACGAAATCTCTGTATTTCTCGCTCAAGACAACCTTGTGGTTTCCTTTTAAAACAACTAGATTATCATTAACAATTATCTCTTCTATCTTGCTTAGGTTTACAATATAGTTACGATGTGTTTGACTAAACTTAGCAGGATCCAAAAACTGTATGATTTTGGTAAGAGATATTAAGATTACAAATTTTTCGGCTTCAGTTATTATATTGCAATATCTGTCTTCAACTTCTATATAGACTATATCCTCAATTCTAACTTTTTTTAAAGCTTTATTTTTTTTAATAAAAAGATAGTCGTCACTTATAACGGTATCTTGTTCTTCACCAACAAAAACATTGGTTTGACCATAAAATTTTTCGACTGCCATCTCTAGTGCGTACAAAATTTCTAGCTCATTGAATGGTTTTAATAAAAAACTAAATGGTTTGGTCAATTTGGCTCTTTCAAAAATCTGGCGATCTTTGGAACTTGTCAGGAAAACAAATGGTTTTAATCCATTAGGAACAATATTAATTGTTTCTGCAAAAGTAACCCCGTCTGGTTTTCCGTCTAAAAAAACATCTATAACTACAACATCTATTGCGTTATTATAAAACAACGCCAATGCTTCATTATAAGTAGGCGCAATGCCCACAATATTATAATTATTAGCGGTAAGCACTTTTACAAGTGCATCGCTTTCTGCTGGAGTATCTTCGATAATAAGTACATTTATATTATCCATGATTTTTAAACTTTTGTAATACTATAATTATTTTTGTTCCAACATTTTCTTCACTTTCAATTTCTAATCTACCGCCATTTTTATAGATCATGCTCTTGCATAATTGCATTCCTAATCCGGTTCCTATTGTATCATCGTTTTTCTTTTTAGAAAGCAATGCAGTCTTTTTCAATAGTTCTTCTTGTGTAGAAGCGCTCATTCCTAATCCGGTATCTTCGACAACTAAGTAACAAAAATCATCGTCTGATTCTCGGGTATAAATCGAAATCTTACCATTGTCTTTAGTAAACTTAATTGCGTTATCTAATATATTACGAATAATTATTTTAAGCGAATCCATATCGGCAAATACATAATCGGTAGTAGAAACTCTATTTTCAAAACTGATGTTTCTATTTATCATTAATGGCTTATAATTATACTCTACATGTTTCACAATTGTCGCCAAATGCAGTGATTCCTGAAAAAAATAGGTTTGTTTCGTTTGTAACAAAGCCCAATTAAGTAGGTTATCTAATAAATTATAAGCTCCATTAGCAATCGCACTATTATTATGTAATTGCGTATCTAGCTCAGTATAATTCTTAGTTTCCAGATTTTCAATTAACTTGCTATTACTCGTTTTTAGAGCATTTACCGAAGATCTTAAATCATGACTTACTATAGAGAACAACTTATCTTTTGTAGCATTCAATTTATCTAACTCATCTTTCTGAGCTAGGATTATTTTATTATTCTTTATTTTCTGTCTATAAAAATACACTCCTGTTCCAAACAAGATTAGCAATAAGACTGAAGAAAACAATAAGCTATTTCTTTCGGCTACTTTTAGCTTATTTTCAGCTTCTAAAATATTTACTTCTTTTTGTTTTTGCTTTACTGCAAATTTCTTTTCTAGCTCGGCAAGTGCCCAAACTTTATTCTGATCGTTTAAAGAATCTTTCCAGGTTTCATATTCTTTACGATAGGTTAAGGCTAATGGGAAATTTTTTCTATTCTCCTCTACCACTGCCATATTTAATGCAGCAGTTTGTTTTATTTCAAATGATTTAACTTTTTTAGAAAGATGATATCCTTTTTCAAAATAAGGAATTGCCTGACTGTCTTTATATTGTTCATAATACAAAGTGGCAATATCCATATAGGATCCGATTAATAATAAAGTATCTTTTTCTTTTTCTTGCAATTGAGCACCTTTAAACAAATGTTCTTCGGCTTTATCAAATTCTTTAAGATGCAAATAGCACAATCCTATATTATGTAAAACTGTACTTATTCCTAAATCATAAGTAGGTATATTTGATAGCTTTATTATTCCTTCAAAATACTGTAAAGCATTTTTAAATTCATTTTGACTTAATGCAATCTCACCTAGATTATTTTTTACTTTATAATGAAATGGAAAATTACTAGAAACTTTATTAAACTCTTTTTTTGCTTCATTAAGAAGTTTTTTTTCTTTAAAACTGATTCCTCTAAAATAATGACAGTAATCTCTAAGCTCAATATTTTTAGTTAAACTAATATGCTTCATAGAATAAACTAAGGTTGAATCCCAATTTTTTTCTATAAAAAATGATACTGCTTTATTAAAATTAATCTCTTCTTTAAACTTATTTGCTTCTATTTTTATTTCTTCCTTAAACAACTTCTTAAGAGGTAAATCTTCCTGTGAGAAGAGAAAAAGCGAATTAAACAACAATATAAAAACAACAAGTAATTTAATCTTAATCATTTCTCTTAATTATATATCAAGGATTATAAATCAATATAAGTAATTAAATCAATTATTATATTTCATTTATAATCCTTATTAGATTAACATTTCTCAATTGAATGAAAATTCTTCAACAAGTAATGAATAATTATCCTCCTGACTGAACTGTAGTTACTGTTCCTCTAGAAGCTACTGGATCTACATCCCAAAGAAAAGTTTGGATTGTTCTTACTTTTGAGAAATCTCCGATAAATGCATAGCGATTTGCATTAAATTTAAGCTCGTGAACAGAGAATGTACACGCCTCTTGTTCTGGCATATTATAGGCAATAAAAAATTGCAATTGGGGATGTCCTTCAAGATCGGTATAACAATTTTGAAAAATGTCATATTGAAAAACTTCATTTCTTCTGTCCAGATCAACATAAGCAACAATGTTTATGGAGAGCGTATCACTCTCTGCATTATAATATGCTTCTACAAACGGAGACAAAAGTCCTTTAGATTTTCTTTCAGGAAAAGTAACCTTTCCTATTTCTTTGTTATCATTTTCAGAAAAAATTTTAGTTCCTGGAGGCATGGTAATTACCTCATTACTCTCTACATTTAAATTTGTTGTGCTCATAATTTTAAGTTAGTTAGCTTATAGGTTTGGGACCTATCAATGGGTTAATAAATAAGTTTACAGAAATAAAATATATGACTAAAAATGGCCGGTAAATAGCCTTTTATTTCTATTTCAAATATAACAAACATTTTCTTAATAACTTTTAATCATTAACAAATAACACGTTAAAAACCTGTAGTTTATCTTGATTATTTGCTTTTAATCGCCAAAAAAGAACAGGAAACAGTTAATTCCTACAAATAACTCCATAAAGTAAAGAGCAAAAAAAAGCCTTAAACAAAAGTTTAAGGCTTACTATGTAATATGTGAAGATGTTATTTTCCTGCTTTCATTTTTCTTGCCAACAATGTGTTTTTAAGCAACATGGCAATTGTCATAGGTCCTACTCCACCAGGAACAGGTGTTATAAAAGATGATTTTTTACTTACTTCTGCAAAATCAACATCACCTGTAATTACATATCCTTTTGGATTTGTAGCATCATCTACTCTTGTAATTCCTACGTCGATAACAACAACACCATCTTTTACCATATCTGCTTTTAGGTAATTTGGAACTCCTAAAGCAGTAATAATGATATCGGCATTTTTAGTATATTCCTCAATATTCTTTGTTCTACTATGTGTCAAGGTTACTGTCGAATCTCCAGGGTTTCCTTTACGGCTCATTAAGATACTCATTGGTCGCCCTACTATATGGCTACGCCCAATAACTACAGTATGTTTTCCGGCAGTTTCTACATTATAACGCTCTAATAATTGCATAATCCCAAATGGTGTCGCCGGAATAAAAGTATCCATCTCTAAAGCCATTTTTCCAAAGTTTGTAGGATGAAATCCATCTACATCTTTATCTGGATCTATTGCCATTAAAATCTTTTGTTCGTCGATATGTTTTGGCAAAGGCAACTGAACAATATATCCGTCTAGATTATCATCTTCATTCAGTTCTTTAATTTTTGCCAATAACTCTACCTCTGTAATTGTTTCTGGTAAACTTACCAAAGTTGAATCGAAACCTATTTGCTGGCAAGATCTTACTTTACTACCTACGTAAGTTAAACTAGCCCCATCTGTACCTACAATCACAGCTGCCAAATGAGGTACTTTTCCTCCCGCATCTTTAATTGCTTGCACTTCTATTGCAATTTCGTTTTTAATATCTTCAGCTGTTTTTTTACCGTCTAGTAGTTGCATTTTTTTTAAAGGGTTTTTAAAGTTTAAGATTTAAAGTTTTTTCGGTTCAAACCATAAATCAATTTAGTTGTGTTTATATTAAAAAGTTTAAGGTTTAAAATTTCAATTATCTTGAAACTTTAAACCTTATTTATTTTTTTATTATCTCGGCATTCCGCCTGGCATTCCTTTCATGCCTCCCATCATTTTCATTAAGTTCTTTCCGCCTGGGCCTTGCATCATTTTCATCATTTTGCTCATTTGGTCGAACTGCTTCATCAGCTGATTTACTTGCTCGATTTTAGTTCCCGAACCTTTTGCGATTCTGGCTTTCCTTTTCACATCGATAACTGCTGGCTTGCTTCTTTCTAGTGGCGTCATCGAATGTATAATCGCTTCGATATGCTTGAAGGCATCATCTTCAATCTCTACATCTTTCATTGCCTTAGAAGCACCTGGTATCATTCCTACCAAGTCTTTCATATTACCCATTTTCTTTACTTGCTGAATTTGTGATAAGAAATCATCAAAACCAAATTCGTTTTTAGCAATTTTCTTTTGGATTTTTCTTGCTTCTTCTTCATCAAATTGCTCTTGCGCTCTTTCTACCAACGACACAACATCACCCATACCAAGTATACGCTCTGCCATACGAATAGGATAGAACACATCGATTGCATCCATTTTCTCTCCTGTACCAACAAACTTAATTGGTTTGTTTACAACAGATTTTATAGAAATTGCAGCTCCTCCACGTGTATCTCCATCTAATTTAGTAAGGATAACTCCGTCGAAGTTTAATATATCATTAAATGCTTTTGCAGTATTTACAGCATCCTGACCTGTCATGGCATCCACAACAAATAAAGTTTCTTGTGGTTGGATTGCTTTGTGTACACGTGCAATCTCATCCATCATTTCCTGATCTACGGCTAAACGTCCTGCTGTATCGACAATAACAACATTAAACCCATTAGCTTTAGCATGTTTAATTGCGTTTTGAGCAATTTCTACAGGATTTTTATTTTCTGGTTCTGAGTAAACCTCAACACCTATTTGGTCTCCTACAACATGTAATTGGTTTATCGCCGCTGGACGATAAATATCACACGCTACTAAAAGTGGTTTTTTATTCTTTTTTGTTTTTAAATAATTAGCAAGTTTTCCAGAGAATGTAGTTTTCCCCGAACCTTGTAATCCTGACATTAAAATAATGCTTGGATTACCAGACAAGTTTATCCCTGCTACATCACCACCCATTAATTCAGTAAGTTCGTCTTTTACTAACTTCACCAATAATTGTCCTGGCTGAAGTGTCGTTAAAACGTCTTGTCCAATTGCTTTTTCTTTTACTTTGGTAGTAAAATCTTTAGCAATTTTAAAGTTAACATCGGCATCAAGTAAGGCACGACGAACTTCTTTTAAGGTTTCGGCAACGTTTACTTCTGTAATCTTACCGTGTCCTTTTAATATATGGAAGGCTTTATCTAACTTATCACTTAAATTATCAAACATACTATTTTCTTTATTTGAAGTGCAAAGATAATCTAATTAGACATTTCAGGCAATTTTTATTTAACTGCAAAGTACGTTTTGATTTTACCGCAAAGTTCGCAAAGTTTTACACAAAGTTTTTTTGTTTCACGCAGATTAAAAAAGATTTTAGCTGATTTTTAAAACCCTCTTAATTTGTGGCTTTAAATATAAAAAGCGCAAAGAAAAAACTTTGCGCCTTTGTGCCTATGAACCTTTGTTCCTTTGAATCTTCTTAATTAGAACTGGAAGTAAATAAAAGGTTGTGAACCTGCAACTGCTGTTGCATAAACTATCCAGTACACAAATCCTAAAACAATTGCTTTACCAATTAAAGGAGTTTTATCAAATACTAATTTCATTTTGGCTGTAATTACTTCTGGTAAAAAGTGCCATACATAACCGAAAAGCATTAATAAAAATACATTTTTATATCCTAGTACGATCGTTTGCCAATGATCTGGTTCAAATGTTAATTGTCCGATATTGTTGATTACTTGTATTGCTGTATCAAAATCTTTTGCACGGAAGAATATCCAACAGAAAACCACAAAATGGAATGTTAGTACAATGGAGAAAAATTTCCAGATTGTACTTAATCCGTTACTTTCTTTTTTAGAAGGAAAAAGTTCTACAAATATTTTATGAACTGCTAATGCCAATCCGTGTAATGCTCCCCAAATAATAAATTGTGCTCCTGCTCCATGCCACAATCCTCCTAAAAGCATTGTTGTAAACAAGTTAAAATTAGTTACCATGGTTTGTTTTAATTTGCTTGAAAGCAAAAATGACAAGCAAAAAACTGCGATTCCTCCAACTGCTATTACTAACGGAATTATACTTTCAGCCGAATTTGTGATTCCCCAAAGTAACAATCCGAAAAAGAATAAACTCGGGAATAAAAATCCTGCAAATGTTCCTTCTCTGTTTCCTCCGATAGAGATATACAAAAAGTCTTTTAACCAAGTAGATAATGAAATATGCCATCTTCTCCAGAAATCAGTAATCGAAACCGATTTGTAAGGTGTTCTAAAGTTGGCTGGTAATTTAAACCCAAGCAATAATGCAATACCAATGGCCATATCTGAGTATCCTGAGAAATCACAATAAATCTGGATTGCATATCCGTAAGATGCCATTAAATTCTCAAACGAGGTATAACTCATTGGCGAATCGAAAACACGATCTACGAAGTTTACCGAGATATAATTAGAAATTACCGTTTTCTTAATTAAACCACCAATGATAAGAAACAATGCATTATTTACATCTTCTTTAGTAAGGTTTAATTTTTGATATATCTGTGGCAAGAAATCCTTAGCTCTTACAATCGGGCCGGCAACTAATTGCGGGAAGAATGAAACGAAGAATAAATATTCGATATAATTTTTTGTTGGTTTAATCTCTTCACGATAAATCTCGATAATATAACTCATCGATTGAAACGTGTAGAAAGAAATTCCGACAGGAAGGAAAATATCATGAAGCTCAAAATTACCATGAAACATATCATTGTAGGTAACTATCATAAAGTTCATGTACTTAAAATACCCAAGTAATCCTAAATTTAGGATAACACTTATTACCAAGTATATTTTCTTTCGGCTTTTTACAGTTTCATTATATATAACCTGACTCAAGCCATAATCTACAACCGAGGAAAGTAGCAATAACAAGAAATATATTCCGCTTGACTTATAATAAAAGAAAAGCGAGAATAGAATAACGTATGTTAATCTTAAATAAAATGTCTTGCGTAAAAAGGCATACACAAAATAAAAAACCAGAAACAATCCTAAGAATAGTCCTGTGTTGAATAATAATTTTTCTTCTGGGTTATAAATAAACCAACCCTTAACCTGTTCTAATGTAAGTGCACCAAAATTTTGAACGAACCAATCATTAATGCTATCAACTGTTATCAACTTATTTTTTTAATTTAAAATTATCGTATTCGTTTAATAATGCTTTCGAAAACAAGCTTCCTTGTTTTTCATATCCGTTTTTAGAATAATGTACCCAGTCTGGGCCTATTAATCCTTGAGCTTTTAATTTTCCAATACCACTCATTCCACCAAACTCGTTATACAAATCCCAAACTGCCAAACCATCTGTTTGAGCTGTTTCAAAAATATGTTTTGTATAATCAGCAACAAACGTATTTGGTTTTCTTCCTTTTAATAGTGATGGCGGCGGCGTCATAACTAGAACAGGAACATGAATGTTTTGATCTTTTAACTTACTTATAAACTCGCGTAATTGTTTTATGTAACCTGATGCTTCTAACCTGTCATAACTTTCGTTTGTTCCTAATGATAATATTATCATATCTGGATGTAACGATTTTAGTTGCTCAAAGAAAACAGGATATTTATTATAATCAGAAAATTTTGCTCCATTTACTCCAATACCACTATAAATTACTCCTGGGGAATCTTTCTCGAGTATTAACCCATTAAGCTCATATTTCTTAGCCTCTTTATTTGGAATAAGATAGATTTTGTCTAATGCCTTTTCGGTATTATAATAATGAGAAAATGAATCTGATGCTATATCCAAAGGAACATACTCTGATTGTGAAATTGTTTTAGGACGTGTTTCATTTGTAACAATCTTAAGCGTTCTACCTGCTCTAATTGCATTCGATTTTAAATGATTGACTCTTTTTATCTCTGCAATCGAAACATTGTATTTATCTGCAATAACCGAGATTGCTTCTCCTTTTTTTATTTTATGCGTAATTACTTTTTTCTCCGAAGATTGAATCATATTAGTTTGAATGCGAGTTGCCAAGTCAAACATATGCTGATTTTGCGGTGTAATTATCTTTATTGTATTAAACTTATATACAGGATCTTTTACATTAACCTCAATTACAAATCCATCGGTATTTCTCCAAAGTGCGATTCCGCTTAAACCCATTGGGCAGTTTTTCTCCGGAAGAATGTTTCGGTAACTTTCCCAAATTTTATTCGAACGGAAACGTTCATTATAAGAACCGTTTGTTTTTGCTAATGAATACGGAAAAATAAAACCTCTTCCTGCATTTCCTAATTCTTTCTGAAGATCTTTACGAATCTCATTTGTCATCAAATCACTCTGAATATGTGAGTCTCCGATATGAACGATGTTTATTTTATGATTCCCCTGATTTTCATTGCTTTTTAATTTCTTAAAGAAATCTTCCAGAACCTTTGCATTATAAATTTGACTCCCTGATATAGGCTCAATAGTTGTTGTATCGATATGGTTAGTCATCTTTTTAGTTATTAAAATTGGCTCGGTTTTTTGCGCTTTGTTATTAGACGCAAAAAGAAGACAACAAAAGAAAATAATAAGTTTATTCATCTACACTATCTTTTATTACAGACACGGAATCTGTATTGGTTTTCCTGACTGTTTTGCCTTTTCTTATGTCCGCTTCTCTCTTTTCGCGCAAAACTTTATATTGTTCGTATCCTTGGTTCAATTGCTCATAAAGTAATCCTCCAATTGCTTTTGCTCCACGCTGATTAAAATGCGTATAATCTTTATTAGCTTTTGCTGGTGCCTCATCTACCCATTTTACCATAGAGCCGTCCCCACCCATCAAAGTATATAAGTTAACAAATCCAGATTGAGTTTCTAAAGCATAACGCTTTTGAGCTTTCATTAAAGGAACAACTGCCGAATCGGTTTTCATTTGCATATCATATTTTGTCGATTTATCTGCAGTCGAAATAATCAAAATAGAAACTCCAGGGAAAGACGCTTTTATTTTGTCTACCACTTTGGTCATTCCTTTTCCATACCACGAATAGTTTTTTGTACCGTAATTTAAAACATTGGTTCCATAATGAAGGATAACCAAATCGTATTTTAAACTGTTGTTAAAACTTTGCATTACATTGGCATCAAAAATAGAAATTGGCATTCCTGAATTTCCTCTTTGTGAAAAATTATCTACGTGAACCCCGCTACCATTATCAAAATTGAAGCCATAAATAGGAATAGAGTCTGCGTGAACAAAATTAGCCTTAAATCCTTTTATACTTTTAGAAGTTACTTTTATAGTATTTACTAAATTATTAGGTGCAAGACTTTTGGATATTGTGTCTTTTCCTATAATAAAATTCACTTTACCAGTTCTTGATGATTTTCCATAATATAAAGTTGGATTATCTAAACTAGTCGCAAATTTATTTAAACCCGCCTCATAGGAAACCCATGTAGAATTTGACTTATCATTAGCAAAAAAGACATGCCCGTTTACACCAAAAGGACTTGCGGGTCTCTTAACATTAAGATATGATTGCATTTTCCAATTTTTGGAATACAGCGCTTTTACTGAAGCTCTTGATGCTGCTGACTCTGAAGTAATAGAAACAAATCCAACTCCTGTACCTCCAAATCTTTCTTGATATTTGTTTCGAACATCTTGTACAATTAAATCACCATCGGTCA
The DNA here is from genome assembly GCF_000737695.1 of Flavobacterium hydatis. Lineage (GTDB taxonomy): Bacteria > Bacteroidota > Bacteroidia > Flavobacteriales > Flavobacteriaceae > Flavobacterium > Flavobacterium hydatis. Next base: position 17,883 of record NZ_JPRM01000006.1, read on the forward strand.
TAGAATCGCCATAATAGGCAATCCTTACTTTTGCTTCTGGGTGTTTTTCTAATTGATATAATTTATCATAAAAAGAAATCAGGTATTGATATCCTTTATAATTATCAAAAGTTTCTGATGGGAATTCTATTCCTTCATTAGCATTAAAAACGATATTCTCACCTGCTTCATCATCAGCATCGGTGCTATCATTTTTTTTAGATACGCCTTCTTTTTCAAATGATTCCAGAAGCATACTATCTACAAGTACATTTTTGGAGTCGACTTTACTTTCAGGAAAAATTTTATCTGGTAATATTTGTTTAAAACCAATGAAAGCTACAAATGCTAATGCTACAATTGCAAAAGACTGAAAAAAATAAGATTTTGTATTCACTTGTAATTATAAATTTTGAAGAATAAAATCAATAAGAACTCCATTATGCAAATTTCCTATTAATTTAATTAAAACGTTTGCAAAGATAGAATAAACAATAAATCTATTATTCCTTTTTTACGATTAAATAAAAATAAAAAAGAGGCTAGATAAATCTAGCCTCTTTCCAAAAAAAAAATAAAAAAAAACCAAGTTACTATCTAAATTGAATTTAAACATAGTCTTGTTATTAAGATTGATAAGCTATAACCTTACCACACGAAACAACTTACCAATCTTTTTATTTCCATAAAATGGAATCGTTTTTATGTGATTATTTTAAAAGCGCATATTGGAATTTTGGATATCCTCTTTCTCCTTTTTCATTCATCCCAGCAGTGAATTTCAATTTAAAAATATTTCCTGCAGGATCTTTAACTACGTAAAAACGATCCGTTCTTAAAACGAATTGAGGAATTGGAAGTCCATTAGGCCCCATTATACTTGTACCTCGCCAGTTTGAACCAATATTTCTCTGATCTTCTGTAAATTTAGCACTCTCTACATTCGCCAATGTAAAACTATCGTATGTTAGAGCTTCTGAAACAAGTACTTGATAAGCTTTTGCATCACCTCTAAGATTATTAACTACATAATCTGGATAATGGTAAGGTGCTAAACCTGATGGCCCACCTGGAATTACGTTAACAAATGTTGTAATATTAATATCCCACTGATTTTTTTGCGGCTCTACATTAACCATTTTCTTATCCAACAAACTGAAAAATGTAAAATTATAGGCTGCATTTTTAGAAATTATTACTTCTTGATGCGTTGTAGATGCAATATCAGCATACTGAACTTTATAATCATTCCCATTTCTTAATATTCTAACCTTTTTCCATCCTCTTGATGCACCAGACCCAATTCCTTCAGATCCAAGTTCTGGAACTACTGTGCTAGGGTTACTTCCCATATTAATTAAGTATACTTTATTATCTCCATCTGTAGCCGAAACTTCAGCAATTGCAGTTTTCAAAATATTTCCATCAGGGCCGTCTACTTGATCTGGTGAACCTGATCCTTGAGCAATAATCATAGTTTCATCAGCAACCTGTACTTCATCTATGTTTACAGTCGTAAGTTTTTTAACTGACATCTTCACTGTATTATTTAATACAACTCTAAAATCTTTACCAGAATAAAAACCTAAATCCCAAGAAACTCTAGCCACTTTTGTCATTGCACCGCTACTTAAATCAATGTAAACTTGATTCGGTTCAGTAGGTCCTCCAAATTCTGGAGCTAAAGCTGTTCCTAACGAAGCTGTCTCGTTAAAATTTAATTGCATTGTTTTATTCCCTACTACATTAGCATTAATTGAGGAACCTGTAATAGTAAAGATTACATTTTTTACTTCAGTTCCAATTGCTTTTTTAATTCTATTAAAAGTAAACTCAACAGAGGTTGCGCCTTGTACAAATGGCACTGTTATCTTATTTTCTACAACTGCAGGAACTGTTGTAAAATCTGTAGTATATGCTGCTGCCGTTGTTGTATAAGTAAGCGTCAATGAACCAGCTGCAGGAGTCGGCGCAGAAAATTTTATCTGAACAGGTGTTGCATCACTTGTTAAGTTATATGAAGGCTCAGCAAATGCAACAGACAGTGTCTGCCCATCACCATTATTATCATCATTGCTATTACATGCTGTAAAAGCAAGTAATACAAAGGAAAGCATTAAAAATAGATTTTTTTTCATGATTATATTAATTAAAATTAAGGTTATACGTGAGTTTAAGAAAATATGAACGACCATATCCAAGCAATACATCAGTTCCTCCACTTGAATGAGCTCCCGAAGAAGATCCTCCTTGCGTTAAAGTGACACTTTTAACATCCAGAATATTTCTTGCTCCTATAGTTACATCTAATTGTTTCTTGAAAAACGTTTGTCTAATTGATGCATCCATCCAGCTATATGGCATTAATTCGGTTAGAAAAAATTGTGTATTTGTTCCATCACTTGCAGCAACATAGCGTTGCTCCTTTCCATTGTATTTATAGTAGGCAGAGAACATTGTTCCCCATTTAGGTAGTGTATAAGAAATACTAGAATTTAGTTGTAATGAATACAAAAAGTTATCGTCTGAGCTAATATCTAAAGCAGCAAGGTCTATTTTTTGTGAAATTCCTACCAATGCTACTCCAACTTTAGCATTCCAACTTTTATATGCAAATTGCTGAGTTGAAGATATATTCCACATTTGATATTTATCGATATTCAGATATTTATAATTCTGAGTCGGAACTACTTGAGACAATACCAAACTAATCCTATCATCGATATCTAAATAAGTTACAGCTAGATTACTTGAAAGTAGTGCTCCCGAATTAAATACACAAGATCTTTTTAAACTCACTTCATACGAAGTACTTGTTTCGGGAACTAAATTTTGATTACCTTGAACATTATGATTCGAATCTACAAAATAGGTATAAAGCTCATCAAAGTTCGGGGTTCTATATGAACTCCCAATCGAGGCCCTAGCTTCAAGCCCACGTTTAAAAAGATATCTTAACCCTAATGAACTTGCATATTGATTATCGAATTTTGATTGAAAAGAATATCTAATTCCTGGACGTATAGAGAATTTATCTGTAAAATTAATTTCGGCAACAGTAAAAATATCGTAGTTTTCTAAACGTGCTCTAACATCTTTTGCTTGCTTTTGATCATCTTTAAAACTTCCAGAAGCTGAATTGTAAAATCCATTTTCATTTGTAACCTCATACCCAATCTGTAAATCGACTTTTTTATCATCAAAAAAGTTATTTACAGTTCCTGTAGAATATAATACTTCGTTGGATTGATATGTTTTTCGATCATTTGCCCATTCTTTATGAGTTTCCATCTGATAATTAAATTTTTCAATGTCTCGATCTTGCTTTTGATGAGAAACCGAAACGTTATAATTTAATTTTGAGAAAAGCTTACCATATGAATTTAAATGGTTGTAGTATCTATTAGATGCAAAACGCTTATCATTTGCGTAAAATGTTTCAGGGAAAGGATAATTAACTTGGGGAATTAATATAGGACTGTAGTAATCAATGTTTTCACTATAATAATCAAATTTATAAAAAATTCTAAAATCATTTTTTTTATAACCAATCAATGCATTCCCTACAAGTTGTTCTTTAGGAAGCCAGCTATAGCCCCTTAAACCATTCCCTACAGCATAATCTTTGCCTTTCATACCATCAAAATATCCTGCAAAATCGTTTCTATTTCCTCCTACCGAAACAAACCAATTCTCATTAAAATTATGTGCTATCTTGGCTGATTGAATATGTCTTCCTTTATCAAAAAATGCAAATTCATCAGCAACTGTTTCTTCTTGAGCAGTAACACTAATTTCCCATTTATGAGCTGCTTTCTTTTTTGTTATAATATTAAGAACTCCTGTTACGGCATTTGCTCCATGGGTAACCCCCATCGAACCTTCGATAATCTCTATACGCTCTACGTCGTCAAGGTTAACCTGAGTTAAATCGACATTGTTTCCCATTCCTGTATCACTTATTAAAGGCACATTATCTACTAAAATTTTAAAATATTGAGAATCTAATCCAAACATAGAAACTGTAGACCGACCATCACTCCCACTTGTTCTTATAGAAATATTTAAATATTGATTTAAAACATCCGCAAGATTGTTTGCAGCCAATCGTTTTATATCCTGCTCTGAAATCACACGTACATTAAATACCGACTTTTTTATAGATTGTGGCTCGAATTGTCCTGTAACAACAACTTCTGACAATTCGTTGGCACGAATACTATCTTTTTGCTTTTCCTGAGCGGAAAGTGTTCTACAAGATATAAGGGCAACAAATAGGATAATTTTGGTTTTCATTATTTTTAATTAGTCTTAATAATCTCGGCAAATATATAATTATTTTAATTCAATCTAAATAAAATTTATATATTTGCTGAAAATTTAAAATCAAAAAAGACAAGTTATGATTACAAAAGGTCTCTGTTTATCAGCCGTTATGGCGTTATCTGTAAATTTTGGATTTAGCCAGGAATCTAAAAAGCAACAAGATATTAAATCGATAAAATCGATGTGTGGTTGTTATGAAGTGAAATTTAATTTTGCTGAAACTTTTAAGTATACTAAAGACTCTATTAATTACAAGCCTTCGCCAACTAAGCATGAATCTGCTCTAGAATGGGTAGAATTATTAGAAGATACTCCTAACAAAATTGTAATGCAACACTTATTGATCGTAAGTGACGATATGATTATTAAGCACTGGAGACAAGACTGGCTGTTTGAAAACACAGACTTGTATTTATTTGATAAAGGGACTTCTTGGAAATACAAACAATTAGATAAAAAAGCCGTAAAAGGACAATGGACTCAAAAAGTGTATCAAGTAGATGATAGTCCAAGATATGAAGGAACTGCTTCATGGGTACACGTAGACGGGCAAAATTACTGGGCAAATATCACAGATGCTCCATTACCTCGTAGAGAACACACAATACGTAATGATTATAATGTTTTAAAAAGAAGAAACATTCACGAAATTACTTCTACGGGATGGAATCATGAGCAAGACAATGACAAATTAATTCGCGATGATAGCGGAAAAGATGTTTTGTTGGCACAAGAAAAAGGAATGGATGTGTACACTAAAGTTGCAGATATTAAATGTATCGCTGGTCAGAAATGGTGGAAAGAAAACAATGCACTTTGGAAAAATGTTCGTGATAAATGGCAAACTCTTTTTGACAGACATCAAGACTTAAACTTAGAAGCTAAAGTAGAAAGAAAGGCACTTTACTCTCTTTTGTTTGATTTAAAACCTACTGCTACAAAAGCAGAAACAGATGCAATCATCAACAAATTTGTAAAATAAAATATTTAGTTAGTTATGAAAAGAGCCGTTAGTTTTGATACTAACGGCTCTTTTTTATTTTACATTCTTTCAGGAACTTCTATTCCTAATAAACTGAAACTTGATTTTATAATCTCTCCTACTTTTTGAGAAAATTGAACTCTGAATATTTTCTTGGTCAAATCCTCTTCTCCTAAAATATGTACCGACTGATAAAATGAATTATACTCTCTTACCAAATCATACGTATAATTAGCAATTAAAGCTGGGCTATGATTTTGTGCAGCGTTTTGGATTACTTCTGGGAAAAGTTCGATTTGTTTTACCAATTCTTTTTCTTTTTCATGAAGCTCTTCGATTCCGGTTAATGTTACAGAGAAATCAAAATCGGCTTTACGAATAATCGATTGAATCCTTGCATAGGTATATTGGATAAACGGTCCTGTATTACCAGCAAAATCTACTGACTCTTCTGGATTAAACAAGATACGTTTTTTAGGATCTACTTTTAAAATGTAATATTTTAAAGCACCAAGTCCTATTGTACTATATAGTTTTGCTTTTTCATCGTCAGAGAAACTATCTAATTTCCCTAATCCTTCGGAAATTTCCTGAGCTGTATCGGTCATTTCCTGCATTAAATCATCGGCATCGACAACAGTTCCTTCACGGCTTTTCATTTTCCCCGAAGGTAAATCAACCATTCCGTATGATAAATGATATAAACTTGAAGCCCAATCAAAACCTAATTTCTTAAGTATTAAGAACAATACTTTAAAATGGTAATCTTGCTCATTTCCTACAGTATAAACCATTCCTCCAACATCTGGATGATCTTTTACACGCTGGATTGCTGTACCAATATCTTGTGTCATATAAACTGCAGTTCCGTCTGAACGAAGTACAATTTTACGATCTAAACCTTCATCGGTTAAATCAATCCAAACGGAACCATCTGGATCTTTTTCAAAAATTCCTTTATCTAAACCTATTTGTACAACATCTTTTCCTAATAAATAAGTATTGCTCTCGTAGTAGTAACTATCAAAATTTACTCCTAGGTTTTTATATGTAATGGCAAAACCATCATAAACCCATTGGTTCATTTTTGCCCAAAGTTCTTTTACAGCTGCATCTCCTGCTTCCCATTTTAAAAGCATTTCTTGTGCTTCAAGAATTATCGGCGCTTGTTTCTTAGCTTCGTCTTCGGTTTTACCAGCTTGCATTAATTCATTAATCTGCTCTTTATAAACCTTATCAAATTTCACATAATAGTTCCCTACCAGTTTGTCACCTTTTAAACCTGTACTTTGGGGAGTTTCTCCATTTCCAAATTTTTCCCAAGCCAACATCGATTTACAAATATGGATTCCTCGGTCGTTTATAATTTGAGTTTTATATACTTTTTTACCTGCAGCTTTAATAATTTCGGCTACAGAGTATCCTAACAAATTGTTACGAACGTGTCCTAAGTGTAATGGTTTGTTTGTATTTGGCGAAGAATATTCTACAATAATTGCTTTATCAGAAGGATTTGGTTTTACAAAACCATATTCTTTCTCCTCTTTAATACCATTAAAGAAACTTACATAATAAGTATCGGCAATTACAATATTTAAGAAACCAGAAACTACATTAAAACGAGCAACCTCCGGAATATTTTCTACAAGATAATTTCCTATTTTATTTCCTAACTCGACAGGATTACTTTTAATCACTTTTAGTAAAGGAAAAATAACCATTGTAATATCGCCTTCAAACTCTTTTCTGGTAGTTTGAAACTCGATTTTATCCACGGTTACTTCAAATAAGGCTTGTATTGCTTTTTGTATAGAAGGCGTAAGAATTTGTGATAATGACATGTAAACTTAGTTTTAAAGTGTGCAAATATACTGCTTATTCATCAATTACAGAAAATGTAAAAGATTTAAAATCTATGATAAGAAGTCTTACTAATCCGAAAAACAATTAAGACTCATTACAAATAACAATCTTAAATCCCTGAAAAACAAATCATTTTCAACAAAACAACTATTTTTTTTCACTAATCCTGTAACATAAAATAAATATAATAGTCTTAATAGAGTCTTTTAAATAATTTTCCAACAAGAGTAATCAACTTGTATTTTAAAGAAAATCATCAATCAAATAATCAATTAATCAACCTTAACTAAATCAAAACTTATGAAACTTAAAATTATCATGTTATTTCTTATTGGAGTAATAACATCGGTACAAGCTCAAAACTCTGGAAGTGTTTCTGGAAAAGTACTAGAAAAAGCCACTAATTCTCCTATTTCTTATGCTACTGTTGCTGTAAAAGAAGAAGGAAAAACAATCGCAAGTGGTGTGACAGATGATAAAGGTGACTTTATCTTAAAAAATATCCCTTTAAAAAATTATCTTTTAGAAATTCAATACATCGGATTTAGACCATACAAAACTAACTTATACTTTAGCGATTCTAAAAAAGAATACACATTTAAGGTTGCGCTTGAAGAAGAAGCTACTCAACTTAAAGGTGTAAACATTGTTAGCGAACGCTCGACTATCGAACAAAAAATTGACCGTAAAGTAATTACTGTTGGTAAGGATCTAACAACTGCCGGAGCTTCTGCATCTGACATCATGAATAATATCCCTTCGGTAAATGTGGATCAGGACGGAAAGCTTTCTCTTCGTGGAAACGATAATGTACGTGTATTAATTGACGGAAGACCATCAAATATTGATCCTGCTCAATTACTTAAACAAATTCCATCAACTTCTATCAAAAAAATTGAGTTGATTACAAACCCAAGTGCAAAATACAATCCAGAAGGAATGTCTGGAATCATCAATATTATCCTGCATAAAAACACTAATACTGGTTTTAACGGAAGTTATAGTGCTGGTATTACTTTTGGAGAAACTGCAAAATACAATCAATCATTAGACTTAAACTATAAAACTGGGAAAGTAAATTTCTTCGGAAACGTAGGTCAGAATTTTGGAACATATCACAACAGTGGTTTTATCAAAAGAATTGATCCGGAAATCATTCAGGATATTAATGTTCTAAACGACAATGATTCTTACTTATATAAAATTGGAATGGATTACTTAATTGATGATCATAACACAATATCTGTTTATACCAACCAAAATAAATCAAACGGAAAAGGATTTGTAGATACTAATATTGATTATAACAATTTAACAGGTTCTGATGTTTCTAATATTTTTCAGAAATCAAAATATTCAGGTCCAAATAAAATTGGTACTTATAATTTAGCTTACAAACATATCTTTAAAAAAGAAGGTCATACTTTAGATTTTGAAGGAAATTATAGTGATAACGAAGGAACACAATATGCTTCTTTTGATACTCAATCAACGAAAACTGACAATACTGTAGAAAAAGTAATTTACGACGATCAAATTAAAGGCACACGCAAATTAAGTACTTTTAATATAGACTATGTAAATCCATTAAACGAAAAAACTACGCTTGAAGCGGGTGCGGAAGCTAGAATTACAAAGACCAATAATGATTATGTTACTGGAAACCCACTTGCTGATTTTCCTGTTACTAATTATACTTACGATACTAATATTTATTCGGCTTATGTAACATTTGGTCAGAAATATAAAAAATTCAGTTATCAATTAGGAGCTCGTTTTGAAAGTTATAAAGTAGCTACTAATTTAAATTATGGTCTTGACAAATTTAATGATGACTATATTACTTTATACCCATCGGCTTATTTTACGTATAACTTAAATGAGAAAAACACATTACAATTAAGCTATAGCCGTCGTGTGGACCGCCCTAGTTTAGAGCAAACAAAACCTATCCGTGAGTTTTCTACTCCGTTAGTAACCTCTTTAGGAAATCCTGAATTAAGACCTCAGTTTACTAATTCGGTAGAAATAAATTATACAAAAACTCTAGAAAAAGGAAGTTTTACAACTGGTGTTTTCTATAGAAGCATTAATGACCCAATTAGCAGAGTTTTATATCCTGACGAAACAGATCCAAGCGGTAACAGACAAATTATGACATATACTAACTATAATCATAATACTTCTTACGGTTTTGAGGTTTCTTTTAATTACAAAATCACTAAATGGTGGGATATTCAACCATCTATTGATTTCTCAAGTATCAACCAACAAGGTATTGTGTTTGAATATGATCCTGCAACAACAAAGAGTAATCCTATCGAAAGAAAAGTTACTGTTGCTGCATTTAATGGTCGTATGAACTCAAACTTTAAAGTTAACAAACGTATAAGCTTCTTATTATTTGGTTTTTACAGAGGTCCTGTTGATGGAGTTCAAAATAATAGCCATGAAATGTACAAAATGGACATAGGTTCACGTTATACATTGTTAGACAACAAGATGAATATTAGTGTACGTTTTAATGATGTATTTCACACTATGAAATATGCTTTTGATTCTAACTATCCTTATGCACATACAGGAGAGTTTACATGGGAAAGTCAAACCGTTTATTTAGGGTTAACATATAATTTTGGTGGAGCAAAAATTAAAAACTTACAACGTAAACAAAGAGAAGACAACACGAGTAAAGGTGGCGGAGGAATGTTTTAATCCATCACACTTATTCGAATATTTTAATAATTGAATATTTTTTAGTAGTAAAGAAAGCCCAGAGTATGCCACTCTGGGCTTTTTTGATATATTCAATTTACATAGATTATCTAAAAAGGGAACGCGGATGACGCAGATTTCCTGAAGGAAAGACGCAGATAAAAACGGATTTTTTTTCTTTTTCTGTTATTTTTAAAAATCCGTTTTTATCCGCGTTTTCGCCTTGGCGAATCCGTATCATCCGCGTTCTATTTTTTCTAGACAATATTTATTTTTCGTCTATAGCATACTAAAAACTACAGCTTAGCTTTTAGAGCATTAATTTCTGCTGCGCTTGCTGTTTCGCCAGAATCGGTAATTGCAGATGAATGGAAAAAAGTATTTCCTAGTTTCTCTTTTAGCAATCCTATATTCGTAGATCGAAGTCCCCCACCAGGCATAATTACGATTCTATTATTTGCTTTTTGTACCACATCGATAAGAACATCAATTCCTTCTACTACATCCTTTCCTTGTCCTGACGTTAGGATTGTTTTAAAACCACAATTAATTACATCTTCCAGAGATTTAGATACATCCGAAACAACATCAAAAGCGCGATGAAATGTACAAGGAAGCGGGTTTGCCAAATTAATTAATTCCGTATTTTGTTCTATGTTAACGCTTCCGTCAGGATTAAGATTTCCAAGCACAAAACCATCAACATTGCATTTTTTGTATTCGATTATATTCTCTTTCATTTCCTCAAACTCAGTATCTGTATAAACAAAATCTCCACCACGAGGTCGGATAATAACATTTAAATCTATAGTAGCTTTTTCTCTTGCTGCCTGAACTAAATCTAAACTTGGGGTTGTCCCTCCTTCTTTCATATTTACACACAACTCGATTCTGTTTGCTCCATTTGCCTGAGCAATTTCTACAGAATCAAGATTAAAACACGCAATCTCTAATTGGCTTTTTTCCATTTTTATTATTCTTAAACAATTACAATAGGCTTAGACTTATGTTTATCCTGAAAAGAGACGAACAGACTCAACCTAACAATACAATTATGTTGCATCGAAAATAAACAAAAAAACCTATTCAGTACTGAATAGGTTTTCTTTTAAAAGTATTTTTTAATCATTTAAGAAAATATAAGTTTGAAAACATTACGTTTAAATGAACTTATATAACTTATATGGTTGTTTGTATCGGTTTAATTACCATTTGATAATTGCACTTCCCCATGTAAATCCGCTACCAAATGCAGCTAGAACAACTGTATCTCCAGATTTGATTTTTCCTTGTTCCCAAGCTTCTGTCAATGCAATCGGAATAGATGCTGCGGTTGTATTACCGTATTTCTGAATATTGTTATATACCTGATCATCATTCAATCCAAATTTCTTTTGGATAAATTGAGATATTCTCAAATTAGCTTGGTGAGGTATCAACATATCAATATCCGAAACCTGTAGATTATTTGCTACCAAACCTTCATTAATAACTTCAGCAAAACGTACTACTGCATTTTTAAATACAAATTGTCCGTTCATATAAGGGAAATAACTTTCGTCGTTCGGGTCATTATCTGCAATAATATCAGTTACCCAACGTGCTCCCATTCCTGGTGCTGTTAGTGATAATTCTTCGGCATGTTGACCTTCTGAGTGTAAGTGTGTAGATAAAATACCTTTTGTAGCATCTTCTTCTCTACTTAAAACTGCTGCTCCGGCACCGTCTCCAAAAATTACAGAAACACCTCTTCCTCTAGTTGTCATGTCTAAACCTGTAGAGTGTACTTCTGAACCAATTACCAAAACATTCTTATACATTCCTGTTTTAATATATTGATCTGCTACAGAAATAGCATATATAAAACCAGAACATTGGTTTCTTACATCTAATGCTCCAACAGTTTTTAATCCTAAGTCACGTTGTACCAAAACTCCTGGTCCTGGAAAATAGTAATCTGGGCTTAATGTTGCAAAAACAACAAAATCGATATCTTCTTTTGCTACACCAGAACGTTGAATAGCTATTTCGGCAGCTTTTACACCCATCGAAGTTGTAGTATCTTCTCCTCTTATAATGTGTCTGCGTTCTTCAATCCCTGTTCGTTCTTGTATCCACTCGTCATTGGTATCCATAATTTTAGACAAATCGTCATTGGTTACCACATTTGAAGGGACATAATATCCTAATCCCGCTATTTTTGAATGATACATATTTTTTTATTATTCGTTAAAAAATTGGACTGCAAATCTAAACATCTTTTAAAAATCATGTACACAATTTAGTGATTTTTTAGTAATTAACAATTCTATATATTATTCCCATTTGTTACTTTTTTCAAATACATAATTTTTGATAGGAAAATTACGTTATTTTTCAAAATATTCATATAACAAGTCATTTTCATTATTATAATATAACAAGATTGAACTACTTTAGACAAATCATAACAATCTTTAATTCTAAAAGTTTCAACTATGAAATTAAAAGTCACTCTATTTCTGTTTCTAAATCTTGGTTTAGTAGCTTTTGCCCAAGAAAATTTAACGTACCAGAAACCTTCTAAATCTATTTTAGATTTAGCCGATTATCAAAGAGCTCCATCCGTATCTATGGATACTAAAAAAGAGTTTATGCTATTATCTTACAGAAATACCTATAAAACCTTAGACGATTTAAATCAGGAAGAACTTCGTTTGGCTGGTTTAAGAATTAATCCTGTAACAAACATTTCGAGCACGGTTACTTATGTAAGAAACCTAAAGCTGAGAAAAGTTAATGATACTAAAGAAATTCAAGTTTCAGGTTTACCAACTGCTCCTCAAATCAGTAATATAGCATGGTCGCCTAATGACAAAAAAATCTTATTTACTCAAACTACAAAAACCGGTGTAGAACTTTGGATTGTAGATGTAGCATCTGCTAAAGCTACAAAACTTACCGATGCAAACTTAAATGCTAATCTTGGAACTCCATTTAGCTGGTTTAACGACAATGAGACGATTTTGGTAAAAATGTTACCTAAAAACAGACCTGCATTATTAGATTCTAAAAAAGATTTACCAACAGGCCCAATTGTTTCTACCGCTGATGGATCTAAATCGCAAAACAGAACCTATGCAGATATGTTGAAAAACAAAAATGATGAGGCTAATTTTGAGAACATTATCACATCCGAAATCTACAAAGTAAACATTAACGGAACGGCTACTTTATTTAAAAATGCCGATATGTATTCTTCTGAAAGAATTTCGCCAGACGGTAATTATGTAATGTTAACTACAATACAAAAGCCATTCTCTTATATTGTTCCGCTAGGAAGATTTCCATCAAAAGCAGTCGTTTATGATAAAAATGGTACTGAAGTAAAAACGGTAAACGAAGTTCCTCTTTATGAAATTATGCCAAAAGGCTTTATGGCTGTTCCTAAAGGAAAAAGAGAAATGTCTTGGAGAGGTGATAAACCGGCAACGCTTTCTTATGTTGTAGCTTTAGACGAAGGAGATCCTGCAAACAAAGTCGATTTTAGAGACGAAGTTTTTCTTTGGAATGCTCCATTTAATACCGAAGCAACTTCATTGGTAAAAACACCTCAACGTTTTAATGAAATTATCTGGGGGAATGACAATACTGCAATCCTTATGGACGAATGGTATGATACGCGTAATATTAAAACCTATTTAATTAATCCATCAGACGCAACTCAGAAACCTAAAGTAATCTTCGACAGAAACTCTCAGGATATCTACGCAGATCCAGGTGCTTTTGAATTTAAAAAGAACCAATACAATAAATATGTTCTTGCTATAGAAAACGATAATGCTTTCCTTCTTGGCGAAGGTTTTACCAAAGATGGTCAGTTCCCTTTTATAAGCGAACTTAATCTTAAAACATTAAAAACAAACCGTCTATATACTTCTACTCTTAAAGATAAAAAAGAAGATATATTAGAGATTGAAGATTTTAAAACAGGAAAAGTTTTGGTACAAATTCAATCCAAAAATGACTATCCTAATTATTATTTCAGAAACATAAAAAAACAGAATAATTTAACTCAGGTTACTTTCTTCAAAAATCCATTCGAAAGTATCAAGAATGTAAGCAAAGAAGTAATTAAGTACAAAAGAAAAGATGGTGTAGAATTATCTGGAACTTTATACTTACCTGAAGGATATGATAAAGTTAAAAAAGAAAAATTACCATTGTTAATCTGGGCTTATCCAGCAGAATACAAGGATAAAAACAGTGCAGGACAAAGTAGCCAAAACCCTAATGAATTTACATTTCCTTACTATGGTTCATTTATATATTGGGTAACCAAAGGATATGTAGTTCTAGATGATGCTTCGTTCCCAATTATTGGTGAAGGAACTACTGAGCCTAATGATAACTTTATTACACAACTTGTAGATGATGCCGAAGCTGCAATAGATGCTGTAGATGCATTAGGATATATAAACAGAAAGAAAGTTGCTGTAGGAGGACATTCTTACGGAGCATTTATGACTGCTAACTTATTAACGCATTCTAATCTTTTTGCTTGCGGAATTGCCAGAAGTGGTGCTTACAACAGAACGTTAACTCCTTTCGGATTCCAGACTGAGCAACGTAATTACTGGGAAGTTCCAGATATTTACAACACTATGTCGCCATTTATGCATGCCGATAAAATGAAAACACCACTATTATTAGTACATGGTGAAGCCGATAACAATCCGGGAACTTTTACTTTGCAAACAGAGCGTTATTTCCAAGCTTTAAAAGGATTGGGAGCTCCAGCGAGAATGGTAATTTTACCAAAAGAATCTCATGGTTATGTAGCTAGAGAAAACATCTTGCACTTGCTTTGGGAACAAGATCAGTTCTTAGAGAAATATTTAAAAAACTAATTCCCGAGAAACTTCTCGATTAATACACAAAGAATTCCCTAAATGATGAATTTCGGGGATTCTTTCATTTCATACTATGTTAATTATTAAGGAGCTAATCCTGCTGTACACTATATCTTTTATGGCAAACCCCGCCATAAAAGGATGCCGTTCCCATCAGGGCTAAAAAGCCAAATCTCATTTCACAAATAAAAACCCGATTGATTTTAAAGTCAATCGGGTTTTGTTTTTTATCGTGCTAAAAGAATTATCTAATTTTCTAATTTACAGATAATTTAAACCTAAATAAATTTCCTGCTCAATAGGTAAATCAATTTCACTTTCAAAAAAGATCAATTGTCTTTTATGAACCGTTTCTATTAAATAATGATTTCCTCTAAAATAAGTTCGTCTAATCTTCACTAACAAATTAGACTCTGCAACCATTTTAAACTGATGTGGGTAAACCAATGTTTTATGCATTTCATCTTCGTAAGGAATTAGCAAATGAGTAGCAATTTCATTTACCTCTCCAAAAAGTGAAGCCACATATTTCGTCTCAGGATCTTCGTATATTTTTGTTGGATTATCTTTAGCAAGAACTTCTCCGTTTCGCATTACAATCACCTCATCTGCAAATGACAAAGCATCGGTACTATCATGCGTTGCGATAATACAAGTAATCCCTTTTTGTTTTAAATATCTAAATAAATTTCTGCGTAAAGCATTTTTACGAAAAGCATCTATCTGACTAAATGGTTCGTCTAGTAAAATTACTTCTGGCTCTAAAGCCAAAACTCTTACTAAAGCAACTCTTTGTTGTTGTCCCCCACTTAATAACTTTGCTTTTACATTAGAGAATTGCTCCATTTCGACCATTTCTAGTAATTCCTGAACACGCAATTTTTTCATGTTAGCAAAACCATTCGAAAGGAACTTCCCAACATTTTCGGCAACGGTTTCAAAAGGAGACAAATCAAAGTCCTGCGCCAAATATTTCATATAAGGCATTCCGGGAACCAAGTTGTATTTGGGTCCTAAAACAGGTTTTTCATTATACGAAATAGCACCTCCATTTAAATCGTATAATCCGTACATTAATTTAAGTAATGTACTTTTTCCGCAGCCGCTTTCACCAATAATAGCAATATTTTCGCCCTTATTTATGGTAAAAGAAACATTTTTTATAACAGGTTTTTCGGTATACGAAAAAGAAATATCTTGAACTTGAAGCATTAGTTGGCATTGAAAAATTGAGGATACAAAGATAGTTGCTTTGATAAAAATAACTCAGAGAAAGTTATTAAATTATCTACAAAAAAAAGCTGCTTCAAACAGAAGCAGCTTTTAATTTATTCGTTAAGAAGCTATGCCTTATTTACCAGCTTTTGCATCGTTTACCATTTTGTCATTTGCAGTAATAGCAAACTCTACACGACGGTTTTGTGCTCTTCCTTCTGGAGTATCATTTGTAGCAATTGGATCTGCAATTCCTAAACCTGAAGTTTTGAAACGAGTAGCTTTTAATCCTTTAGAAACTAAATAAGCCTGAACAGAAGCAGCTCTTTGTCCTGAAAGTGTTAAGTTATATTCTGGTTTACCTGTATTATCAGTATAACCAAAAATTTGAATATCAGTATCTCCATACTCATTAAACACAGGAACTAATTTATCTAAATTTGCTTTTGCCTGAGTCGTTAATGTTGATTTGTTAGTATCAAAACGAACTGAATTTTCATTTAAAGTTAAATGGATACCTTCTCCTACTCTTTCTACAGTAGCACCTGGTAAAGCCTGATCAATTTCACGAGCTTGTTTGTCCATTTTGTTTCCAATAAGAGCACCAGTTCCACCACCTACGGCAGCTCCAATAGCAGCACCTAAAGCAGCGTTTCCACCACGTCCTAAATTGTTACCAAGAATACCCCCGATAAGAGCACCAGCAGCAACACCTATTCCTGCTCCTTTTTGAGTATTATTTGCATTCTTTACTGAATCACAACTTGTAAAAAAACTTGTTAATACAAGTAAAGTACTCAAACCTAAAACTGTTATCTTTTTCATATGTCTATCTTTTTTTATATGTATTCTTTAATATTAATTAGCTCTTTGAAATTGGTATACTACATCTTTCACTTGTCCACCTACATTGATATTATCAATTAATTGGAATGAACTCTCTGTTAAACCTCCAATTTTTAATAAATACCCATCTCTCACTTTTTTCGCTTTTACACCAGCGTCAAGAATCTTAAGCACAAACATACCCTGACTATTTATACTCCACACAATTGGAGAAGAAAACGCCGTACAACTAGATGAAGCTAAAGCCATTGACCCTTTGTTGTTATTTGAAATAAAGTTCCATGTACTACCAATAAAACACTTAGAATCAGCAAGATCAAATGAATTTACTTTAATATATTCTGAACCCGGATAAGAAACATTGGTTAAAACCCAATTCCCTTTAATTGCTACTTGAGTCGACTTATCAAGTTTTGTAGAAAGCGGTTCAGCTCCGTTAGAAGATGTCGTTGCTGTAGAAGCTGATTTGCATGCAAAAACCGTCACGGCTAATATGCATATTAAAATAATTTTTCTCATCGTTTTAGCAAATTTAAAATTAATACTCCTACAAAGATACAATGCAAAAAAATTAAATTTGTTTAAAAATTATTTTTTTTTCTTTCAGAATTAACACCTACGACAATTTGTCATCCTCTTGGCAATTGGTATCTTATTTGAAGAATCTGAAATGCATAACGTTAAACTTAAATTTTAAAAAATATGACAACAGGTAAAATTAATGTTTCGGTAGAAAACATATTTCCCTTAATCAAGAAATTCTTATATAGCGATCACGAAATTTTCTTGCGTGAGTTGATTTCTAACGGAACCGATGCTACTCTAAAATTAAAACACCTAACAAGTATTGGTGAAGCCAAAGTAGAATATGGCAACCCAATTATTGAAATTAAAATTGACAAAGAAGGTAAAAAAATCCACATTATCGACCAAGGTCTTGGGATGACTGCCGACGAAGTTGAAAAATACATCAACCAAGTCGCTTTCTCTGGAGCTGAGGAATTTTTGGATAAATATAAAGACTCAGCAAAAGATTCAGGAATTATAGGTCATTTTGGTCTAGGATTTTACTCAGCCTTTATGGTTGCTGAGAAAGTAGAAATTTTTACTAAATCATACAAAGACGAACCAGCTGCACATTGGTCATGTGATGGTAGCCCAGAATTTACTCTAGAGCCAACTGACAAAACTACACGTGGAACTGAAATCGTATTACATATTGCCGAAGATTCTCTTGAATTTTTAGAAGATTCTAAAATTCATGAACTATTGAATAAGTATAATAAGTTCATGCCTATTCCTATTAAATTCGGAACTAGAACAGAAACTCTTCCTAAACCAGAAGATGCTCCTGAAGATTATGTAAACGAAACTATAGAAGTAGACAATATCATCAATAACCCAAATCCAGCTTGGACTAAACAACCAACTGAATTATCTGAAGAGGATTATAAGAGTTTCTACCGCGAATTGTATCCAATGCAATTTGAAGATCCTTTATTCAACATTCACTTAAATGTGGATTATCCGTTTAACCTAACAGGAATTTTATACTTCCCAAAATTAGGTTCGGATATGCAAATTCAAAAAGACAAAATTCAATTGTACCAAAATCAGGTTTATGTAACTGATAATGTAGAAGGAATTGTTCCTGAATTTTTAACTATGTTAAAAGGAGTTATCGATTCTCCAGACATTCCGTTAAACGTTTCTCGTTCTGGCTTACAAGCTGATGGTGCTGTTAAGAAAATATCAAACTACATTACTCGTAAAGTAGCCGATAAATTAAAAGCATTATTTAATGAAAACCGTGCAGATTTTGAATCAAAATGGAACGACATTAAAATCGTTTTAGAGTACGGAATGCTTTCTGAAGATAAATTCTACGAAAAAGCTGGTGCATTTGTTTTGTATCCAACTGTAGATGATAAATATTTTACTCTTGAAGAATTAAAAGAGAAATTAAAAGAAAACCAAACCGATAAAGACGGAAAATTGGTAGTTCTTTATGCTGGAAACAAAGATGCACAACACTCTTATATAGAAACAGCAAAAGAAAAAGGATACGAA
Source organism: Flavobacterium hydatis (assembly GCF_000737695.1). Classification (GTDB taxonomy): domain Bacteria; phylum Bacteroidota; class Bacteroidia; order Flavobacteriales; family Flavobacteriaceae; genus Flavobacterium; species Flavobacterium hydatis. The sequence continues at coordinate 36,771 of NZ_JPRM01000006.1, forward strand.
GTATTGCTTTTAGATTCTCCTATTATCTCGCATTTAATTCAGAAAATAGAAGGTGATAATAAAGATGTAACTTTCGTACGTGTCGATTCTGATCATATTGATAACTTAATCAAGAAAGACGAAAACACGATTTCTAAATTATCTGATGAAGAAAAAGAAACATTAAAAACATCATTAGAAGCTTATATCCCAAAAGCATATAGTGTACAACTAGAAGCTATGGATAGCCAAGCTGCTCCATTTATCATTACGCAACCAGAATTTATGCGTAGAATGAAAGAAATGAGTCAGTCAGGTGGATCTGGAATGTTTGGTATGGGCAATATGCCAGAGATGTACAACTTGGTAGTAAACACAAATTCTGATTTAGCTACTAGCATCTTGAATACCGAAGACAAAACACATCAGGAACATTTGGTTAAACAAGCATTAGATTTAGCTAAATTATCTCAAAACTTATTAAAAGGTGAAGCATTAACTGCTTTTGTAAAAAGAAGTTTTGAAATGATTAAATAACATGATATTAAGCCCTAAAGGCTATATCATTACAAAGCCCCTCAGGTTATACTTGAGGGGCTTTTTGTTTGAAAAAACAAAATATTTCTAACTATTCTACTAAATAATCCCAAAAAAAAGTACTTATTCCTGTTTTTTAACATAAGCTATTTACATAACTTTAACCCGCTTTTAAAAAAGTTACTTATTAAAAAAACAGAACACTATGAGGAAAATTTACCGTTATGAAAAATTGTCATTCTCGGCTCCCGCCGATGAAGATGTTAATTTTGAAATCAAATTTATATCCGATGGTAATATAGGACATACCGTAATTAATATACCCGGAGATAATGATTCTGAAATTGCTAATTCTGGTAAATGTTCTCTAGGAAAAATCCAATCACTCACATCTGAAAAAACAATTAGTGTTTCGGACATTGCTAATCCTATACCCAACGAAGACACAATTGCTATTGAATACTACATCAATAAAAAACTAATTGCAAAACACTCTAATCCTAAAAGTGAAACAGATCGACCGTATGTAATCCTAACTATCAAATTTTCTGTGAAATGAAAAATTGGATTGTAATAATTACCTTTTTTTATTTCGGAACCCTTCAGGCACAAAAAAAATTAGACATCCTTACAACACCTACTTCTCCAGCTGCATCGGTTTTAGGCATGCAGCCAAGTGCCATATTACAACCTAAATCTTATCGCGCTCTAGAAACAGCTCTTTTTTCGAACTTTAACGATGAAAACGGAAACAGTATAATTCCAAATGATTTTGGTCTCGAGTTTATGCCGTATTGGGCTAATGATCATGGTATAAGTTTAGAAGAATACCTTTATCCAAAAGCAAACCTTGATCAGCTTTTGCGAAATTCCTCATTTTCGTTGGCTTCTACTCAAAACTTCATGTTACAAGACAGTACAAATACAAGAAGTTTGGCTTTTGGTTATCGCACCTCTATCTATTTTGGAAACAAAAGAGATAAAGAAATCATCCAAAAGCACATAAAAACCTTAAGCGATAATCAGCGTATTGGCTCTAAAATATTAGCTGAACTTAGTGAACTTGCTGATAAATTTAAATTTAAAACGAAAAGAGAATACTTAACAGCCATTCGGGATAAACTCACCAATCGTATTTACGAAGTACTCGATAAAAAATCGATGAAAGAAGCCGAAGAAATAACCAAGAATATTTATGACGCTACAGATTCACTTCCGTTTAACGAAAATGATCTTGACTCCTTTTTCATTGCATTTTCTGAATTAATAGAAAATAAATCAATGGGGAGTTACGACGAATTTAAATCTTACATCTTATCCCGTCAAGGTTTAAGTATAGATTTGGCTTATGCCTTATCATTGAATTTCCCTACCAATGATTTTAAAAACTCTAATATACCCAGACAATCATTTTGGATTACCCCTTCGTATAAATTCTCAGATAAAATTAGTTTTCTAAAAGCCACAGGAGTTTTACGTTACGAATGGTACAACAAGAAATATTTTGAAAATTATTTCCCAGACACTAACGTATACAAGAACAATTTTGATTATGGATTGGCTTTATCAGGGCAATTCAAGAAATTTTCATTAGAATTTGAAGCAACCGGAAGACAAAGTAGTTCTCTCTTGATTACTAGTACCGATGCTGCTGGAAACATATTATACACTAAAGAAAATACATCAGATTTTCAGTACATCGGAACATTTAGCTACAGGCTCACAGAACAAATTGCCCTAACCTATCAAATCGGGAGTTCTTTTATACCCGTTTTTAACCATAACGGAACATTAATTTCGCTTCTGTCATTAAACTTTGGCTTTGGTGGCCCCAACGTTACTGATCTAACTTCAAAATAAATCTCAAAAAAAATAATACTCAAACCTACAATCGATGATTTTAAATCATCATAAATAATATGGCAACTAAAACAGGAATTTATATTACCGGACTCGGACAATCTATACACAATGAAACTGTAGAAAAATATACAGAAAGACTTAGAAACGAATTGAACTTTACCACAACTGGTTTTAATTATTTTATTAAAACAGAAAAAATCTCTTATCAACCCGAGAGAAATAGCACTGTGGTAAGTCTTTTTAAAAAAGATAAAAATGACAATGAAGAATTAATATATAAAATATATGATTTTCAATACCATAAAATCTTAACCGAAAAATTTGAACATTATAACATCTTCATAAAAAACCTTATTCTATTTAGTTTAATAATTAAGAAAACGCCTCAAATCACTTTAAGGTTTTTCAGAAAAAAAGAATTCAGCAGTCCTTACCAAACTACCTATGCATTTTCTATCCTTTTGATAATTTCATTATGTGTTCTTTTTTTAATTCCAGCTTGTATAGATTTAATGACTAATGAAAGCATTATAAAAAACATTTCTAAACTACTTTATCACTTCGGCTATGATATTGATGTAGAAAGAATACATAATTACGGCAAATACGTTCTTTCGATAACGACATTAATTTTAATTTTTGCTCCCCAATCCAAAACGATCATAACATCATTGGCAACCGAGTTTTCTTGTGTTGATAGTTATATCGCCAATGGAGAACAAAGCCAAATTGTATTAGGAAATCTTGATTCGCTTGTAGAGTATATTGCGGAGAATGAAGTTGAGCCAGAAATCCATTTTCATTGTTACAGCTTCGGGAGCATCTTAGCAACTGATCTTATTTTTCCTGTAGCCGAGATTCCACCATCAGATAACATCCAAAAACTAACCAAACTTCTTATTACAACAGGAAATCCTTATGAATTTATAAACGCCTATTACCCTTCTTTTTTTAAGAGAAGAAGTGCGATAATGGAAAACAACATAAAATGGCTGAACATTTATTCTGTTTCTGATGTTTTTGCTACAAATTTTAGAAAAGATGATACTCGAGGTGAAGCTGAGTTTGGAATAAAAAATATTGCCATTATTCCAGAAAATATTAACTACGAGATTACATCTGACAAATCTGGCATAATTGCCTTTTTCTCATTAAACAGTATCAAAATGCACAAATGTTACTGGGATCCATCTACAATAGGTCAGAGTTGTATGAAAGTATTATTACCTAAATTAATCGGTAGCAAACACATATAAACAAATGACAATCAATATATAATAAAAATAAGTATTACTTTAGATAGCAAAATCTAGCCCCATGAAACCTATCATCTTTATCCCCGGAATTCAAGCTACAAGTCTTGTTAACAGTAATACTTTCGATTTTAATTATATCTGGAACGCATACGACACCTTAGGTTCCTCTATTGGTTCCTCTATTTTTGGAGCGTATATTAACGAAAACCTACAATTTAATCCTTTATACGATCAAGGAATTGAAACGATAATAGAACGCAATCATATCGCTAAATTTCCTTACGAGAATTCTATTGCTAAATTAAAAAACAAACTAAACGAAACCAGAGCATATAAAAACACTCCTGTCTTTTTATTCGGTTACGATTGGCGAATGTCTAACATGGAAAGCGCCAAACGTTTGAAGATTTACATCGAATACCTCAAGCATAAACTTCAGGATCAAAACATCGAAGGATTCCGTTTTATTACTCATAGCATGGGAGGATTAGTTTTAAACTGCTATCTAAACTTATTAAATGATGATTTTTCGGGAATTGATAAAATAGTCATGAATGCTCCTCCTTTTTTAGGATCTCCCTATGCATTAGTTCATATGGTAAAAGGAGATGGAGGTTTAAGAAGTATCTTAAATTGGGTAATAGGAAGAAATGAGGATATGCGTAAAGTTATCCGAACTTATCCTGGGGTTTATGAGTTATTACCCATTTACAAAGATGCCTTAACCTATACAGATAATAATGAATCGCTGGATCTTTTGAAAAAAGAATATTGGCAAGACAATTTATACAGAGATATCGAACCTCTTTTTGACTCACGATTAGCGCTTTTAAAAGAATTTCGTTCTCCCACAGGTTTAAGAAACTTATCTGATTTGCCTCAAGCACTAAAAGACAGAATGATAATTATTGTTGGCGAAGATGACAAAACATTCACTAAGGTAAAAGTCTTAAAAAAAGGGAATAACAATATTGCAAATTTAGTCGACCTAGGTTCTCTTAATGACGGAAGAGAATCTGGCGACGGAACTGTTCCTTTTAAAAGTTCGTCTATTTATGCAAAAGACATTAAAACATTTGCAGTGAAGAAAGAAAACTTCTTTGATGAAATAAGTAACAATCTCGATTTTCATGGTTTATTCCTAAATGATAGTCGGGTACAGAATATTATACAACGCTATTTTTTAACCGAAAGCGCCAACCCAAAACTCAGCGGTCTTAAAAATTGGTGGGACACTCCTAACGGAAGTGTTAGAAAAGTAGAGTGATTAAACAATTATGAATAATCTATAAACAAGACACTTTCGAGAGGTTTTTCTTAAAATCATCAATAGAAACAATGCTCTAAATACAATATCCTAATTAAATCCATTTTTTTAATTACTTACTAAAGCCTATCTTTGCAGGCTTTATTTTTAAAAACAGAAAGCAGTAAATTATATAAAATGACAAAAAATAACGTATTAAAAGGAGTATTTCTAGTAGCATTTGGCGCAACAAGTTATGGTATGTTGGCCACTTTTGTAAAAATGTCATACGATGAAGGATTCACAACAGCAGAAGTAACTACTTCTCAATTTATATTAGGAATCATTGGGATCCTAATCATCAACGCTTTCCAGAAAGCAAAACATAAAGACACAGTTGTTAATGCAACTCCAAAAAACATTGCTCAATTAATGACGGCTGGAACCTCATTAGGAATGACAAGTTTGTTTTATTATCTGGCTGTAAAATACATTCCAGTTTCTATCGGAATTGTTTTATTGATGCAAACAGTATGGATGGGAGTTTTACTAGAAATGATTCTAGAAAAGAAACTTCCTTCTAAACAAAAAGTAGTTGCTGTAATTATTGTATTAGTAGGTACAGTATTAGCTACTAATATTACTCAAAACGAAATACAATTAGATTGGCGTGGTCTTGTGTGGGGTTGCTTAGCTGCTGCTTCATTTACAACAACAATGTTTACTGCAAACCGAGTTGCTACCGAAATTTCGTCAGCACAACGTAGTTTATATATGCTTCTAGGAGGTGCTGTTATTGTATTTTCTTTTGCAATAGCGACACAAACAACTCCATTTAACTTCGAAATTTTTGCAAAATGGGGTATCATCCTTGCACTTTTTGGTACAATTATACCTCCTATGCTTATGAATGCAGGTTTCCCTCTTACAGGAATTGGACTAGGAAGTATCGTTTCGGCACTAGAACTTCCTGTATCAGTAATGATGGCTTACGTATTGTTAAATGAGCAAGTTATATTCTTACAATGGGTTGGAATAATTTTAATCATAATAGCCATCATTATCATGAACTTAAATTTCCAAAAGCAAAAATAAGTGTTAAAAAATACTTGTTAAAAAATAATTAAGATATTACCTTAAAATCCCAATTATTTTTATAAATTCGTAATAAATTTCTATTATGGATTTACCTTGGCATATATATTTAATGGCTTCGCTTTATATTTTAGCTGGGATAAACCATTTCAGAAACCCAGGAATGTACCTCAAAATCATTCCGTCTTACTTTTCAAATCCAAAATTATTAAATATTTTAAGCGGTGTCGCTGAGATTATATTAGGGTCGCTCCTATTAATCTCAGCGACATCTCATTTTGCTGCATGGGGAATTATTGCGTTATTGGTCGCAGTTTTCCCAGCAAACCTATACATGTATCAAAATAAGAAGGCAAGTTTTGGGTTACCTCGATGGGTTTTATTATTACGCATGCCTCTTCAACTCGTTTTGATTTTATGGGCATATCAATATACTTTTTAACATTTATACATTAATTAAACACTTTTTATTATGAAAAAACTTTTTGCTGAATTTTTTGGAACGTACTGGCTTGTATTTGGAGGTTGTGGAAGTGCTATTTTCGCAGCAGGGATCCCTGAATTGGGAATTGGATTTGCTGGTGTAGCACTAGCTTTTGGTTTAACCGTTTTAACGATGGCTTATGCCGTAGGACATATATCAGGAGGTCACTTTAATCCCGCAGTTTCTTTTGGTCTTTGGGCTGGTGGAAGATTCCCTGCAAAAGACTTAGTACCTTACATTATCGCACAATGTGTTGGAGCAATTGCAGCCGCTGGAACTTTATATACAATTGCATCTGGCAAAGCTGGATTTGTAATTGATAATACTAAAGCTGGAGCTTTTGCATCAAATGGTTTTGGAGCTTTTTCTCCAGAAGGATACTCTTTACAATCTGCTTTTATAGCTGAATTTGTTCTGACTTTATTTTTCTTACTAATCATTCTTGGAGCAACAGATAAATTTGCTAACGGAAGATTTGCAGGAATAGCAATTGGTTTAGGACTAACATTAATTCACTTAATAAGTATTCCTATTACAAACACATCTGTAAATCCTGCAAGATCATTATCTCAAGCTGTATTTGTTGGTGGAGAACCATTATCTCAAGTTTGGTTGTTTTGGGTTGCACCAATTCTAGGAGCAATTGTAGCAGGGTTTATATACAAATCATTGTTGCAAAATCACGATGCCGCATAAATTAATATTTTCTAAAATCGATTATTAATCCCTTAAACTTTAAAATATGGAATTTTTATATTTCTTACTTATTGGAGCAATTTCTGGTTGGCTAGCAGGCCAAATATGGAAAGGCGCAGGTTTTGGACTTCTTGGCAACATCGTTGTAGGAATAGTGGGTGGCCTTATAGGTGGATGGATTGCAGGAAAACTAGGTATTGGCGGCGGAGGTTTGCTTTGGCAAATTATAATAGCTGTCGGTGGTGCTTGGGTACTATTATTCATCATTAGTTTGATAAAAAAAGCATAAGCATTCATATACGCTTACTATAAATAAGCAATAATCATTTTACACAAAGAGAAGAAAAAAGTTTTACAACTTTATTTCTTCTCTTTTTTTTATCAAACAAACACACAGACTGAAAATCAAAACTTTAAAGAAATCGTATTACTAAAATTATTAATTTTGAGTAAACACTTCTGCCATGAATGAAATTATTTCCTATTTCAGCACAATTCCATCTTTACACAGGAGTCTGATTCTTGTAAGTGGAATTACCATCTTCTGGATGATAGAAAACACTTTCCCTCTTTTTAAATTTAATTATAAAAAATGGAATCATGCTGGCATTAATTTCTTTCTGACATTTACCACAATTGTCATCAATTTTGTATTAGCATTTATACTACTACAAACAGCAGATTGGGCTATCAGGAACAATTTTGGGATTCTACAATGGCTTCCCGAAATCCCCTTATGGCTATATACAATTGTCGGATTATTACTATTAGACTTAATCGGCGCATATCTAGCCCATTTTACAGAACACAAGATAAAATTTTTATGGCGTTTTCACCTTATTCATCATACCGATACTTGGATTGACACTACAAGCGGAAATCGACATCATCCTGGAGAAAGCATCATCCGGTTTATTTTTACAACTTTTGGTGTTCTAATTGTAGGAAGTCCGATGTGGATGGTTTTCCTATACCAAACACTATCTGTTATATCAACTCAATTTACCCATGCAAACATTTCATTACCCAATAAACTCGATTATTTTTTGAGCTATTTTATTGTTTCCCCAAATATGCACAAAGTACATCATCATTATATGTTACCTTATACTGACAGTAATTATGGAAACATTTTCTCGATTTGGGATCGTCTTTTTGGGACATTTATGTTTTTGCCAAAAGAAGAAATTATCTACGGCATTGACACACACATGAACCCTAAAGAACATAATAATTTGAAAAATTTACTCCAAATTCCGTTTCAAAAACAACGTTCGCCAAAAAACAGTTAAAATCCATAAAAAAAACCAACCATAAGCAACGAAGTAATTATTTTTTTTACTAATATTGATATGTAAATTGAAAATCAATATATTATTAATCATTAACCCCTATTTGAATTAATTTTCACGTGATGAAAAAGAGTAACCGTAAAGAATTGACCTGGGAACAAACAGAAAAACTTGTTGCATTGGCCCTAGAAGAAAAGAATCCTTTTGAAATTATCAAAAAAGAATTTGGACTGGCAGAAAAAGAGGTTTTAGAAATTATGAAAAAGAAGATGCCTACAGAGAAATTTGAAATGTGGAAAAAGAAAGCTGTTGCTAATAAACCTAAGCCGAAACCTGTTAAGATAGATGATTTTGACGAAGATTTGGATGGAAAATATTATATAAAGAATAAATTAGACTAATCATAAAACTCCTGAAATAGGAGTTTTTTTTTACCCTTATAAATAATATCTGAATGTTTTTGTAACTTTTTTCAACTTATAAAGACCAATAACAAAACTAACTCAATAGAATAATGAAAAAAATAATAGTTACACTAGCATTAGCAGCTGTTTTTTTGGGATGTAAAACAGGTAGTTCTGCTACAGCCTCTGCAAAACCAGAAGTCGCAGTTAATATCAATCTTAATGATGTAAAAGACGACAAAGTTCTCGTTACAGTTACTGCACCAAAAATAACTACAGACGAAGTAACATATAGCATACCTAAAACTGTTCCCGGAACATACTCTGAGGACAACTACGGTAAATATATTGACGATTTAAAAGCTTATGATGCCAAAGGAGCACTTCTTACAGTAAAAAAGCTAGATGAAAACACTTGGTCAATATCAAATGCAAAAACATTAAAAACGATCACTTACTTAGTAAACGATACTTTTGACACCGAAAAAGGAACAGGTTTTGGTAATGATGATGTTTTCTCTCCTGCAGGAACAAATATCGACGCAGGCGTTAATTTCATGATAAATACACATGGTTTTGTAGGTTATTTTCAAGATAAACTAGACATTCCTTACAAAGTTACAATTGCACATCCTGCAAAACTTTGGGGAGCAACATCTATGACCGATGAAGACGCAAGCGACACTAGCGATGTATTTACAACATCTCATTATGCAGTTTTGGTAGAAAATCCAATAATGTATTCTAAACCAGATTACACCTCATTTGACGTAAATGGAATGGAAATACAAATAGCAGTATATTCTCCTACAGGAAAATTTACAGCAGAAAGTATTACTCCTGAGATGAAAACAATAATGACAGCTCAGAAAAACTTTTTAGGCAAAATAAATTCGACTAAAAAATACACTGTTTTACTGTATTTATCATCTATGAAACCAGACGACGCTCATGGATTTGGAGCATTAGAACATCCTACAGCAACAACAGTTGTTTTACCTGAAATGATGCCTAAAGATGAATTAGTAAAATCAATGAAAGATGTAGTATCTCACGAATTCTTTCATATCGTAACTCCATTGACTATTCACTCAAAAGAAATTCAATATTTTGATTACAATGCACCAAAAATGTCTGAGCATTTATGGATGTACGAAGGTGTTACCGAATATTTCGCAAACCTTTTCCAAATTAATCAAGGTTTAATCGACGAACCAGAATTCTATTCTCGCATTGCAGAGAAAATAGAGCATGCAAAAGCATTAAATGATACAATGTCATTTACAAAAATGAGTGCCAATGTATTAACACAACCATACAAAGACCAGTACTTAAATGTATACGAAAAAGGAGCACTTATTGGCATGTGTATCGATATTATTATTAGAGAGAAAAGCAACGGACAAAGAGGAATCTTAGATTTAATGCATAAATTATCGGATGAATATGGCGTTACAAAACCATTTAATGATAATGAACTTTTCGCTAAAATCACTCAATTAACTTACCCAGAAGTTGGTGAATTCCTAAACACTTACGTTGCTGGAACAACACCAATACCTTACGCTACTTATTTAGCAAAAGTTGGCGTAACTAACGCTGCCGAAAAAGTTCCTGGAACAATTTTCTTAAAAGGTCAAACTCCATATATCACGATAAACCCTGAGACAAAACAAATCATGGTTATACCAGAAATGGAATTAAATCCTTTCTTCAAAAGTCTTGACCTAAGAGGAGGAGATTACATACTTTCTATAAATGAAAAACCATATTCATTAGTAAACATATATGACTTAATTACAGAAAGTACAACATGGAAAGAAAATGACCCAATAACCGTTAAGATAAAACGTGATGGCAAAGATTTAACTTTAAAAGGTGTTGTTAAACTTCCTTACGAAGAAAAGAATACTTTTAAAGCGACAGATAATTCGAAACAAGCTCTTAGAAATACTTGGTTAAAAGGATAATAAGAAATAAAAACAAGAAAATCCCAATTTAGAAATAGATTGGGATTTTTTTATAAATTAAAAGTCGAGCATCGTTTTTTTAAAACTATTTTCTTTATTTTGCAGCAAAATCTATAAACAATGAAAAAAACTATTATTGCATTCGTTACCCTTGTTCTTTTAGCTTCATGTAACAAAAACGAATCAAAAACCAATTTGCATATTACCGGAAACATAAAAGGATTAAAGAACGGAACCTTATACATACAAAGAGTTGTCGATACTTCTCTAGTTGCTATAGATAGTATTAAAATTGACGGAAATTCTGCCTTTGAAGCAAACATCGAATTAAAATCACCAGAGATGTTATATTTATCTTTAGATCGTGGAGTAACTAACTCTTTAGATAACAACATATTATTCTTTGCAGAACCAGGCACTATTAATATTGATACAAATCTAGATACTTACCTTTCTAGCGCTAAAATTACTGGATCTAAAAACCAAGAATTTTACGAAGATTACAGAAAAATAAACTCTCGCTTTAATGACGAAAATCTTAGCTTAATTGAATCAAGATTTAAAGCAATAAAAAACAATGACCAAAAAACATTGGATAGCATAAATACAAAGCAAGAATCTAATATCAAAAGAAAATATTTATACGCTACAAACTTTGCCATTAACCACAAAGATTACGAAATAGCTCCTTATATCGCCTTATCAGAGATATATGATATCAATATCAAATACCTAGATACAATACAAAAATCAATGACTCCAAAAGTAGCACAATCACTTTATGGTAAAAAACTAACAGAGTACATTGCAAAAATAAAAAAACAGCAATAAGACCATAATACCAAATTGTAAATCAATATTTTACAACTATTTTTTTTATTGCACTTACACTAATCCTGTTTTTTAATAGAACAGGATTTTTTTATGTCTTTTTTTAAATTATTATTTTTTCAAATCTTAAACACTTGACAATTAGATAATTCCATTAAAATAAATCGCATTTTGAGATTTTATATTACTGATTTATAATAACTTAGCTTCATAATTTTAAAAAATAATCTTATGAAAAACCCCCCAAGTAACATCAGTCGTGCAAAGTATGATTTTATTGATTCATCGGTTATTGAAAAACTAGAATCCTATAATTCCAAACTAAGCCAAGAATCAGAGAAAGTACCCGCTCAAGATCCCTACACCTTAAACGGTCAAAAATTACGTTTAAATTTTATCCGTAAACAACTAAACACAAATGTTGACTATTTATCCGGAGAAAAAACTTTTAACAACAATGAGAGCCTAAAAGGTAACATCGAAAACTATATAGGAATGAGTCAAATTCCCACCGGAATAATCGAACCATTAGTAATAAACGGAAGTTCAGCTCAAGGAAGTTTCTATGTACCACTAGCCACTACCGAAGGCTCACTGGTTGCATCATACAACAGAGGCACAAAAGCCTGTAGAGAATCTGGCGCAATTACTACAATCACACTACAAGAAGGCGTACAAAGAACCCCAACTTTTAAATTTAAAAATTTAATTGATTTAGGAAAATTTGTAGCATGGGTATTAGAACATAAAGAAACCTTTTCTTTATTAACCCGGGAAACCAGTAATTATGCAATTCTAAATGACGTAGGAATAAATATAGAAGGAAATGTTCTCATTATAAGATTCGAATATACCTCTGGAGATGCATCAGGTCAAAACATGGTTACAATCTGTACAGACAAAATCTGCAAGTTCATCCTAAGCAATTGCCCTATCAAACCTATATTCTGGACAATCGAAGGAAACACATCTGGAGACAAAAAAGCAACTTCATTAACCACAAGAGTCCGAGGAAGGAAAATAACCGCTGAAATCACACTAAAAAGAGGTATTATTGAATCTGTACTAAAGATAACTCCAGAACTACTACAACAACAATGGAAAATAAGTACTTCTGGTTGTATAAAAGGCGGCACAATAGGCACCGCAATGCAAACAACTAATGCTCTTACCGCTTTGTTTATAGCATGCGGACAAGATGTAGCTTGCTCAAGCGAGGCATCTACTGCCATTACAAGAATAGAAATTGATGAAAATGGAGATTTATATTGCGCCATCACGATGCCAAACATAATTATAGGAACTGTTGGCGGCGGAACTTCATTTCCTACTCAAAAAGAATGCTTAGAATTAATAGACTGCTATGGCGCTGGCAAAAGTAGCAAACTAGCCGAAATAGCAGTTGCTTTATGCTTAACTGGAGAAATTTCTATTCTTGCAGCAATGGGTTCTGGTCAATTTACGGCAGCTCATCAAAAATTTGGAAGATAATTGCAACATATAATTGAGTATGGCACAAAAAAAAAACCATCATATTTCTATGATGGTTTTAACTCTGAGCCGGCGGAGGGACTCGAACCCACGACCTGCTGATTACAAATCAGCTGCTCTAGCCAACTGAGCTACGCTGGCGACTCATTACGGGTGCAAATATATAACTGTTTTTTGATTCTGCAAAATAAATTTAAACAATTTTTAAAAATATTTTTTAAACAAAAAAACCATCCTAAAAGGATGGTTTTTGCTGAGCCGGCGGAGGGACTCGAACCCACGACCTGCTGATTACAAATCAGCTGCTCTAGCCAACTGAGCTACGCTGGCGACTCATTACGGGTGCAAATATAAAGCGGTTTTTCGTTTTACCAAAATAAATTTGCACTTTTTTATCGTTTTTTTTACTACAATTCGTTGATTTTAGCAATCAATTGATTAGCAGTTTCTTCCAATTCAACATTGATTTGTTTGAAATGAGCTTTTTTATTTTCTACGTTCTTAGCGTTCACTTTTGTGATCAAAGTATCGAAAGCAGCAATAGCCTCATCGATTAAATTGTTAGTTTCTGTAGTTGGTTTTCCTGTAGTAGAAATTTCAAATAAGTAAACTGCTTCAATAATATCTCCTAAAACGTAGTTGATGTCTTTCTTTAAATTCTTAACGTTTGCCATTTTATTTTAATTTTAATTTGCGTTTGCAAAAGTACACATAATCTTTCTATTACCTGCTATGAAATGTAAATTTCTAAGATAGAAGCTTTTCCGTTGAGGATGAACTCATTCAAAGCAGCTGGAACTAATACCGTATCTCCTTTTTTATATGTCAATTTATTTCCGTCATATTCTATTTCAAAAGAACCTTCGATACACATATAGACCGTAAAAGTTTCTCTATTTTTATTCACCTCAACCTGACCATCTAACGGAATAAAATTTGTGGTGAAATATGGACAATCAACCACAACATTAGATTCATTTGTTATTTTCTGATACTCCTTATAAGTATCTACCTTATTATAGTTAATAGCATCTAGCGCTAAATCTACATGCAATTCTCTTTTATTTCCTTGCGCATCTACTCTATCAAAATCATACAAACGATACGTAATATCCGATGTTTGCTGAATTTCGGCAACAACCAATCCTGCTCCTATGGCATGAACTGTTCCTGTTTCCAGAAAGAAAACATCTCCAGGTTTAGCTTTTACATCGTCAAGAATAGAAACGAGTGTGTTATTATTTAGATTCTCAAGATATTCTTCTTTACTAGAATCTTCCTTAAAACCTACAATAATCCTAGCATTTTCATCTGCTTGCATCACATACCACATTTCCGTTTTACCAAAAGAATTATGACGTTCCTTTGCCAATTTATCATTAGGATGTACTTGTATCGAAAGATCTTCGCGAGCATCAAGATATTTAAAAAGCAACGGAAATTGTTTCCCGAATCGCTCATGAACTTTTGTTCCTAAAATTTCATTTGGAAATTCTTCTATTATATCTGCTAGCGATTTTCCTTTTAAACTTCCGTTTGCTACAATACTTATATCCCCTTCAACAGTAGATAATTCCCAGCTTTCGCCAGTAATCTTAGAAGTGATCGGTTTATTTAATACGGTTTTTAATTTTTCGCCTCCCCAAATTCTGTCTTTCAAGATTGGGTCAAACTGTAAGGGATATAATTGTGGGGTCATTTATATTATATATTTCATACAGATTCATGTTATTCATGAATACTATATATTATTATTCTTTTAATTTATGATACTAATTCTTTAATCGCTTCTAGTGCCTTAGGAATATGCTTAGCAGCTATCATACTATCAAATATCAGGATTATAACTCCATTTTTATCAACAACATAAGTAACTCTTCCTGGCAGTAATCCAAGCAATCCAGACGGAACGCCAAAAAGTGTTCTTATCCTTTTATCAACGTCTGAAAGAAGGATAAAAGGCAAATGATGTTTATGAGAAAATTTTTGATGAGAATCGACACTATCACTACTAATACCAATTACCTCGGCTCCTAAAGCTACAAAATCTTCATATTGATCTCTAAAGCTACAAGCCTCTGTGGTACAACCAGGCGTATTATCTTTAGGGTAAAAATAAATAACCAAAGGTTTACGACCAAGTACATCTTTACTCTCAAACACCTCTCCATTAGCATCTTTAGCTGTAAAATTCGGGATAACATCCCCTACTTTTAATGACATTTTATTCTCCTTTATAGGTTACAAAATTGCGAGCAGTTTCATATAACACGATTTCTAAATCAAAATCGGGATTAATCTTTTTTCTAATTTTATTCCAAATCACTACTGCAATATGTTCTGCAGTTGGATTTAAATCTTGAAATTCTGGTACATCAAGATTAAGATTTTTATGATCAAATGGCAATTCTACTTCTTCATATATAATATCAGCCAGTATTTTTACATCTATCACAAAACCTGTTTCAGGATCAACTTCTCCAGTAACACTTACTGTTAAGTCATAATTATGTCCATGAAAATTGGGGTTATTGCATTTCCCAAAAACGGCATCATTTTTCTCCAACGTCCAATCTTTTCTGTACAGCCGATGGGCAGCATTAAAATGTGCTTTTCTTGATATCGTTACTCTCATGTAGGTTTTGGTTTAAATTTTATGGTCTTCTAAAAAATGATAAAACTCGTCAAAAATTATTTTGAACCAAACAGTGTAAATCTCAGGATGTAATTGCATATCGGTTTTTACATCTTCTATTTTCATCCATTTCCAAGCTTCAACTTCTTCAGTATTTATAATAGGTTCTTGATTATAATGTCCAATCATAACGTGATCCAGTTCATGCTCTGTTAATCCGTTATCAAAAGGAGCTTTGTATATAAAATGAAAAAGTTCTTTAAGCGGAGTTTTAAAACCCATTTCTTCAAACAATCTTCGACTTCCTGCTTCGATATTAGTTTCGCCATCTCTCTGGTGACTACAGCAAGTATTAGTCCAAAGTAACGGCGAATGATATTTATGATGCGCGCGTTGCTGCAACATAATCTCATTATTATCATTTAAAACAAAAACCGAAAATGCACGATGCAAAACCGCTTTTTCATGCGCTTCCATTTTTGGCATCAACCCTATTTGCTCATCATTTTGATTAACTAATATTACTTTTTCTTCTATCATAATTGGTATTAAACACACAAAAATACGAAAAAAGAAATTGCTTTAAGGCCTAGAAAAAGTTTGTGAAAAGTTTAACGAGCCTACCATTCATTAAAATTTTAATTTTATATCATGATTACGAGCATATTAAAGACATGACAATAACAATCTCATCTTTTAAAACTGAAAATGCATTTTATTCGTAAATAGTAATAGTTAAAACTCACTTAAATATGTATCCTTTTGTAAAATGCACGACAATTTACAAATTCAAGATATTTTACTTTTACAACACTAAATCAACTTATTATGAAAACAAAAATTCGTTTTTTAAGCTTATTATTTTTGCTTCCGCTATTTATATTTCAAGCTTGTGGACAAAACAAAAAAGAACAATATACCTCTACAAAGAATAATCCCATGGAAAAGAAAATTAGTAAACCAAATAATCCATATTATTCTAATACCGACACCACAAAACTAAATCTTACAGATGCACAGTGGAAAAAAGTATTACCTGAAGATGTATATGAAGTAATGAGACATGCTGACACCGAAAGACCCTTTACAGGAAAATACTGGAACACCGACGAGAAAGGAACATATTATTGCGCAGCTTGCGGAAACAAACTTTTTAGATCTGGAGCCAAATTTTCAAGCAGCTGCGGATGGCCAAGTTTTTTTGAACAAGAAAATAAAAAAAGTACAACCTATAAACAAGATAACTCTTTAGGTATGGAAAGAACCGAAGTTCTTTGTGGCAGATGTGGCGGACATTTAGGTCATTTATTTGATGATGGTCCTGCTCCAACAGGAAAAAGATACTGCATGAATTCTATCGCTCTTGATTTTGTACCAGATAATAAATAACAATATGAAAAATACAATTTTAATCTGTCTTTTAATCCTATCTTTTAATGGGTTTGGACAAGCAAAAAAACAACCTAATTACGATACCATCACACTTGGCGGTGGCTGTTATTGGTGTGTCGAAGCAGTTTATGAAAATTTAAACGGAGTAAAATCTGTAGTATCGGGTTTCTCTGGAGGAAAAACTATTAATCCGAGTTATGAAGAAGTATCAACCGGAAAAACTGGCTTTGCCGAAGTAGTTCAGATTACCTACGACAAGAACGTAACAAGTCTGGACGAGATATTTAAAGTATTCTTTACCGTACACGACCCTACAACCTTAAACAGACAAGGTGCCGATGTAGGAACACAATATCGTTCGGTTATTTTTTATAAAAACGAAGAACAAAAAAATGCAGCAAACAACATTATCAATGCATTAAAAAAAGCAAAAGTATATAACGACCCGATTGTAACTGCCGTAGAACCATTTACAAAATTTTACAAAGCCGAAGATTATCATCAAAATTATTATGACAACAATAAAAACCAACCTTATTGTAAAATGGTAATTCAGCCAAAAATAGAAAAGTTCGAAAAAGTCTTTAAAGACAAATTAAAAAAGAAATAATTATTAATTCACTAAGCCGCTTATGAAAATGAGCGGTTTTTTTTATTTAATATTCAAAGCCAAAATTTTGTAATTTGCATCAATCTATTAAGAACCAGAACCTTTTAACCAAACCACGAAAAAAAATGAAGCACGTATACCTATCCCTCATATTCCTGCTGCTTTTTAATTACAATCACGCTCAGGAAAACTTACCCACAGATTACCTTACTAAAGAATTTCATAAAGGACGAAGAGAAGCTTTTAGGAGCTTAATGCCTGCAAATTCAGTAGCAGTAATATTTTCCTATCCCGAAAGAAAATTCTCTAGAGACATAAGCTATAATTTCCATCAAAATCCCGATTTGTATTATTTAAGTGGCTACAAAGAACCCGATGCCGTTTTATTACTATTTAAAGAAATGCAAGGAACTAGCGAAACTGCTTACAATGAAGTTTTATTTGTTAGAGAAAGAAATGCAAATCATGAAATGTGGACAGGAAGACGATTAGGTACCGATGGAGCTAAATCTAAATTAGGATTTACAACCACTTACAACGGAAAAGATTTTAAGGATTTCCCTATTGACTTTAAAAAATTCGACAAAATAATTTACGATAAAATCCCAACCGACATTGGCAAAGACACAAGTGGTTTTGACCTTTTCGGATTACTAGAAACATTTAAAACAAAAGCAGCAATTACGAATGATGATACAGCTTCTCTAATATTATTCGAAAACATTACAGCAACACTTCGCGAAATAAAAACACCCGAAGAGATTGATTTAATGCGTAAATCCGTTAAACTTTCCTGTATTGCTCACAACGAAGTCATGAAGGCAATAAATATCGATATGAGCGAAAATGAAGCCGATGGAATTCATGCTTATATTCATCGAAAATATGGAGCCGAAGGAGAAGGTTACCCACCAATTGTTGGTGCCGGAGCAAATGGATGCATCCTGCATTATGGCGAAAACAATAGCACCAAAATAGACAACCAATTATTATTAATGGATGTAGGTTCCGAATATCATGGCTATTCAGCCGATGTTACCCGAACAATTCCTGCAAACGGAAAATTTACCGAAGAGCAAAAAGCAATCTATCAATTGGTATACGATGCACAAGAAGAAATTTTTAAAATTTGTAAAGAAGGAACTCCACTTGCAGATTTAAACATCAAAGCTAGAGAAGTTTTAGCCAAAGGATTACTGAAATTAGGAATCATCAAAGACTTAAAAGAAGTAAGCATATATTACCCACACGGATGTTCTCATTTTCTTGGTCTAGATGTTCATGACAAAGGAAATTACAGAGGGCCAACAAGCCTACTTAAAGAAAACATGATAATTACAGTCGAACCAGGAATATACATACCAGCAAATAGCAAATGTGATAAAAAATGGTGGAATATAGGCGTTCGTATCGAAGATGATATTCTTATAAAAAAAGATACCTACGAAAACCTGTCAATTGATTCTCCTAGAAAATGGCAAGACATTGAAAAACTAGCTTCACAAAAAAGTAAATTCAACGAATTTAACTTACCAAAAATTTAATCCAAAAACGATTTCCACAATAAATATTTCACAGCTACAATTAAATAAAAATGAAAGCATTAACTTTTTCTACTTTTGGTAATTCCGATGTACTTGAATACATCGATATTCCAAATCCACAATTAAAACACGACGAAATCTTAGTCGAAATGAAAGCCATCGGATTAAATTTTGCCGATGTATATCGTCGAAAAGGAAACTATCACCTTAAAGGAAATCCCCCTTTTATAGCTGGTTACGAAGGATCAGGAATTGTAGTAAATACAAACAATCACTCCGAATTTAAAATTGGAGACAGAGTAGCTTTTGCCGATGTTCCTTTTGCAAATGCTGAACTTGTTGCTGTAAATATTAACCATGTAATTCCGTTACCAGAAGCAATCGATTTTGAAACTGGAGCTTCTATTTTACTACAAGGACTTACAGCCCATTACCTCGCCACCGATAGCCATAAAACACTAAAAGGAGAAACCGTTATTATTCATGCAGTTGCCGGAGGAGTTGGACAATTCCTAACACAAATAAGCAAACTTTTAGGCGCAACCGTAATTGGTTTAACCTCATCACCCGATAAAGCAAAAATCGCTATCGAGCAAGGAGCCGACCATGTATTCTTATACAATGATAATTGGAAAGCAGAAGTTTTTAAAGTAGTCCCAAACGGTGCCGATGTAGTTTACGATAGCATAGGCAGCACCTTAAATGATAGTTTCGAAGTAACCAAAAATTGTGGTCAAGTCGTATTTTTCGGAATGGCTGGCGGCGATCCTGAACCAGTAGATCCAAGAATGCTCATGGATACCTCTAAAACATTAACAGGAGGAGATTTATGGAGTTACTTAACCACCAGAGAAGAAAGAACAAAAAGAGCCTATCAGTTATTTACATGGATTACCGAAGGCAAAGTTTCGTTAGCTACACCTACATCTTTTAAATTATCCGAAGGAAAGCAAGCACATGATTATCTAGAAAGTCGTAAAAGTACAGGGAAAATAATTTTGATTCCGTAAATAATCTGGGCGTGCCACCAATATAAAAAGGGGCTGACTATTGCATCGCTTAGTCGCCCCTTTTTATATTGCTGTCGGGCTTTCACTGCTACTTCGGTAGCTTAGCTCTATCCCTCACGCGTAAACAGTATTCAGTCTCAGTTTTCACAATAATACTTTTACAGACATTTATTAAAGTTTAAAACTTTGACAAAGGTTATATAAAACAATTCATGAATTCGTAGCGACAAGTTACAACTGTTCAACCTCAATTTTAGTCAATTCAGACAACTCTAAAATTCTGGCAACATCATTTTTATTTGCTACAAAAAACAAATAATTATCTCCGTGCGTATCGTAACTCATTAATTCAAAACCTCTTTTTTCTAAAGCCGACTGTATGTAAGGAAACAAATCATGACTATAGGTTTCTTCCGGATAATCGAAATTAAGATCTTCGCCTATCATTTCTGAGATAAAGGCTTCCGCATCTTCAGGATCAAATTTCCAGTCGCTGTTCCAGGCATCGATAATTTCAAAAAAAGCCCAATGACCTTGCACTATTTCATGATATTCTGTATGCCCTTTTTTAAAATTCTTTAAAAGTTTTTTCGATTGCTTCTGAACTAATTTTTCATCTACATCTCCTCTGGAAACCAATTTTATAAACTCTTCAAAAGTTTCCTGTGTAACCTTATCTTCTGACAATAAATTTTCTTGTGAAGGAAGCACGACACTATCAGGTATTTCAATTTCCATATACTGACAAATCCCTTGTAAAACTCTTTCAAACTCTTTGAATCCTATTTTCTGAATTTCATTTTTAGGATTATTTATATCTATATATTCAGTTTCTAAAATTCCTTTTGTATAATCTAAAAAATAACTGTTATTATACAAAATTCTAAAATCATTTGTCTCTAAACTATTAGTACAACAAAAGAAAATGACAAAATTATGCAAGATATGTTTTACATATTTTTTCGCCTCAGGAGTTGGCTCAGAATAAAATTGAATATGAATATAATCGTATTCTAATCCTTCTTGTATCGTTTCTTCCGAAAGCACACCGATATCAATCTTTTTATACAATTCGTTTAAAACCTCATACACATTCTTGAAACCACTTTTCTTGATTTCTTCCCTCCCTTCTTCATGGTCAAACGAACTCGGGAATGAATAAAAATTTACAGAAATAGTATCATGAACCCCTTTCATTTTAAACTCAACACTATTCACCTCATTATACAAATAAGAGTAAATAGAGAATATAACATCAAAAGAAACAATTGATTTTGGATCGTTATTTCTACCAAAAAAATTAGAAAAGAAATCTTTCATTACAATTTATTAAGTGGTTTAATTTTTAGGCTTTAATAATCGTTAATTGTCTGAATATTCAAAACTAGTATCCATTTTATCAAATGGGATGATTTCAACTAATATCTTTTTTAACTCAACATCGCTTAACAATCCTCTTTTAGTTTCTTTTGCTTTAGGCAACAAGATTTCATAGTCTATAATTTCTCGATTAAATACAGTCTGCAAAACATCATTTTGCATATTCGTTAGATACTTTTTATGAGTTTTTAGAACCTTCTCCAGATTATCTTTAAATTCCTCATCACTTACATCATTGTAAACATCCTGATCAGACATATCTGTTAAGAGCATTCTAAAAATAAAATCTTGCATATTCTTCGCTAGATAATTTACTTCATTCGCATCATGCCAAACAAAAACTACAGGATGTTCTCCATTATTTTCTTCACTTAAAAAGAAACAATAATGATCTCCAGCACCGCTTTGGCCGAATGGTATAAATTTGAATTCTTCTTTTATCTGACGATAATCTTCAGGATCCAAAAACTCTTCTATTTCTTCATTTACATTATTAAGATTAAGCAATTCAAAATCGTAAGAATGCAAAAGTAACGGAGGATTTTCTTTTAATTTAGGATAAACGGTTAAATACCAATCAGGACCATATTCTCCAACATTAAGCATTCCATCTAGAGAGAGTTCCTTATAAATAATTGGATATGTAAATCCGTACTTAGCTTCAATATCTAATAACATCATAATATGTATTTTAAAAAAAATTGCTTGGCAACTAAACTGTAATCTAAAATTACAATTTAACTACCAAGCAACTAAAATAACAATATTTTTACCGCTATATAGACATCTAGCAAATTATTTCAAAGTTTCAGCAATCATCAAAGCACATTTTTCACCATCAATAGCTGCCGATATAATTCCACCAGCATAACCCGCACCTTCACCGCAAGGATACAATCCTTTTATTTGTAAATGTTCGTAAGTTAACGGATCTCTCGGAATTCTTACTGGTGAAGATGTTCTGCTTTCTGGTGCATGAAGAATCGCTTCATTAGTTAAATAACCGCGCATTGATTTACCAAATTCAGAAAAACCTTCACGTAATATTTGAGATAAGAAACCCGGAAAAACCTGTCCCATTTCTACCGAAGTAGTTCCAGGAACATAAGACGTTTTAGGAATATCCGATGAAACTTTATTTTGAGTAAAATCGACCATACGTTGTGCCGGAACTTTTTGTGTTTCTCCAGCCAAATGCCATGCTTTTTGTTCGATACTTTTCTGAAATTCCATTCCAGCCAAAGCTCCGAATTTAGCAAAAGGTTTAAAATCTTCTAATTTCAACTCGATTACAATTCCAGAATTGGCTGTAGCCTGATCCCTTTTAGACGGAGACCAACCATTCGTAACCACTTCGCCAGGACTTGTAGCACAAGGCGCGATTACACCACCAGGACACATACAAAAAGAATACATCCCTCTTCCTCCTACTTGTTTCACAATAGAATATGGTGCCGGAGGCAAATGTTCCCCACGATAATCACAACTATACTGAATACTATCTATTAAAGATTGAGGATGTTCGGCTCTTACGCCCAAGGCAAAAGGTTTAGCTTCGATAAAAATTTTCTTTCTATCTAATAATTCAAAGATATCACGAGCAGAATGTCCCGTTGCCAATATCAATTTATTAGCATTAATCGTATCCCCTTTTTGAGTTACAATTCCTTGAACTTCATTATTTTTCACAAGAATATCAGTTACACGAGTCTCAAACAAAACCTGCCCACCGCATTCAATAATTTTTTCTCGAATATCCTGAATAATCTTTGGTAATTTATTCGTTCCTATATGAGGATGCGCTTCTACCAAAATATCATCAGAAGCCCCAAAAGCAACCAATAATTCGAGAATTCTGGTTACATCCCCACGTTTTTTAGATCGTGTATATAATTTCCCGTCAGAGTATGTTCCTGCTCCACCTTCTCCAAAACAATAATTAGAATCTTCGTTTACAAAATGTTCTGTATTTATTGCTTTTAAATCTCGTCGGCGACCACGCACATCTTTTCCTCTTTCTAGAACAATTGGTTTTAAACCTAATTCTATTAATTGCAAAGCGGCAAAAAGTCCTGCAGGACCAGCACCAACAACAATTACCTCTTGCGCTCCAGATACATTTTTATATTCCGGAAGCTCGATATTAGTAGGCTGAAAAACTTCATTTTGCAAATAAATATTCACCTTCAAGTTGATTTTTATAGCTTTTTGGCGCGCATCAATCGAGCGTTTTAAGATAGTTATATGCTGAATTTCATTTGGTGAAACTTTTATTTGTTTCGACAAATGTTCTTTTAGCAATAACTCATTTGCTGCTATTTCGGGCGATACTTGAAGTAAAAGTTCTCTTGGCATTTTGTTTTATTTATTCAATTAGCTTTTCTATTTATGAAAAGAACGTGCAAAAATAACATTTTGAACTGATATTATGTATTTACTGTAAAATTTGCAAAGCTTTATTTTTTAATCTCGCAAAGACGCAAAGTCGCCAAGTTTTTTATTTTCTTTGCGTCTCTGCGTCTCTACAGAAAAAAAACTCAGAATCTTAGCATCTCAGAACCTCAGAACCTATTTTTCAAAATAGACTTTGTACCTTTGCCTCACTGAAACTTTGTACCTATAAATAATGTCAAGAAAAATAAAATTAATATGGGATTTTCGTGGTCCAGCTTCCGCAAAAACCGCAGAACATCATGAGATTCATTTAAAAGAATTTATAGCTATCGAAAAGCTACCTTTAAATATAACTGGATTTACAATACTAAACGATATGTACGCTATTGCCTATATGGTTGTAACCGATGAAAACATGATTCAGGTTCGCGACGCTTTAAAACCACATCGCGGAGAAGTATTTCCTGAATAAACTCTAAATAAAAAAATCCAAGTTCCAAAACCAATCGGCTTTAGAATTTGGATTTTAGATTTTTTAAATAATAATCTGAGGCATTATTCTATATCCAGTTTGTAATCACTAAATATATAGGTATCATTCTTTTTACCTCCCAATTTTATACTTTTGAATTCGACAGACTCTTTATCTTTTACTTCATAAGTATAAATATCTATATCTTTATTTCCTTCCATAGCTTCATAAAACTTACCATCTTCAGTCCACCATTTCCCCTTTTCAGTAAAAGTTTCAACTTCACAATCTTGTTTTGCAGTAAACATAATCATATAAGTTCCATCTGCAAATCTTTGTTGGATCCAGTGTTTTTCGACTCCTTCTATTTGTCTGTCTTTTTCAAAACCTTTCCAAATACCAACCAACTTACTGTCTTGCTCTTTTTTATCGACTGAAAAACCAAAAATAAAAATTGAAAATAATACCAAAGCAACTATTTTATATAATGTTGTTGTTCTCATAATTATTAATTTGTAGTAGGGATTTCTATCGTTTTAATATAATCATTTAGATATATAAACATAAAAGAGTCGACTTGTTTATCCACCTTAAATTCGGCATCTTTCTTCTTTAATGATTCATTTTCTTTTCCAGTACCAGCACTACCTGTTCGAAACCCATCATTAGAGAGATTAGACTCAATTATCATATCTCTAAACTCTTTTGCTTTAAGTTTATATTCATCAGTCTTTTTAAAATATTTAAAATATCCTTTTTTAAAACTTCGAAATTCATCTCCAGTCATTTTTTTCGACTTTATACTGACTCCATTTTTTATTTCAATTAGATTATAATTCTCATAAAGAGAACTATAACCCATATGAACATATTCTATTATTTTTCCTGATGGACAAATTAACAATCCCGAATAAAAATCACATTTAAAATTGGCATTTGACCCAAAAATATCTTTATAAATTGATGTCAAAAAGAAAGAACTTTTGCCATTATCATTTTCTTTTCTATCCTCTTTATAGATATTCTCAACAACAAGATTTCCATCTAAAAATTTAAAATAAGCAATATAGCCTCTCCAATTTGCAGTAGAAAGGCTCGTTATTAAATTCTCCGGAATGGGATGGTTCTTAAAATATCCTTCTAAAGGATTGCCTTGTATCACTAAAGTATCTTTTTCAATAATTAAATAATCCGGAACCTGAGCAGTTGCAAATGATTTAATTGATGTCAAAAAAAACAAAGCAATAATTATTTTCAAAAATCTCATAAATAACTTCTAGTTCGCTACTTCGCTAATAAATTTTATTCGCATAAGGCGTAATTCATCGATATCATACTCACCATCAAATTCTTTAAGAGCATCTTCTATTTTATCAGATTCTGACTCCATAAAGTATTCATGGATTTCTTCTTGCTGATCCTCATCAAGCATATCGTCTACCCAATAGTTAATATTAAGTTTTGTTCCAGAATATACAATTTGCTCCATTTCTTTAATCAAAGCATCCATCGAAAGCCCTTTTGCAGAAGCAATATCATTAAGTGATAATTTACGATCGATGTTCTGGATAATGTATAATTTATTTACCGAGTTAACTCCTGTAGATTTTACAACTAGATCGTCTGGACGAATAATATCATTCTCCTCAACATACCTATTTATTAAGGCAACAAAATCTCCTCCGTATTTTTTTGCTTTTCCTTCTCCTACTCCATGTATATTATACAATTCAGCAATAGAGATTGGATATTTTAAAGCCATATCCTCTAATGAAGGGTCTTGGAAAACCACAAATGGAGGAACACCTAATTTCTTTGCAACTTTTTTTCGTAGTTCTCGTAACATTCCCATCAAAACTTCATCGGCAGTACCTCCAGATTTTGATGCTGTTACTATAGCTTCGTCTTCACTTTCATTATATTCATGATCTTCAGACATCATAAACGAAACTGGCTTTTTAATAAAGTCCAATCCAGCTTTTGTGATTTTTATGACTCCGTAAGTTTCAATATCTTTTGATAAGTATCCTGCAACTAATACCTGACGAAGTAATGCCATCCAGTATTTCTCGTCATGATCTGAACCTGACCCGAAATAAGATTGCGAATCTGTTCTATGTGCTTTTATAACTGCATTTACACGACCTATTAATGTAAATACAATTTCTTTGGATTTATAGATATGTTTAGTATCGCGTACAATTTCTAACAATTTCACCACTTGATCTTTGGCTTCAATTTTAGTTTTTGGGTTACGAACGTTATCATCCATATCTGCACCTTCGCCTGTTTCGCTGTCGAATTCTTCTCCGAAATAATGAAGCAAGAACTTTCTACGTGACATTGATGTTTCGGCGTAAGCCACAACTTCTTGCAATAAAGCAAAACCAATTTCTTGTTCGGCAACTGGTTTACCAGACATAAACTTCTCTAACTTTTCTACATCTTTATAAGAGTAATAAGCTAAACAATGTCCTTCGCCTCCATCACGACCTGCACGACCTGTTTCCTGGTAATAACTTTCGAGTGACTTTGGAATATCATGATGAATTACAAAACGAACATCGGGTTTATCGATTCCCATCCCGAAGGCAATAGTTGCAACAACAACATCTACATCTTCCATCAAGAACATATCCTGATGTTTTGCTCGTGTCTTTGCATCCAATCCTGCATGATAAGGAACAGCACTAATACCGTTTACTTGAAGAACCTCTGCAATTGCTTCTACCTTTTTACGGCTTAAACAATATATAATTCCAGATTTTCCTTTGTGCTGTTTTATAAAACGAATAATATCCGATTCTATATTTTTTGTTTTTGTACGAACTTCGTAATATAAATTTGGTCTGTTAAACGACGCTTTAAAAGTATTAGCATCGGACATATCAAGATTTTTTAAGATATCTTCTTGAACCTTTGGAGTAGCGGTTGCAGTAAGACCAATAATTGGCACATCACCCAACTGTTTAATAATATGTTTTAGATTTCTGTATTCAGGTCTAAAATCATGTCCCCATTCTGAAATGCAATGCGCTTCATCGATAGCGACAAATGAAATGGGTACGTTTTGAAGAAATTGAACATATTCTTCTTTGGTTAACGATTCGGGAGCAACATATAATAATTTTGTCAAACCAGAAGTAATGTCTTTTTTTACTTGAGCAATTTCTGTTTTGGTAAGTGAAGAATTCAGAACGTGAGCAATTCCGTTTTCTGAAGAGAGACTCCGAATAGCGTCTACCTGGTTTTTCATCAAAGCAATTAAAGGAGACACAACTATCGCTGTTCCCTCCTGAATTAAAGCGGGTAATTGGTAACAGAGTGATTTCCCTCCACCGGTGGGCATTATAACAAAAGTATTTTTTTTATCGAGTATACTTTTTATAACCTCCTCTTGCAATCCCTTAAATTGGCTAAAGCCGAAATACTTCTTTAATTCTTTATGTATTTCAATTTCGTTTGAATTCATTCTTTATTTTATGGTATTTTGTATAAATTTGCATCAATAAAGATACAACTTTCTTTTACACTTACAAATTTTAACTATCCTGTTTTGATAACAAAAGAAAATATATTAGCTATCGCTAAAAAAACCATACTCTCTGAAAGCGAGGCAGTTGCAAAGCTGGTTAATTTTTTAGATGAAAATTTTACTCAAGCTGTTCAACAGATATACGAATCTAAAGGTCGTTTAGTAGTCACAGGAATAGGAAAAAGTGCAATTATTGCACAAAAAATGGTAGCAACTTTTAATTCTACAGGAACACCTTCACTCTTCCTTCATGCCTCTGAAGCAATTCATGGTGATTTAGGAATGATTCAAAATGAAGATGTAATTATTTGCATTTCAAAAAGCGGTAATAGCCCAGAAATTAAAGTTTTAGTCCCATTATTAAAACGTTTTGGTAATACATTGATTGCTATTACAGGAAATACGACTTCGTTCTTAGCCAAAGGCAGTGATTATGTTTTAAACACTACTGTAGACATGGAGGCTTGCCCAATAAACTTAGCACCAACCAATAGTACTACAGCACAACTTGTAATGGGAGATGCTCTTGCGGTTTGTTTAATGGAAATGCGTGACTTTAAACCAGAAGATTTTGCCGTATATCATCCTGGAGGAGCATTAGGTAAAAAACTTTTACTTCGCGTGAAAGACATGATTGAACATTCGCTAAAACCAACTGTTAGTCCAGATTCTTCAATCAAAAAAGTTATATTTGAAATATCAGAGAAACGACTAGGTGTAACCGCAGTTGTAGAAAACGATAAAATTATCGGAATTATTACTGATGGAGATATCCGACGAATGCTAAACGACAGAGATACTTTTGCGGATTTAACCGCAGTAGACATTATGACTAAAAACCCAAAAATGGTATCATCAGACACAATGGCTGTAGATGCCTTAAATATATTAGAAGATTTTTCGATTACCCAATTAATCGTTTCTGACAACGGAGAATACAAAGGAGTACTACACTTACATGACATTTTAAAAGAAGGAATCGTATAATGGCAAATAAAAAAAATCTAGGCGAAATGTCGTTTTTAGACCATCTTGAAGAACTTAGATGGTTATTAGTAAGAAGTACAACTGCCATAATAATAATGGCTTTTTTAACCTACTTTATAAGTGATTACTTATTTGATGTAATCATTTTTGGCCCAACAAGACCAACCTTTTTTACGTATCAGTTTTTCTGTGAATTATCTCATAAACTAGGTTTTGCCGAAAACATCTGTATCACCGAGATGCCATTTATCATCCAGAATACACAAATGGAAGGACAGGTAAATGTTTTTGTATGGATGTGTATCTTGGCAGGATTCATCTTAAGCTTCCCTTATATTTTATGGGAAATCTGGAAATTTATCAGCCCTGCGTTATATGAAAAAGAGCGTGCAAATGCTAAAGTATTCATCTTTGTTTCTTCCTTGCTTTTCTTTTTAGGAGTAATATTCGGGTACTTTGTAGTAATACCAATGTCTGTAAATTTCGTGGCAACTTTTACGGTAAGTGATATTGTAAAAAATCAATTTACTCTAGAATCTTATATGGGAATGGTAAAAACTAGTATTCTAGCTGGTGGACTATTCTTTGAGTTACCGATTATCATTTATTTCCTTACCAAATTAGGATTGGTAACTCCACGTTTTTTAAGAAAGTACTGGAAATACGCTGTAATCATAATCCTGATTGTAGCAGCAATTGTTACCCCTCCAGATGTTGTGAGTCAGACAATTGTAGCAATACCAATGTTATTAATTTACGAATTGAGTATCTTTATTTCGGTACTTGTATATAAAAAACAAAACAAAGAATTAAATGTCTGATATCATTCAAGAATTTAACGACTATCGTTCTAAAATGAACGAAAAGTTATTAGCCGACAATAACAAAATTGTAAAGCGCATTTTTAATCTAGACACCAATGCCTATGCTGCAGGTGCCCTGGATGTTAAAACAAAAGAACTTCTAGGCTTAGTTGCCTCAGCTGTTTTGCGTTGTGATGATTGTGTAAAATACCACCTTGAAACTAGCTTTAAAGAAGGGGTTACCAAAGAAGAAATGATGGAAGCAATGGGAATCGCAACCTTAGTTGGCGGTACAATTGTAGTTCCTCATTTGCGTAGAGCATACGAATTTTGGGAAGCACTAGAAGAAACTAAATAATTGTTAATAGGTCTATTTGTTGATTCGTTTATTCGTTAATTTGTAGCGATTAAACGAATCAATCGTTTAAATGATTAAAATAAAAAAATGAAACTAAGAGCCGATAATTTAATCAAAACCTATAAAGGTCGTAGTGTAGTAAAAGGCATTTCTGTTGAGGTAAATCAAGGAGAAATAGTTGGTCTTTTAGGACCAAACGGTGCTGGTAAAACTACTTCTTTTTATATGATTGTAGGATTGGTAAAACCAAATTCAGGCAATATTTATCTTGATGATTTAAATATTACAGATTTTCCTATGTACAAAAGAGCACAACACGGAATTGGTTATTTAGCTCAGGAAGCATCTGTTTTTAGAAAATTAAGTATCGAAGATAACATTTTAAGCGTACTACAATTAACTACTTTATCTAAAGCTGAACAGGTAGCCAAAATGGAAAGTTTAATCGAAGAATTTAGCTTGGAGCATATTCGTACCAACCGAGGAGATTTACTTTCGGGAGGTGAGCGCCGACGTACCGAAATTGCACGAGCTCTTGCTACCGATCCTAAATTTATTTTACTAGATGAGCCATTTGCAGGAGTTGACCCTGTTGCGGTAGAAGATATTCAGAGGATTGTAGCGCAATTAAAAAATAAAAATATCGGAATTTTAATTACCGACCACAACGTACAAGAAACTCTTGCCATTACTGATAAAACGTACCTAATGTTTGAAGGAGGAATCTTAAAAGCAGGTGTACCTGAAGAATTGGTAGAAGACGAAATGGTACGTCGTGTGTATCTAGGTCAGAACTTTGAACTTCGTAAAAAGAAACTGGAATTCTAAAAAAGTATTCAGTCGCAGTTTTTAGTTTACAGTTACTTACTGAAACTGAGAACTGCAACTGGAAACTAAAAACTAATCTACTGTTATAAACTGTAATTGCTGTAAATCGCCGTTGTAGATATTTACATCAACAGTATGTTTTATTCCTGGCATTGTTGCTTTCTCTGTAAACTGCCAAAACAACCAATCCTCTTCTATTTTCTCTCGATAGAAATTATAATTCGCTATCCAAAAAAGATAATCACTAAATTCTTCTTTCAGAAAATCATCATAATATCTTTCTCCACTATATATAATTGGTCGTACTTTATAATGTTCTTCTACTTTATTTAGCCATCTTTTCAATCCTTTTTTCAAACTATCCAAAGATTGGTTCTTAGGTAATTTTTCTATATCTAAAACCGGAGGTAAATCACCTTTATGCAATTTAACGGTTTTAATAAATAGATTTGCTTGCTCTATAGAATTTTCGTTTGGGCGATAATAATGATACGCTCCCCGAATGATTTTCTGCTCTTTAGCTCCTTCCCAATTATTTAAAAATTGGCGATCTACACGATTATTTCCTGCTGTTGCACGTATAAAAACAAACGAAATCGGGAATTTCTGTTCTAAACTATCTACTTTACTCCAACGGATTTTCCCTTGAAATTCGGATACATCCAAACCAATTGCCATTCCTTGATGATTCGACAACACTTGATAATTCCTAACATCCGAAAGACGTTTATCTTCTGCCTCTTTTTCGAGAACTTTATCTGTTTTAAAACTAAAGTAATACGCTAAACCGTTTCGGTAATGATAAACAACTCCTAAAAGAAGGGCAATTAAAACTGAAAATACAGTGAAACGAAAAAACTTTCCTATGGAAGAACTGGTTGATTTAGATTTCCGATTTGAAATCTTTCTTTTGGTAACTTTTCTTTTCATTCAATAAAAAAACTACTTTTTCAGAAACTTATTGTTTATAACAGACAATATTATGTAAGTAATAATTACCAATGGAATCCCTAGGTATTGAAAGAAAACCAATAGCAAAACTGACAATGATAAAAAGCCAACTTGTAGTGCGTTATCTTTTAAATTGAATTTTTTAAATTTTAATGAAAATAAAGGAATTTCGGCATTTAGGATATAAGCACTAAATAACGCTATCACTAATAAAATCCATTGATTTGTTAAGATTTCAAGAATCATCAACGATTCTGAATATTTTAAAACCAAAGGCAAACTCAAAATAAACAATGCGTTTGCAGGTGTTGGTAAACCAATAAATGAATCTGTTTGTCGTGTATCTATATTAAAATTTGCTAAACGATAACAAGAACCCAAAGTCACAATAAACCCTAAAAACGGTGTGAACTCTGTACCAATAATATTGTGTGCACTTGAACTACTTACAAATAAACTATACATTACATAACCAGGAACAACCCCACTGGTTACCATATCTGCCAATGAATCTAATTGTAATCCTAATGGACTGGACACTTTAAATAATCGAGCAAAGAAACCATCGAAAAAGTCAAAAAAGATTCCTAAACAAACAAAATAGAAAGCCATTTCATAGTCTAATTTAGAAACAAAAACAACAGCTATGCAGCCACAAAAAAGATTGATTAATGTAATAGCATTAGGTACATGTTTTTTAATATTCATTGCAAATAAAATTTAAGTATGATAAGCAACAAATTTACTATAATAACTGAATGGAATGTACGTTTTTATTAGAGTTTTTTACACAAAATTCAGACTTTAGCATTATTTACATAAAGGAATAAATAAGCTCAGTAAAAAATTATATTTTTGGTAAAAATTAAACAGACTTCGGTTTATAAAAATTAGCTCTTGAAGAAAATTTTATTGTTTTTACTATTTTGTGTTTACACAACAAATTACGGCCAAACAGTTCGAAAATACTCTAATGAGTTCATGAACATTGGTGTAGATGCTGCAGCTCTTGCCATGTCGAGTGCAGTGGTTGCATCTACGACAGATGTAAATTCAGTTTATTGGAATCCAGCAGGATTAACTAATCTTCAAGATCATCAGGTTGCTTTGATGCATGCTAATTATTTTGCCAATATTGCACAATATGATTATATTGGCTATGCAAGTCCGATAGACGACCGAAGTGCTTGGGGGATTTCATTAATTCGTTTTGGAGTAGATGATATTTTAGACACTACAGAATTAATAGACAATCAAGGAAATATTGATTACAATAGGATTAGTCTTTTCTCGACTGCCGATTATGGTTTTACTTTTTCGTACGCTAGAAAATTACCTGTTCCTGGATTTCAATATGGTGTTAATGCCAAAGTTATCCGACGTATTATTGGTAAGTTTGCCAATTCTTGGGGTTTTGGATTTGATTTAGGATTACAGTTTGAGAAAAATGACTGGCGTTTTGGTTTAATGATACGTGATATTACTACTACTTATAATGTTTGGAATATAGACGAGAAGGAATACAAAAAAATCTCTGATGCCATTCCGGGAGAGAATCAGGAATTACCAGAAAGCACCGAAATTACGTTACCTAAAGCACAATTAGGTATTGCAAAAAAGTTTATAATCAGATATGATTATAGTGTTTTGGTAGCTACAAATCTAAATATGCGTTTTGAAAGAACGAAAGATATAATCTCTAGTAATGCTGTAAGTATTGATCCTGCATTAGGACTAGAGTTTGGATATACTGACTTAGTTTTCTTGAGAGCTGGAGTAGGAAATTTTCAGAATGTAACACAATTAGATAATTCTGAAAAAGTAGGTTTTCAGCCTAATATAGGTCTTGGTTTTAAATATAAAGGCATTCAGGTAGATTATGCTTTGACAGATTTAGGAAATCAAAGTGTTGCATTATATTCTAATATTTTCTCGCTTAAAGTAGACTTAGGCATCTTTAGATAATAAATAATTGCATACCAAAGAAACATTGATAATTCATTTAAAAAAATAGCTATGAAAACGTATTCATCAAAAAAAACATTCTTACTAGTATTGTTTTTTGTGTTTATCAACAACAGTTTTGGACAGAGCCTTTTATTATCCAAAGATTCGAAAGTTAGCGTTTTAACTTGCGGAACTGGGAATGAATCATACTCTCTTTTTGGTCATACAGCTATTAGAATAAAAGATTCTATTAATGCTCTTGACATTGTATATAATTATGGTACGTTCGATTTCAGAACTCCTAATTTTGTTGCTAAATTCACAAAAGGGAACTTACAATATTACGCTACAGCAAATTCTTATCTCGAATTTATTAATGAATATAACTATACAAAACGTAGTGTTTACGAACAGGAATTAAATATCTCTGATGATATAAAGCAAAAATTATTTGATAACTTAAATAAAACGCTACTTTCTGAAGATAGATTTTACACTTATAAATTTATTGACAAGAACTGTACTTCTATGGTTGTTGATGTTCTTAATAAATCTTTAAACGGGACTGTAATTACAAAAAAAGGAGATACTGATAAAACATATAGAACTATTCTATATCCTTATTTTGACGGACATTTTTATGAAAAACTTGGTATCAGCATTATTTTTGGGAAGAAAGTTGATGAACTTGGAACAAAAATATTCTTGCCTTTTGAGTTAAAAAATAGTTTAAATAAAACAACTTTTCAAAATCATCCTTTAGTAAAACAAGATAAAACCATTTTATCTTTTGATAAAGAGCCAACTCATTCATGGTGGAATAACTGGTATACTTACATTATCTTACTTGCATTTATCATCTTTATAGGCAAAAGAAGTATTGACAAAGCTTATCTTTTAATAATGGGATTATTGGGCGTATTTTTTGTGTTTATTGGTTTTTATTCTTTACACAAAGAATTAGAGTTTAACTATAACATTTTATTGTTTAGTCCTTTCTTACTGGTTCTTTTGATTTTCAATCTTATGAAAAACAAAAAATGGACTTATAGATTATCACTCATCCATATCATTTTACTAATTGTATATGGATTGTTTATGATTAATAAAGCTTCATTTCTGATTGTTTTACCTTTGATTATTACTAGTGGAGTCGTACTTGTACGTGTAGCAATTAAGAATAAAAAACCAATTCCTATTATTATATAGTTATTGCCCTCTGTAAAACAAGACTGTAGTAATGGTTTTAAAAGTAATACTTAAATCCAGAAAGATACTTCTGTGTTTAATGTAATATAAGTCGTACTGTAGCTTTATTAAACTTTCTTCTATCGATTCTCCATAGGAATAGTTTACTTGTGCCCAACCTGTAAGTCCTGGTTTAATAATATGCCTTGTTTCATAAAATGGCATAACCTGAGCAATTTCTTTCACAAAAAAAGGACGTTCTGGTCTAGGACCAATAACTGCCATATCTCCTTTTATAACATTAATAAATTGCGGTAGTTCATCTACTCTCGATTTACGCATCATCTTCCCGAAAGGGGTTACCCGAACATCATTTGCAGCAGCAAAAGCAACTCCTTTTGATTCGGAGTTTTTTACCATTGTACGGAATTTATATATTTTAAAAACTGCTCCATCCTTTCCTATTCTTTCCTGAGTATAAAAAAGACTTCCTCGATTTCCTATACAATTTCCTATAACGATAAATGGTATTAAAACAATCCCAATTAATAACCCAATCAATGAAAGAACAAATTCAAAGAGACGTACAACCAACAGATATAACTTGTTACTATTACTACGACTGAAAGGAAAAAAACGATAAAAATCTCTTGCTATATATTGCACAGGAATGCGCTGCGTTTTACTTTCGTATACTTGAGTATATTCTCTAATTATTTTACCAGATTCCAGTAAATGCAGTAATTGCTGGTACAAATCGGCAGTAATACCGTCTGTCTTTTGCGAAGCTATAACAATCTCAGAAACATTATTATTTATTACAAATTCTTCTAACTCATTCTTTTGAATTTCTTTTACATAATGATATTCAGAAGGGGTATTGTTTAAAGAATCTGAATTTACAAAACCTATGATTTTATAATGTGGATCAACATTTTCTAATCCCAATACCAATTCTTCTACTTGATCCTGATCACAAATTAAAACTACGTTTTGAAAAAAACGATGTGAAGCAAGAAAATAAACGTAAAATAAACGCCAAAATAAAATGGCAAAAAGAACTGCAAAATAAAATATAACTATAGAGATTCTCTGTTTAGGTAATTCAGGGGATAAAACTGGAGTCAGCAAATAAACAAAAACAGTTGTCGAAACCGCAATAACAGTACTTTTGATAATCTGAAATTGATTACTTGCTACTTGCAGGTTATACATCTCAAAAATTGACCCAAAAAGGTTAAGATAAATTACCAATACTATTAGCCCATAATAATTAGTATTTGAAATATTAAAATAGCGATAATCAAATACCTGACTTAATAAATATAATGTTGCTAAGATAAAAAAAGAATCAAAAAATCGAAGAATGACTTTCCGTTCAGATATTTCAAAATGAATCTTATTTTTTTGTGGCATTTTTGGTTATAGTGGTTAAGTTCTGTATTTAAATTTGGGGAAATTTAAAGTTACGGCAGCAAATGTATTAATTAAATTTACAATCCTACATTATTACTATCTATAGATTTTTCATTTATGTTATTACCTGATTTAAATTTAATTACATTAATCAAAGTTAGTGCATAAACAAAGGCGGGAGCAGCTGTTCGCATAGCTGCATGATTAATTGTTAAAAACCAAAAAACGTAAAAAGACAAAAAATACAGATGCCCACGATTAGTATAATACAGCACAAAAGGCATTATAAAAAGTATCAAAAGACCTGATATCCCAAATATTCCATGTTCGCTTAACATACGTGTTATTTCATTATGAGAAGCTACATCAACTCCAAAAGCTTTTTTTCTGTACTCTTTACCAGCGCCAGCACCAATTCCTAATATTGGATTATCTAAAAAAACTTTAAGCTCGATATCTATAATAGCCTCTCTCCCTCCTAATCTGTCTTTTTTTATTCTTCCCGCTGCATCTTGATTAGCATAACGTTTGCCAATTAATCCAGAAGTTTGTACAGAGCTATATGTCCAAATTCCTAATCCCATAACAACTGTAATGATAAATACCAAAGCTAATTTTCCTTTTACTTTCGCGCTTGAATAATGATATAACACTAATAATAATAAAGAAATCATTACTACTCCCGTGATTACTCCTCCTCTTGAAAAAGTTACTATGGCTCTATAACTAACAACTAATAATAATATCCCATTTAAAATCAGCAGTTTTTTTGATTTAGAAAAAAGAATCAATTGTGTAAAAAATACAAACATACCTAATCCTAAAACAGTAGAAACCTGATTTGGACCAAATCCCCCAGAAGTTTCAAAATTAGATTGTGTACCTGTAACAACACTCTGTACACTAGGGTTGTATAAAAACAAATATGCAGTAGTTGTTAATATAGGTAATCCCATTGCAAGAACAATATTCTGTAATTCCGGAAAAGTAATTTTCCGATTAAAAGTATATATCGCACAAATCCCTAAACACAATGCTCCTGATAAATTAAAAACCAAAACCTTTTTTATATCTGCCGAAAAATCATCTGCAATCGAGGTTACTAAAACACCTGGAATCAATAATAATATAAAAAAACCGTAAACTAATGCATTAATAGAAAAACTACTATATAACATTCCTATTACCATAAAAAAGATGACGCTTAACTTAATATATTCATTATTCAAGTTCCCTTCTGTCATTCTTAAAAAAACCTCAACACCAATCATATATGCAGCCACTAAGAGTACTTCATTATTTTTATTTTTTGTTTTTAAAACAAAAAACAATCCTACAATTGGAATAACAAGCGCATAAATCTTAGATAAAAATGGCATTACAAAAACAACCAATGCAATTACCAAATGCATCAAAACTAAGAAAGTATAAGACAAATGTTTTATTTTCATGATTATTATGCTTTATAAGCTAAAATTAATTTCTGTATGACAACATCTTTTGCATAATTTTCTGAAACAACATTATTCAAAGACATTCCTAATTGATTTCTAAGTTCAGAATTTGAAATTAATTTAAGGATTTGATTCTCAAACTCTGACACTTTTAAAGGATTAAACAACAGACCTGTGATATTATCTTTAATAACCGAAGAACAATAACCTACGTTTGTTGAAACTACTGGTAAAGCTACAAGACCATATTCTAACAATGTTACCGGAAAACCCTCATCAGTAGAAGCTAAGATTCCTATTGTAGCTTGAGATAAAATATATGCAATATCATTTCTTGAATTATACAAATAAATATTATCCTCTAAGTGGTTTTCTTTTATAAATATTTTAATAGAATCGGAATATTCATCAAAATAATCCTTTCCTATTAGATGTAAACTCCATCCTAAATCACTTAATTTTAAATTTTCAAAAGCTTTTACTATCATCAGATGATTCTTCGGATTTTTCAGATTCGCAAGAAACACGATTCTTTTATCTTTAGTACCTTTTAAAAAAGTAGAACTTAGAGTCTCTTCTGTCAGTATTGCAAAATTTGGAATAAAAAATACTTTTGAACATAACATGTTTTTTTTATTCCATTTCTCTAATAATGGATTAACGGTAAAAATCGATGAGAAAAAAACTGAAAAAAAGACTAAGACACTATTTTTAACTTTTGATTCATGTATCCTTTTTCCATAATGATCATGCCAGGCTATTTTAATTTTCGGTAAAGTAAATTTTAACAGAACAGCCAAAAAGAAAGAAGAACTATGTGCATGAATAACCGTTATCTTATTCTTTACAATATAATTTCTCAGTTTTGAAATTGCGTGTAAATCAATAGCTTTCTTTTTATTTAAAAACAAATAGGTAACCCTCGAATCAATTTGTTCTTTGAGCGCACCTTCTTTACGTGTAACAACCAATCCAGAAAATTCAATTGTTTGACTAAGTGCATTTGCAAAATTTACTGTCATACGCTCTGCACCTCCAGCTTCAAGTGAATCTATCATTTGTAGCACTCTCATGATTGTAGTAATTTTTTAATTTCGGTTTCAAAAACATCTGTCGTAAACTTTTGTGACCATTCTGATGCTTTCAAACTTTTATCAATAAAACACCTCTTATCTTTCAAAATTATCTCTAACTGATGTAAATCATCTAATAAATTCATTTTAAGTAAAACTCCACGGTTACCATAATCTAACATAAAAGGAACGCATGAAACCGATGTTGCTACTGGAACACATCCCCAAAACATACCCTCTGCAATCGCTTTTGGCCATCCCTCACTTTTAGATGGTAAAATAACAAAACCGCTATTCTGATATGCTGTTTTAATTATTTCCTGATTTTGATTTCCATTCAAAAAAATATACTTTTTCAAATCATTCTCTAAAATATATTTTTCTAAAATGATCCTTTCAACGCCTTCTCCATAAAGATTTAATGATACATCGTAACCTTTTTTATATAAACCTTCAACCAATTGAATTGCATATAATGGATTTTTTCCTGAAACTAAAGTGCCGACAAAAACAAAATTCATTTGTTTTTTCGTTTCTAATTCTTTAAAATCTAACTTCTCATTATCAGCATATGTAGCAGTAAAAAAGGGTTTTATATTTTTAGTACTTTCTTTCCATTCTCCATAAACAAGAACTTGTATGTTTTTAGTTAAAAATGTATTCCTTAAAATCCATTTTTGTAATCTATAACTCAATGGTTGCTGAGCTTGAGGATCCCAATTACCTGCATATTTTGCTGTCTTGATTTTATTTGGGAAGAATATCTGAACTATGCAACCTAATAAACCAATATTACCTGGACAACGCAAATGAATATGATCAGCACTTTTCATTGCTCTAAATAAAACAATCACATTGTAAATACTATAAAAAACAGATAGGAAAGCACTTTTTAAAGTATTTAAATTTGAATCTATTAATTTAAAATTCTTAGTAAAATCAAATGGAATTTTTGATATTAAAAGTCCTCGATCATTTTCCCATACAGGGCAGCAAAAAATTAGTTCATCACTAAATTTTCTTAAAATAATTAATTCGTTTACATAAGGTCCATAAGCATAACAGTATTTATCCTTATAAATCAATGGTGCGTTTGAAACAATTAATAATTTCATTAAATATATCCTTCTGAACCTCTATTAGAGATTATTACTGCTGGCACTCCTAAGACAGCTACATTATCGGGGAAAGAATCTTTAACCATTGAGCAAGCCCCAATTAAAACATTATTCCCTATATTAATTTTGCCTGCAATAACTGCATTAGCTCCTATATATACCTCATCTCCTAAAATAGGCGTTCCTCTTTTTTTATCGATACCAGAAACACCAATTGTTACTCCTTGTGATATGTTACAATTATTACCAATTATGCTATTTGAATTTATAATTATTCCTCCAAAATGCCCTACATAAAATGAATGTCCAATTTTTACTGAATACGGTATTGAAATTCCTGTGATAATTTCAATCCATTTTTGCCACAATAGAGCCAAAAATAATAACGGAAATCTAAAAATTTTCCACTTAATTCTGGCATAAATATAATGTGCTATTCTGTGTTGAAAAGTTGCCCAAAAACCTTGTGTAAAGAATACGATACTAAAAAAATTGCCTCCGTATTTTTTATATTTTTTGTAATCCGATTTTATGAGTTGAAATAGATTCATCGAAATTATATTTTTTTCTTCATCAACATCGTTACATGCATACAGCTAAATAAAACCGAGTCTGAAGTTCTGGAATTATTCCAATCTTCTTTATGCCATTTTTGTCCAATAGTTTTCTTTTTTTCATCCGAAATTGGTAACATATTTACCATCACAATCCATTTTGATTTTCCTAGAACTCCTCTTCTTTCGATTATATCAAAAGAGTTTTGAAATTTATAAAAAACTTTTCTTGTAAATGGCCATTCCCAAGCTGCATCTGATTGAAATGGTCTATATAATGTTCTCAATATCTTTATTGGTAAACTCGTTTCAAGGGGATCATAACTTATAATTTCTCCTCCTGAATTTAATTTTTCATTTAATCTATCAATTAAAATTGTGGTGTTCTCAAAATGATGCAAAACTCCATAAGCATAAATCAAATCAAATTTATCAGTTGTAAATTCATCAGATAGAAAGTCAACTGTTTTGGCTTCGGCATTAGGAAATTGCTTGAGTTTCTCATTTAGCTTTTCAATAGCAACATCACTTAAATCAATTCCTAAATACTCTTTTGCATTTTCGGCTAAATACATCGACCAGTAATTACCCGAAAAACACCCTAAATCTAAAACCTTTTTATCAGACAAGTCTCCAAACCATTGTTTGTGTAAAACATAAGCTTGATCCTGGACACCAACATTTTTTTTTATTTTATTTAAAACTCCATTTCTAAATTTTGACCATAGTTTGGTGGCCGAATTTTTCTTCTTGGTATTATAAAATTCTTTTTGTTTTTTGTTGATCTCTAAAATTGTATCTTTTGATTTCATTTTTCTAATTTAGGTTTATTCAATAATAGACTCCACCAACCAATTGTTCTTCCCATTGCTTCTGTAAAAGCAGCTTTTTTATTGTTTGCTGTAATGGCATTGCTAAATCGGATAAAAGTAAGCAAAATGGTTATTGCATTCCACTTAAAAGAATCTTTCAGATTAGGCTTAGGATTTTTTACATGCCACACATACCAACCATTTCGCACTACCATTTTACCGTATAAATATTGATTTGGTCGTCCTGAATCAGCATGGAAATGTTGCAATCTTGCAGCAGTATTTAAATAGAGCTTCCCTGTTTTTGCCACTCTTAATGTAAAATCAGCATCTTCATACAATCCGTACCCCTCAAAATAAGTAGAAAATGAAAGTTTTTCAAAAACTGTTTTTCTAAAAGAGGAAACACCTCCCATCAATTGTTCTACT
Source organism: Flavobacterium hydatis (assembly GCF_000737695.1). Taxonomy (GTDB): domain Bacteria; phylum Bacteroidota; class Bacteroidia; order Flavobacteriales; family Flavobacteriaceae; genus Flavobacterium; species Flavobacterium hydatis. Next base: position 78,805 of record NZ_JPRM01000006.1, read on the forward strand.
TGGTATGTTTTATCACTTGGCGGCAAAAAACCAACACTTCTTCCATGTGAAAAACAAGGAGAAAAACCGGGAGGACAATTACTGTCTAGATGCAATTTTTTTCGTAAAACAAAGCGACTCCCGTCTTTACGTTTCCATCCGTCAAAATAAAACTCACTTATCGGAGCTTTATAATCTTCATTTACTTTTTCCCATTTTGTTTCGTTTATAATATACCCACCGACACCTAATGCATCTGGATAGTCTTTATAAGTATTAATTAACTCCTCAAAATAATTTTCTTCTAAAACAGTATCATCATCTAAAAAGCAAACAATTTCGATAGCATCACTTACTTTATTAATTCCAAAATTTCTTTGTTTAGTAAGTCCTCTATTTTCATCTGAAACCAAAAAATAATTTAATTTTTCAATTTGATGCTTTTTTAAAATAATTTCAGTCTCATTATTAGTCGATCCATCAATAATTAAAATTTCATCAGGATACAACCTTTGTTTCTGAACCGATTGTAACAATGCTAACAATGGCTCTGGTCGCATATAAGTACAAATAATTAATGATATCTTCATGACTTACTTATTAATTCATTAGCCCAATATATGCTCTGTTTCCATTCTTTTTTAAATTTAACAAAATATTTTAATGGATTTTTGACATTTTGTAGCTTATAATATTTAAAGAATAAGATGGTCTTAAAGCCATTAATTTGCTCTAAATTCTGATTTTTCGATTTCAAAACCATAATTGTAGGTGAAGGTTTTGGCTGTATAGATTCTCCATCCCAAGGAAACGTTGGTTTTATCCTAAACCCGCCCATTGGAGCTTTAAGGTGTAATATTGAAATTTTAGGAAAATACAAAACATCTGCACCTTTATTACGCAATTGCAAACCAAAATCGGTATCCTCACCATAACCAAATTCTAAACTCTTACTAAAGCTCACTTCCTTTAGCAATTCTGACTTTAAAAAACTATTGCCTGAGCCAAAATTTCCCGATTGGCTAATTATCTTATTTACTAATTTCTCCTTGCGTTGCAAATATGAAGCAGACAAAACTAAAATACCATACTGCTCAATGTTCTTAAATACATTTCCTATTAAATTAATATCAAATCGATTGTCATCATCATTAAGGAATACCCACTCACTTTCTACCTGATTAAGAGCAACATTTCTGGCATTGCAAGCTCCTGCCTGATGTGTAAAAGTATGCTTTATAATAAATGGCCAATCTTCTGAAGTTAAATAATCTAACTCCGAAACACTTCCTATTAGAGGATTCTGCTCAACGATTATTACATTTTTAGGTAAATGTGTTTGTTGGGATAAATCTTTTAAAACATCATATAAATATTCTTTTCTTCCGATAGTTGGAATAATAACATCAATAGTTCCTGAATTAATTACTTTTAATGAAGAATTAACTTTAATTGAATCTAGACTAATGTTATTATTATTTCTGTTCTTAAAAGTAAAACTATATAGTAAAGCTAAGAGAGGAAATTTAAATTCATAAATCATAAAATTTAGGAATAGTAAAAATATCCATCTCGTTCTATAATGTTGTTTCACAAATCTGAAAAGAATCAGATTAGATGGTTTTGAAATTAAATGGATTTCGTTTTCAAGCAACAATTTTGGCTCCGAATAACATAATAATCCTAAAGGCATACATACCTTAGCTATTGAACTTAAATAGTAATCGAAATTATTATCTGCTTTTATCTTATCATTAATCTCTAACAATATAGCAGCATGAACCACTCCTACCGAACTACTCATTTGCCAGGTTGGATAACTTACATCTTTGTTAATTTTTATAAAAGGTGATTCATCAACATAACCTATTTTTTGACCCAAAAAATTAACTTCATTAGGATTATAGGAAATCATCATTTTATTATGATGAAAAAAATCAGCTATAAATTCTAGATTAAGATATTGCTCGTAATTTTCATTACACCAAACTATTTTTGAAAACGGAAATTGAATAGCCAGCTCTATTAAACCTGATGCAATAGTATTGTTTTTATTAAAAGATAAAGTCTCATTTCTTTCCGAAATAACTCTTGTAATCTTATTATCTGAGTGATATACTACTATCAAGATTTAAGAATTAATGATTTATAAAACTCAATATTATCTTTCGCTACTTTATCTATATCAAAAAGCTTTTTTACTCTATCTCTTGCTTTTTCCCCCATTTCGCTTCCTAGACTTGAATCATCTAAAAGCTGCGTTATTCTATATGCAAACAAATCATGATTTTTTGGACTTACTAAAAAACCACTTTCACCATCAATAATCATTTCATTTGCCCAACCAATATTTGATGCTACAACAGACTTTTGCATAGCCATGGCTTCTAACCAAGATACCGGAAGCGCCTCTGCAAAAGAAGGAAACACACAAACTGTCGCTTCTTCTATTTTTGTTTTTATTTCAGAATAAGGAACACTTCCTAAATAATCAACATTCATTTTTGCCTTTTCTGAAAATAGTTCTTGCATCATTTGCCAAGTAGAAGAATTTCCCGAAATAATATCCGGAACGTCTTTACCTACTAAAATCAATTTAGCTTTAGGATTGTTTTCTATTACTTTATTAAAGATTAATGGCAATTCGAGAAGTCCTTTTTTACGAATTAAACTTCCAAAATATAATATAGTTTTCTCTTTTTTAGAACTTACATTATTAATCTGAAACAAATTAGTCTCGATAGGATTAGGAATAATTGTAAATTCTTTATTTAAACCGAAAATCGCATTTGTTTTATCTGCTGTAAACTGACTTACCGATAACAATCTATCCGCATTTTTTAATGCTCTTTTTTCATGAAACTTATTTATCCATTTTACTGGACGATTGTCTAGATGGCAAAAATAAGTATCTGATCCATTTAAGCGTATAATTAATGGGCAAGATTTTGGTTTTATAAAAGATGAAATACCTGTCCAGTCTGGTGCTTCTACTAAATCAATTTCTTTGTCTAAAAATAATCGATTTATTATCCTCTCTAGCTTTTTTCTAGTTAGGAACCATGACAATCCTTTTAGCTTGATATTCTTTATTTGCTGTACAAGAATTCCATCGTCATAAAAAGTAGCATCTTCTTTCTGACCATAAACAAGAACTCTAACAGAAACATTATGTTCTAAAAGCCCAATTGCTAAATTTTTAATACTGGTACCAATACCTCCAGAATTACCTGTTTTAGGATGTGGGTATTCTGGAGTTAAAAATGCTATTTTCATTTTTATTTATTAAAAAAGTCTTTTAAAATTCTAGCTGTAAATATTCTTGCACCAGTATCATTCATATGCCCGCAAGATGAGAAATATTTATCCTCTTTTACTACATTTTCGTAATTATGAATTTCTGGATATGCTTTTTTAACCTTATCGAAATAATTCATTCCCACGACATTTTCGCACATAGGAGTCATTACTACGATAAGATTGATATTATTGGCCTTACAAATATTCTTAATCTCTTCGTAATACTTATTGTGCGGTAAAGGATTTAAATTGACAATATTGTTTTTCATATTCCCGTTTTTATGTTTTACTAACGGATAATAACCTAGATTGTCTAAAACATTTGTTTTTTTATTAATAGCTGTATAAAAAAACTCTCTGAAACCAATTTTAGTTTCATATTTTGCATATCTATAAAATGGGATATAATACAACTCATTAAAGTTTTTAAAAGTTTTAAAATGCTCTTTTATAATATCTGAGTGATGAATATAGGGCAGAAATTTAGCAGCAATTCCTTCTGATTCAGAATCATTTGCAAGGCTCAAATCAGCTTCAAGAATAACATTTTTAATCACATATTTTCTTTCTATCATTAATTTCAATAATAATGAAGTTTCAAATAAATGTCCCCCACTCATTCCATAATTAAATGTTTTTAATCCTTTTTCTTCAAACATTTGTGCTACGAAATGGTTATTCGCTCGAGATGTACCCAAAATAACAACATCATATTTTTGATTTTCTGAATTAAAAATTGTTTCTATTTTTCCTCTATTTCTAGATTGCATAAAAACCGCTGTATATAATCCATCTAATAAAATCGCTATTGAAACGGTTATAAGTATAATATTTGCTGTATAAATTAAAAAACGCTTCATTAAAATTGAAAATATATAAATTCTTTATAATCTGAAAAAGTTCCGAAGGCCATAATAGCCATAATAGCCAGAGCTAATTTCAAAATACTTTTCTTCCCTGAAATGGGTTCAATTTTGTTACGGTTATTCCATTCAATTAAAACAAATAAACTTATCATAACAATTAATTCATAATTACTTCTATCATTTGCTAAAAACTGAATTTTAAATTCCCCGTTAGAAACGATTCTTTTTAAATACTCAACAGCATCTGTTATGGTTCTTGCTCTAAAAAATACCCAGGCCACACAGGTCAATAAAAAAGTATAGAGAATGCTCATTATTACTTTTGCAGAACCCAAATTCCACTTTAGTACAATCGCATCCATATTATTTCGGTTACTATTTGATAAAAGCAAAGGCAGAAAATAAACTGCATTTATAAATCCCCAAACAATATATGTCCAGTTGGCCCCATGCCAAAACCCACTAACGACAAAAATGATAAATGTATTCCTGATTTTCATCCAAATACCTCCTTTGCTTCCGCCTAAAGGAATATATAGATAATCACGGAACCAAGACGAAAGCGAAATATGCCAACGACGCCAAAACTCTGCTATGTCTCTTGAGAAATATGGGTAATTAAAATTCCGAAGTAAGTCCAATCCAAACAATTTTGAAACTCCTAATGCAATATCTGAATATCCTGAAAAGTCTCCATAAATTTGAAATGCAAAGTATACTGCTCCCAGAATAAGAGAAAAAGAGTTCATTGAGGTATAATTATCAAAAATAGCATTGGCATAAGTAGCGCAAGTATCTGCGATAACTACCTTTTTTACCAATCCCCAAACGATTTGGTAAATACCCTCTTTTGCCATTTGAAAATTAAACTCACGTTTTACTTTTACTTGTGGCAATAAATGCGTGGCTCTTTCTATTGGTCCTGCAACTAGAAGTGGAAAATAACTAACAAACAGAGAATAATCTACAAAGTTATATTCGGCTTTTATTCGTTTAAGATAAATATCAATTACATAGGATAATCCATGAAAGGTATAAAATGAAATCCCTACTGGAAGTATGACTTTTAATAAAATAGGACTTGCCTGAATTCCAACGGAATTTAATAATTCTGAAAAAGACGCTGCAAAAAAGTTATAGTATTTAAAAACTCCTAAGAATCCTAAATTGACTGAAATACTAAGCCAAAACCAAAATTTCCGACTTCTTTCTGACTTTCCTTTTTCAATTTGAATTCCAGTGTAATAATCCAAAAATGTAGAAAAAACTAATAAAAAAAGAAATCTCCAATCCCAACAAGAATAGAAATAATAGCTAGCAATAATTAATAAAGCATTTTGAGTGCTTTTTGTTTTATTAAAGACAAACCAATACAGGAAGAAAACGATTGGTAAAAAGATGGCAAAAGCCAAGGAATTAAAAAACATGTATGTGTTTATAAATTTTTAATAAACTTATTATCAGATAGTAATCCTAAATAATTATCTACCATTTGTGTTAAAGAAAAAGCTCGCAAATTATCATTAATATTTGAGTTATTTTCTAAAATATAATTTTGATTTAAAATGTTTTCGATAATTTTTTTTAATTGGTCAATTTTTGTCGCTTCAAACAAAAAACCATTCTTATTTTCTTCAATTAAACCAAGTACATTTCCCTCAATCTTGGTTGTTATTACAGGTAAACCAGATATTAAACTCTCTAAAACTACATAACAAAACGTTTCTCCGTGAGAAGGGTGAATTAAGTAATCATAATTGTAATAGATCTCGTTTAGATTTGACACGCTTCCCTTAAAATTAAAAATGTTTTGAAGGGAGAAATCTTCTATCATTTTATTTAATTCTTCTTTATAATATCCTTTTCCATAAATATCAATTGAAATATCATTTTTTGTATTCTCTTCAATTTCTTTTACTGCTAAAATTAAATCCTGAATTCCTTTTTCTTTTCTTAAATGAGAAACAACAATGAATTTTTTACTCAATGAAAAATTAGTTTTCTGCTTAAATTTTGAAAAATCTATCCCATTTGGAATAACTATGATCTTATTTTTAATATGTTCCCCAAAATCATTTACCAATTCTTTTTTGGTAGAATCTGAAACACTAACAAAAACATCAATATATCTTGACAATAAAATCCCTTTTAGTTTTTTATTAATCTTCTTCTTGAATGTATATCCATTTAATGGCCTTGGATTGTGATCGACAGCAATGATTTTAGCCTTTGATATTTTTTTTATCTTATAGAATAAAGGGGTACATAACTCTACAAAATGAGTCATTATATGTGTGTACTCTTCTCTGTTTTGGTCATAAAAAGAGAGAAAATAATTTTCTACGTTTTCTGTTTTACTACTGTAAATAGTCAAATCTGAATAATTCCCATGACTTGATTTGTTAGGAAAAAACCAATCAACATGAATATTATTTTCTTTACATTTTTTATCAAACTCCCAGAAAAAATAATCCATACCTCCAACTCTTTCAGGAAGTAATTCATAATTGCAAACAACTGCTATTTTTTTCTTAATCATTGAATGATAATAATGTTGTGGCAATACGTTTACTAGTATTTTTTAATTCTCCTCCTATCTGTAATCGAAGAAAGTTTACTCTTTGTTCTTGTTTATTATCTTTTCCCTCAAGAATAAAATTAACTGCATCTAAATATTCATTTTCATTTTTGACAATATTAGTTGAATCGGAATCAACCAATTTTGATAAATGTTTATATTTCAAAAATTTTTGATCATCGAACCAACCGTTTTTATCCGTTCCAAAAACAGGATTTATAACTGGTTTATCAAAAATAAAAGCATCTAAAGTTATTGTTGACAGGACATTTATACACAAATCACAATATTTTAATAACGCTTTTAAATCATTCAAATCCTCAACAGTTGGCACTCTTTGCGTCCAAGCTTCTTGATGTCCCTCTCTGCTGATATTCCAGTCAGGAAAGTTCCAAATAATAAAAGGGAATTTTTTAATTAAATTCTCAAATCTTATAGGTTCTTCAGCTGGGGATGTTCTAACTATTAGATTAACTTTTTTTACAAGTCTTTCTTCTGAAATAAATTTTGCTAGTAACTCTAAATAGATTGGGTCATTTTCACTACTTGCATCATTACAAGTAAAAAATATAATTGGATAATTATTATCAATTTTAAACTTCTGTAAAAAGCCCTCTTTATCGTATCCAAATTCATTACTTGAATAAGGCTCAAATTGTGGAGTCCCCACCACTTTTATTTGTTTTTCTTTTACAGATTGATAAAACGTAAGTAATTCTTCTTTCATCAAATGACTCCAAACCAAATAAAAATCAAAAACTCCTGCCATTCTACCTTTCGAAGCTAAATTATCCCAACTAAAAATAAAAGCTGAAGTCTTAATTTTTAATTTTTCTGCGGCATAAATAAGTGGGGCGATAAATGGTGGACGCTGATGTGTAAAAAATAACGTAGAAATGTTATCCTCTTTTAAAAGTTTTAAATACTCCTTGGTTATTAAATCGTATTTAAACGTTTGTTGTTGTAAACGATTATAGATCCAAATCAATTTCTCTGAATAAAATAATTTGGAACATTTATGAATAGTTCTTGTTGCAAATCCTCTCGGATTTTTTGCTTTCGATTTAGTGCTGATTAAATTATCTTCGATACCAAAATTACCTTTTGCATGTAATTGCAAATGGGTAACTTCTTTGGCTTTTCTAAAAAACCACGTATAAAAAGACTCCTCAAAAACCTTTAGTTCTATAATTTTACACTCTAAATTGAAATCACTATAAACTGTTTTTGGCAAACATGAATAAATAATTACTTCATCAAAATTAACTTTTGCTTCCTTAATAAAATCGGTTAATATAAAATTACGAAATCCAACACCATCTGTAATAACAACCCCTAAATTCTTCATAAAAAACTCTTATTTAGACTTCCAACTCTTCCATGATCAGAGTGAGACATTTTAACTATAAGTTCTTTATTTAATGGCTCTTCAGAAAGAAAACTAATATCACAAAAATATTTCTCTTCAATAGGATTTAATCTCCATGGCACTACACTTTTATAATCTAATAACCAATTATTTTTTTCTAACCTCCTAGTCTTTGTGTCATTCCACGAGGTAGTATAGTCAATCCACAAATAACCTAAATCCCACGCTTTATTCTCGAATTCTCGAATATTAACAATATCAAGACCTCTTAATCCTCCCATTATTTCCTGACTAACTGCTTTTGAGCCATCTTCAAATAATAATCCTTTTATTCCAGGCTGCATAAAATATCGAATATCTTTGTTTAAAAAGCTATCTACTTGTACAGTTATTTTTTTACAAACATTTTTCACACTTACATCTGTTATCGTGGGATTTAATTTTACATACCGAACTAAATCATGATAGCGGATCCAACGCATACTCTGATACATATCTAAAGCTGATTTATTTGCAGCTGTAGTTACCAACGGATAATATTCTCTTGCAAGATTAAATAATCTTGCAGGAATTCGTTTCCCTTCATATTGCTTTTCTACATATAAATTCATAAGCCATGCCAAATCATTTTCAAAACTTGCACCAACATGAGCTACTATTTCCTCATTATCATTCAAACAAATAAAGGAACGTCCAAAATTTACATCTCCATATTGCCATTCCCAAAATTCTTTGTTTTGAAGAGGATGATTTTCTCTGTATATTTTTTTGAAAAAAGATTCTAAAATTCCCCAATCATTTATAGTTGCTTCTCTAGTAATCATAACTTTTCTTTATAATTTTTACCTCCTACCAAATCATTACAATCAAATCTATTTAATAACAAATGATTACGGGTTACTGTATTTATTCCTCTATTTGTTGTAAAACCTAATTTGTATCCTACTTTTTTGGCCATCTCCGCAACTTCATCTGTACAAGTTTCAGGGGTTCCGTAAGGATATGAAACTAAATCTAATTTTGAACCAGTTAGTCCTTCAAAAAATGTTTTAGTATTTTCAAGTTCAAATTTAATTTTTTCAGTATTTAATAAACCTAATGGATAATGACTGTGTGTATGGCTTCCCAAATACCCCAATTTCGCAAGTTCTTTTAAATTTTCTTCACTCATATAAAGTGATTCTAGAACACTACTTTCTTCAAAATGCAAATCAAACATTTTTTTTACAATTCCTTCTTGCTGTTTGAAATTTAGTTTGAAATTTAAAATATACTTTAAAACTGCACTATTTTCATCGTCATATCTATAAATTTCTTTCGCTTTTATTTTTTCTAGATCTGAAAAATCAACTTTTTCAATTTTTAAAATTTTCTCTAAGAATTCAGTTGTAGAGATTATCGATCTTAATAAATGAATTTTATGAACTGTACTTACTTTTTTATCTTCAAAATTTAATGAATTAGCAAAAAAAATAGCTGGAATATTAAGTTCATCCAAAATTGGCAAGGCCAAGTCAAATTGCTCTTTTAGACCATCATCAAAAGTTATTAGTAAAATATTTTCTTTAGATTTTAATACCTCATCAGCATTACTTACTAAATTGTTTGGACTGATAAAATCACCTTGTTTTTTTAGCAATATTAATTGTTGTTGAAACTCCTTAGGAGTAAGTCCAAATATACTTGGATAATTAGCCTTAAACTTATTTCGTATATAATGATAATTACTAACTGTAAGCATTATTTAATGTCTCTAAATTGTTTTTGATGATTGAGTTGCCAAATATCATCTTTTTTAAGACATTCTAGAAATAATTGATTACTATTTCCTTGACCAAAAACATCTTCTATATTTTGTATTTTATGTGAATCAATAATCGAAAGCGCTCTTTTAATTTCATTTTCAGAATAATCTATATTAATTATATCCGCATGAACAGCTCTATTCTGCTGACGTGTTCCGATATTAATAATCGGAATTCCATAATATGGAGCTTCTCTAATCCCTGCACTACTATTGCCTATTATAAATTGGCTATTTTTTAATAATGTCAAAAAATACTCAAATCTTAGTGATGGAAAAATTCTGAATCTTTCGTTTTCTTTCAATCTTTCATATTCTTCAAGAACAAATTGGCTTCCTAAATCATTGTTCGGAAAAATCACTACATAATTATGATTGTCTTGCAGTAATGAAGTCACAAAGTTTTTTACATATTGCTGCATTTCCTTAATTTCGGTCGTGACTGGATGAAACATAACTATTGCATATTTTTCAAAATCAATTTTATAATATGCTTTAGCTATCTTCAAATCTGGTAACTGATCTGAAAACATAATATCAACATCTGGGGAACCAATTGTAAATATTGATTCTTTTATTTCTCCCATTTGTATCAATCTTTTCTGCGCTTGTTTGTTGGATACAAAATGTATATGACTTAATTTACTTACGCTATGGCGAATTAATTCATCAACAGTACCAGAAACTTCTCCGCCTTCTATATGTGCAACTAAAATATTATTGAGAGATCCTACGATAGCACCTGCCAATGTTTCGACTCTATCTCCATGCACGACAATCATGTCTGGATTTACTTCCTTACAATAAGCAGATAATCCTTCAATGGTTTTAGCTAGAGTTAAATCCATTGTTGTTTCATGAGTATGATTCTTGAATGTATGGATGTTTTTAAAATCACATCTCTCTATTTCAATTAGTGTGTAACCATAAACTTCTTGTAAATGCATTCCTGTCACGAAAATATATACTTCGAAATTTTGTTGCTTTTCAAGCGCTTGAATTAGTGATTTTATTTTACTAAAATCAGCACGAGTTCCTGTAAGAAATAGAATTTTTTTTATTGAATTACTCAAAATCTGAAAAATCTAATTGTTCATCATTTTCAATATCTCTTAAAGCAATTTTTCCAATCAAATCATTAAAATGTTCTGCTAAGATCTTTCCTGTTCCAGGGCGCTTTACCCAAATATTTTCTTTCGACAATATCTCTCCTTTTTTAATTGGGGTAATTGCGCAAACAGTTGCAAATGCAAAATCGATTGTTACTTGTTCTTCAAATGCTGGCTTTTTTGTTCCGCCGCGCATTAAAGCAATTTCTGCAGATGAAATAATTAATTCCTGACATGCTTTTTCGTCCATACTGCAAACAATATCTGGACCTGTACGTTGCATATGATCTGTAAAATGACGTTCTAAAATACTTGCACCGAGGGCAACAGCTCCCAAGCAAGCATTATTATTTAAGGTATGATCGCTTAGTCCAAAAATTTTATCAGGAAAAGCTTCATGCAATTCTACCATTGCTCCAAAACGTACCAGATGAATTGGTGTTGGATATAAATTTGTAGTATGTAAAAGCGCTACTGGAATATTGTGCTTATCAAATATAGCAACAGCTTTTTGAACACTTTCTATCGTGTTCATACCTGTACTCAGAATAACTGGTTTACCAAAAGAAGCAATATGTTCTAATAATGGATAATTATTACATTCTCCAGAACCAATCTTATAGGCTGGTATATCAAATTTCTGCAACCTGTTAGCCGCAGCACGAGAAAATGGGGTCGAAATAAAAATCATCCCTTTACTTTCTACATAGTTTTTAAGCTCTAGTTCTTCTTCTTCATTTAGCGAGCAACGCTCCATTATTTCATAAATAGAAACATCTGCATTACCAGGAATTACTTTTTTAGCAGCTCCACTCATTTCGTCTTCAACAATATGAGTCTGATGTTTTACAACTTCCACTCCAGCTCTTTTCGCTGCATCAACCATTTCCTTGGCTACCTGCAATGAGCCTTCATGATTAATTCCGATTTCAGCAATAACCAAAGGCGGGAAATCTAACCCAATTTTACGTCCTGCAATTTCTATGTATGGATTCATTAATAAGTTATGAATTATAATTTTATATGTTTATTGTATAAGTATTCGGCGTAATCAAAATCTTCTTGAGTATCGATATCAATGTTAGCAAAAATATGATCTATTTCAAATGGATATGCATTTTCAGAAATAATTATATTCTCAAGGATTAATCTTGCTTTTGTGATATAAAGTAATCCATTTTCAAAAAAAAGAGGCTCCATATCTTGGCTACGTTGTCCGATTTTATAATTAAAAGGTATGAATTTGTTGTCTGTTATCTTTCCTAATTTATTATGATTTCTGGTAATAGTAAACAAACTATCGCAATTTTGCTTTCCATAAATTTCAAATGTTTTTTTTAATAAATCTTCCGGACGAAGTGGATTCGTAGGTTGAAGTAAAATTACGTTTTCAACATCAGCGGAATCAATATTCTCCAAAACATGCTTTAACGCGGTAATAGTAGGCTCAAGATCTCCAGAAATAACTTCAGGTCGGTCTATTACTTTTGTTCCAAACTCTAAAGCAACTTGCTTAATTTCTATGTCGTTTGTAGAAACATAAACTTCATCGATAATTTCGCTATTTGCTTTAGCATACAAAATACTATGTGCTAACAAAGGAATTCCACCTATTAATTTTGTGTTTTTTTGTGGTAATCGTTTGGATCCTCCACGTGCTGGAATTATAGCGATGCTTTTCATCTTAAAATTTTAAACTTGATAGTTTTCTCATTTTTACAATCACATTCTTATCAACAGGTTTTCGATATTTTAAAATTTTTGGAATATTAGTTAACACCACAAAAATAGTTTTTAAATATATTTTACAATACTCAAAATCACTTAAAGCATATTTTTTAAAATTATGCCTATATAATTTTAAAATACTCATTAAAGGGCGAGGATAATAGACCAAAAAATAATAAGTTGCATTTTTTAATTGTCTTCCAAATCTAAAATAATTCTGCTTTACTAATTTTCTTTGTTCTTTATTAACTCTATGATTTACTTTAATTTCATTAGAATATAATATATCGAATCCTTTTGCTAAAACTTCAATAGATAGACAAGACTCTTCGCCATAAATATCAATCCATACCGGAAAACCATTAGTCTGATTATAAACAGACTTTCGAATAGCAAATCCACAGCCTATAAACTCAGAAGAAAGAAATTCTTTTTTCTCTTTTTCAGCTTGCTTTAATGCTTCAATATCGGACGGATAAATTCCTTTTATTTCTTCAAATGCAAGAATCCCTACGTTTGGATATTTATTAAATAAAGTTTCAATTTTAAATAAAAAATCTTGGTTTAATGGATGTGCATCATCATCTAAACCAATCAAGATTTCAGAAACTGCTAATGGATAAATTTGATGTCTGGCTGCCGAAGCTCCTATCGATTTTGGAGAGATAAACCATCTCACCCAAGTTAATTCATTTTGCAAACCTGCAGAATCGTCTGTACATCCATCCAGAAAAACTAAGACCTCAACTTTAGTCTTATCGATTAATGAGTCTAGAATATATAGCGTTTTGAATAAATCTGCTTTTCGATTTTTTGATACTATGAGTATTGAAGCTTGCATCTAATATTTTTCAACCATGTTATATGGTAATTTTTTCCATTTCAGAAATAATTTTGCCGTCCATTTTATTGAAATAAATTTTATAAAAATTCTGTTTTTAATAAAATACAACATACTATTTAATCTCCTTTTTTCTACAAAATCAAATTGAGGAATTTTATACTCTCTTTCTATCTGATTTGATTCTTCTAGCATCCAATCCTCAATAACATTTCCCATATGATAGGCATAATTATCTTGGGTAGTCAAACGCCAATAATCTTTTTTTAATGGTAATTTATCCAAATATCTCTCACTATCTCCTCCCATTTTATAACTAATAAAGGATATTAATTCTCCGAATATATCTTTTTTATAAGTTGCAACAAAATGTCCCGAACCAACCAAAACATTCAGATCCTTTTTAACTTCTATTCCTAGATTAAATTTTAAATAATCCTGATTATAACTTCTGTCCCAACCAATACTATCATAAAACCGAATTAAGGCTTCTTTATTTTTTACAGGAATAAGTTTTAATTTCTTATTAAATAAATTATCAAAAATGACGTTACCACAATAATGTTCATACATTTTAAACTGAGGCACAATACCTACTACTCCAGCATCTGGTACAGTGGTAAAAACTCTCGATGTTTCGACTTGCCAGTTAGGTAAGAACATTACATCAGAATCTGAAATAGTAACTAATTCTATATTGTTACCCGCTAAACCTTTTAGTATTGCATTGAGTTTCCCGATATTTTCTGTATGAATAATTTCTTGTATTTTATCTTGTTTAAAGAGCAAATCTAAATATTCAGCAATAACGATATCACTCCCATTGTTAATAATCGTAATAAATGTTTTTTTATGTACTGTACAAAAAAGTGAATTAAGGCATAGTTTTAAAATTTCAAAACTATCTTTAAAATATCCTTCTTGATTTGGGATATAAACCGGAATTATCACCTGATGAAGATATTCTGATTTTGGCAAAACCTGGTCTTTATGTGGATTAAATCCTATTCGCATTTTATTAAAAGATTAATCTAAATTTTTATTAGCATGATCAATATCAATACAATCTTTGATATTTTTTCTTGCATTTTCTCCCTTTAAAAATACATAATCGGCGCTACCATTAAAATCATTTACTCTGTATAAACTATTATCATCAATTATTTTATAGAGCTCATCGAAATTATTTTTTTGTAAATTACTTATAATTTCATTGCAAGTCGAAAGCCCATTGTTCTCTTCTAAAAGTTCAATTATTAATATACAATTTTCCGTCTGACTAAAAACTTCTTTTGCGCCATCAATTACTTCCTTCTCATAACCTTCTACATCTATTTTTATAATTAAATTATCACACTTAATATTATCTTTAAAAACATCTAACGTTGATATTGGAATAGTTATTTTTTTATGACTCCCTTCAAAATTATTTTTTAAGGAATGCTTTCCTTTATTCCATCCCTCATTAATATTTAAAGTTTTATTTTCTGAAAGATTTCCTAGTCCCATTTTAAACGGTCTTATATTGATAAAATCATTCAAAATAATATTTTTAACGAACTGCTGATAATTAAAATACTCTGGCTCGAATGAATAAATCTCGATATCAGAATTTGAGCTTGCAGCTGTTAATGAATGTAATCCGATATTTGCCCCAATATCAATGAAGTCATATCCCTTGAAAGCATAAGTTTTTATCAATTTCAAAACCATTACTTCATTATAATCACCAAAAACAACCCCTGATTCTATAGATGTTTTTATTCCCGCCTGAACAATAAAGCCATTAAAAAAGATTTTAATCTTATCTTTCCCAACTATTCTTTTAATTAAATTTCTTAAGAAGTTACTTCTTTTAAAATTCTTGTATACATAAATCAGTAATCGCGCAATATTTTCTTTCATATAAAATATTAAGTTAAAACATTATTCAACATTTTCTCAAAGTTTTCGTCACTAAAATAATCTCCAAATGGCTCAACTAATTGTTTATTTGAATAATTTTCAACAATCTTAAGTAATTTCTCTTTTATCTCAATTGAGTTATTAGAACTCGCAATGTAATCTTCTTTTTTTATTATCTTTCTTAATTCGCACTCTGATGGCAACAAAGCTAAAATAGGTTTGTTTAAAGAAGCAACAAAGGGTGCTTTTCCTAACAAAATATTACTATAGTCTAAATAACTTTCTACAATAATGATTATATCTGATTGACAAATTTGTTCATTTGCGGAATTAGAAAAACTCAATGCGTCTAATATGTGAATATTTTCATGATTGTGATACTTTTCTTTTAAACGATTATTTTCAGAGCTTTTCAATCGGAAAACTATCTCTACATTTTCTTTAAAACTCTCATTCTCCTCAGATAATTCTGCAAAAGCATCCAACAAAATATCGACATTCCTTCCAAATTGTAGCCCTCCATGATAGGAGATTGATATTGCTTTTTCTTTTTTCCTAACCAAAGAATTATCTGCCAAATCAAAAGCCTTTCCATCGTATTGATGTGGTAAAGTATAAAACTTTTTATGGTTACCATAAATAATTTGTAAATCTTTAGAGAGTAAAGTTGATGGTGTCATACAAGCCTTAGCTTGTTGAACAACTTCATACATTTCTTGAAAATCTAAAAGTTCTCGTGTGCTTAATGTTTTATCTGAACTTGTATCAAAGAAAAACGGATACGGATCATGAAAATTAATAATCGCTTTCTTTAATATTGGCAAATCTTTTGAAGCTAAAATCGTTTCGTATTCTAATCCTGAACTTCTTATAAAAATATAATCATATTCTTTATATTTAATATCTTCAATAACTCTTCTAAATTGATTTAAATAAAAAGTCTTATAAATTGATTTAACAAATACTCTCCTATATAAAGCATTCGTTAATTTAATATAATAAGGCGGTTTTCTTTTTATCATATGCTCTGATATAGAATTCGCACTCAGTAGTTCTTTATCATATTGATGCTCGTATCCCATCAAATAAGAAATATCAATCACTGCTTCTGGATATAATTTCCTTAATTTTAAAATAAAAGATCGCGATACAACTCCTTCACTTGTACCCGAAATTCTTAAATCTTGTACAATAATTAAAATTTTCATTTTATACTCTTTTTAATTTTGAAACCTAGAGATAAAAATCGTTTTATCTGAAAAAACTTAAAATATAAATAAAACAATTTCACCCAATAAATAGCGTGTTTTTTATTGTCTAAAATTGTCTTTTCAAATCTATCAAAAAGAATATCAATAAGTTCTTTAGACAATTTATGGGTTTGCTCTTGTAATAAATAGAAATAGAATTGAAAAGTTGCATTGTTTTTTATAATCAAATTATCTTTTTTACTTGTAATATTCATCCCACTTAATCTAAAGCATACTATTGCTTCATTAATCGTAAATATGTTATTCCATCTAGAAAACTCCAGAACCGCCAAAAGATCACTATTCCATGCCAATGGAAAATCCTTGAATTTAATCTGTTCTATAATTTCCTTCTCGAAGATATATTCACTCAAAGAACTTCTTGTTCCTCCATTTAATTTTCGCATTAAAAAATCACCTGTGCTTTCTATTTTAGGATGCGAATAATTTTCTGAAATTGAATCTCCTTTGTCATTTATTACTCTGGTTGAAAATCTTATGGCACTAATTTTTAAAGCTTCTATTTCTTCTAGGTTTTTATAAAAAGATGCTACACAATTATTCTCTAAAACATCATCATCTCCTAAAATCATTAGCCACTTTTCGTAATTAATCATTATCATACAACGTTCCCATTGCTTCACCAAAGATATACCTCCTAGGTTATCTTCAAAATGATGGTACTCAAAATTGAAGTGGTTCTTATAAAGCTCTAATAAATAGGATGGACTCTCTGGACTCGCATCATCTCCAATATATACTTTAAATCTTTGGTCAGTTTGATTTGCCAAAGATTCTAAAGTTTCTCGGAAAAATTCGAGTTTATAATAAGGAATTACAATTGCTAGCATAAATTTTAAAAACGTATAATTATCTAGCTTTTAATTTTAGGACAACAGCAACTAAATACTCAGATACTCCTACCATTCCTATCTTTTTCAAACCTTTTTTAATTAATAAACTTATTTGATAACTATTAGAATTTTTGGTGTCGTTATATTTTTTTACAAAATGACTACTTTTTTTATAAAATCTCGAAATTAAAACAACTGATAGTTTATGATATTCTTCTTCTGTCAAATAGATTTTAAAATATTCATAAGCTCGTATAAAATCAGGAAGTAAATCTTTTGTCATTGTCATACTATCAGGATTTCTTCTATAAAGAGACAAAGGCTCGTCTATAAAAACTACTTTACAATCTCTATAAAATATTCTTACCCACATAATCCAATCTTCTTTGGCTTTTAAGTTCTCAGGAAATCTAAAATTTTCGAATAAAGAAGCTTTAAAAAAACCACAATGTATCGGAATCGTAAATGACTCTTCCCATTGATATAGTAAACTTTCGAAATTAAATAATTCTGCATTCAAATTACAATACGGAACTGAAGATACATTAACATTATCTATAAACATCCTAAAGTTGGAAACTACAACTTTTACATCCTTATTTTCTACAACATTCAGATGTTTTAATGACAACTCCAATTTTGTTTTAACTATATAATCATCTGAATCAAGAAATTGAATATAATTCCCTTTTGCATTTTCTAATCCAAAATTTCTTGCACTGCTTAATCCTCCATTCTCTTTTTTTAAATAAACAAAACGCGAGTCTTTTTCAGTCCATTTTTCAGCAATTTCTTCTGTATGATCTAATGAACCATCATTTATAATAATACACTCCCAATTAGCATACGTTTGATTAAATATTGATTGAAGAGCTTCATCTAAATATTGAGCTTGGTTATAACAAGGGATAATTACGGAAACTAACTGACTCATACTAAAGCATTATCTTGTTTAATATATTTTTTTGCTAATCTATAAAAGCCCAAACCTTTAGCCTTTTCAATATTTAAAATTTTATAAAAAATTAATATAGGTATTATGCTTTTTTGCTTAAAATTAAGAATTCCTGAAAAAAGAAATAAAGCATAAAACTTACAAGTATAACTTAAATTTGTCTTAAGTAAAACTTCTATTCTGTAAAAATTCAAAGCATAATCCCTCATTTGTTTTGGATAATGCTTTAAATAGAGAGATAATAAATAATATGTTGTTTTTAATAATTTTGAATGATTTTCTTCATTATTTATTTTATCAACATCTTTTCTATAAAAATTGTCACTACCTAAATTATTAGATGTTATTGACTTTAAATTATTTTTAAAAGCTCTTATGTGTAATTCTGGATCTTCTAAAACATCTATTTTTTCATCAAACCCTCCTAAAGATTTTATACTATCAGTTTTCCATAAAACACTTGAAACACAAAAAGGATATGAACCTCCTAAAAACAAATTCAAGTAATTTTCATCAGAATATAATTCAAGTTCAGAATTAAAAATCTTATTTAAGTCTCCAATTTTTTTATTAAACAATTCCGTTTTAAAAATAAAGAAATCATATTTTAAATTATTACTGGCAAAGTCTAAACGATTAGATAAACAATCAAAAGATAATAAGTCATCAGAATCCAAAAAAAGTATAAAATGACCTCTTGCATTTTCAATACCAAAATTTCTAGAGGATGAAGGCCCTTTGCTTTTTTCTTTTGGTCGTCTGAAAAATTTAAATCTTTTATCTCCTTTTATATACTCATTCAGAAGTTTTTCGGTAGTATCAATCGAACCATCATCTATAACAATACATTCCCAATTTTCATAAGTTTGTGCCAAAACACTATTAAGAGTTTCACTAATAATATTTACTCGATTATAGGTGGGTATGATTATCGATACTAATTGACTCATACTAAAGGGAAATTTTTAAAATACTTTTCAACGGTATAAATATTTCTTTTTATAATAATACAAAACCAAGAACTAAACCAGAATTGTATAGCCAACTTTTTATCTATCAAAAAAAACAAATTACTAGCATTTTTCACAATGAAAACACAATTCTTGGTATGTCTATTTTCTAAACCTTTAAAAAAAAAGGCTATTATGTCTGAATAATAACTTTTAATTAAATCCGAATCTTGTAAAGCTATACTTTTTTTAAAATTCTCAATCATGATTTTCGTTTGAGATTCTTTGAATATTTTTACATATTCATGATTTTCAAATGATTTTGTTGAAGCATGCTGTCTATAAAGAAATAAAGGAATATTGATAATTTTATAATTATTCTCGGGCAAACAATAAAACAATCTAGAAAAAAATTCGGTCTCTTGTCCTCTAAAAATTTTTAAGTCAAACAAAGCTTTATTTTCAAGAAAACTTTTCTTAAAAAGGATCGAAGGCGTCATTATCTTCAATTTCCATCTAACATAATCTTTAAACAAAAATGAATCTATGTTTAAATCTATGTTTTCAATTTTGCGCAACTTTCCATCTACATATATTCCAGAACAAATAACCAACTGCACTTCTTCAGAAGAAAATAAGCTGATTTTTTTTAGAATAAAATCTTCTAACATTATATCATCACTATCAAACCAATTGACATATTCTCCTTTACTTAATTCAAAACCATAATTTCTTGCTGCATTGCCTCCTTTTGGCCGATGTTTTGGCCGATGGTGATATTGAAAACGAGAATCTTTTTTAATATAATCACTTACAACTTCATCTGTATTATCTGTACTACCATCATCTACTATAATGCATTCCCAATTTTCATAAGTCTGAACTAAAATACTATTAAGTGTTTCTCCTATAAGATTTGCTCTATTATAGGTAGGTATAATAATGGAAACTAGTGGACTCATTTATGTTAAAAAGGAATTTGATGTGTTTTCAGAAAGTATTTTATTTTTTATTATTTGCTTCTTATCAAGTTTGTTTAAAACCCTAATTTCAAATATGTATTCTTTCACTTTTTTAATTCTCAATAAAAAGAAGGCTTTTGTAAGTTTTTTACAACATTTTTTATATTCTCTTTTAAACGACTTAGATAAAAGAGGATTTGAAAAATCTAGTATTAATTGTCTTTTTAGATATTTTTCCGGGTTAACAAAATAATCGTTGGAAATACGATATTCCCTATCGTGATAAATAATCGTATCTGCCAAAATTCCAATTTTTAATTTATGAAATTTTACCCGATGCAAGTAATTATCGTCCTCTCCATAATGAAAAAAAGAAGGGTTAAAGCCGCCAACTATTTCTAAGCAATTTCTCGAAATTAACCAAGCTGCAGCATTTACAAATTCAACTTCATAAATTTTATTTACAGTTTTATTTAAAAAAATATCAGAATAGAGGTTTTTGCATTTATCAGGTACTATGTATTTTGAAAATTTATAATCTAAAGCATCTCCTTTTCCATTTAAATGCATTGGACTTATAACTCCAAATTCGGAATTTTTCTGATGCGCAATCACTAAATTGGCTATAGTATCTTCATTAATCCATGCATCTTGATTTAATAAAAACACATAATCGAATTTTTCTTCATACGCTTTTTTTAGCCCTATATTATTAGCCAAACCAAACCCTAAATTTGTTTTTAGTTCGATTAAATCTACTTCATCATATTTTTTGATAAGATTAACCGTTTTATCAAAACTATTATTATCTATAATAATAATTTTAACTTCTATTTTACTAGAATACAAGCTTTTTATTACCTTTTCAATCCATTGATCACCATTATATGTAACAATAACAACTGAAACTTTCATAAAATCTTATTTAAATATTTTCTTTAAAACCTTAAATGGCTTCAATATAAAATCTCCAATGATATAAGATTTACTCTTATAAATTTCTGCAATTTTATCATCATCCATACTAAAAACTTTCGAACCATCAAAAACAGAAATCCATTGAGGTGTAGTATGAATATCAGAAGCAATTATGATAAGGTATAATGGATTAACCTCATAAGATCCAATATTAAAATAATCCCCTTTGTAGACATCCAAATTATCATTTGAGTCTGGATAAATAATAGAATTTCCGTTAACAAACAACTGATTTAAAATTTGAATATTAGTAAACCTTGATGCAACTAAATCAAAAAATTCATTTTTATAAAGTTCTTTTACATGAAATTCGTTGATATAATTTCTTTTGTCTGTATAAAATAATTTATCAGGAGTTGAAATAATTAATATCCCATCTGATTTTAATACTCTTTTGATTTCGAGCATCATTTCATCATGTTTATCATGATGTTCTATGGTTTCATAGCTTACAACAACATCAATAGAAGCATCAGGTATTGGAATATTGTCTGCGCTACCTGTTTGAAAATTAAGATTTGATTTTACATATTTAATTTTAGCATTTGCTATTGTTTCAGAATCGATATCAACTCCATAAACAAATTTTGCACTTTTACTCATTAAATTAGAACCATAGCCTTCGCCACATGCTATATCTAAAACGACTTTATCTAAAATGTAATTAGTTGCAATCGAGTATCTATGTAAATGATCAATAGTATTTTTGTTATATACGAAAGTCTCTAATCTTTCTCCTGTCCAGTTTTTCATTTTATAATTATTCCCAATTTAATATCTGTCTTATTATACCTGGAAATTTCCCTGTATAATCTCCTCTCATTGTTTTATCACTTTTAATTTCAATGATATTGAACCCCACTACGTCCATTTCATGAAATTCAATTAAAAAAGGGTTATAACGCATTATGGCGAAACTACAACTATATCCTCCCTCAGCTAAATTTTTACCTGGTAATATTATTGTTTTTTTATGTATTCCTTTTTTTAAAGATGTAGTTAAAGTTTCAGAATCTTTATCATGCGAACTCAAAATATGAACTCCTTGTAAATTGTATAAATTTAATCCATGAGTAAACAGCTCATTCTCTTTTAAAATCTCGTACGTGAATTCAATTTTTATATCATTAACAATCAAATGATTAAAAGTAACTCTATTATCAACATCAATAACTTTAGCCTCTAATAATTTTATAAAATCTGAACCTGGACTTTCATTTATATTCCACTTTTTATGTGCAATATTATTTCCATCTTTTAAATATTCATCAATACAATCATCAATTTCTCCTTCAAAAACTACTTTCCCATGTTCTAAAACAATTCCTCTGGTGCACAAACTCTTTACGGCTGCTATATTATGACTCACAAAGAGCACTGTCCTACCTCCTTCTCTAGAGATATCTTGCATTTTACCAATCGCCTTTTTCTGAAATTCGGCATCTCCAACAGCTAAAACCTCATCGATAACCAATATTTCAGGCTCTAAAAAAGCTGCAACAGCAAATGCCAATCGCACTGTCATACCACTACTATAGCGTTTTACAGGAGTATCGATGTAACGCTCACAACCCGAAAATTCAATAATTTCATCTAGTTTTTTTACAATTTCTTTTTTAGTCATTCCTAAAATTGCACCGTTCAGAAATATATTTTCACGACCAGTCATTTCACCATTAAATCCTGTACCAACTTCTAACAATGAAGCTATGCGTCCTCGAGATTTAATACTTCCTGTAGTTGGTGCTGTTACCTTTGATAATATTTTTAATAAAGTAGATTTCCCTGCACCATTTTTGCCAATGATACCTAAAACCTCACCACGCCTCAACTCAAAGTTAATATCTTCTAAGGCCCAGACATAATCACTAGTTCCTTTAGTACTGCGATCATTAGCATCACCAATTTTTAAATAGGGATTTTCTTTTCCGCGTATACTATGCCACCAACGGTTTAAATCATGACTTAAAGTTCCAGTACCAACCTGTCCCAAACGATATTGTTTGGAAATATTTTCAGCTTTTAATATAATATCTTTTTCCAATTAGTAAATTATAATATATGAATAATGCATACCTAATGAATCTCGTTTTATTAAAACATCGCAAATTAAACTGTATCAATAAAACTCTTTTCAGTTTTATTGAAGGCCAATAATCCAGCAAAAAATATAATTAATGTTACTATGAAAGTATAAAAAAGACCATAAAATGAAATATTACCAACACTCAAAAGCATATACCTCGATGTTTCGATTATATAAGCTAATGGGTTATATTGCACTAACCAAGCATAATTAGGTATTTTGTCTTTAATTAATACCATTGGATATACAACCGCAGAAAGATACATAAGCAACTGAACTCCAAAACTAATTAGATAAGTAAAATCTCGATATTTAGTTACTAAAGACGATATTATCATTCCCATGCCAAGCCCTAAAATTCCCATAAGAATAATTAGCAATGGAAAAAATATTGTTGTTCCATTTAGACCAATAATAGCTCCTTGGCTGTAATAATAAAGATAAAAAACAATAAAGATAAAGAGTTGAATTCCAAACTTGATTAAGTTGGAAATTACTATAGAGAGAGGTGTGATTATTCTAGGAAAATATACTTTCCCAAATATATTTGCATTGGCTCTGAAAGTATCCGAAGTTCCAGTAAGGCAAGCTGTAAAATAATTCCAAACCGTAATTCCTCCAAGGTTAAATAAAAAAGGTGGTACAGAGCCTGTATCAATTCCAGCTACATTATTAAATATTATTGTAAAGGTTATCGAAGTAAACAATGGTTGAATTAAGTACCAAAGTGGTCCTAAAACTGTTTGCTTATAAACTGTTACAATATCTCTTTTTACAAAAAGAAATAATAAATCGCGATATTGCCAAACTTCTTTTAAATTCAGCGAAAAAAAATTATTCTTTGGTGTTATTTCAAACAACCAAGGGGTTGAAACATTTTCTGGTTTATTCATTGACATTTTAAAAATTCTGCTTTAAAATAAGTTGCTATTACTTCATTTTAAATACTAAAAAGAGCATGGTATTATTATGGCAAATGTAACAATTAAAATAAATTATCTATCATGTACACATTTCTATTCTAAATAATACAAACAAAAAAGGTGCTTTTAAATAAAAACACCTTGTTGTAAGAAATTGAAGCGCAAATATATTCTTTACGCTTATTATATTTATTTATCTAGAATTTCAAAACTAGAATTCATACTTTTAAATTCTGGTACAATTTTTTTCATTTTAGCAACGATATCGTCATTATCAAAGAATTTAGATATTCCTATCAGCTCATCTATTTCTATATGCAAGGTTTCATATTCATCTTGAATCTCCTCAGCAATCATGATTTTATTATGATAAGTAGGTAATGTTTTTGAAGTATCATTTAGTAACTCTTCAAATAGTTTTTCACCTGGTCTAAGCCCTACTATCTGAATCTTAATTTCTTTTTCTGGAATAAACCCTGCCAGTTTTATCATTTTCCTAGCCAAATCAATAATTCGAACAGGTTTCCCCATGTCAAAAATATAGATTTCACCTCCATTACCCATCGCACCAGCTTCAAGAACTAATTGACATGCTTCTGGGATTGTCATAAAATATCTAATAATATCAGGATGTGTTATCGTTAGAGGTCCTCCTTCAGCAATTTGTTTTGTGAATAAAGGAACAACTGACCCATTAGAACCTAGAACATTTCCGAAACGGGTTGTAATAAATTTTGTTGTATCACTACCTTTTTCTTTTTGATTTTTTAAATGTAAAGACTGCACATATTTTTCAGCAATTCGTTTACTGGCTCCCATAACATTACTAGGATTTACAGCTTTATCTGTAGATACCATTACAAATTTCTTTACTTTATATTTACAAGCTAAATCTGCTAGATTTTTAGTCCCTTCAATATTTGTTAAAATAGCTTGAGATGGATTTCCTTCCATTAAGGGTACATGCTTATAAGCTGCCGCATGGAAAACTACTTGTGGTCCATAAACTTTAAAAACCCTTTCCATAGCCTCTTTGCTTTTCACATCTGCAATTACAGCATGGATTCTTGAATCAGAAACCATATTTTGGGTTTCTAAACAAAGACTATGTAGCGGTGTTTCTGCCTGATCTAATAAAATTACATTTTTAGGATTAAACCCTATTACCTGTCTTACTATTTCACTTCCTATTGACCCTGCTGCCCCGGTAATTAAAATAGTTTTATCTTTTAACTGTTTAGATATCGATTTACTATCCAATACTATTGGTTTTCTTTCCAACAAATCTTCAATCTGGATATTTTTTACTTTTTGAGAAATCTCTTTTTGATTTTCCCAATCTGAAATTAATGGTACTGTATATACTCTATAATTAAACTCTAAACATTGGTCAACAATAATTAATTGTTCATCTTTTGTTAGACTTTTATCCGCAATAATAACTCCTTCGGCTGCGACAGAACGCATTAAAGCAGGTAATCTTTTCTTTTGGATTAATATTGGTAAATCCAACATTCGCTTAGAAGCATTTTGATTGTTTTTATCAACAAAGCCAACAATTTTAAAACGAGAAGGTGTCTCAAATTTTAATGCATTAGCAACAGATATTGCATTAGCATCAGTTCCATAAATAATAGTTCTAATTAATTTAGTGTTGTTTTTTTCAGCAAAATAAAGTTCAAATGTTTGCTTGACAACTACTCTATATAAAAACAAGCCACAAAATGAAAGTACAATATTTATAAAAAGGGCAGTATTTAAAAATGCTTTATCTCCGTGATATAATTCAAATACAAAATTAAAAAACAAAAAAACAACTAAAACTGACATTTGTGAAAACAACAGTTTAATTGCATCAATGTAAGATGAATGCCTAATTATACCCGAATAAGTCCTAAACAACCAGAAGAAAAAAATGTTAACTCCAAAAAGAGATCCTACAAAATAAAACTCATGGTGCGTTATTATATATCCCAAGCCTGTACCCTTAAATAACAAGTAAGTAAAAGTAAAAGAGAAAATCAATACCATAACGTCCATCAAGACTATAATCCATCTAGGTAAATAACTTAGGTTATGAATATTAAGTCTCATGTTAGCTATCGAAAAATACTTAGCAAATAAAATTGCAAGATTAGTTGGTTTATTATTCAAATTAGTTGGTCTTAGATTTATAGAGTCCGATAATAATTACAAAAATACGAAATAATGGATTCAAAAAATTAAATTTTAACACCACCCTTTTTTTGTTTCAAAAAATCTAATAAATATGCTCCATAACCAGATTTAACAAGTGGTAGTGCTAATTCTTCAAGTTGATTATCATTTATAAATCCTTGTCTCCATGCTATTTCTTCTATACAACCTACTTTTAACCCTTGTCGTTCTTCTAAAACCTGCACAAACTGACCTGCTTGCATCAAACTATTAAATGTCCCTGTATCAAGCCAAGCTGTACCCCTACTCAAAATTCCTACTTTTAAAGATTCTTTTGCAAGATATACTTTATTTACATCTGTAATTTCATATTCTCCACGTGCACTTGGCTTTATATTTTTAGCTATTTCCACAACTGAATTATCATAAAAATATAAACCTGGGACAGCATAATGAGATTTGGGACTTATTGGTTTTTCTTCTATTGAAATGGCTTTTAAATCTTCATCAAATTCTACTACTCCATAACGTTCCGGATCAGAAACATGATATGCAAACACCACTCCACCATTAGGTTTTGTATTAGAACGCAATAATTCTTGCATATTGGCTCCAAAAAATATATTATCTCCTAAAATCAAAGCTACATCATCATTTCCTATAAATTCTTCACCAATGACAAAAGCTTGTGCTAATCCGTTTGGAATTGCTTGTTCTGCATAACTAAATTTACAACCTAAGTTAGCTCCATCTCCTAATAATTTTTTAAAATTTGGTAAATCATGTGGTGTGGAAATAATCAATATTTCATTTATACCTGCCATCATCAAAGTTGATAGTGGGTAATAAATCATTGGTTTATCGTACACTGGCATCATTTGCTTGCTCATCGCAAGAGTTAATGGGTGCAATCTGGTACCTGAACCTCCTGCTAAAATAATTCCTTTCATAAATCTTAATTTTAGATCTCAGATTTTAAATTTTAAAATTATTTAAATTGATTCTCAAAATTTTAAATCTTCAATGCTGCTTTATTTATACAAACATCTTTTTCAAACTCTCTTTATAATGTGGTATATCCAGATTATATGTATTTCTAATCTTTTTCTTATCTAACAATGAAAATTCTGGGCGTTTTGCAGGAGTTGGATAAGATGCTGATGGTATCCCTCCAACAACGCAATTATATTTACCAAATTCTTTTATTGCTAAAGCAAATTCATACCAACTTATTTCTCCTTCATTAGAATAATTATAAACTCCTGGAAGCCATTCTTCAGATGAAATAATTTCGATTATTGCTTGGGCTAAATCGCCAGCATAAGTAGGTGAGCCTATTTGGTCATTTACTACACTAATTGAATCTCTCTCTTGCATCAATCGTTGCATTGTTTTCACAAAATTATTTCCAAATTTACTATAAACCCATGATGTTCTTATAATAATTGAGTTTGGATTTTCTTGTAAACAAGCTAATTCTCCTAATCTTTTAGTTTCTCCATACACATTGATAGGATTTGTTAAAGCTTCTTCATCCAAAGCTACTGATGATGTACCATCAAAAACATAATCTGTAGATATATGAATCAGTTTTACTTTATTTTTAGCTGAATATTTTGCTATTACTTTTACTGCCAAATGATTGACAATCTCTGCCAATTCTCTTTCAGTTTCTGCTTTATCAACTGCAGTATAAGCACCGCAGTTCAAAATAATAGTAGGTTGCAATTCTTCTAATTGTGTTTCAAGTAAATTTAAATCATCCAGAGTTATTTGATTTCTGTCTGCAAAAATCCATTCGTATTGAGGACAATTTAAAGATAAAACAAATATTTCTGAACCTAATTGTCCGTTTGCTCCTGTTACAAGAATCTTTTCCATTAAAACAAACTGTTACAATTCTCGATAAAAGGAAGAATCTGGTCTTTTTCAGAAACTATAACATCTTTTAAGTCCATTCCCCACTCGATATTCAAAGATGGATCGTCAAATTTAATTCCACCTTCTGAGACTTTATTATAAAACTGGTCACATTTGTACATTACTGAAGCCGTTTCACTAACAACCGAAAAACCATGTGCAAAGCCCTGAGGTACTAATAATTGTTTTTTGTTTTCAGCTGACAATAAAATACTAAATGACTTACCATAAGTAGGCGAATCTTTTCTTAGGTCTACGGCAACATCAATAATTTCTCCTTCTAAAACTCGAACTAATTTGGTTTGTGCAAAAGGAGGGTTTTGATAATGTAAACCTCGCAAAGTACCTTTCTTAGAAAAAGATTGATTGTCTTGAACAAAATCGATATTAATTCCTAAATCTTCGAATTTATTTTTGCTATATGATTCAAAAAAATAACCTCTCTCATCTCCAAAAACTATTGGTTCAATAATCACTAAATCCTTTATAAATGTTTTTTTAATTTTCATATTAAAATATAATTTTTATTTAATTTAAAAAAGTATTGATTACTTCTTCAACTCTACTTTTTTTCTTTATTTGTGAGACTTGATTCTGAGGGCAAACACAACCCTTTTTAAAATAATTCTTCAGCAATTTTATCTCCATTATATTGATACTTTCCAAGAATTGGCTGCAAGCGCATCGTTTTCTAAAGTGGCGCACGTTTCATTATTTTGATTTAAAAAAAAACTATCATTAAACTTTTTCTATTTATATCTTTTTCTGTATTTAGTTCTACCAAAAATTGCATTTAACCAATAATTCGAATAATAATTCTCATTAGAAACGTCGAAAAGCTTTACGCTTTCTATCTCCTTAAAAATATCTTTCCAAAAAAATGATTTCTCTACGGGCAATTACATTTTCACCTAGGCCTTTAATTTGTCTAGGACATATTCCTGCGCATATATTGCTCATTCCATAATTACACTCAACTTCACTATGTTAATATTTGACTGCTTCATCTTTAGATTGGGTAGCATAAAAAATTGCTCTTTCTTTTAAAATCAATTGAATTCAAAATAATTGCACCTCCCCTAAAAGTCACAATTATTTTATTTCCATTGAAAGAAAGAATTCCAAAAGTTCACAATTTTTGCCCTTATATGAACTTGCAAGAACTTCTGCACTATCCTATTTTACATTTAATAAAGCTAAATGAATCGCAGATGTACCTAAATTTAAAGCTGCAATAAATGTCTCTTCTTTAAGATAATCCTCCAAAACCTTCTCAAGTTCATCAACATATTGCCCTCCAGAAGTTATACAATTTGTCTCTAAAGCTTTCTGAATATAGCTTTGTTCAAAACCGCTTTTTTGAGATAAGAATAAATAAATTCTTTTATTATTCCATAATCTGTGGGGTAACGAAAATCATCATTACTAACATTACATAACGGTAAAGTAGAAAATGAAATCAACTTTGAGTCTCTTTGTAAAGATTCTATAGCATTTACGTAACCAACAGGAATATAAACTACTTTACTATCTTGAGCTAATATTAATATGGTTTCAACTGGTAACTCCCTTGAAGGTGTTCCCAAATTATCGATCTTTACATAATGGTTTTTTAAAGATTCACTTAAAACAATATTTTTTTAGTATCTAATTTAAATCTCTGCCAAACACGAACTGGGTTTTCATTAGAATTACTGATAATATAAAATCTTTTATATATTTAAAACTAAAATCAATTACATACAAAATAGTACCACGATAATCTCAAAATTTTCTTCCTTATAATTATTTTGGGAATCATGCTTCTAGTCTTGAGTTGTTTTTATTTAATAAATAGAATTTTGATGAGTATATAAAAAGCAGTGGTAAAAGTACAATTATAAACAAAATCAAATTTTCTAACTTATTATATAGAGTTATAACCAAAAATGAAATTCCTGCTTGAACTAAGGCATAAAATAAAGAAACCAATCTATGCTGTATTTTATATTCATTACTTAGTACCTGATATAAATGTAAACGATGGGCATCAAAAATATTCTGTCTTAAATACAAGCGATGAATAATTGTACAAATAGCATCAACCCCATAGACTGCTAAAAACAAAAGCCAAATAAGAGAATTTGTAACTAGAATAAGTTTTAAAATTAAGTAAATTATCCAGAACGCAATTGCGATACTTCCAACATCCCCCGCAAAACATTTTGCTTTTTTTCTATAATTGAAAAACAGAAAAACTAAGCTCGCAATTATAGTATATTTTATAAAATCGCTATCTATAAAAAGCTGAATATATCTGTTAACATATAGCAATGCTCCCATAACAACTAATGTATACAGCCCTGTAATGCCATTAATTCCATCCATGAAATTATATGCATTAATTAGTCCAATAGCTAAGATATAGGCTATTAAAACAGAACAAATTGGCACTAAAATAAATAAATTTAAATCATAAAAAATTAACGTGATTGAAAGAAAATGAATTCCAATTCGAATTTTATTAGATAGGTTTTGAATATCGTCCCAAAAACTTACTAAACTGACAAGGGTAATCCCAGTAAAGAAAAAATAATTATTTTGAAAGTGCTGTAAAAAATAAATCAAGGCAGAAAACCAAAAAATAATTCCTCCTCCCCTTAATGTTACTTCTGCATGTGAACTTCTTTGATTAGGCTTATCGATAATATTAAATCTATTAGCTACTTTAAAATAAAGTAACGCTATCATTATTAAAAAAATCCCCAATAACGCATATTCCATTAGGTACCAAGTTTTTCATTATTTCTTTATGGTTTTCTTTCTAAACAATATTGGGAAGTAGATCAATTGCTAATTGATATTATTAGTTAAAATAATACAATTCAACCAAATAATTATATTATGTGTTTTTTAACAATATTGTTTTATAAGGAATTAATTTTAGCTCATCTTTTATCGTACTCTCACTATCAATTTTTATAGCCCTAAAATAAGGAAACAAATAAAAACAACACAAAAAAATTATAAGCCAAAATCGCCTATTCATTAAGATATAACGAAAAATATCTGCGACAAGAATAATTTCAAAAATTCTGAAATAAATATAAATCCTAGTTAATTCTGTTGATTCAGAAAAAATATTTAAAAAAATGATAGAACAAACATAAAGTAACAATAAGTATCTTTGATTTTCATTTTGAAAACCTTTTTTATCAAAATAACTTATCACGAAAACTCCCATAGCATTAATAACTAACAATTTTAACAAAGGAACTGGAGCGGCAAATTTGCTAGAAACATAAAATAAATAATGAGAATCTTTAAAGAGTAAACTCAACCAATGAATAATTCCAATTTGTGATATAAAGAACGAAATTACCATTAAAAAATACAAATGACTATTTTTCACAGAGTCTCCGCACACATAAACTATAGAAAAAATCACAAAAGGTATCAAACAGCTATAATGAAATGAAATCCCTAAAATCATCAATAAAAAATAAATAAAATATTTTTTATCCAACAAAAAAGTAAAAGCATAAAAAGCTATCGTAACCGACAAATACTGTCTGATATAAGTGAATGAATACAAAAACATGACTGGAATTAAAAAATAAAGTACTAAAGGAAGAGTACTTTTTTTAGTATATCTCCTGACACCAAGGTATGCGAAAAAATAAGTAAAAAAAGAAAAAAAGAAAAAAAGAAATCTAGAATCCAGATTTAGATACCGAAAAAATTTCATCACAATTAAAAAACCAAATTCAAGACCATTATCTCTAGTGCCACTAAGATACCAAGTAGTATAATTATTATAATCCCAACCTATCCTGTCTCTCAGTCCACCAATTAAGACTAAAACACCAAAAAGTACCAAACTAACAAACTTTTCCTTATTGGGATATTTGTAACTTATAAAAAATAGAGATAACACTATCAACAATAGCAAAACATAAAACCCCATAGTACCTATCTATTTATCATCCCTACTCTAACATCATAGCATCTAGAATAATTACAATTAATTAAACCCATCCATCTACACTTATATCCTTTTTAAAAGAAAAATTAAATTATAAATCCTTGATATATTAAACTACTGTAATTTTTAAAATACTCAAACCTCTTATATTATTTTATTCATTTAATCAATAAAATAAATATTGAAATGTCGCAAAAATATTAAAATCCTATCAATTACTACATTATTTAATTATGAAGCTTTTAATTGTCTTTTCTAATCCCTGTTGAGCTGTAAAAGGTAGTTTTTCAATTCCAATTGCTGATTTAATTTTTTGATTTGAAACCCTATAATTTTCTGTTAACTTTTGTAGTGTATCAGAATTTAAAGGAAATTCCATTAAATCTCCAATTTTTGCAATTCCATTTATGAGGAACTTAGGAAATGCAACACATAAATTTTTCTTGTTTAAAACCGAAGATATAATTTGAACTAATTCATTTGTTGACAAAACTTCATCATCTGCAAGATTATAAACTCCCGAAGTGATTTCTTTATTTTGAAGAATTCCATTAATTAAGAAATTAAGATTATCTATTCCTAAAAATGACCTTTGATTCTCAAATGCTGACAAAGGATAAGGAATTCTTTTCTTAACCACATTAAAAAGAAGATTCAAATTACCTTTATTTCTAGGACCATGGATCATACATGGTCTGATAACAAAAACCCTTTTTCCGTGTGGAATTTTTTTTGATAGTATATATTCTTCTGCTTTTAATTTCGATTGCCCATAAAGAGTTTTTGGATTAGGTTGAATATCTTCATATAAAATATCCAAAACATTATCTGCAGCTGCTTTTACACTACTGAAATAAATAAAGTCTTTAGTTTCACTTTCTAAAAAAACATCAAATAATTCTTTAGTTAAATTTGTATTAGTTTTAAAGTACTCCAAAGAATCACTAGTGCATTTGGTATCGTGTGCTTTACCTGCTAGATGAATAAAAACATCTGCCACATTCCCCTCTTTCCAATTCGAATTCCTCAATGAAATTGGCTCAATTATATAAGATTGGTCTATTAAATAATCGGATAGATTTTGTCCAACAAAACCTGAAGCACCAGTAATTATTATTTTGTTCATCTATTTAAATTGATTCAATGCTTTTTGATTTATTCTGTTTCTATCTGAATCAAAAAACCACCCCCATTTATTAAAATAAGTTAGTGCTGATCTGACAAATATTGTGAACAATCTTTTACTTTTATTTGCACCCGACTCATATTCGTGTATCACTGAAACCTTTGGAAAATAAATCGTTTTATAATGTTGATGCATCCTTCTTGACAAATCCCAATCTTCAAAATACATAAAAAAAGTATCATCATACATACCTACCTTTCTAATAGCATCAAGGTTTAGTAATGTAAAGCATCCTGAGAGGACTGGAGTATTATAAATAGAGTCTTCTGGCACTTCTCTTAATTCATATTCAGTGATGAATTTCTGATACAACACTCTTGGTTTCTTAATTTTTCTTTTTAATATACTAAATGGAGTAGGCAAGAGCTTAGGTAAGTTCTGAATACTTCCATCTCTATTCAAAATCTGTGGCATTATCATTCCAATTGTCATGTCATTTGCCATATAGTTGACCATTGGCATAATTACATCCCCTCTAAAATAAATATCTGGATTAACAATAAAGTGATATTTTGCACCAAAAATCATTGCTTTTTGAATAGCTAAATTATGTGATGCTCCAAAACCTGGATTCGTAGGATTATGAATATATTCTATTCTTAAATCAGTAACTAATATTTTTAATTCGTCAGTAGGTGAATTATCAACTAAATACAATTTTACATTCAGCTCTCCATCCAAAAAAGAATGTATCGCCTTTTGTAACATTGCAATATCATTTTTATACAAAACAATGCAGGAAGTTATTTTTGTACTCAAAATATAAAACTAATTAACTGTTTTTTTTAATAAACCATTAATCACAGTACCAACCATTCAATTCCTAAATCTAAAAAATTAATCATGCTAGATAATTCAAAAAAAGCTTCTTTCATCTCTAAAAATAGTGGTTCTTAATTACCAAATCCTTTAGAAATGCTTATTCATTTTTCGTCTTAAAATATAATATTTTAAATCGCTTAATTTTATTTAAAGAAGCTATTAAACACTTGTTCTATTCTTTTTCTATCCTCATCAATTAAATTTGAGCCCGATGGTAAACATAGGCCATTATCAAATAAATTTTCAGCAATTTTATTACCGTAGTAAGGGAATTTCTCAAATATTGGCTGTAAATGCATAGGTTTCCACAAAGGACGACTTTCAATATTTTCTTTTTCTAATGCTAATCTTAAGTCTTCTATTTTCTTGCCTTTTACAAATTGTGGACTGAAAACTATTGCCGAAAGCCAATGATTTGAATAATAATCATTATTAGGTTCCGTAAACACTTTAACCTCATCGATATCTTTAAAATAGTTGACATAGAAAGAATGCATATTTCTTCTTAAACTAATATGATTATCTAAAACTTCCATTTGACCACGACCTATGCCAGCACAAATATTACTCAATCTATAGTTATAACCTAATTCGCTATGTTGGTAATGCGGTGCATTATCTCTCGCTTGTGTTGAAAGAAATATTGCCTTATTAATTACGTCTTTACTTTTTGATACTATTGCACCACCACCGGAAGTGGTTATTATTTTATTTCCATTAAATGAAAGAATTCCAATATTTCCAAATGTGCCACATTTTTGGTTTTTATAATAACTCCCTAATGCCTCGGCACTATCTTCTAAAACTGGAATATTATACTTTTCTGAGATTCTATTTATATCATCAACTTTATAAGGCATTCCATAAAGATGCACGGCAATAATTGCTTTTGGTTTTTTACCTTTTGAAATTCGATCAACAATAGCATTTTCTAATGCTTCCGGACATAAGTTCCATGTTTCAGATTCACTATCAATAAAGATTGGTGTTGCTCCCTGATATAGAATAGGATTTGCTGAAGCTGAAAATGTCATACTTTGACAAATCACCTCGTCTCCTGCTTTAACATCCAATATTATCAATCCTAAATGAATGGCTGCTGTTCCAGAACTTAAAGCTCCAACAAAAACATCACCATTCAGATAACTTTCCAAATCTTTTTCAAACCCATTAACATTTGGGCCTAACGGTGCTATCCAGTTACTATCAAAAGCTTCTTTAATATATTTTTGTTCCGATCCTCCCATGTGCGGTGAAGAAAGCCATATTTTTGTGTTACTCATTTACTTCTTTATATTTTATAATTTTCCCTGGATTTCCTACAACAGTTGCAAAATCGGGTACATCTTTAATAATGACTGACCCGGCACCAATGGTAACCCATTTTCCAATTTTAACTCCTTGAATTACGCAGGCTCCAATTCCCACGTGAGTTCCCTCTCCCAAATTCACATTTCCTGCTAAAGAGGCATTTGGTGAAATATGGCAAAAATCACCTATTTTGCAATCATGTTCGATAACTGCACCAGAGTTAATAATACAATGTTCGCCTATCTCTACCGAAGAATTAATTATTACACCTGCCATAATAACTGATCCTTTACCAATCTTTGAATTAATAGAAAGTATAGCTGTACTATGAATTGCTTTAAAAAAAGAGGCTGCAACTTTTGAAACAACTTTTTTTCTTAAAAAATTATCTCCAATTGAAACAATAATAAAATCTGACAATGAAGATCTAAGAAGTGATGCTTTCAAAACCGGAATCCCTAATATTTCTTCAGTTTTAGGATAATCATCAAATATACATCTCACATCATCATTGTTACTTCTTAAAATATCAATAACAACTTTACAATGTCCGCTTGCTCCATATAAATATTTAACTTTCTCCATTAAACAATTCTGTTGTTGCAGTATTTACTGAGTTAATTCCATCTCTTTTAATTACCTTTTTAATTGTTTTAATCAGTATATTCAAATCTAATAAAAATGATACATTTTTCACATACCAAACATCGTATTCAAATTTTTGTGACCAAGACAAAGCATTTCTACCATTAACCTGAGCCCAACCAGTAATTCCAGGTTTAACATTATGCCTTTGTTTTTGAAAATCATTATACAATGGCAAATACTCAGGCAACAAAGGTCTAGGTCCTATTAAACTCATATCTCCGTTTAAAACATTTAATAATTGAGGAATTTCATCCAATGATGTTTTCCTAATAAATATTCCAACTTTCGTCAATCTATTAGCATCAGATAAAAGAATACCATTAACATCTCTTTTATCATTCATTGTTTTAAATTTTATAATTTTAAAAATTTTCCCATTTTTACCTGGTCGATTTTGAAAAAAAAAAGCTTTTCCATTATTAGCCATCAATAAACAAATGAATACTGTTATAAATACAGGAAGTAACACTATAATACCAATACATGCTACTATAAAATCAAATAAAACCTTTATATATTTACTATACATTTTACCTCTTTCTTATAAATAAACTAACAGTACAGAACATAAAAAATTTATTAGTACTTCTCATTAAACTTAAATTATAGTACAATAAAACATAAATACGGGTTAGTAAATTTTGCGAATATAATTTGTATATTTTCTTTGATTCTGAATTTTCATCTAAAAGATTTTTAAACCCCTCAATTTGCTCAAAGTACCAACCTTGTCTTACCATTTTTAGCCTTTCTTTTATTGCATTATAGGAAAATGAATTTAATTGTCCATGAACATTTGTATCATGAATCCTATATAAAATATATGCATTCTTATCTATAAAGACCTTAAAATTATTTGTACGGGCAAAAAAATAAAAATACCAGTCATGAGAAAAATTTTTCCACTCGGTTAATTTCAATTTTGACAGTGCTATTTTAGATTTATTATAAAATGTATTAGTAAAAACATAAGTGCAACCTGCGCTTCCGCCTTCAAAAAGAAAATCATACTTTTTTTGTGAATAGTTTTTCTTTATAATATCTCTTTTTCCCGATTTTTGATCCCACTTAATTAAATTAGATAAATACAAGTCTGCCTTGTCGCTTTTCAAACATTGTATTGCTTGTATCAACTTATTTGAAAGCCATATATCATCCTGATCGCAAAATGCAAAAAAATCATAATTTTCTGAATTCTCAACAATCTTCATTAAATGTAAAAAGTTTTTAGCAGCAGAACCTGATCCCTTTTTATTTTCAACCAGAGTGACCCTACTATCATTAAGATATTTATTGATTATTAAAATTGTATCATCTTTACTATTGTCATCAGATATTAATAATTTAATATTGACTCCTTCCTGCATAAGTACTGAATCTATTTGCTCAGAAATATATTTACTTCCGTTGTAAGTAGCCATCAGCACTAAAATATTTATTTCTTGTAGCATTTTTAACTATTTAGCAGCATACATAACTATTGTTTTTTTAATTTTATCTTTTTTAAACTAATAACTATTGAATATCTAATATTTCTTTCCAACTGTTAATTGAATTAATATTATTACCAATATTTAATTTATCAAAATTAAAATAATCCAACTTTTTTTTCTCGATCAAATCTTTAATTAATAAAGCAAGTCCACTTATATCATCAGGTTTAAAAATCACTAAATAGGGATAATTACCAACTGTTTCATAGACATATTCTAGATCAATAGCAAAAATTGGTTTACTATATCTAGAAAACTCTGACAATGGCAATCCCCAAGTCTCTAAACGAGAAGGATAAACCAATACATTCGCTATTTTATAATTATATTCAACTTGTTCTCTAGAAATTGATCCTAACCATACGATGTTTAATTTTTCATATTTTTTATTTAAATATTTTGTATAACTATTTTGATCCTTTAGAACCGTAATTCTTAATTCAATATTTGTGATTGAATATTTATAATATAAAACATTTAGAGCTTCGCATATTAACTCAATATTTTTATAGCCTATTGCTCTTGTTGGATAAAATAAAATTAATTTATCTTTTGCTTCTTTTTTCAATTCAAAATGCTCATCTAAATCTTTTAATTTGTCTTCAAAATTAAACGGTTTAAATATCAAAATCTGACTAATTGGCAAATTATATTTAAGACTAATTTTTTTACCAATCCAATTTTGTTGAACTATAAACTTTTTATTTTTAAAAATATTAAACCGTAAAAATATAGTGTAGTAAATCTTCTGAAAAATGACACTGCGTGAAAACAAAAGGTCAGATCTTTTTATATTAAAAAAGATACTTGCATTATGAAAATAGGTAAACATTTTTTTTACAGATACATTTGGAGTAAAATCATTTAAAGAAATCCATACATCTGCATTAATATTTTTCGAAATTTTTTTATAGTATATATATTCAAAATAGAATTTGAACAATATGAATTTTTTATATTGTGGAATTTCGATAAAACTTATATTATCAGACTTATAAAAAAAACTACTGTCATTTACAATTGCAATTATTTTGTAATCTGAAAGTTTTGAAAACTCAATTAATGCGCTATTATATATAGTCAATGGTCCACCTGATGTAATATTCGCTCCTGACAAAACAACTGTCTTTTTTAACATTCCTAATATTTAATTTAAAACTTTATTACTAATACATCTCTCTATCAAAATCTTGATTAATTAAAATTCCTTTGTAAGGAATAAATAGGTCCTCATAAGCTGAAATCGATTGGTAAAAGAGAAAAACACAAAATACGAAAAGCAGCAACAACACATAACTTCTTTCTAATCTGTCTTTTAAAACAACAAACTGACATGAAATCAATAAACATTCTAGCACATTAAAATATAAACTCCCTCTATTAACCATAATTATTAAAGAGCTTGAAAACAAAAAATAAAAAGCCAGGCCAAAAAGATAACCGTTGAAAATTAAATTATAATAAATTATTTTTTTTTGCAATATTTTAGAAGTATACAAAAATAA
Organism: Flavobacterium hydatis; assembly: GCF_000737695.1. Classification (GTDB taxonomy): domain Bacteria; phylum Bacteroidota; class Bacteroidia; order Flavobacteriales; family Flavobacteriaceae; genus Flavobacterium; species Flavobacterium hydatis. The sequence goes on from NZ_JPRM01000006.1 coordinate 118,248, forward strand.
AGCTAGATATAATAATCTCCTAATCAATCCAACTAAACTAAGTGCATGATCCGACATTACTTCACCTGCAAGCTCTGTATATGCTGAAACTTTAGATTCTCCTGCTCCACCAACACTACTTCCTAAAATTGAAAATACGTGAATGGGAATACTGGTTTTCCCTATAATAAACGAAATAAAAATTATAAAAATTACCATATTAACTTTTACTGGTCTATTTAAAAAATACATGATGCAAAAAAGTATTGCAGTAGAATGAAATAGAAAAGCAATTGCTATTAAAAAAAAAAACTTATACGGTTTTTTATCTAATACATATTGTATGGAAAACAAACAAATTGCAACAGCTAACAATTGACGGTTTGACCCTAATACACCTAGTGTAGAAACATAAAAAACTAATAATGTGACAAAAGGAAATGGACTTAATTTTTTACTTGCATAAAAAATCAAAAAATAATATACTATTGCGTGAATTACTAAGAAAACAGAATAGCTATCAGTTATATTTTTTACTAAAAACACAAAACTTCCATAGCCAATTTCAAATCCAGCTAAAATATTAATGATAACGGAACTGTAATCTATTGTATTTTCAAAATTATCTAAATAAACTTGCCAATCTGTACCTGTCTTCCATCGTAAACCAGCTTGAAAAACAAAAACAAAAAAAAGGATAAAACTCATTATATTCTTTTGGCTTTTTGTTAATTCACATCTTAACTCAAAAAATGAGAACAACAACAATAGAAATAATGTAATTATATATATTGCCATTTAAATGGTTTTATATAATTCGTTAAACTTCTTGATAATTATAAAATTTGAATAAAATTTATTATAAAAATCATAAAAGTTGTAGCTCGATTTAACATTTACAGAATTTAATTTTTCTATTAAACTTTCAATAGAATTTTCAAATAAAAAGTCATTTGAACAAATAATTTCAGGAATGGCACATTTGTTTGAAGCAATAACAGGTTTATTAAAAAGATATCCTTCTATGATTGGCAAACCAAATCCTTCACCGTATTCGGCTGGCACTATTACAATGTCACATTCTTTATAGTAATCTATAAGTTCTGCATCAGGAACGTAGCCCAGTAATGTAATATTTTCCAATTGATTGCTTTCTATCTTGTCTTGATAATAATGTAGCAAAGGACCTTTTCCAGCTACAAAAAATTCAAAATCACTGTTAGTCAACTTTGTTGCCACATCAATAATTAAATCTATTCTTGCTCTATCTTCAATACTTCTAACTATAAAAACCTTAATTGATGAAGCCTGAAAATTTGTCCTTTTATTATTTGTTTTAAGACAATCTAAATTATATTTTTCTAGATGTGAGGTATTAAATATTATTGTATAGTTTTTACGATTACCATATAAACTCATCTGTTTAGCATACTCAGAAATAAAATGTACGTGTTTTACTCTGAAATATAAAATTTTTTCAAGGACAAAAAAGAAAATATTTAATTTATGATTTGTTGCTTTAGTTAAATAATAAAGAGCATCGTGCAGTGTGTATAGATTACTTTGATAAACACTGAAAATACTCATTAATGCATTATGAGAATGAATTAATACTTTTTTTTCTTTTTTTATAATTTTATATAAAATGATATTTAGAGTTAAAATCCAAAAAATATCCTTTTTAATTGATATACATATCAAATGATCGTAATGATAAACTTTCGTTTTATTATCCCAATGTATATAATAGTTAATTTCACTTAGACTTGCCTTGGATTGAAATTCTATAACATTTTCAACACCTCTCTTATGCTTAAACATATTGTTAAAACCAAAAAACACAACTCTTTTAATATCAATAAAACTCATGGCTTCAGCACATTAATAGATTAATCTCATTAACTGATCTATCCTGTGCTCGTAAGTATGATTTAATAGAAAATATTCATATTGCTTTAAAGATAATTCATGTCGTAATAATGGTTTGTCCAAATAAAAATTTATTAAATCTATGGCTTCATTAATATTTTTATAGGTAAAATCCTCAACTGGAATTGATGAATATTCTTTTAAACTTGACTTGTAATCACAAATTTGGAATCCTCCAATGCCGCCAATCTCAAAAAATTTCACATTTGCTGACTCAATTTCGGCATAATGGAAGTTGTTAAATATTATTTTTGATCCATAAACAAGTTCTGACTTCCTTTGACCTGTAATAAATTCTGAGTTAAATTTAAGCTTTAAATCATCTCTAAAAAAACGACGGTCCATGCTTCCAAAAAGTGAAACATTTATATTCGATTCTATTAATTTTGCTACCATATTTGCTCTATATGGATACATAGTTCCAAAGCTCAATAAGTCGATTCCTAATTTATGCTCTAATTCAACTCTATCAACTTGAGGTTTGATATGAACCCGTGGATTAAAAGCTTCTGGCAAATAAAAAGTATTTAAACCCATTTTATTCTTCATGAAATCTACCATATAATGGTCTTTAGTAAAATAAGCATCATAGGGTGATGCAAAAATTTGCTGATATTCTAATGTTGTTAACTGATCTGGATTAATATGAATTACTTTTACTTTTGGTAAAGCTTGTTTAATCAATCGTATACAAATTGGATTAATGAATCGATAAGTGCATATTACTAATTCCGGATCAGATTCGATAATTTTTTTTGCTACTTTCCGAAACAAAAACTCATCATATTTTTTAAGAAACTTAGATGCCATATAATTATATTTATAAGGAACCGCTATAGCATCTTTTATGTCTATATGAATTACAAAATTCCCTAAAAAAGAAAGTGATTCATTAAGATGATACTCAAGGCTATCAAAGTCTTTACTTCCTAAAAGAGCTATTTTCATCAATCTTTTATTTTATTAAATTTATTACTTATCAAATCCAATTTCTTGTAATTGCTTTGAAAATATTTTAGTTAAATTTTGAACTGATAATAAATTTTGAGCTTTTTCAAAATCAAAATCAATATTCTTTTCTGATTTTTTTGAAATCAGAAAAATCTTGTCAGCCATTTCACTCACAGAATCAACAAGATAACCTATTGAACCGAACTTAGTAAAGATGTATTCAAAATAATCATTCCTTATTGCTATTATAGGTCTTTTTCTGTTTATTGCATCAAAAATTGCTCCACTAGCAGTTAAACGATAAGTATCTGAAGGGTAGAAATATAAAACAAAATCTAATTGATCAATACGATCATTTAACTCTTCTGTACTTATCATGTTTCTCCCTTCATTAGATGGCAGATTAATTCCTGCTTTTTTTAGAAGAGAGATGTTAAAATTAATTCTACCCGAAATAGATAAATTAACATTGACTGCTTCTTTGTGTTTTAAAAGTTTTGCTAATTGCAAGAAATCTTTTCCTCCTTTATATTCATTAAAAACGCCAACAGTCCCAATATTTAGTTCTTTTGTTTCTTTATTTTTCTTGACATAAGTATTTCTATTAAAATCATACGGATGATCTATTGAATAAAAATGACTCATCATATTTTCTGGTAATCTAGAATATAAATTCTTTAAGATTATGTCTCCTAAAACAAAGAAATATAAATTGCTACTAATTTTAATATGTTTATTTAAAAAAAACTGTCTGGTAAGATTATTTTCGAAGCTATAGAATATTCCTTTACCTGTTGGACTAGTTTGAAGCATTTCCATAGAACCATGTCGAAACATTATAATACGTTTTTTTAATATTTTATTAATAAAATTTATTAAACGCACAGAAACGGTAGCATCAAAACTGTAAACGATAATTTGATCATGTGGAGATATTAATAATTGCCAAATATCATTAAAAAAAGTAAAAAAGAAACGCAAGATTATATTCCATGGACCTGTTCCCTTGATCACATATAACTTTTTGCTTCTAACATTTAACTTGTTAAGACCTATCTTCTGAGCTCCTCTATATTCAACAGAAGAAGCAACATTAGTCAAAATTTCTATTAACTGAGAATTAAAATTTAAGTGCCAATTATCATAACAGACACTATCAACCATTCGTATTTTCATAGTAAAATCCTGCAAATATTAACTTTTGTTTAAAGCCAATCTAATTCTGTTAAACCATTCTTTTCGTTTTGAACGGCTTTTTGCATTTCGAATTACTTCAGAGATATAGGTAATACCCCAAATAAAATCTGCAAGTTTACGGTATAAAATACTATGAGTAATTTTATAATAGTTTTTTCGCCCTTCTACATAAAACTTACTACGTGCTTTTGCTAACGAAAAACTACCTCCTGCTAAATGAATAATTTTTGCTTCAGGAAAGAATACTGACTTCCTTCCCTTACGGTAATATCGATAAGATAACTCTGTTTCCTCAAAATATAGAAAAAAACTAGGATCAAAAAAACCATATTGTTCTATATCGCTACGTCTCAACATCATATCTGCTCCAGTAACATTCGCAACAGTAATAAAATGGTCTGTTTTTATATTTTTCAATTTTTTCTTTTCCAGTCTATGGCTAATAGCCCAACGTAATAATACATCAATCTCCATCAATATAGACGGAAACAAAAAAGAATAAGAATGAGTGGTAGTTAAACCATCTTCTTCAAATAATTGCCCTCCTACAATTGCTATATCTAAATTCTGATTTAGAAATCTCCATAGTATCTCAATGGCATTATTGATTAATAACGTGTCAGAATTCAGTAAGAAGATATAATTACCTGTTGAGTGCTCAAATCCTAAATTATTAGCTCTTCCAAATCCTAAATTCTCAGGACTTTCTATAAGTATAACCTGAGGAAATTCTATTCTAACTTGCTTTACAGAATCATCTGAAGAAGCATTGTCTACTACAATTACTTCAAATGATATTCCCGCAGTTTTCTCATAAACTGAACGTAGACATTGAAGTGTTAACTCTTGAGTATTATAATTTACTATAATTATAGAAACATCCATATTAAGAATCTTGAGAAGATAAGGTTTTAATAATTTTTCCCGGATTACCACCTACAATACTGAAAGGTGGAATATTTTTTGTTACTACTGCATTTGCTCCAACAATACTATTTCTACCTATAGTTACACCCGGCAATACAGTTACTTTGTCACCTAACCACACGTTATCTTCAATAATTACAGGACCTTTTGAATAAAGTGGACGCTGACGCGGAGTACTATCCATACTTTTAAAATTAGTATCTCCATGCCCGTTATCAGTTATAGTCAAACATCTTCCAGAAAGTACATTTTTTCCAATAGAAATTTTATGAATTGCAGTTATATGACTTTGTTCTCCGATTACTGTTCCATCACCAAAAGTTATCTCTGGAAAAACGAAATGTTCTTCCGAATCATTTATTTCCCAAGCTGTAAGGATAGCATCTTTCATTATACAAACATCATTTCCAATGGATATATATTTACCGCCTATCACTGTAGCTTTTCTATGAATGGAAGAACATGATCCAAATTTTTTAAACAAGCTGGAAATTCTCGCAGTATAAATATGTCGCGTACACACATCAATCCAAGCAGATAGACGTAAAGGATAAATATAAGACAAAATCTTACCTATAAAACGTGCTATAAAATAGCTAAATTTTATCAACTGCTTTTTCATAAAAAATATTTAAAAAATGCTATAGTAATTAATTTAAAAACAAACAAATTTCATCAAAACTGTCACTCAAAACATTATTAAAAACTATAACTTACATTTTCACAGATAATATCACCCATAAAGTCAAGCTCTATATTTAATGAAATTTTGACTATAAATTTAATGCTGAATATAATGATTAGTATACTTTTACTTATTTTAACTCAATATTTAACAAAGAAATTAAACGGTATCCGTCACACTGACATTCTTACGATTACCTTTATTGAGCCATTTAACTACATCAAAATTTTTTCGGTAAGCCCAACGATTATTATAAATATCACCAATAGATAATTTCCTTTTATACTGTCTTAAAAAAACTACCGATTTAACAGTGTTCATTTTTTTTGCTGCAAACATTACCTTATTATTTTTTGACACAGGTAACTTATCAAAACGTTCTATTAATTCAGGTGTGCACAAACTACTGTCGGAAAACTTATAAAACAAATTATTATAATTTATTCGGGCCTTACGTCTATTCCAGTTACTTATTGCTTCTTGTACGCTCTCATAATGCAAAAAATGTACTTCAACCTCTTTTAGTTTTGCAATGGGATAATAATGATTATTTTGAAAACGGTAATCATTAGCTTCCTTATACTTTGACTCATCTATAAATAACAATTGCAAATGAATCAACTGATTAAAATTCTCTAAAAAATCAATGTAACAGGGGGCATGAAAAAACAAACCAACTACAGGAGTTGTATATTGCAATTGTAGATCTTCATACACACCTCCACCCCAACAATCGTTTGAAATAATGGTGAAATTATGATTTTTCAAACGTGTACGTGCAACTACGCAATATATCCTATCTAAAAGCCCTACAATTTTTATTAAAATCATGTTGAATTATTAATAAATTTACTATTATTTTTTTTTTGAATTTATCTTTTTATCTACTTACAATAGTTTTTTTTTGATTCAAATTCTAATAATAACAAAAGAATTTATGTTTTTATACTAACATTTTTTCCTTCCAAATAAGTCATTACTAGATAATAATTTAAATCTTGAACTTATTATTATAATAAATCTTAAATAAGACTAAGATTAATAAAACGGTAAATGATTACCATCAAATTCGTATCTTAAGTCATGATTACGGTCTCCTATTACCTTAGCAGGTATTCCAGCTACAATAGCAAATGGAGCCACATCTTTTGTTACTACACTACCAGCCGCCACAACAGCGCCTTCGCCAATATGAACACTATGAAGAATAATGACATTAGGACCTATCCATGCTCTATCATCAATTTGTACCCGAAATGACGCATCGGAATTCCCTCCAAAATAGGGATCACGGTGATCGTGATGTTCAGTGTATATACATACTCTTGATGAAAAGTTCACATTCTTACCAATAATAATCTTATTTCTTGCATCTAATAATACATTGTCTCCCATAATACTTCCTTCACCAATCGTAAGATTATAACCTGCTCGGATCTCAGCGCCCCAATAAATAACTGCTTTAGGTGCTAATTTTACAAACCATATATTTCTATACATAAAATTTCGAATACGATGAGAAGGTATTCGACCACATTCAAAATCCCAATAACGATTAAATCCATAAATATAGTTTAGTAAAAAAGCCTTGAATGTCTTGCTTGCTGTTAGAGTGTCAGTATTAATTTCATTTTCTTTATTCTGAGAGTACTCATTAGTTATATATCTCTCAGCTCTTTGATTAAAAAGTCTTAATGGAATAAATGACAAGAAAATTCCAACAATTCTTCTAAATAAAACAATTATAACGAGAATTACTAAAAATAAATTACTCATAATTAATTATAATTTTAATTTTTTAATTTGGGTTTGCCAAGATAAATCACCAACATTATATCCTTTATAAACATCAATATTTCGCTTTCCTATTACAATTTCATTTAAAACTATTGATAATCTATCATGGTCGTTAATTGGAATACAGGCTCCATATTTTTCATTCTCAATTATATCTCTACAAGCAGCTACATCTGTAGAAACCAAATAATTTCGAAATCTTTTTGCTTCTGGGAAAACAATAGGATATCCTTCCCAGTCTGATGTTAAAACAAATACTTTTGCACGATTGTAAAATTCCCAAAGTTCATTTTTATCAAAAATAGGACCTACAAAATTTACAGATTTTATTTTATCGGGATTCTCTTTGTAAAATAACTCAATAGTTTTCTCTATCCTTGAATCTATAGTTCCAATAAAACAAACTTGCCAGTTATTTAACTTCACTTTATTCAAAGCTTGCAAAAACATTTCTGTATTTTTTTCTGGACTCCCTAATCTACCAACAGTAATTATCAAATTCTCTTTTTCATCGTATGCTCGTTCTTGCAAATGCAATGACTGTAATAACTCTTCATCAAATCCATTAGGTACCAATTCGAGCTTATTTCCAAATTGAAACTCTGGAAGGCTAGATTCTTTTATTTTTTTATAAGTGATTGATGTCTCGCATGAGAAACAATCTATCAATTTCAATGAAACGATTTTAATCTGTTGGTGAACGTAATATTTAAAAGAAAATGAAGAATTATTATTATTTTTTTCAACTATTACATTTGGATTAATATCTAACTTCACGTAGACTTTCCCTTTTGGATTTAACTTCTTATAAAGAAGTGATTGTAATTCATAGTATGGAGAGCAACTACGAATAAACATAAGTAAGTCAATAGATTTAGCATGTTTAATAATATATAAGCATGTTTTAATGATTTCCCAAAATGTAGATTGCGATTCTTGTCTATTAATTCTTAATGGATTAAGTTTTACTCCATTTATTGCCTTCGGAAGATCTTTATTCTTTTCCGAAGGTGTATATACTATATTTACATTATAATCAAGTTCTTTCCCTAAGTAGTAAGGCACCAAAAAAACATCCTTACTAATATGTTCTGGCCAAAGTGGATTAAATACTAATGTGAGATTCTTTTCGCTCATTTTCTTAAAACTTTAGATATTATTTTTTTTCCATATAACATAATATTTACATCTAGGAATTTTGAAAAAATAGTAAACATAATTAATAACACTATTGCATTCACAAGAAGTTGAATAAACATAACATTTGAGACTGGTTTTAAATTAAGAAAATATAATACCCCAGATATTAGAAACAATATTGAGATATATTTAGCTATGCGCAAAAACATCAAAAACTTTCCATCCAACATGACAAAATAGCTTAGAATAAAAGCTGTTAATAAATGACCTAAACCTACAGATATAGGAAATACATTAATTCCTAACTTATCTACCATACTGATATTAAAGACAAGTACAATTCCCTGAGCTAGTATTCCCCAAAAAGCATATATCTTTCCTTTGTTTGAAGCCAGTAAAATTAAACCAAATATTATATAAAGAATAATTCCGATAAATGCTAAACCATAATAGCGCATTAAATTGGTAATGACTAAAAGTGCATCTGAAGAAACTTTACCATGTTCGAAAAAGAATTTAATTAAAGGAGTAGCTGATCCAATAAATATAGGCACAGTTAGGCACATAATAGCAAAGCAAGTAGCAAAATTTTCCTTAACAATTATTGCAAATTTATCTTTATCTTTTTGCGCAAAACTTTTAGCTAACATGGGCACCATAACCGTAGTTAATACACTGGAAATTACTGACTGAAGTATCATTGAAAACTGACGAGCATAGTCTAGTGAAGAAACACTTCCATCACCCAATGAATTGGCAATTAATTTTTCAGCTAATTGATTAATTTGACCTGCAAAATAGGGAAAAAAGAATGGTAGAGCAAAAAGAATAAAAACTTTAATATCTTTCCAATATATTATCCAAAAAGGACGGAGTTTAAATGATTGTTTTTTTAAATAATAGATTACAGCTATCAACAACAATAGAATGGCCACGTATTGTGATATTGCTAACGAATAAATTCCAATAACAGGCGCAAGAAAAATAATCATTAATAAATTACATACTGATGATACAGAACCAGCAAACTCTGGAAGATAATAAATGTCATACGCATTTAGCACACTTATACCTATAGAAGTAACTTGATTAATTAATAATGTTGGCAACATAATCATCATCAACGAAACAATAAGTGATAACTTTTTCGGAGATCCTGTAGGATCTAAAAGATGAGCAATAGGGTGAGTAAATATAAGAACAATAAAGCTTACAATTATTGTAACTAAAATAGTAAATCCTACCAAAGAGACAGCTTTGGATAATGCGGCCTCTTCACCTTCCATTTCTTTTATAAAAACAAACTTAGTACGAAAGGTTTCATCAATAGGTCCCCATAAAGCCAATCCAAATGTAGAAAAAATAGTCGTAGTCAAAATCCATGCATCTCGTTCTATACTTACTCCAAAATACTTAGCTGTTAACGGCAACGTAACTATCGATAATGACATTCGAAGAAGACGTAATATAAAAAGGTAAAATGTTGTTTTTTTTAAATTAGATTCAGGCATATATATTTTTGTAAAAGAACTGACTACTATTTTAAATCTCCCTTATTTATCTCGACAATACCTCAGAAAACTGTATTTACAACATAAAACAAATCCTACTTAAATAATGTTTCTTATTTTTTTGATTTTACAAGTAATAGTATTACCTATCCCTGATTACATAATAATGCTTATTTCTTTACGAATATTAATAGTTGATAATAATAAATTCCTGAGTTATAATTTCATATCTAAAAATTACACTTTATATTATTATGATTCTAATAGTAAAAGTCAATTCTCTTTCATCCACATTTATCTTAAAAAACTTAATTAAATTACATGAATCATTTTAATTACTACAGTACCATTTCTTTAAATATCTTTCTGAAAATTAGACATAAAACTGTAATAAAACCAGCTAGAACACCTCCTAATAGAATTCCTTTTGCCTTTCCAAAACGTTCTTTAGACAGTGGCAATATAGGCTTATCAATAACTTGAATTAAGGGTGTTTCCTTGCGTAAGGTAACTTTTGCCAATTCTGCCTGTTTGACTAATTCAGTAAGTATAACAGTATTAGCCTGAACGTCTACTTGTCTTCTTGCTGAAGGTGCGCGGCGAACATTAAGTGCTGGATTCAAATTAAAAGTATTATCATTAGCAACTGCAACTCCAGTTATAGCCCCGTTAAGTTCGCCTCGAATAGAATCAACTTGGTGATCTAGAATAGCCATATTCATTCTAGCTTTTTTACTTTTAGTATCTACATAAAAGTCAGACACTTCTTTAGCTAATGCCTCACAAAAAAATTTAGAAAATAATTCATTATTAGATGACATATCAATAGTAATAATTGCAATTTTTTTTTCTTTCTGAGCTACACTTAATCCACCTTTCGACAAGTTCGAGTATATTCCTCCTAAAATACTATCATGTACACGCGTAAAATAATTACGCTTTTTATTTGGTAAAAACTTAATATTAGCAAATTTCGGATTAGTTTGCCAGATATCACGTATTCCATTAATTTCGATATACATTTCGGCCAAAGAAATTCTTCTATTTTTATAATTGACAGGAGTTAATAAAGTTTGTTCGACCATTCGACGGGATTTAAACAACTCTGTCAAATTAGAACCTGTAAAGATACTTCCCCCACCTCCCAGGTCGAAACCCAATGAACCTGCTAAACCCAATGCCCCACCTAAACCACCTCCTCCAGATTTTTCATCTTCTAAAGCAAATGATAATGTTGCAGTATAAATTGTTTTTTTAGACATTGCATATGTTAATCCTAAAACTGCTCCGATGATACCTACAAGTATAATAATTTTCCATTGAGAAAACAAATAACTATACCACTCTCTTACTTTTTGCAATAATTCTTTCAACGAAATCTCATCGTTTTCAATTAGTTTATTATCCATTCTTTAAACTTATTTTATTTAAAAGCCGTTAAAATCAATAATGCTAAACTAGAAACAACACTACCTATTCCAACCCATTCTCCTGGAGTCATTTTTTTAGTTACTGGTTTTTCAGGAACCACGATTTGAGAATCGGGTGTAACTTTAGGATATGATCTAAAGAACAAAAATGAACTAGCTACAGCAGCTTTCCCATTCGGATATATTATATAAGCTTTTTTCTTCCAACCCATATTATCAACTCCTCCTACGGCATTTAGGTAATACTTGAAACTTTTTCCACTTCTATATGGAATTTCTGAAGTCAGTAATACGTTACCCGTTACTTTTACACCTTCATTATATGTTGCAACTTCTATTTCATCACCAGGAAACAAAGTAACATTCGAATAATGATTTTTATCATTTACAATTCTCTCCCAATCCACAGGAATAGTTGCATATTTTAATTCTTCTTTTAATTTCTTAGTTAATTTTTTTTCCTTTAAAGAATCTTCTTTAGTTAGATTCAAATCTATACTTTTTAATTTTTCAATTTGCTCTTCTTTAATAGGCCTTTTAATTTTCATTCCATCAAGATTTGCAATTGATGTTAATCCTCCAGCTCGCATTACAACATTATATACCGTTTCTTTTTTATTTGCCAAAACATATTTACCTGGATATGAAATTGCTCCACTAATTTTTACCATTTCTGGCTTTTCATAAACAGCCATTCTTCGTACATTAATAACGTCAAAAGGTTTTAATGCAAAATTTTTAATCTGTTCATTATTATCCGCAGTAATTTCAAGTTCAAACACATCAACTCGTTTGGGATCGGTATCATTTATTGCATCAGATTTTATCATTCTCGCAACTTCTACACGTTTTGACGCAGAACCTGTTAATCCACCAACCTGAACGACTAAATCATTTAAAGTTAAATTTTCATAAAATTCATATTCACCAGGATTTTTCACTTCACCATCAATCGTAATTTTATACTCCTCTCTAAAATCCAAAATAGAATATACTGTTACAATATCTTCCCTTTTCAAAAGTAGATCAGCATTTAAATCTCCTGACAAAGCATTAGCCAGATCAACATTTACAATTTCTGTTGTTAAATCAGATTTTAAACGAATAATTCGCGCTCTCTTTGTATAAGCATCTTCTTTTAGACCTTCTGCTCTTGTTATTAACTCCGATATACGCATTCCTTCTGTAAAAGAATAGAAATCTGGTCTAAAAACGGCACCATCAATTTGAATACGGTTTTCGAATCTATTTAAAATTTTTGCAACTTTAACAACATCTCCCGATTGTGGTTGATATACCCTAAACTCACTTTCATTCACATCATGTACCTTAAACTCTTTCCCTGTTTTTTGCAATATATTTACAGATGCCGTATAAGCAAACTCATTAAATCCTGAAGCAAATAACAATAAGTCACTAAACGTTTCTCCTTTTTTCATTTCAAAAATCCCCGGACGCTTTACTTCTCCCTCTAAAGTCACTCTCTGACTATAAGCTGGAATTCTGATTACATCATTTTCTTTCAAACTAACATTATCAGATTGATCTCCTTTTACTAGAAATTTATAAATATCTATATTCTTATATATTTTGCTATTACGAATCAATTCAATGTTTCTATAACTTCCATTCTTCCCAGGTCCTCCTGCTAAATGTAAAGCATTATAAACGGTTGCTAAAGATGAAACGGAATAATTCCCTGGTTGTTTTCCTCCAACAATAGTAACTTTAATAGTACGTATTTGCCCCAAACTAACACTAACTTGAGATTGTCCAGAACGTACTGTACTATAAACTCTTGCTATTGCAGCTTTTATTTTTTGAGTTGCTGCTTCAATTGACATACCTGAAACAGCAATTTGACCTACGTAATCAATTGTAATTTTACCTTCAACACTCACAGGAGCATTTGAGTTATATTCCTGAACTCCATAAACACTTATCTGCAATTCATCACCTGGACCTAAAATATAATTCATAGGAGTGGCCAATTTTAGATCTGGCTCAAAATTTAAAGTTGGATTATCAAACAATTCAGAACCAAAAATTAGAGCATTTACAGTATCTTTAACTTTATTATTAATAACTTCTATTTGTTTCCTCCCTGACTCACTCTTTTTATTTTTTTCATTATCCTTCGAGTCTTTATCTTTTGAATCTTTTTTAGAAATTGCATCTAATCTCCCTTTTAATTTAGAAAATTCGGATTTACTCATCCCTTTTGATAGAATTGCTTCTTCCGCATCATCTATAGTAAGGTCTTTAGCATCTAATTGATTTTTAATTTTATTAATATCACTATCTGATAAATAATCAACCTTAACAGTACTTAGGTCTTTAGATTGCAGTATATCCTGAGCTGATATATTTAATGACACAAAAAAAGTAAATAATAATACTAGTACTGCCGTTATCTTTTTCATAGTTAATTTTAAATAAAAATTCATTTGAATAGTCTCTAATCCAATAATCTGAATTAAAAATTACAATATTTTAAGAATATTGTTTTTTGTAATAATCTTTATAAATTCCAGATGTTACATTTTGTAGCCATTCTTCGTTATTAAGATACCAATTAATTGTTTTTTCTAGACCTTCCTCAAAAGTTACTGAGGGCTCCCATCCTAATTCAGTATTAATTTTTGAAGCATCTATTGCATAACGTAAATCATGCCCAGGTCTATCTTTTACGTACGTGATTAATTCTTGAGAAGTCCCTTTATTTCTTCCTAGTTTTTCGTCCATTATTTGGCATAATAATTTGACCAAATCTATGTTTTTCCATTCATTAAAACCTCCAATGTTATATGTTTCATGATTTTTCCCATTATGAAAAACCAAATCTATTGCTATAGCATGATCTTCTACAAATAACCAATCACGTGTATAATTACCATCCCCGTAAACTGGTAAAGGCTTATTATTGATAATATTATTGATAAAAAGTGGTATTAATTTTTCAGGGAAGTGATAAGATCCATAATTATTAGAACAATTCGTTAAAACATAAGGCAATCCATAAGTTTCTCCATAAGCCCTTACAAAATGATCAGAACTTGCTTTTGAAGCAGAATAAGGTGAATTTGGGGCATATGATGTTTTTTCTGTAAATAATCCTTGTGTTCCTAATGAACCATAAACTTCATCAGTACTAATATGATAAAATCTTTTTCCTTTAAAGTTATCTTTCCAGTGATTCTTAGCAGCATTCAATAAATTCATTGTACCAATCACATTAGTTTTCACAAATGCCAAAGGATCTTCTATTGAACGATCAACATGTGATTCGGCTGCTAAATGTAAGACTCCTTCAAAATCATACTCAGAAAAAAGTTTAATTATAAAAGACTCATCAACTATATCTCCTTTAATAAAAGTATAATTTGGTTCATTCTCAATATCTTTAATATTTTCCAAATTTCCTGCGTATGTCAATGCATCTAAATTGAAAATATGATATTCTGGATATTTTTTGACGAAACGTCTTACTACATGTGACCCAATAAATCCAGCACCTCCAGTTATAAGTATTTTTTTCATCTTATTTTATTAATTCAATAAATCTGATTTTTGATTTTCTAATTCACAATATAAATCTTTTACATCTTGTGAACTATCTTTATGTAATATCAAATTAGCCGTATCTGTATATACAAAAATAGTGTTTTTTAATCCTAAAAAAGTAGTATGCTTATCTGAGCCTATAACCATGTTTCCGTATTTATCTACAAAATGTCCTTTAGTAATTAAATAATCATAAACAGACTCAAAAGATCCCAAATCAGACCATGCAAAAGCAGCAGGTACAACTTTTATTTTCTTACTTCGCTCCATTACAGCATAATCAATACTTATTGAAGGAATTTCTAAAGATAATTCTAAATCTAAATTACCATTTTGATTAAGTTCCCAAGTTTTTTTAGATTTTTCATACACATCTGGTTGATAAGCTTTCAATTCATCTAATAAAACACCTGCTTTAAAACAAAACATTCCACTATTCCATAAAAAATTTCCTTGCGCAATAAAACTTTTTGCAGTTACACTATTAGGCTTTTCCCGAAACGAAATTACATCGTCTCCTTTTGATTCTATATAACCATATCCTGTTTCAGGCTTAGTAGGTAAGATTCCAAAAGTCACAATGTATCCTTCTTTTGCTTTTTCTATTGCTTTTTCTATTGCTTTATTATACTCCTCCATTACATCAATAATATGATCTGAAGGCGTTACAATCAGAATATCATCAGGTTGCGAAGCAAAGGCCGCAAATGCAATAGCCGCCGCTGTATTTCTTGGAGTTGATTCAACAATGTTTATGTAAGGCATTTCTAACTTATTCATTACTTTTTCACTCAAATGACAATTATCAACATTTCCAACGACCATTACTTTATCAGCTAAACCTGTATTTCGTTCTACTGTCATTTCAAACAATGATTTTTCTTCGAAAATTTCTAAATATTGTTTAGGTTGACTTTTACGAGAAAGTGGCCATAATCTACTTCCTACTCCTCCGGTTAAAATAACATGTATAATTGAATTCTTTGTATTCATCTTTTTATTAATAAACTGAATTATTTCTTTTTATAACCTACTATCAGATATATTTCCTAACACACCTTTTACATCATACAATAAACTATTCGTTTTTTGTAATTCTGTAAAGTTTAAATTTAAAAAATCTGTATGTGCTACTCCTAAGACAACAGCATCAAATTTTTCTTTAGGAATTGTATTTGTTATATCTAATCTATATTCTTTATGTACTTCTTCTAAACTTGCTAATGGGTCAAATATTGTAATTGCAATACCATATTCTTTTAAAGCTAGTATTAAATCTACAATTTTAGTATTGCGAACATCAGGACAATTCTCTTTAAATGTAATTCCAAGCATTAAAAGATTAGCTCCATTTACCGAAATCCCTTTTTTCAACATTAACTTCACTACTTGAGAGGCAATGTATTCTCCCATACTGTCATTTAAACGTCGTCCTGCTAAAATAATTTCAGGGTGATATCCAAATTCTTGAGCGCGTTGTGCCAAATAATAAGGATCTACACCTATGCAATGACCTCCAACTAATCCAGGTTTAAATGGTAGAAAATTCCACTTTGTTCCTGCAGCTTTTAAAACAGCCTGTGTATCAATTTGCATCAAATTGAATATTTTTGCTAATTCATTTACAAATGCGATATTAATATCTCTTTGTGAATTTTCAATCACCTTTGCCGCTTCAGCAACTTTTATTGTTGGTGCCAAATGCGTTCCAGCTGTAATAACAGTTTTATACAAATCATCAACTCTCTTACCTATTTCTGGAGTTGAACCCGATGTTACTTTTAATATTTTTTCGACAGTATGCTCTTTATCTCCAGGATTAATTCTTTCTGGCGAATAACCCGCATAAAAATCAATATTATATTTTAATCCAGATATTTTTTCCAAAACTGGTACGCATTCCTCTTCTGTTACTCCAGGGTAAACAGTAGATTCATAAATAACAATATCTCCGTTTTTTAAAACAGAACCAACTGTTTCGCTTGATTTATATAAGGGAGTTAAATCTGGTCTATTATTTTTATCAACTGGAGTTGGTACTGTAACAATATAATAATTACAATCTTTTATATCTTCTATTTTAGAAGTACAATATAAGCCAACAGTATCTCCAACTTTATCAAGTAATACTTTTTGTAGTGTTATATCATCAACTTCTAATGTTGTATCAGTACCCGATTGCAAAGAGCTAATTCTGGACTGATTGATGTCGAAACCAACAACAGGATATTTTGTTGCAAATAACCTAGCCAATGGCAAACCAACATAACCTAAGCCTATAACTGCTATTTTTATGTTTTTATCCATTATTACTAGTCTTTTTTAGTTATTTTAATCATTTATTAACACAGCTCCGCTTATCCAAGTCACATTTTGACACAGATAAGCGAACATACAATTTCGGCAAATATACCATAATAAGGCTATTAATTGGATATCAAAAACCATGGAAAAATCAAAAAATAGACTATTCAACATAAAAAAAACACAACCAACTAAAAATCAACACTAAAAATTCATCTCATAAAAATGTTAAACACAAAAAAATCACTAAAATTAGTGATTCTTTTTTATCATAAACTCTTACAAGTAGTCTTCATTTATCTTATTAATTTATTTGTATTTTATCTTCAACACACAACCTAATGATTCCAAAACCAAAATATAATGAGTATTCGATATTTCCTGAACAATTGCATCCTGATTACTAAAAGCTCCAGAATCTAGTTTTATTTTATCTCCAATTTTAAATGGAGCCACAGAAACTTCACTAATAGTTGGAGAATTCAAACTATTTTTAATAACATTTATTTCTTCATCTCTTACAATTGCTGGCTTTCCCAACCAAAACAAATAACGAATTACCCCAGGAGTTTGAAACACTAAGTTTCTATCCAAATCTCCTAACTGAACAAAGACATAAGAATTAAATAAAGGAACTTCTACCTTTTTTTTTCTGTCTGACCATTGTCTAATTTGAGTAATTAATGGACAATAAGATGTAATACCAATTTTATTTAATTGGTCCGCTACTTTTTTTTCCCATTTGGGCTTCGTATAAACTACGTACCAATTCATTATTTATTATTTATTATGAGATTTACTTATAAACATTTATACAATAATCCTCCATTAACCACAATCAAGATCCTAAGAACCAATCCCTAAATAAACGAATCCAATTTCTTCTAATTCTTCTCTATTTAATATATTCCTCCCGTCAAAAACAAAAGCTGGCTTTTGCATAGAATCATATATTTTTGTCCAATCATAACCTACAAATTCATCCCATTCTGTTAGTACTGCAATTGCATGCGCTCCATTACAAGCATCATAAGCATTATCAGAAGTTGCAACCATTTTTGCGTTTTCTTCTATACTTCTAGTTTCTAAATAATTTAAATCATTCAGCATTTTTATTCTAGAAACTTTAGGGTCATACACAGCAATCATTGCTTGTTCATTAATTAAATCATCTGCTACATAAATCGCAGCTGACTCACGAGTATCATTTGTATCTTTTTTAAAGGCCCAACCTAAAAATGCTATTTTTTTTCCTGAAACAGTATTATATAATGTTTGAACTATTTTACTAGAAAACCTTCTTTTTTGGTGGTCATTCATAATAATAACCTGTTCCCAATAATCAGCCACTTCATGCAATCCGTATGTTTTAGCAATATACACTAAATTTAGGATATCTTTTTGAAAACAAGATCCACCGAATCCAACAGAAGCTTTAAGAAACTTAGAACCGATTCTGGTATCCATTCCGATTGCTCTAGCTACTTCATTTACATCTGCTCCCGTTTTCTCACACAATTCAGACATTGCATTAATTGAAGATATTCTTTGGGCTAAAAATGCATTTGCTGTCAATTTTGATAATTCCGACGACCATACATTTGTAGTAAGTATTTTATCTGATGCTACCCAATTTGAATATACTTCTACTAAAGCATCTATTGCTGCTTTACCTTCTTTTGTGGTATCTCCACCAATTAAGATTCTATCCGGATTTAATAAATCTGTTACCGCTGTTCCTTCAGCTAAAAATTCAGGATTTGATAGTATTTGAAACTGAACTCCATTTCCTGTATTATCCAAAATACTCTTGATGGCCTCAGCAGTTCGTACTGGTAATGTCGATTTTTCGACTACAATCTTATTATCTTTTGCAATTTTTGCAATTTGTCTTGCACATAATTCGATATACTTCAAATCTGCCGCCATCCCTTTACCCTTTCCATAGGTTTTGGTAGGTGTATTTACAGATATGAAAATAATTTGAGCCTCATCAATAGCTTTTTCAACATTGGTAGAGAAAAATAAATTTCGTCCTCTAGCTTCTCCTACAATTTTATCAAGGCCTGGCTCATAAATAGGAATATTATTAGTATCCTCATCATTCCACGCATTGATTCTTTCTTCATTTAAATCAACTACTGTAACTTGTATATGCGGACATTTTTGCGCAATAACTGCCATTGTTGGCCCTCCAACATAACCCGCTCCAATACAACAAATCTTTGTGATTTTCATCTAATTAAATTTATAAATGTTTTATTTTATATTTTTCATTCTACATTAAAAGAATGTTATTCTTTCAAATTGTTCCAATACCAACTTACGGCTTCTTTCAAGCCTTCTTGTAATGAGTATTTAG
Source organism: Flavobacterium hydatis (assembly GCF_000737695.1). Classification (GTDB taxonomy): domain Bacteria; phylum Bacteroidota; class Bacteroidia; order Flavobacteriales; family Flavobacteriaceae; genus Flavobacterium; species Flavobacterium hydatis. The sequence goes on from NZ_JPRM01000006.1 coordinate 138,024, forward strand.
GATTGTAATCCAGTAGTCTTTTCGCTTTATCAATACTTGCTAAAGAATGCGGAATATCCCCTGCTCTATTGGGGCCATATATTATTTCTACTGAAGCTATTTTAGAATCATACTCAGACAAATATTCTTTCAAATAACCTACTAAGTCATTTAATGTATTTCTATCTCCGTACGCTGTATTATAAACCGTATTTATTGCTTCAGGATTCTTTGTCGCAATTGCCAAAGCATTCATCTGAATCACATTATCTATATAAGTAAAATCTCGAGAGAAATTCCCATCTCCATTAATCAACGGACTTTCTAATGCCATTAATTGCATAACAAATTTAGGAATCACAGCAGCATATGCTCCTTTCGGATCTTGCTTTCTCCCAAAAACATTAAAGTAACGCAATCCGATAGTTTCTAAACCATAAGTTCTACTGAAAATTTCAGCATACAATTCATTAACATATTTTGTAATTGCATAAGGCGACAATGGCTTACCTATAACTTCTTCCACCTTAGGTAATCCTTCTGAATCTCCATAAGTAGACGAACTCGCAGCATAAATAAACCTTTTTACTTTAGCATCTCGTGAAGCTACCAGCATATTTAAGAAACCTGAAACATTAACATCATTGGTTGTAATTGGATCATTTATCGACCTTGGAACTGAACCTAAAGCTGCTTCGTGCAAAACATAATCAACTCCTTGTACAGCATTAACACAATCTTCAATATCACGAATATCTCCTTCTATTAATTTAAAATTAATATTCGAGATAAAATCTTTTAAATTGTGTCGATGTCCTGTCGAAAAATTATCTAAACAAACAACTTTATGTCCTTGCTCTAAAAAATATTCGCAAAGATTTGAACCAATAAACCCAGCTCCTCCTGTAATTAATATCGTGTTTTGTAATTCCATAATTAATACTTTAAAGTTACTCGATATTATTTTTTACTCAATTTATTAAATATAGACTGCATAAAACTTGGCTTTTCAGCCTCTTCATGATATCCGTTAGAATAATTACCATAACCGTAAGTTGTACCGTATTTAGCTTTATTCTCGAATCCATTCAAGACTATACTCGCATTTGTTAGCTCACCTCTTTTTACCCTATTATTCAACAACGTAATCATATCCTTTTTGGTATAATTCTGCCTCACAATATATAGCGTTACATCACTATATTGTGCCAATTCTAAAGAATCAGAAACAAGTCCAACTGGAGGTGTATCTAAGATAATATAATCATATTTTTTCTTCAACTCATCCATAAATTCTTTCATAGTCTCTCCTAAAATTAATTCTGAAGGATTTGGAGGAACTGGCCCTGACAGTATAACATCCAGATATGGTATATTGGTCGCATTCGTAATCTCTGCTAGGCTTTTTTTCTTAATCAAATAATTCACGACTCCAACTTCATTAGTCAAATTAAATTCTTCCGCCAATCTTGGTTTTCTTAAATCCAAACCAATAATAACAGTTCTTTTTTCGCTCAAGGCGAAAACAGTAGCAATATTAATCGAACAAAATGTTTTTCCTTCACCACTTACCGACGAAGTTATCATTAATGTTTTTGCTCCATCAACTTGTTGCTTTTTATATAAAAACTGTAATGAAGAACGTATTGCTCTAAACGATTCTGACAATGCCGATTTTGGCCTGTCGAAAACTGCTAAACTAGATGCTTCTCCACTTACTCCAATTACTCCAATTAACGGAATCTGAGTTTGCTTGCTAACATCTTCTATATTCTGAATCGAATTATTAATAAAGAAAAGAGCCAAAATCACAACTAACGGAATCAGCAACCCTAAAAATAATGCCAAAACATAATTAACAGATGTTTTAGGCCCTATTAATCCTCCGCCAACATCTTTGGCCGGATCTATAAAATGAATATCTGATAGATTGGCTGCTTTTACAATATCAGCTTCACTCCTTTTTTGAAGAAATGTGCTATAAATATTATCACTTAAATCATACTTTCTTTTAATCTTTAATAATTCTTGCTGCTCTTCTGGTAACTTCTTTATGGTACTTTCTGTTTGGCCAATTTTACTATTGACCATTGCCAAATCATACTGCAATGAGGCTTTTGCCGAAGCTATATTTTCTAACAGTACGTTTTTGACAGCCATCATTTGATTATCAAAATCTTTAAAAATTTTATCACTTTTTACAGCATAAGCCATTTCTGATCTTTGTGTAGAAAGCGAAATTAATTTAGAAACATTTACAACAATATTTGGATCTTCAATTCCGGCTACTGATGGTGCTGGTAATTTAGAATAATCAACACTATTTTTCAAATATGCTTTTAACGAATTATAATAAGCTACTTTACGGGTAATTTCATCTCTTTCGATATCAAAATCCATAATCTTGTCCGAAAACTTAGCTCCTCCTTCTTCTATGTTATAAACGTTTTTACCTTTTCTGAATGACTTTAACTCATCTCCTGTTTCTTTCAGCTGAGATTCCATTGCTACAAGTGTACTGTCAATAAAATTAATTGTATTTGTAGCAAACTGGTTCTTACTATCAAGCTGGATTTTCATCAACATTTTTACGGTAGAATTTAAATACTCTACCATTCTTGCTTTGTTCGTTCCTTGCATCCCTAAGGTAAGTATAGAACCGCCTCTTTCGTCCGATTGTACATTAACTCCTCTATATCTTGCTACCGTCCCGTCAAAATCATTAAATCTTATAAAATATTCTTTGCCTTTATAAAACCCTGGATTATCATTTATCTGCAATTTCCAATTTAAAAAAGGTAACGAAACTTGCTCACCAACTTTATACTTTTTTACAAATTCGCCAATTTCAACAGCAGTATTACTACGAGAATTATTTGTATAAGTAATTAATGAAACCGAATTATTCTCAAAAGGAATTCTGATTTCATATTCATTATCACTTAAAAATTTAATACTTATTAACGAACCTGCTAATTGTCCTTTTGATTTATCGATAGTCACATAAAAAGGAACTGCTCCGTAAGCATCTACCAAATTATACTCTCCTTGTTCTAAATAATCTATATAATATTGTAGTTTATCTACAACTAGCTCGTTATGAGACCGAGATTGCAACACTGTAGTTGTGCTAGTCATCTGATCTGATGTTCCGCCCCAATTAAAAACCAGACTTGTATTTGAGGTGAAAAATGGATTATTTTCTTCTTTTATGGAAATCAAAGTTTCCATTCCGTAAATTTTTTCTTTGCGAATATTTACTTGATAAGCAATTGCAAAAGCAATAATTAAGCTCACTAAAAACCACTTCCAATACCCTCCGATTTTTAATAAAAATCCTTTCAAATCAAAACTTGATTGATTATCAAAAATCGAAAAATCTCTTATATCTAACATTCTATTAGTAGGTTTTTAAAGTTTTAAAAGTAAAAATGTAGTTGTTGCCAAAGAAATTATCGTAATTATTGTTCCTATAGACTCTATTCCTGTTTTACCTGTTCCCCAAGTTTTTTGCTTAAGTGGTTTTACATATATATAGTCATTTGGCTGCAAATAGTAGTAAGGAGATTTCATTACATTAAGATCAGTAAGATCTATATCGTGCATTTCGACTCCTGTAGGTGATTGACGAATTATGGTAACTGCCTTTCTGTTTCCTGTAATTGTAATATCGCCAGAGTTAGCGATAGCTTGCATTACATTTACATTTTGCTGAAAAAGTGTTTTGGTACCTGGAGATCCTATTTCTCCATTTACTGTATATCTAAAACCAGCAAGCTTTACTGTAACAAAAATATTAGCCTCTGCTTTAAAATGTTCATCTAATAATTGTTTCTCAATTTTAATACGCACTTCTTCAAGTGTATATCCCATAACATTGATTTCTCCTAGAATTGGCATTCTAATATTTCCATGATCATCTACCGTAAAACCATCAAAATACAAACCTGCCTCTGAACGCGCAGAATTTTGTCCGCTTACTTTTTCTGTAGTATTAAAAATTGCAACTAATTTGGGATCAATAGCTTTTATATCAATGCTTAAAACATCATTTGTTTGCAAACGATATGGTTTTGATTCTACAGCGGCAATATTACTTTCTGTTCCAGTTGCTCCTTTATCTTGTAAATAAACTAAATCATTTAATGGTATACAAGAAGTGAAAAGTGCTCCAATAAGCAGCAACAGATAAAAAGAGTTTTTGTTCATTTGTAGAATTTTAACAGCAAATATAGCTTTTCATTTACTATTTAGAAAATATCGATTTTGATTAAAGAATCAGTTAATGATTTTTGAAGGTTTTTTCGAATGGAACTCTTTGTAATATGCTTCGCCCAAGAGTAACTTCATCTGCATATTCTAGTTCATCACCCACTGCAATTCCCCGTGCGATTGTTGAGATTATGATATCAACATCGGCTATTTGTTTGTAGATATAAAAATTGGTAGTATCTCCTTCCATAGTCGAGCTTAAAGCAAATATGATTTCATTTACTCCTCCAAGTTTTACCTTTTCGACTAAACTAGTTATATTTAACTGACTTGGCCCTACTCCTTCTATAGGCGAAATTTTCCCTCCCAAAACATGGTAAATACCTTTGTATTGACCCGTATTTTCTATTGCCATTACATCACGAATATCTTCGACTATGCAAATAGTTTGATGATTTCTGGATGTATTGGCACAAATTTCACAAACTGCAACATCGGAAATATTATGACAGCTTTCGCAAAATTTAATATCGGCACGCATTGTTGTAAGTGCTTCGGCTAAAAATCCTGTTTGCTCTTTAGGTTGCTTTAATAAGTGCAAAACCAATCGCAAAGCTGTGCGCTTACCTATTCCTGGTAATTGCGACATCTCGTTGACTGCTTTTTCTATTAATTTTGAAGAAAATTCCATGAGGGCAAAAATACTAAATTTGCGGGTTTACCCGACTTTTGTTTATAAAAATCAGAAGTTTAAAATGTTTTAAGTATTACATTTTGAAACTAATTATTACTATTGTCTATTTTCGGGTCTAGCCCAGATAAAAGCGACATCCTTTTTCTGGTTTTTTCTACCAGAAAAAGATATAGCGGATAGCTGGAAATAGCTCCTAAAAACAATAATTGCTTATTTTATAAAACTAATATTGATTTGTAGTTAGTAAAACCAATGTACATGCTACTTCAGCTTTAATATTATTAAGTTCTAACAATTGATATAATTCTGGATTTTCGGTTCCTGGGTTAAAAATTACTCGTCTAGGTTTAGCTTCTACGATGTAATTGTAATAATCACGCTGACGTGCCGGATTTAAATACAAAGTTATTGTATCGATATTTTTAAGCGGAATAGCTTTTGTATGTATTTTTACTCCCGCAACTTCTCCAGTATTTTGACCAATTGCCAATACTGTATGTCCTTTTTCTACTAATTTATTTATGGCTAAAAAAGCGTATCTATCAGGTTTTGTAGTTGCTCCAAGCACTACTGTTTTTTTATTTTTCATTGTCTTAATTGTATTATACAAAAGTAATCAAAAAGGCTTAGCTCTTGATTGATTTAAAAAGTTTAGTTATTTTTCAATAAAAACAAGAATCCGCTGATTAAACTGTAATCATATCTTTGAAAAAGACTATTTTTACAATACTAAACCAGACTTTATGGATCTATTTATTTACTTATTTGCCGCTCTTTTTTCGGTATTAAACCCAATAGGAACTGTTCCTATCTTTGTAGGATTAACACAGCACGACTCTAAGAAAGAGCGTTCCAGAATTTCTTTATGGACTGCGATAAATGTTTTCCTAATTTTAATTGTTTCGTTTTTTGTCGGACAATACATGCTGACTTTTTTCGGGATTAGTATCGATGCTCTTCGTATTGCTGGAGGAATTATAATTGTAAACTCCGGATTCTCATTACTTTCAGGTAAATTCAACAAGAAAAGAGGTATAAATAAAAAGATAGAAACTGATGCTCAACAAAGAAATGACATCGCTCTTACACCATTAGCAATACCTATGCTTGCTGGTCCTGGGTCGATATCTTTGTTAATTGCTTTTTACCAAGAACACCACCAAACTACCGAAGTTATAATAGGCTCTCTTGCAATTCTAGCAATTGCTTTTGTAATTTTCATTATTCTTAGGAGTGCACATTATCTTGCCAAAATCCTAGGTGCTTCTGGTATTGTTGCAATTTCTAGGATTGTAGGCTTTATTGTAATTGCTATTGGAATACAATATATAGTAAGTGCTATTATAAATATAATTAAAGTGAATTTAATGTAATTTTAATTTCGCTGAAAACCAAAAAAAGGGATAAATATTAATTTATCCCTTTTTTTATAATTCTATTTTATCATGCTCTTGGCAAAAACACTTCTGCCATCATACATCTTGCACTTCCTCCGCCACAAGCCTCGATGGTATCTAAACTTGAACTTAAAATTTCAGCATGATTTTCTAATTGCGAAATTTGTTTTGGGGTTAAACTTTGATGTGCTGAAGCACTCATTACAATATATTTCTTATCATTTGTACCACGAACTTCAAGCATATTTCCTGCAAAATTATTTACTTGAGCTTCTGTAATTAAGATTACTTCTTTTTTATCGGCTTTAAGATTTTCAAGAACCATTTTACGTTCTTTTTTATCATCGATACAATCAGCACAAATTACAGCAAACGTTTCTCCTAAACACATCATAACGTTTGTATGATAAATTAACTTTCGCTCTCCGTTAACAGTTTGGAATGCTTCAAAAATAACTGGTGCGTAATCAAAATCTTCGCAAAATTCTATGAATAACTCTTCATCTGCTCTTGGCGATAAGGCGCAATATGCTTTTCCATTTGCTCTATCCAAAAGTAAACTTCCTGTTCCCTCTAGGAAAAATCCATCTTCTTCTGCCGATGTATAATCGACTATATTATTTATTTCGAATCCTTTTTCTTCTAGCATATCTAAGATATCCTCACGACGCTCCTGACGACGATTTTCTGCAAACATAGGATACAATGCCACATCTCCATTTTCATGAAAAGAAACCCAGTTATTTGGGAATATACTATCTGGTGTATCAGGATTTAGAGTATCTTCTACAACGGTTACATCTACTCCAACTGCTCTTAACTTCTCAACAAAAGTATCAAACTCTTGTTGTGCCTTAGCATTTACTGTTGCTGGTAAAAGTCCGTCTAACACTTTTTGATAATAATTATTTACTGCCGTTTGCTCATTCATACGGAATGCCACTGGGCGAATCATTACTATTGCGTTTGTAGTTTGTTTCATTTTTTTGATATTAAATTAATCTCGAATTAATGGTAATGTTGAACATCTCAATAATCCTTCTTGCTTAGCTATTTCGGCATATGGAATTTCTTCTACAACAAACCCATTACTTCTTAGCCAATTATTTAATCTTGTAAAATTTTTCTCAGACACAACAACATTTGTATCTATCGAGAAAACATTCGAATTCATACAATACATTTCTTCTCTCTCGATATGAAATAAATTTTCTTTACCAAAAAGATTTACTAGATATCTATAATCGGCTTCTTCACGAAATCCTCTTCTATAAATAATCCCCTTATCTTTTCCTACCGGCTGAAAACAACAATCAAGATGCAAAGCATTATCACGAGCTTCGATTTTAGATTTAACTAAATCAAACTCTTTTACTGTTTTATTAGGAAATAAATTTCTGATAAATTCAACTCCATGCATATTTGTTCTCGCAGTAATATAATCTTTATAGTCACTTCCTTTGTAAGTCCCTATAAATATATGATCATTCCAAAGCATAACATCTCCTCCTTCTATATGTACTTCTTCGGGTGGACGAACTACTTTATTAGGATCCATTTGATCTATTATGTATTGGATTGCATCCAACTCACGTTCTCTATCAGGTAAAATATTTGATTTTACAAAAACATCATCTATCACAAAACCAATATCTCTAGCGAAAATTTGGTTGTAATTTTCAATCATTTCTGGACGAAAAACTGTCACATTGTATTTTTGAAGTACTGCATTAAAAGCTTCCATTTCGGCAACCATATCAGACTCTACTGGATAAGTTCCTGCCTTAATATGCTCCAATGATTTCGGATCATACGCTTCCTCAATAGTTGGCGTAGGTCCGTTATGAACTGCAGATCCCAAAACTACTGCCCGTAATCTTGATGTTTCGTTCTTTACATTTAATTGTAACATATTCTATTATTTGATTTCGACAAAGATAAAAAAAAGCTTCACAGTTAAGTGAAGCTTTAAATTGAATTTTATTTATTCGATTTGAATTCTCTTAAAGGATGACCTGTATATATTTGTCTAGGTCGACCGATTGGTTCTTTATTTTCACGCATTTCTTTCCATTGCGCAATCCAACCTGGTAATCTTCCGATAGCAAACATAACTGTAAACATATCAGTAGGAATTCCTAATGCTCTGTAAATGATTCCTGAGTAGAAATCTACGTTAGGATATAAACTTCTTGATTTAAAATACTCATCTTCAAGAGCTGCTGCTTCAAGTTTTTTAGCTATTGCTAAAATTGGATCATCAACACCTAATGTATTTAAAACTTCATCTGCAGCTTTCTTAATAATTCTAGCTCTTGGATCAAAGTTTTTGTAAACTCTATGACCAAATCCCATTAAACGGAATGGATCATTTTTATCTTTGGCTTTCGCCATGAATTTATCTGTATCTCCACCGTCTTTATTGATCTCTTCTAGCATTTCAAGAACTGCTTGATTTGCACCTCCGTGAAGTGGCCCCCAAAGTGCAGAAACTCCAGCAGAAATCGAAGCAAACAAACCAGCATGAGAAGAACCAACCATTCTTACTGTAGATGTAGAACAATTTTGCTCATGATCTCCATGTAAAATGAATAATTTATCTAATGCATTAACAACGATAGGATTTGCTGAGTAAGGTCCTGTAGGCAATTTAAACATTAATTGCATAAAGTTCTCAACATATCCTTTTGTATTATCATAGTAGTTTAATGGGTAACCCATTGTTTTTCTATAAGTCCATGTAGCAATAACAAGAAACTTAGCTATAGTTTTACAGATAGCCTCATACATTTCTTTTTCATTTTCTACATTCACTGCTTTTGGATTAAAAGCTGTTAAAGCGCTTGTCAAAGCAGACAAAACACCCATAGGATGAGCAGTTTTTGGGAAACCGTCAATGATGTTTTTCATTTCTTCGTTTACCAAAGTATGCTTTTTAATATCAGCATCAAATTGTGCTAATTGTTGAGCAGTTGGTAATTCTCCAAAAATTAAAAGGTAAGACACCTCAGGAAAACTTGCTTGCTCAGCTAAGTCTTCGATAGAATATCCTCTATAACGTAAAATTCCTAATTCTCCATCTAAGAAAGTAATCTCACTTGTGCAAGAACCTGAGTTTTTATATCCTGGGTCAAGTGTAATGAAGCCAGTTAAATCACGTAATTTGTTAATATCGACAGCAGATTCATTTTCGCTTCCAGTTATAACCGGAAGTTCAATTTTCTTACCATCTACTTCTAGGGTAGCTATTTTTGACATAATATAATCGGAAATAAATCTTTTAAATAATAATTTATCAAATCTAAGGAATTTAAGACTAACTAAAAAAGGAATCTTGCTATGAATTTGTTAAAACTCAAAAAAAAAGCCATTCGTTTTCACGAATGGCTCAAAGTAATATATAATCTTACAATTATTTTATTTTAAAAGCTTTTAATCCTGGGAAATAAGCAGTAGTCCCTAGTTCTTCTTCAATTCTTAACAATTGATTGTATTTAGCCATACGATCCGAACGAGAAGCCGAACCTGTCTTAATTTGACCACAGTTTAATGCAACTGCTAAATCTGCAATTGTATTATCTTCTGTTTCTCCCGAACGGTGAGACATTACTGAAGTATAACCTGCATTTTTAGCCATATTAACAGCAGCAATAGTTTCTGTTAATGTTCCAATTTGGTTTACTTTAATAAGAATAGAATTTGCTATTCCTTTTTCGATTCCTGTAGATAAACGCTCAACATTAGTTACAAACAAATCATCACCTACTAATTGTACTTTATGTCCAATTTTCTCGGTAAGTAATTTCCATCCATCCCAGTCGTTTTCATCCATTCCATCTTCGATAGAAATAATTGGGTATTTAGCTACTAATTCAGCTAAATAATCAACTTGCTCAGCAGATGTTCTTACTTTTCCAGTTTCTCCCTCAAATTTTGAGTAATCATATTTACCGTTTACATAAAATTCAGCAGAAGCACAGTCAAGAGCAATCATAATTTCGTCACCAAAAGTATATCCTGCATTTTCAACCGCTTTTTTAATAGTATCCAAAGCGTCTTCTGTACCTCCTGGCAAGTTTGGAGCAAAACCTCCTTCATCACCTACAGCTGTACTTAATCCTCTGTCATGTAACACTTTTTTCAAGCTATGGAAAATTTCAGTTCCCATTTGCATAGAGTGTGAAAACGAAGTTGCTTTTACTGGAAAAATCATAAATTCTTGAAAAGCAATCGGAGCATCAGAATGAGAACCTCCATTGATGATATTCATCATTGGAACTGGTAATGTATTTGCAGAAACTCCACCTACATATCTATATAAAGGCAATCCTAATTCATTAGCCGCAGCTTTTGCAGCTGCAAGAGAAACACCTAAAATAGCATTTGCTCCTAATTTAGATTTATTTGGAGTTCCGTCTAAATCAATCATAGTTTGATCAATAACATTTTGTTCAAAGACAGAAATACCAATTAACTCTTCAGCAATAATAGTATTTACATTTTTCACTGCATTCAAAACTCCTTTACCTAAAAAAGCTTTTCCACCATCACGTAACTCAACCGCTTCATGCTCTCCAGTAGAAGCTCCAGATGGAACTGCTGCTCTTCCTAAAACTCCGTTTTCTGTAACTACATCAACTTCAATAGTAGGATTACCTCTAGAATCAAAAATTTGTCTTGCGTGAATTTTTATTATAATACTCATTATTTCTATTTTTTATTATTAAATTATAAATATTTTTCGAAATTATAAAAATATCTGACACTAAATAAGTTCCTTAGCAATAAAATACTTTTATTTATTAACTCAATCGTTTTAGTTTAATTCCCTTTTATATTCTCAATAAATTGATCGAATAAATAAGAAGAATCATGAGGACCAGGACTAGCTTCAGGATGATATTGTACAGAGAAACAGTTTTTGTTTTTCATACGCATACCAGCCACAGTTTCGTCATTAAGATGCAAGTGGGTAATCTCTAAATCTGGATGATTATCTAATTGCTCTTTATTAACAGCGAAACCATGATTTTGAGAAGTGATCTCCCCTTTTCCTGTAATGATGTTTTTAACTGGATGGTTTATCCCGCGGTGTCCATTAAACATTTTATAAGTAGAAACTCCATTTGCCAAAGCAATAACTTGGTGTCCTAAACAGATACCGAACAATGGTTTATCATTTGCCAATATGTCTTTTGCAACTTCTATTGCACCAAATAAAGGATCTGGATCACCAGGACCGTTTGACAAGAAGTACCCATCTGGATTAAATGCTGATAAATCTTTAAAAGTAGAGTCGTATGGAAAAACCTTAATATAGCAATCTCTTTTTGCAAGATTACGTAAGATGTTCTTTTTAATTCCTAAATCTAAAGCAGATATTTTATAAGTAGCATTCTCATCTCCATAAAAATAAGGCTCTTTTGTCGAAACCTTAGACGCCAATTCCAAACCTTCCATATTCGGAACATTTGCCAATGCTATTTTTAAATCTTCAATAGAAGTTCCGTCTGTACATATAACAGCGTTCATTGCTCCGTTATCTCTAATATAACTCACCAATGCTCTTGTATCAACATCAGAGATACAAATAAGATTTTCTTTTATAAAATAAGACTCCAAACTCTCTGTAGCATCTTCGCGAGAATAATTGAAGCTAAAGTTTTTACAAACCAATCCAGAAATTTTAATGCTATCTGACTCTACTTCAGAATCATTTACACCATAATTTCCAATATGTGCATTGGTTGCAACCATAATCTGACCAAAATAAGAAGGATCAGTAAAAATCTCCTGATATCCTGTCATTCCGGTATTAAAGCAAACTTCACCAAAAGTAGTACCACTGATTCCGATTGATTTTCCGTGAAAAATTGTTCCGTCACTTAGTAAAAGAATAGCGCTTTGTCGTGTTGTGTATTTCATTTGTAATTAGATATTTTGCAAATTTAATTTTTTAAAAGAGCGAGTGCAAGGTTTTTTAAAAAATTCATCTCTAAAAATAAAACCCTAAGAAGCCAAAGTGTTAGATTATTGTATTTTTAGATTAGAAAAAACAAAAAAAAAGGATAAACTAGTAACTAGTTTATCCTTAATTCTTATTGAATGATTATCTTCATAATTATTCAGAAGCTTCAGTTGTCGTTTCTGTATCAGCAGCAGGAGCTTCAGAAGTCTCTTCAGCTTTCTTTGCTTTTCCACCACGACGGCTTTTTGCTTTTTTAACTTCTTTTTTACCTCCATTGTAAAGTTCATTGAAATCAACAAGTTCGATCATCGCCATATCAGCGTTATCTCCCAAACGATTTCCAACTTTAATGATACGAGTGTATCCACCTGGACGGTCTCCTACTTTAGCAGCTACATCTCTGAACAAGTCAGTTACAGCATATTTGCTACGTAAGTATGCAAAAACAATACGACGGTTGTGAGTCGTATCTTCTTTTGATTTTGTGATTAAAGGCTCAACGAATTGTTTAAGCGCTTTAGCTTTAGCAACAGTAGTGTTAATACGTTTGTGCTCAATAAGAGAACAAGCCATATTAGCTAACATAGCTTTTCTATGTCCAGTCTGTCTGCTTAAGTGATTGAATTTTTTTCCGTGTCTCATTGCTATGTTAAATTTAACTCGCCAAGGCGAATTAGATTATTCTTTATCTAGTTTGTATTTAGCTAAATCCATCCCGAAAGTTAAATTCTTAACTGCAACAAGTTCATCAAGTTCAGTTAAAGATTTTTTACCAAAATTACGGAATTTCATTAGGTCATTTTTATTGAACGATACTAAATCACCAAGTGTATCAACTTCAGCCGCTTTCAAGCAATTTAATGCTCTCACAGATAAATCCATATCAACAAGCTTAGTTTTAAGCAATTGTCTCATATGTAATGACTCTTCATCATACGATTCTGTTTGTGCAATTTCGTCAGCCTCGAGTGTAATTCTTTCGTCAGAGAATAACATGAAGTGGTGAATTAAAACTTTAGCAGCTTCAGTTAGAGCATCTTTAGGATTAATAGATCCATCAGTTTTTATTTCAAAAACTAATTTCTCGTAATCTGTCTTTTGCTCAACACGGAAGTTTTCAATTGCGTATTTTACATTTTTTACCGGAGTAAAAATTGAATCTGTAAAAATAGTTCCAATTGCAGCATTCTGTTTTTTGTTCTCCTCAGCAGGTACGTATCCTCTACCTTTTTCGATAGTTAAATCGAAATTCAGTTTAATTTTACTATCTAAATTACAGATAACAAGATCTGGGTTCAGAACTTGGAAACCTGAAATAAATTTTTGAAAATCACCTGCTGTTAATTGATCTTTACCAGAAACAGAAATAGTAACTGCTTCATTATCGATATCTTCAATTTGACGCTTGAAACGAACTTGTTTAAGATTAAGGATAATTTCGGTAACATCTTCAACAACACCTGAGATAGTAGAAAACTCATGATCTACACCTTCAATGCGAACAGATGTAATTGCATAACCTTCTAATGCTGAAAGCAAAACTCTTCTAAGTGCATTACCAACAGTCAATCCATAACCAGGTTCTAAAGGTCTAAATTCGAATTTACCTTCAAAATCGGTTGAATCGATCATGATAACTTTATCGGGCTTTTGAAAATTAAATATTGCCATAAATTTCGACTAAGTCAATTATTATTTGTTGTACAACTCTACGATTAATTGTTCTTTAATGTTTTCTGGAATTTGAAGTCTCGCAGGTACAGAAACAAAAGTTCCTTCTTTAAGATCATTGTTCCAAGTAATCCATTCATAAACATGACTTGAATTTGATAAAGAACGTTCGATAGCCTCTAAAGATTTAGATTTTTCACGAACAGCAACTTTATCACCAGGCTTAAGGTGGTAAGAAGGAATATTAACAACTTCACCATTTACAGTAACGTGTCTGTGAGATACAATCTGACGTGCACCTCTTCTAGAAGGAGCGATACCCATTCTAAAAACTACGTTATCTAATCTTGCTTCACATAATTGTAATAAAACTTCACCAGTAACTCCTTTAGTAGCTGATGCTTTTTCGAATAAATTTCTGAATTGTTTTTCTAAAATTCCGTAAGAATATTTAGCTTTTTGCTTTTCCATTAACTGAACAGCATACTCAGATTTTTTTCCTCTTTTTTTAGCCATCCCGTGTTGTCCAGGTGGGTAATTTCTTTTTTCGAAAGATTTATCATCTCCGAAGATTGCTTCGCCAAATTTACGAGCGATTCTTGTACTAGGACCAGTATATCTTGCCATTTTAAATTGTTTAAGATTGAGATTATGAATTCAGGTCTTATCCTTCGATAATCTATATTCAATCTAGGTTATACTATAATTTTTGAGTATTAAACTCTACGTCTTTTAGGAGGACGACATCCGTTGTGAGGCATTGGAGTAACATCGATAATCTCAGTAACTTCAATTCCACCGTTATGAATAGAACGGATAGCAGACTCACGTCCGTTTCCTGGTCCTTTTACATAAACCTTAACTTTTTTAAGTCCTGCCTCAAGAGCTACTTTACTACAATCTTCTGCTGCCATTTGAGCTGCATACGGAGTGTTCTTTTTAGAACCTCTGAAACCCATTTTACCAGCTGAAGACCAAGAAATAACTTCACCTTTCTTATTAGTCAAAGAAATGATAATGTTGTTGAAAGTGGCAGAAATATGAGCTTCACCCGTTGATTCAACGATAACTTTACGTTTTTTTGCAGTTGCTTTAGCCATATTACTTATTATTTAGTTGCTTTTTTCTTGTTAGCAACAGTTTTTCTTTTACCTTTTCTTGTTCTAGAGTTGTTTTTAGTTCTTTGTCCTCTTAACGGAAGACCAGATCTATGACGGATACCTCTATAACAACCAATATCCATTAAACGCTTGATGTTCAAAGAAACTTCAGAACGTAATTCTCCTTCAATTTTGAAAACTGATACTGCCTCACGAATTGCTCCGATCTCATCATCATTCCATTCTTGAACTTTTTTATCTTGGCTTACTTGAGCTTTCTCTAAAATCTCAATAGCTCTACTTCTTCCTAATCCAAAGATATAGGTAAGTGCTATAACACCTCTCTTATTTTTTGGGATATCTACCCCTGCTATTCTTGCCATAATTATCCTTGTCTTTGTTTAAATCTAGGATTCTTTTTGTTTATTACGTACAATCTCCCTTTTCTACGCACAATGATGCACTCGGGACTTCTCTTTTTTACTGATGCTCTAACTTTCATAGTGAATATCCTTTAATATCTATAAGTAATTCTTGCTTTTGACAAGTCGTAAGGGCTCATTTCCAGTTTCACCTTATCACCAGGTAATAATTTGATATAATGCATACGCATTTTTCCAGAAATATGAGCGATTACTATATGTCCATTTTCTAATTCTACACGGAACATCGCATTTGACAATGCTTCAATGATTGATCCGTCTTGTTCTATTGCTGATTGTTTTGCCATATAAAAATTAAGCTACTGCTTTTCTATTTTTACCAGTCTTCATTAAACCATCATAATGTTTGTTTAATAAATATGAGTTAATTTGTTGAATAGTATCTATTGCAACACCAACCATAATTATTAACGAGGTACCTCCAAAAAACATTGCCCAAGATTGTTGTACATCCATAAAACTTACAACAATAGCCGGGAACACAGCAATCAAAGCAAGGAATAAAGATCCTGGGAAAGTTATTAAAGACATCACTTTATCAAGATAATCTGAAGTCTCAACACCTGGTCTAACACCTGGAATGAAACCACCACTTCTCTTTAAATCATCAGACATCTTATTAGTAGGTACTGTAATTGCAGTATAAAAGAAAGTAAATACAACTATTAAAGTTGCAAATACAAAGTTATACCAGAATCCAAACATATTACTAAAAGCACCAACAATTGATTGTGATGTATCTGATTTTGATAATCCGGCTACAGCTGCAGGAATAAACATAATTGCTTGTGCAAAAATGATTGGCATAACCCCAGAAGCATTAAGCTTAAGTGGAATCCATTGTCTATTTCCTCCCATCAAATCTTGCTCATAATCTCCTGAAGTAGTACGACGAGCGTATTGAACTGGAATTTTACGAACTGCCATAATCAACAGTACACAAGAAATAATAACTAATAACCAAATAATAATTTCGATAACTAATAACATTGGTCCTCCATTGTTATTTGTAACTCTGGTTGTAAATTCTTGAATAAAAGCTTGTGGAAAACGAGCTAATATACCAACCATAATCAACAATGAAATTCCATTTCCAATACCCTTATCTGTAATTTTCTCTCCTAACCACATGGCAAAAATTGTACCTGTAACTAAGATTATCACAGAAGAAAATAAAAACTCAAAAGAATTAAAACCTAGTAAGAATGCACTACTAGGTAATGTTCTATATAAATTATAGATATAAGTTGGTCCTTGAACTAGTGTAATAACAATAGTCAACCAACGTGTTATCTGATTAATTTTTTTTCTACCACTCTCTCCATCATTTTGAAGTTTTTGTAAATACGGAATCGCAATTCCCATTAACTGTACAACAATAGACGCAGAAATATAAGGCATAATACCTAAAGCAAAAACTGAAGCTTTAGAGAATGCACCTCCGGTGAACATGTCTAGAATAGATCCTAAACCATTTTTTGTTTGTCCCGCTAAACCAGTCAATTGCGTTGCATCAATTCCAGGAAGCGTAACGTGTGCTCCAAAACGATATACTAAAAGAAGACCTAAAGTAATTAAGATTCTATTTTTTAGTTCTTCGATTTTCCAAACATTACTTATTGATTCAATAAATTTCTTCATACAATAGAAAAATTATATTGTTACAGCCTCTCCACCAGCAGCTTCAATAGCAGCTTTTGCAGTAGCAGTAAATTTGTGAGCAGTTACTTTTAATTTTGCTTTCAATTCTCCTCTACCTAAAATCTTAACGATTTCATTTTTGGTAGCTAGACGATTAGCTACATAAACTGCCATATCAACAGAATCTGTAACAATACCATTGTCTACTAATAATTGAAGCGTATCTAAATTTACACCTTCGTATTCTTTACGGTTGATGTTTGTGAAACCGAACTTAGGTACACGTCTTTGAAGTGGCATTTGCCCTCCTTCAAAACCAATCTTTTTAGAATAACCAGAACGAGATTTTGCTCCTTTGTGACCTCTTGCAGCAGTGCCACCTTTTCCAGAACCTTCTCCTCTACCTAATCTTTTATTTTGATTGTGCGTTGATCCTTCAGCTGGTTGTAAGTTACTTAAATTCATAACAGTATTTGTTATTTAGCTTCTTCAACAGAAACTAAGTGTTTAACTTTGTTTATCATCCCAAGGATAGCAGGATTTGAATCATGCTCTACAACTTGTCCCATTTTACGTAGACCTAAAGCTTCCAAACCTCTTTTTTGAGAAAGAGGACAGTTGATTTTGCTTCTTACTTGTTTTACTAATAATTTAGCCATAATTTCCTTGAATTAACCTTTAAAAACTTTTTCTAAAGAAACACCTCTTTGTTTTGCAACAGTATAAGCGCTTCTCATTTGTAATAAAGCATCAAAAGTTGCTTTCACTACGTTATGAGGATTTGATGATCCTTGAGATTTAGATAATACATCGTGAATACCTACTGACTCAAGAACTGAACGAACAGCTCCACCAGCAATAACTCCTGTACCATGAGACGCAGGAATTAAGAATACACGTGCACCACCAAATTTACCTTTTTGTTCGTGAGGAACAGATTGTCCATTCAAAGGAATTTTTACTAAATTTTTCTTAGCATCTTCTACTGCTTTCGCAATTGCTTCAGAAACGTCTTTAGATTTTCCTAATCCGTGACCAACTACTCCATTTTCATCACCTACAACTACAATAGCAGAAAAACCGAAAGCTCTACCACCTTTTGTAACTTTAGTAACACGATTAACACTTACCAGACGATCTTTAAGTTCAAGACCACTTGGTTTTACCAATTCTACATTTTTGTATTTAGACATAATATATTAGAATTTAAGTCCAGCCGCTCTTGCGCCTTCTGCTAATGATTTAATACGACCGTGATATAAGTATCCTCCTCTATCGAAAGTTACTGCATCAATTCCAGCTTTTAACGCTTTCTCTGCAACTAGTTTTCCAACTGCATTTGCAATTTCTACGTTCGTACCTTTACCTATTTCTTTTTCTCTTGAAGAGGCAGCTAATAAAGTAACTCCGTTTACATCATCAATAAGTTGTGCGTAAATTTCTTTGTTACTTCTAAATACAGATAGTCTTGGCTTAGTAGCAGAACCACTAATCGTTTTTCTAATTCTGAATTTAATTCTCTGTCTTCTATCAGATTTTGTTAATGACATAATCTTATTTTTTAAGCTGATTTACCTGCTTTTCTTCTTAATACTTCACCTACAAATTTAACACCTTTTCCTTTATATGGCTCTGGCTTACGGAAACCTCTGATTTTCGCAGCTACTTGACCTAAAAGTTGTTTATCTAATGATGTTAATTTTACGATAGGGTTCTTACCTTTTTCAGAGATTGTTTCTAAAACTACTTCAGGAGCAATTTCCAAAACAATATTGTGAGAATATCCAAGAGCTAAATCTAACTTTTGTCCTTGATTAGAAGCTCTATAACCAACTCCAACCAATTCTAAAGACTTAGTAAACCCTTCATTTACACCAACAATCATGTTATTGATTAATGATCTGTAAAGTCCGTGTTTTGCTCTGTGATCTTTATGATCAGACGATCTTTCTACTTGAACTTGATCGCCTTCAACTTTTACAGTTACGTCCGAGAACTCCTGTGTAAGCTGACCGTTTTTTCCTTTTACTGTAATAATACCGTCTTTAACTTCTACAGTTACTCCAGCAGGGATTACAATTGGATTTTTACCTATTCTTGACATCTTATATAGTCTTTATAATTAGTATACGTAACAAATTACTTCACCACCTACATTTAATTGCTTAGCTTGTTTTCCAGTCATCAAACCTTTTGATGTAGAAACAATAGCAATTCCTAATCCGTTAAGGATTCTAGGTAAATTAGAAGCACCTGCATATTTACGCAAACCTGGTTTACTAATTCTTTGGATATCTTTAATTACTGACTCTTTAGTATCTTTATCATACTTCAAAGCAATTTTGATTGAACCCTGAACAGCGTTGTCCTCAAATTTGTAACTTAAGATATAACCTTGATCGAATAAGATCTTAGTTATTTCTTTTTTTAGATTAGATGCTGGAATCTCAACAACTTTGTGGTTTGCAGCCACAGCGTTACGAACTCTAGTCAAATAATCTGCAATAGGATCTGTATACATATGTATTTGATTGCGATTATGGTTTTCGGGAGACACTCGTCTCCCGAACCTTTAATCAATTAAAATTATTTTTTGGTTTGCAAAAGTAATAACTTATTGCGAGATTACCAAGACGCCTTTTTAACTCCAGGAATTAATCCATTATTAGCCATCTCACGGAAAGTTACACGCGAAATACCAAATTGACGAATATAACCTCTTGGTCTACCTGTTAATTTACAACGGTTGTGCAAACGAACTGGTGAAGCATTTTTAGGTAATTTTTGTAAGCCTTCGTAATCTCCAGCTTCTAATAAAGCTTTTCTTTTCTCAGCGTACTTAGCTACCGTTTTCTCTCTTTTCACCTCACGGGCTTTCATTGATTCTTTAGCCATGTCTTAATTCTTTTTAAAAGGTAATCCTAATTCAGCCAATAATGACTTTGCTTCCTTGTCTGTTTGAGCAGTAGTAACAAAAGTAATATCCATTCCTGAAATTTTGTTTACTTTGTCAATATCAATTTCTGGGAAAATGATTTGCTCTAAAACTCCAAGATTATAATTACCTCTTCCGTCAAAACCTGTAGCTTTAATACCACTAAAATCTCTAACGCGCGGTAAAGCAGAAGTAATAAGTCTATCTAAAAACTCATACATTCTCTCACCACGTAAAGTAACTTTTGCTCCAATAGGCATCCCTTTTCTCAATTTAAAAGACGCAACGTCTTTCTTAGAAATTGTAGATACTGCTTTTTGTCCAGTGATCTTTGTTAACTCATCAACCGCATAGTCAATAAGTTTTTTATCAGATACAGCTGCACCAACTCCACGGCTCAAAACGATTTTTTCAAGTTTAGGAACTTGCATTACGTTTGTATATCCGAATTCTTCTTTAAGAGCAGAGATTACTCTACTCTTATATTCTTCTTTTAGTCTAGGTGTATATGCCATTACTATAGTACTTGATTAGATTTTTTTGAAAATCTTACTTTCTTATCTCCTTCTACTCTAATACCAACTCTAGTTGCTTCCTTAGTTTTAGGATCAATAAGAGAAATGTTAGATATTTGTATAGAAGCTTCTTTCTTAACGATACCACCTTGAGGGTTTTTAGCACTTGGTTTTGTATGTTTCGAAACCATGTTTACACCTTCAACTATCGCTTTATTTTTTTCACGGTATACACGTAAAACTTTACCTTCTGACCCTTTATGATCACCAGCAATTACTCTTACGATGTCACCTGATTTTATTTTTAGCTTTATCATCTTAAAACGAATTAAAGCACTTCTGGTGCTAATGATACAATTTTCATGAATTGTTTTTCACGAAGTTCTCTTGCTACCGGACCAAAAACACGAGTTCCTCTCATTTCACCAGCAGCATTTAATAACACACATGCGTTGTCATCAAATCTGATGTATGAACCATCGGCTCTTCTCACTTCTTTTTTGGTACGTACAACAACTGCAGTTGAAACAGCTCCTTTTTTCACGTTTCCGTTTGGAGTTGCATCTTTGATAGAAACTACAATCTTGTCACCAACAGAGGCATACCTTCTTTTGGTACCTCCTAAAACACGGATAGTTAAAACTTCTTTAGCTCCTGTGTTATCTGCTACTTTTAGTCTTGATTCTTGTTGTACCATAATTATTTAGCTCTTTCAATGATTTCAACTAATCTCCAACATTTTGATTTACTCAAAGGACGCGTTTCGCTAATTCTTACAGTATCTCCAATGTTACAGTCGTTTGTTTCGTCGTGTGCAACGTATTTCTTTGTTTTCAACACGAACTTACCGTATAATGGGTGTTTTACTTTTCTTACTTCAGCAACAACGATAGATTTCTCCATTTTGTTAGAAGTAACAACACCAATTCTTTCTTTTCTTAAATTTCTTTTTTCTTCCATCTTTCAGCAGAATACAATTATTGTAACTCTCTTTTAGTTAGCTCTGTAGCCAATCTTGCAACTGTTCTTCTTACACTTCTAATTTGAAGTGGATTCTCAATTGGAGAAATAGCGTGGGCCATTTTTAGGTCAGCATATATCTTCTTAGTTTGACTAAGTTTTTCTTGCAACTCCGCTGCAGAAAGATCTTTTATTTCTGATTGTTTCATAATATATTATAAATTATGCTTCGAAATCTCTAGCAACGACGAACTTAGTTTTTACTGGAAGCTTTTGAGCTGCAAGACGTAACGCCTCTTTTGCAACTGACAAAGGAACTCCTCCAACTTCAAACATAATTCTTCCGGGTTTAACAACGGCAGCCCAATATTCAACGGCACCTTTACCTTTACCCATACGTACCTCAAGAGGCTTCTTAGTAATTGGTTTGTCTGGAAATATTTTGATCCATAATTGTCCTTCTCTCTTCATGAAACGAGTTGCAGCGATACGCGCAGCTTCGATTTGACGAGAGGTTAAGAACATTCCATCTTCATGTACAGATTTAATACCAAACATTCCATTAGAAAGTTCATGCCCTCTTTGAGAGTTACCTTTCATTTTACCTTTTTGTACCTTACGGTATTTTGTTCTTTTAGGCTGTAACATTTTTCTTTAGTTTAAAAATTTACTTTCTTTTACGAGCGTCTGGTTTTGAACCTTTATTAAAGTTAGATTTGCCACGAGGAGCATCTCCACCTTTACCGCCACCAGCTTGTTTTTTATCCATTCCAGCAAGCGGAGAAAGATCTCTCTTTCCATAAACTTCACCTTTCATGATCCACACTTTAATTCCCATTCTACCATAAGTAGTATGAGCTTCTGCAAGTGCATAATCAATATCAGCTCTGAAAGTTGATAGAGGAATTCTACCTTCTTTGAAACCTTCTGAACGCGCCATTTCAGCTCCATTCAAACGACCAGAAATCAAAACTTTGATACCTTCAGCGTTCATACGCATAGAAGCAGCAATAGCCATTTTGATTGCACGTCTGTAAGAAATACGACTTTCTATTTGACGAGCGATGCTTGTCGCCACAAGATAAGCATCTAATTCAGGTCTTTTAATTTCAAAGATGTTAATTTGAACCTCTTTGTCAGTAATTTTTTTAAGTTCTTCTTTTAACTTGTCTACCTCTTGTCCACCTTTCCCGATAATAATACCAGGTCTTGCAGTAGTGATAGTAACGGTTACAAGTTTCAAAGTTCTCTCGATGATTACTTTTGATACACTAGCTTTTGATAAACGAGCGTGGATATACTTTCTGATTTTGTGATCTTCGGCAAGTTTATCACCGTAATCATTTCCACCATACCAGTTTGAGTCCCACCCTCTGATGATACCAAGTCTATTTCCAATTGGATTTGTCTTTTGTCCCATGCTGTTTAAGAATTGCTTTGTGTGTTATTGATAGCTCCAAGCACGATTGTTACGTGGTTAGAACGTTTTCTTATTCTGTGTGCACGACCTTGAGGTGCTGGACGAAGTCTTTTCAACATCATTCCTCCATCTACTCTGATCTCTTTAACAAATAATCCAGCTTCTTCTAAATTACCTTCACTATTTTTTTGCTCCCAGTTGTTGATTGCAGATAATAATAGTTTTTCTAATTTTCTTGAAGCTTCTTTAGAACTAAATCTTAAGATGTTAAGTGCTCTTTCTACCTTCTGACCTCTTACCAAGTCCGCTACTAAGCGCATTTTTCTAGGTGAAGTAGGGCAGTTATTCAATTTTGCGAAAGCAATAGACTTATTAGCCTCTTTTCTCGCATCTGCTGTTTCTCTTTTACGAACTCCCATTGCTTCTTATTTTTTACCTTTATTTTTTGCTCCAGCATGACCTCTAAAAGATCTAGTTGGTGAAAATTCTCCTAATTTGTGACCTACCATGTTTTCTGTTACGTAAACTGGTACAAATTGACGACCGTTATGAACTGCGATAGTTTGTCCAACGAAATCTGGAGTAATCATTGAAGCTCTAGACCAAGTCTTTACAACTGCATTTTTACCACTTTCTACGTTTTCTTGAACTTTCTTGTCTAACTTATAATGAACGAAAGGTCCTTTTTTTAATGAACGTGCCATATCTTATTATTTCTTTCTACGTTCTACGATATACTTGTTACTCGGGTTTTTCTTAGAACGAGTTCTATAACCTTTAGCTGGTATTCCATTTCTTGAACGTGGATGTCCACCAGAAGAACGTCCTTCTCCACCACCCATTGGGTGATCAACAGGGTTCATTGCAACAGGTCTTGTTCTAGGTCTTCTTCCTAACCATCTTGTTCTACCTGCTTTACCAGATACAACTAATTGGTGGTCTGAATTAGATACTGCTCCAATTGTAGCTGCACAAGTTAACAAAATTAATCTTGTTTCACCTGATGGCATTTTAATTGTAGCATATTTTCCATCTCTTGCCATTAATTGAGCAAATGTTCCAGCTGAACGAGCAATTACAGCTCCTTGACCTGGTCTCAATTCGATACAAGAAATAACAGTTCCTAAAGGAATTCTGCTTAAAGGCAATGTGTTACCAATTTCTGGTTGAGATTCTGGACCAGAAACTAATTTCTGACCAACTTTCAATCCATTTTGTGCGATAACATAAGTTTTCTCTCCATCAGCATAAGCTAACAAAGCGATAAATGCAGTACGATTTGGATCATATTCGATTGATTTCACAGTAGCCGGAATTCCTTCTTTTGTACGTTTGAAATCAATAATACGATATCTCTGCTTGTGACCACCACCCGTATAACGCATGGTCATCTTTCCTTGACTATTTCTACCTCCAGAGTTTTTTATCGGCGCTATCAAAGAGCGTTCCGGCTTATCAGTTGTAATGGCGTCATAACCATTCACAACTCTAAATCGCTGACCTGGGGTAATAGGTTTTAATTTTCTTACTGACATTTTTCTATCTTAGATATTGTTGTAAAAATCAATTGTTTCTCCTTCTTGTACTTGAACAATTGCTTTTTTGATTGCATTTGTCTTTCCGCTGATCAAACCACTTTTCGTGTATTTTGTAGTTCTATCCGGTCTTACGTTCATCGTGTTAACTGAAACGATAGTTACTCCATAAGCAGCTTCAACAGCTTTCTTAATCTGAACTTTGTTTGCTTTTTTATCAACAACGAATCCGAAGCGGTTTAAAACTTCACTTTCCTTGGTTACTTTTTCAGTTACTATAGGTCTAATTATGATACTCATACTCCTATTATTTGCTTAAATTTTCTTCAATTACCTCTAAAGAACTCTCTAAAAGCACTAAATTATTAGCGTTTAGAATCGCGTAAGTACTTAATTCGTAACTACTTACAACATTAGAAGCCTTTAAATTGCGTGACGACAAATATACATTTTTATTCGACTCTCCCAACACAAATAAAGATTTTTTATTTTCTAACCCTAAAGCTTTCAAAACATTAATGAAATTTTTAGTGTTTGGAGTTTCAAAATTAAAGTCTTCTAAAACAACAATACTTGCTTCTTTTGCTTTAATTGAGAAAGCAGATTTTCTTGCCAATCTCTTTAAGTTTTTGTTCAATTTGAATGAATAACTTCTTGGTCTTGGTCCGAAAACTGTTCCACCGCCTTTAAACAAAGGGTTTTTAATACTACCCGCACGAGCAGTACCAGTTCCTTTTTGTTTTTTAATCTTACGTGTACTTCCCGCTACTTCAGCTCTTTCTTTAGCTTTGTGAGTACCTTGTCTTTGATTAGCTAAATATTGCTTAACATCAAGATATACAGCGTGATTATTTGGTTCAATTGCGAATACTGAATCAGAAAGTTGAACTTTTCTACCAGTATCTTTTCCGTTGAAATCTAATACTTTTACTTCCATTACTTCTGAATGATTACATAAGAGTTGTTATGACCAGGAACACATCCTTTAATAACTAGTAAGTTCTTTTCAGCAACTACTTTTAAAACTCTAAGGTTTTGAACTTTTACATTGTCTCCTCCCATTCTTCCAGCCATACGCATTCCTTTGAATACTCTAGATGGATAAGAAGAAGCTCCCACAGAACCTGGCGCTCTTAAACGGTTGTGTTGACCGTGAGTTGCCTGACCAACACCACCAAAACCGTGACGTTTTACAACCCCTTGAAAACCTTTACCTTTAGACACACCTTGTACATCTACAAATTCTCCTTCAGAAAAAATAGAAACATCAATAAGATCTCCTAATTTTTGCTCTGTTGCGAAATCTTGGAATTCAACGACTTTTTTCTTAGCTACAGTTCCAGCTTTCTTAAAGTGACCTAAAGCCGCTTTTGTGGAATGTTTCTCGTTTTTGTCATCGAAACCTAGTTGCAACGCTTCATACCCGTCAACACCTTTGGTTCTGACTTGGGTAACAACACATGGACCAGCTTCGATTACTGTACAAGGAATATTTTTCCCGTTTTCATCAAAAATACTTGTCATGCCGATTTTTCTACCAATTAACCCAGACATAAATATTAATTATTAATTATTAAATATAAATATAGAACGCAGCTTTTAAACCGAATCCTATTTTTTAAGAGGTGCAAAAGTATAACTTATTTACACACAAACCAAAAAAAATATTTTTCGTCTAAAAGCAGCGTCCTTTTTTACTCTTGAACTACTTAAACTTTGATCTCAACCTCCACTCCACTTGGCAATTCAAGTTTCATTAGAGCATCGATAGTTTTAGATGAAGATGAATAAATGTCAATTAATCTCTTATATGACATTACTTCGAATTGCTCTCTTGCTTTTTTGTTAACGTGCGGAGAACGTAGTACAGTGAAAAGTTTTTTATGTGTTGGCAACGGAATTGGACCTGTTACAACAGCACCGGTACTCTTAACTGTTTTTACAATCTTTTCAGCAGATTTATCCACCAACATGTGATCGTAAGATTTTAGTTTTATTCTGATTTTTTGACTCATTTTCTTAAAGATTAAGCGTTTCCTTTTGCTTTTTTGATAACTGCTTCCGAAATATTAGAAGGTGTTTCAGCGTAGTGTGAAAATTCCATTGTAGATGTTGCTCTACCAGACGAAAGTGTTCTTAATGTTGTTACATAACCAAACATTTCTGATAAAGGCACATCAGCTTTGATAGTTTTTGCACCATTTCTGTCACCCATGTCATTAACCTGACCTCTACGACGGTTAATATCACCTACGATATCTCCCATGTTTTCTTCTGGTGTAATAACCTCCATTTTCATGATTGGTTCAAGAATGATTGCCCCAGCAGCTTTAGCCACTTCTCTATACCCCATTCTAGCTGCTAACTCAAAAGAAAGCGCATCTGAATCGACAGGGTGGAAAGATCCGTCAGTTAAAGTCACTTTTAAACTATCTACTTGATATCCTGCTAAAGGACCAGTTTTCATAGCTTCACGGAAACCTTTTTCTACAGATGGAATATACTCCTTAGGAACGTTTCCACCTTTTACAGCATTAATAAATTGCAACCCAACAGGAACTTTACCATCAACTTCGTCAGCTGGCTCAAGTGTAAATACGATATCCCCGAATTTTCCACGACCCCCTGATTGTTTTTTGTAAGTTTCTCTATGCGTAGCACTTCTTGTAAACGCTTCTTTATATTCAACTTGAGGCTCACCTTGATTTACTTCAACTTTAAATTCACGTTTCATACGATCAATCAAGATATCTAAGTGAAGCTCACCCATACCTGATATAATAGTTTGCCCTGAAGCCTCATCTGTTCTAACCGTAAATGTCGGATCCTCCTCAGCTAATTTAGCCAAAGCCATACCCATTTTATCTACGTCAGCCTTAGTTTTAGGCTCAATTGCAATACCAATTACCGGTGCAGGGAATTTCATTGACTCAAGAATAATTGGATGTTTCTCATCACACATTGTATCTCCAGTCTTAATATCTTTAAATCCAACTGCTGCTCCAATATCCCCAGCTTCGATATAATCGATAGGATTTTGTTTATTAGCATGCATTTGGTAGATACGAGAAATTCTTTCTTTGTTTCCAGAACGAGTATTCAAAATATATGAACCCGCATCCAAACGACCTGAATAAGCACGGAAGAAAGCTAAACGACCAACATAAGGGTCAGTAGCAATTTTAAATGCTAAAGCAGCGAATGGCTCTTTTACGTCTGGACGACGAAGAATTTTAGTTTGATCCTCCTCTAATAAATCAACATCATCAGGATGAATTCCTTCGATACCTTCTTTATCCATTGGAGATGGCAAATATTTACATACAGCATCTAACATAAATTGAACTCCTTTATTTTTAAAAGAAGAACCAGCAAGCATCGGAATGATTGCCATATCTATAGTAGCAGCTCTTAAAGCATTATTAATTTCCTCTTCAGTAATAGAGCTTTCATCCTCCATATACTTATCAAGAAGGTTCTCATCGTAGTCAGCAACTGCTTCGATAAGTATAGATCTATACTCTTTTACCTCTGCAAGCATATCCTCTGGAATAGGCACGATATCAAAAGTAGCCCCTTGAGTTTCATCATGCCAAATAATAGCTTGATTTTTAACCAAATCAACTACACCTTTGAAATCATTCTCTTCACCAATTGGCAAAGTGATTGCAACTGCATTAGATTTCAACATATCTCTAACTTGTTGACATACATTCAAAAAGTTAGAACCTTGTCTATCCATTTTATTAACGAATCCCATACGAGGAACTCTATACTGATCAGCAAGTCTCCAGTTAGTTTCTGATTGTGGCTCAACACCATCAACAGCACTAAACAAGAAAACCAACCCATCAAGCACACGTAAAGAACGATTCACCTCTACAGTAAAATCAACGTGTCCCGGAGTATCAATAATATTAAAGTGATAAGGCAATGTTTCTGGCAAAGTTTTACCTTGCTCTGTTGGAAAATTCCACTCACAAGTAGTTGCTGCAGAAGTAATTGTAATACCTCTTTCCGCTTCCTGCTCCATCCAGTCCATTGTAGAAGCACCATTATGTACTTCACCAATTTTATGAGTTTTACCAGTATAAAAAAGGATACGCTCTGTAGTCGTTGTTTTACCAGCATCAATATGAGCAGCAATTCCTATATTTCTTGTATATTTTAAATCTCTAGCCATTTCTTATGAATTAAAATCTAAAGTGAGAGAATGCTTTATTTGCTTCAGCCATCTTATGAGTATCCATTCTCTTTTTAACAGCAGCACCTTCTTCTTTAGCCGCAGCTAAACATTCTGAAGCTAACCTTTGAGCCATAGATTTTTCATTTCTTCTTCTAGAATAAAGTATTAACCACTTCATTGCCATAGAAATTTTACGATCTGGTCTGATTTGCATTGGAATTTGGAATGTAGCTCCACCAACTCTACGACTACGTACTTCTACGTGAGGCATAACGTTTGTTAAAGCATCTTTCCAGATTTCTAATGATGATTTTTCTGAATCTTGCTTTTTAGACTCTATAATGTCAATTGCATCATAAAATACTTTAAAAGCTGTAGATTTCTTACCGTCCCACATTAAGTTGTTCACAAAACGCGTTACCAATTGGTCATTAAACCTCGGGTCTGGTAAAAGTGGTCTTTTCTTTGCCGCTCTTTTTCTCATGTCTTTTTTTTAAAAGTTTAAATTACTTTTTTGCTTCTTTAGGGCGTTTAGCACCGTACTTAGATCTTCTTTGCGTTCTTCCTGCAACTCCTGACGTGTCAAGCGCTCCACGAACGATATGATATCTAACACCTGGTAAATCTTTTACCCTTCCGCCTCTAACTAATACTATCGAGTGCTCTTGTAAATTGTGTCCTTCTCCAGGGATGTAAGCATTTACTTCATTACCATTTGTCAAACGCACACGCGCTACTTTACGCATTGCAGAGTTTGGTTTTTTTGGTGTAGTAGTGTAAACACGCGTACAAACCCCTCTTCTTTGAGGACAAGAATCTAAAGCAACCGATTTACTCTTCTTAGTTATCTGAGTTCTTCCTGTTCTTACTAATTGTTGAATTGTTGGCATAATTAATACTAAAAATTTATTATGTATATTAAATTCCCGCTTTTTACGGGGTTGCAAATGTATAAAATATTTTTCACTATACAAACGTTAATACATTAATTTTCAATAACATTATTTAACCTTATGTTTTTTACCCCAAAGAATTAGATATTTGCATTACTTTTAATAAAACACTTTTAAAATTGAAAACACTCTTATCTTTTTTACTAATAACCACTCTAAGTTTACAATGTTATGCACAGCATTTTGAATTAAGACTAACTGGAGCAAACAATTTTGAAAATAAAATTATTGATTCTATCCCCTATTTAAAAAAACACAAAACAACAAAGTCCATTAGTGATGAAATACAATTATTCTCTGAAAAACTAGCACATAAAGGTTTTATTGACAACCAACTAATCTCAAAAAATCATTTAAACGACAGTACGTTTGCCGTAAAATTCAACCTAAAAGAAAAAATAAATTCTATACATATATATATAGATAAAAAAGACCCTATTATCAATAACATCTTTCCAAACACAAAAAACGACACAATAACCACCTCATACGAAGAAATCGAATCTCTATTAAGTAAAAAAATAAATCAGCTTGAGCATTTAGGATACGCATTTACAAAACTACAACTCACAAATATTCAACGAAAAAAAAACATTCTTTACGCAACTCTTTACCTTAAAAAAGAAAAGAAAAGAGAAATAAACTCAATCGTACTCAACTACACGCAAAACAATCAATCGAACATTTTTCCAAAAGGACATCTGAAACAGATTAAAAAAAAATACACTGGAAAAACATTCAATCAAGAAACCACTACAGAAATTTACAATGATTTTGAAAAATTCACTTTCATAAAACAAAGTAAATTTCCGGAAATCTTATTCTCAAACGACTCAACCAAAATCTACATATATCTCAAAAAAAGAAAAGCCAACACTTTTGACGGCTATTTAGGCTTTTCAAATGACGAAAACAAAAAAATAACCTTCAATGGATATCTTGACATAAATCTAGAAAACACCTTACATAGTGGAGAACAATTCTCCTTATATTGGAAAAGCGACGGAAACAAGCAAACAACATTCAAAACCAAAATCGAGATTCCCTACCTATTCAAAACACCAACAAGCTTAAAAGCCGAATTAGAAATTTTCAAACAAGACAGTACTTTCCAAAATACAAAAACCGCTATAGCCCTAGGTTATTACATAAAATACAATTCTCACCTTTATCTAGGATACCAATCAACCGAATCAAGTGACATTCAAAACACAAACAGCACACTAATTCAGGACTACAAAAACCACTTTACAACAGCAACATTTGAATACAAAAAAATAACTCCTGAAAATTTCATCTTCCCAACCAAAACGAACATTAACATAACCACAGGCATCGGAAAAAGAACAAACACAAACAACATAACAGATGAGTCAAACGAAAACAAACAGCATTATGCCAATATTGACTTAATTAACATTTTTTATATAAATACTAAAAATAGTTTTTACATAAGAAGTAAAAATTACTATCTCTGGAGCAACACATATCTCACAAATGAACTATACAGATTCGGAGGCATTAACTCAATAAGAGGATTTGCCGAAAACAGCCTGCAAGCCAACAATACCAATTTACTAATCACAGAATATCGCTATCAACCTACATCAAATCTATACCTGCATACCATAGCTGACTACGGCCTTTACCAAGATAAAACAGCACTTAACGACAAAAATAAATTAAACAACTTGATTGGTATCGGAATAGGCTTAGGTATTTTAACAAGAAACGGATTGCTTAAAATAACTCTTGCAAACGGAAGCTCTAGCGAAGATCGAATAAAATTCTACAATAGCATCCTTAACATCCAATATAATGTTAAATTCTAAAAATAACTTCCCATTAATTACAAATAACAAAAATTACCTCTCAATAACCCCCGTATAATTACACATATCTCAGCATTATAACATTTTTGATGAAATATAGAATAATGTTAAATTTTAATTGAAAGCGAAAAAAAAGTTTTATTTATTAGGAAAGTTAACAAATTATTAAGATTTTTGACAGACTAATTCAAAATATTTTAAAATGAAACTAAAGTTCAATGGATTCTTAGTACTACTATTAGTACTAATGGCGCAACTAACTTTTGCGCAAGAGAGAGTTGTTTCAGGTATTGTTTCGGACAATACAGGCATGCCCTTACCAGGCGTGAGTGTATTGGTTAAAGGAACAAAAAGCGGAACACAAACTGATTTTGATGGTAAATACTCCATCAAAGCATCACCAAGTCAAGTATTAGTATTTAGCTACATTGGGATGAAAACTCAAGAAATTGTAGCAAGTTCATCATCTGTGAGCGCAAAATTATCAAGTTCATCAGTAGAACTTGAAGGTGTAGTTGTTACAGCATTAGGTATCAAAAGAGAGAAAAAATCTCTTGGTTACTCTGCACAAACAGTAACTGCAGAACAAGTAAGCACCGTGCCTACTGGAAACTTCGTAAACAACTTATCAGGAAAAGTTGCTGGTCTTAGCGTAACACAAGGAACAAACTTTGGAGGATCTACAAACGTAGTACTTAGAGGATTTAAATCTATGTTAGGAGACAACCAAGCTTTATTTGTAGTAGATGGAGTGCCTATCCTAAATAACAACGTAAATAGCGCGGATCAAAAAAGCGGTAGAGGTGGTGTCGATTACGGAAATGCTGCATCAGACATTAACCCAAATAACATTGCTGAAATTAACGTACTAAAAGGAGCTGCTGCGACTGCCCTTTATGGATCTAGAGCTCAAAATGGTGCAATCATCATTACAACTAAAAAAGGAAAAGCAAGAAATGACCTATCTGTAGAATTCTCTTCTTCTTACATTATGTCTACAGTAGACAAAAAAACATTCCCTAAATACCAAACTGAATACGGTCAAGGATACAACGGAGAAGACAGCTGGGGTAGTTACCAAGGATCTAAACTTGCTTCAACAGGTGATGATGCTTCTTACGGACCTAAATATACTGGTGAAGATGTTTGGCAATATGGTGCATTCACTCCAGGCTCAGCTACTTTTGGTAAAAAAACACCATGGGTTGCAGCCAAAAACGGACCAATTGAATTCTTTGAAACTGGTACTACAACAGTAAATAATATTGCTTTAAGTGGAGGTTCAGACAAAGCTACTTATAGATTAACTTATGCTAATACAAATAGTTCAGATGTATTACCAAATTCTTTATTAAGCAAAAACAACTTCAATTTTGCAGGAACTTATAAATTTAGCGACAAATTAAGCTCTACATTCAATGCAACTTATGTTTCACAAAACACAAGAAACAGAAATTCAACTGGATACGGCGGTAACGCAATAGCTGGTTTTAGACAATGGTGGCCAACTAACGTTGACATCAAAGAGCAAAAAGAGCTTTACGAAATGAGTCATCAAAATTATACATGGAATATAAAAGGTCCAAATAATGCAACTCCTCTAGCTCCTGCTTTTTGGGATAATCCATATTTCCAAAGAGAGCAAAATTACAACAATGATAGCAGAAGAAGATTTGCTGCAAATGCAAGTATTAGTTATGATGTATCTAAAAGCATCAACTTAATGGGTAGAATGGGTACTGACGGATTTAACTTAAAAACAGAAGACAGAATCGCTGTAGGTTCTTATCCAAATGCTTTAGGGTTAAACACAGTAAACCAACCATCTGGTTACGCTTTAAATTTGTTTGATTATAGTGAACAAAATTATGATTTCTTAGCTACTTACAAAAAAGACTTAGCAGAAGATTTAAATCTTAATTTCATCTTAGGTACAAACTTTAACGTACAAAGTAAATTCTCTGAAGAGCAATCAACATCTGGAGGATTATACATTCCTGGAATATATACAGTTTCTAACTCAGTATCTGCTATAACACTTCCAAGAACAATCAAAACAAGAAAAGAAGTTCTAGGTTTGTTTGCACAAGCAACTTTAGGCTACAAAGGAACATACTATCTTGAAGGATCTGTAAGAAGAGACGAATCATCTGCTTTACCTACTGACAATAATGCTTACTGGTATTCTGCAATATCTGGAAGTGTGGTATTTTCAAATTGGTTAAAAGATATTGAATTCATCAATTTTGGTAAATTCAGAGCTGCTTACGCTCAAGTAGGTTCTGACACAGACCCTAACTTACTTATCAATAGCTATACTGCTAGAAATCCTTTCGGTACTCCTGCATATTCATATAATACTACTGCAAAAAACCCTAATTTAAAACCACAACAATTAGATAATGTTGAGTTAGGTTTAAACATGCAATTTGCAGATAATAGACTTGGATTTGACGTAGCTTGGTTCCAAAACAAAGCTTACAACCAAATTTTACCTTTACCTGTTTCAACAGCTACTGGATCACCATTTAACAATTTAAATGCTGGTACTTTAACAACAAAAGGTTTTGAGGTATCCCTTAATGCTACTCCTATTAAAACAGCAAACTTTTCTTGGGATGTTAATGTTAACTGGGCAAACCCTAACACTAAAGTTACTGAGTTAGCACCTGGTATTGAAAACATTCAAATCAACTCTTTACAAGGAGGAATCAGTATTAATGCTCCTCTTAACAGAAATTATGGTACAATTTGGGGAACTACTTATGTACTTGACCAATCAGGTAATAGAATTATCGGAGACAACGGTGCTTATTTAGTTTCTACAACTACAGACAATGAATTGGGAACATACCAAGCAGACTGGACTGGTGGTTTAAACAATAGATTTACTTACAAAAACGTTTCTTTTAGCTTCTTAATTGATGTGAAAAAAGGAGGAAGTTTATTCTCACTTGACCAATACTACGGATACGGAACAGGTATATATGCAAATTCAGTTGGAAACAACGATTTAGGAAACCCAATTAGAAATACATTAGCAAACGGTGGAGGTGAATTATTACAAGGTGTTATGGCAAATCCAGCTTATGTACCTGGAAATGGACAACCACAATATGTAACAAACACAACGAGATTAGACAGATCTCAATCAAGTCAAGTTTTAAGCACTGACCCTCCTACAGCACATTTTGTTTACGATGCTGGTTTTGTAAAATTAAGAGAGGTAGCATTTACATACAATTTCCCAACAAGTTTATTAGGAAATTCTATAAAAGGAGCTTCATTTAGCTTAATAGGAAACAATCTATGGATAATAGACAAAAGCGTTCCTTATTCTGATCCAGAAGCAGGATTATCTTCTGGTAACACACAAGGATACCAGTCAGGACCTATGCCGTCAACAAGAAATATTTCTTTTAACGTCAAACTTAATTTTTAAAAAAAATGGAAATGAAAAAAATCATAGCAATACTAACAATTGGTCTGTCGATGACAGCTTGTGTTAGTGAAGATATAAACACTGACCCAAATAGCGCATATACTACCGTTCCTGGATCTCTTATAAATTATGCGCAAAAGGAATTAAGTGATTACGTAAACACTCCAAGTGTAAACGAAAACAACTTTAGATTAACAATGCAGTACTGGCAAGAAGCTATATATGTAAACGAAAGTAATTATGACTTTGTTAACAGAAATGTTTCTAATAACATTTACGTAGATAACTATGTTAATGTATTGAACAACTTAGGCAAAGCAAAAGAACTTGTTAATGCTTATGTACCAACTATCGCTGAAGCTCCAGCATGGCCAAAAAACAAAAAGAATCAATTGGCTATTATTGATATCATGCAGGTATACACATTTCAGATGTTAGTAGATACTTTCGGAAATATCCCTTATACTCAAGCTGCAAATCTTTCAGCTTACCCATTACCAGCATACGATGATGCTTCTAAAATTTATGAAGATTTAATTGTAAGAATAAATGCTGACATAACTAACTTAGACGCTACAGCAACAGGCTTTAAGACTTTTAGTGATGGTGACAAATATTACAATGGAGCTATTGCAAAATGGATTGTACTTGCTAATTCGTTAAAATTAAAATTAGGAATAGCAATTGCTGATGCAAATCCAGCTTTAGCACAGACTACAGCACTTTCTGCTATAGCTGCAGGCGTTATGACTTCTCCTGCTAATAATTGTCAATTCCAATACTTATCTCCATCTCCAAATTTCAACCCTTTGTTTGAAAACTTGGCTGCAAGTGGTAGAGATGATTTCTTTGCTGCTAAACCATTAGTTGATTATATGAACGCATCTAATGACCCTAGAATAAGTCATTATTATGAGCCAACAGCAGATGACACATTTATAGGTCAAGAAGTTGGAAAAAGCGGAAAGTATAGTGATTTTTCTAGTATCGGAGCATTTGCATACACTCGTACAACTCCAGGTATTATATTAAACTATACTGAAGTTGCTTTTTATGTAGCCGAAGCTAACGCACGTTGGACTTCACCAGCAGCTGCAGCACCTTTTTATGATGCAGCAGTTAAAGCTTCAATCTTAGAATGGGGTGGTAATGCAGCAGATGTAACAGCATATCTTGCTACAAAACCTTATGATGCTACTAATTGGAAAAAATCAATTGGGGAACAAGCTTGGGTAGCAATGTTTAACCAAGGTATAACTTCATGGAATTTCTGGAGAAGATTAGATTTCCCTGTTTTAGTTGCACCTCCTACTGCTATTACTAATGCTGGTGGTAAAGTTCCAGTAAGAATGACATATCCAGTTCTTGAACAACAAGTAAATAATTCAAATTGGAAAGCAGCTGCTGATGCTATCGGTGGAGATTTATTAACAACAAAAATATTCTGGGATAAATTCTAATTTTTTATCTTAGTAATCATAATTAAGCCACTCTGTTCGTTCAGAGTGGCTTTTTTTTATATGAACATTATAACTATATTTGCCGTATGGAAAAAGAACATCAAATATTCGGAATAAGAGCCATCATAGAGGCGATACAATCAGGAAAAGAAGTAGACAAGGTCTTCATACAAAAAGAAATATCAGGCGAACTGATGAAAGATTTAATGAAAGTGATGAAACGCGCCAACATAAATTTTTCTTATGTTCCTGTTGAAAAACTAAACAGATTAACACCAAATAATCACCAAGGCGCTGTTGCAACAATATCACCAATTGGTTTTATTGAATTAGAGCATTTAGTAGATTCAACTATTGCTTCTGGAAGCACTCCCCTATTTTTAATATTAGATCAAATATCTGATGCCCGTAATTTTGGTGCCATTATCAGAACAGCTGAGTGTACAGGTGTAAACGGAATCATCGTACAAAAATCAGGTTCAGCCCCAGTTAACGGAGATACTGTTAAGACATCTGCCGGAGCGGTATTTAATGTACCTATTTGCAAAGTAGAACACATAAAAGATGCTATTTTCTACCTACAAGGTTCAGGCATAAAAACTGTTGCTGCAACCGAAAAAACCGACCAAAACATATATGACGTTTCATTAAATGAAGCTGTCGCTATAATAATGGGATCTGAAGATAGAGGTATTAATCCATCGGTATTAAAAATAGTTGATGAAAAAGCTAAACTTCCAATGTTTGGAACAATAGGATCTCTAAATGTTTCTGTTGCTTGTGGAGCATTCTTATATGAGGCTGTTCGTCAAAGAAAATAAAACAAACACATAAGATTAGAAGATAAACAGAATGATTTTAAATATTTTTTTATGCATTCCAATTCTATTCGTAGTATTTCAACAAAAAAAGTCATATTTATACTTGTAATACTTCTAATTACAAGTATAAGTCATGGACAAACTTCTACATACAATCAATTCTGGAGCGAGATTCAATTCAACAGGACTATAAATGAAAAATGGTCACTTGAATTAAATCTTGACAACACTTACAGCAGCACAGAATCGTCTTCACAAATTTTCCAAACAAACACCCAGAAAGCTTTTAGAACATGGGGACACTACTACTTAAGCCCACGATGGAAACTATCTAGCTTCTTAGCCTATTATGACAATAAAGATGTTCCTGAAATAGGACAATTTAAATCTCCTGAATGGAGGTTTGCATTACAAGGCATTTACTATTTTCATAAAATAGGATATACTCTCAGTACACGAATGAGAATAGAACTCCGATATATAAGAGATGAGAACGGAGAATATCAAGACATATATAGATATCGCCAACAAATAAAATATCTAAAGCCTATAAATAGCAAAATACTGCGCAAAGGAGTTGTTTATGCAATAGCTTCTGATGAAATTTTCTTCAAATCTGATGCAAAAATCACTGGGTTAAGTTTCTTTGATCGCAATAGGTTAAACCTAGGCGCAGGATATTTATTTACAGATGACATACAGATTGAGCTAACCTATGCCAATGAATACCTTCCAAGAGATACAGATTCTCAAGTAATAAATGCCGCTTCTGTGACACTAACTTTTAATAATATTTTCAAGAATAAAAGTAAAAAAACAAATCAAAAAACAAATCAATAACACTCCTGTTACAGACAAAACAATTTAATAACATTAGCTTTTATTGCCTACCAAAACACATCTATTCTAAGTTAAATTTAACGTTTTTAAGTAAAAAAAAATATCGTAAAGGTGCTGTAACCCCTATTACCAATGCTTTTTTTAAATATTTCAAGAGAAAAAAGCATTATTTAACTCATAATTTAGCAACAAAAATTACTTTTATTTTTTTCTTTTATTCTGCTCAAAAAAAACAAAAAACAAAAAAAAACCAACCAAAAAATTTAAATATTTTTAAAAATTTAACGATATCGCTTACAATAAGCAGATCCGAAAACAAAGAAAAATTGATTTTTTAATAAGAAATACTTTGTTTATTTACATATTTCGAATAAAAGGAGACAAATCCATTAGGAAGATTAACAAATTATTAAGATTTTTGTCAAACTAATTCAAAATATTTAAAAATGAAACTAAAATTCAATGGATTCTTAGTACTGCTATTGGTACTAGTGGCGCAATTAGGTTTTGCGCAAGAAAAAGTTGTTTCAGGAATTGTTTCTGATGACACAGGAATGCCAATTCCAGGGGTTACTGTATCTGTAAAAGGAACAAAAAATGCAACACAAACTGATTTCGACGGAAAATACTCAATTAAAGCGTCGTCTAATCAAATTATCCTTTTCACTTAAATTGGGATGAAAAGTAAAGAGCAACCGGCTACATCTTCTGTTGTTAACGTAAAGTTAGCGGGAGACGCAATGGAGCTTGAAGGCGTGGTAGTTGTAGCTTTTGGAACACAAAAGAAAGAAGCTATAACAGGAGCTGTTGCAAAAATTGATGCAAAAGCATTGGAAAATACGCAAGCATCTAACGCAATTCAATCTTTAACAGGTAAAGTTGCGGGTGTACAAATCCAAGCAAATTCAGGACAACCTGGAGACGCACCTCAAGTACGTTTTAGAGGTATTGGATCTATCTCATCTTCTAATGCACCTTTGTATGTTGTAGATGGTTTTCCATATAATGGAGACATAAACGCTATAGCAACTCAAGATATCGAATCTATCAGTTTCTTGAAAGATGCGTCATCTAATGCATTATACGGAAGTAGAGGAGCAAACGGTGTAATCATTGTTACAACCAAAAAAGGTAAAAAAGGTCAACTAAAAGTTACTTACGAAGGAAAAATAGGGGTTAACTCTAGAGCTGTTCCAGAATACGACATGATTACTGATCCAGGGCAATACTACGAAGCAGCCTATGGAAGAATCAGAAATGGTTTAATTTTTCAAGGAAAAACTCCTGCAGTAGCATCAGCAACTGCATCAAAAAATTTAATAAGTGGGAACCCATCTTACTCATTAGGGTAT
Organism: Flavobacterium hydatis; assembly: GCF_000737695.1. Lineage (GTDB taxonomy): Bacteria > Bacteroidota > Bacteroidia > Flavobacteriales > Flavobacteriaceae > Flavobacterium > Flavobacterium hydatis. Next base: position 177,380 of record NZ_JPRM01000006.1, read on the forward strand.
AATAATTACAACGTAGCAAACGATCAAGTAATAGATCCTGCTACAGGAAAAATAAATCCTAATGCACAATTATTATATCATGATAATTGGGAAAAAACATTATTTAACGACAATACAAGAATTGAGCACTTTTTAAGCTTAGCGGGTAGCTCAGAAAAACTTAATTCTTACTTATCTGTAGGTTACCTATCTGATAATGGATACACAATTAACTCAAACTTTAAACGTGTAACTCTAAGATCAAATGTTGACTATACGATTACTGATAAAATTAAAGTAGGAGCTAACCTTAACTATGCAAACTCTAATCAGAATGCTCCAATCTCACAAGTAAGTTCTGGAACATACAGTAACCTATTTAGCTGGGCGAGAAATATAGCTCCAATTTATCCTGTTTACCTTAGAAACGAGGCTGGAAACATTGTAACGAACAAAGTAGGAGAGAAAGTATATGACTTTAACCAATCAGGAGATCGTCCTTATGGTTTCAACTTAAACCCATACGGAACTACATTATTAAATACAAATTTAAACCAAGAAAACAAATTTGGAGCTAGAGGTTACGTATCTATCGACTTCTTTAAAGATTTCAACTTCAGATACAATCTTGGTTATGATTTAATGTCTGGATACTATGTAAATAGCACAACTGGAATTGGTGGGGATGACCAAGGGGTAAACGGTAGTATAGGAACAGCATCACAAGATGATTATACTATTACAAACCAACAATTATTATCTTGGAAAAAATCTTTTGGAGAACACTCACTTGATATTCTTGTTGGACACGAGTCTTCAGATTTCACATCAAAAATGTTGACTGGACAAAAAACAGGTGTTGTAATACCAGGTTTACCAGTAGTAAGCAATGCAACTAGATTTTCTTATTTAGATGGTTACAATGACTTATACAAAGTAGAAGGATTCTTCTCTAGATTAAACTATAGCTACAAAAACAAATATTTTGTAAATGGTAGTTTCAGAAGAGATGGATCATCAGTATTCGCACCAGAAAACAGATGGGGTAATTTCTACGGATTTGGAGGAGCATGGTCTGTAACGAAAGAATCTTTCTTTCCTCAAACTAAATGGATCACTGACTTAAGAATTAAAGGAAGTTATGGAGAACAAGGAAATGATAATATCTACTACCCTTCTTCTACAAGAATCAGCAGCCGTAGCTACTTTGGAAGTGAAAGAAACTACTATGCATACCAAACACAATATGAGATTTTACCTGATGCAGACGGAAACGCGAGTGTAGTTACTGTATATGAAGGAAACAAAAAAATTAAATGGGAGAAATCTAAAAACTTAAACATTGGATTCGAAGTTGAATTATTCAACAGAGTGAACCTTGAAGCTGAATATTTCGAAAGAAATGTAAGTGATTTAATATATAACCGTCCTTATGCACCAGCAACTGGAATCCCGTTTGTTACTGAAAACATTGGTGACATGTCTAACAAAGGAATTGAGGTTAACTTAGGTGTTGATGTAATTAAAACACAAGATATCGATTTTAACATTTGGGCTAATGCAACTCATTACAAAAATAAAGTAACATCATTACCAAGTCCTTTTACAAGTGGTATCTTCAGATTTGAAGTTGGTGCTCCAGCTTATGCTTACTTCCTAAGAGAATTTGCAGGTGTTGACAAAACTAATGGAGATGCTTTATGGTACATGGATGTAAAAGATGCTTCAGGAAACGTAACTGGTAAAACAACAACAAATGTTTACGGAAATGCAACTCAATACTTAAGTGATAAAGATGCAAATCCAGATGTATATGGAGGTTTCGGAACTATGTTCAGATTTAAAAACATCACATTCCAAGCAAGTTTTGCATACCAAGTTGGAGGATATATGTATGATGGTGTTTACCAAAGTGCTTTAAGTTCAGGTGACGATAATGTAGGTCAAAACTACCATAAAGACATAGCAAAATCATGGTCTGTTGATAATCCAAATTCAGATATGCCAAGAATTGACCATATTTCTCAATATCAAATGGCGTCTTCTGATTATTTCTTAGCAAAATCAGATTACATCAGCTTACAAGATGTTTCTATATCTTATGATTTCAAAAATAGTAAATTACAAGATCTTGGAATTTCATCTACTAAATTTAGTTTAATGGGAACTAATTTAGCATTATGGTCTGACAGAAAAGGTATGGATCCAAGATTAAGCAATTTAGGATCAAGAACAAATAATGGTCAGTCATTAAATGTTTATGGAGTTATGAAAACTATCTCATTTGGTTTAACAGTAAATTTTTAAGAATATGAAAAAAATATTAACTATAACATTATCATTGTTGATGTTAACAAGTTGTGATAAAGAATTTCTAAACACAACACCTGAATCAACAATTAATGACGAACAGCTTGCAACATCCGAAGAAGGGTATGCTGCAATTATAAACGGTGTATATTCTGCATTAAGATCATACGGATTATCTATCGGGGCTAACCACGAAGATTACGGACACAAATCTATTCTTGCAGCAACAGATATTATGTCAAATGATGTTGTGCAAACAAAATCAAGTTGGTATGGATCTTTCTACAACTACATAGGAAGACAACAAACAAGTATTAGATCTAAACTTGCTTGGAGTACATACTATCCACAAATTAAGACTTTAAATATCGTTCTTAATGCAGTTCCTGCTGAAGCAGCAACAACTGAAAAACTGAAAAACATTAGAGGAGAAGCATTAGCTTTAAGAGGTTACCTTTACTTTATGTTAGCACGTATGTATGGCCCAACTTATGTAGGTCATCAAACAGACCTATGTGTACCTATTTACACTACAGTATCATTAGAGCCACACGCAAGATCAACTGTAAATGAAGTTTATACTTTAATAGAAAATGATTTAAAAGAATCTCTTCCTTTATTAAAAACTTATACACGTAGAAATACTTCTGCAGTTAATCTATCAGTTGCTCAGGCATTTTTAGCAGATATTTACCTTGAAATGGGTAAATATGCAGAGGCAGCAACTTTAGCGCATACTTCAAGACAAGGATATCCTTTATTAAGTGAAGGTGAATGGAACACTGGATTTTATGACGTGAGTAACAAAGATACTATGTGGGGAATAGCATTAACATCTGCACAAAGTTCTTTCGTAGCTAGTTTCTTTGGGCATTTTGATAACACTAACGGTTCTGCTTATGCAGGTGGTGGAGAGATTTACAAAAATATAGACAAAAGACTATATGATGCTATCCCTGATACCGATTACAGAAAAAAAGCATTTGTTGCTCCAACCGGAAATGTTACTTATCCTAAATTACCAGCTTATGCTAACATCAAATTTAGAGACCCTACAGTTAATGGTGGTGACTACATTTACTTAAGAGCAGCCGCAATGTACTACATCGAAGCTGAGGCTTATGCAAGATCAGGAAACGAAGCGCAAGCAGCTCAAACTTTATACGATATTACAGTAACTAGAGACCCTTCTTACGTAAAATCTACAAACACAGGAGCAGCCTTAATCAATGAAATCATTCTTCAAAAAAGAATCGAACTTTGGGGTGAAGGATTTGCTTGGTTTGACATGAAACGTTTAGGACTTCCTTTAGTAAGAGATTATGCTGGATCTAATCATGCAACTTTTGGAAAATTCAATATCCCTGCTGGTGATAATAAATTCACCTTCCAGGTTCCACAAGCAGAAATAGATGCAAATACATTAATTGTACAAAGCCCACTATAATTCTTAGTGTTCTTATAAACATAAAAACCATCCCAAATTTGGGATGGTTTTTTTTATACGAGCTATTCAATAAAATAATCAGTTTATTATCTATTTCCCCTCTTCTTTAAGGAAACAATTTAACTGCTCAATGATTGCATTTTTATGCAGCTTAAAATCATAATCTCGAACAAACTCGGTACCTTTCATATTGATACTAGCAGTAACAGCTTCGTAAGTTGAAAATGCTTTTAAATCATCTTTATCGATTATATACAATACTTGTAAAATAGAATCTTGTTTTAAGTATTGGGTGTCGTAATGTTTTAATTTATATTTTACCTTGTTTGATAATTCCAACGATAAATCATCTTTTATGTTTTTCCCCACTTCTTTTGGTGGAAATGGAATTGGCTGCAAAGCAATAAAATAATTTTCTTTATCTGTTACAATATTAATTTTTAAAGATTTTGATTGTGTCGTATAAAATGGAGTCGGGTTAATATAATAAAACATGGAACCGTCAGCCTGAATTCGATTCTGGATTTCGCATTGTGCAAAAACCATTGGCATCGACAATAAACACCCTACTAATAAACTTATCTTTTTCATATCCAGAGTTTTTGAAAGAATTAAATTATTCTAACAAAAATACTCATTAAAGAAATATGTTTTTACAATGAGCTAACAATTAGAGATTATCATCTAATTCTTCTTGTTTTACAACGGTGTACTCTACTAAAGTATCTGAATAGAAATATGGTGTTTCCTCAGGGATTTCGGTATTAACAAAATTACCATTTTCATCAAAATGTTTCATAAAATCATCCTCTTCTGGGTTAAAATCAGGTTTTTGCCAATCATACAAAATAGGCTTTTGATATTCGGGAGTTTTAAATTGTATCGACATTACAAAACCTGTAATAAAACCTGCCAAATGTCCTTCCCAAGAAATAGAGTTATCTACTTCGGGGAAAACATACCAAATCATTCCTCCGTAAAACATAATTACCGATAATGACAAAGCAACCAAACGGTAATATTTTGTTTGAATTCCTTTAAAAAAGATAAAACTTACCAAAACATAAATTAATCCACTTGCACCAATGTGATAATTAGATCTTGCAATAACCCAAGTAATCAATCCTGAAAATAATATTCCGTAAACAATTACTGCAATGGTTTGCTTAGGATAAAAAAACTGAAGCGCAGCTAATAAAACCAATAATGGTATTGAGTTATTATACAAATGACTAATATCTGCGTGGATAAAAGGACTAAAAATTATGCCTTGCAATCCCGAAAATGTTCTTGGGTAAATTCCGTGTTCGTAAAAATCAAAATCATAACGAATTTGCAACCAATATACAATCCATAAAAGCAGCACAGAAAACAATGGTAGTGCAATAACCGAATTGGTAAACTTGAAATCTTTTTCCACTATTGTATATGATTATGATTAACAACTAAATTCAAGTCAAAAATTTATCCAAAATAAATATAGTGCTATTTTGTCAGACACCGATGTATTGATTAAGCACCTTTTTTAGCCCAGATCGCAACGGCATCCTTTATTATTACTTCTTTAGTAATAATAAAGATAGAGTGAAGAGCTGGAAAAGCTCCTAAAAAAACTAATTGTGGCAACAAATTAAAATTGAAAATAGTAATTTTACAAAATGGAAGCACCATTAGCAGAACGTATAAGACCTCAGAAATTAGAAGACTATGTTAGCCAGAGTCATTTGGTTGGACCAAATGGTTCACTAACTCAACAAATAGCAAAAGGAATTATTCCTTCTTTGCTGTTTTGGGGACCTCCTGGAACTGGAAAAACAACTTTGGCACAAATCATAGCGCAAGAGTCTAAACGTCCTTTTTATATCTTAAGTGCTATAAATTCGGGGGTAAAAGACATTCGTGATGTTATCGAAAAAGCAAAACAAAGTGGCGGCTTATTTACAGCCAAAAATCCGATTTTGTTTATTGATGAGATTCATCGTTTTAGTAAATCGCAACAAGATTCACTTTTGGCAGCTGTCGAAAAAGGTTGGATAACACTTATTGGTGCAACTACCGAAAACCCGAGTTTCGAGGTAATTCCCGCTTTACTTTCCCGATGTCAAGTTTATATTTTGAATGCTTTTACAAAAAGTGATTTAGAATTATTATTACATCGTGCCATGAAAACTGATGTTGTATTGGCATCTAAAAAAATTGACTTAAAAGAAACCGAAGCTTTATTGAGGCTTTCTGGTGGTGATGGAAGAAAGTTATTAAACATTTTTGAATTGGTCATAAATGCATCGCCAGATGATAAAATAACGATAACTAACGAACGTGTCTTCGAACTTGTACAACAGAACACTGTTTTGTATGACAAAAGTGGAGAACAACATTATGATATTGTTTCGGCATTTATTAAATCAATACGCGGAAGTGATCCTAACGGTGCCGTTTACTGGTTAGCCAGAATGATTGAAGGTGGTGAAGATGTGAAATTTATTGCACGAAGAATGCTTATTCTATCGAGTGAAGATATAGGAAATGCAAACCCTACTGCATTTATAATGGCTAACAATACTTTTCAGGCTGTTACTACAATTGGTTATCCCGAAAGTAGAATAATATTAAGTCAGTGTGCAATTTATTTGGCTACATCGCCAAAAAGTAATGCATCTTATATGGCAATTGGTAACGCACAACAGTTGGTAAAACAAACTGGAGATTTGCCTGTACCAATTCATTTGCGCAACGCTCCAACAAAATTAATGAAGGAGTTAGGTTATGGTGATGATTATAAATATTCGCATGATTATGCAAATAATTTTGCAGAACAAGAGTTTCTGCCAGACGCATTATCTGAGACTGTAATATATAATCCCGGCAACAATTCTAGAGAGAATAGCAACCGGGAATTTTTGAGAAATCGTTGGAAAGATAAATACGGGTATTAACTCCGTATAAAATAGTTTAGAATTTTACAATTACTTTTTCTGAAACTAGTTTATCATTTTTATAGTATTCAAAATACCATTCGTTGTCTTTTGCATTTAATGAACCTTGAATATCTCCTTTTATAGCAATGAAAGAATCTGGACGAGACGTTTTCATTAATTTCATAACTACTTTAGGTGTTTTATCGATTAATTGATAACCTGTTTCTGTAGGTTGTGCATACAATAAATTAGGATCATTACTATTTACAACTGAGTTAACAACAGCAGCACTTGTTGTTACCGCAACAGGGGCAACTGCAACTTGATTATTTACTGAAGTCTGGTTATTATTCATAGCTCCTGATGCTTTTTTGCCATTGTACTTATAATGTAAAGCATTTATTGATAAAAAAGCTTGATTTAAAGCTTCGGCATATGCCCCATCAAAATCTTTTATTTTACTTTTCCCTATCTCTGATGTAAAAACTATTTTTCCGTAACAATCTTTAAATGTTACATATAGTTTTGTTACCAGAAAACCATTATCTCTAACTACATCTACATTCAATAATTCGCAACGGTTGTAATCTTGCGGAATTGCATCATTTGCATAAAATGCTTCGAAACCTGCTTTATTTAAATTAAACTTGGTAAGTGTAGCTAATCTGTATTGATTATCTGTCTTCATAAAATCATATTTCAACGGAATAATTACTGCTTTGTAATCATTCACTGACTGAGAAAAGCCATAGCTAGAAATAAATATAAGTAATAATAAGATTTTTGTTTTCATAATTTTATAAGTAATTTTTAAGTTCTAATAAATGGTTTATTTGTTTAATGTTATGTTCCGCTTCTACTTTTTTATCATTGAAGAAAATCGCATCAAGTCCAGCGTTTAAAGCTCCTTGAACATCGGCATCTAAACAATCTCCAATCATGATACTATTTTCTTTTTTAGAATTAGCAGAATTCAATGCATACTCAAAAATAATAGGATTTGGCTTCTTTACCCCAGCCTTTTCAGAATTTGTTATTGTCTGAAAGTATGTTTCAATATTAGAATTTGTTATTTTCTTATACTGAACTTCTGCAAATCCGTTTGTAATGATATGCAATCTGTATTTATCTTTTAAATACTCTAGAATTTCAATTGCTCCATCAAAAAGATAATTATTTAATGGCAGTAACTGAATATACTCTTCGGCCATTTCATCTATTGATGCATCTGAAACAACATAATCTAAAGCATCAAAAGTATGTTTTAGTCTATTATAACGTAATTCTACATGCGAAATCTTATCGTTTTGATACAATTTCCAACAAGCTTGATTTATTGGAATATACTTTTCTATAAAAGCATTAATTTCAATTGTCGGGTGATTTTTTTTCAAAATAGCTTCGAATGCTAACTCTGAGTTTTTATCAAAATCCCAAAGCGTATGATCTAAATCAAAAAAAACATCTGTAATTATGGTATTATTTTTCATTCTTAAAAAATTCCTTCGTCTAAAAAACTGTAATATCCAGTTTCGATAATTATAATATGATCTAACACTTTAATATCTAAGCTTTCACCTGCCAATTTAAGCTTTTTTGTAATTTGTTTATCAGCTTCGCTAGGATTTAATCCTCCTGAAGGATGATTGTGACATAAAATCAGTGAGGTTGCTCCTATCTCTAATGCCATCTTAAAGACTAAACGAACATCTACCAGCGTGCCGGTAATTCCTCCTTTACTCAATTGAGATTTTGAAATAACTTTATTTGAGTTATTCAAAAATATAATCCAAAACTCTTCATGCGGTAATTCGCCAATGATAGGCTGCATGATTTCAAAAACTATTTTACTCGATGTAATCTTGATTAAATCAGCAACATCTTCTGCCCTTCTGCGTCGTCCTAATTCGGTTGCAGCAATTATAGAAATAGCTTTAGCCTCTCCTATTCCTTTAAAACCTATTAATTGCGTGATAGATAATTTGCCTAAAGTATTAAGATTATTATCTACACTGGAGAGAATTCTTTTACTCAAATCTACCGCCGATTCGTTTTTGCTTCCTGAACCAATCAAAATAGCGATTAGTTCAGCATCACTTAAAATATCTTTGCCTTTTAGCATCAATTTTTCACGTGGTTTATCGTCTTCGGACCAATTGGATATAGATAAAAAAGAACTTTCTTCCATTAACGTTATAGTATTGTAATTAATCCCTTTACATCATCAAAGTTCAAACCACCGTAATTTCCCGAACTCATTAATAACAATGCCGAATTTTCTAGATTTAAATTGAATAAATAATCTTTAAAGTCTTTTGGGTTTGTATAGATAATCAAATCTTTACGATTAAAAGCTGTCGCGATTTGCTCGTAAGTTACCTCTTCTAATTGTTTTATTTTTACTGCATCTGGCGAATAAAAAACTACAGCAACATCTGCGTATTCTAAAGCTCCTTCATATTCTTTTAAGAAATCCGCATTTAAACTACTATAGGTGTGTAACTCTAAACAAGCTATTAATGTACGATTTGGGTATTGTTCTTTTACCGCTTTTGTTGTTGCAGCAACTTTACTTGGTGAATGTGCAAAATCTTTATAAGCAACTTTATCCTTTGTTTCTGCAATTTTCTCTAAACGTTTAGAAGCTCCTTTAAAACTAGCAATTGCTTCATAAAAATCAGCTTCATCTACACCCATATTTTGGCAAATCCATTTTGCCCCAGCTAAGTTATTTAAGTTATGAGCTCCAAAAACTTCTATAGGCATATTCCCTTCTGGAGTTTCAAGAAGTGTTACTCCGTCGCTTACCGTATAATTTGGTGTCTGATATGGTAATTTTCTTATTGGGTTCGTAGCCGCTTCTGCCACACGTTTCACTTCCGAGTCATCTTCATTATAAACCAATATTCCTCCGTTTGTAATTTTTTCGATAAAAATTTCAAATTGCTCTACATAGTTCTCATAAGTAGGAAAAACATTGATATGATCCCAAGCAATTCCAGAAATCAAAGCAATGTTTGGTTGATATAAATGAAACTTTGGTCTTCTGTCTATTGGTGAAGATAAATACTCATCTCCTTCCAGAACCATAAAATCATTCTCTTCGGTAAGATGCACCATAGTATCAAATCCTTCTAATTGTGCACCAACCATATAATCGACCTCGATATTATGATAATGCATTACGTGCAAAATCATCGAAGTAATTGTAGTTTTTCCGTGAGAACCTCCAATAACAACACGTGTTTTATTCTTTGATTGTTCGTATAAAAACTCTGGATAAGAATAAATTTTCAATCCTAATTCTTGAGCTTTTAGTAATTCTGGATTATCTGCCTTAGCATGCATTCCTAAAATTACAGCCTCGATATCTGAAGTAATTTTTTCAGGAAACCAACCCATTTCCAGAGGCAAAATTCCTTTTTTCTCCAAGCGTGATTTCGAAGGTTCAAAAATCGCATCATCACTTCCTGTTACTTGATATCCTTTATTGTGTAATGCTAATGCCAGATTGTGCATTGCACTCCCACCTATGGCGATAAAATGTGTTCTCATTTTAGTTTGTTCGGTTATTCGTTTATTTATTATTGGTCAGTTAATTAGTGCTGATTCTGTTTGTATTCTTCCAAAATCGTTTTGGCCTTTTCAGGCTGATTCATTTTTTTCTGATACAAATTAGCAAGCATTAAATAACTGGCTTTTGATTTACTTACAATGATGGCATGTTTATATTGTCGTTCAGCATCCAAATATCTTTTAAAATATTCATCGATATGCCCTCTTGACAAATAACCATCTATCGGTGAAAGTTTTAACAATTCATCCGAATATTTTAAAGCTTTAGTCTGACTACCTCCCGCAATTCCTGGCAGTTGCAAATTTAATTCTATAAGCGCCCAACGTGCTTCTATATGTTTAGAGTCTAGTACAATTGCTTGCTCAAATGAACCTCTTACTTCATCTATCATTCCAAAAGCCTTAAACTTACTTACTCCAAGGGCTTTCATACCTAAAGCTGCTCCATATTTATAAAAATAGTTAGCTCCAGATGGGTTAAGTTGTTTTAACTTTTTATAATACCCAACTGCCTGATCCCATTCTTTAGTATGAGTAGCAATATCTCCTAAATATTCAATTGTTTTTAAATCAGATGGTTTTTCTTTTAAAACTGATTCAAAAAGTAATTTAGCTTTATCAAATTTGCGTGCTTCAAATAACTTCTGTGCCTTGTCAAAATTAGATTGCGACCATATTAAGGTCGGAAGCAAAAGAAAGACAATTATTATTTGTTTCATTCTTCAAAAATAGTGGAAATATAAAACGTATCATTTCTTTTTAAGTATAAATTAGTAATTTGTACGAGATTTATTTTCAATACTACATCAATCTTTTAAAATAATACTAAACCAGTTTTTATGAAGAATATCTATTTTGTCTTATTACTAATTTCCACCTCCTTATTTGGGCAACAATATGAAAAGAACTGGAATAAAGTAATTGAAAACGAAAAACTCGGCAAAATAAAAACCGCCAATCAAATTGTTTCAAAAATTTACAAAAAAGCAGTTGCCGATAAAGACGAAGTACAAATTATAAAATGCTTTTTTTATAATTCAAAATACCTACAAGTTGTTGACGAAAATGCTCAATCAAAGATTCTAGACAACTTGAAATTTGAAATAAATCGGGCTTCAATACCATCAAAAGCAATTCTAAATTTAGTTTATGCTAAATGTTTGAATGATTATTATACTCGAAATGATTATAAAATTGGAAGGAGAACAAATGCCACTTTTTTAAATGATGATTTTTTGACATGGACCGAAACCTATTTCAAAGATCAGATTAATCTAGCACTGAAGAATTCTCTAGAAAATGAAACCGTTTTAAAGAATACTCCTTTAATAAAATACGAACTCATTTTTGATTATTCAACTATAGACAGGTTCAAGACCTTGGGTTTATTAGACTATGTTATATCAGAAAACATTGGAATTTATACACAAAAAATTCGCCAGTGGGGAATCCAAAAAAGTGATTTTTCACCTTATAAAAAAGACTTATTAGCAAAATCAGATACTTTTTTAAAGCTAAATTTTGACTTTATAACAAACGAAAATCTAAAATTGACTTTAAAATTATATCAAAGACAAGAAGCAAACAAGCCTAATACAGAAAACTTATGGCAACGAATTCAGTTTTGCAAACAATATTTAATAGATTTTGATAATGACTATTTCCAAGCATTAATATCTCTCCAAAAAAGTTCAACTGACATACTTTTAATTCAAAAAATTCAATTAGAGAAAGCTACATATTTATCGGAAAATGCTTCAAAAAAAGACTATCCAAATTATAACATTCAAGCAATTAAAACTTTAGATAGTATCCTAAATATAAATAATCGTTCGAATGCCTATAAATTAGCTATTCAAAAAAAAGAAACTATTTTAAATAAGACTTTGAATGTAGAGCTTCAAAAATACAATTATGACAATGAAAATACCCGAGCATTTGTAAAATATAAAAATGTTGAAAATTTTAAAATTTCATTTTATAGAATAACCCAAAATCAAATTACTTATTTAGAAAGATATAATTCAAAAAGAGACAGTGTAAAAAACTTCATTATTGAAAACAAACAACCCATTGTTACAAAGTCTTATTCCCTTACCAATAAAAAGGACTTTTTAGAATATTCAACCGAAGTACTACTTCCACAACTAAAAACGGGCTCATATTTAGTGTATTTTGAAAGTGAATCCGATTCAAAAGACAGGAAAGCTTTTACTTTTGAAACCATTACAATTTCGAACATAATACTTTTAGCCTCACAGAACAATAAATCAGAATTTTATCAGGTTTTAGATAGGAAAACAGGAAAACCATTAGAAAATGTAACTATTCAATCCTCAACTTTCAACATTAAAACCAATAAAAATGGAGTTGCCGTTTTTAATAAAACAAAGGAAAATTCCGCTTATGAAGTTATAAACTTGTACAATACAAGCGATACACTTTCGATTAAAAAAAACTATTTATACTACAATAGTGAGTATTCATCAGAAGATAAAGAAACCTCTAAAGGGAAAGTCGAATTTTATCTAGACCGCGCCATTTATAGACCAGGACAAACTGTATATTACAAAGGAATTGCTGTACAGAAAATAAAGCAAAAAACATCAGTCATCCCAAATACAAGATTTAGCATTATTATTGAAGATGCCGATAATGATGAACTCAAAAAATTTGATGTAACCACAAATGAATTTGGTTCTTTCTCTGGTGAATTTGTGTTGCCAAAAACAGGACTTACAGGAAACTACACAATAACTACTGAAGAGCCAGATAATTATGAAAATGATGTAGTTTACAACAAAAAAGAAGACGAACACCCATTCTGGGATAAGGTTGATTTTGAAGATTCTAAAATCGACTTTAGAGTTGAAGAATACAAACGCCCAAAATTTGAAGTTACTTTTGAACCTAAAAAAGAAAGCTTTCAACTTAACCAATCAATAAAGATAAAAGGCAATGCTAAAGCTTTTGCAGGAAGTAACATCTCTGACGCAAACGTAACTTATACCGTAAGTAGATATACTAGTTATTTTAGAAACTATTATTCCCAAGAGCAGAATGAAACTATTGCTAGTGGTGAAACCAAAACTGATACTTCAGGAAAATTTATAATTGAATTTATTGCTCAGCCTTCTAAAAACGCAATAAAAGAACAATTGCCTATTTTCAATTATCTCATAAAAGCAACTGTAACAGATATAAATGGTGAAACCCATGAATCTGAGACAACTATTAAAGTAGGTTATCATGATTTAAATTTAAATGCAATAATTGCCAGCAAAATTGAAACTAAAAACAAAAACGAAATCAAACTTAACAGCACCAACTTAAATAGTGAGTTTCTAGCTGTAAAAGGTGAACTGAAGATATATTTCATCAGCCCACAATCATCTAAATTCAAAGGAAGAATTTTTCCTCAGCCAGATATCGAAGGTATATCACCACAAGATTTTGAAAAATTATTTCCTTACGAAAACAATCCGAATCTTAAAGAAAAAATAACTGAATCGTTAGTCTTTTCTAAAAATATTAACACCGAAAATGACAAAATTATTCCTTTAGATTTTATCTCAAATTATAAATCGGGAGATTACAAAATTGTTTTTTCAGCAAAAGACAGCTTTAATAATCTGATTGAAAACATTTCAAATTTCGAGCTTATACAAAGCAAAGACAAATTTGACACTAGTAGATTATTTAATGCACAACAAATTAATATAGACCCAAAGAAAGATGGTTTTGTATTAATAAAACTTTCATCTGTTGTTCCTGAATTATACATAACTGCAACTGGAAATTATAATAGTTCCATCTATTATGAGGAAACTTATCATCTTCAAGATAACGAAACTACAATTAAAATTCCTTTGAAAAAAGATTTCCAAAATGTGGTAAGCCTCACCTTTGAAAGCATATTCGAAAATGATAGATTCAATTCTAATCTTACTGTATTTCTAAAAACCGAAAATCCGCAATTAAAATTTAATGTAGAAACTTTTAGAAGTAAAATACAACCCGGAAGTAACGAAAGTTGGTCTTTTAAGTTAAAAGGAAATAAGACTAAAAATGAAGCTGAAGTACTGGCATCAATGTATGATAGTTCTTTAGATCAGTTTAGCACAAAAGAATGGAATGGTTTAACTTTTAATGAATATAATATCGGAACTACCTATAAATCACTTTTAGGTTTTGAAAAAACTAACACATCAATTTCTAACTTGAATAATCCCTCAAACCGTATAAATTTAAGAAACGAAAGCACTAAATTAATTTGGTTTGGGTTTGACTTTAATAATAGTACTGATGCTCTATATCTGCAAAAAGAATATCAAAGACAACTCAATAAAAAAATCAAAAAACCTTTAAACGCTAAAATGATTTCTGGAGTCATCTCAGATAATAAAGGTTTACCAATTCCAGGCGTATCAATCACTATCAAAGATACTCAGAGAAGTGCCAGTTCTGATTTTGATGGATATTACGAGATTGAAGCTGTAAATGGCGAAGAATTAGTCTTTTCGTTTATAGGATACGATAGTCAATCAATTATTATACAAAACAAAAAAAACCTTGATATTATTTTAGAGGAAGCTTCACAGAGCTTACAAGAAGTTATAGTTACTGCGTATGGAATTAAAAGAGAAAAAAAATCACTCGGATATGCTGTTAGAAAAGTCAGTTCAGAGAGTATTGAAGTTGAAGAAGACAATCAAGTATATAGTATTGCAGGCACATTATCAGGAATAGTAAAAGGAATAGCAATAAGAGGAGTTGGTTCTCTTGATTCAAATAGCAATCTTTTATATATACTCGATGGTGAAGTTGTCTCCGAAAACTCTGTTAAAAACCTTAACCCTAACGACATTCTTTCTATGGATGTTTTAAAAGCCCCACAAGCAATTGCTCTTTATGGAAGCAAAGCTGCCAATGGTGCGATAATCATTACTACAAAAAATGCTCTAGAAGAACTAACACAAGTAAAAGCAAGAAAAAATCTATCAGAAACTGCTTTCTTTTACCCTAATTTAAAAACTGATGCCAACGGTAAACTAAGTTTTAACTTTACTTCTCCAGAAGCTTTAACAGCTTGGAAACTTCGATTAATGGCACATAACAAAGCTGCTGTTTCGGGTTATCTTGAGAGAACAGTGATTACACAAAAAGAACTAATGGTTTTGCCGAATTTCCCAAGGTTCTTTAAAGAAAAAGATACTATTGTTATCAGCACAAAAATAGCTAACATTACTGGGGAAGCTAAAACTGGAATTGCCGTTTTACAGTTTTTTGATGCTGTAACCATGCAACCTATTGATGCCAAAATGCTAAACGCAAAAAACATCCGAAACTTTACAATTCCAGCATTTGGCAATACAACTGCAAGTTGGACCATTTCAATTCCAGAAGGTTTACAAGGTGTACAATATAAAATTCTAGCCAAATCAGGTAATTTCTCTGATGGAGAAGAAAACATACTTCCTGTTTTAACTAATAATATGTTGGTCACCGAAAGTATCCCAATTTGGGTTCGAGAGAATTCAGCCAAAGAATATACGTTTGAGAATCTAAAAAACAATACTTCTACAACTTTAAAAAATCACCAACTTACATTAGAATATACTTCTAATCCTGCTTGGATTGCGATTCAGTCTTTGCCTTATTTGATGGAATATGAACATGAATGTGCCGAACAAACTTTTGCGCGTTTTTATGCAAATTCTTTGGCCTCAGAAATCATATCGAGTAATCCGAAGATTGCAACTGTTTTTGAAAATTGGAGAAAGAACGGAAAACTGAATTCGAAATTAGAAGAAAACGAAGAACTAAAATCAATTATTCTAGCAGAAACTCCTTGGTTAAATGATGCACAAAGCGAAGACGAAAAGAAAAAGAATATGGCACTTTTATTTGATTTAGAAAAAATGAAAGCTTCGCAAGAAGCTACTTTTGATAAATTAAAACAAAAACAAAAAGCATCTGGAGGATTCTCTTGGTTTGACGGAAGTGACGAAAACGAATATATTACAAGACACATTCTAGCAGGTTTAGGTCATTTAACTAAATTGAATAAAACTGAAGATAATGATGCTAAAATTGATGTTATTGCCAAAACTGGAATTCCGTTTTTAGACAATAAATTTTTGGAATATTATAAAATCCAAACTAAAAACTTAAAAGCATCTAATAAACTAATCTGGATTAATCCTTATTCTGATTTGCATTATCTCTATACCAGAAGTTTTTATTTAGATAATTATCCTCTATCAGACACTTTAAAAAAAGCAACTAAATTGTACTTGGAAACAGCCAAAAAAGATTGGCTAAAATATTCTCTTTACGAAAAAGGACTAGCTGCATTAACCCTAAATCGTTTCGGAGAAAGTGAAACTGCTAAAAAAATTATTGAGAGCTTAAAAGAATCGGCTTCTAACAATGAAGATTGGGGAATGTATTGGATATCTAACAAAGCGGGATGGTATTGGTACCAAGCACCTATAGAAACTCAGGCATTATTAATTGAGGCTTTCGCCGAAGTAAATCACGACACCAAATCTGTTGATGCAATGAAAGTCTGGCTATTAAAAAATAAACAAACCAAAAACTGGCCATCAACAAAATCGACTACCGAAGCTATTTATGCTTTATTAATGCAAGGCAATGATTGGTTAAGTGTAAAGGACAATACAGTCATTAAAGTTGGAGATGAAAAAATCCTAACCAAAAAACTAACCGAAAACGAAAAAGAAGCTGCAACTGGTTATATCAAACTCAACTGGAAAGCTGATGAAGTAAAAAAAGAAATGGCTTCTATAAAAATCGAGAACAAATCAAAAGTTCCAGGTTTTGGAGGCGCGTATTGGCAATATTTTGAAGATTTAGACAAAATTAAAACCAACCCAAATACAGCTTTATCAGTTTCTAAAGAATTATATATAAGAACAAAGGCAGTTGGCGGAGATCAATTACAGAAAATCACAACTAAATCTCCTTTAAAAATTGGCGATTTAATCACGGTAAGATTAATCATTTCGTCCAAAGAAGATATGGAATTTGTTCATTTAAAAGATATGAGAGCCTCTTGTTTTGAACCTGTAAATGTTCTTTCAGAATATAAATACAAAGATCGATTAGGATATTATATGAGTACAAAAGATGCCGCAACACATTTTTTCTTTGATCGAATAAATAAAGGAACATATGTAATAGAATATGACATTAGAGTAAATAATGGCGGTAACTTCTCTAACGGAATTACAACAATCGAAAGTATGTATGCTCCAGAATATTCAAACCATACCAAAGGTATAAGAGTAAATATAAAATAAGTTAAGAGCAACAAAAAACCCCATCTCATACAAATGAGATGGGGTTTTGTAATTATAGAAACTACTATTACTTCACAATTGTCATTTCATCAACAATGTGTTTAGCTCCTGCATATTTATCGATAATCCAAAGTACGTAACGAATATCAACATTGATAGTTCTTTGTAATTTAGGGTCAAAAATAACATCTCCAGCCATAGCTTCGATATTACCATCAAAAGCAACTCCTATTAATTCTCCTTTTCCGTTAAGAACTGGTGAACCTGAGTTTCCTCCTGTAATATCATTATCTGTTAAAAAGTTTACTGGCATATATCCAGCTTTGTCTGCATATTGACCAAAATCTTTTGCTTTGTTCAATTCTAATAATCTAGCTGGCAAGTCAAATTCTTGATCTCCTGCTTTATACTTTTTAACCATTCCGGCCATTGTAGTATAATTATTAATCTTAGCATCGTTTCTCTTATCTTCTGGTAAAGCACGAACTTTTCCGTAAGTTAATCTTAAAGTAGAGTTTGCATCTGGGTATTTAATTGTGTTTAATTTAGACACTCTTAAACCTTCTACAAGTTCACGGTAAGCAATTGCAAAACTATCATCAGCTTTTAATTGTCCGTCTGTTTTAGTACGGTATTTAGTTAGCAAATCGTTAGAGATAATATACAATGGATCGTGTACAATCGCCAATGGTTTAGGGTCAGCCATAAATGCTAATACTTTATCTTTAGTTGTAAAATAACTTATTTCAGTCGCTTTTGCAACATCTGCAGTAAAATCACCATTATTCTCTGATTTCATTTTAGCTATTTGTGGAGCTAAACCATACTCAGCAGCTTTTGCAGCGTATAAATTCAATTGAGCAGTTAATACATCTTTTTCAAGCGGTGCATAAAACTCTCCATAAACACTTTCAATCATTGCATTAATCTTAGGTAACATCTCTGCTTTTTTAGCATCGTTTTCCTTGTAATAAGCAATTAATGCATTACCTAAATTTGCAGGTCCTGTAGCGTAATTAGAAGTACGCAAAAGTTGTATTAAGTAATTATCGTGAGTCGCTTTTAAATTAGTTTCTCTATAATAACCATTAATAGTAGGAATTACATTTTCGTATTTTTCTTTATTCTCTGGTTTAGTTGCCCATTCGTAGAACTTATCTTCTTGTTCTGTTTTTGTAGCTACTGTTCCCGCTTTTGTTAAAGCATCGATCATACCTTGACGGTTTTTCCAGTAGTTTGCTGTCGAAGCATATTTAGACGCATATTGCAAACGAACTGTTGCATCTTTGTCCATATACTTTTTCATTTGGTCCATTCCAGTTTTTGCACCTTCAACCCAAGCAGGGTAAGCATACTTAATGTTTTGCTCAATTCCACCTGCTGGCATCCAACGGTTTGTTCTTCCTGGATAACCTAAAATCATGGCAAAATCATTCTCTTTAACACCTTTTAAACTTACAGGTAAGTAATGTTTTGGTTGTAAAGGCACATTGTCTTTAGAATATTCTGCAGGATTTCCGTTTTTATCGGCATATACTCTAAACATAGAGAAATCTCCAGTATGACGTGGCCACTCCCAGTTATCAGTATCTCCTCCAAATTTACCAACACTTTCTGGTGGTGTTCCTACTAAACGTACATCTTTGTAATCTTGGTATACAAAATAGTAGTATTCGTTTCCTTGAAAGAATGGACGAACTGAAACAGTATATTTTCCACCTTCATTATTTTCTTGCTCAATTAAAGCAATTTCTTGCTGAATAACTTTGTTTCTTTCAGCTTCAGTCATTTTATCATTTACTTTAGATAAAATTCTTTTAGAAACATCATCCATACGAACGAAGAAACGAACATATAATGATTTTGGTTTCATCTCGGCACTTTTATCTTTTGCCCAAAAACCATTTTTTAAGTAATTCTGCTCTTCAGTAGAAAGTTCTGCAATTGCGTCGTAACCACAGTGGTGATTTGTTAAAACTAAACCGTTTTTAGAAACGATTTCGGCAGTACATCCTCCGTTAAACTGAACGATAGCATCTTTCAAACTATGGTTGTTGATACTATAAATTTCTTCGGATGTAAGTTGCAAGCCCATCTTCTGCATATCTCTATGGTTTAATCTCTCGATAAACATCAAGAACCACATTCCCTCATCTGCTCTCACAGGAAAAGCCATAAGGCACATTGTCAAAAATAAAATTATTTTTTTCATACGTATTAAATATTATTAGTTCTGCGAATATAGTGCATTTTCACAATTAAACATCTAACCAGAATCCCTAAAATAAACATATCAACCAAATCACACCTAATATTTATGAATTCCGCAGATTCAAAAACAATTCCACATTCATATATTCATTTTATTTCACAATTAAATATGTAATAAATAATTTATTAAAAATTAATTACTCATAATCAATTTCTTATAAAAAAATCTATACTTTTGCATAAATTAAATTTATATTAGAGATGAAAAAATTACTATTATGTGTTGCTTTAGTTGTTTCTGCAATGGCTACTGCACAAAAAGGGTCAATACTTGTAGGAGGAAACGTAGGATATTCTTCTGAAAAAATTGGCGATGCAAAGGCAGAATCATTTGAATTTTCTCCAAGATTTGGTTATCAGTTTTCAGAAAGCTGGACTGCAGGAGTTGACGCTACTATTGGTAGCATCCACAATGATCTTGTTGACAACTCTAACAATCAAAAGATTGGAGCATTTGTTCGTTACTCTAGACCATTAAACGAAACGTTTGCAATTTTTGCTGACATAGGATCTGGTTACCAACAAAACTCTATTAATGATGCTAAAGGAATGTACGCTTACATTACTCCAGCTTTATTCATAAACATGAAAAGAGGTTTTGGTTTAAATTTCTCTATTGGAGGACTTAACTACGACAACATTGATGGAAAAAATGACCCAAGACAAGAACGTATTGGATTCAATTTCGGAAAAACAATGAACATTGGTATTTCTAAAAACTTCAGTTTGTAAAAACACCTTGCCCCATAAAATAAAAAACCACCAATTGGTGGTTTTTTTATTTTATGATATATCTATAATAGAATTAATCATTCAACATTTTCCACAATTTATCTTTCAATTCAGATAGTCCTTGCTGCGCAACAGATGATATAAACATATAAGGAACATCTTTAAAAGCAACATCAAGTTCAGTCTTTAATTCAGCTTTAAGTTCGTCATCTAGCATATCACATTTAGAGATCACTAACAAACGCTCTTTATCTAGCATTTCAGGATTATACTTAGTTAATTCATTAACCAAGATGTCATACTCTCCTTTAATGTCTGGTGTATCTACAGGAACAAGAAATAATAAGGTTGAGTTACGCTCTATATGACGCAAGAAATAATGACCTAATCCCTTTCCTTCAGCAGCACCCTCGATAATTCCAGGAATATCTGCAATTACAAAAGATTGAAAATCTCTATAAGCTACAATACCTAAATTTGGTTTTAATGTTGTAAACGGATAATCGGCAATTTTAGGCTTTGCAGATGTTAATACAGATAATAAGGTAGATTTCCCTGCATTAGGAAAACCAACTAATCCTACATCGGCAAGAACTTTAAGTTCTAATATTACATCCATTTCTACACCTGGCAAACCTGGTTGTGCATATCTTGGAGTTTGGTTTGTAGAACTTCTAAAATGCCAGTTTCCTAAACCACCTTTTCCTCCTCTAGAAAGGATTTGTTTTTCTCCGTGCTCCGTAATTTCAAACAAGGTTTCGCCTGTTTCTTTATCTTTTACAACAGTACCCAATGGCACTTCAATAAATTTATCATCACCATCGGCTCCAGTACTTCTGTCACCTCCACCATCTCCACCGTGACCCGCTTTAATATGACGAGCAAACTTTAAATGAAACAATGTCCAAAGTCCTTTATTCCCAACTAAAAAAACATGACCACCACGACCACCATCTCCACCATCTGGACCACCTTTTTCAATAAACTTCTCTCTATGTAAATGCGTAGAACCTTTTCCTCCTTTACCGGAAGAAACAAATATTTTAACGTAATCTACAAAATTTCCCTCTGTCATATTTCTCAGTATTCAGTCGCAGTTACATTTTTCAGTGCTATTTGCAATTGAAAACTGTAACTGAAAACTATTTTAATGTTAACCTTTTAATGCTTTTATTAATACTTTATCAATCTTTACGCCATCCATATCGATGACCTCTAATTCAAATTTTTGCCAAATTAATTTCTCGCCTTCTTTTGGAATACGAGATAATTCAGTCATTATTAAACCACTTACCGTGGTAACTTCATAATCATTAATTAATTCATCTAACTCAAAATAAGTTAAGAAATCATGTAATGAATAATGTCCATCGACCAACCAAGTTCCGTCTTCTCTTTCTATTAACTGAAATTCGTCTTTATAAAAATCGGCAGCATCTCCTACAAGAGCTTCCAGAATATCATTTAATGTTATAATTCCTTGGAAAATTCCATATTCATCAGAAACGAATGCATAATGGATTCCTGTTTTCTTAAAATTCTCTAATGCTTTGTAAGCCGTTGTCTGCTCCATTATAAAAGGAGCTTCAGTCATTATAGACGCTAAGCTGAAATCTTCTTTTTCAATATTAGCAAAGATAGTTTTCAAGTTAACAACCCCCGAAATATCATCATAGTTCTCTGTATAAACAGGATAAATGGAGTGTAAATCTTCTAAAATTAATTCTTTTACACGCTGTTTATCTGAATTTAACGGCAAGAAAACCACCGATTTTCTGTGTGTCATTAACGAGTTTACTTTTCTATCACCGATATGAAAAACACGTTCCACAATATCTTGTTCTATCTCCTGTACTTCACCACCCTCTGTACCTTCTTTAATAATGGCTTTTATTTCTTCTTCGGTAACTTTACCATCGGCAGTAGGCTTTATTTGCAAAACATTCAATAAAAAATCTGTCGAATTAGTCAGCAACCAAATAAATGGAGCTGTAATAATCGAGATAACCTTCATTGGCAAAGCCACAGCTTTGGCTATAGCCTCTGGATGATTCAAACCAATTCTCTTAGGCAACAACTCACCCAAAACAAGAGAAAAGAAAGTTAAAACTACAACTACAATCCCTACAGCAACAGAATGTGCGTAAGGCTGTAAAACTTCAAATTTGCTTACAAAAACCTCAACATCCATCGTGATTTTATCTCCACTATAAATACCTGTCAAAATCCCTATTAAGGTAATTCCGATTTGTACAGTCGATAAAAACTTATTTGGCGAATTGGCTAAATCAAGAGCGATTTTAGCACTTTTATTTCCTTTTTTGGCTGCTGTCTCTAATCTATTCTTCCTTGCCGAAATCAATGCGATTTCCGACATAGAGAAAACCCCATTTAAAATTATTAGAAAAAATATTATTAGTATCTCCATTTTTATATTTAAACATTTAAAGTTTAAAGCCTAAAATTTGCCCAAATAAATATTACTCAGGCAAATCTTAAACCTTAAACTTTAAACTATTTCTTTTTATTACAAATTATCAATTACACTAGTCAAACGCTCCGTTATTTCTTCAATAGATCCGATTCCGTTTACAGCGTGAAATTTATTTTGCTCTTTATAATATCCTATTAATGGAGCTGTTTTTTCATTATATTCCTGATATCTAACACGAATTTTTTCTTCGTCCTGATCATCAGCTCTACCACTTGTTTTTCCTCTTTCTAATAAACGAGCTACCAGAATTTCATCATCAGCTTCTAAAGCGATTGTAGCTGTAACACTAGATCCAATTGTTGGTAAAAATTCATCTAAAGCTCTTGCCTGATCTAATGTTCTTGGGTAGCCGTCAAACAAAAAACCTTCTGTATCAAGATGTTTGTTTACTTCATCTATTAACATTGCAGTGGTAACTTCGCAAGGAACTAATTCGCCATTGTCCATAAAAACTCTTGCTTTCTTACCTAAATCTGTATCGTTTTTTAAATTAAAGCGAAAAATATCTCCTGTTGAAAGATGCGTTAATTTATATTTTTCTTTTAAAAATTCTGCCTGAGTTCCTTTTCCTGCTCCAGGTTTTCCGAATAAAACAATATTAATCATAGTTTGTGTGTTGTGTCGTACTTCCTTTTTTATTTTTTAAAGAAGTTTAAAGTGAATAGTTAATTTATAATTCTTTGGTTTTTGGTTCTAGTTTATTCTGCTAATTTATATACCTCAGCCAAATTTCTTCCCAAACCATCGTAGTCTAAACCGTAACCAACAATAAATTTGTTTGGAATTCGAATTCCGATATAATCAATCTTAATGTCTTTTTTGTATGCCTCTGGTTTAAAGAACAAAGTAGCAATTTTTAAATGCTTTACATTTTGTTGTTTAAACATCTCTTTAAGTTCAACCAAGGTATTCCCAGTGTCAACAATATCCTCAATGATAATTACTGTTCTACCTGTTAAATCCTGATTTAAACCTATTAATTGCTTTACATCATGAGTTGTTTCTGTTCCTTCATAAGAAGCCATTTTTATAAAAGAAACCTCGCAGTGTTTTTTATATTTTTTCAAAAAATCGGCAACAACCATAAAAGAGCCATTTAATACTCCAATAAAAATTGGAATATCATCTCCAAAATCATCTTGTACCTGAGCTACCATTTTAGTAATTGCAAAATCAATTTCTTTAGCCGAAATAAACGGAACAAATTGTTTATCGTGAAGTTGTATCATTATTTTTTACATTTAAAATAATGGGCAAAGATACAGAATTCGAGTTTTAGAATCGAAAATTGACTCTAAATTTGTATTTTTAAATCAAAAATAAAATCAATGCCCTCTGAATTACAAAAAAACCTTGATTACGTAAGTGCTTACAGAGAAAACAGACTTAAAGGAGCGCAAACTGTTTTAGAAAATCCTGATTATTTTCCCGAATTAATTTCGATTTGCTTCGACGTTCATGACAAAAACACGCACAAAGCCTGCTGGATTTTAGAATTTGTATCTTATGAAAAGCTCGAATGGCTACAACCTCATCTTGATTTTTTTTGTTCGAATCTTAAAAAATTAAAAGATGAAAGTGGCATTCGTCCTATTGCCAAAATCTGCCAACTTTTAGTTATTGCGCATTATAAAAAATCAGAAACAAATATTTCTCTTTCCGAAACGCAACTTCAGGATATTATCGAAACCAGTTTTGATTGGCTTATTACCGATACCAAAGTAGCTGCAAAAGCTTATTCTATCCGAACTTTGCATATATTAGGAAAGTATTACGACTGGATTCATCCCGAATTGCAAATTATCTTAACCAAGGATTATGCAAATCATACCGCTGCTTATAAAGCAGTTGCAAGAGAGGTTCTTAAGAAAATAAAATAGCATTTTCCTATTCAATCATTATAAAGTATCTTTGCGCATCACAAACACACAACAATGAATTATTTTTCTTCTGATTTTAAATTAGGAATCTTAGGTGGTGGACAATTAGGCAAAATGCTACTTTTTGACACTCGCAAATTTGACATACAAACCTATGTTTTAGACCCAAGCGATGAAGCTCCTAGCAAAATTGCCTGTAACAAATTCTGTCAAGGGGATTTAATGGACTTTGAAACTGTTTACAATTTTGGAAAACAAGTAGATGTTTTGACCTTCGAAATAGAGCTTGTAAACCTCGAAGCGCTGGAAAAACTAGAAAATGAAGGCGTAAAAATATACCCTTCTCCAAAAACTTTAAGGGGTATTCAGAATAAAGGAATCCAAAAAGATTTTTACATTAAAAACAATATTCCTACTGCTCCATTTGAAAGATTTGAAAATCTGGAAAGCTTAAAAGCTAAAATTCAAGATTTAAAATTGCCTTTTGTATGGAAATGTACGGAATTTGGATATGACGGAAATGGTGTAAAAGTTATTCGTCAAGCTTCGGATTTAGATAATTTACCTAATGTAGAATGTATTGCAGAAACAATGGTTCCGTTCAAGAATGAACTTGCCATTATTGTTTGTCGCAATCCATCGGGAGAAATAAAAACGTATCCTGTTGTAGAAATGGAATTTCATCCAGAGGCAAATCAGGTAGAATATGTAATTTGTCCTGCAAGAATCGACGAGAAAGTAGCTCAAAAAGCAAGAGCAATTGCGCTTAATGTTTCGGAGAAATTTAATCATGTTGGTCTTTTAGCAGTTGAAATGTTCCAAACTCAAGACGATGAAATCTTAGTAAACGAAGTTGCTCCTCGCCCACACAATTCTGGACATTATTCTATCGAAGCAAGTTATACTTCACAATTTGAAAATCATTTACGTGCTATATTAGATCTTCCGCTAGGAAATACCGATAGTAAAGTCGCAGGAGTTATGGTAAACTTAGTTGGAGCCGAAGGATTCTCTGGCGATGTAGTTTATCAAAACATCGAAACTATTTTAGGATGGAACGGTGTTACACCACATATATATGGTAAAAAACAAACCCGCCCTTTCAGAAAAATGGGTCACGTTACAATCGTAAATGGTGATATGAACGAAGCAAGAAGAATTGCCGAGGATGTTAAGAATACGATTAAAGTGATTAGTATATAGTTTTCAGTTGCAGTCACAGTTTACAAGTTGAAACGAAATAAACACTTTTAGTTTAATTAATTTTTAAATGAGTTTTGTAGAAATATCAATTAACCTTTTGAATTTAAGCAATGAGTCAAATTGGTTTAAAATTCATTTTGAAAGATTTACAGATAAATACGAATATAAAGGTGAGAGAATAAAAAGTTTTATTCTATTTATAATTCTTGTATTATGTTCACTAATATTAATACTCGGAGTTTTATTTTTGATTTATAAATTCCTAATCAAATTAAACGCTTAAACTTTAAACAAAAACACAATCAGTTTTCAGTCGCGGTTTGCAACTTTAAACTTTGAACCTTAAACAAAAAAAACAAATGAGCAAAGTAGCCGTAATCATGGGGAGCATCTCCGACATGCCAGTAATGCAAGATGCCATAGACATATTAAAAGGATTTGATATAGAAGTTGAAGTTGATATTGTATCTGCTCACAGAACTCCAGAAAAATTATTCGATTTTAGTAACAACGCTCATACTCGCGGTATCTCGGTAATTATTGCTGGAGCAGGTGGAGCAGCACATTTACCTGGAATGGTTGCTTCGATGTCGCCGCTTCCTGTAATTGGAGTTCCAGTAAAATCAAGCAATTCTATCGATGGTTGGGATTCGGTTTTATCGATTCTGCAAATGCCAGGCGGAGTTCCAGTTGCAACTGTAGCTTTAAACGGGGCCAAGAATGCTGGAATCCTTGCAGCACAAATCATAGGAAGCCATGATAAAGTAGTTTTAAACAAAATCATAGCGTATAAAGAAAGCCTAAAAGAAGCTGTTTATAAATCTTCGGAAGGCTTGAAATAGTTTTTAGTTTTCAGTCGCAGTATTTAGTATAAACTGCGACTGAAAAACTAAAATTATGCTTCATCTTCAATTTCCTCGAGAACAGATTCAAACTCATATTCATTTATATCTTCGTTATTTATCCAATTCTCTGAGGTAACCAAGCTGTAATTTATATTATCTTTTGTTGTCAATTCCCAAACTATATCGTCAGCTTCGGGAAATGGAATATTTTGTGACATTTGATTTTCAAACAATCTTTTAATCAAATTCCTGTCAGACAAGCCTTTATTCAATAATTTTAGGACATTTTCGGCTGTCAATTTTTGTACTTCACCATTAGTTGATGTCATCGAAAAATGAACAACTGAGGCTTTTGCATTTGGAAATTTTCCGTTGTATGCTTTAAACAGTAATTGATTTATATGGAACAAAGTTCCTTGCATATCTATCTCTGGATATTCCTCGCAAACTTTATCAATTAACATATTGTGTGCTATTTGCTCGATTTGTCCATCGGTCAATCTATCTGCAAATTTGTATTCCAAAACTATTTCCGCAGCTTCGTTAGGTTCGTAATCGGAGATAGCCATTTCTAATAATTCTGGCAAACTACTTCTCTCTGCCGCTGCTCCATCTGGATAGTTGAATTTTTCTAATAACTGAATAAAATCTACATCAGTCCAATATCCTTCTACTTCATTAACCGTATCTATTCTCTTTATCGCAATTTGATAATTCATCGTTTTTCTATTTTACAGTTTCTAACTAGTTTTTTTTCAATTTACGCTTTTAAAAACGTGCACAGGAATAAATAACATATCTATAACACAATTTAAGAGGATTTTATGCCGAGAATCGATTTTGTTTAGATGATTAAATTTTTATAAATTGCTATCTTTGAGTTTCAAAAATATCGACTTCTATTAATAAAATAATTACATCATAATGAGCGTTTTACTTTCAACATTTATTACTAAACACAATACTGCTCCTTTTTCGCAAATTAAAATCGAAGATTACGTTCCTGCATTTGAGGAAGGGATTTCTTTGGCGAAAGCCGAAATTGATGCTATTGTAAATAATACCGAGGCTCCAACTTTCGAGAACACTATCGAAGCAATGGATTATACTGGAGATATTCTGGACCGCGTTTCGAGTATATTTTTCAACCTAAATTCTGCTGAGACTAGTGACGAAATGCAAAAAATCGCTCAGGAAGTTTCTCCGCTATTATCTGAATTCGGAAACGATGTTCGCTTAAACGCTGACTTATTTGCTAAAGTAAAGGCTGTTTATGACCAAAAAGAAAGCTTAAATCTTAATCCGGAACAAACGACTCTTCTTGACAAAAAATACAAAAGTTTCTCCAGAAACGGAGCAAATCTGCCTGAAGAAAAGAAAAACCAATTACGCGAAATCGACAAAGAATTATCTAAGTTGAGTTTGCAATTTGGTGAGAATGTTTTGGCTGAGACGAATGCTTTCGAATTACATCTTACTGATGAAAAAGATTTAGCTGGATTACCAGAAGGAACTATCGAAGCCGCTCGTTCATTGGCTAAAAGCCAAGAAAAAGAAGGTTGGATTTTTACCCTAGATCATCCGAGTTACCTTCCGTTTATGACGTATGCTGATAATCGTGAATTGCGTAAAAAACTAGCTATCGCTTTTGGCGCAAGAGCTTTCCAAAACAACGAATTAGATAATCAGGAAATAGTTCTTAAAATTGTAAAACTACGTTTTGAAAGAGCCAATTTATTAGGTTATAAAACGCACGCTCATTTTGTTCTAGAGGAACGCATGGCCGAAAACC
The DNA here is from genome assembly GCF_000737695.1 of Flavobacterium hydatis. Classification (GTDB taxonomy): domain Bacteria; phylum Bacteroidota; class Bacteroidia; order Flavobacteriales; family Flavobacteriaceae; genus Flavobacterium; species Flavobacterium hydatis. Next base: position 206,152 of record NZ_JPRM01000006.1, read on the forward strand.
CAGAAAAAGTTCTTTCTTTCTCTAATGATTTATTGGCTAAGGCTAAACCTGCTGCTAAGAAAGAGTTTGCTCAACTTACTGCTTTCGCAAAAGAGTTAGACGGAATCGAGCAATTAGAAAAATGGGATAGTGCTTATTATTCGGAGAAGTTAAAGCAACAGCTTTTTAATCTGGATGATGAAAAATTGAAACCTTATTTTCAATTAGAGAAAGTACTGAACGGTGCTTTTACAATTGCAAAAAAACTATACGGACTTACTTTTACCGAAGTATTTGACATCGACAAATACCATGAAGAAGTAATGACTTATGAAGTTACGAATGATAAAAACGAATTGGTTTCAATCTTCTACGCCGACTTTTTCCCAAGAAAAGGAAAACGAAATGGTGCTTGGATGACTTCGTTTAAACATCAATACAGAAAAGATGGCGTAAACGAAAGACCACATATCTCGAACGTTTGTAATTTTACAAAACCAACTGAAACAAAACCTTCATTACTTACATTTAATGAAGTAACAACTTTGTTCCACGAATTTGGTCACGGATTACACGGAATGTTAGCTGATACAACTTATCCAAGTTTATCTGGAACATCTGTTTATTGGGATTTTGTAGAATTACCGAGTCAGATTATGGAAAACTGGTGTTACGAGCCTGAAGCTCTAGCATTGTTTGCAAATCATTATGAAACTGGCGAAATCATTCCGATGGAATATGTAAACAAAATCAAAGAAAGTGCTAGTTTTCAAGAAGGTTTAGCAACATTACGCCAGCTAAGTTTTGGATTGTTAGATATGGCTTGGCACTCGCAAGACCCAACAAGTATTACTGATTTAAAAGCATTTGAAACAGAACAGTTTAAAGACAGTCAATTATATCCTGATGTAAAAGAAAATGCTATGAGTACTGCTTTTTCACATATTTTCCAGGGTGGATATTCTTCTGGTTATTACAGTTATAAATGGGCTGAAGTTCTAGATGCTGATGCATTTGAATACTTTCAGGAAAAAGGAATCTTTAATCACGAAGTAGCAACAAAATTTAAAGACAATGTGCTTTCTAAAGGAGGAACAGAACATCCGATGATTTTGTACAAACGTTTTAGAGGTCAAGAGCCAAAACCAGAAGCTTTATTAAAAAGAGCGGGATTGATATAAATTTTCAAATCGTTAGATAAGTAAAAAGCCGGAGTAAACACTTCGGCTTTTTTTATTAGAAAACGCGCTGATTAACACTCTTTATACTATCTAAAAGTTTTCTTACTAATGCGATATAATTATTTTATATTTGTTTATAAATCGTTTTAAACATCATTTAAATATTTATTAATGACCGAAAAATACTCTGTAACACAAAAAAAAGCTTTAAACTCCATTTGGATATTGATTTCAGTTATTGCATTCTTTTACTGTAGTAATTACTTTGTTTCTTTTTATGGACCAGAAACAACCACGTATGATACGATATGGAAAGCTCAGAGTTGGTTCTTACACAGTCTTGTTTTTGCTTGGTACTTTTATAAAAATGACCTTATAAAAAAAGGAATTATTATTCAGTTATTATTCATACCCTATTTTACATTAAGGAATGATTTGTATTTAACGGCCGATTATTATCTTCCTATCGACAATAGCACCTACATTCATTCTTTTGTTCATTTTTTTACATTTATCATCCCGATACTGTACTTTTCAACTTCGTATTTTAGAAATGAAAAACATACCACAACTTTATCAAAAGCAAAAACATTCCTGATTCAGTTGGTCATAACAATTGTTTTATCGTACATAATAGAGAGTGATGTCGATGAGTTTTATAAATTCTTTGCTTCTATAAGCGACTCTCCATATACACAGGATATAATTGTTTGCTTTATTTTTCTTCTAATTTCAATAAAAACTGCACTTGTTTTGGCTGGATATTTTTACATATCAAACCGAATTTATTCTAGAAAAGAAATAATTAACCCAATAGATGTTCAGCCTATTTCTAGTTCATTTTTTAAATGGGGATTTATTATCAGTTATACGGTTTTAATAATGTGTATTATAGATTTAGGTAGTAATGCTCTTCGCGTTTCTTTTTATGCATTTGATAAGATTGAATACACTCGCGTTTTATTTTTCTTATCAAGTTTCTTTGTCCTTTTTGTAAGTGGTCGTTTTCTAGGAAACTTGCTTCAATACAGAAATTATTCGCTTAAAAAATATTTTGGTGTAATCAACGCTCTTTCGTTGCTTCCTATATTAAATCTTATTTCGTTTTTTATCTTATTATTTTCGAAAAAAGACAACCAATCTATTCCAGAATATATAACTAAACTAAAAACTAAAAGAAATATCCATCTGGCTATTTACTGCGTTCTGGCTATTTTATTAATTTGTTATGGATATTTCTCTACTGAAGCTGAATATCGAAACCCGAATGTTTTTTATAAAATACCAATGTTAATCATTGCCGTAATTTTATTATCGAGATTCAGGATTACTACTAAAATTGTTCCTTTTGCAATAGCGATTATAACTTATTATGAGGATATAAAAGAGATCTTTGACTTTACAAAAGGGTATCTATTTTTTATTCAGGATAAAATTTTCTCTTTCCTTTGGCTGGCAGTAATTTCAGTGTTTATGGTTTATTATGTTTTTTATTATATAATACATAAATCATTTTATACTGAATATTTTCAAAACCAGGATGAAATAGAGTTTGAAGAAAACATCAAACAATTCCAATAAAAAAAAGCTGTCGGTTGACAGCTTTTTTTATTTATTTCTTTCTAATTATAACCGAAGTACTACTACTGTTTTTCGCAAAAAAATCTAGTTCAGGAGCTTCTAATTTAAAGTCAAAATCATACTTCCCGTCTTGAGGAATTTTAAACGATTTGTTTTCTATTTCAAATTCCCAATTCTCGATATGTTCTATCGAATCTTTACCTTTTGATGATGAATGAATAATTTCATCTTTTGTTATTTTTGAGTTTATGGTATGTTCTCCATTAGCCACATAAGTACTGTCAAAATGAATAATTTTACCATTAAGGCTAATACTGTATTTCATCTTATATTTTGAAAACGACGAGTCTTTGCGTGTCGTAACTTTGGACCAAAACACAATTTCTTCTCCTTTTTTTAAATCTAAACTATCTATTGATGAAATGGCGTTTTGAAACAACGGCATTTCTCCCAAATTTTCTCCAACTGGATTGCAGGAAGTCAAAGCTAAAACTAATAAACCAACGATACTTTTTTTCATAATTATTTTTTATTAACTAAATCTAAAGTGAAGTTTTCTGAATAATAATTAAACATTTTGACGAAAAAATCAGTCGTTTTTTCATTTAAATTATTTTCAGTTTTCAGTAAGAAAGTTTTTTTGTCATAATTGATTATCGAAAAAACCATAAATTGTTTTTCATAAACTTCTCCATCATAATTTAACCTGGTAATCTCTACGATAGAAGATGCTCCTTTTGGGATTACCTTACACTTATCGTCTGTATAAAACAACTCGCTTGCCCACTTTGTATCTTGAGCCTCATAGGATTTCCCAGTCTCTAATTTATTTAAAAATTCGTAAAATAAAGTATCTCCATTTGGAGCTAATCGATACAACTTAACCAATGAGTGACCATCATATTCTGGGCTTGCAATTTCATTTACATTTAGAAAAGCTCCCATTTCTTTTTTGAAATTTTTGAAATAAAACTTCATTAAATTTATTTCGATTTTTGGTCTGTTATCTACATAATCTTTCCATGTAAATTCTTGCTTTGTAAAATTAGTGCTCAAAAGATTTTTAGCATTTCGCAAAAAATAAAAAGCCAAATCGAGTTTGTCTTCATTAGGAAAAGCTTTGCTCCAACTAATGCCTCCTCTATAAATTAAATAACTTTTGGTTGTTGAATCGTATTGAAAATGTATTGTTGTAAAAGTTTTATCTTCACTAAATACGATGCTGTTTTTATCTTCAAAATAGATAGTTTCTATTTCATAATCTTCTTTTAAATCATCGATTGTAAGCAGGTTTGGATTATCATCTTTTATAATTACTACGCTTTCTTCGCCTAATTTGTTATTAATAAATAAGGAATTTATAATTTCGACATAATCATAACTTTCTTTTGTAGCCAAAGCAATCTTTCCAAATTTAGAATCGGCATCGATTTCATCCTTTTTAATAGAACTTGTTCGGAAATAATAGTTCTCCGGAATACTCAATTTCATTTCATCTGAAACTTGTGTGTTTTCTAGATTCGCTTTTGTGTTTAAAATTCTTTGGATTTCTTTGGAAGAAATTTCAAGTTTTTTCCCCACGCTTAAACTACTCTCTTCATTTGTCTTTTCTATACGTTTACAACCTACTAGAATTGTAACAAAAGCAAAAAGGATTAAGCTATTTTTTCCTAATTTTAATCTGAAATTATTTTCCATACGTATTTTATTCATTCACAAATATAGAAATTTAGAAATTTTAACAAACCCTTTATTATAAAATATATAAAAGCAAAAAGCCAGTAACTAAATTTAGTACTGGCTTTTTTATTGAATTAGTAACTTATTTTAATTTTGGTAAATTTCCCATATTTGTAGGCAATGCACGAATTTCACTAAATATATGACTTATCCCATTCTTATTTCTTGGATCTAGTGAATAGCCATGACAATATAAACAAGAAGTAACTGCTCTACTACCACTACTAGGATCTGCATTCGAGCTCGGTGCCTGAAAAAAAGTTTCCATTGTAGTGTTTGCTAATCGTCCGGTACCAATCGCATTTCCTGGAGTTGGTGGAGTCCCATTATAAGGATATGAATAACCATTTGGCACAACACCTCCAGCAGTCCATGTAGCTCCTATTAGTAGATAATTTTTCCTAATATCATTACCAACCAACATTTTGCGTACCGCATTATTAATAGAGATAACTTCACTATTAGAGTTTGCAGGTGTTTTATCTTCTTCATTTGGTATCGTATCAGAAGCAACACCCCAAGCCATAATTCTTCTTACTTTAGAACTACTAAGCGCAGGATCTACAATTTTAATTACATCAGTATTAAGTGTATCATTAACTACTGTCATATTCTGGATATTTTGTCCTCCTACAGTATCATTTGCATTATCATTAAAAAGCCATCCTTTACCAGTATCTCCTTTTACTTGCTTTACTTTACCATTAACATCTGTGTATGAATATGCTGTATTTGGTGCATTTTTTAGATGCTCGAAAGTTGCCCAAATCATTTCAGGATGCCCAGCAACACTTCCTACCACATGCATTCCCACCAATGCTAATGTTGTTACGGTTGTCTTATCTGTTAATTTCCAAAGTTTAGGATCTGTCTTGTCATACACCGGAACTTTAGCTTTAATTGTAATATAAGTTTCTGCATTTGGCAAATCCTTAGCTTCAACCCAAGATGTTTTTAATTCCATTGCCAAAGCATCCGGGTCTGGTGGTGCCGCAAAACCTTTCAATTTTGCATAAGCAAGAATACTGTCTCGTGCAGCTGCAGTTGTTGGAAATTCTTTTGCTTTTAATCCTTTATCTCCTTTATCTTTTATACCAGTCAAGAAGTAAGCATAAACATCATTTACCATTGTTATATAATAAACTAATGAATTATTGCTCGCAACTAATGCTCCGCTAGACCCCGCCTGTCCTTGTTCTGTATCAATTATATTTCCTTTTGAGTCAAGAAGAATCGTTTTATTTCCCTCTTTAAATTCCTGTACAATATTTTCAGGATGAACTTTACCAGCAATTATTGCTTTAGGACTTGAAATTACTTTGCCTTTTATATCTACAAAAGAATGTAATCCATTGGCATTGGCAACTATTTTACCTACAACAACAGATTTATTTCCAGCATCTTTAACGGCTTCATTCTTTTCTTGAGGTTCTACTTCAAACATTTTCCCGCTTTTATCAAACACAATCGGTAATCTATTTGGTCCTGTTTGCTCAATATTACCTACCGCACTCATTATAGTATTTGGTGCATGAGGAGTCAATACACGATTTCCGTTTTTATCTGCTGCCGAAACATTATAAAACACAGGAGATTCCATTACAGTTCCTCCACTTTTATATGAACCACTAGAAGTTGGTGAGGTAATCCATAAAAACATCTGTTCTGACCATTTATAAAAATCACAATTGTTATTATGAGGGAATGTTACACTATTTGCAGGCTCAACTAATCCGTTTTCTGTGACTGTTCCGCCCTTAAACCAAGTTTTAAATTCGGCTTCAGTAACAACACAAGACTGTTTTACATCTTGTGGCAAATATTCATAATCTTTATCTGTATTAGACAACAAATCTGTTTTCTTACATCCTAAAAAAAGGAGCATTCCAATTGCAATAAATGCAATACTGGTTTTTATATTCAATTTTCTCATGATTGCTTGGTTTTAAACAACATTAATTCATCTTGACAAATAGGTGTTGTTATTGGTTTTATTTTTACAATTTAAGTAGAAGAATCACACTACTTACATACAAAAGTTACTGATGGACTTCCTGCGGATTTAAGCAAAGGGTTTCCATTACACTACTTCCGTTACGCAAACTGTCTCTACCAACAATTGTTGCAAAGGCCGAAATCGAGAAAGAACCTCTTATCGGGACTTGATTAATTCTTGGTACTTTAACATCCTCAGCAACCTTTTTCTCTTTTACAAGTTTTTCACCAAGAGATTGGTCAGAATGATAATACAGGCTTCGATAAATCAATGTATCAGAATCTAAATTTGGGGGATCGTGTGACATATTTATTGTTTTATAGGTTAAGTATTAAAAATCAATGGGGCTGATTTTTATTCTATTAAATCTATTTGGTTATTCAGGAATAAAGAAACAATAATCCGACAAACTCAAACAACGTATAAATACCTGATTTTCAATAAAAAAAATATTTTAATTTTAAAAAAACCTTTGAACATATACAGAAAAGCAATAAGTAAAAAAGATTGTCTGGATAGACAATCTTTTTCAATAAATTAAAAAGCGAATTGTTTCCAACTTTTTAATTTAAATTCTTACTCCACTTAAGCAGAATTGTTTCATAAGATTTTTACTTTTATGACAATTGCTCTTTTAAGCTTGGTAAAGCAGTTACTGGTACTTTTTCTATATCATGTTGATAATATGAAAAACCTCCTGTTCCATTCCATGCATTATCTATTGCAAAATGTGCATTGAAATTGGCTAAAAAAGCACCTATTCCCGGAGGAGAAACCGCATGAACATATTGACCATGAAGACCAACTACTTTAGTAAAGGGTCCGAATCCTGTTGCATATATTTTTCCTTTTACCTGAACAACAATATGACTATCAGGACCAGCGATTGCTTGTGTAATTACTACTGTACCTGTCACTGAATGTTGCGATGGTACAACTACTAAACTAAATTTTGCAATAGGCGCACCTGGCGTTCCTACATTTCCAATTGTGCCATTTGCTAAATAAGCACCTTCTAATAAATTTGACATAATTTTTTGATTTAGATTTTCTTACTCTTAAGGCTTTTCAGAAACCGCCTCGTTTTTTTTAGTGGGTTCTGCTCCACTTTCTATTATAATTTTATCTTTCTTTGAAGCTCCAACGCTTATCTTCACATTTACATAACCTTTGTTGTCTGTTAGACCTGCTCCATAAATTCCTTTCAAATCATCGTTGATGCATAATTCTAACTTTCCAACGAGTCCCGGTGGCGTACTTGCCTCCAACCCGATTAAGAAAACTGTATCCCCGACTTTACCAACAAGTGCACCCTCGTTTGCGTTTGGAAGAGCATATCCTGGTTTTGCACTAATAAAAGTTGGATTTCCAGCTGAATTGTATTGTCTACCGTTATTGATATTTGGGTTTGCAGTCCATAAACCATCTACATACTTTATAGTTGCAACTCTGCTGGGATTCAATCTAATACCTGTATCAAGCCAAGGATTCGCATTCTTATTATCAGGTGGAATAGGGTTTCCTAATACTTTAAAATCACTAGGTGGAACTGCAAAATTGCATGCTGGAATTGGCGCCGTGAATTCCTCATAATCAAAATAATCTGCCAAGGCAAGACTGGTTCCTTGACCTACACCTGATTGTGATTGCATAAATGTTATTGGTCTGCTGCTGGTTCCACTTCCATTCTGAGGGCTGTACCAAGTCCACAAATAGGTGGAATCTGGATAATTATTTCCTGAAGGTGGAAAAAGCACTCCTACTACAGTAACTCTTCTGTCTGGACAAAGTACTGGATTACTAATAATCGTTGCCTGAATTCTTCCTTGTACAGCTGGAATTTGAACCCAATTTGGTGGTTGTTGAGGGAATGGAAAGTTTCCGAAACCAAGAACATTTGTTATTTTATCACCAAAATAATTTATTAGAAAACCAGCACCGCTGTTAGCCGGTGGCGTTGTTCCGCTTGGAGCTGGTCCTGTAAGAAGCGCTTGTTGGGAAGTAAATTTATTTTGGGGATTGTATGTATATTTCATCAATGTGCTCTGACTCCTATCAGAAGAAACGCGGTATTGTGCATCAGTTCTCCAGTTGTATAAAACTCTTGTAGGCAAAGGACTGAAAGCTTGGTTAACAGGTGTCATAAAAACAGTCATCCCAAAATTTGTATTCCATGTAAATAGCTCATATCTATTAGGATTTCCAAAAGAATAGCCCTCTATCGCCGGAGGCACCAGAGGAGAATTTAACGGATTACTCGTTAGTTTCTCAAAAGTGGGGAAATAGGTAAAAGAAAACATTTGAAAAAGTGCCAACTGATTAACGTCTCCCATACCAGGAGATGCAACAGGTCCTTGCCCGAACATAAGACGCACTGGAAAATTGGTATTGTGATCAAACCACATCCAGGTGGCAGGTGCCGGATCGCTATTACCAACCGGAATTTTCCACCAATCTACTTTCTGTGCTTTCATCCAGTTCAGGTAACTAGTTCCTGAACATTTAGCTTTATTGCTTTCATTTCCAAACCAGTTTGTAGTTGGAACTTTCCAGCCTACATTTATCGGTGTATAACGACTTCCGTCTGTAGATATTTCCGTTTGAGTTGGCGTTACTCTATACCACCATCTTCTGCCGGAGCTACCTACTAAAAGAGCATTTAGTCCAATTCCTTCTGCATAATAAACAGTGGCGGTACAAATTTCAAAAAATGGACTTGCAAGATCTGCAGGTGTACTATTACTTTGAGGGGGACTAAAAGGGTGAAGCAAACAAGTACATTTCCAATATTGTGGGAGTTTAGGTTGAGGGCCTGTAAAAGGCTCCAAAACAGGATATCTTGAATCTGATATCGGATCAACACATGGTGTCGAAGAAGTAGATAAATCTTTCATGGTAATTAGCTTTGGGGGTTATTATTTCTAATTGTATGATTTATTTTTATTAACGTTCGTATGTTTTGATTTCGTTACATATAGCTTTCCTAAACATTTTTTTTATATTTTATTTACTAAAATTACAATGCCTATAAAATCATGAATAAAAAAATGTCATAAAACAGGTTTTTTTATCCATGAAGTAAATAATTATGTGTAATGAAATTATTCGACGTAACTAATTAAAGATGATTACTTTATAAAAAATCATCATCTCAAATCTAACAATATTGGTGTTTTTGTAGTATTAGGATCTATATATAATTGAGCTGCAGTAACTAACAAAACTTCGACTTTCATAGAACCTCCATCATAATGCAAAAATTCTTTTAAGTCGGCACATTTTTGCTCAACAAAATCCTCTCTTTGATTTTTAGATACATTTTGAACAATTAACATTCTAACAACATCTTTAAAAAATTCATCGGTAGACAATTGAATCTGAAAAGTATCTGCATCGCTTACAAGAGAAATTATGTCATCTAAATCAAAATGTTCTTCTGCAACTATAAAAGATTTAGTTTCTCTGGATTTTAATTCCAAAAAGCTCTTTCCATTTAATTCTATCAATCGTCCTAAATCGCCTATGGCATATCTAAAAACAGGAAACCTTTTACGGAATGTATTGGTAACTGCAATTGTACCATATCCGTCTTTATCAGGATTTATAATTTCGACTATAATACCTTTTATAATTGAGAATAATGATGGATTTTTAGTAAAATTTGACCAAGCCCAAATTCCAGTTTCGGCTGAACCATACATGGAATAAACTTGTTGAACTCCGAAAGTCTTTTGCAAAAGCTTTTGAATATTGGGTCTTAGAAATTCGCCTGCGTAAAGCAAATTTTCTATTTCTAATTTTCTATTATTTTCTTCTAAATATTTTGCAAAACATAATAATTTAGAAGGTGTTCCAAATATAAAATTTGGCTTAAAATAATTGGCTGCCTTTTCTACATCACTATAACTTGCATGTGCACTCAATGGTAGTGTTGTGGCCTGACATTTTTCTAAAATATCATCCATAATTGCTGCAGTGCGATACATATCTGAATAACCAAAAATGTTTAAAGCAATTGTTTCTGGAGTAAAAAAGTTATTTTTTGTTAATTCGCCCGCCATTACAAGACGCTGGTTATGATTTTCTTGTATATCAACCGGAAATATTAAAGGCTTCTGACTGCTACCGCCTGAGCGTACTAAATACACTCCTTTTTTTTCTTCTTCAAGTTTAAACTTTGTATTTAAAATAGGTATTAACTCTTTTTTACTTAGCATTGGTGCATCAATAGCATAATCATTTCCTTTATAAAAATCGCTGTATAAAGGATTCTGTTTTGCTAATTCAAAATAATCTTGTAATACTGAGTTGTCTATTTCTGGAGAGATATAAGCTGGATACATAGTTTCTTATTTTATTTACTTCTTCTTTTTAAATAATAACCGTTTTTAATTAAGATCCCGAAATGATTTAAAACAAATAGAGTTTTTTGTTGCCAGGACGGTAGTCGCTCCATTGCATGTTCTAACCATCGTTGTGACAACATTCCCATTAATTGCTGATCGTATCGATTAGCACTTTCTTTATATCGTTTTATTGAAAAAGGAATTTCTAATGCTGCCCAATTTGTGTAACGACTTCCAGATAAACTTCCTTCTACTTCTCTTACTTCTATACAAACTTTATTCAGTAATCCAACCCGAGCCTGTTGTGGCAAATTTTTTAAAATGCGATACCAAAAATCAATTCCTTCATTTAAAGAAACATTAATTTCATAACGAATGTCTTGCAGGTATTTTTTTTGGATTACAACATTACTGCCAACTCCCATAATAAAATCTGGTGAACTAACAGTATGCAATGGATTGGGTATTAAAAATAATTCATTGGAAAGCGGAGTTAATTCAGTTTCAAATGATTTTATCTCTGGTAGATATTCATCGGATGGGACTAAGACAATTCCAAGTATTAAAACAGCTATATTTTCTTGTTCTATAATTGAACTAACATCACTTAAACAAGAAGAGGTATAACAATCGTCTGCATCCAAAAAACTTATAAGATCTCCTGTTGCAAGTTCTATCCCAATATTTCTTGCATTACTCGGTCCTTTATTTTCCTCCAATTCAATAACCTGAATATCGGTTTGCAAAAATTGTGGTGCAAAAAATGATAATGAATCTTTTAAATAAACTAAACTTTGATCTGTGCTAAAATCATCTATAACAATAATTTGTGATGCTTTTTTATCCTGAAAAGCCAAGGAACGAATCGTATCGTATATATAAGCTTCCTTATTGTAAAGAGGTATAACAACTGTATGTTCCATGATGTTTCATCATTTTATATTACTCTAATACCGGATAAATCAAAGCTCTGCCTTGATGTACGTTTACAATCGACTCATCTGAACCTCGAAAAAAACCAGCTCCGTAATTTTTGTCATCTTTGCATAACAACATTCCTACTAGATGAATCTGACGATTATTTTCGGCATCATTAAACTCCTTTTGATCAACAAAATGCTGAATGAGATATTTATTCCAGTTTTTTCTAACAATAGTATTCCAGTCTTCGCTTGTACAATCACTTTTAACATAAGCCCCAATTCCTCTTCCGCCGCTATTTAATTTTAAAATCAAATTTTCTTTACTCGCGGTAAAAGCATCGCAGCCATCATCATTAGTAATAACAAAACTCGGAATAAGGTAATCTTGCAAAAAATCATAATCCTCTTGGCTTAAATAATCTCTCATTATTTGAGCATCGTACATTACAGCCAAAACTCTTTTGTCATGAATTAAAATTAAGGTTCGGATATCATTAAAATAAGCGTTTGTCTCGATTAACTTATCCATTACATCTGGACTTATTTTCTTTAGTTCTTCGCGATCCATCTCTAATATAAATTGCGAAATCGGTATTCCGTTTACGTATATTAAATCATCTACCACAACTAAATCCTGAGGTCTTGCCGAAATTAATTCGATTTGAAATTTTGCTAATTCTTTCTGAACATAAAAAATATCACTCCCTTTTTCGTCATCATGAATAATCGCTACTTTTTTATGAGAAGCTAATTGATGATGCAAATCGCCTATAAGATTTTTTAAATCCGCATTTTCAGTACTTACGTTACTTTTATATGCGTCTATCTGATTGTTTATTAATTGTAAATAATAACTAATCATCCAACCGTTTAGAGAATATCGCGCTCCTATTTCACAAATTTTGACCTGATTGTTTGTGTCATATAAAAAATCAGGGCGATAAAAACCCTGATTATATGGTTTTCCATTACTTTTTTTCAATAAAGCTTCCAGGTCTTTGCCTAATTGATAATATTCTCGAATTCTTTCGTCTTCAAAATAATTCAAAACAATTGCCGCACAAGCTTTATTTAAAATAGTACATAAGCGATTCATTTCTTTGCTATATTCTGAAGAAACGATTACCGAAGAATTAGCAAAAGAGTTAGTATCTAATCCTCCCCTGCCTTTTTGAAAATATTCAGGAAATAACTGATTCCATTTTTCATGTTTATCAGCTTGGTTTTGCTGCAGCTTAATTTTAGACATAATAATTAGGAGTTTATTTTCAAGAATTATTATTAGAATATGCTTTAAAAACTAAGCTCTTCTACTTCCATAAGATCTACCATTACGGCAGATTTCTTAGCTAAATAATCTTTAATGATTCCTTCTAATTCATACGCTTCAAGATCAACATTCATTGCCTTGGCATAATAAAAAATAGAACTCACTGCAAAAAAGAAATGATTTTTTTCAGTTGGACCACAATGAACACTTATCCATGCCAATGCTTTGTCGCATTCCTCTTCTGAGAAACCGTAATCATTTTTCAACCACGATTCAAATTTTGGCAATATATACTCTACTTCCCCATGAGTATAAATTTCGTGTATCAGAGTAGTCAATAAAGCAATCATTATATCTTTATTTCGCAATGAGTTTTGATCTTTCCATCCTTTAAAATCACAAGCACTTTGATTTAGATATCTACGCGAAAGCCAGTCATCGTCTGTACAAATAGTAGTTGCCATAGTATAAAATAATTGCGAATGCAAAATTCTGCCTACAACTGCCAGATCTTCATCTACAATTCTATTTAAACTAGTAATGGATTGCAATAGCGCTCTTTCATCTGCGATTGGCTGGTTTTTATGAACTAGCATTGTCATACGATTGCTAATTCCTGCAACTGTCATTGCGCTATTATTGGTTTGGCTCCAACTATGAAAAAAACGTTGTAACCTATCCTTATCTTGTACTTTTGATGTCAATTGATTAAAACTTTTTTCAATTTTCGAAAATGATTCTTCCTGAACTGGCAAGAATTTTAATAATTGATCTTTTAAATATGATTCTTCCATTCCTTCTAGAACCGGAAGAATAATTGAACTTAAATTAGCCATGATTATTTCGATTTTAAATTGTTGTCTGATTTTAACTTTGATGAGTATTAATTAGCAAATTTGGAGCGGTAATATTTAATTTTTCTGATAACATCAATGTCTTTAAGGTGATATTGTTCTAACCAATTGGCTTCATCAAAAAAAGCACATTGAGATTCCGCAATTACAATAATGGTCTTCTTTAAAGAGATCTGATATAGTTTATCTAATAATTCAGCATATTGAAAATCATAAAGAGGATTATATAAATAAAAAACATTTCCATCAGAAATATCGGTCTTTAAAATATCGCCAGAAGTTACCGTAACATTGGTGATTTCTTCTTTCTTGATTAAATCAATACAAACTTTATTTCGCTCTTCGAGAATTTCAATTCCTTTAAACTGAACATTTGGATATTTTACCGCGCCATATAAAATAATATTCCCATAGCCTGAACCTAAATCATAAAATATCGTTTTGTCTGTGATAGGAATGGGATCAAAAAGATTATCTAAAAAACTAGAGGATCCATATCTGTAAGAGTTTAAACCATACTTTATAGTAATTTCCGACAGGCTTAATCCTTCTTCAATATGTTGCGAATACCGATCAATTTCTGATTGAATATTTTTTAACTGCTCCATATTATTTCATCATTAATAATTCTAATTTTTCCAGCGTTTGTTTTGCTCTTTCCATTTTAGCTGCATATTCATCGTTTACTTTCTGAACATCGGCATTACAAAAACTGCAAACTGTTTCTTCTTCGTAAACATAATTATCACATCCGTTGCATAATTTAAGTGCTTTGGGGATTCTCGGAATTCTGGCCGAATAATCTGGAACTAAAACTGGAGTTTCACTATTTGGTGATTGTATTTCTACTATTACTCCATTTTCATCTTCAACAATAATTTCAAAAAGTCCCATATCAAAAGATACACCTGGTGCTTCTTGTATTTTTCTTATGCGTTCTTTAAGACCTTTCTTTTTTAGTTCTAAAGCACGATGATGACAAAAAGGATTATTCCCTCTCTTACCAAACAAAACATGGCTTGTCCAGGTACATCCTGCTAAACAAGAAGACTCATAATAGCAACCTTTGCAGCCGCCCCATAATTCTTCTTTATTTCTATATCTGGAAAAAACCATTTCTTCGCTATACTTCCAAATATCTTCCAGATCCATATCTTTAACATTTCCTCCTGTGTAGGCGCTTGTTGGTAATGACGGACATCCTTTAATTTTTCCATCTGCCTCAATCCCTATTCCTGTATGTCCTGCTGAACATCCTGTATAATATTTTTCATTTCCTTGTCTCCAAATATGTTCATACGGTCCAAAATAACCAATGTTATTCCCTGCCTGTATCAAGATATTATGTGCTAAAGCTTTTCTGTATATTACAATAAGATCGTCGTAAAAATCTATTAATTCATAAGGCTGAACTATTAATTCATCTGAATTATCTACGGCATTTCCCATGGCAACTGCAAGTTGTATTTGCCAGTTCTTTACATCATTTTCTATTAGAATATCTAAAAGCTCATTCAGCTCATTTTTGCTTCTTTTTGTAATTACTGTGTTTACACTAGAAGTTATATTATGTTTTTTTAGCAATTGCAAGCAATTAACTGCATGCTCAAAAGAATCTCTTCTTCCTCTTATTTTATTATGTGTATCGGGCATCCCATCGATGGAAACTCCAATATTATTTATCCCTGCTTTTTTAGCATCAATAATTCGCTCTTCGTTTAAATTATAGGCACCAGATTGCATAGAACATTCAATCCCGCTTTGATGTATTCTTTCGATAATTTCAAGCCAGTCTTTTCTTAAAAAAGCTTCTCCACCAATAATGGAAATTTCTCTTGTACCAAGACGTTTAAGACTATCAATAACACCAAAACATTGTTCTGTAGTTAATTCTCCAGGTCTTACTTTTCCTGCTCTGGATCCGCAATGTGAGCATTTCAAATTACATGCTAAAGTAATTTCCCATACTACATGAACCGGAGTAGCTGTTTCATAATCATCTCTTACTCTGTATCGTGTTGAAGTCTTGTCCATCTTAATTTCATTTATGGTTAATTGATTAAAAAAACGGCTTAAAAAGTAAAACTTAATAAACCGTCTTTTTTAGATTACTTTTTCTTTTTCAAAGTATCAATTGCATCAAGCAATTCTACCAATGCTACATGCAAATCTTTTTGATCTCTTATGGTTTTCTTAGCTTGTTCAGCTACTGCAACCATTTTTTCTAAATCATTTGAAGCTATCGCTTCTCTGATTCCTACTCCGTAAAGTACTGTTGCCATAATATCTTGTGTTTATAGTTATTCCTACTCTTTAGGTTTTTCAGATACCCCCTTGTTTTTCTGTACAAGTCAGTTTATTTTTTCTTTTTTAAAGAATCTATCGCGTCTAGCAAGTCTAGTAAAGCTACAGTTAGATCTCCTTGGTCTTTTATGGTTTGCTTTGCCTGTTTAGCAACAGCCTCCATCTTAGCCAAATCATTTGATACTAAAGCTTCTCTAATAGCGACACCATAAGGCATAATTATTCCCATCGTTATAGTTTTTAATACTAATTATTGTTTAACTTCATGACTAATAACTTTTGTACGTTATGTATCATGTAAAGAAATCATTGTAGTTGCCCTACTGACCCAATGTTATTGTTCTTCCAAATTGTGAATCATCACTAACATTTGTACAAAACATCCACTCAGTAGTAAAACGAGTACCATCTTCATTCTCTCCCGTTGCTACATATTTATGATGGATATTAAGTTGTGGTTTGTGGCTTTCTAAATTAAGATTATAGAATAAAGATCTTCCAAGTGTACCAAAACCATAGGTTCCACTAGCTCCTTCAATAACAGGAAGAATAACAGGTCCAACGCCTCCACCATTCCATTCAACATAAGGATACACATTCACATTTTTTACTTTTACAGGTATTGCTTGCATAATAATAGTTTTTGTCCTACTCATAAGGCTTTTCAGATCCGCCTCCGCTTTGTACTGTGCGAAACAGTCCGTTTATTTTAGTGGGTTCTGCTCCACTCAATTTAATGAGTTAGCTGAATCATTTAAAAATCAAAAACTATTATAAATGATAGATTTAGGGCTAACTTCTATTTCAAAGCTATTAGAAATAAATAGGCATTTTTAACAAAATGATATCAAACAGGGAATTTTGGTCATGGAACAAACAAAAAAATGACACGAAACCTAAAACCACGTATAAACACCTGATTACAACCATATTGAACAACAAATTCACACTTTTACGCAATAAACTTTCATTTATTTTTGAAAGTTTAAAAACTTTTACTTACATTTGAACTATGGAATTCAAAGAAGCAAAAAATAAATTCGTTCAAACATGGGGAGCCTTAGGTTCTCAATGGGGTATTAATAAAACCATGGCACAGATTCATGCTTTATTGATGGTATCTAACGAACCTGTTTCGATGGAAGATGTAATGGAAGAATTGCAAATTTCCCGCGGTAATGCAAGCATGAATTTAAGAGCTTTGATGGATTGGGGAATAGTTTACAAAGAATACAAATCGGGAGAAAGAAGAGAATTCTTTACTGCTGAAAAAGATTTAGACGAACTTGCTGTAAAAATTGCTAGAGAAAGAAGCAAACGCGAAATTAAACCTGCTCTTAAAATATTAAAAGAAGTTTCCTCGATAGACTCAAAAGATTCGGCAGAAGAAAAACACTTTGTTGAGCAAACCACCAAGTTGTATGATTTTGTATTAAAGGCAGACAATATGCTAGATAAAATGACTGAAATTAATGAAAACTGGTTGGGACGTTTGGTCTTAAAGATTATGAAGTAAAATCTCAAATTAAAAAAATTTAACCAAAACTTTCATTTTTTTCTGAAAGTTTAAAATAATAAATAACTATGAAAACTATAAAATATACCAACACATTTGCCATCGGTCTTCCATTTGCTCTTTTGCTTACCTATCCCATATTTAAAGAAGTCGCATTAATATTAGCCTTATGCTCAATTATACTAACTGGGTTCCTGCAATTTTCAATTGGTGTAAAAATGTTAGTCGATAATCCGCATGATAAAAACCTTCAAGCATATATGGCAGGAGTCGTTTCATTCTTTATTCTATGGTTTATTAATCACTATCTAAATTATAATGTTTTTCTAAACTATATATTAGTCCCAACTCCTCCATTATTAGCAATTTATCTTTCAAGTATAATCTATAAAAAACAAAACTAATGAGCTTCTTAACCGCCGAATGGAAAAATTTAGCATTATTTAATTACGAAGTTGATGCTAAAACATTAGAAAAATATGTTCCTCCTGCAACAGAAATAGATCTATGGAACAACAAATGTTATGTGAGTCTTGTTGGTTTTATGTTTGAGAATACAAAAGTATTAGGCATAAAAGTTCCTTTTCATATTGATTTTGAAGAAGTAAATCTTCGATTTTATGTAAAACGATTTGAAAATGGACAATGGAAACGTGGAGTCGTTTTTATAAAAGAAATAGTTCCAAAAAGCGCCATTACTTTTATTGCAAACACATTATACAAGGAACATTACCAAACCAATAAAATGGAACATTCTGTTAGCGAAAATGAAGAATACAAGAGGTTTGTTTACCAATGGAAAAATCATAACAAATGGAATATTATTGAGGTTCAAACTGAAAAACAGGAATCGGAAATAGAATTAAACTCAGAAGCCGAATTTATTACCGAGCATTATTTTGGATATACAAAATACGATAAGAACACCACTTTTGAGTATGAAGTAACTCATCCAAGATGGGAACAACTACCAATAATCGACTATAAAATAGATGTTGATTTTGAAGATAATTATGGGAAAGATTTTGCTTTCCTCAATCAATCAAAACCACTTTCAGCTTTTTTAGCGATTGGTTCTAAGATTACTGTCGAGAACAAGAAAAAAATAAAGTCATGAATGCTAATCTTAATATTATTGGGTATTTCATTTACTTAATAATTACCATTTTCATCATTGTAAAAGTTGGAAAAGCCTGTTATAAAAATGGCAATGTATTCGTTTCAGAACTTATACCCGACCATGAAGATTTATGCCTTCGAATAAACCAGATATTGCTTCTGGGCTATTATCTATTAAATATTGGTTATTGTGCCATGACTTTAATTTCTTGGGAAACAATAATAGTAACCAGCCAACTCATAGAAGTTATAGCAACAAAAACAGCAATTATCATATTTATAATCTCAGGATTACATTACATAAACATCATTATAATAACTAAATACATTCAGAAATTAATTAATAACTAGTAAATCAAACATCATGGAAACTACAAAAATTTTAGTCGGTTATGCAATCTATTTACCAATAGCACTTTTCCTAACATATTATGTTTCTAAAACTTTATTCGCCAATGGAAAAATATACATGCTAGACATTTTTAGAGGAAGAGAAGAAATTGCCGATGCTACAAATAAGCTTTTCGAAACAGGTTTTTATCTTCTTAATCTTGGCTTTGCATTAATGATATTAAGAATAAGCGAAGACATTAGTAACTATCAAATCTTAATTGAAGCTTTAAGTTATAAAATAGGAAGTTTTTCTATTTACCTCGGATTAATGTTATTCCTTAATTTGTATTTCTTTTTTAGAGGAAAAAGAAAAGCCAGAGAAGCACAAGAAGAAGACAGATTAGTTCTAAAAGTTTAATTAATAACAAAATCTGGCAGTTCCGAAGCTTTGGGACTGCTAGATTTAATTCATTCATAGTAAACTTAAAAGAATCTGCAATGACACATCAAGAAATACTAAAAAAAGTACAATGGAAAGATTTGAAAAATCTAAGTTTTACAGAAATGTTAATCGAAAATAATTTGACAATTCCATGGTTTCTAATCTCTATCACACTTTCTTATTTTGGATATTATTTATTAGCAATACCTTTTTCAGCTTTTTTCTTTTTAACAGGATTAAGACAAGTACACAATGGTTTTCATAACTCATTAGGAACTAATAAATTTTTAACGTGGTTTACACTTTATTCAAACAGTATTTTATTGATGGTTTCAGTCCATGCCGTTAAATTTAATCACATCAGACATCATAAATATTGTTTGTCAGATGAAGATTATGAAGGAAAATCGGCAAGAATGACATGGTACGGAGCTATTCTTTATGGTCCTATGCATATGTTTCTAATTCATAAAATAACCTTACAACTAGGAAACAAAAATTATAGAAAAAATGTATTATTAGAACTTATTTCTATTGCCATAGTAACATTTGCCGTTTTCTATTTTAATATTCATTTTTTAATCTATCATATTATTGTCATGGTTTTTGCCGAATTTTTAATGGCTTTTTTCGCTGTTTGGACAGTACATCACGATACCGAAGAATCACCGGAATATGCCAGAACACAACGAGGAAATTGGAAAAACAAAATTACATTTAGTATGTTTTATCATTTAGAACATCATTTATTCCCAGCAGTTCCAACTATTAAACTACCCGAACTGGCAAGAAGAATTGACGTAGTATTCCCTGATATTGAAAAAAAGCAAACTTTTTAAGACAATGAAAAAACTAATTATTGCAGCTGGAACAGGTTTTTTAGGACAAGTTTTAGTCAATCATTTCAAAAATAAATTTGAAGAAATTGTAATTCTCACCCGAGGAAAATCACAAACCGTTAATGGAATTAAATACGTTAACTGGAATGCCAGAACTTTTTCTGGTTGGGAAAATGAACTTGAAGGCGCAACGGTATTAATAAATCTTGCAGGAAAATCTGTAGATTGTCGTTATACCAAAGAAAATAAAAGAGAAATTCTATTATCTCGAATCGAAAGCACACGTGTTTTAAACAAGGCTGTTTTAAATTGTAAAACTCCGCCCAAACATTGGCTAAATTCATCTACATCTACAATTTATCGTTTTTCATTAGATAAAGAAATGGACGAAACTACTGGCGAAATCGGAAATGATTTTTCTATAAATGTGGCTTTATCTTGGGAAAAAGCATTCTTTAAAACCGAAACTCCAAATACATTAAAAACTGCTTTAAGAACATCGATAGTTTTAGGAAAAAAAGGCGGCGCTTTAATTCCGCTTAAAACCTTAGCTAAAATTGGATTCGGAGGAAAACAAGGAAAAGGAAATCAATTTATTAGCTGGATTCACGAAGACGATTTTGCAAATGCAGTAGATTTTATACTCCAAAAAGAAATGATTGGGATTGTTAATGTTGTTTCTCCTAAACCGATTCGCAATGCTGACTTTATGAAGAAACTTCAAAAAACTGTTGGTTTTCCTTTCGGAATCCCACTCAATACATTTCTGCTTAAAATAGGAGCTTTCTTTATTCGAACACAACCCGAATTAGTTTTAAAAAGTAGAAACGTAGTTCCGAAAAAGCTTTTAGAAAATGGATTTGAATTTAAGTTTGATAATGTAGATAATGCTTTTCGAAACCTATTAAATTAAAACCATAGTCCACGGTTTCAACCGTGGGATGCCGATTGCGATAATTAATTGCGCTCCAACGGTTGAAACCGTTGGCAATGCTATAATGGTATTTATATTTATAATCTGTCTCAAACTATTAGTGCAAAACACAAATTATGACAACGATTCATCTTACCACAAAAATAAAAGCATCAAAACAAATCGTATTCGATAATTCTAGGGATATTGATGTTCATCAACAATCTGTAAGCAAAACAAAAGAAGTTGCAATTGCTGGCGTAACATCTGGATTAATAATTTATAACGAAACTGTAACATGGCGAGGAAAACACTTCGGGTTTTACTTAACACACAAAAGCCGGATTACTGCAATGAATTTTTACAACTACTTTGCAGATGAAATGGAAAGTGGAAAATTTAAATCATTTAAACATGAACATTTTTTTGAAGAAAAAAACGGGCAAACAATCATGACTGATAAACTACAATATGAAACTCCGTTTGGCATTTTAGGTGAATTATTTGATGATTTATTTTTAAAGAAACATTTAATTCAACTTCTTACAGAAAGAAACAAAACCTTAAAAGAAATATCTGAAAAAGACAACTAAAGTATTTTTCTCCCTTTTAAAATGAATATTGATAAAATTTCTCGAAGTTTATTGAAATAAAATTCCTCTCAAATTTTAAAATTCTGAAAAAACTGCTTTGGCATGCTTTATGACAGCTTTTTATCAAAGCGTACTAAATATAGTATTCGTAATCAATGGATTTATCTAAAAAACGAACTAATTTTATATAGAAAATTCAGAATAACAATTTTAAAATAAACATTATGTCAGTAAAAACAAAAATTTTATCAGTAGCCTTTTTTGCAATCACATCTATCGGGTTTGCACAAACTAATTGTAAAGAATTAAAAGGTTGCGAAAGAAAGTTATGTGAATTGAATACAAAATTAGAATACGCAAAAAAAGCAGGTAACCAAAGTCAGATTAAAGGAATTGAAGAAGCAATAGCACAAACTAAAAAGAACTGCACTACAAAAACAGTTACCAATGATCTTGACAAAAAAGTAAAAGAAAAACAAAAAGAAGTTAAGGAAAGAACCGATGAGTACAACAAAGCGGTTAAAAATCAAGAATCGAAAGAAAAAATCGATAAGAAAAAGAAAAAATTAGACGAAGCTAAAGCAGAATTAAATAAAGCTCTTGCGGATCAAAAAACGAAATAAAACTTTCGTTTATAAAAAAACCGATGTTTAAACATCGGTTTTTTTGTTTCTATATCTTTTATCCATAAAACTCAACCATCATCCACCAAAAAATCGGAATACTTTCGACCCAGAAAGAAGTATAATATTTAGGTCTTTTTTCATTTGCAAAAACAATGAAAAGGGATAACACAAGAACCATGATTAAATTTATCACCAATTGATTTTTATCAAGATTTAGTCTTAAAAACTCCAAAAAATAAAACGGAATTAAAAGCGATAGTCCCAAAATCTTAGTTCGCTTTACTCCTATTTGCTGAGGAACAGTTTGCAAATGCGGATCATCATTTGCCAAATCGATAATCTCAAAAATTAATATTAGTACAAAAACCAAGATAAAACGCTGTACACATTTTAAATAAAAATCAGAAGTAAAAGCAATTTCAGCATTTATTAATGGTAAAACCAAAGTGGCTCCAACCCAACAAAGTGAAACTATATATATTTTGACCCCAGCCCAATTTCTAGCATTTTTTCTATTAGGAAAAAAAGGAAGTGTATAAAGCGCCGTAATAGCAAGAATTCCAACCGAAACAATTTGTGTTATTTGATGTAATTGAAAAAAATAATATCCAACCAACAAAAGGGAACAAAAACTAGAAACAGCAATAAT
This sequence comes from Flavobacterium hydatis, assembly GCF_000737695.1. Lineage (GTDB taxonomy): Bacteria > Bacteroidota > Bacteroidia > Flavobacteriales > Flavobacteriaceae > Flavobacterium > Flavobacterium hydatis. Next base: position 229,356 of record NZ_JPRM01000006.1, read on the forward strand.
TTTTAATTGGTTGCCTATTGGCGCTCTGTTTACACGAACTAAGGCATCGTATTTTACAAAATTATATCCTACAATGGTCCCGAAAAATGCGAACAAAGCCATTGACTCATCATACTCAATACCAAACATATGGAACGTTAATCGCACCAAAGCATAACATGATAAAGCAACGTGAATACTGCTATTGATATAAAAATTAAATAACTGTGTAACTACCTTCATATAACAAAACTAATCAATTAATAAGAAATCAACCCTTTAGTTGTAAATTTGATAAAAAATGCAATAAAAAATAGCTATTAAATTATTAATAATACTTAATTTTGCACCACAAAAAACAACACTTTTACTACTATATGAAAACAGATGCTTTTGCTTTAAGACACATTGGTCCGAGAGAAACCGACCATCAACAAATGTTGAAAACAATTGGAGTTGAATCTATTGAACAACTCGTTTATGAAACGCTTCCAGATGACATTCGTTTAAAAGCACCGTTAAACTTAGATCCTGCAATGACAGAATATGAGTTTTCAAATCACATACACCAATTAGGAAATAAAAATAAGGTTTTTAAATCATATATTGGTTTAGGATACAACCAAGCTATTGTTCCAGCTGTAATTCAAAGAAATGTTTTTGAAAACCCAGGATGGTACACAGCATACACACCTTACCAAGCTGAAATAGCTCAAGGTCGTTTAGAAGCAATCCTTAATTTTCAAACTACAGTTATTGAATTAACCGGAATGGAAATTGCAAATGCATCATTATTAGATGAAGCAACTGCTGCTGCCGAGGCAATGGCACTTTTATTTGATGTAAGATCAAGAGACCAAAAGAAAAACGAAATCAATAAGTTTTTCGTTTCTGAAGAAATTTTACCACAAACATTATCAGTTTTACAAACTCGTGCAACACCTATCGGAGTTGAACTAGTTATAGGAAATCACGAAACATTCGATTTCTCAACAGCTTATTTTGGAGCAATCCTACAATATCCTGGAAAATACGGACAAGTTCATGATTATGCTGCATTTATCGCTAAAGCAAAAGAAAACGAAATTAAAGTTGCTGTTGCTGCCGATATTTTAAGCTTAGCAAAATTAACTCCTCCTGGAGAAATGGGAGCTGCTGTTGTTGTAGGAACTACACAACGTTTTGGAATTCCGTTAGGATACGGTGGACCACACGCCGCTTATTTTGCAACTAAAGACGAATACAAACGAAGCATGCCAGGACGTATCATTGGTGTTACAATCGATACTAACGGAAACCGTGCTTTGCGTATGGCATTACAAACTCGTGAGCAACATATAAAACGTGATAAAGCAACTTCAAACATTTGTACTGCACAGGTATTATTATCTGTAATGGCAGGAATGTATGCAGTATATCACGGACCAAAAGGATTGCAATACATCGCAGACAAAGTTCACGCTGCAACTGCAACACTTGCAAACGAATTAAAAAAATTAGGTGTAGAGCAAACTAATACTGCATTCTTTGATACTATCGTTGTAAAAGCTGATGCTAAAAAAGTACGCACAATTGCAGAACAAAACGAAATTAACTTTTACTACATCGACGATAACACAATTTCTATTTCGTTAAACGAAACAGTGAGTGTTGCCGAAGTAAACGAAATCATTTCTGTTTTCGCTACAGCTACAAATCAACAAGCTACAACAATCGATAGCTTAACAAATACAAATCATTTCCCAGAGCATTTAAAAAGAACATCATCATTTTTAGAGCACGATGTTTTTAATAAATACCATTCAGAAACAGCTTTGATGCGTTACATCAAAATGTTAGAACGTAAAGATTTAGCTTTAAATCACTCGATGATTTCGCTTGGTTCTTGTACGATGAAACTGAATGCAGCTTCAGAAATGTTACCATTAAGTAGCCCACAATGGAACAACATTCACCCTTTTGCTCCGCTTGATCAAGCACAAGGATATCAGGAAATGTTGAAAAAACTAGAGCAACAATTAAATGTTATCACAGGTTTTGCTGGAACAACTTTGCAACCAAACTCTGGTGCACAAGGAGAATATGCAGGTCTTATGGTTATTCGTGCTTATCACCAATCAAAAGGAGATCACCACAGAAACATTGCTTTAATTCCTTCATCTGCACACGGAACAAATCCTGCATCTGCTGCAATGGCTGGAATGAAAGTTATCGTTACTAAAACTTTAGAAAACGGAAATATCGACGTAGAAGATTTACGTGAAAAAGCAATCTTGCATAAAGACAATCTTTCTTGTTTAATGGTAACTTACCCATCTACACATGGAGTTTACGAAAGTGCTATTAAAGAAATTACACAATTGATCCACGATAACGGAGGTCAAGTATATATGGATGGTGCAAATATGAATGCTCAGGTAGGATTAACAAATCCTGCTACAATTGGAGCTGACGTTTGTCACTTAAACCTACACAAAACATTTGCAATCCCTCACGGTGGTGGTGGACCAGGAGTTGGACCAATTTGCGTTGCGCCACAACTAGTTCCATTTTTACCAGGAAACCCAGTTATAGCAACAGGAGGAGATCATGCCATTACAGCTATTTCTGCAGCTCCATGGGGTTCAGCATTAGTTTGTTTAATCTCTTACGGATACATCTCGATGTTAGGAGCCGAAGGTTTAAAAAGCGCTACACAACATGCCATTTTAAATGCTAACTACATCAAAGAAAAATTAAGCGGTCATTACGAAACTTTATATTCTGGAGAAATGGGTCGTGCAGCTCACGAAATGATCCTAGAATGTCGTCCTTTTAAACAAAAAGGAATCGAAGTTACAGATATTGCAAAACGTTTAATGGATTATGGTTTCCATGCTCCAACAGTTTCTTTCCCAGTTGCAGGAACATTAATGATTGAGCCTACAGAGAGTGAAAACTTAGAAGAATTAGACCGTTTTTGTGATGCTATGATTTCTATTCGTAAAGAAATAGAAGCTTCGACTATCGAAGACAAAAACAACGTATTAAAAAATTCTCCACATACATTAGCAATGCTTACTACAGATGTTTGGGATTTCCCATACACAAGAGAGCAAGCAGCTTTCCCATTAGACTATATTGCCGAAAACAAATTCTGGCCAACTGTACGCAGAGCCGATGATGCTTTTGGAGATAGAAATTTAGTATGTAGTTGCGCTCCTATTGAAGCCTACATGGAAGAGTAAAAACAAAAGCTATTCTTACAAATGCCTCGATTAATCGAGGCATTTTTTTTTGATATAATAAAATATTTTTAAAATAAATTTCCAATCAGCTCCAATTTACTCAATAAAAAACTCAAAAAACCTGAATATTAATTAATAAATAACCAATTATTCCCTTAAAACAGAAATTATTCCATAATTATATGCATGCATAGTAAATATTATGGTTGTAATTATTATTTTATTTCTAAATTAGCCTAAATTATTTTGGAAAACTGCATAATGAAAATAAAAATAACTGGAATAGGTAGCTATATTCCGCATAAAGAAATAAAGAATACGGATTTTGATAAACATGTATTTTTAAACGAAGACGGAACTCCTTTTGGCTACCCAAACGAGGTTGTCATTAATAAATTCAAAGGTATAACAGGAATTGAAAACAGACGTTATGCCGAAGATCAATATACTTCTTCCGATTTAGCATTCTTCGCTTCACAAAAAGCAATCGAAAATGCCAAAATCGACCCAGAAACTCTTGATTATATTATTTTCGCACACAACTTTGGTGATGTAAAATACGGAACAACCCAATCTGATATTTTACCAAGTTTAGCAACACGTGTAAAAAATAAATTAGGAATAAAAAACCCTAAATGTGTAGCCTACGATATTCTTTTTGGATGTCCAGGATGGATTGAAGGCGTACTACAAGCAAATGCTTTTATCAAATCTGGTATGGCAAAAAAATGTTTGGTTATTGGAGCTGAAACTCTTTCTAGAGTTGTAGATGATCATGATAGAGATTCTATGATATACTCAGATGGAGCTGGAGCATCAGTGATTGAAGCTTCTGATGATGAAACGGGATTATTATCTTACGAAAGCGCCACTTTTGCAAGTGAAGAAGCTGGATATTTATACTTCGGTAAATCATATAACCCAGATTTAGACCCAGACACGAAATACATAAAAATGTATGGTCGTAAAATATATGAATTTGCATTAAGCCAAGTTCCGGCGGCTATGAAAAGCTGTTTAGACAAAAGCGGAATCGCCATTGATGATGTAAAAAAAATCCTAATACATCAGGCAAACGAAAAAATGGACGAAGCAATTATCCATCGTTTCTACAAATTATACGGCAAAACTCCACCAGAAAACATCATGCCTATGTGTATTCATGATTTAGGAAACAGCAGCGTAGCAACAGTTCCAACACTTTATGACCTATTAATACAAGGAAAATTAGAGAATCATGAAATTAACAAAGGCGACGTTGTAATTTTTGCATCTGTTGGAGCAGGAATGAACGTAAATGCTTTTGTATATCGATATTAGTTAGTTTACAGTAACACTATTCAGTTGCAGTTTACAGTATGCTAAACTGATTACTGAGACTGAATACTAAAAAGTCCGCATTTTAAAATGCGGACTTTTTAGTATATTTGCACCCTAATTAAAACTAAGAACGAGAGATTGCTTCGTTCCTCGCAATAACTATGTACGAAAAAACATTTCCGAATAAACGATTCAAACATACTTTAGAATTTCTAAAAAAACACATCACAACATCCGAAACTGTTTTGGATTTAGGAGTTGAAAATCCGTTTTCTAAGATCATGAAAGCCGAAGGATTTAAAGTAAAAAATACAACTGGCGAAGATTTAGATATCGACCAAAGCGTATTTTCTACCGAAAAACAAGATGTGGTTACTGCTTTCGAAATCTTCGAACATTTGCTAAATCCATTCACAATCTTAAACGAAATAAAATCAGATAAACTTTTTATCTCGATTCCTATGCGTTTATGGTTCTCGCCAGCATATCGTAGTAAAACAGATATGTGGGACAGACACTATCATGAATTTGAAGATTGGCAATTAGACTGGCTTCTTGAAAAAACAGGTTGGAAAATTATCGACAAAGAAAAATGGACTAATCCGGTAAAAAAATTCGGAATCCGTCCTTTATTAAGAAGATTTACCAATAGATACTATATTGTATACGCAGAAAGAAAATAGTTTTCAGTATCAGTTTCCAGTTTATTAAATATGAAATATTACATTGTTATACCGGCACATAACGAGCAAGAACTTATTGGCTTAACGCTGCAATCATTGATTTCGCAAACCGTTTTACCAAAAAAGATTGTTGTAGTCAATGATAATTCAACCGATAAAACGGAAGAAGTTGTATTGAATTATGCCAAAGAAAATCCATATATATCATTGGTAAACAAAACCTCGAGTGCTATACATTTGCCAGGAAGCAAAGTAATCCAAGCATTTCATAAAGGATTTGAAACCCTTGATGATGATTATGATATCATTGTAAAAATAGATGGAGATTTAATTTTTCCACCTAACTATTTCGAAACTATCACCTCTCACTTTCAATCTGATCCTAAAATCGGAATGGCTGGAGGATTTTGTTATATAGAAAAAAATGGAGATTGGGTATTAGAAAACCTAACTGATAAAGACCATATTCGCGGCGCATTAAAAGCTTATCGAAAAGAAACTTATCAGCAAATTGGAGGTTTAAAAGCCTCAATGGGTTGGGATACGGTAGACGAATTACTTTGTAAATATTATGATTGGAAAATAGTTACTGATTCTTCTTTACACGTAAAACACCTTAAACCGACGGGGGCAAACTACAACAAAACAGCTCGTTATAAACAAGGTGAAGCTTTTTACACCTTAGGATACGGTTTTTGGATCACAGCGATTGCATCTGCAAAGTTGGCTATGATGAAGAAAAAACCTTTACTATTCTTTGATTACATTAAAGGATTCCTGAAAGCAAAAAGAGCAAAAACACCATTATTGGTAACTGATGCACAAGCAAAATTCATTCGAAATTATCGTTTGAAAAAAATGAAAGAAAAGCTTTTTTAGTTCAAGCATTCAAAAAACTATAAATTCAAAACCGTAAACTGGCAACTATTTTCGTAATTTAGCCCATATTCGTAAAAACTATGATGCTCATTCGTTATTTATCCCAAATAGGAAGATACTTCTTGATGCTTAAAGAAATTTTCAACAAACAAACCAAATGGTCTGTGATGAAAAAACTAATCTTTAAAGAAATTGATGACTTAATTATTGATTCCCTTGGTATTGTTTGTTTCATTTCATTCTTCGTAGGTGGAGTTGTTGCAATACAAACCGCATTAAACTTAACAAATCCATTAATTCCTAAATACTTAATTGGTTTTGCAACCAGACAATCTGTAATTTTAGAATTTGCTCCAACATTTATTTCTGTTATTATGGCGGGAAAAATGGGATCTTTCATTACATCAAGTATAGGAACTATGCGTGTTACAGAGCAAATCGATGCGCTGGAAGTTATGGGTGTAAACTCATTAAACTATCTTGTTTTCCCTAAAATAATTGCTTTATTACTATATCCATTTGTAATTGGTATTAGTATGTTCTTAGGTATTTTTGGTGGTTGGCTTGCTGGAGTTTACGGCGGATTTACAACTAGTGATGATTTTATAATGGGTGCTCAAATGGAGTTTATTCCGTTTCACATTACCTATGCGTTTATTAAAACCATAATTTTCGCCATGTTATTGGCAACAATCCCATCTTTTCATGGTTATTATATGAAAGGTGGAGCGCTAGAAGTAGGAAAAGCAAGTACAGTAGCTTTCGTATGGACATCTGTATCGATTATCCTTTTTAATTATATACTAACACAATTGTTATTAGGCTCATGATAGAAGTAAAAAACATAGAAAAATCATTTGGCGACAGCAAAGTACTTAAAGGTGTTTCGACCGTATTCGAAACCGGAAAAACGAACCTAATTATTGGGCAAAGTGGATCTGGAAAAACCGTATTATTAAAAAGTTTATTAGGTATTCATACTCCAGATTCTGGAACAATTGAGTTTGATGGCAGAGTTTATTCTGAACTTGATCCAGATGAAAAAAGAGAATTACGTACAGAAATCGGAATGGTATTTCAAGGAAGTGCTTTGTTTGACTCTATGACTGTAGCCGAAAATGTAGCTTTCCCTCTTAAAATGTTTACCAAAGACACGGGTTCTAAAATTCAGGATCGTGTAGATTTCGTTTTAAAAAGAGTAAATCTAATTGATGCACACAAAAAACTACCTTCGGAAATTTCTGGAGGGATGCAAAAACGTGTGGCTATTGCCCGCGCCATTGTAAACAACCCAAAATACTTATTTTGTGATGAACCAAACTCTGGTTTAGATCCAAATACTTCGACTTTAATTGATAATTTAATTAAAGAAATCACCGAGGAGTATAACATCACTACTGTAATTAATACACATGATATGAACTCTGTGATGGAAATTGGTGAGAATATTTTATTCTTAAAAAATGGAGTAAAAGAATGGCAAGGTACTAAAGAAGAAATTTTCGTAACCGATAATAAAGCTATTGTCGAGTTTGTTTATTCTTCTAATTTGTTCAAAAAAGTAAGAGAAGCTTATTTAAAAGGATAATCACCTTTATATATTATGTTAAAAATCCCAAATTTCAATCTAAATAAAATTGAAATTTGGGATTTTTATATTTGCGTCTAATCGTAGATTTTAATCTCTGGCAACCAACAACTCGACTTCGGCATTTGGATTAAAAAGATATGTTCTTCCTGAGCTTATTTCTAAACATTCAAAGCGTTTTGTTCTTACGGCTACTTTCTTAAAAACTTTCCCGTTGTGAATTCTGAAAACACTACCGTATGGAATCTCAAAAATATAATTTTTATCATTCTGCTTGTCGTATTGCTTCAAAGCCAATGATAAAGTAGTATCAGTATCACTACTTGCCGTTGGGTTCTTAAAATGTCTCGCAAGCAGTGGCAACAAGTGACTAGGAAATATCTCTGGACGAATAAAAGGAACCATCAATCGCTGAAAAGAATATTTCCATTCATTACCATGAGGTTTAATTTTTCTTCCAAATTTTTCGAACGCAACCAAATGCGAAATTTCATGAATTAATGTAATCAGAAACTTGTATTTATTCAAGCTAGAATTTACTGTAATCTCATGTTTACCGCTTGGCCCTTTTCTATAATCACCGTGACGAGTTTGCCTTTCGTTTACAATCTTAAGATGTACACGATTATCAACAATCAAGTCAAAAACAGGCTTTACGGCGTGTTCTGGGATATATTTAGATAGCGTTTCGTTCAAAACAATTTTTATTATAAATTATGAATTATGAGTTATAAGTTTTCTTTAAAATAATAATGCTTCACAACACCTTCTCTCAAAATCAAAACTTCTTATAACTTATAATTAATTACGGATTAGTAGAAGAAACTTCTAATACTTTACCGTTAAAATATTTATTTCCATTTAATGTAAAATCATAAATATAAGTTGCCATTCCGTTAGCCGAAATTGGCGCTTGATATCCTGGGAAAGCTTCTTGTAACATTTCTGTCTGAACAGAACCTAATGCCAAAACATTAAATGAAATTCCTTTTTCTTTATATTCTTCTGCCAATAATTCCGATAATGTAATTACAGCACCTTTGCTAGAACTATAAGCAGCAAGTCCTGCAAATTTAAGACTTCCGCGAACTCCTCCTATAGAACTTATGGTTACCACATGACTTCCTTTTTGAAGATAAGGCAAACAAACTCTCGTAAGATTTGCTACCGCAAAAACATTTACTTTATAAATACTCTCAAAATCTGTCTGAGTAGTTTCTGCAAAAGGTTTTAAAAGCAAACTTCCCGCATTATGCACTAATGCATCTACTTTTTTCCAAGTCGAAGAAAGAAAATCTTCTACTTTATATAATTCAGATTCATTAGATAAATCAATAGAAAGACAAGTTACATTAGAATGCTCCAAAAGCAACTGAGGAATTTTTCTAGAAATAGCCAATACTTGATGTCCCGCATTTGCAAATTGCAATGCAAGCTCATAACCAATCCCTCTACTCGTTCCTGTAATAATAATATTTTTCATGTAGCAAAAATAAGGAAAACCAATAAAAAAGCATAGTTTATTTAGTCATCAAAATCTCTTTTGTCGGAGAACTTGCCATATGAGTCACTGCAGGCAACAATTCCTGAATAAATGAAGTCATATGAGGAATATCCATAACTTTAAATTCATCCGAAACATGATGATAAAATTCAAAATTTTCAAAATCGAAAGTACTTATCGATTGGCAAGGAACTTTGAATGCTTCGAAAAAAGGATAATTATCTGATCTAAAAAACAATTGATATTCGGCTTCTTTAGGTAAGAATCCAATCGTTTTATCACCTGTATATTCATTGATTTTTGTCGCCATATTCGATTTATCAAAACCAGTAATGTAGGCTAAGAAATCTCGTTTCATTGGCACACCAATCATTTCTATATTAAGCTGTGTATATAAATTAAAGTTTTTAGCTTTAAGCTTTGTCGCCAAATGCTTAGAACCTAAAAGCCCTTTTTCTTCACCAGCAAAAAACACAAAAAGTACGCTTCGTTTATTCGATTTAGTTTCGCTAAAATATTTAGCCATTTCTGCAACAGCCGTAACTCCTGAAGCATCATCATTTGCTCCGTTATTTATAAAATCACCATTAACTCCTTTTTTATCAATCCCGATATGATCATAATGCGCGCTCAAAATCACAAATTCATTTTTCAGTTTCGCATCTGTTCCTTCTACATATCCAACTATATTATATGCAGGAGTTTTAAACGTAGATAATGTATCACGATAAGAAGAGAAATAAGGTTTAACCTTATTCTTTTTAAAGAAATCTTCCAGATAAATAGCAGCCGCTTCAATTCCCTTAGTTCCAGTTTCTCTACCTTCTAATTCATCCGAAGAAAGATATTTTAAAATCGACGCAACATCATTTTCTTTTACTTTATAAGTAATTTCTAACTTAGAAGCTGTTTGCGTAGTTTCGGTTGTAACTGTATTATTGGATTTACATCCAAAAAAGATAAAGGGAAATAAAAGTACTAGTTTTTTCATTATGTAAAGTTTTGGTTTATCTATATAATTTTAATGCTTAGCTACAACTAATTTTAACACATAGAAACATAGCTTTTTTATTCTCAAAAAAGACATTTCACTTATTTAAAAAACACATAATAAGCTATGCGAAAGAAATCTATTTCTGCTTGGTATTCTTATTTCACACATAAATTCTATGTTCCTATGTGTGAAATAAAATTTTATAGATTAGGTCAAGCTCATTATAGATTCTTATATAAAAATAAGTATGTGCTAAGTTGTAAATATAATTATTTTTTATTGCAAAAATAAAACCCTTTCAAGGCCGAAAAGCCGAAAGGGTTTTTATACAATTAATAAGAATACAATTATCCCGCGATAACTGCTCTTGAAATTACTATTTTTTGAATTTCAGAAGTTCCTTCATAAATCTGTGTAATTTTTGCATCACGCATAAAACGCTCAACATGATACTCTTTTACGTATCCGTTTCCACCATGAATTTGTACCGCCTCTACAGCCGTATCCATTGCAACTTGCGAAGCAAATAATTTTGCCATTGCACCACTTACATCATAGTTATTATGTTGGTCTTTATCCCAAGCTGCTTTCATACAAAGATGACGTGCTGCTTCGATATTTACCGCCATATCTGCTAATTTAAAAGCAATAGCTTGGTGATTGCAAATTTCAGTTCCAAAAGCTTTACGTTCTTTAGAATATTTTAAAGCAAGTTCATAAGCACCAGAAGCAATTCCTAAAGCTTGAGAAGCAATACCAATTCTTCCACCTGCTAATGTTTTCATTGCAAATTTAAAACCAAATCCATCTTCACCAATTCTGTTTTCTTTAGGTACTTTTACATCACTAAACATTAATGAATGAGTATCTGAACCACGAATTCCCATTTTTTGTTCCTTAGGACCAACAGAGAAACCTGGCATATCTTTGGTCATGATTAAGGCATTGATCCCTTTATGTTTTTTCTCAGCATCAGTTTGTACAATTACAATATAAACAGATGCAGTATTACCATTAGTAATCCAGTTTTTAGTACCGTTTACTAAATAATGGTCACCCATATCAATTCCAGAAGTTTTTTGTGATGTAGCATCACTACCAGCTTCAGGCTCACTTAAGCAAAATGCACCGTGAATTTCTCCAGAAGCTAACCCTGGTAAGTATTTTTGTTTTTGTTCTTCGGTACCAAAAGCCTGAAGTCCCCAACAAACTAATGAATTATTTACCGACATTACTACAGAAGCTGAAGCATCAACTTTCGAAATCTCTTCCATAGCAATTACGTATGAAGTTGTATCTAAACCACTTCCTCCGTATTTTGGATCAACCATCATTCCCATGAATCCGAGTTGTCCCATTTTTTTTATTTGTTCCGTAGGGAAAATTTGCTTTTCGTCTCTTTCTATCACACCTGGTAACAATTCGTTTTGAGCAAAATCTCTAGCAGCTTGTTGAATCATTAAGTGCTCTTCGGTAAGATTAAAATCCATAGTATTATAAAATAAAAGTTGCTTTTTGTTAAAAAAATATATTCAAAGGTACTTTTTTATACTGAAATTTTCAATTCTGAATTGCATTTTTGACTAAAGAAAAACGAACACTATATCGTTATCGTAATAATATCAAGAACTTCGCCTAGTGAAGCCAGTTTAGCAACTCATAAAATTTTAGATGAAGAAGCACTAATAGTTACCAAAAGTCGCAAAAAATGAGATAATTACATCTGAAATTTCATCTAAAAATAATCTAAAAAAGCCTACTCTACATTGTAAAAAAAGCAACTAAACCTGTTTAAGCCAAAATTCATGTTCAAAAAACTAAACAATTTCGGTGACCATAACAAGCAATAAAATTCTATATTCCGATTACAATTATACTATGCAAGCATAAAAAATGCTCTTTTAAAGAAAAAAAGATGAAATATAACTCCAATTTCGATCAATAAATGTCATTTTCGACCATAATATCCTCATCAAAAAATAAGATAATTCAGCGAATATTTTCATTTCATAAACAACTAACAGCCAAAACAATAACTTTCAAATGGATATTTTCTTACATAAGTGATTTTCGCAAAAAATACAGCCCTTTTACCATTAAAATATAGAAATTAAAAGTATTTTTGTCAAAATCACATAAATTACGAGAATATGAAAAACTTATTACTATTACTTACAGTAATTTTAACTTTGCAATTCACAGAGGTAACGGCTCAAAAATCTTTCGATATTGATGGCGTTACTGTTCCAAGAACAATGCAATTTCAAAGCAAGACATTATCCTTAAATGGTGCTGGTGGAAGATCAAAAATGTGGTTAGAGGTATATGTTCAAGCGCTGTATTTATCGCAATTAAGCCAAGATCCGAAATTTATTATTGATAGTGATACCGAAATGGCTATTCGAATTGAGATTACTTCTTCGATGGTATCATCAAACAAATTGACAAAAGCCATGAATAGTGGTTTCGAAAAATCGGCTGGAGATAATCTGGAAGCGTTACGCCCAAGAATCGAACAATTTAAAAGTTTTTTAAGTGATGAAATCACCCAAAAAGATGTTTTTAAACTTATCTACTATCCTATCGACTCATCTGTCTGGGTTTATAAAAATGATGTTCTGAAAGGAAAGGTTCAAGGTTTTGACTTCAAAAAAGCACTATTCGGAATCTGGTTATCAGACAAACCTGCTGATGAAAAATTAAAAAATCAACTATTAGGTAAATAATTATCTTAACTACTTAAGATTAAATAGCTCCAGTAATCAAATTTACTGGAGTAAAATTTTCATGCCTCAAAAACAAAAACCTCAAAGAAATCTCAGAGAAAAGGAATCATTTTATCTATAAGATTTATTCTTGCAAAAAAATAAAACTATTTTAAAAGCACACACACCTTTTTCAATTCATAAAAAAGGCAACTGAACTATGCTAGAGAAATAAAAAATTAAAAGTATTTTTGCAAAAAATTAAAATTCAATAAAATGAAAAACTTTTTACTATCCCTTACATTAATTCTGACTTTGCAATTTTCGACTGTTACTGCTCAGCAATCATTCGATATAGAAGGTGTTATAGTTCCAAGAACAATTCAATTTCAAAACAAAGCCTTATCGTTAAATGGCGCTGGCGCTAGATCTGCAATGTGGTCGGGACTATATGTACAAGCATTATACTTATCGCAATTAAGCCAAGACCCGAAATTTATCATTGATAGTGATACCGAAATGGCTATCCGAATCGAAATTACATCTACATTGGTATCTGCAAAGAAACTAACGAAATCGATGGATGATAACTTTAAGAAAACAGCCGGAAATAATGTAGAAACATTACGACCACGAATCGAAGAATTTAAAAGTTTCTTGAGTGATGAAATCACCAAAGGCGATGTTTACAAACTTATTTATTCTCCTATCGACACTTCTGTTTGGGTTTATAAAAACGAACAATTAAAAGGAAAAATTCCTGGGTTTGATTTCAAAAAAGCACTATTCGCAATCTGGTTATCTGATAAACCTGCCGACGATAAACTGAAAGATCAATTATTAGGTAAATAATATACAAGAAATACCGCTTCTCTTGGAAAACAAAAACAAGAGAAGTGGCATTAAATAGATTCACTTTTTTTGATTTCATGTTAGAAATCCTTCTACAAGCAATTAAATATTATAGTATTTAAACTACAAATAAATTGCTAACTTTTATATTTTACACCATACTTTAAATTACATGTACTTTTTACCTTATAAAAACAGCCATGTATTTATAATTTGAACTTCTGTTTGTATTCCAATTCTTGGTTAGATAAAATCAATTTATTTTACAAAATACAAACATCATAATCACTGAAAATAAGTCTCTTAAACTTAAAGTACTTACGCTATTCTATTTCTTAGAATACGAAACTCAGACCATAAAATATCTTTTGTAAGTAGCACAATATTTCCTCGAAAACATTCTTGGTTTCGAGTTGAACCTTTATTTACAACACCTTAAAGATCAAACAAATAAACTATGTTAAAATCTCTAGAGATAAGGCATTTCCTGAAAATCGGAATGTAAATTACTTTAAAAACATAGAAATTAGGCGTATTTTAGCAAAAATCATAAAATACCATACAATGAAAAATTTATTACTTTTATTTACATTAATTCTTACTTTTCAAGCCTCAACCGTAACAGCACAAAAAACCTTTACTATAGATGGTGTAACGATTCCGAGAACAATACAATTTCAAAGTAAAGCTTTATCGTTAAATGGCGGTGGAGGAAAATCGACGATGTGGCCAGGAACATATCTACAAGCATTATACTTATTACAATTAAGTCAGGATTCAAAATATATTCTTGATAGCGATTCACCAATGGCAATGCGTATTGAAGTTACATCTTCTACAGTATCTACACCAAAATTATTAAAAGCCATAGATGATAATTTCAAAAAAACATATTCAGGCAACATAGAAACATTGCGACCTAAAATAGAAGAATTCAAAAGCTACTTTATGGGCGAAATTAATAAAAAAACTATTTTTAAACTGGTATACTCCCCTTCGGATTCCTCTGTTTGGATTTATAAGAACAGTCAATTAAAAGGTAAAATCTCTGGCGTTGAATTCAAAAAAGCGCTCTTCGGAATCTGGTTATCTAAGACCCCAGCTGATCCAAAACTAAAGAATCAATTATTAGGTAAATAATTATTTCTGAAGCTTTTTAGTTAAAAAATTAGCATAAAATAAAGCATCTGAAATATTTTAGCAAATACACATTTCGCATTATCCAATTTTTTATATTTGTGAAAATTAAACATATCGCAGAAAATGAAAGATTTATTAAAGAAATTCGAAAATAAAGAACCTGAAATCGTATTCAATTGGAAAGATTCTGAAACTGAAGCCGAAGGATGGACAGTAATTAATTCTCTTCGAGGTGGGGCTGCCGGTGGTGGTACTCGTATGCGAAAAGGTTTGGATATGAACGAAGTTTTATCATTGGCAAAGACAATGGAAGTAAAATTTTCAGTTTCTGGTCCTGCGATTGGTGGCGCTAAATCTGGTATTAATTTTGATCCAAACGACCCAAGAAAGAAAGGTGTTTTACAACGCTGGTACAAAGCTGTTTCTCCTTTATTAAAAAGTTATTACGGAACTGGTGGAGATTTAAACGTTGACGAAATTCACGAAGTAATTCCAATGACAGAAGAATGTGGTGTTTGGCACCCGCAAGAAGGCGTTTTTAACGGTCACTTTAAACCTACCGAAGCTGATAAAATTAACCGAATTGGTCAATTACGTCAAGGTGTAATTAAGGTAATCGAAAACCCTAAATTCTCTCCAGATGTAACTAGAAAATATACTGTAGCCGATATGATTACAGGTTTTGGTGTTGCAGAGGCTATTCGTCATTTTTATGCTACTTATGGTGGTGATGTAAAAGGAAAGAAAGCAATCGTACAAGGTTTTGGAAATGTAGGTTCTGCAGCTGCTTTTTACTTAGCAGATATGGGAGCTAAAGTAATTGGAATCATCGACAGAGATGGTGGATTGATAAATGAAGAAGGTTTTTCTTTTGACGAAATCAAAGCATTATTTTTAGCAAAAGATGGCAACAAACTTGTTGCTCAAAACATGATTCCGTTTGAAGAAATTAATGAAAAGATATGGACAATTGGAGCAGAAATTTTCACTCCATGTGCCGCTTCAAGATTGGTTACTCAAAACCAAATCGATGCATTAATAGCTAATGGACTTGAGGTTATTTCTTGTGGAGCAAATGTACCTTTTGCTGATAAAGAAATTTTCTTTGGTTCTATCATGGAGCAAGTAGATAGTAAAGTGAGTTTAATTCCTGACTTTATTTCTAACTGCGGAATGGCTCGTGTTTTTGCTTATTTCATGGAAAAGAAAGTACAGATGACAGATGAAGCTATCTTTAATGATACTTCGGATACTATAAAAAATGCCATACAAAAAGCTCATGCTTTAAGTGCATCTAAAACAAATATCAGCGCAACAGCTTTTGAAATTGCACTGAAACAATTAGTATAAATTATTTTATACCATAATTTAAAGACGAACCGGATTAGATTAAAATCGATTTGGTTCGTTTTTTTTATACGATTGGTTTAAAAACTTTGCCCTCATTAAATTAAAGGTTTCACGCAGATTTACACGAATTTAAGCGGATTTATACAGATTTGATTTAATCTCTTTTATTAAAACATAAAACCCTTTTTTTAAACTTTGCGGCCTTTGCGTAAACCTTAGCGCTCTTTGCGGTAAATTCTCGCCACAGATTAAAAGGATTAAAAAGATTAAGAGTTTCACGCAGATTTGCACAGATTTAAGCAAATTAAAACAGATTCTATTTTATCTCTATTTATTAAATCATAAAACTCTTTTTAAACTTTGCATCCTTTTCATAAACCTTAGCGCCCTTTGCGGTTAATTCTCTCCGATAGATTAAAAACCTTTGCGGTTAAATACCCTACCCAAATATTTAAAAACTTTATGCTTAAATCCCTTCCCCTCTTTGATTCTAAACAATTTTCAGTAATTTTATGCGTTTTATTAATACACTTATAAAAATTCAGCATAAAAATGAGTTCACCCATTTCTTCAGATAAAAAGAAATCATTACTACTCTCTACCCTTATATATGCAACGATATTACTATTGTTGTTCTTCATCCGATTTTGGCCACCAGCAAATGGTATGACAGAACTCGCTGGAGGTGGCGGAGGTGGTGGCGTTACCGTAAACTTTGGCGATAGCGATTTGGGCTCTGGTGCAAATTATAAAAGTGAAGTTCTAGAGGTTAAAAATCACGCAAAACAAACACCTGTAAAATCAACTCCTGAAGAAGCTACATTATCTCAAGAAAATTCTACAGAAGAAAGTGTTGCTATTCCGCAAAAGGAAAAAACAAAAAAACCTATAACAGTTACCAAACCCGACCCGAAACCTGTTGTTGAAAAACCTAAAGTTTCGAATTCGACTAACGATGCTTTATCAAGTCTTTTAAAAGGTTCTAACAAAGGAGGTGATGGCGATGATAAAGTGGCAGGAAACAAGGGAAAATCAAACGGAAATTTAAGCTCTAACGGATATTACGGAACTGGAGGTTCTGGTGGTGGAACTGGCGGAGGAAACGGAACTGGCAACGGTATAGGAACAGGTAGCGGATACGGTTCTGGAAGTGGCGGAGGATCAGGAAGCGGTTCTGGTGGTGGATCAGGTTATTCTCTTGGTAACAGAAAAGCATTATCTAAACCAGCTCCAAACTATACGTGTAATGAAGTAGGAAGAGTAGTTGTAGAAGTTTCTGTAGACAGAAATGGAAGAACCATAAGTGCTATTGCAGGAATTAAAGGAACTACAAACACTGCAAAATGCTTACTAGATCAAGCTAAAATAGCAGCTATGAATACCAAATGGGATGCTAGTAGCGATGCTCCCGAAAAACAAGTTGGTAAGATTATTTACAATTTCAATTTGAATTAAAAATATAAGAACAATAAAAAAGGCTTTCTGAAATTATCCAGAAAGCCTTTTTTATTAAAAATTAAAATAAGTGTGCTCAAAACATTTTTATCTCGAATTAAATCAATTCACTTTTTACAAACGTTATCTTATCACTGATCTATCTCTAAAATTAAGAAAATTAGAAAATTCCCTAAACATAGAAATAATTTCTTCTGATGGATAATCTATAGCACCTAAGTCTATTGTTTTTGTTTTTGAAACATCATTTCTATGAATAACTAAAACCGTCGTAGTAGTACTATCCTTTCCTTTAATTAAACTTAATTCAACAAATTTAACCTGACTCCAATCAATAAATCTCAAAGATGAAAAAGGTAAAATAGATTTTCTTACCCAAACACCTTTTTTATTTACTATTAATATTGGGCCATTATCCAAAAGTTTAACCCAAGACAGAATACCAACGAGAGAAAACGCAAGAAAAGCTATAGTAATTAAACCATCAGGATTAAATTTTTCCCAATAAAAAAGCTCCTCAGATAATTTATAAAACATAAAATATGGAATACCCGTAAAAATGACAATCATCAAAGCCACATTCAAAATATATCCTTTTGCATTTATCTCTCTATTCTACAAAATGCGAATATTTTTTTTAAAACAAATACTACTTAGGACTTGTTGCGATAACAAACTTAAGATTGTTTTTAACCCCTATTTGTAACACATCTACCAAATCTTGCACTTGTAAATTAAACGGAATCCTTACGATTACTGTTTGCTCTTTATCTGTACCTAACTTAGACATTAACGTTGTTTCTAATTCTTCAAAATCTACTGGCTGTTTATCAATGTAGAATTTTTTATCTTCTGTAACTGATAAGCTTATAAATTGTTTGTTTGTTTTTTCATTTGCTTTGGCTTTTGGTAATGTCATTTTTATAACATTAGGATTTGCCAATGTAGATATAATCAAGAAAAACAATAGCAAGAAAAACATAATGTCACTTAGCGATGAAGTTGCCACCTCGGCATGAAATCTTCTTTTTCTTTTAATAGACATATCTTATGATCTTTGAATTATGTTTACAAATTCAAGTATTTGTTTCTGAATTTTTAATGCGAAATCATCTATTTTCCCATTCAAAAGGTGGTACGCACTATAAGCGATAATACCAACAATTAAACCAGAACCACTACTAATCATTTTCTCGTATAAACCTCCAGAAATATTACCAATACTAATATTCTCAGTAACCGAAATGCTATAAAATATCTTAATAACTCCCGAAATAGTACCAATAAAACCTAACGTTGGTGCAATACCTGCAATAAGTCCTAAATGACCTAAACGTCTTTCCATTTCTCCTATTTCTATATCAGCAGCACGATCCATATTCGATTCTATCTCGGCAATTGGTCTTCCTATAACCAGAACTCCTTCTTTAAGAATATTTCCTGCAGCAGTATTACTTCTTTCTACAATACTTCTTGCCATATCCAGATTACCAGAATTAAGGTTTACACCTACATCCATCATTAATCTAGGGTCAATCTTTGAAGCTTTGCTTATGTATAAATAACGTTCGATGATAACGTAAAAAGTATAAAATAATAAGATGGCAATTGGAATCAGGAATACTCCCCCTTTTAAAATAAATCCTAAAACAGAAATCTCTGTATTAGGTGCAATTTTTTCGATAACTACGTTAGATGCGGCATTTGCAATAGTATCCGCTTGTAATTGAATGAAGCTAAACATATATTAATTCTTGTATTTGATAATTAATTCTAAAAAATATTCCAATTTTGCAATAAAGATACTTTTCGCTGTTATATTAAACTAAAAAAAACGAAAATTATTTCAATCAACAACTATTTTACTCAAAATAAATGAACTATCAAGAAACTACCGAATGGATGTTCAACCAGCTCCCAATGTACCAACTACAAGGGGCTTCGGCATATAAAAAAGACTTAACCAATACATTACATTTGGTTGACCACTTAAACAATCCACAAAATTCATTAAAATGTATTCATGTGGCTGGAACAAACGGAAAAGGATCTACCTCGCACATGCTTGCTTCGGTATTGCAAGAAGCGGGTTATAAAGTAGGACTCTATACATCGCCACATTTAAAAGACTTTCGTGAACGTATTAAAATTAACGGTGAAGAAATTTCAGAAGATTTTGTGTGTGAATTTATAAGCAAACACAAATATTTTTTTGAATCTAATGATATGAGTTTTTTCGAAATGTCTGTAGGTTTAGCTTTTGATTATTTTGCTACTTCAAAAGTAGACATTGCTATAATAGAAGTAGGTTTAGGCGGAAGATTAGACGCAACCAATGTCATTACTCCTCTGATTTCAGTAATTACCAATATCGACTTAGATCATACTCAGTTTCTAGGAACTACTCCAGCAGCAATTGCAGGCGAAAAAGCTGGAATAATTAAGCCTAATGTTCCTGTTGTAATTGGCGAATATACTCCCGAAACAAAACCTGTTTTTTTAGCTAAAGCTAAAGAGACTCACTCTGAAATATATTTCGCTTCAGATTTAATTACCGAAGTTTACCCTTCAGATTTAATTGGCGATTATCAGCAACATAATAAAAAGACTGTTCAAGAAACCATACATATCTTGAATACTCAAAATGAATTTAAAGTATCTGACGAAAATCTTAAAACTGGATTATTAAACGTTGTTGCCAATACTGGCTTACAAGGAAGATGGCAACAACTTGGTAAGAATCCTAAAATAATATGTGACACAGCGCATAACAAAAATGGTCTGGCTATAGTAATGAACCAAATCCAGAAAGAGACTTTCGATAACTTGCATATTGTATTAGGAGTTGTAAATGATAAAGATTTAGATTCTGTTTTACCCCTATTTCCTAAAAAAGCACAATATTATTTCTGTAGCCCTAACTCCTCTCGAGGTTTAAGCACAGTGATTTTACAGGAAAATGCTAAAAAGTATGATTTAATAGGCAAAACTTACGACTCAGTTTCGGATGCTTTTATCGCTGCAAAGGAAAATGCGACCAAAATTGACTTTATTTTTGTGGGAGGAAGCACATTTGTAGTAGCCGAATTGCCATTAAACAAAGAGGAATAGTTCAAAAAAGAATCTTTTGAGCTAGATGATAAAAATTTATTGAAAAAATTTTATTTCCAAATAACTAAATATCAATAGCATAAAAACCAGCATTAAATTATTATTATATTTTTTTCAAAAATGTTTTGGTAATGCAGAAAACAGTCTTATATTTGCACTCGCAATCACATAACGATAGCAACCTAGTAAAATAGGGCGATTAGCTCAGCTGGTTCAGAGCACCTCGTTTACACCGAGGGGGTCGGGGGTTCGAACCCCTCATCGCCCACAGATTACTCCTTACGAAATTAAGGAGTTTTTTTTTGGCTTACCGAATGTCTAAGGATTTTAAATCCACACTATCGGATTTGGGGAGATACTCAAGCGGCCAACGAGGGCAGACTGTAAATCTGCTGTGTGAACTTCGCAGGTTCGAATCCTGCTCTCCCCACAAAAAGGGTAAAAGAAGTAAAAGGCAACTTTATCAATCTTTACAAAACCCAAAACATTAAAAAACCTGTAAATCGAAAGATTCACAGGTTTTTTGTTTTAAAGTACTTTATTGTTTTATGGGTATGGATTACATATCATAGCTGTCATCAATACCCAAACCTGCAAAATGACAAAAATCAAACACAAATAGTAGTTAGCCAGAAAAGCAGAAAACAGAGAATTCTACAACTCCCCTCCTTCAAACCTTGATCGGAATATTTTTACCGACATTGAATGATTCGGCTGGAACACTTGTACTTTTGTTATCAAAATAAAATGACAGTTTTTATCTTAACAGTTTCCATTCCAGTTTATTAAAATCCCGTATTTATACGCATAGTCCGAGAATAATAATATCTTAATTTTAAACACTTTACAATCCTTTTCTTTTAAACCTGAAGGAAACATATCTTAATATCGTAATTAGTAGATTACTGACTGCTTTGATATAACATAAAGCATTCCTATCTATACTATTTTGTTATTATAACTCTAAGTAATAAGTCTGCTTTTGATGAATGTAAAGCCCGATTATTTAATCAATAATACCCATCAAATTATGAACGATTATCCGGTACTAAATTGGGTTACACTAGAAGACAGTTTTAAAGACTACCGACCTGCTATTGGTCCGGATGGTAAATCTGTAGTGTTTGAACGAACATCCTACGCTTCTCAATTGAGGCCATTGGCCACCAAGCTCTTTATTGTTCATAATTTAGATAACGCTATTCCGCAACTTTTTCTTAATGACTGTGATTCTTTCCAACAAACCAGACCTGCTTGGACTGATGATACAATAGCATTAAATTTACAATATGACGGCAAGTCTACAGTTTGGACAGTTGATGCCACAGGCAATAACTTAAACCAGATTAAAAATACAAATCATTGTATTTACCCGCAATGGGCTATCCATTCGACATTTAAAGGTTTCGTTGTGATGAACAATAAGCTATCACATCCCCAGAGCACATTGTTAAATGCTAACGGAACTATTATTACTCCCAATCTGAATGGTAAGGATACTAATGGTAATACAGTATTAGGCGGAATGCCTGCCGTTTTCCCAAATAAATCCAAATTAATAGCGTTTGCTGGCCAGTCTTTACACCAAGGAAATACTAATTACAATCAGGAGAAAAACTATATTTTCCTTAATGCTGAGAACGGGAAAGATTTTTTATCGATGCCCATGAAACCTTTAGCTAATTTAAATCACTTCGATAAGCAATTTCAAGGGCGAGCTCCTGCTATTTCACCAGATGGAAACTATATTGCTTTCGAAAGTAACCGAGATGGCCACTACGCAATCTATTTATTTAATTTAAGTAAGCCTGAGAATCCTCCCATTAGGTTAACAGACCCAACAGTTAAACTTAATGCACAACACCCAAAATTCTTCCCTGATGGTAGTCGATTAATTTTTAGTGCAGTATATCCCGGACATATTTATAGCTCTATTGCCTGGATTGATATTTCTGAATACTTATAAGATTTTTGGTTTTCTTCCGACATTTATCATTTGATTATTATTGATAGTACTTTCATTTAAGCTATAAATCTCAAAACAATAACACTAAATAATAACTTTTTATAACGTTCCTTTGCTGGCGCGCGAGATATCGGACTTTCTTACTATTATTTTATAGTTTTTTCTTTAAGTCTTGCTTTCCATATTTCGTCCCATTCATTTTTCAAAATACTTAAAATTATTGCGTCAATTCTGTTTCCGCTTTGGTCAAAACTACGGCTTCTTAATATCCCCTCTTCTGTACAACCAACCCCTTTCATTGCGTTTATACTTCGTATGTTTTTACTATTAGCTCCAAGCCCAATCCTTATAACTCCCAATTTATCAAATGCAAAGTCGAACATTAAGTATTTGCAATTTTTATTTATTCCTGTTCCTTGATATTTTTTTCCATACCAAGTATAGCCAATTTCAATAGTATTCAGCTCTAAGACAATATTGTAAAATCTCGTGCATCCAACATATTCATTAGTCCTTTTATCAAAAATAATAAATGGATATTCTTTTTCGCTTTCTCTTTGACTGATAGCCTTGTCGATATATTTCGATAAATTTTCTTTTCCGTTTGCACCTCCAATATTAAATTCCCAAATCTCAGGTTCGTTAATTGAAAAGTCCAAAAGATATTTAAAGTCATCTGCTTTTAAAGGTCTTAAAAGCACCGTTTCATCTTCTAAAATATAGTCTGTTTTGTAGTCAAATTTTATTTCGCTCATTTTAAATCTTATGTATTTTGGTTGTCTTTAAGTTGTTTTTATAGCATTATCACCAATTCGTTTATATCATCCATAAAATTGCATCAATACAACTTCTTTTAATAGACTTTGCTCAATAACTTGGCTTTCATTGAAGCAATATAAGAATATTTTTACTACAATTAAAACCGAAACAGCTCATAAACAAGTCTGTAAGAACCATTAAGAAATTTCCCCTGCTAACTCTAGCGTCTCGCTCGTGAACACAAAAAAAGACAACAATCTAAATAAAAAACAAAACTGGCAAACCAAAATTCATCTACAATTTGCGAAAAATATCTTCATAGATAATAATTTGGATTGCGTTCACGAGCGAGACGCTCGCGTTAGCAAGTATAACCAATTTCAATGATATTCATTTCCAATACAATATTGTAAAATCTCGTGCACCTAATACAAACATTAGCGCAGTTTTTCATCAGGAACTCTTTGGAAAATTAGCACTATTTTTTATAGGAATTAATAAATCATTTTAGTTAATCATTTCTTAATCCATTACGAAAGTCATTAGTATTAACATAATTTCGTCCTATCAATTCGTATGAAATAGGCTATGTTTTAAAAAATTACTAATTACCGCGATATCTCAAAACAAATCATAAAAACAACTTTTATATTAAAAAATTGATTTACACAACACTTTTAAATATTGCGATTTTTCAAGGAATAGTCTTAGGCTTAATTATTTTAAAGTCTTCCTTATTCAATAGCAAATCAAATAAATATCTGGCAGGCTTACTATTTGCACTTTCAATCGTTTTACTAAATTATGTTTTTGAACTTGAAGATGTGTTTACATCCTATCCCTTAGTACGTTTTCTAGACGCTATCGATTGGGTATTTCTATTACCTGTTTTCACATTTCAGTTTATCATAAACCGCATTGATGATACGGTAAAAAACAGACAAAAAACTTACTTGTATTATATTCCATTTGTCTATAACAGTATTCTGAGCGTTACAATCTGTCTTGACAGTGTAGCAGGAATTTATAAAATTCCTGAGTCCTACATGTACCTAATCAACATACTTCAGCTGATTCAGCTTTTACTAGCCATTACCATCGTCCTGTTCTTACCTCTTTACTCTTATTTTATGATAAGACATTTAAAAGACCCTCAAGAGAAAAAATGGGTTATTACCTTATTAACTCTCATGTATTTGCTATTATTTGTCTGGTTAACTACATATTTGGTCGGCCTATTTTTTCATTCAGACATTTCTTTAACTATGAGTGGTATCGCTTTATCGGCAACATTCATAATGCACTGGACAGCTTATATAGGCATTTACAAATACAAGCTTGCCAAGAACAAAGATGCCATCTATAATTTTCTAAATAACGATTTAGCTCTTTCATCTGCCAGTATTCAAATTATAGAAAACAGCCAAACAGAAGAAAATAGTACTACGGAAGAACATAGAGAATCTATCACAGCAGATAATCTTTACTTTCAGAAACTGGAACTTCTTTGCAAAGAGCAACACATTTATACTGACAGTACATTAAACAGAGAAAAAGTTGCCGAAAAACTAGGCATAAGCCCAGGATATGTTTCGCAAATTATAAACACGATAACAGGGGACAACTTTGCCAATTACATAAATAACTATCGGGTTGAGGCAGTGAAGGAAATGATTTCAAATTCTGAATATGAAAACTATAATTTGTTAACGATGGGATTAGAATCTGGGTTTACCTCAAAAACGACTTTTTATAAAGCCTTCAAAAAAGTTACGGGTCAAACACCAAATGAATACAAAAACACCAGCAAATAAGTACCGATTTGTCCAATTTTAAGCTTTTGAAACCTTTTCTGTTTTTTCTTATGCGAATTTTGGCATCAAATAATTCAAATCAATTTTTATGAAAAAATTTTTATTACTAGCTGTTGTTACAGTTTTAGGGTTCACAAATGTTAATGCTCAAAAAATTAAATTTGGCGTTAAAGGAGGTTTAAACTTTGCAAATATCAGCGGAGATAATACCAAAGATGCTGATCTCGTAACATCATTTAATTTTGGTGTATTATCAGAAATTCCTATTTCAGAAAAATTCTCTTTTCAACCCGAATTAATGTATTCTGGTCAGGGATATAGTTTCAATGATAATACAGTTGCCTTAAGTTATCTGAACATTCCTTTAATGGGAAAATATTATGTAACAAAAGGATTGAGTGTTGAAGCTGGACCACAAATAGGCTTTTTGCTTGCTGCTAAAAATGAAAAGACAAACGTAAAGGATTCGTTTAATACTGTCGATTTTGGTGTTAATTTTGGTTTAGGATATAAACTTGATAACGGACTTAATTTTGGCGTAAGATATAATCTAGGATTAACTGACATTAATAATGTAGATAACTCTTCTTTTAAAAATAAAAACAGCGTATTTCAAGTATCAGTCGGTTATTTCTTTTTCTAAAGCTTAATAATTTCAGCACTTTTATCACTTAGAACTGTCTGGAAAATATTAGCTCTACCAGTTTAATTTGTATCTAGTTTTCCTATTACAGATTTTTAACATGGCCGGAGTTAAAAGTTGAAAATATAAATAATTAAACCATAAATCCTTATTCTTTTTTTGAATAAGGATTTATAGTTTAAACACGCCTAGTATAGATATTGATTGTTGTTGTTTTTAGTTTTTAAAGTAAGGCAATATGTATTTCTCTAAAATCATTTCTGGTTGTTGTGTTTTTCCGTTTCTATAATTTCCAGATGTTATAACGACAACTGTTTCTAAACGAGGAATAACAAAAATATATTGGCCTCCAGCCCCTCTAGCTTCAATAGATTCTATACTTTCTCCTTTTACCTGATAGGTATTATGCCACCATAAATATCCGTATCCATTTTTGTCTTTAGTATTTTCTAAAGCGCGATAATCCTTAAATGATTTTTTTACCCATTCTTTAGACAGAATACGTTTTGTTTTCCATTTCCCTTCGTTAAGATATAATTCTCCAAATTTCAGCATATCTTTAGAAGTGAGATACATTCCACCACCAAAATAGGGGTTTCCATTCAAATCACTAAACATGATGTAGTTCGAAATTTCTAATTTTTGAAATAAATTTTCATCAATAAATTGTTCTAATGACCCTGAAACAACAGAATCCATCGCAATTCCTAATAAATATGGATTTGCAGATCCATAATTAGCTTTAGTATTGGGTTTGTTTATCATCGGAGCACTCAATATTGTTTCAATCCAATCTTTTGATTTTTGATAGTTATCTTCAACCGCGGGAGATTTCGGATTTGCATTAATACCATAATCAATTGCATCTAATCCCGAACTCATTGTTAATAGACTTTCAAGATTTATTTTCGTTTTTAAACTATCTTTTAGAGATTGATATTTTGTAGGCAAAAAATCAAATATCGACTCTTCAACACTTTTAAATAATAATTTATCTTTAGCAATACCAACTATCGCAGATGAAATACTTTTGGACGCTGAACGCATATCGTGTGAAATATTTGCGTTATAACCATCAAAATAATTCTCATAAATAAGTTTGCCTTTTCTTGAAATTAAAACAGAATGAGTATTGGGTAATGAATCTTTTAAAATAAGGTTTTCTAATTCGTTAAGTTTAAGGATAGATGTTGTAGCATTTGTTTTAAACCCGCCTATTTTCCAGTCGGTTGTAGATTTTTTTAAATCTATTTCTGTTATTATATTATTTCCTAAATATATCCCTAATTGAATTTTATTAGGCATCAATTTTCCTTTAAATTGCAATCCGGTTTTAAAATCAGAAAAGGATATAACATCTTTCTCCTTCTGAAAATTGTCGCACCAAGTTCCCGTAAAGCGGTTGTCACCAAAGATAGGATAGGCTTGATATTCATTGTTATCACCATTTTCAACACTTAAATAAAAATCTGGTGATTTTAGTTCGTCCACCATCAAAATATTCCAGTCCCCTACAAAAAAATTGTTTTTTGATTTTGTTAATTTTAAATGATAAAGCAGGAATCCAGATTTTATAAAACCATTTATTTCTTTACCATCCTTAGAGAGAATGCCTTTAAAAACCAAATTTTCAGCAAAAGATATATTTAGCTGATAAGCATTTGTTGAATTAAAAGTATAATCAATAATGTTTGCGCTATTATAAATTTTAAACGTTGCTTTTTCAAGTCCTAAATTTTCAATTTCAACTTTTAAATTAAATACTTTCGGGTTTTCAATTTTTCCTTCCCAACTATCTGTGTATTCAGCCATATTTTGAGCATTGGCATAAAAAGAAAAAAGAATTAAGTATAAGAATAGGACATTTTGAAATTTCATTTTTTTCATAAATTTAACTGTGCAGTACAAAGATGAAATTTTTAATCTTATCAAAATTGTATAAAATTAACATCGTCAAATTTATCTAAATAATTTTGCTGGAGTTGTATTATAGATTTTTTTGAAACTTGAAATAAAATGACTTTGGTCGTAAAACCCGCATTGATAACAAATTTCTGTCATCGAAATTTTATTTGAAGCGATTAAACAAAAAGCTTTATTTATTTTTACTAATCTAATGTAATTTCCAAGACTTGTACCAAAATATCTACTAAACTCTCTGGACAAATGAATAGGGTGAATTCCTAAAATGGAACTTAAATTATTTAAAGAATAATCCATTTGTTCTTCTAAAAAAAGTTCTTTAAGCTTATTTACCCAGTCTGGTTTTTTAGAGCTCTCTTTTTCAGTTTTTTTTATGGCACTAAAAAGATCAATCATTATTGACTGGATACCTAAATCTGAATATTGATCGTTTATTTTCGATTCAATATATATTTTGTTCATCAAATTTTTAGTTAACGGATTTTTTAGACTTATGCTCCCTTCAAAATCTGTAATTTTAATATCATGATTTAAAAACCAATTCTCATTTAACTCAACATGAAAGCCTCTTGTAAATTCAGGCGGTTTTATATTATGATGTGCATCTTGCCAATTATGAAACAGTAAACTACCAGGCTCTAAATAATAAGATTCTTTTTTGTTAGATTCGAAGAGTTTACCTTGCAGTAAATAAGTGAAATATGGGTTTTCGTGATAATGCCAATCAACCTTGTTATGTGTATATTCTGTATCTGTAATAATAATATTTTCAAAATTTGACTTTTGATAATGTGTTCCGTAAAATTCTCCTTCATTTAATTTGTTCATCTCTTTTTTTAAAGCTTTTGTGATACAATGAGGACTAATTAGTAAAAACCATCACAGATTTACCCAATTTTAAAGGGCTTTCTACCATAACTAATGTTGATATTTATCTTAGCTAAGATAGAAAAAACTTTATTATCAGTAATTTAATACTCGCGCTGATAAAGCCTTATAAATAAAATTTATTTTAAAGAAAAATCTAAATTGATAAGACATAGAAAAACTCCATTAGAAATAATGGAGTTTTTGGGATGTTTTATTCTGTTATATAAACTGGTCCTATTTGGACATATTCTGCTTTTTTATTTTTCTTATTTACTAAGATTACTATGTGACTATCAAACAAATTCATGACTTTAAGTTCACTGAGTTTTTTTTTATCATTCTCATTATACATTTTTGAAGATTGAGCAAATTTCTTAAAGCAAACAATTTTCTTAGGTTTAATATTATTTACAATTTTAAATTCCTTAAAATAAATTGCACCATTTTTTATATCATTATTATCCTCAATAGTATATTGCTTTGAATCATATTTGGACTCATAAATATACTTACCATCTAATTTTAAAAAAAGGGTGTCTTTTATTTTTTCTTGCGCCTTTAAAATTGTCATTGAAAAAAAAGATAGGCAGATAATTAAAACATATGCTTTTATGATTTTTATAATATTAATTGAACCTATTCCTTAACTCTTGCCAATACAGAAACAGAAATATCAATAGATAATATTTGTATTATGGAGTTAGATTACACTCACGAACGAGATGCCCGCATTCGTAAGGAAAGCAATACTAAATTACTTTTATCATAGTCATTAGAATTTATCTAATGCGTTCAGCTGTAAAACTTTCTGCAATAACATAAGGTTGATTAAGGTAAAAATCATTTGGGCTCACATCTTCGTTACCAAAAATCAAAATTTTACTCTTTGACTTATGGCTGTAGCCTTTATCTCCTCCAATTACTTCATTATTAACTTTAAACAATAAATTATGTTTTACACAAACTTCTTTTATTGCATGATTTAGAGATTTAGGAATCCTTATGTTTCTTTTATTATATAGTTTATAATGTTCTTCAATGTTCCATAGAATATCAGTGACTGTAATCCAATTCCCTGTCTCTTTTTCCAATATAATGGAAATGTCGCCAATGAACTCATTAATATTTTCAGGTATTCCAGCTATTTCACATTGGAGTTCATTTAGTTGATACATAATTAATGCTGGATGGCTATCTAATATTATTAATTTAGTATATGGCAGTAGAATGCTCCAGAAGAAGCCGTCATATTTCTCAGTATTGCTACAAGTTATTTTCCATTCTTCATACTCAATTGGAATATCATAACTGGTCTGATTAATTGAAAAAATCATTTCCAATGTATTGTCAGATGTTTTGAAGCTGAAAGAGTCAAGTTTTAAATTACAGTTTTGGTAAAAATCATACGTTTGTGTCCTTTCAATTAAATTTTCAATCATAGAGTCTCTGTTTTTGTAATTGAACATATTAAATTAAGATGAAGATTCTTTTAAGTAGTTGTCAGTCTGTCTAAAACAATTTCTCTTCTGCTGACGCGAGCGTCTCGTCAGCAAGAGTTTAAAATTAGATATAGTATTTTCATTTTACATGTGATTTAATTACTTGATTTTATCCTTTTTCGATTCAATATTAATAACTAATATCATTTCTAAAATTGAAAACAAAATAGCTTTTTCATGAAGTATGATGTTCTACTAGTTAATTTCCATTACATTATTATAATAATATAATTCGACCCATTTACCATCTACTTTTTTTAACAATACGGCTTTCTTTTCACTAGACCCCATTCCAACTGCAAAAAACCGATAAAACAAAAAAGCATGCTTTTTATCTTGAGTAATTAATGGTCTAGATAAGTACATACCGTATCCATATTTTTGGTTTTCGGGACTGTTAATCCTTTTTTTAGGTGTTATTATTAATTTGGGGGTTGTAAAATCTCTTTTCTTCCAATTATATACCACGGTATCCGTTTGATATTTCTTTTTTAGTATTCCTATTTCTGTTGAATCTATTTCCCATGTATAAGGAGGGTATTCATTTGGTGCAAAACGGATTTCTCCTTCAAAGAGATTTCTCTGATTGTAAGCGTTTTCATAATACTTCAATGCTTCCGTTATCGGTACTGCTTCTTGAACTAAAACTTCAATATTTTTTGCTCGAGGTTCATTTTTTAAAAAATCATCAATTATTTGTTTTTCCACTTTTGTAGATGAACAAGAAATGAATAGAATGCTAAAAATTAATGTTATTAGGCTTCTCATTTATAAACAAATGCTTTTAAAAATCTGAATATTCCCAATCAACTTCATACTTAAAAACTCCATTTTTTGTTTTTTCAAGTATAAATATTTTAAAATAGGATTGAAATCCCGCAGGTGGATAAATAATTTTAACTTTTTTTATTTTTTCAACTTCTTCCTTTTTCTTTTTAAAAAACTTATATCCATCATTCTGTAGTTCACTCGGATCCTCAAGTTTTATTTTATTTAGAATATCTAATGAGCAACTTTCTTTTTTATCTTTTTTTATATCAAACTTGAATCGTTCTCCTTTAATTCCAAAATATGTCAGCCCATTTTCTTTGACCTTTGTATTACCATTTGAAAGAGAATCAAACATTACATACTTAACAGGTTTTAAAAATTTATCCCCGCCTTTATATAAAGTAAAATAATCACTGGATTTTGTTTGTGCACTTATAAGATTAATTGTTAGGAATACTAACAAACAAATATTCTTTTTCATAATTAATTACAATTAGAAGGTCCATTATAAAAATTCTCATTAATCAGATTAGTAATTTTAGTTTTCTCCGCAGCAGGTAAATTATCCCAAGCAATCGTAGTCACATCAGTATCAAGTTTCCCTAATCCTGCCCATGCAACTGCCTCATAAAAAACGCTGCTTAACCCTATCTAATTTAACAACTATTAATATTTTAATCATGAATCATTTTAGTAATAATTACCATCATTTATCTCTTTAAACACTATCCATTCTCCGTTTTCTTTTTTCATAATGACAATAGAATTAGGTAGAATAAATTGTTTTTTAGTAGTCGTTTCAGATTTTGAAAATATTACATACTCTTCATTTTTATAAAAAATTGGTTCCGAAAATGAAAAAACTAAAATTTCACCTTTTTTATCCGTCATGTACTCATTATAAACTGATGGTTTAGGGAAAACTTTTTCTTTTACGAATTTAATTTTAGCTTTACTAAAATCATTTTGATTCCATAATTCACTTTTTAGCCAAACTTCAGTATTTTTATTACGATATTTTTGATTCATTATATCCCAATATTTTTCATTATATAATGGAGGCTTTAAACCTACACTATTTTCAATCGTATTACTATCCACAACTGCAATAGATTTCTCTTTTAGGAGATCTATTGCATAATTGTTGTTTATCTTATTTTCAATAACAATAATTGTATCATTATTTTTAAGTTTAGAATTTAAATAAGCATTAATAGGTGACAAGTTTCCTTTAACGGAAGAACAACTATAAACTGATAATGTCAGTGTAATTAAATAAAAAAAATACTTTTTCATAATGCAAAAATTAATTAATAGTACATGGTTTCCCTACTGGAATTTGTCCATTAATAACAGAATTAACACTCTCACCATTATACCTTCCAACAATTCTATTATACTCTAAACTTCCCTCTGGGAATTTTGTTTTAAATATAGGCGCTTCCTGCAAACCTCCCCAAGCTAAATCTGTATAGATTTGATCAGGAACTCCTCCATTAGGAACGGGGGATCCTGTTTGAAATTCTTGTAATGCAGCTCCAATTGCATTTACATATGTATTTGCCATTTCGTCATGATGAGCAGAATCTTTAGAACCAGGGTATTTTTTATCAACAAATTTTTGAAACAAGGTTGGAAAATCGTTAAAAATTGCTGGATTATTACTAGCTGTATAATCGTCTACTAAACTAAAAAAGTAACAATGTATCATTTCATGTAATAAATTTGAAGCTCTAAATAATCGTGTTGCACTTGTATAATTTGAACTTATCTTAATATTGTACTTATTTAAACCAGAAGGAGAAGCGGCAGCTGATCTAGGAATTAGTGAGCTTGATTCTATGGTGACAGTAAATACTTTGCTAGATCCTAATTTATTTAATACAGCTGCAATATCAACATTTGCTATCTTTTTTAATTGTTCTAACACCTCTTTAGGACACGGTTCTAGATTATCGTCTGTAATAATTTGTTCTACAATTGATATAGCAATACTTGTACTGCCGCCACCACTACTGCCGCCGCCAGGAGAAGTAAAACCTCCTGGGCTTGTTCCACCAGTTACAGGAGAACGCGGACTTATGACCACTGGAGATCCCTGACTAATTGGTTTAGGCTTTCCTTTTACAGGCACCTCTCTTAAATCAATTGGGTCTGGTTCTGTTTCTGGCGATCCAGATATTTTACCATCATCTTCATAAGAAATGACAAAAAAAACAGGTGCTATTTTATTTGTTACAGCCCCTTCTTTATTAATTTCATCACTGGAACGTACTGTTAAAATTCCATTTTCAACAACTTGATTGTTTTTAAATCTGGATGCTCTTACAAAACCCGTTTTTAAATCCCATGCAGCCATGTAGCCGTTGAAATCGCCTTCTTCAATTGTTTGACTACCTGACGGAACATTTTTATCGGGATATATTTCAAACAATAATGCCTTAAAATTACCTTCATTCAATTTATAAAGATATAATTTCTGTGACCAAATTTCTTCTTTATCTTCTTTTAATTCAATAACTGGTACGATAATAGTTTCTGTTCCATCTTCTGATTTTGTACTCTTTGCTTCACTCCAATTATATTTTAAATTCTGAAATAATTCATAATTGATACCATTAGATTTGTATTGATCAAACCATATTTTCGCCGCTAGAATACTTTTCCCTTGAGGTGTTTGTTCATCAATTACCAACTTTTCGGTTTCACAACCCAATGTGATGAGAAGAAAACAGCATAGTAACATTTGTGTAATTCTTTGTAATTTATTATTCATAACATTAAAATTACCTTTTTCACTTTGCTTTATGCAGGCAGAAAAGGATTTATTAATCCTTGTACTTTTAAGACGGTTAACATTTTGTTAAAATGATATCCTGATTGCTAATATATAGTTTTTTTATTACAAAATAAATTAAACCCATTTTATATTCTTTAAAAATGTAAGTTTTTATCATTATTAAATTTACAGTGTAAATAGTTTAATGCAGCGAATCCCTAACAACCATTTTATTAATCTCATCCAGAAATTCAATTTCATCCATAGGAAGTAATTGCGTAACTATTTTTAATATTAATGCAATATCGATAGAAGAATCTTTGGTTGTTTTTGAAATTCCTACCGCTTCATGATCTAATGCCAGAATACATAATTTTAGCATATTAGAAATAACGCATGAAAGCTCACAGTAATTCGATACTCTGATTTCTGCGGTATAAATACCCACTTTATCATTTGTGGGTTTTATTGTCGTGAAATATCTAGCGATTAATTGTCTAAAGTCTTCAGGTTTATCAACTTCTTTTACTTCCATAATTTTGTTTTTTACACGTTAAACAATTACTTATATTCTCTATTTTTGTTTATTACACGCAAGGAAAGCTGACTTAGTACTGTATCGAACCATTATGGATTGTATCTTACCAAGTGGACTTGTTTTTTACCAAAACCTGTTTTTTAAAAGAATTT
The DNA here is from genome assembly GCF_000737695.1 of Flavobacterium hydatis. Lineage (GTDB taxonomy): Bacteria > Bacteroidota > Bacteroidia > Flavobacteriales > Flavobacteriaceae > Flavobacterium > Flavobacterium hydatis. The sequence goes on from NZ_JPRM01000006.1 coordinate 263,857, forward strand.
TAAATATCTTTGAACTATGAGCACAGCAACAAAACCGAAACATATAGGCCGAAATATTAGCCGAATTAGAGAGCTACGTGGTATGAAACAAGAGGCTTTGGCTACTGCAATTGGAGTAAGCCAACAATCTATATCTAATATTGAAGGAAGCGAAGCAGTAGAAGAAGATAAATTACAAGCAATTGCCAAAGTTTTAGGAGTTTCTGCGGAAGCAATTAAAAATTATAGCGACGAAACAGTTTTAAATAATATTCAAAATAATTACGAAGGAGCAGTAATTAACAGTGGTCCAACCGTAAATCATAATTGTTCATTCAATCCACTTGATAAAGTAATTGAACTTTACGAACGTTTAGTTCAAGCCGAAAAAGAAAAGGTTGAATATTTAGAGAAATTATTAAAAGGAAAATAAATCTTTTAAAACCACAAAAACTCCATTATTTCTAATGGAGTTTTTTTTCAACAACAATCAAACAACTAAAAGTAAAAATAAAGTCTTTAATCAATCCTAATAGTTTATTTCACTTTAGCAACTACCGATACTTCACTCGTCAGATTATCTCTCATTAAGGTTACAGAACTAAGTTTTCCGTTGCTGAAATTAAATTTTAATAAGTTTGGATAATCTATAATTTTAAATAATCCGTTTTTAAGATATACCAACTCATTATCATTTTTCCCTTTAAAATGATCCAATAACATAGATTCAACATAAAGACGGTTATTCTTTTCTACAATTTTGGTTTCCACTCCCTGTGCATAAAGGAAATCATCATACGTTCCTATTAGTTTTTCTTTTAGGCTGGCAGGCATTTCCTGAGTTTCCTCATTAGATGTCTTTCCATTCCAATCCATCAGGCTAAGAAGCTTTTTTTGTGTCTGTCCCATCACAGGAAAACGATTCGGTTTTTCGCCATTAGTAAGAAATGTAAATCCGTTTCCATCTGTCATAGTAGCAAAAACACTACCTCCTACTCCTGTATTTGAACCATTACATATAAACCAATCATAGTTATTATAACCAAAAGACTTTTGCCATCCGTAACTCCACCCGCCAACTGCATCTTTTAAAGCTGTTACTTCTGTTACTTTTTTTGCAACATTATAAGAAATCACTTTATTGTTTTTATTGCGCAAAGCATTTTGCATCTCGATAGCAATCTTAGCTAAATCTGTAGGTGTAGACCACATTCCTGATGCTCCAACTTGTGGTGTGATTGGCAAACCTGTTCTAATAACCTTTTCGTTTTCGTCATGAACAAGTGCTACATTTTTAGGGAATCCTTTTTCATCAGGCTGTATCATTGTGGTGTTTTTTAACCCAAGAGGAGAGAAAATATATTCCTTCGCCAATTCTCCAATAGGTTTATTAAAAGTATCCTCTAATGCCATCTGAACAATTACATAACCACCGCCGCTGTATGCCCAACCTGTTCCTGGCGTAAACAAGAAATCGATTTCTTTGTCATAACGTGGAATCTTTCCTAAAAGGCTTTCTTTTATTGTCGGGATTGTATCGCCTTCATAATGATCTGCAAATCCGCTTTGTGTTGTACCTGCCGTATGATTAAGAAATTGTCTCCACGTTGGGCGATTATTTTCGATAAACTTACTCTTTGGCAAATGCCAGCGTTTTAGATAACCATCTATAGGATCGTCTAATTTAATCAATCCTTTTTCTTCAAGGATAAAACAAAGAAGTGCTGTTATTGGTTTAGAAATTGAAGCGGTAGAAAAAGCAGTGTTTTGATCTATTTTCTCTTTAGAGTCTATTGATTTTACACCAAATTGGTTTGTGTAAACAATCTTGTAGTCTTTAAAAACAACAAGACTAAATCCCGCCAGTTTATGCTTTTCTAATTGTTTATCAATATTTAAACTGTCTGTAAGAAAGCTATAATCTTTCTCTTTTAGTGCTACTTTTTTGTTTGTTTGAGCACTTGCAACTGTTACTATAAGAAGTAATAAATAGATAATGTTTTTCATTGTATCGTAATTTTCAAGGTTAAGAATTTATTTCGATACAAAGATGCGGGAGAAGTTAAACCTACGCGACCGAATAAAAATATTCGAACGCATTTGTTCTTAAAAACTAGTACGAATGTTTAAAAGTACTAGTACGAGTAATTACAAAATACTAAATTACAATGCTTTGCGATAATCTGTAGGAGTAAAACCAGTGTGTTTTTTGAAAGCGGTATTAAAAGAAGATTTTGAATTAAAACCTACATCATAAAGAATTTCCAGAACGGTGACCTTACTTTTTGTAGCATCTTTTAAAATATTCATAGCACTTTCTATACGATAGGTATTAATGAAATCGTAAAAATGTTGTTCTAACCTATGATTAATTAAAAGCGAAAGATCCCTAACAGGAATTGCAATACCCTTAGAAACATCCTGAATTGTTAAGGAAGGATCTAGAAACGGTTTTTCTTCGGCCATATACTGCTGCAATTTTAATAAGTCTTCATTATATTCTTTTTCACTTATAGCTAATTGCTCATTATTTTTTTCTTCTAAAACAATATCCGAAACTAGTTTTAATTTTGAATCTATGCTCCTGAATAAACCAGGATTATTCAATGCTTTAAATAAGTACCAACAAACAACAAGTAAGTGAAGTACGAGAAGACCACTTTTTATCCAGTCAGAGACATAAAGATAATCAGAAAACTTTAAGATATTTTTTAAGAGAGCAACCGAATACAAAATAGTCAATACAACCGTAAACTGAAATAGCCAATTATAAGAATTAATACTTGTACCTGCACAATTTTCGAGATATAGTTTTTTTGCTTTTCTTAAAACCATAAAAACAGCAATGATATATACAATAAACTGAACGTGTATAAGTATATGATTGAACTGTATTTCAATCTTACTTTGAAAGTTTTGAATAAAATTAATCTTAGACGCAACATCTACAGCATAAAAACGAGGTATAAAAATTGCATTTGCAATTACAAAAGGAAGCGCATGCAATAAGTGTTTTGGTTTAAGCCTAAAGTCTGAATAACAAACAGATAACACATATAGATAAAAAACAGGAAGTTGCAAGAAAACAAACAAACTTCTTAACATTCCAAAATTTGAAGGTCTATCAATTATTAAGTTAAATAAAGTTTGGCTAGTATCTATCGCTGATAATATTAAAAAAGTAGCAAAAAGATAATTACTTATCTTATGATTTGTCTTAACAGCAAACAAAAAAAATGCAAGAAATAAAGAAATAAACAAGGAAACTACCGTTACAATAACTAATAAATCAATCTTACCCATTTATATTATTAAGGTTTAAATATATATTTTTATAATTGACACACAAAACAGTCAAACTATCCCGATCTAAATATGCCTTTACGCAATAATTTAACTTTTTTTGAGCGAATATAAGAAATATTATCACTCCAATACATCCTCTTTTTTTAAATCGAAATAGATTTTTTTTCGGTATTCCATAGACAGAACTCTACTATCAGTGAAAACATGAAATATCTTTATCACAAATAATTCTACTTAATACACATAACCTAAAAGAAATTTTACAACAATCAAATTAATTGAAATGAACAAATCAATCCATTTATTTGCCATTACCGGAGGTCCCGGATGCGGCAAAACAACTATCATCGAAGAACTAAAAAAAAGAAACTATCATTGTGTAGACGAAGTAGCTCGAGAAATAATCAAGGAACAGGTAAAATCAAACGGAAACGCATTGCCTTGGGCAGACAAAGAAAAATTTACATCATTAATGCTAGAATACTCCATCGAATCTTATATAGAAAATAAAGACAATGCATTCATCACCTTTTTTGACAGAGGAATCCCAGACACTTTAGCCTATGCAAATTTAATCGGATTAAAACCTTATACACAACTTTCAGAAGCTGTTAAAAAATACCGATATAATCCAATTGCATTTATTCTGCCTCCTTGGGAAGAAATCTACCAGACAGATACTGAACGCAAACAATCTTTTCAAGAAGCAATAGATACCTATAAAGCAATAACAAACACCTACAATGATTGTGGTTATCAATTAATAGAAGTACCCAAATTAGAAGCGAAAGATAGAGTAGATTTCATCTTATCGTCAATCAACAATCTTCTTATCTAACAAATCTTATTTTATTATCAATAATAGCATCCCAAAGCTGCAGTTTTTTCAAACTCCATTCTGCCACCGGGTAAATTCCATGTTTTCTAACCGTTCTTATTTTTATAAACTGCCAAAAACATATCATTTTTAACAAGCAAAACCCTTACCGAAAAGAATATTTTTTCTTCTATTATAACTTAATCCTAAGAATAAAAAACCTCTAATACATACAAAATTCCTTTTGCCAGCAACCATAACAAAGCTGCCATCCCAAGAAAACCCCAAGCCCATGAGCCATTTCTTCTTTTCCAACTAAAGAAGAATGTTGGAATCTCCCAATATTTAATAACAATAAAAATGCAAACTCCAATTAATGACACCCAAATCATTTCGCCTGACTTAATACTAAAACTATAAAACAAAACAGACGAAAAGAAAAGAACAGTGACAGACTGTAGGTAAAAATAGTTTTTATAATTATGGCTATAATTAACCTTTGCAGACAGGATTAAAAATGAAATAACCAACAACGAAGTCAATGCCGTTATAATATACGATAACGCAACGTTTGATTGCCATAAAAATACACCAGCTATAAACAGAGCCAGAACGGTACAAGTTGCAAGCGAATAAATACTTCTTTCTATGTAAACATCCTTATAGGGAATCAGAACTGGATAAATATATTTTTCGAGCGAACGCCAAACTGGTAATGCATAAATTGCAGCAAGACCCGCTACTACAACTTCATAATTATAAAACACGTCTTCGGGTACTTCATACAACACATACAAAATAGAAAGCGTGAGAATAATAGCAGGAAGACAAATTGTTTTTACCACTTCCCACTTATCCTGTTCCCAGAAATTATTTCTTATTTTATAAATATATCCACGAACAAGATAATTTTTAGTAAACAATGCTGTAGATTGACTCCACAATAAAAAGAACCCAACATGAATAATAACTGTTCGCAATACCATATCATCTACACGACATCCTAAAAAAACACAAACAGCACCAATCAGCAATAATTCATAAGTCAGTAAAACTTCCGAAAATAACAACTTAAACAAAGGCTCAAACTGCCTTATAAGCATCCTTATAATTGCTCCCCAATAATTACGCAACAAACCTATTACTGCACATACCGCAATAAATGCCGCTAAATACAACATCCAATTTGTAAACGATTGTGCTTGCATCCATAATTCGATAGCCGAATTTTTTACAGGAGTATATAAAACATGAGAATTTGCAAAGATTTCATTAGCCAATTTATCTCTTTCACTATCATTTAACGTAGGAAACTGACTTTTGTATTTTTCCCAATACACATTGGCATCAGAACCATTTTTCTGTAAAACTGCAAATTCATATAGAACTGTTTTTTGTGATTCGTCAAGAGATGTAATTTGGCTTGTAATACTACCAGATGTAGCTCTTGCATACATACCCACACAAAAAAATAATAGAAGTAATAATATTCTTTTCAAAACTAAAATAGATTTATCTAATCAAAAGTACTAATAATAAAACTATCCGAAACTAGCGTAAAAAACTTTAAGAATGCTATTTCGGGATCAACGCTAAATATTATGGAGAAACATATTCATTAATTATTTTTACCGCAGAGAACGCAAAGATTTTCGCAGAGTTCACTACCATTTAAGTTCTGTTTACACAATTCAAGCACACAAAGCTTTGTGAACTTTGTGTTTTTACTAAGCTTAGCATATTTAAAAACTTTGTGTTCTCTGTGTTTATTTTTTTTGCCACGAATTTACACCAATAAAAAATCTGCTTAATCTGCCTGCTTTTTTTTGCCACGGATTTAAAAACAATCAAAACTAAAATCCGCATAATCTGCGTTCCTTTCGTAGATTTCCGTAATTACTTGAAACAAATACACAATCTATTTTATTCATTACCTAAAAACGAAAAACCCGTTTGCCAAGGCAAACGGGTTTTATAATAATATAGAATCTTAGTTATTATGCTTCGAATGGAAGTATAGAAACGTATGATTTATTATCTCTTTTCTTTTGGAACTTTACAACCCCATCAACTTTTGCATGTAAAGTATGATCTTTACTAATGTAAACGTTTTCACCTGGATTATGTTTTGAACCTCTTTGTCTAACGATGATGTTCCCAGCAATAGCAGCTTGACCTCCAAAAATCTTAACGCCTAAACGTTTTGATTCTGATTCTCTACCATTCTTCGAACTACCGACACCTTTCTTGTGAGCCATGACGTATGAGTTTAAATATTGTTATTATTCTTTAGTAGCTTCTTTTTTTGCTTTTGGAGCTGCTTTTTTCGCTTTAGGAGCTTCTACTTCTTCAGTAGCTACTTCTTCTGCTACAACTGCTTTTTTAGCCGCTGCTTTTTTAGTTCCTCCTGCTGCAGTAATACCTTCAATTACAATTTGAGTAAGATATTGTCTGTGACCATTTCTCTTTTTGTAACCTTTTCTTCTTTTCTTTTTGAAAACGATTACTTTGTCTCCTTTTAAGTGTTGTAACACTTTAGCTTCTACTGAAGCACCTTCTATAGCTGGGGCGCCTAAAGTTACATTCCCATTATCATCTAATAAAAGAACTTTGTCAAAAGAAACTTTTGAACCTTCTTCATTAGCTAATCTGTGAACGAAAACCTTTAAGTCTTTGCTTACTTTAAATTGTTGCCCTGCTATCTCTACGATTGCATACATACCAAATTGATTTATTGATTTTTAAGGTTGCAAATATACAATTAATAATTTACTGTGCAATTTCTTAAAGTAAAATTATTAAACTCTCTTTAAATCCTGTTTTTCAAGACTTTTCAAATAGTTAAAAATCACTATTGTAGTAAAACACTGTTAAAGATTAATCAAAAGATAACCCGTTTCCTAAATCCTAATTAAAAAAAGTTATTTTTGGTGTAACTATTTTAATTAATCTTTACTTATTAGTTGTAAATGAAAAAATTATTAACCTCTATGAAAAAACCATTAATTATGCTAAGTGCAGCACTTATGTTAGGTGGAGTAGCTTCGGCTCAAAAAGTAGCTTTCGAAGAATACGATTTAGATAACGGCATGCACGTTATTCTGCACAATGACTCTTCGGCACCAGTTGTCGTAACCTCTGTAATGTATCACGTAGGATCAAAAGATGAAACTCCAGACAGAACTGGTTTTGCTCATTTTTTCGAACACTTATTATTCGAAGGAACCCAAAATATAAAACGTGGTGAATGGATGAAAATTGTAACTGCCAATGGCGGAACCAACAATGCCAACACATCAGACGACAGAACCTATTATTACGAAGTTTTCCCATCTAACAATCTTGAATTGGCAATATGGATGGAATCTGAAAGATTAATGCATCCTGTAATAAACAAAATTGGGGTTGATACCCAAAATGAAGTTGTTAAAGAAGAAAAAAGAACGCGTTACGACAATCAGCCTTACGGAAACATTCTTCCTGAGGTAAAGAAAAACATGTTCAAAAATCATCCTTATCGCTGGACAACAATTGGATCTATGAAAGATTTAGATGCAGCAACTCTTGAAGAATTTAAAGCTTTCAATAAAAAATTCTACACTCCAAACAATGCTGTTCTTGTAATCGCAGGAGATTTTGATAAAGCCAAAACAAAAGAATGGATTCAGAAATATTTTGGACCAATCCCAAAAGGACAAACACTACAGAAACAAACCTATACAGAAGATCCAATAACTCAACCTATCAAAGCAACATACGAAGATCCAAACATTCAAATCCCGATGTTGGTTGCTTCTTACCGAACTCCATCTATGAAAACCAGAGATGCAAGAGTGCTAGATTTAATCTCTTCTTATTTAAGTGACGGAAAAAGCTCAAAACTATACAAGAAAATAGTCGACGATAAAAAAATGGCTTTGCAAATTGGAGCAGTTGGCTTTAGCCAAGAAGATTACGGAATGTACATTTTATATGGACTACCTATGAATCCTTATACATCTGCCGATTTATTAAAAGAGATTGACGAAGAAATTGTGAAACTACAAACAAACTTAATTTCTGAGAAAGATTACGAAAAACTACAAAACAAGTTCGATAATAACTATGTTAACTCTAACTCTAATGTAGAAGGAATTGCTGAAAACTTAGCGTCTTATTATCTACTTTATGGTGATGTAAATCTTATAAATACCGAAATCGACCTCTATCACTCTATCACTAGAGAAGAAATTAGAGATGTTGCAAAAAAATATCTGAATCCTAATCAACGTTTAATTTTAGACTACGTTCCTAGCACAAAGGCACAAAATTAAGACTCTTAGAATCATGAAAAAAAGACAAATTATTTTAATCCTTTTATTCGTAACAGGAATTATGCAAGCACAAGATCGCCCGCAACCAAAACCAGGAAACTCACCCGTAGTAAACATAAAAAAACCACAAACCTTTGTTTTAGCAAATGGTATGAAAGTTTTAGTTGTTGAAAATCACAAGCTACCACGAGTAAGTTTCAACTTAACACTAGACAATGCTCCATTTGTAGAAGGGAACAAAAAAGGTGTGGATGAATTAACAAGCAGCTTGATTGGTAATGGAACAAAGAAAACAAGCAAAGAAGCTTTTAACGAAGAGATAGATTTTTACGGAGCAGGCATCAACTTTAGTTCACAAGGTGCTTTTGCAAGTTCACTTTCTAAATATTCAGGAAGAATTCTTGAACTTTTAGCTGAAGGTGCATTACAACCTAATTTTACTCAAGCTGAATTTGATAAAGAAAAAGCAAAAATACTTGAAGGACTTAAAGCCGATGAAAAAAGCGTTCCTGCAATCGAAGGAAGAGTTGTTGATGCATTAGCTTTTGGAAAAAATCATCCTTCAGGAGAATTCATCACTGAGCAAACACTAAAAAACGTAACTCTAGCAGATGTTGAAGCCAATTACAAAAATCATTTTGTTCCAGAAAATGCCTATTTAGTAGTTATTGGAGACATAAAACTCAAAGATACTAAAGCTGCAGTAGAAAAGCTTTTTGGAAAATGGGAGAAAAGAACACAACCAAAAGAAACATATCCTAATCCTGTAAACGTTTCTAATCTTCAAATTAATTTTGTAGATGTTCCAAATGCTGTACAATCTGAAATAGCATTAGTGAATACGGTAAACTTAAAAATGAATGACCCTGATTTTTTCCCTGCAGTAATCGCAAATCAAATTTTAGGCGGCGATTTTAACAGCTACTTAAACATGAATTTACGTGAAGCTCACGGATGGACTTATGGAGCAAGTTCAGGTTTAGGCAGTGGAAAATACACTACAAAATTTAAAGCTGCATCTGCAGTTAGAAACGCTGTAACTGATAGCGCTGTAACTGAATTTGTAAAAGAGATAAAAAGAATCCGAGCTGAAAAAGTTTCTGATGAAATCTTAAAAACAGTTAAAGCTGGATACATTGGTAGATTTGTAATGCAAGTTGAGAAACCTCAAGCTGTTGCGAGATATGCTTTGAACATTGAAACAGAAAATCTTCCTGCAGATTTTTATGAGAAATACATTCAAAACATCAACAATGTAACTGCCGATGAAGTACTTAGAGTAGCCAACAAATATTTCCTAATAGACAATATGAGAATTGTAATTACAGGAAAAGGCTCTGAGGTTATTCCTGGATTAGAGAAACTAAATATTCCTATTAGTTATTTTGACAAATATGCTAACCCAACAGAAAAACCAGTATTAAAGAAAGAAGTCCCTGCTGGAGTAACTGCTAAAACAGTTTTTAGCGATTACATAAAAGCTATTGGTGGAGAAAAGGCTGTTGCATCTGTAAAAACAATTGCAATGCTAGGATCAACTACAATCCCTCAGGCTCCTTCTCCATTAAGTTTTACATCTAAAATGGATGCAAAAGGAAAAATGATGGTTTCGCTTGCTATGGGACCTATGAATTTAATGAAGCAAGTTGTTAACGAAAAAGGAGCTTACATCGAGCAACAAGGACAACGAAAAAATCTTGAAGGAAAGGACCTTACAGATATGAAAGCTAGCGCAGTTCCGTTTGAAGAACTACAGCTTTCTAAAAAAGACGGATTAACAATAGATCATATCGAACCGATTAACAACAGCGATGCTTATGCTATAAAAGACGGCAAAACAACTTATTTTTATGACACCAAATCAGGATTAAAAGTTGCTGAATCTAAAACTGCTGAGCAAGCCGGACAAACAGTTACTCAAACTACAAATTTTGGAGACTATAAAGAAGTAAAAGGAGTTAAAGTTCCTTTTAATATCGTTCAGAATGTAGGTTTTGAATTAAACATCAAAATGTCTCAAGTAAAAATCAACGAAGGAGTTTCTGATGCAGATTTCCTTTAGAAGATTCTGAGACACTAAGTTTCTGAGATACTAAGATTCTCAAAAGCTTTGTCAAAGTTTTAAACTTTGACAAAGCTTTTTTTTGTGTTTTACTTTTTACAAATAGCATTTCGCCACCAAAAATCTACTTCTTCGCAGACAGATAAACTCCTATTAAAACAATAAAAGCACCCAAAAGCTGAATTGGCGTAAGCGATTCATTATCTAGAAAGCCCCAGAAGAAAGCCACTATAGGTATTAAATAAGTTACCGATGTAGCAAATACTGGTGATGACATTTGTATTAATTTAAAAAACAAAACATTCGCGATTCCCGTTCCTACTACTCCAAGGATAATTATATACAGGATTGAATTCTGCACTTTCTCATCATGCATCACTTCTCCAAAACCTGTAAAGCTCAAAATTACAATTGAAGGAATTAGCAATACCGCAAAATTTCCTGTAGTAATACTCAAAGAGCTTAAATCTGGCAAATATCTCTTAATCAGGTTTACATTTATTGCATAACAAAGTGAAGCAATCACAACCAAAATAGCATAATAATAGTTTTGCTCTGGATGGCTTAACGCTCCGTTAAAAACTAAAAGCAAACAACCTATTAAACCAATAAAAACACCAAAAATTTGTCGCCTTTGAAATTGAATTCCAAAAATAACAGCCCCAATTACCAATGTATTTAATGGTGTAAGCGAATTTAAAATTGCAGTGATCGAGCTATCAATTTGAGTTTCGGCAATAGCAAAAAGATAGGCAGGCGTAAAAGTTCCGAACAAAGAAGTCAAAGCGATATATTTCCATTGTCTTTGCGGAATTTTAGCCAAACTCTTAAAACCAACTAGCAATAAAAACACAGCTGCAAAAATAATTCGCAAAGAACCCAATTGAATTGCAGTTAAACCAACAAGTCCCTTTTTTATCAATATAAAAGAACTTCCCCAAACCAAAGCCAATACTGTTAAGTAAACCCACTTCAATTGTCTTGAATCCATAATAGCTGTTTTAATGCAAAATTGTAATAAATTTATGAATTCCCCATTCGTTTTTTATTAATTTTGCGAACAAAGCCTCTTTTAAACTATTTAAAACAAAACAATATGAAAATCGTAAAATCAATCGCAGCTTTAGCAATTGCCAGCCTTTTGTTTATAAGCTGTAAAAAGAATGAAAATGAAGCAGAAACTAAAGAAGTAGCTACAACTGAAGCAGCTGCCCCTAAAGCACACAAAGAAATTGCTGCTCAGAATGTACAAACTGCAAGCTTTAATATCGAAGGAATGACTTGCGCAATGGGATGTGCTAAAACTATCGAAAGCGAATTATCTGACTTAGATGGTGTACAAGAAGCAAAAGTAGATTTTGAGAAAAAAACTGCTACTGTAACTTTTGACAAAACTATTCAAAATCCAGAAAACTTAACTAAAATAGTTCAAGCTACCGGAGACGGAAAAACATATAAAGTTTCGAATATGAAATCGTAATCCCAACGATTTTAATCATAAAAAAAAAGAGCATTCATAACGAATGCTCTTTTTTTATAACTCTATTTTTTTCTACTTCCACTTAATAGTTTCCATTAGATGTTGCATATCGTTTTTAATATAACTTGCTGCTGGCATAATCGAATCAAAATTAGGCTTAGCATAAAAGTAAACCGAACCCGTTACAAAGTGCTTAATACTGTCTGTGATGTAAAATTGTGAGTTTGTAGCTGCGTTCCCATCAACTTGGTAAAACATACCATATAATTTTTTATCAGGGTTTAAATACGGCTGTTCTAATATATCATCTGCTTTTATAACATGCTCATAGGTTAACTTCTGAGCATCTTTTAATAATTTATTAATATCACCATTTACTGGTTTATAAGTAAGATAAATTGTCGCCTTCATTTTTGGGTATGAAATTGTAAATCCGCAATCCTTCTCCCCTTTTATAACCGCATCAGCATTCATTTCAAAAGCAAACGGACATTGATTTTCAAAATTCACATATTTAGCTTCTGCGTAGTCTAACCTTAAATAACTTGCAGGTTTTGGCACAACATCGTCTTTACAACTAAATACAGTTATCGTCATTATAAAAAGTGCGATTATGGCAATTGATTTTTTAAGCATTTTTATTCTATTGTTACTTTTATTTGTTTTATTCTTTTACTATCTACAGCTTCTATTGTAAAAACACAGTTCTGGAAAGTGATTTTTTGATTTTTCTTCGGGAAGTTTCCAATGATTTCCAAAATAAAACCTCCTAATGTTTCGGCTTCTCCTTTTTGTATCTCAAACAAATCTTCATCAACATCAATGATTCTGTAAAAATCTTTTAAATTTATTTTCCCTTCAAACAGGTAATTTTTTTCATCTATTTGAGAGAAATTAATATGTTCATCGTCAAACTCGTCACTAATATCTCCTACAATTTCTTCGATTACATCTTCTAAAGAAACCAATCCCGAAGTCCCACCATACTCATCAACAACAATTGCCAAATGACTTTTCATACTCTGAAAGTCTTTAAGCAAATTATCTAACTTTTTATTTTCAGGCACAAAAAATGGTTCACGTATAAGTGTTACCCAATCAAAATCTTTCTGATCTATATAAGGTAGTAAGTCTTTAACAAACAAAACTCCTTCTATCTGATCAATATTATCTCTGTAAACAGGAATTCTAGAATATCCTTTTTCTATTATTTTAGGATAGATCGCCGAAAAAGGCTCTGAAATTTCTAATGCAAAAATATCAATTCTAGGGCTCATTACTTGCTTTGTATCGGTATTTCCGAAAGAAACAATTCCCTCTAGTATTTTTTGCTCTTCTGTCGATGTATCATCAGAGTCTGTAAGCTCTAAGGCTTGCGACAACTGACCTACCGAGATACTAGTTTTTTGCTTTCCTAGTTTATTATGCAAATAAATAGTTGCAGCACGCATTGGCAAACTTACAGGAGAAAGCAATTTATCTAATATTGCTATAGGATACGCAACTCGTTGTGCAAACTTAAGATTATTACGACTAGCATAAACCTTAGGCAAAATTTCACCAAACAACAATATCAAAGATGTAACCAGGATTACTTCGAGAATAAATTTTAAAACAGGCGAAATAACTGCGCCAAAAATATCTCTACCTACAAAAGAGAACAAAATAACAACTCCAATATTAATGAAGTTATTTGCTACGAGTAATGTTGCTAAAAGTTTTTTGGGTTTATCCAAAAGGTTAGAAATAATTCTTCCTTTGGACACGTTTTCTTGTAATGCTTCATCTATCTCTTTTTGAGACAGCGAAAAAAGGGCTACTTCGGCGCCAGAAACGATGGCCGAACAAAAAAGTAAAATAAAAATTCCAAGAAAACCAATAATCAGATTGGTATCTAAGGTGTTTGCAAGGTATAAACTGGGCTCTGGGTCCAAATTAAAAAGAATTAGTTAAACAATCAAAATGGCAAATCATTTATAGGTAAGCCATCGTTCGAAGCGTCAAAGTTAGTGTTTTTTGATGATTCTGAAGAAGGATTTTGCTTCTGTGCCTCCGTCTCTTTTTTGGTTGTCAAGAAAGTGAATTCAGTTACCTGAATCTCTGTTGTATGCTTAGTCGAACCATCTTCGGCTTGCCATTGACGGGATTTTATTCGACCTTCGATATAAATTTTATCTCCTTTAGATAAATATTTCTCACAGATTTCTGCGGCTTTATTGCGAACTACCAAATTATGCCACTCCGTAGAAGTGATCTTCTCATTGGTCGTTTTATTTATATAAACCTCATTAGTTGCTAATTGAAATCGCCCAATGCAATTTCCACCATCAAAATAATGCATTTTTACATCGTCACCTAAATGACCTATTAACATCACTTTATTTAATGTTCCGTTCATGGTTTACTATAGTATTTCTATCAAAGATACATTTTTTTGGAAACTTATTTATTCTGATTCAATAAAATTATGAATCACGATAGGAAATGGATAAGTTTTTAAATCCTGCGCATTAATCCCGTTTAAAATTGTCTCTTTTAACTTTATCTTCCAAAATTTGATATACAAATGCTGATGCGATAATTTATGAATAATACTTTTCGGATTACATTCTTCTATACCTATTATAGAATACTCCTTAAAAAAATCATCTTTAACACGCATCGAAACAAAATCGAAATCTTTTTCGGCATCTGTTTCTAACAATGGAAACTCATACAAATTATGCCAGATTCCTTTAGCTGTTCGTTTTTGCAAAACTGTATTCCCCAATTCATCCTCAACAACCAGATAATTAAAATATCTATTTGTTACTTTTAGTTTTTTAGATTTCACTGGCAACTCGCTTACTTTTTTCTTTTGCAAGGCGGCGCAACTATCATCAAAAATACAAACAGAACAATCCGGACTTTTAGGAACACATTGTAATGCGCCAAACTCCATTATAGCCTGATTAAAAATCGCTGGGTTATCTTTTGGCATTAACTCGTAAGCCAAGGCCGCAAATTCTTTTCTGGCAGAAGCAGCTGCAATATCAGTTTCAACATCAAAGTATCGTGACAAAACACGAAACACATTTCCGTCGACAACCGGAACGGCTTCATTATAAGAAAAAGAAGCAATTGCTGCTGCCGTATATTCTCCTACACCTTTTAGCTTTAATAAATCATTATAACTCCCAGGGAAAACTCCATTTAATTCATTGGCTATGAATTGTGCTGTTTGATGTAAGTTTCTAGCACGAGAATAATACCCTAATCCCTGCCAAAGTTTTAAAACTTGCTCTTCATCGGCGTTAGCTAGATCAAAAACAGTAGGAAATGCTTTTGTAAAAGACAAAAAATAAGGCATTCCTTGAGCTACTCTTGTCTGTTGAAGCATTATTTCTGATAGCCAAATAGGGTAAGAATCGGTAGTATTTCGCCATGGTAAATCACGTTTATTTTGTAAATACCATTTTATCAATTGTTTAGAAAAACTCATCATTAAATATTAGACAACAAAAGTAAAAGTTTATGTAATTAAAATTTAACGAATTAGCTTGAATATTTGTTTTTTTAATTCCTATATTTGCAAACTCAAAAAATAGTATACCATTATAAATAGGAAAGAAAATGACGAAAGCAGATATCGTAGCGAAAATTTCAGAAAAATTAGGTCTTGAAAAAGGTGACGTTCAAGCAACTGTAGAGACTTTTATGAATGAAGTAAAAACTTCATTAGAAACTGGAGACAATGTTTATTTAAGAGGGTTTGGTAGTTTTATTGTAAAAACCAGAGCTGAAAAAACTGGAAGAAACATTTCTAAAAATACCACTATTAAAATTCCAGCACACAACATTCCTGCGTTTAAACCTGCAAAAGTTTTTGTAGAAGGAGTAAAGACGAATAACGAAGCAAAATAATACTATTAATTAATCATAAAATCGATAAGATATGCCAAGTGGTAAAAAAAGAAAGAGACATAAGGTAGCAACGCACAAACGTAAAAAAAGAGCGAGAGCTAACCGCCACAAGAAGAAAAAGTAGTTTTAAACTACTTTTTTCTTTTTAAACGTTCATTGAAATTGGAGTTTGACAGTCTCAGTACGAAATTACAGTTTGCAGCCTAAAACTGCCTACTGCTACTGAAACTGCCAGCTTAACTCCTCCGGGTTCAATACCTGTTAAAAAATATTGTTTAATCCATCCTAACAATTCAGTTATGAGTTATACGTTATGAGTTTAAGAGTTGCAAAAACTATGAACTGAAAACTGTTAATTGAAAACTAAAAAGTTCGGATAAAAATTTACAAATGAATAAAGAATTAATCATTCGATCAAGTTCTGATTTCGTAGATTTTGCCTTATTAAAAGATGGAAAACTAATTGAATTACACAAGGAAGAAGAGAAAAGCAATTTTCAAGTTGGTGATATTTTTATAGCCAAAATACGAAAACCCGTTGCTGGTCTTAATGCTGCTTTTGTAAATGTAGGCTTCGAAAAAGATGCCTTTTTACATTATCACGATTTAGGGCCTAACTTAGCTTCCCAACTGAAATTCATAAAACTTGTAAGCGCAGGTAAATTAAAAGATTTCTCCCTAAAAACCTTTCAGTTTGAAAAAGAGATTGATAAAGACGGCACCATTACTGATATTTTAAGTGCTAATCAATCTGTTTTAGTACAAGTCGTAAAAGAACCAATATCTACTAAAGGTCCAAGAATTAGTGCAGAACTATCTTTGGCTGGACGTTTTATTGTTTTAGTTCCTTTTTCTGATCGTGTTTCTATTTCACAAAAAATAGAAGACAAAAAAGAAAAGGATCGCTTAAAAAAACTTGTATTATCGATCAAACCTAAAGGATTTGGTGTTATTGTTCGTACAGTAGCCGAAGGCAAAAACGTAGCCGAATTAGAAAAAGATTTGCAGAACCTGCTTAGCAGATGGACTGCAATGTGTAAAAAATTACCAACTGCTCATCATCCATCCAAGGTATTAGGAGAGCTTAATAGAGCTTCTTCAATATTAAGAGATGTATTTAATGATACCTTTAGTGGTATTCAAATTGATGATGAAGAGTTGTACCATCAAACGAAGGATTATCTGCAAGAAATTGCACCTTCAAAACAATCGATTGTTAAGTTTTATCAATCAAATGATACTCCAATTTTCGAGAAATACAATATAGAGAGACAAATCAAAACTTCATTTGGTAGAACCGTTTCCATGAGTAAAGGGGCTTATCTTATTATCGAACATACTGAAGCTTTACACGTTATAGACGTAAATAGCGGAAACCGTTCTAATAAGGCCACTAATCAAGAAGACACCGCCATGGAAGTTAATATGATTGCTGCCGCTGAAATTGCCAGACAATTGCGTTTGCGTGATATGGGTGGAATAATCGTAGTTGATTTTATCGATATGTCTAATCCTGAAAATAGGAAAATTTTGTTCGACTTCTTGCGAGAAGAAATGAGCGACGATAAAGCAAAACATAAAATCTTACCTCCTAGCAAATTTGGATTAGTTCAAATTACAAGACAAAGAGTAAGACCCGAAGTTAATATTAAAACTAGAGAAGAAGATCCTAACAATGAAAATGGTGAAATTGAAGCACCAATTTTAATCATTGATAAGATATCATCTGATTTAGACAGACTTTTAAAAACCCACAAAAAGGTTGTGCTTAATACACATCCATTTGTGGCAGCTTACCTCTGTAAAGGTTTTCCATCAATACGTTCAAAATGGTTTTTTGAACATAAAAAATGGGTGAAAATCATACCTCGTGACGCTTACACGTATTTAGAATACCATTTCTATGATAAAGATGGAAATGTTATTAAAGAATAAAACAAGAAACCGCTTTTCGAAAGATTAGCGGTTTTTTTGTACCTATATGTTAAAAACCAAATCAAGAATCAATTTTAAAAGCTGTGGAGACGAAAAAAATTACCACAAAGAACACAAAGTTTTTAAATATACTAAGCTTAGTAAAAACACAAAGTTCACAAAGCTTTGTGTGCTTAAATTGTGTAAACACAGCTTAAGTCTTAGTAAACTCTGCGAAAATCTTTGCGTTCTCTGCGGTAAAAAATAATTGATGAATATATTTTTATATGTTTCTCCGCAACATTTAGTGTTGATCCCAAATCATCTATAAGCATTCTAAAAACACACCAATAAATCAAAGTCTTTTTCCTAGATTTGATTAAGATTTAAAATAATAAAATCAACTGAAAAATGCATCCAACGAAACAATTAAATGCTATTATAAAGAAGATTATCAAGTATTGTTCTTTAATCGTTTTTATATTACTCGCATCCAAAACCTCAGCTCAAAACGACACCATTTTCTTTGACCAAAACTGGAAAAAATCCAACAAAGAAACTGCTCTCTATTACAGAATCAAGCCTATAAAAATAAAGACGAAGACTGCTGTAGGATACAAAATAACAGATACAGATTCTCTTTATGTAATTAATGATTATTATTTAAAAAGTAACAAAATACAATTTCAAGGTTACTCCAAAGATTTAGAAGCTGAGTATTTAGTTGGTAATGCCAAATGGTATAACGAAAATGATGATACATCCGAAACGAGAAACTTCAACTACCAAGTTAATAACAATACACCCAGATTTAGAATTCCAGAATGGCCAATTCTTTATTTAGGATATTCAATTGCAACCAAAAGCCAATTTACTGGTGGATTAGAATTCTGCCTGGATTGCAAGGAAGAAAACAAACTCTTTTTAGGGCTAGGATACGGGATTACAAGTTATGATGGCAAATATTACGGTTTACCAGACATGCATTTATCTTATAACATTCAGAAATCTCTTTTTATAAAAGCTGGTGCATCAGATAAAAATGCATATGCTCTTGCGGGTCTTACTTTTTTAAATATGATAGATTTAGGTTTTGGCTATTCAGCACCTTTTGACAGAGAAAAAATTCCTGTAGTTAAAGGTTTTACCTTTGGAGTTACTTTTAGATTTACCAATAATAAAAATGTTTATGGTCGTTTAAGAATGTTTTAATTCTGTCGCATTATTCTCTCACAACCTCAACTCTTCGTCTAATTTCATTCCCTAATTCATCTACAACCGTAATATAATGGAATCCTGCAGTCATCACAATAGGTTTTTCATGAAAGACTTTAGTCTCGCCTTTATACACGTTATCTACATACCAAAACAATTGGCTTTCTCTTTGCGAATACGCCACTTTAAAAATTACAGGTTGTACTTCGCTATTAAAATCTTTGGTCAAATAGATTTTACTATTGGCTTTAGGATAAATAAAATCCATCGCAGCTGTTTGTGTCCCAACGCAATTATCTCTAAATGGTGGTAACGGCATATATTCTATATGCTTGCTTTTGTAATACCAAGCCATAACGGGCGGCAAAACAAACCAATTTTTCACAACCATATTTTCTATACTTTCACAACTACTATTTACCTGAAACTTTTCCGTTTGATCTAAATGTACAAGTTTATGATACGGACAAACAGAAGTCGTTTTTCCTTTTCGGGCAACCCATTGTTTTATTTTCGGGCAACCATCTTTGGCCAAATGTCCGCTTAAACGACAAACCTCAACCTCATCTAAATCTCCATAAGGTGTTGTAAACCATTTTTGTCTTGGTAATAAATTAAATACATCAAACAAAATTGGCGCAGCACTTGTAACTCCTGTTAGGGTTGGTCTTCCCTCACCTGTAGCATTTCCTACCCAAACTCCAACTACATATCTAGAATTTGTTCCTATTGCCCAAGCGTCGCGATTACCAAAGCTTGTTCCTGTTTTCCAAGCAATTTTTAGCGAACTATCATAAAACTTCCAAGCTTCATCTCCTTCCGGTCTATTTACCTCTTCCATGGCGTTATACGTTAACCAAATTGAGCCAGCGCCTAAGATATTCTTTTGGGTACTTTCGTCGCCAAAATCGGGCTCAAAATCGTTTTCATAATTTAATTCTGTAAACTCATTTGTTCGATACTTTCCGTTGCTTTTATTAAAATAATTTATCGTCGATGACATACTCGCATAACTACGGCATAAATCCCATAAATTACTTTCGGCTCCACCAAGAATAAGCGACAATCCATAATGATCTGGCGATTTTGTGATGTTTCTTAATTTGAATTTCTGAAGCTCTTCATAAAATTTATTCACACCAAAATCCTGTAACATCAATACTGATGGAATATTAAGCGAACGCGATAAGGCTCTATGTGCTGGCACAGCTCCATCAAATGTTAAATTAAAATTTTGAGGTGTATAACCCGCAATTTGGGTTGGTACATCGGCAACTAGTGTATTAGGCAGCAATTCTCCATCATCGAGCATTGCAGCATACAATAATGGTTTTAAAATACTTCCTGTACTTCTTGGCGCATCTATAATATCAACATCTTTTTGGTGATCACCGTCTGTTGGAGAATTCCCTACATAACTTATTACATTTCTATTAGAAACATCTATTACTAAAATTGCCAGATTATTAACCTCATTCTGTTTGTATTGATTGTAATAATATTTTGCAATTTGGTTTACCCTATTTTGTAAAGCAAACTCAACAGTAGTTTTTACTCTTGTTCCTTCTTGATTTTTGGCAACACGCTGTAATAAATGTGGTGCTACTTGTGGCAAATCATACGGTTTTTTAGGCAAAGGTTCTTCTATCGAAAGTTCGTAGGTTTGCTTATCAATAATACCTTCTTGGTTAAGCTTACGCAAAAGGCGATTCCGTTTCTCTAATAATTTTATTTGATTCTTTCCTGGATAAATTAAACTCGGTGCATTTGGCAAAACCGCCAAAGTTGCATTCTCCGCCCATGATAATTGATTAGATTTTACTCCGAAATATCTCCATGATGCCATTTCTAATCCTACAACATTTCCACCAAAAGGCGCGTGAGCAGCATATAATTCTAATATTTCATCTTTAGAATACCCTACTTCTAATCTTGTCGCAAGAAAAACTTCGATTAGTTTTTCAAAATAAGTTCTGCCTTTTCCTTTTCTCGATAATCGGATTACTTGTTGTGTAAGAGTACTTCCGCCTCGAACTACTTTCCCCGCTTTTCTATTTTGTTTAATTGCATTGACCATAGCAACAGGATTAAAACCGGGATGCTTGTAGAAATATTCGTCTTCAAAATATACTATACATTTTTTGAATTTATCCGGAACACTATCTTGTGCAGGAAAACGCCATTGTCCGTCACGAGCAATCTTCGCTCCCAATAACTCTCCTTCCTTACTCTCAATAACAGTAGAATATGGTTCTTGAAATAATGTTCGTGGTAATGAAAAATAATAAATCACCACTAACAAAAATGCTAGTAGTGATTTTATCTTATTTTGTTTAATCCAATTTATAATGCGTTGAAAGAACGCTTTTAATTTATTTTTCAAACTTTAAATTATTTAACCGCAAAGGTCACAAAGTTATTCGCAAAGTTCGCTAAGCTTTTTTTGGACGCAGATTACAGACATTCAAGCAGTAGCCAAAAAAGGAACGCGGATAAAACAGATTCGCTAAGACGAAAACACAGATTAAAACGGATTTTCTTTCTATTATTTTTAAAAATCCGTTTTAATCCGCGTCTTTACTTTTGTAAATCAGTATCATCAGCGTTCTTTTATAGACAATCCCTTTTAATTTACATTTAATATCTATAGGCAACGTTTTATTTCACCACCTCAACCCAGAATCCTTTAGTTCTTGCTAAGAATGTATGATCGTACATTGCTTCACATTGCAATCCTGGTAAATAATAGTTTCCTAAATAAGATGCATTCAAGAGGATTTTAAATACTTTGGTTTCACCCGCTTTTAATCCGAAATAGAAATTTGTTCTATCATCACGAATATCAATATAATCGGCAACATTATTAGTTGCGTCTCCATAATCGGTGAAACGTGTATTTACAATTTCGAATCCTGAAGGTAATATTTGTGACAATGCTACATTTTCTACACGTTCGTTTCTTTGGCTTCTAACTGTTACCTCAGCAATAAACTCTGTTCCTTGCGTAATCTTAGAAACATTTATGACTCCGCCTTTTCTATTTTTGAAAACAATACCAGCCGACACATCACTCTGAACTACATTTTCCTGTCCTATTGGTAAAATTCCAGTATTTAATACTCGAACATAAATGGTGTTCTTTTTATTATTTTTTAAAGTGATGCTGTTAGTTCCTGTTTTAACCACTAAGCTTCTGTCTGCAACTGTTTTTGAAGTTTTTATAACTTGACTTTTTCCGTCTTTGCTAAACTGTACGTCTATTCCTTTTACACCGTTGTTTAATGAGAATTGAGCCATCGCATACAAAGAATAAGCTGTAGTTTGCGTGCTCATCCATTGGTCGCTTGCCATATTTTTAGCCAATTTTGTAGCCATCGTAAATGCTTTTTGTTTCTGTCCTAACAACAACATTGTTTCTAGAGCCATCGCACGATTTCTGTCGCTTGAACCATAATAGTAATAATTATACTCTGACGATTCATCATCGATTTTACTACTTAATAACAAACTCGAAGCAGCACTTTTTTGTCCTGCCAGAACATAAGCCGCAGCCAATCGTAATTTACTTTCGTTAGAAATTCCTTTGGTTTCACGTAATCTATTCATCGAAGACAAATCAGACGAACCTGCCAAAGCCAATGTGTACAAACGATACGCTTGCGCCATATCATTTCCGTAACGTGGTTCAAATCGCCATTGTTTTGCTTCTCTTTGTTGATAAGACAACCATTTTGATTTAAAATTGATTGGTAGTACATATCCTTTTTTCTCTGCCTCAATCATAAAATGTCCTGCATATGAACTTCCCCAATCATCGGCAATTGAATTTCCTTGCCAGTACGAAAGTCCTCCGTTTGGTAATTGGAAACTTCCTAATCTTGTAATTCCTGCGGTAACATTTTTTTGGATAAGTTGCTGACGTGTTGCATCAATATCAGCAACATCATTTAAGAATAATTGCGGGAATACTGATGAAGTAGTTTGCTCTACACAGCCATGCGGATACTGAATAAGGAATTGTAATCGACCATTTAAATTAATAGTTGGCATAGACGACACTTCTAATTTAGCTTTATTACTTCCCGAAACTCCAAATGTTTTCCATACAATCGTTTTAGAACTATTAGGCTCTAAAATTACGTCTGTAAAAGTATTCGTTACAGGGTTTGGATTCGTCATGTCTATTTCGACATCATAAACCGATTTCTCTGTTCCTGATGTAGCAATAACCTGCACTTTGGCAATACCGGTCATTCCTCCAACTTCTAGATTAAAATAAGCCATTTTTTCGTCTGGCTGTGTAAATGTCAATCTTTGAGCTGGACTTCCTACAACTCTTAATCCATTGCTTGTTTTTATTTGTACAGTTACGTTTTTGATGTTTTTTTCCATTGCAAAAATCGTAACAGGAAGTGTTACTTTCTCTGATGGAGAAATTTTTCTAGGCAATGAAGCCAATACCATTAACGGACTACGAACTGGCGTTGCTTTTTCGACACTTCCGTATGCACTTGTATTAGCATCTCCAGCCACAACCATTGTTCGTACAGAACCAATGTATTTTGGTAATTTTACCTGATGTGTTTTAGTTTCTCCTTTTCCTAATTTAAACGGTCCAAGATAAATAACGACTGGTTTAAAACGATTTGCTTTCTTCGCTTTTCCACCGCCTAAATCCTGGTCACCACCAATACTAAATATCTGATTTACTTTACCGCCATACGCTCCAATAACATCATCGTATACATCCCATGTTTTTACTCCCAAAGCTTCACGTACATAAAAACTATCCCAAGCATTTGGTGTTTTAAATCGGGTTAAATCAAGTAAACCTTCATCGACAACTGCGATTGTATAGGTCATTTCTTTTCCTGATTTCTCACTTACTTTTATAGGAAACGTTTGTTCTGGTTTCAATACATCTGGCATTGCAATACTTGGTGCAAGAATCGTAGTTTTATCTATTACTTCAATGGGAACGATTCCGTACATACGAATTGGCGAATCATTTTTGGTCGATGCATGTGGTTGCAAAAGTGTAATATTAAAATACACGTTTGGCGCCATTGCTCCAGTAATCGGAACTTCGACTTTAGTTTCTCCTTTTTGAGTTTTTACCCAAAGTGTTTGTACTACTTTCGAACCATTTTCTATAGATACTAAAGCGCGTCCTCCTTCGCTTGACGGGAAAGATATTTGTGCTTTTTCGCCAACGGCATAATTCTTTTTATCGGTAGAAAAAACAAGCATATTAGCTGTAGATGCATCTGTGTTTCTTGTTTTTCCAGACCATATTGGCCAATCTATATTTACAGTTATTGCCGATGCGTGTCCGCCAACTTCATCCGAAACACGAATTAAGTAACGTCCCCATTCTTCATCTGTCAATGCAAACTGAAAACTTCCTTTTCCGTTTGAATCTGTATTTACATTAAATGTTCTGTAAGCTGTTGTAGCATTCGACGAATTATAATTGGATAAATTATCACTCGAAGCATCCCACCACCAGCGCCATTCTGTTTTATAGATTTTTACCTCAAGATTACGCACAGATTTTGGTCTTCCGTTTTCATCCACAGTGACAATATCAAATCGGTTTTGCTTACGAGTTTCGAGCATTCCGTATTTGGTAGGTTCTGGCGATTTTACTCCCACATAAGTATTATATGGAGAATAAGTTGTCGAGATAACATCGGTACTAAAATCTCCTCCCTCTTCATACACTTTGGTAATAAAAGCTGCTTTTAGCATTCCCGGTGCCTGACCTTGTAATTTAGGTTCAATATTTACAGATGCTCTCCCGTTAGCATCTAGTTTACCCGAAAAGATATTAATTTCTTCGGTACTGAATTGTCGTACCAAATCATCAAAAACATATTTCTCATAACCTTTAAAAGTGGTACTTTGTTGCGAGAATTTTGCCTGCATTTCTACATTCAAATTTTTAGCAATCGCACCATGAAGCCATGTAACTTCTAGGTTACTTGTATTTGGGTATGATGAAGATAATATCGCTCTTCTGAAAGTATTTTTAATTTTTAAACGATTTGGTTTAATCGTCTCGATTTTTATGCTCTTATAATATTTAGCACCTCCCACACTTACCATTGCTTCCCAATTTCCTGTAGGCGCTTCTTGATCTGTAGGAACTATAAACGCATAATGGTTTAAGTCATTCGATTTCTGAACGGTTTGATACGTAACTTTTCCGTTAGGATCTGTCAATCTAAATTTTATAGGATGTGCTTTTGGTAATTTATTTGCTGCATCGTTTAAGATAAATGATAAATACAAATTATCTCCCGGACGCCAAACACCACGCTCTCCGTAAATGAATCCTTTTAATCCTTTTTGCAAGGTTTCGCCAGCAACATCAAAATTACTTACTGACAATGAATTTCCGTCGTCTAGTTTTACATAAGTCGATTGTGTTCCTAAGGTAACTATGGCAAAATACGCAAACTTGTCTAACTGAAAAGATGCAATTCCTTCGCTGCTTGTTGTTCCTGTTGCTAGTTTTTGTTGTTGAAAACTGTATAAATCAACTCTTGCATTCGAAACTGGTTCTGTTGTGATTATATTATTTACTACAAATAAATAAGATTTATTTTCTCCTCGTTTGGCAATTACTCCCAAATCTGAAGCTAGAATATTTGTTCCTATTTTGGCATTATAATAATATGAACCCGTACAAGGGTCTTGACTTTCTCTCCAGTCATAATCATCATAGTAATAATCGTCGTACGAGTTACCACTGTAGTTTACATCATTTTCGTCTACATCTTCTTCCTCTTCTGTTTGATCTGAATCTTGATCGGTAGTTTCACATTTGTATAAAGAATACGCCCTTTTATACGAGAACTCTACTCTATAAATTGCTCCTGGTTCTGGCGTTATAATTTTGGATAAATCCAAAGCATAAGTATTCCATTTAGTCGGATTAATTAAGGTATTCTCTTTAAGATTAAGCCTTGTTTTTGCAACTGGTTGTGCTACACGTTTTAAGTTCTGAGCTCCGTTTAACTCATTGTTTTGAAGAAACTGTAATATATTATTTTTATAAATTTTGTACACTTTTACATCTACTGCACTAAGATTTACCGCTTCAAAATTCAGTTTTAAATTATTAGAACTTGGCAAAATTGTTCCGTTTTTTATAAAACGAATATTTGGTTTTATTTGGTCAAAAGAAATCTTCTCCGAATAATTTTCTGCCATTTTTCGACCGTACTGACTTTCTATTCCCTGAAAAACTTCTAACAATAATTCTCCTGTTACTGTTTCATCAGACACGGGTTCTGCCTCTGTTTCTTCTGCAACTTCTTGCACAGCTACCGCAGCACTATCTACCGCAACGCTTGCTGAATCTACAGCTACACTTGCCGAATCTACAACGGCAACAGCAACTTCATGTACAACTTCTTTAGCTGGTTTTTCGTTACTAAAATAAACTTTTAGCGTATTTCCTTGCGTAGAGAATTTTAAATTATTTGTGTTTTGTATCGCCACCAATCCTTTAAAATCTTGTCCTTTCTCTAATGGCTCTGAGAAATTAATAGATACGGATTGATTGTTTTCATCTGGAATCTCGACTTTAATAATTTTAAACTCGTTTATAGATGTAACTGGGAAATCCATTTTTCCCTTTTGGTCAATATCAAAATCATTTCCATCATAAGAAATTTCAAGATTACTTGCATCAGGTAAACGCTGGATACTATCTATGATAAACTTAAATTCTTTCCCAGAACTTGCCGCTTTATCAAATTTTATTTTTAGGTCTTTTCCGTTATGACTTGCTGAAACCAGTTTTTTTGCCGTTTCTAAATCAATAATGTCAGCCGTTTTTAATACACAATTCAGGTATTGATATTCTTTACTATACGATTGAACATCTAGCGTGTTTACAATAAAATCTTGTTTAACTGTTTTAACTGTAAAATTGAATTTAGACAAATCTTTATCATCGTCTCCTTTTTTAGGAAGCGTAATTAGTTTATCTAAATTTAGGGTTACCTGATATTCGGTTCCGGCTTTTAGTTTTTTTTCGGGGATAAAAGCAATCGTATTGCTAGAAAGCGCCACAACTTTACCATCGACACTTGGAGAAATATCGAATAAATCATTATCTAAAACCTCATTTATTTTCCATTCTTTTTTCTCAAAAGCCAAAACAACGCGTATATCCGATTGAGATGAAACGATCCCACCCGTAAAACTCGTTATATATTCTTTGAACAATGAAAAATCAGAATTGAAATCGGAAGCAGATTTCCTGCCACAACCCTGAAAAATAAAAAACACAAACAACGCGTAAACTAATCCTCTTGCTTTCAATTGAGTATATAATTAATGGTTACAAAATAATATAGTATATAAAGATCGTAGCATTTCACAATCAAAACCCTGATTCCTTAATTGCTCATTATATGTAATAAAAGTACTGTAAATTTTAATTACTTTCAAGAGGGAAGTAAGCATAAAAATGTATAAAAGAAAGCAACATCTGTTTTACACAATGATAACCAATAGTTTACATTTTTTGCACTAAAAATAAAAAATCTCAATATATTGTTTATTAGACTTATTTAGGCTAAAAATATCTTTTAAACTGTAATTTAAACATCTAATTTCCAATTGTTTTTAAGAATAATCCACTCCAATAATGATAATTAAATTTTATTTAAGGCTATGAAAAACCAATTATTAAATGTAGTATATTTCGCTTATTTTAATAATATTAAAAAACATCAAATAGCTTGAATAACTACTCCACAGAAAATGAATTTATTATAAAAAATAAATCAGTTATCGTATACCTCCTGATGGTAGTAACTTTTATTATTTTGTTGTGTTTTGCAGATTATTATGTTCTACCAGCCTCAAAAACAACAGATGTAATAACACACTATGCCGTGAGGACTACAGGAGGAGGAAATGGATCTAAACCACAAAAAGTTTCTGTTCATTATTATACGCAGAAGGGTTTTACTTTTTCGACTATCAGAGATGATATTGAGGAGAATGATATCGAACTTGAGTATTCTTTGTTATTTAAATCTGTAACTAAAGTAAGATCTAATAAGAATGATTACACCGATCTTCTTTGTAATGATTTAAGTAGTAACGGAATTCAGTTTTACTTTTGTGGCGTACTACTTATTTCTATAGCTATAAGTTTGAGAATACTTCTTTCTAAAAAGGGCTTTTCTGAAAACACATTTTACAACATAATTTGTTTTAATTCATTTATGATATTCGTATGTGTTTACATGACTTATCTGTATTAAACTCAGTATACGTTATCTTCGCTTTTTAGCAAAGAAACGTTTCATTAAATCCGAAGCTTCATTTGCCATAACACCACGAACAACAACAGTTTTAGGATGTAGTTGTGTTCCCATTTTTTCGTAACCACGATGTTCATCGCTTGCTCCAAAAACAATTTTAGAAATCTGACTCCAATATAAAGCTCCAGCACACATCTGGCAAGGTTCCAGCGTTACGAAAAGTGTACAGTCTTTTAAATATTTTCCACCTAAAAAATTAGCTGCAGCAGTTATTGCCTGCATTTCGGCATGAGCCGTAACATCATTTAGTAATTCGGTTAAATTATGACTTCTTGCAATGACTTTATTATCAATTACAATAATGGCTCCAACAGGAATTTCATCTTTATCAAATGCCATTTCTGCTTCTTGCAAAGCCTTTTTCATAAAATACTCGTCGGTAAAAATTTCTATCATAAAACAAAAATACATTTTTAAGAAGTAATTTTTATTACATTTATTTTTTGATTTATAAAATATGCCAACAAAACATAAAATAAGTATTCCTGAGCCTTGCCACGAAAACTGGGATAAAATGACACCTAAAGACAACGGTCGGTTTTGTCTTAGTTGTTCTAAAACCGTTGTTGATTTCACAAAGATGTTACCTGATGAAGTACAGCATTTCTTTATGGCAAATCAGAACAAAAGTGTTTGTGGCAGATTCAAAAACTCTCAATTAGAAAACATAATAATTCAAATTCCAACTGAAGTTTTATACAAGCAGACTCAATATCATAAAATGTTTTTATTAGCATTGTTTATTGCTATGGGAACTACATTGTTTAGTTGCCAAGATAAAAACGGAGACAAACAAAAAATTGACAAAATAGAAATTGTTAAGGATTCCTCAACTGGAGAAAACACTATAGCTGAAAATAAATCATCTTATCCACCTCCTCCAAAAACTAACTATGAAGAATCAAATTCAGAAAAACCGGTTATAATGATTACAAAAGGAATGGTAATTCCTGAGAGCATACCTTTTGAGTATAATATTGTTTATAATTCAGGTGATTTAGATATTTTACCAGTACCAAAAAATGGAATGAAAGAGTTTTATAAGTTTATAAATAAAAGCTATATCGCTTCAAATCAGGAAAAAATATCTATTTTGTTTGTAATAGAAAAAGATGGTAGTTTGAGTAATTTCAACATAATTAAAAACAACTCTAAAGGAAATGGAGAAGAAATTATTAAAATTTTAAAAACCGCTCCAAAATGGATTCCAGGAAAATTAAACAATCGTATTGTTCGATCTACCTACACTTTACCCATATAATTTATGAATATGCCAACAAAACATAAAATAAGTATTCCTGAGCCTTGCCACGAAAACTGGAATGAAATGACACCTAAAGATAATGGTCAGTTTTGTCTTAGTTGTTCTAAAACTGTTGTTGATTTCACAAAGATGCTACCTGATGAAATACAGCATTTTTTCATGGTAAATCAGAATAAGAGTGTTTGTGGCAGATTTAAAAACTCTCAACTAGAAAATATAATAGTTCAAATTCCGACTGAAGTTTTATACAAGCAGACTCAATATCATAAAATGTTTTTATTAGCATTGTTTATCGCTATGGGTACAACATTGTTTAGTTGCCAAGATAAAAATGGAGACAAGCAAAAAATTGACAAAATAGAAATTGTTAAGGATTCCTCAACTGATCAAAGAGTTAGAGTTGGAGATATTAAAGTTAGCGGAAATGAATCAACACAGATTCCGCCTCCACCGCCTCCAAAAACTAATCAGGTTAAATTTGTAAAACCAGATCCCATAAATTGCGCTAAAACCACTAAAGATAAACCACAAGCATCAAAGCAAAATAAAGAAGATGATTCTGTATTTACTACAGGTGCGGTAATGCATATAAATGCAGAATTCCCTGGAGGTATTGATCCATTTTATACCTTTTTTGCTAATGAATTTAAAGCACCCGAAAATACAGACACCAAAAATCTCAAAATTAGAATCTCCTTTGCAGTAGAAAAAAACGGAACTTTATCCTATCTTGAATCAGCACCTCCTATTGATAAAGCAATAGAGAACGAAATTATTAGAGTTTTAAGTTTATCACCAAAATGGGAACCCGGAGAATCTAGTGGAAAAAAAATAAGGATGCAATATTCCCTACCAATTGTATTGGAATGATATCTCGGATAAAATTTAAATTTAAAACCGTAAATTTGCTTTTTACCTTACAATGAAAAGCAATTTACTCTCCAACATATACAATCCTGCCGATTTACGCTTACTTCCCGAAGCGCAACTTCCTCAAGTGGCTCAGGAATTACGTGATTTTATTATTGATATTGTTTCTGTAAAAGAAGGTCATTTGGGCGCAAGCCTAGGTGTTACCGAACTTACTATTGCCTTGCATTACGTGTTTAACACGCCCGACGATTTATTGGTTTGGGATGTAGGTCATCAAGCTTACGGACATAAAATCCTGACCGAAAGAAGAGAAATTTTTCATACCAATCGCCAACTTAACGGAATTTCTGGTTTCCCAAAAAGAGCCGAAAGCAACTACGATACCTTTGGCGTAGGCCACTCTTCTACTTCTATTTCGGCAGCATTAGGAATGGCAATTGCATCTAATCTAAAAGGAGATTTCGATAAACATCATATTGCTGTAATTGGCGATGCTTCGATTGCATCGGGAATGGCTTTTGAAGGTTTAAATCATGCTGGTGTAACAGATGCTAATTTATTGGTAATCTTAAACGATAATGCCATCGGGATTGACCCTAGTGTAGGTGCGCTCAAGAAATATCTCACTGCGGTAAAAGAAGGAAAAAATCCGAAGAAGAATAACATGATCAAATCATTAAATTTTGATTATTCGGGTCCTATCGATGGGCATGATATTTTTGCTTTGATAAAAGAATTAAAACGTTTAAAAGACATAAAAGGTCCTAAATTCCTGCATATTGTTACGACCAAAGGAAAGGGATTACAACAAGCCGAAGAAAATCAGGTTCAATATCACGCTCCTGGAAAATTTAATGCTTCGACTGGAGAAATCATTCCTAAAATCGAAGATAATCTTCCGCCAAAATACCAAGATGTTTTTGGGTTAACCATTTTAGATTTAGCTCAAAAGAATGAAAAAATTGTTGGTATTACTCCTGCAATGCCATCAGGGAGTTCACTTAAATTTATGATGGATGCTTTTCCTAAACGCGCCTTTGATGTAGGTATTGCCGAACAACATGCTGTAACGCTTGCTGCCGGAATGGCAACTCAGGGCATGATCGTTTTTTGCAACATTTACTCAACTTTTTTGCAGCGTGCTTACGATCAGGTAATACACGATGTCGCTTTACAGGATTTGCCTGTTATCTTTTGTCTAGACAGAGCTGGTCTGGTTGGAGAAGATGGCGCAACACATCATGGCGTTTTTGATATTGCTTATTTACGCTGTATTCCTAACCTCATAATTTATGCTCCGTTAAACGAGATAGGATTACAAAACATTTTATATACGGCACAACTAGGATTAGATCATCCTATCGCGATTAGATATCCTAGAGGTCGCGGCGTTATTACAGATTGGCAAAAGAATTATTTTAAGAATTATGCTACAATCGAAATTGGAGCAGCATCTTGCCTAAAAGACGGAACTGAAACTGCAGTTTTATCTACTGGAACTATTGGAAACAACGTAATAACTGCACTAGCAAATATTGGTAACCCAAATACTATTGCGCATTACGACTTTCCATTCATTAAACCACTAGACAACAAACTATTACAAGCTATTTTTAGTAAATACCCAACTATAATTACTATAGAAGATGGTGCTATAAATGGTGGTTTTGGAACTGCAATTTTAGAATTTTCGGCATTACATAATTACAATACTAAAATACAAATACTAGGAATTCCTGACACTTTTATTGAGCATGGAACTGTTACCGAATTGCAACAATTATGCAATATTGACGTTAAAAGTTTAGAAAATCTTTTTTCTGTTGGTTAAAAATAATTATTTTGCGGACCCAAACAAAAAATGCCATAATGAAATTATTCCGTTTATCTATTTTAGTACTTCTTATATTTTGTTCTTCTAAAAATTTCGCTCAGAATTATAAAATTCAGACGCAATTGGTACCAGATATTCAAACTCAATTACAAGATACTACCTCTAATTGGACAAAAAAGAATAAATTAGGATTTGATCTTACTCAAATTGCATTTGTTAACTGGAGTGCCGGGGGTACTAGTTCTATCTCTGGGCTTTTTAAAGGAGAATTTTCAAGAGTATATACGCTTGGTAATCACAAATGGGCAAATGAGCTTCTTGTAAAATATGGTTTAAACAAACAAGACGGAATTGAATTACGAAAAACCGATGATGCTTTCCTGTTTAACTCTACTTATGGTTTCAGAAAAGATAGTCTCTCGAATTGGTATTATTCGGCAAAATTTAATTTAAATTCACAATTTACCAATGGATATTCTTACCCAAATACGGATAATCCTATTTCGAAACTTTTTGCTCCAGCTTATGTGTTCTTAGGAGCAGGAGCCGAAAACGCAAACAAAGCAAAGAATAGAACTTTTTATTTCTCTCCTGTTACGTTAAAGACCACTTTGGTATTAGATCAGACTTTAGCAAATCAAGGAGCCTTTGGTGTTAAAAAAGCAGTTTACGCACCAGATCCTCTAGATCCTAATACTCAAATTCTGATTGAAGAAGGACAGAAAATAAAAGCTGAATTTGGTATTTTATTAACCGCTTACACAAAAAACGAAATCTTCAAAAATATGTTTTTTGAAAACCGTCTTAGCCTTTATACCGATTACCTGAACCGATTTGGAAATATCGATGTTGATTATGCGACTCGTTTAGACTTAGTTGTAAACGAATATGTAAAAGCAAATGTTGGTGTACATTTCGTTTATGACGACGACATCAAATCTAAAAAGGAAGTTAATGGCGAGCAAATTACAGAAGGTCCAAAGGCACAACTAAAACAAGTC
Organism: Flavobacterium hydatis; assembly: GCF_000737695.1. Lineage (GTDB taxonomy): Bacteria > Bacteroidota > Bacteroidia > Flavobacteriales > Flavobacteriaceae > Flavobacterium > Flavobacterium hydatis. The sequence goes on from NZ_JPRM01000006.1 coordinate 297,168, forward strand.
CTGGGAGTTGGTGTAGTATATGCCTTTTAGATAACTAAACTGTTAAGTTGTTTTTCTTCCGTTTATAGTATCATATAATTCCAATGCATTTCCATCGGTTAATAATGATACATAATGACAAATGTGTAACAATCTTTCATACAATCCTTCTTTTTCTAAATGGTGCTTTTCTGGCAACATTTTTAAAATCAAAGCATCATAGTTAGACGCTTTTCCGTCGTATTTATTATTAAAAGCTGTTATAAATTTATCTAATAATGTTTGGATAATCTGATATCCTACTATTTCTTTTTCGATTACTTCACGACTCTGATAGATATTCTGAACACTAAGATTTATAATATCATCCATTTGTGCTTTGTACTGGCTTTTATCCATTAATGCAAACGGAAATTTACCTGCAAGAATAGCTTCTTCATTATCAATAAAAACCTTAACGGCATCGTTTATCAAACTTCCTATTGCTAATGCACGCAAATAACTAATACGATCTTCTTTGGTAGTAAGCGTTTTATATTTGGCTACGCCAATATTATCTTTTACAAGTTTAATCAGATATTCCAGAGCATAATCTTCAGAAACAAGTCCAAGATTTATTCCGTCTTCAAAGTCGATAATTGTATAACAAATATCATCTGCCGCTTCAACTAAATAAGCCAGTGGATGTCTTTCGTAACCAATATCATTTCCTGATTTGTTTGGTAACATTCCCATATCTGTAGCAACTTTATTAAAAAAGTCTTTATCAGTCTGGAAGAAACCATATTTTTTGTCGGCTATATTCTTGGTTGGTTTTTTAGGCAAACTCTCTTTCGGATATTTCATAAAAGCTCCTAATGTAGCGTACGAAATACGAAGTCCTCCTTCTATTCCCGGACGACTTGCTGTAAGAACCGAAAATCCATTGGCATTACCTTCAAAATCGATTAAATCCTGCCATTCTTTATCCGATAAATGTTCTTTGTATTGTTGACCGTTTCCTATCGAGAAATATTCTCCAATAGCTTTTTCTCCTGAATGTCCAAATGGTGGATTCCCGATATCGTGCGCCAAAGATGCTGCTGCAACAATAGCCCCAAAATCGTTCATGTGGTATCCGTGAACTTCTTTTAAATAAGGATATTTTTCGATGATTTTTTTTCCTACCAAACGTCCTAACGAACGTCCTACTACCGAAACTTCTAAACTATGCGTTAATCGGGTATGAACAAAATCTGTTTTAGAAAGCGGAATTACCTGTGTTTTATCTTGTAAACTTCTAAAAGCCGCTGAAAATATAATTCGGTCATAATCTACTTCAAATCCTAATCGCGTATCATCTTGTTCTACACGTAATCTTTTGCTCGTATCGCCTTGGCGTTTTAGTGATAAAAGTTGTTCCCAGTTCATTTTAATTGTTGATTTCTGATTTTAGATTTTAGATTGGCATCTAAAACGCCAAAATTACATTTTATTTTAGGATAATGTTGAATAAAAACATACCACAGATTAATTTGATTTAAAAGATTAAATCTTTTGTTTGCCACGAATTTTACAAATTTTCACAAATTAATTTAAGCCCAATGATTTGTGTTAATTAGAGAAATTGCTTCGTCTGTTCGTTATTGCTCGGGTTGTGGCAAAAAATCTAAGCATTACTCTTAAACTAAGCTTATTTTTTGGGCGTGACCACAAGGGTCAGGCTTTCGGCTATATCTTTTATTCCGTTCCTCTTCATAAAAGGATGCCGCCTCTATCCCTCACGCAAAGTCGCCAAGCCGCCAAGCTTACGTCTAAAATCTTTGCGCTTTTGCATCTTTGCGAGAAAACAATTAACCATAATTAGCTCAAAAAGACCTAACTTAATGACATTGAGCTAAAGCAGGAGGCAATTCAGATTATCGATTTAATAAAAAAATCATTCTAATCTATGTAATCTGTGGCAAAAAAATATTAAAACTCCAGCGCTGTACTATGTTTAATTTCGCCCATTACAAAAATACTATTTGTATTCCCTATGTTTTCGATGGTAGATAATTTATTCATTACAAAATCCTGATAACTCGTCATATCCTGAACAAGGATTTTTAGCATAAAATCATAATCGCCAGCAATGTTATAACACTCTATAATTTCGGGAAGCGCAACAATATCTTTTACAAAATTGCTTCCTACGTTTTTTGCATGTTCTTTTAATCGAACGTTACAAAAAACGGTCATACCACAATTCATCTTTTTCTTGTCTAGCAAAGCAACATATTTGGTAATATATCCGTCTCGTTCTAATCTTTTTATACGCTCATAAACAGGCGTAACAGTCAGGAATAATTTGCTTGCCAGGTCTTTTGTATTGATATTTGAGTTTTCCTGAAGGTGTCTTAAGATCTCTAAATCGGTTTTATCTAAATTTTCCATAGTAATTTTTACGGCTAGAGTTCACTTAAGAAGATTAAATCAGTATTATAATCTTCAAAAATGAACTAATTAAAGTTTATTTACTCAAATAAAAGCCAAATATAAGTTTTAAAATCCAATGCAATAAATTTGTTCAGTAAAAAATACTGAAACAAAATGAAAACAAATAATTTAGGTTATCCACGAATTGGCAGCAACAGGGAGTTAAAAAAAGCTAGTGAATTATACTGGGCTGGACAACTTTCGGCAGAAGACCTTCTGGCTGTCGGAAAGAACATCCGTAAAGAAAACTGGCAATTACAAGCCGAATCTGGTATCGATTTAATTCCGTCGAATGATTTCTCATTTTACGATCAGGTTCTGGATTTAACATTGACTTTGGGAGCAATTCCTGAGCGTTACAATGATTTTGCAAGAACTAACTCTTCTATCGATTTGTATTTTGCAATGGCAAGAGGTTCGCAAAAAAACGGACAAGATGTTGTGGCAATGGAAATGACTAAATGGTTTGATACTAATTACCATTACATTGTTCCTGAATTTACAAAAAACCAAAAATTTACTCTGTTTTCAGAAAAGGTAATCAATGAGTTCAAAGAAGCAAATGATTTAGGTATTGCTACAAAACCTGTACTTATTGGACCAATCTCTTACTTACTTTTAGGAAAGGAAAAAGAAGAAGGTTTTCACCGAATTGACCTTATCGAAGCTTTACTTCCTGTATATTTTGAAATTTTTGAAAAGCTAGAAGCCGAAAAAGCAACTTATATTCAATTAGACGAACCTTTCCTGGCTTTGAATCTAACGGATAAGGAAAGAAACGTTTTCACGAAAGTGTATACCGAAATCAACAACCGTTTCCCGAATATTAAAATCATTCTTGCTAATTACTTTGATTGCTTTGGCGAAAACTTAGCTACAGCATTGGCTTTGCCAGTCGATACTTTACATTTAGATTTAGTTCGTTGTCCGTTACAATTAGATGATATTTTAGAATCTAATCAGTTATCACCAAACGTAAACCTTTCTCTAGGTTTAGTAGATGGAAGAAATATCTGGAAAAATGACTTTAAAAATTCATTGGCAATTATCGAAAAAGCAACTAAGGCTCTTGGCGAAAGTAGAATTTTAATCGCTCCTTCTTGTTCTTTAATTCATAGTCCTTGCGATTTAGAATTAGAAACGAACAACCAAACGCTTACTCCAGAAATTAAACAATGGTTGGCTTTTGCTAAACAAAAAATTCAAGAAGTTGTTTTATTAAAACAGTTTGCATCAAAAGAAATAGATACAGAAACCTCTATTCGCTTTGCAGAAAATGCTTTGGCTAACGAAAACAGAAAAACATCAAAATTAATCCATAACGAATCGGTTAAAAATCGTGTAGCGAGCATTACTTCTGGCGATGATCAGCGTAAAAACACTTTTGCTATCCGACGCAAAAAACAAATCGAGGCTTTAAATCTTCCTTTGTTCCCAACAACAACAATTGGCTCTTTCCCACAAACTCCCGAAGTAAGAAGCTGGAGAGCTAAGTTTAAAAAAGGTGAATTAACGCAACAACAATACGACGATTTAATTAAGAAAGAAACAGAAGATACGATTCGTTTTCAGGAAGAAACTGGTATCGATGTTCTTGTTCATGGAGAATTTGAGCGTAATGATATGGTGGAATATTTTGGCGAACAATTAGCTGGTTTTACTTTTACAAAAAATGGTTGGGTACAAAGTTATGGTAGCCGTTGTGTAAAGCCTCCTGTAATTTATGGTGATGTTTCGAGACCTAAACCTATGACTGTAAAATGGTCTGAATATGCGCAATCGCTAACTCCTAAATGGGTAAAAGGAATGCTAACTGGTCCTGTAACTATTTTGCAATGGTCATTTGTGCGTAACGATCAGCCACGTTCACAAACCTGTACTCAAATTGCATTGGCAATACGAGATGAGGTGGTAGATTTAGAAAATGCAGGAATTAAAATTATCCAAATTGATGAGCCTGCTATTCGCGAAGGATTACCATTGCGCAAAGAAGAATGGGCAACTTATCTTGATTGGGCTGTAAAAGCATTCCGTATTTCGGCAAGTGGCGTAAAAGATGATACTCAAATTCATACCCATATGTGCTATAGTGAGTTTAACGATATTATCCAGAATATTGCCGATATGGATGCCGACGTTATTACGATTGAATGTTCGCGTTCGCAAATGGAATTACTAGATGCTTTTGCCGATTTTAAATATCCTAACGAAATAGGACCTGGAGTTTATGATATTCACTCTCCTCGTGTTCCTTCTAGCCAGGAAATGGTTAAACTATTAGAAAAAGCTTCGGCTGTAATTCCTGTAGATCAGTTATGGGTAAATCCTGATTGTGGTTTAAAAACACGCCATTGGGATGAAACGAAAAAAGCTCTTATCGAAATGGTTGCCGCAGCTCAGGAAATGAGAGCGGCTGTAGAAAATCCCGTGAGTTAATAATTTTTATTTTAAATCTATTTTTTGTTATGTATGTCAACTAGTGGAGTCGAAATTCTTGTAGTTATGATTGTTTTCGATTTCACTTTAGTTGATGTTAAAATTGATTTATTTTAATTTTATATAGGTTTCAAAAACAAAAAACCATCCCGTTTAGGCGGGATGGTTTTTTAACTTTATAAAAACAATAATTAATACACTACTTTCTTAATCTCGACTTTGTTATTGTCTAAAACCACTTTTACAACCAAAACCTGATTACTAGATCTTAAGTTATTGATAACTAAATTAGGATTTGAGACTGCATCTTTATTATAGATTAAATTTCCTGATATATCATAAACCAATACCTGATTGATATTTCTATCCGAAGAATCTATATTCAATACCTTATTTATGCTATTTACGGAAACATTATTTTCTGCCGATTCTAAATTTGCTGTATCTGCTTGAATACCATTTTGAGAAAAAGATTCTTTTGAACTTGCTACTTGACGAGAAGTACACTCATTAGTAATTACAATTGACACAAGATCAAATCCCTCACAAGAAGGATCCCCAACAAGACGTATTTCCCCTCTATAAGTTCCTGCTGGAACATTTGCTGGTATTTCAATTGTCTCTATAAAACCACCAGTTCCTGTAAACACATAAGAGGTAATGCCTTGATCTGCTAATCCTGCAGTATTTGCTGCGGCATTCCAATTAATGTAATACCCTGTAGGGCTACCTGTCATTCCAGAATATTCTAATGTTGTATTTTGAGAATTAGAACTTGAACAAACTGATGTAATAGTAGTAACATCAATTGTAGGAGCTAAAGTTACAATCATAGTAAAAGTTGTACCAGAACTTACATTGCCACCTGCATCTTTTACGGTGACTGTTGCTGTGTAAGTTCCAGCAGCAATATTGAAAGGAACATCAATAAATATTTCATCTAATTGGTTATCGACTACATTATCAAAAATGCTTGAAGAAAAAGAATCCCAAACAATACTATACGTAGTAGGATTACCAGTAGTAGTATAACCCAATTCTATTATTTCGTCAATATTGGTATTAAAACAATAATTTGCCACGTTATTTTTTAATGTTATCGTTGGAGCCGTATTTACTGTAATAGTTATTGGTTCAGAATTGACTACATCACAGAAAGGTCCATTCTGAACAACTACTCTAAATTTAGTAGTCTGTGTTAAATTACCTGTATTATAGGTTGTATTTGCATTAGCAATATCTGTCCATGTAGTAAACGGACTTATTGCAGATTGCCATTTAAAAACTGAGCCCGTCTGTCCTGATAAATCTAAAGAAGCACTTGGGAAGCCCAGAATTTGTATGCTAGTTATTGTTCCTCCCACTGTTGCCGCAAATACAGTTACTGTAGCGGTATTATTTGCTGAAATAATAGACGAACAAGCCTCTGAAGTAAGTTTAGTAATGGTGATAGTACTAGAGCCTACAGTAGTAAGCCCTGTTGCAAAAAAATATCCTGTACCTGCTGTACTAACAGTTAAATTTGCTGTTAATCCTGTTGCGCTAGGACTGCTTCTGTTGTAAGTCACAACATAATTACCAACAGGCAAAGATGAAGTACTACCATTTACATATACTGTGGCTGTTGATCCGTAAGAAGAACAAATACCAGTAGTTGCAGCGCTTGATAAACTATAAGTAGGACAAGAGTAAGAAATAATCACTTGTCCAGCTGCACCAGCTCCGCCAATTTGTGGAGTTCCTAATGCAGAATTTATAGCACCACTACCACCACCTCCGGGAGATGAACCTGCGTTTCCGGGTGCATTACCCAAAATTAAACTTGAGAGACCTGCTCCGCCAGCACCACCAAAATTTGCTCCGGTACCACCAGCACCAGAAGATAGTAATAAGGATAAAAGTGCCGCTGAATTCCCGATAATTCCAGGAAAACCATCTAAACGAACAACTCCTGCAGAAGCAGCTGCACTACCGCCTGCTCCTCCTGCAGGTGTGCCTCCTGCATTATTTGCAGCTCCGCCTGAACCGCCTGCTGCCAGAATAGAAGTTTCATATCCTACTATGGTAGAATTCCCTCCCGCTGTGCCATTAGCCCCACCAGTTCCTAATGTCTGACCTGCAACAACAATATTTAGAGCTGCACTAGGCGCAACCGAAATAGTATTACTTGCATAAGCGCCACCCCCGCCGCCGGCACCCCCTCTACCAAAAAGTAATCCGGCACCACTGGCGCCACCACCAGATCCGCCGCCGCCCCAAGCTTGAACCGAAAGACTTGTAACACCTGCAGGAACAAAAAAGAGGTTACTACTATTAAATGTTTGGGTCGTAGATTGCGACCAAGAGTAAACGCTAATAAATCCGAACAAAAAAGATAATTTTAGTTTCATAATAATTAATTTAAAGATGAAAAAATCAGTTAACTCTTAAAAAAATATTGCACTAAAAAATATAGAAAGGAGAATAGTAAAACTAGATCAGCAGATAATTTCACTTAAGAAACAAAAAAAACAACTTACTGATTAACAGGTTTTTACGTGGTTGTAAATAAAATTAACAAATAAAAACTTAAAAACTATTATCATTAATACATATAATCATGTAGTATGACGAATAAAAAATCATTCTCATCAAGTATTTAACACATTATATACCAATAGCTTACATTTAAGACTTTCGCCAAAACAGAAATAATTGATTATCAGTTATTTAAATGAAAAATATTTATAAAATTCACCTATAATAGAAAAGATTCGTGTAATTTTATAGAAGCGAATCATAAGATGCTCCCTTCCTAATATCTAATCATCAGATATTTAAATACCACACATTTTACCTTTTACAATATTTTCATATTGAACTATTAATCAAGCTTAAGAAATGAGGGAAATACTCTCAAATCTATAAACGTATAACTCTATAAAAAATGAAAGAATTATTATTATTAAAAATAAATGAAGTGTTGACTGGAAAAAACCTACCTATTGTAACAAGTATTAATCATGATACAACATTGCGTGATGGTTTAGGATTAGATTCTATTGATTTAGCTGAGTTAACAGTACGTATTGAAGAAGAAACCGATATTGATATATTCTCAAATGGCATTATTACTACTGTAGGAGAAATTTTGGATGTACTCGAGAATAAATAAACCCAAATTGCTATGTTTTATATTAACGAAAAAGAGGCAATATTCTTTAGTTATGAGGATCTTGTCAGTCATTTAAACGAATTCAAAAGTGTTGTTACAAATCCTTACAAAACAACTACTTTGGATTTATTCCTGAATTTAATCAAAGCCTTGATTCATAACAAAGATGTAACCTTGCTGGATCAGGACTTTACAGATTCTGAGATAGTCTCACTTGTTGGTGAAAAATATACTGAGAATATCGCCCATGTAGAAGGCTTGGGACTAGATTATTTTAACTCCTATTTGAAGTTAATAACGGAATCGAAAAGTCTAATTACTATTTATACTTCTGGTACAACGGGGCTTCCTAAAAAAGTAGTCCATACTGTAAGTTCACTAAGTAGAGAAATTAAAACTGGGACAAAGTTCGACGCATCAATCTGGGGTTTGACTTTTAATCCTAGTCATATGGCAGGTTTACAAGTTTTTTTTCAGGCATTATTTAACGGCAACACTTTGGTTGACTTATCTAATATGAATAGCGCAACCATTAATCAATTGATTTTAAAACATGAAATATCTCATATTTCTGCAACACCTACATTTTATAGATTATTAAACAGCAAAGACATTGTTTTTAATAATGTAAAGTCTGTTACTTTAGGAGGCGAAAAATCGGATGATACGCTATATAACATCGTTAAAAGAATGTTTCCTTTTGCGAAAATTAAAAACATTTACGCTTCAACCGAAGCAGGAGCATTATTAAGTTCTGAAGATGATTTTTTTTATATTCCAGAGCGATTGAAAAGTAAAATTGTTGTTATCGAAAATGTACTCTACATTCATGAATCTTTATTAGGCCAAATGCCAAATCGCCTGATAGAAAATGGCTGGTATTGCAGTGGCGATGTTATTGAATGGAAATCTGATTCAGATTATTATTTTAAATTGATTGGTAAATCTAATGAAATGATAAATGTTGGTGGATACAAAGTAAATCCACACGAAGTAGAATCTGAACTAAGAAGTATCGACGGGATTGATAATGTTTTTGTGTTTGGGAAAGCTAATTCTGTAATAGGAAATCTTATCTGTGCAGAGATTGTTTTAGAAAAAGGTGCTGAAATAGAGGAAACAAAGATTAAAGATATTTTAAGGATGAAACTACAACAATTTAAAATTCCGCGTAGAATCTTTTTTGTCGATAAATTAAATTTAAACAGAACAGGAAAAATAAGCCGAGTAAATGCTACAAGATAAAAACGTTTTAATTACAGGATGTTCCAGAGGTCTTGGCTTAGAAATATCCAAAGAACTTCTGCTTTGTGGCGCAAATGTATATGGAGTTAGCAGAACCCTTACACCAGAGTTTAATGTGCTTCTGGAAGAATATAAGAGCAGCGCTTTTTTTAACCAATTTGACTTACATAATACGAATGAGGTAGAAGTTAAAATTTTTAAAGAATGGCTTAATAATAAAATTACCATTCATGGTTTTGTAAATAATGCCGCTGTTGCTTATGATGACATTATTACAAACATGAATGCAGATGCATTAGAATCGATGTATAAAGTAAATGTGTTCAGTCCACTATTGGCAGTTAAATGTGTATTGCGTAACATGATCTTTAATCGTACAAAAGGTAGTATTATTCATATTTCCTCTATAAGTGTTCATACCGGATATAAAGGTTTGTCGATGTATGCTAGTTCTAAAGGAGCTTTAGAAGCTTTTTCTAAAAACACAGCAAGAGAATGGGGCGAAAAGCAAATAAGAAGTAATTGTGTCGTAGCTGGATTTATGGAAACTGAAATGAGTAGTACGCTTTCTGACCAACAAAAAGATAGAATTTTTAAGAGAACGTCTTTAAAAATCCCGACTACCTTAAATTCAGTTGCTAAGACAGTCAGTTTTTTATTGTCTGATGGAGCCGAATCTATTACTGGGCAAAATATACATGTTGATTCTGGAACAATTTAAATTACAAACATTGCCAACGGTTTCAACCGTTGGAGCGCAATGCCTTTTCATAATTTGTACCGCACGGTTGAAACCGTGAGCTATGGTCTAAATAGGATAGTCTACAAAAAAAAAGCATCAGCTATGACTGATGCTTTTAAATTTTTAATCTATTTATGACTAGAAGTTTTTAGAAATTCCAATGTTAACTGTTTTACCAAAATTAAAGTAGAATTTACGAACATCGGTATCACTAGTATCAAAATTTAATGTTTCATAGCCTAAACCTCCGATACTAAAATTTAAACCAAAACCTTTTTTCATATTGATAAAAAGAGCTGGAGTTATTCCTGCATACATACCGTCTGCTTTACTTTTTGAAATAAGTGATCCATTTTCAGAATTTTCACTTTTTTGATTTTGAAGTCCTACTCCTAAATCAGCAAATACAGAAAAAGTCTCATTTAAAGGAACTGAGTAACGTACAAAAGCACCATAAGAATAAGCATTACGTTTATTTTCTACTCCTGCCCCATCTTGTTTTGAAGTCGACACCATAAATTCAGCTCCTACTGTCCAATTATCATGAAATTGATAACCTACTTTAGGAGAAAATCCGAATTCGTTTGTCTTTGTTTTGGCTAATGGATGATCGTAAGTCGTAGAATTGTACTCGATGTTTCCTCCAACTAAGATTGTTCCCTTTTGGGCATTTGCAAAGCTAAACGCAGCTAATGCAAGAATAAGTAGCATTTTTTTCATATTAATGTTTATTAAGTTATTACAACTACTCAACAACAAAAATACCATCATTTAACTCCAACCGTTTTATTAACTGTTTGTTAAAGAAACACATTAAACAAGGCTTCTGAAATCATATTTTGATAACATAAAAAGCGAAAACCTTACTTCTGAGCATAAAAAAAAGCATCAGCCGCAGCTGATGCTTTTATAAATTTTAATCTATTTAAGACTAGAAGTTTTTAGAAATTCCAATACCAACTTCTTTACCGAAATTAAAGAAGAATTTACTGTAATCAGCACCGTTGTTATCAAAACTTAATGTTTCATAACCTAAACCACCAATATTGAAGTTTAAACCAAAACCGTTTTTCATGTTAATGAAAAGAGCTGGAGTTACACCTACGTACATACCATCTGCTTTAGATTTTGAGTAAGCATTTCCAGGACCGTATTCTTTGTTTTTAACATTTTGAAAACCTGCACCCATATCAGCAAAAACAGAAAAAGTTTGGTTTAATGGCACAGAATAACGTACAAATGCTCCGATTTTGAAAGCATTGTTTTTTACTTCTTCAATTCCATTATCTTGATTAGATGATGCTACTGTTAATTCACCCCCAACTGTCCAGTTGTCGTTAAATTGGTAACCTACTTTTGGAGAAAAGCTAAAAGTATTTGTTTTTTCTTCACCAAATTTGAATTCTGATTTTTCAGAAGTGTAAGAGATGTTTCCACCAACTAAGATTGTTCCTTTTTGAGCATTTGCAAAGCTAACTACAGCTAATGCAATAACAACTAACATTTTTTTCATTTTGTAATATTTTAAATTTAATACTCCTTTAACAATAACAGTGCCGCTACTGCTGGTATTTAAGTTTTTTTTATGATTTCTTTAAAGAACAAAAATTTAGCAATCGAGCAGATTTCTGTTTACTTTTGCATCAAATAAAAAAGTCATGTCGATAGAAGTAAACAGCATATCAAAAAGTTACGGTACTCAAAAAGCATTAGATAAAATTTCATTTTCGATTGAAAAAGGTGAAATCGTTGGATTTCTTGGTCCAAACGGAGCAGGAAAATCTACTTTGATGAAAATCCTAACTACTTATTTGCTAGCCGATTCGGGCTCAGCCCTTGTAAACAGTCATGATGTCATGACTAATGCCAAGGCAGTACAGCTATCCATCGGGTATTTGCCAGAGCATAATCCGTTATATTTAGATTTGTACGTTCGTGAATATCTGGCTTTTAACGCTGATGTTTATAAGGTAGCAAAATCAAGAATTGAAGAGGTTATTAAACTGACAGGTCTGTCAGCCGAAAGTCATAAAAAAATAGGACAATTATCTAAAGGATATCGTCAGCGTGTAGGTTTGGCAAATGCATTATTACACAATCCTGATGTTTTAATTCTTGATGAACCAACAACTGGTCTGGATCCTAACCAGTTAATAGAAATCAGAAACGTAATTAAGAATGTAGGTAAAAATAAAACTGTTTTTTTATCGACACATATTATGCAAGAAGTGGAGGCAATTTGTGACAGAGTCATTATTATTAACAACGGAAAAATTGTAACTGACAAAAAACTTGACAAATTAATTGCCGAAAATAAAGAGCAAGTTATCGAGGTAGAATTTGATTATAGAATTGAAGAACAATTAATTGCAAAATTAGAAAACATTTCTTCGTATGTAAATACTCATGACATGACATGGGAACTGACATTTGTCACTGAAAAAGATATGCGCCCAGCTATTTTTGACTTTGCAACTGCCAACGGTTTAAAAACATTACAACTGAATCAAAAAAATAAAAATCTGGAAGCTGTGTTTAGAGAGATTACTAAATAAGTATTCAGTTCATTTATATAAAATCCAATTCATTCTATTTCATTATAGTTTGAATTGGATTTTTTTATGGAACATCATTACTATTCAACACCAAGTAAAATCAACACTTTCTTGCATATTTTGTCTTTTATAAATTTTAAATGTTTAGCCCTATAAACAAGTCATATCTTACATTCTAAATTTGTCTCATATCTCGTTAATAACTAACAACCAAGCAATTATCATTTTGATTTAAATTTAAAATTATTTTTATTTAGACTTGTTATAAATAGTTATATATTTGAGGTTTAAAAACTTCAAATAACATATAATCATGTTTTTATTTTACCCCACAAAAACGCTGTACTCCACGCTTATAAACAGTATATTTTATCTCCCACAAAAACATCCAAATAAATTGATTGTTTCACCTATTAAAGATTCAATCTAATTATTTAAAAGTCTATTTCTTAAAAATAAATTCTCATAGATAAACTATACCCTTAAGGCTTGATTAATTTATAAGCCGCTTTATTATTCTTCAAAAATTAAAACAAGTAATATGAAAAATATTATAACATCAATTATGCTTGTATTTTCTGTTTATGCCTATTCGCAAACTGAAAAAGAGAAAGACAGCATTATCGAAACATCCATAAATGCATTAGATGAAATTATTATCGTAAAAAAGAAAGTGCTATATACTCAAAAATCAGATAGAATGGTTTTTAATGTAGAAAATAGCATTGTATCTGAAGGCGGAACTGCACTAGACGTTTTAATGCGTGCTCCGGGCGTTGTAGTTTCTCAGGACGGGGAATTATCTATTAGAGGACAACAAGGTGTTGGCGTTATGATTAATGGCAAATTAACACAGCTTTCGCAAAAAGAACTTGCTAATTATTTAAAATCAACAACCTCATCTAATATCAAACAAATAGAGGTTATAACAAATCCTTCTTCTAAATATGATGCAACTGGTAAAGCCGGAATGATTAATATTATTTTAAAAAAACCAAGTAGTGCCGGAATAAAAGGAACTGTATTTTCTAGTTACGGAAGAGGTAGAAAAAACAGAACCAATACGGGAATGAATTTAAGTTACAACAAAGATAAGTTTGGCATTTTTGGTAATTACAGCTACACTTTTAGGGGTGAAGAGGAACGCAAGAATTTCGAGCAAATTCAATATACGGATATTACAAGACAAGAAATTGCTACAAAAAATTATCAAAACTCTACAACTAGTGAGCCACTTACATCTAACAACTTTAAAATAGGAACATCTTATGAGGTTTCTTCTAAAACAAATTTAGAGGTCTCGCTTGACGCAAAAATTGGTCGTTACGAAAATATTGCTAATGGAGGAAATACGCTATATAATAATTTGAATGTATTACAATTTGACGCTTTGACTTACAATGACAGTAAAGAAAAGTGGTATGATTATACGTATGCTTTTTCTGGCGTTCATAAATTTAATACTGAAGGAAAAAATATGTCTTTTGATTTTGAATATGAAACTTCAAAATTTAGATCTAATCAGTTTCAAAGTGCGCAAAACCAAATTCCTGGCACAACAATTAATGACAGAAGAGGTTATATTCCATCACAATTAAGAGTATTTACTGGAAAAGTTGATTTTACGAATCCGATTAAAGAGAAACAAACTCTAGAATGGGGTTTTAAAGGAAGCATCAAAAACAATGATAATCCATCGGTGTATGAATACAATGATAACAATCAGTGGATTGTTGATCTTAATTCTACCAATCATTTTGAATATGATGAACAAATTTATGCTGCTTATGCTAATTACAAATATCGTTTAGAGAAATTGAGTATTCAGGGTGGTTTAAGAACGGAATATACTGCCATTGATATTAACCAAAAGACATTAAACGAAAAACATAAAGATGATTATTTAAAATGGTTCCCAAGTCTTTCGCTAAAGTATGAATTAAGTAGTAATCATTCTATGCATGCTTCTTATAGTAAAAGAATAAACAGACCAAGTCAATTTGACTTGAATCCTTTCCGTTTTTATGATGACTCATTCAATTATTCTCAAGGAAATCCCAACCTTGTTCCAGAAATTACACATACATCTGAAATAGGATATTCTTGGAAAAGCGCTTTTATGGCTTCTGTATATTTTAACCAAACCAAAGATGTTTTTACCGAAATATACGTTTACAATCCCGATGATAACACAACGGTGACGTCGCAAATCAATGCCAATAAATCATACAATTATGGGGTGAATATTACCAACACTACCGATATTTATAAATGGTGGTCTGTAAACACGCTTTTGAATATTTTTGAGAATAAATTTGAAGGAAAGATTATCAATACCAATACAATCGACCCAATTGTTACCTTAAATTTAAGTGTCCAAAACTCATTTACAATTACTGATACTTGGAAAGCAGAAGCAAATGCTCAGTATCAATCAAAATCGAATGTTGGAATTTATGAGAGAGATAGTTTCTTTGATTTCAGCATCGGATTATCAAAACAGGTTCTTGCTAACAAAGGCAGCATTAAGTTTAATGTTACCGATATTTTTAATACCAATAAATACAATATCAATTCGGTTATCGGACAAACCAGTATTGATAAAAGATATAATCTTGATAGCCGTGTAGCAACAATTTCCTTTACTTACAGAATTTAATAAAAGCTACACTTTATAATAAGAAAGCCCATGAATATTCATGGGCTTTCTTTGTTTTATATGGGGTTCGGCTGTGTATTGAACGGAATGCAGATGATAATTTAGTCTATCTTATTACACAATCTTGTAATTTGTGGTGAAAAATTAACCGCAAAGTGCGCAAGGATTTACGCAAAGTTCACAAAGCTGTTCCTCAATATTTTCACTCTGAAGCAGAAAGACAAGTTTGTGGAAATTCGTGTAATTTGTGGCGAAATAATTTTAAAAAGTACTTTAGCATGCAATATAAAAAAGCCTTTTGAAGAATGGGAACTCTTACAAAAGGCTTTTACTAACTAAAAATACACAAAAAAAATCTTAAATCTTAACGGTAGGTTTTTGCTTTTTCTTTCTTCCCCACCAAATATAAAAACCTGTAACTGGCAGACTGGCGCATATTAAACTACCAGCGAAATATAAAATCTTAGTAGGTATTCCTCCAATCGCTCCAATATGCAAACTATAATTAGATCGCATAAGCCATTTTGAGAAACGTTCGTTATCAATGTATTCCTGCGAATTCGGCTTTAATTCCAACGTTTGTTGATCAAAGTATAGATTCCTCCAAACTCCTTTATTCATATCTGTACAAGCATAAAAATCATCTTCTGGCTCGTGTGGAAGATCTATGATAACTGCTTCTTTATTTTCTTTGGCAATTTCCTTGCGTACTTTGTTCCAGATAAAATCGGCTGAAGCGAGTTTGTCAATTTCCTTTTTAGATAAAGTATCTTTTTTAGCAACAACAACTTCTTCTTTTTTTTCTTTTTCATCAGCCCAGCCACCACTTATCCAATAAGTGCCTTCTCTTAGCCAATGAAAACTCATTAATAATCCCGTAAACGAAATTAGCAATGCCAATATGATGGTATAGAATCCTAATACATTATGCAAATCGTAATTTATACGTTTGAACTTGGCATTCCACTTTATCTTAAAACTACTATTTCTAGTTGTTTTATTCCATTTTTTTGGAAACCAAAGGATAAGTCCGCTAATAAGTAAAAAGAAAAAGATTAGCGTTCCCCAAGCCGTAACTTGCGAGCCAACATCTCTACCTAACCATAAATAACGATGCCCTTCATCCATGATATGAAAAAAATCTTCGTGATCTACAATTCCTGTAATCTTGCCATTATACGGATTTACATAAATTAAAGAGTCCGATTCGATATCTACTTTTATAGTTTTATCTAAACCGTTGTACCAAAAACCATGAATCTCTTTATTAGGCAAAGCTTTACTAACTGCATGATATATCTTAGAGGGCGGCAATACTTTGTCTGACTCTTGTGCTTCGACATTGAGCCAAGAGGATGTTGCATGTTTGATTTCTTCTTCAAAAACCAAAATACAACCTGTAATTCCCATTATAAATACAATGATTCCCGAAGCGAGTCCTAACCATAAATGCAACCAGGCATTAATTTTACTAAAACGTGATTTTCCTTTATTTGGTGGTTTATTCGAACGGCTTTTATTAGTACTCATTGGTATTATAATTTTAATAGGTAATAGTTTTTATGGGCAAAAAAGGTGTAGTTGTAAAATGGCTTGAGGAATGGTTGTAATTAAATAATTCCTCAAGTCGTTAAATTGTACAGGTTTAAAGTGTAAGCTTAGCAATTGCAGGTAAGTAAAGACCTTCTTTAATAAGTGCTCCAGCTTTAGTCTCGCCAGTTGCAATATCTATTTGGTACACACGAGCTTCAGCACCTGTAACAAAACTTTTGTATGCTTTTCCGTTTTCTACTAACAAGCTACCAAGTCCGAAGAATTCATCTCCTCCGTGATCAGGTAATCCAGTTATTGTGGTAATAGTTTTAGTAGCTAAATCAAGAATAGCCGACTTAAAGATTGTTTGTGTGCTTAAGAAACTGTAAACTGATTTATCAGGATCTACATCATTAGGAATATAAGTGATAAAAACTTTTTCTCCTACTAATGGGTATGCAGCAATCACTTTTCCTTTAAGTGTACTTTCCTGAATATTGAAGAAATAATTTGCGTCAAATTTATCTTCTCCTTTTTTGATACGTAATACTCCAGATGAAGCTGCTGTAACAGGGTAACCACCAGCACGAGCATTAGATGAGAATGTATAAATGTCTCCAGAACCTGTTTGTACAATTCCTGTATTTGTATAATAAACACCAATAGCAGTTGTTCTAGTATCTTTTATTGTAGTTACATACTCTAAAGATGGATATTTGTAAACCCTTACTGTAGCATCAGATGATAATACTTTATTCGAACCATCAGAAACATCTTTAGTATAAACTGGTACAAAAAGTCTGTTTCCTGAAACTGCAGCTCCTGTTGGCCAGTATAATACTTTTTTGTTCTCTGGTGTAACAGCAAAATCATTAAACTTACGACCATCAACAGCGATTGTTGCAGGATTAAAAATCATCAATTCATAATCAGAAGAACTACCATCCCAAGTAGCACCAATATTTATCATTCTTTTATCATCTGTGTAACCAACAGCGTATGCTGATTCTATAGCAACTTTTCCTCTGGCTTTTAATTTTCCAGCTTCGTTAAGAGAAAAAGATACGGCTCCTTCAGCTCCTTCATGTAAAGCAAAAAAAGTATTATAAGCTGGATAACAACTTCCGCCTTGTTCAATACCAACTCCTCTAGCACTAATTTCTCCCGTCATTAATCGATCTATAGAGTTAAATTCTAATATATACTGAGAGTAATCTGCTAACCAATATGATGCTACAAATTTAGAACCTGTAAAAGCTGTTTCGTCTTTTGGAGCAGAATCATCACTACTACAAGAGAAAATAGATAACGATAGCATTGCTACTGCAAAGCCTTTTTGAAATTTGTTTATAAACATGATTTATAAGTATTAAGGGTTATTATTAAAATTGATTTTATTATTGAAGAAAGTATCTGAACTTAACACTAAAAGATCTTCCTGGTTTTTGAATGTTATAGTAGTCATACACCTTTACATCGGTAATATTATTACACTCAAAAGCAAGGTTGTATTTACCATCTAAAAGAGAATAAGAAATCATGGCACTTTGGGTAAATTGTTCTGGAATAGTTTTTTTAGTTTCTAATTCTCCTAATACTGGCCAAGCCAAATAAAAATCATCAATATAATTTGCGCTAATATTTACCGAAAGTCTATCGTGTTTGTATTTAACATTCTTAAAATTTAATCCTAAATCAGCATTACCAAAAAGGATAGGTTCGTTTGGTACTTGCGCATCATATAAATTATCTGGAATAGTGGTTCCAACTATAAATTTATTTTTGTTCAATTTTTTTTGATACGTAGCATTTACTTCAAAAGACAGTAAATCACTATATCCATATCGTAAAACGCCATCAATACCTGTTATTTGTACATTTTGAATGTTTTCATAATGAGCTTTATCTCCCTCGACTCTTTCTCTAATAAAATCTCGGGCTTTTCTATAAATTACACTAGATTCCGCTCCAAAAAGATGTTTGTTTCTGTGAGTAACAAAACCAAGTCCGAAATTAAGATTATCACTATTTTCAGGTTTCAAATTCATATTTGGAGTTATATTGGCTCCATCCCCTAACATTTCTAGTGGAGTTGGTAATCGGTATGAATGCTCATAAGACGCTTTTACCTGAAATTGATCTGTTATATGATAGGCAGCTGTACTACCGTAACCGTAATTAGTAGATGATGAAGAAATTTTTTCTCCTTTTTGGTCAACCATTTGATTGCTGAACCCATACATTTTACCAAAAACTGAAATTGCCAACTTGTTTTCTAATCCACTGAAGTTATAGCCCAGTCCTAAAATGTTTTTATCAATATCTTGATCTCTGTGTTTTTTTGTTATTAAATAATCATCAGACTCTTTACGTTTATATCCTACATAAGAATAATTTGCAACTAGGGAATGTTGCTCATTAATCTGATATTTTAAATTTGCTATTGCTTGTAAATTTTCTTCATCATAAACAAATATTTGTTTATCACCCAGTTCTCCTTTATCATCTTTTCCTGCAAATTTTCTGTAGGTATAATTTCCAGCCCAATCATATATTCTCGATGAGGTATCTACCAAACGGTTGTTTACTAATGCATAAGTTGTATTAAAATCTACAGTTAATCCTTTAGTAAAAAGGTTGCTTTTTTTGTATTTTAAAGAAGAAATAAAACTTTGGCTATCTGAAAATGCCTGTCCAACTACTTTTAACATGGACCTACCTTGTTGAATTTCTTTATTATTACCAGCCATGGCAAAACCTACAAGTAAGTAATCGGCATATTTTTTATTCTTAAATCCTACTTCTCCCATTATCGTTCCCGATTTATAGGCATCGTGAAAATGTTTGAACTTTTGTTCTGGTAAAAAGCTTAAATTTTCTTTATTTACAAGGCTCACATCAACTTTATAATCATTATCAGAGTAATTTGCAAAAGCATTAATGTTTGCAATAAATCCATCTCTACCCGAAAATCTTGTGTTTATTGCCGCTCTGTGTGTATTAAATGAACCATAACTATAAGAGGCATCCACATAACGATCTACATTTTTATTGGTTATTACATTAACGGCACCTCCTAATGCATCTGTACCTAACTCTACAGGAACAACGCCTTTATACACATCGATTCTCTCTGCCATTGTTACTGGGATATTATTTAGTGTAAGAGCTCCACCATAATTATCCATAGGAACACCATCTAGAAAAAACTTAACCTGATTACCCGAAAATCCATTTAAAGTAAAATTGAAAGCAGATCCCATTCCTCCAAATTCACGGATTCGTACTCCGGTCGTTTTATTAAGAATCTGATTTAAATCGGCAGATGTATTGTAAACTTTTTTAAGATCTACGGAACTAATATTATACGCTTGTTCTCGTGCTCGTTGTACTTTAGACCTTCCTTTTACAGCTACTTCGTTTAAAGATGCCACATCCTCTTCCATCGTAATATTGGGAACTACTTTTCCGCCTTTCAATAAAGTAATCGAAGTATAGATTGTTTTATAACCTACATAAGTAACTGCCAGAACATAATCTCCTGGCTCGGCGCTAATCTTATATTCCCCCTTACTATTGGTAAGTGTAGCATAAGCTGTTCCTTTTAAAGCAACCGAAACCGCTTCACCTGGCTTTTGATTGTTTATAATAACAATTCCTGATATGGTTGATTTATTTTTTTGTGAAAAGACCTGAATTGTGGTCATTAAAATCAGTAATAGAATTCCTGTTTTATGTAGTCGCATTAACTTTAAATTAAAAATGAACAATTGATATGAAGATTAATTTATGACAAAATTAACTCTTAGACCTTCAAGAATCAAAACTATTTTTAATTATTCTAAATAAGTATAGTATTTAACTTTTAACCTA
This sequence comes from Flavobacterium hydatis, assembly GCF_000737695.1. Lineage (GTDB taxonomy): Bacteria > Bacteroidota > Bacteroidia > Flavobacteriales > Flavobacteriaceae > Flavobacterium > Flavobacterium hydatis. Next base: position 317,801 of record NZ_JPRM01000006.1, read on the forward strand.
CATTTATTTCAAGGAAAGGAATCTTTTTTAGAATTATTCTAAATTAGACAAGTTGAAAAATCGACAGAAAAGACCAAATTCTATTAAATCTGCAGAAATTTTCAATTGTATTTAACTTTTTATTCCATAAAAAAGTAGCCCGTTTAAAAAATTAAACGGGCTACTTTCTAAAAAATCTATGTATGTTTTACTTATATTTTCAATTCATCAATAATATTTTTCATTACTTCTATGATAATTTCAATGTCTTTTTCGCTTGTTCTCCAGTTTACAAATGAAGCACGGATTCCTTTACGGTTTTGATATACAGTAGGTGTCATAAATACTTTTCCAGTATCATTAAGATGTGTCAGGAATGAATTTACTTTTTCCTGATTAAGCTCTCCCGATAAGGTAAAACAAACATTATTTAGTCTCGTTGGTGCTAATAACTCAAAGCTTTCGTTCTCTGTAATAAAGGCATCAAATTGCAAAGCCAAGTCAACACTATTTTCGACTATATCCTGATATCCTTCCTTTCCGTAGGCCAATAAAGAAAACCAAACTGGTAAAGCTTTTAATCTTCTCGAGTTTTCAGGTAAAAAATTTAAGAAACTAAAATTCTCTAACGGATCTCCTAAATAGGGAGCATTAGAATTTTGAAATGTTTCTATCTGTAATATTTTATGTTCTTCTTTTATCAAATAAAAAGCACTTTCGTAAGGCACATTAAGCCATTTATGACAATCGATGGTAATACTATCGGCATTTTCCCAACCGTTAACCAAATGCTTGTATTTAGGAGAACAAGCAGCAAATCCTCCAAACGCAGCATCAATATGCCACCAGAATGTATATTTCTTCTTCAGTTCATTTATTGCCACAAAATCATCAAAATCGGCAGTATTTACCGTTGCTGCACTTGTTATTACAATAAATGGTTTTCCGCTTAAGGCTTCAATATTTCGTTCTAAATCGGCTACATCTATAGCTTCACGGTTTCCTTCGATTGTTTTTATTTTAGTGAAATTCTGACTCCCAATTCCTAACATCGACAAACATTTTATAGAAGAGGAATGTGGCGTAGCTGAAAAGATCGTAATAGGTTCAGAAACTCCGTTCTTAGCAAAATCCTTTCCTAACTGTTTTCCAAACCATTGTCTTGCAACTGCCAGAGAAGTAAAATTAGACATTGTTGCTCCAGTTACAAATCCGCCAAGAAATGATTTTGGCAAATCAAGCAATTGCAATAATAAATTAATTGTCTCAATTTCTATTAAAGCCGAAACGCCTCCTTGTGCTTTTACTGCTTGTGTATTTTGATCGTAAATTGTCGTTAACCAATCTCCAACTATCGACGCTGGAGTACTCCCACCTGTTACAAAACCTAAGTATCTTGGTCCTGGCGACGCAATCATCATTGGCGCTAATCGTTGATTAAATTCATCCAAAGCCGATAATGAGCCTAATCCTGTTTGATTAAGATTTCGGTCGGTTGTCATGCTATTTGAGCTAGATGTTGGAACTGAATCCAGTGAATTTAAAAACTCAATTCCTTGTTGTTTTACTTGCTCAAGGATATTTTCTATATTGTTTAAATCTTGTTGAAGTGTGTTATTCATTTTAGTTATTATAGTTTTAAATAAAATTAGCAGTTATACAGAAGTAATCCTTAACTATTAAAGGATAGCGTTATATCTTTAATATTGTGATAAAAAGTAACCATGTAAGTGATATAAGTAAATATAAGCGAAGCATCAGCGCAAAACTTAAATGAATTTATATCGCTTATATGGTTTAAATAAATTGAAGATTAATTTTTTACCATTTGGTTTTTTCCGAAAACCGGGAAACCATCATCGACGAAATCACATCGCCATTTGCATTTAGTAAAGTAGCTATCGGGTCTACAAGTGTTCCTAAAATCATGGCAACTGGTAATGCTTCTGCCATTGGCAAACCATAAACTGTTATCGCCAAGACTTCGCCGATATATCCACCGTTTGGAATTCCGCCTTCTACTATAGAAACGATCACGGTAATTCCTAATGCCAAAAGTATCGTACTGGGCTCCGTAAAATCTTTCCCGAACATGGTAAATAATACGGTGATTTTTAAGATTGATGACATACTCGAACCGTCTTTGTGCAATGGCGCTCCTAGCGGAATAACCACGTTGCGGACATGTGCAGGAACTTTCATTTTTTCGGCGGCCTCAAGATTAGCTGGTATTGTTGCAATACTGCTACAGGTCCCTATAGCTGTAAGTGCTGGTGCAACATTATTACTCCAGAACACAACAAAGGCTCTTTTTCCTCCAGCTATAAAAGCGTATAAACTAAAGAATACGAAGAAATAAAAGATACACGCTCCATAATAAATCCCTAAAGGTTTAGCGTAAACTCCAAACAATTGTGGCCCGTAAAAACTAACCTGATAGGCAAAATAAGCTCCCAAACCTATTGGAGCTAATTTCATGATCATATTTAAAAGCTGTTTCATCACTTCGTTTCCAGAATCTAAAAAACTCTTGAAACTATTTCCTTTTTCTCCTGATTGCAAAGTTGCAAAACCGATTAAAAATGAAAAAATAATAAGTGCCAACATACTTTTTCGTGACAATAATTCGTAGAAATCATTCGTCGTGAGTAATTGTGCTATTTGGTCGCCTACATTTCCTGTTGCGATATTCTCTAATGGAACTTTAGAAACTATAATGTTCTGATGGATAGGAAAAATATAAACAGCTATAATCATTACAATAGCCGAAATAAGAAGTGTTCCTAAAAAAACGGCAATCATAACAACAAATAATCTTCCGAGTTTTTCTGTTTTCTCTAAATTGGCAATAGAGGAAGTTATCGTAAAAAAGATTAACGGAATAATTGCTGTAAAAAGTAAATTCAGGAAGATATCTCCCAGTGGTTTTATAATCTCAATGTCTTTACCAAAAACTAATCCTAAAATACTCCCCGCAACTATACCTCCCAGAAGCAAAAGAATGCTACTATAATTTTTTATAAAATTGATTTTTTTAGTCTCCATAATTAAAAAGCATTAGTATTTTAAAAATCAATTAAATTACGCCAAAAAAGAGTTCTTGAATGCTACTCTAATTTTTATTCTTTTTGTAAAACAAGTGTTGTAAATTCTCTATCTACAAGGTCTCCTGTTTTACTTTTTATTTTCTCGGTTAACGTTTCTGAATCGATAATCCTAAAAGGTGTTTGGCTGATTAGCTTCTCTGCTTTTTGGGTATCATAAAGATTAAACTCAAATTCGGTAAACGGAAGTTTCTTCATAAAACTTTCCTGTGCAAATGTTAGGCTAAAGATTCCCTTAGTGTCTAATACTCTATATATTTCTAAAAGAAACTTTACTGGCTCTTGCCAAAAATATAGCGTGTTTACAGTAAATATTTTATTGAAATAGGCATCAGGAAATGGAATTGTATTTCCGTCATACAAAACAAATTCTGCTTTTTTGTTATCTACAAATTGCTTGTTTATTTTTTGTGCTTCGGTATACATAAGCTCAGACATTTCGAGCCCGTAATATTTTAAATCGGTACTCTGCTGCATTATATAATCTAAATGCATGGCACTACCATGACCGATTTCTAGTATCTTATCATCTTGGGAGATTGCAAGATTTCTGATTGAACTAAGCGTCATGCTGATATTCGTTTCATGCATATTATTAGCCATCGCAATTCCTTTTTCTCCTTGAGGTCTTTTTAATTGAGATGCGATTGCTTGTAATTCTTCTTTTTCCATAATCATTAAAATTTTTACAATTAAAAATTAAGTTCAAAGTCATTGCGAGGTACGAAGCAATCATACTAGTAATAAGCAACCTTATTAACTACAAAGACATACTAAAATAGGATTGCTTCGCACCTCACAATGACAAAGTGGTACTTTTTAAAGAAGTAAATTTAAAAAACTTTACTGGCTATTTGGCGAATATTTTCAGATTTCCCCATTGAGTAATAATGCAAAACAGGAACTCCTGCTGCTTTCAGCTCAAGTGATTGCTGAATTGCCCATTCGATCCCTACTTGTCGTATCTCGGCATTATTTTTACATTTATCTACCTCAATAATTAAATCTTCAGGTAAATCGATGCGGAAAATTTGTGGTAAAACCTGTAAATGCTTCTGAACTGCGATTGGCTTAATCCCTGGAATAATAGGAACTGTAATTCCCATTTCACGCGCTCTTTTTACAAACTCAAAGTATTTTGAGTTGTCAAAAAACATTTGGGTTACGACATAATCAGCACCGGCATCCACTTTTTCTTTTAATCTTTTTAAGTCAGAAGTTAGTGATGGAGATTCTAAATGTTTCTCTGGATATCCTGCAACACCAATACAAAAGTCTGGTCTGTTATCAATATCCATTACTTCGTGTAAGTACTTTCCTTTGTTTAGTTCGTAAATTTGCGCAACAAGATCGACTGCGTAACAATTTCCGCCAGCTTTAGGCATAAAATATTGTTCGTCTTTCATGGCATCACCACGCAAAGCCATCACATTATCGATTCCTAAGTAGTTACAATCTACTAACAGATATTCGGTTTCTTCTTTCGTAAAACCTCCACAAAGTACGTGCGGAACAGTATCTACATTGTATTTATGTTTTATCGAAGCACAAATCCCCAACGTTCCCGGACGCATTCTGGTTAATTTCTTATCCAATAATCCGTTGCCTTTATCAATATAAATATATTCTTCTCTAGATGTGGTCACATCTATAAACGGAGGATTATACTCCATTAACGGGTCGATATTATCGTATAATTCCTGAATATTTTTCCCCTTCTGCGGCGGAATAATTTCAAATGAAAACAATGTATTTCCGTTGGCGTTTTCTATATGTTTAGTTACTTTCATTATTAGAGTTATGAATTATGAATTATGTGTTTTGAGTTGTTTGTGTAAAAAATCTGAAATCAAAAAACGTAAATCAATTATCTTCTTTATTTTTTAAATTATGATAAAGAGCTGAAATCTAAAATCTGAACTCTAAAATCATAAAATCAATTAATCTGCTATATTAGGGTTTAACCACTTTGCTGCATAATCTGTTGGTACATTGCGTCGTTTGGCGTAATCTACCACTTGATCTTCTTTTATTTTTCCGAGTCCGAAATATTTACTTTTCGGATTCCCAAAATAATATCCTGAAACTGATGAAGCTGGCCACATTGCCATACTTTCTGTTAAGGTTACTCCTATTTCGTCGGCTACATTTAAGAGTTCCCAGATTGTTGGTTTCTCTAAGTGGTCCGGACAAGCAGGATATCCTGGTGCAGGACGAATTCCTTTGTAATTTTCTTCGATCAAATCTTCTGTCGAAAGCGATTCTTCGGCATCATAACCCCAGAAATCCTGACGTACTTTTTCGTGTAAATATTCAGCGAAAGCCTCAGCAAAACGATCGGCTAATGCTTTTACCATAATCGAATTATAGTCATCAAGATCTTTTTCAAATTCAGCTGCCCATTCGTCAACACCAAAACCGGTTGTAACACAAAATGCTCCTATATAATCTGTAATTCCTGAGTCTTTTGGTAATATAAAATCAGATAAAGCAATATTTGGTGCACCTTTTGTTTTTTGTGATTGCTGACGAAGTGTTAAGAATTTCTCTAGAACTTTTCCGTTTTCATCACGCAATTCGATATCATCATCATCAACCTGATTCGCAGGGAAAATACCGTAGATACCTTTTGCTGTTAGTTTTTTCTCTGCCAAAATTACTTTCAGCATCGCCTGAGCATCTGCAAAAACTGATGTTGCTTCTTTACCCACAACCTCATCGGTTAAGATTGCCGGATATTTCCCGAACAATTCCCAAGTTCTAAAAAATGGTGTCCAGTCGATATACGGAACCAAAACATCCAGTTCTACTTCGATAATCTGAGCTCCAATCACTTTTGGTTTAGTCGGAATATATTCTGCCCAATCCAATTGTAATTTATTTTTACGTGCTTGCTCAATCGTTAGGAAGTTTTTATCTCTCGAACGATTTAAAAACGTTTCTCTAAACGCATCATAATCTGCACGAATATCGCTTGCATATATCTTACGGTTATGATCTAATAAGTTTCCTGCCACGGTAACGGCTCTCGAAGCATCGTTTACGTGAATTACAGTTTCTCTGTATTGTGGAGCAATTTTCACGGCTGTATGTGCACGCGAAGTCGTTGCCCCACCAATCATAATCGGAATTTTAATTCCTTGTTTGTCTAGTTCTTTTGCTAAATACACCATTTCGTCAAGCGATGGTGTAATTAATCCGCTTAGTCCAATAATGTCAACATTATGTTCTATCGCAGCAGCAATAATTTTTTCTGGAGGCACCATAACACCAAGATCTACAATCTCGTAGTTATTACAAGCTAAAACCACCGAAACGATGTTTTTACCAATATCGTGAACGTCACCTTTTACGGTTGCCATCAATATTTTTCCATTTCCTTGTTTGTCCCCAGCTTGTTTACTTGCTTCAATATATGGCAATAAATATGCTACGGCTTTTTTCATCACACGTGCCGATTTTACTACCTGTGGCAAGAACATTTTTCCGCTTCCGAATAAATCTCCTACAACATTCATTCCCGTCATCAAATTGATTTCGATAACTTCAATTGGTTTTGTTGCTGCCAAACGTGCTTCTTCGACATCTATTTCTATAAAAGCATCAATACCTTTTACCAATGAATGCGTGATACGTTCCTGAACGGTTCCTAAACGCCATTCCTGAATTGCTTTTTCATCTGATTTTACTTCGCCTTTTACATTCTCAGCAAAATCCAAAAGTCTTTCCGTCGCATCATCACGTCGGTCAAGAATTACGTCTTCAACATGTTCTAATAAATCTTTAGGGATATCATCATAAATCGAAAGCATTTCTGGATTTACAATTCCCATTGTCATTCCGTTCTTAATCGCGTGGTATAAAAACACCGAGTGCATCGCTTCACGAACTGTATCGTTTCCTCTAAAAGAGAATGAAACGTTACTTACACCACCACTAATATGCGCATGTGGCAAGTTATCACGAACCCATTTTGTACCTCTAAAAAAGTCCAAAGCATTTAAGCGATGTTCTTCCATTCCGGTTGCAACTGGGAAAATATTTAAATCGAAAATAATATCCTGTGGAGGAAAACCAACTTTGTTAACCAAAATATCATATGAACGCTGGCAGATTTCGACTCTACGGTCAAAATTATCCGCCTGACCTACTTCGTCAAAAGCCATAATAATAGCTGCCGCTCCGTATCGTTTAATTAATTTGGCATGGTGAATAAAGGCTTCTTCACCTTCTTTCAAAGAGATTGAGTTTACAACGCTTTTTCCTTGTACTACTTTTAGACCAGCTTCGATGATTTCCCATTTCGAACTGTCAATCATAATTGGCACTCTCGAAATATCGGGTTCAGATGCTATTAAATTCAGGAATTTTGTCATAGCCTGAACTCCATCAAGCATTCCTTCATCCATATTAATATCGATAATCTGTGCTCCTCCTTCTACTTGTTGTCTTGCAATATCAAGTGCCTCGTCATACTTCTCTTCCTTGATTAGGCGAAGGAATTTTCTTGAACCCGTAACATTCGTACGTTCACCTATGTTTACAAAAACACTTGTTGGCGTAATAATTAATGGTTCTAATCCTGCTAATACAAGGTCTCTTCTATTTTCTGCCATTTTCTTTAAGTTACTAAGTCCCTAAGTTTTTTAGGTACTAAGTTTTTTTATTCTTTATTTATAATCCTCCAAGGTTTTAAAAACCCTGTAGGTCTCTCCTTTTTTTAATTTTATTTTGGCGTGTCCCAAGGGTCGGGCTATCCGCTATTAGTCCTCGCACTTCCTTCGTCAGGCTGTGGGCTAGCCGCTTCTATCCCTCACGCGAACTCGGTTTCATGAGTTCTTTTAAAAATTCATTTTTCATTACTCCGTAGATAGTGTAGATTTACCAAAATTTCCACCAAGGTTTTACACTTTCTACATCATTTGTTTTCTTTCCTATATTCCAAAAATTATCATCGAATTTTTCTGAAATATATCCCTTTGTTAATTCATAACCATAAAGATAAACACCATCCTCAAGTCCATTTTGTATTCTTTTAATTATTCTTTGACCAGGCCAACAAACCGTTCCATCAGGAAATTCAATAGAAAAATTAATTTCTCCACGCGGATCTTTATCGTTCGTAATCAATTTAGAACCTGAAACATTTTTAATTAAGGTTTCTGCAACATAAGAAGAAATCGAAAATATAATGCCACCATAGTTTTTCGACAATCTTCCTCTACGTTTTGGTCTTCCATCGACTAAATTTTTTTCAAAAAAAAGATCAATTTCCATTAAGCTTGCGATTGAAAAATCTAATTTGTATCCATCAACTTCAAAAGCCTTAATAATCCAGTCCGATTGTTTTCTTATGTCCTCCTTTAATGTTCCCATTTCTTTTTTAAGTTACCGAGTTACTTTAAAAACATCTATCTGTAATTTAGACAGCGTAGATTAAAATCCCATGCTATCGTAAACATTTACTCAAATACAGGCGCTACACGTGGCTTATAATCTTTCGCAACCTCAGCAATTAACCTGATATGATCCGGAGTTGTTCCGCAACATCCTCCGATGATATTGATTAAATTATCCTCTAAATATTCTTTGATAAATGCTTGTGTTTGTTCTGGTGTTTCGTCATATTGTCCGAATGCGTTTGGTAATCCTGCATTTGGGTGTGCCGAAACATTAAAGCTTGTATGTTGTGCTAATGTTTTAAGATATGGTTTCAATAAATCGGCTCCAAGAGCACAATTGAATCCTACACTTAATAACGGAATATGTGATACCGAAATCAAGAAAGCTTCTACCGTTTGCCCTGAAAGTGTTCTTCCTGAAGCATCGGTAATTGTTCCTGATACCATGATTGGAATATCGATATTTCGTTCTTCTTTTACCTCTTCGATTGCAAAAAGTGCTGCTTTAGCGTTTAATGTATCAAAGATGGTTTCTACCAATAATAAATCACAACCTCCATCCATTAAGGCTTCTACTTGTTGTTTGTAGGCAATTCGTAAATCATCAAACGTTACAGCTCTGTATCCCGGATCGTTTACATCTGGTGACATACTTGCTGTACGGTTTGTTGGCCCGATTGATCCAGCTACAAAACGTGGTTTATCTGGATTCTTGGCTGTAAACTCATCTGCTACTTCTCTCGCAAGTTTAGCCGACTCGTAGTTTAATTCGTAGACCAAATCTTCCAGAAAATAATCGGCCATACCAATTGTTGTTCCCGAGAATGTGTTGGTCTCTACGATGTCGGCACCCGCTTCATAGTAAGCGGCGTGGACATCGCGAATTGCTTGTGGTTGTGTTATGGATAGTAAATCGTTGTTTCCTTTTAAGGGATGTGGAAAATCTTTGAAACGTTCTCCACGAAAATCTTCTTCTGAGAAATTATAGCGTTGCAACATTGTTCCCATGGCTCCATCGAGCACGAGTATGTTTTTTTTAATTACTTCTTGAATTGTTGGCATGTTTTTTCTTTTCTTGCAATCACACTAAGGCGTAAAAGCTTTTATTTAATAATTCCAAAAATTCACTATCATAGCTTTTTAGCCCCGAGTGCAGCGGTATCCTTTTTTTCTGGAGTTCAGAAAAAAAGATATAGCGGAAAGCGGGAATGTTATGGGCAAAAATGCGCCAATAATTCGCTGCTGATACTGAAATTTTATTCAGTTAATGTCGATAAGTTTGTCAAGAAAAGTTTTGAGAAATACATTGCTGTATTATGTGTTATCTATCTTTAATACTGTAAATGTATAAAGTAGAATGTAGCACCTTCTTTATGATAAAGGGTTGCTAAGGTTTCAATGGGTCTATCCCTCCGCCTTTCGTGATAACTTTCAATAAAAATATGAACAGTGCAAAGTAAACACATAGCGCTAACAATTGCAAGTGTTTTTAAAAGTTTCTGAGAGACTAAGTTACTAAGGCTCTAAGTTTTCTTTAAAAGATGTTGAGAAGCTAAGATACTAAGGTGCTGAGTTTAGACTACTCAATATGTTTTTTATACTAAAAGCTCTAACGGTGTATAATAATTATAGCCGGAAAAGGGTATCATTCAACGAAAGCTCCAGCGGAGCGATATAGTAATTTTGATTATTAAATATCCATCCCGATGGAATTATATCTTATAAAAAAATCATATCGTATTAAGCTACTAAGTTTAAAACTCTAGGTATTTTTCTGTTTATATTTTTGGAAAATTTCCATAACATCTTCATGATTTACAAATTGGTTGTTTTCTGCCTGATAAAGCCCTATTTCGATTTCTTGTTTCTCTTCTTCTGATAATTCTTCAAACCAATCTCCCATAACTGTTTTACTTATAATAGTTCATTTCAAATTTCTGCACTTCGTTTAAATAGAAATAGTTTGTTATTAGTTTTTGCAAAATATCTATTTTTTCTTGAAGCCTTTTTGCTCTTTCTGCACTTTTTTGTTTGCCATCAGTTGAATTATCTTGATAGGGATCCTGACTTTCTTCGTCCGCAACATATTGAGTTAAGGATTGTATATATAGTTTTTTCTGTTTCTGAAAATCATACTTCTTATCATAATATTCTTTGTCAAGTGATAATCGATAAATAGAATATTCCGCATCTGCATGTAGCCTTTCAAATTGATGTCCAAAATATGTTCCTCCATAATTCAATCCCCCGTAAAGTTCGTTAACTGCTCGGTACATTTGAATTAGTTTTTCTCTTTCTACTCTAAATTTTTCTTCGCCATTTTTTTGCTTAAGATAATAGGTATAAATTAAACAAAAACGATCTCTATCTGATTCACTCCCAAATGTAATAGTTTCCTCTTTCCCATCCTGATTTATATAATTCCTCCATTCATTCCCTTTGTATGAATCATTTGGATTTAAGGGAAGTTCTGCTTTGAATACAGGAAAAAGCTGCTCAATTTTATTCAATTTATTTTTAGAAATAACAAAAGAATCATTACTATCTCCGGCATAAATAAGAATCTTTTCATTCTCAAGTTTCGGGTCATCGATAAGGCGAGGCAAGCTTTTTTTTGCACTTATTTCTTTTGGCTTTACTGTAATAATATCCTTTTTTGATTCTTTACAACTTACTAAGAAACTGCAGGAAACTAACAATATAATTATCTTGTTTTTCATTTATACCTTTTGCTATTTTAAATCTTTTTTACTCAATAAAGTTATGAATAACGCTTCTTGAATTTTAGTTTGCAAAAGTCTAATTAGTAATAAAAAAAGGTCGTTTTTTTAAGTTTATGAGACGCTAAGATACTGAGGTACTAAGATTAAAACTATAGGTAATGTTGTTCTTAAAAGCTCCAGCAGAGCGATATTTTAATTTTATCGTTATATTGATATGTCACCCCGATGGGGTTTCTGCCAACAAATATTTTTAATTCTATAAATATGATATCCCGCTGGGATTGATATATTGTAAACAAAAAAAAGCCCAAACCATTTATGGTTTGAGCTTTATATATAAAATCTTAGTTCCTTAGAAACTTAGTTTCTTAGCACCTTAAAAATTAAACAATCGCTTTAACAACTGCTTTTGGAGCTTCTTTACGAGTTCCGTCAAATCCGTCTACACCAGAAACGGTTGTATATTTAAGTACATATTTTTTACCTGGATTGATGATTTGGTATGCCGCCTGACACATAAGTGTTGCTTCGTGGAATCCGCAAAGAATCAATTTTAGTTTTCCTGGGTAAGTATTAACGTCTCCAATTGCAAAGATTCCTGGAATATTAGTTTGGTAATCTAATGCATTATTTACTTTAATGGCATTTTTCTCGATTTCTAATCCCCAGTCTCCGATTGGACCTAACTTTGGTGTTAATCCGAAAAGTGGAATGAAATAATCTGTTTCGATTTTACGGTGTGCTCCGTTTTCTTCGATATCTAATGACTCAATATGCTCTGCTCCATTAATTCCGATTACTTCTGCTGGTGTAATTAACTTAATTTTTCCAGCTGTTTTTAATTCTTGTACTTTTTCTACAGAATCAAGTGCTCCTCTAAATTCGTTTCTACGGTGAATTAAAGTTACTTCTGAAGCTACATTTGCAAGGAATATACTCCAGTCTAAAGCTGAGTCTCCTCCTCCGGCAATTACAACTCTTTTATCTCTGAATTTTTCTGGATTCTTGATGAAGTATTTTACACCTTTATTTTCATAAAACTCGATATCTTCAATAAGTGGCTTACGTGGCTCAAAACTTCCTAAACCTCCAGCAATAGCAATTACTGGTGCGTGAAATTTAGTTCCTTTATTTGAGGTTACAATAAAACTACCGTCTTCTTGTTTTTCGATTGTTTCTGCACGTTCTCCTAATGTATAACCTGGCTCAAATTGTCTAATTTGTTCTTGTAGGTTATCAATTAAATCTCCTGCTAAAACTTCTGGAAATCCAGGAATATCATAGATAGGTTTCTTTGGATATAATTCTGATAGTTGCCCACCTGCTTGAGGTAAAGCATCTAATATATGGCATTTTAATTTTAATAATCCTGCCTCAAAAACGGCAAATAAACCAGTTGGCCCAGCTCCTATTATAAGTATATCTGTTTTAATCATCTTATTATTGTTTATAATCATTCTTAATAAATACAAAGAAACAAATAATTTACACTATTTTCAATGATTTTTATCATTCATTTCTTCATTAGCTCAAAAAAAAATTAATGCGTATTTTTTAGTGAGGCGGTAATTTCATTCATTTTTTTGACCTTATCTTCAAAATTCCCTTTTAAGGTTTTTCGATACTCGTTAAGGTTTTCTACCATCTGATTTATATCATCTGGAATTATCTCTTCAAAAAACTCACGCAACCTTTTTGCAGTTGTTGGTGATTTTCCATTTGTCGAAATGGCAATCTTTACATTCCCTTTGGTTACGATTCCGCCTAAATAATAATCACATAATTCGGGCGTATCGGCAATATTACATATCAGATATCTTTCTGTAGATAAATCGTATATCCTTTTGTTAACCAATAAATCGTCTGTACAGGCAATAACCATATGCCTTCTTTTAAGCATTTTCTTTTTGAACTTTGCTTTTGTCAGGGTCAGATTATATTTCTCTGCCAAGATTTCTATCTCTGGCAAAAAAGTGGTTGCAACAACCTCAACATTGGCATTTGGACTTGATTTTAATAAAAAAGAAAGCTTCTCTAATCCCACATTTCCGCCGCCTACAATAAGTACATTAAGTTTATGTAGTTTTAAAAAAATGGGATACAATTCGTTTCTTTCCATTACAATCTTATTTTATTCGATACAAATTCTTCGTAAAATCCTTTTAGTTTGGTGCTTTCTCCAACTACTTCTCCAATTATAATAATAGCTGGCGAACCTAGTTTTTTTTCTGCAGCAATTTCCTGGATTGTATTTATCGTTCCTACTCCTACTTTTTCATCTGGAGTAGTTCCGTTTTGAATAATCGCTATTGGAGTTTCTCCTTTTGATTCTTTCTGGAATAAAGCAACTATTTGTGATAGTTTGCTCATTCCCATTAAGATTACTACTGTTGCAGAAGATTTTGCTGCAAGAGCAACATCTGATGATAATTTTCTATCAGAAGTTGTTCCTGTAATTGCCCAAAAACTCTCAGAAACTCCTCTTTTGGTTATCGAAATTCCCTGATAAGCCGGAACTGCAATTACCGATGAGATTCCTGGTACTACAAAAGTAGGGATTCCGAAACTCTCTACGTATTCTATCTCTTCGCCACCGCGACCAAACACAAATGAATCTCCTCCTTTTAGTCGCACTACATTCCCGTAAGTTAATGCGTTATCGACTATCAATTGATTTATCTGGTCTTGTGTGTATGCGTGATTTCCTATTCGCTTGCCAACAAAAATTCGGATTGCGTTTTTAGGCGCATATTCTAAAATTTCATCATTTGCCAAAGCATCGTACAAAACCACATTTGCTTCTGCAAGTGCTTTTACACCTTTTAATGTCATCAAATCTGGATCTCCCGGACCTGCTCCGACTAAAGTTACTTTGGGTTTTACTGTATTAAGCATTAGCTAAATCTTTGGCTCTATATTTTTCGATGGTATCAAAAAAAGCAATTCCTTCTTGGATGTATTGTTTTGCAAATGCTTCTGAAGGTTCTACTTTATTAATTTGGTAAACTAATTCTTTAAATGTTGTTGGCAATTCTATTTTAGAAGTTGCTACAAAAACAGTATCAAACAAATCAACAATTCCTGCGTGATTATTTGTTTTTTCATCTTCTGAAAGTAATAATGCTTTAGCACCATTTACAAATCCTGCGTAAGCATGGTAAATAGCATCTGACCATTTGTTTTCGTCGAATGATTCTTGTGCGAAGGTTAATTTATCTTTTGCTTCTAATAATAAAGTAGCAACTAGATCAATAACAACTCCGGCACATTCTCCTACTCCAACTGCTTTTACGTAATTGTCGGCATTACCCCAATCTACAAAATCAGCTTCGGTTAAATTGGTTACATCTGCGAATGGTTTTAAAATTTCATAGAAATATTTCTCTCCTTTTGCATCGTAATAATTAAGGAATTTTTGTCCGTTTGCATTAGCATCAAAATCATTTAAGATGGTGCGCAATGCATCTGGTCCTCTACGACTTGGAATTTTAATTACTTTATCTGCAAAACGACCTGAACCATTTCCTAATCTTCCTCCTCCTAATAAAACTTGTAACGCTGGCGCAACTAATTTTCCTGAGTTAATAGACATTCCCTGAAACCCGATTGCTGACATATTGTGTTGTCCACAAGCATTCATACAACCACTAATTTTTATTTCGATTTCTTGGTTATTGCTGTATTGTGGATATTCGGCATTTAGCACTTTTTCTAATTCTTCAGCAATTCCGGTACTACTTGCAATCCCAAGATTACAAGTATCTGTACCCGGACAAGCTGTAATATCGGCTGTAGAATTATATCCTAGATTTACAAAACCTAACTTCGCTAATTCCTGATAAAAGAAGGGCAGATTCTCTTCTTTTACGTGACGTATTACAATATTTTGACGCAATGAAAAACGTAATTCGTTTGCTGCATAATTCTTAATCAAGTCAGCTAATATTCTAGCTTTATCTGTATAAAAATCTCCTAATAATACTTTGATTCCGATAGCATAATATCCATCTTGTTTCTGAGCAATTACGTTAGATTTTTTCCAAGCTTCATAAGCAGCCTCATCTTCAATAGTAACCGATGGAACTGTTAATAATGGCTCTGGAATTGGCGCATCAAAAGCTGTTGTATCTATTTCGTATGTTTCAAAAGCAATTGCTTTTTTCTCTTGTTCAACCAAATCAAGGAATGTATCTCTTCCTATTTCTTTGATTAAAAATTTCATACGCGCTTTCATTCTTTTTGCACGTTCTCCGTATCTGTCAAAAATACGAATCACACCTTCAGCCGTTGGGATAATTTGGTTAGCTGGTACAAATTCCGAAAGTAATTCGGCATGTGCTGGTTGCGAACCTAATCCTCCACCTAACATGATTTTAAATCCACGAACGCCATCTACAATTTTTGGAATAAATCCTAAATCGTGCAAATAACTTAAAGCAGTATCTTCATCTGATGATGAGAACGAAATTTTAAATTTACGTCCCATTTCCTGACAAATAGGGTTTCTTAATAAATATTGGAACAAACCATGTGCGTAAGGCGAAACATCAAATGGTTCATTTACATCTACACCTGCTAATTCGCTTGCTGTAATATTACGAACAGTGTTACCACAAGCTTCACGCAAAGTAACATCGTCTTTGGCTAGATTAGCCCAAAGTTCTGGAGTTCTGTCTAAACTTACATAGTGTATCTGAATGTCCTGACGTGTTGTAATATGCAAACGTCCTGTAGAATATTCATCAGAAACTTTAGTAATACGTACTAATTGCTCGCTGGTAACCTTACCAAATGGCAATTTAATACGAATCATTTGAACGCCTTCCTGACGTTGTCCGTAGATTCCACGTGCTAAACGAAGACTACGAAAACGTTCATCATCAATTTTCCCTCCACGGAATAAATGAATCTTTTTTTCTAAATCGATAATCTCTTTCTGAACTATCGGATTTTCTATTTCTGTTCTAAAACTTTCCATTTGTTTTTTCGCTTTAAGCTATAAGCTTCTTTAAACTTTGTTCTTTTCTTTGGGTAATAAGCTTTATACTTACTAAACACCTTATATATTTTTTTGCTTAAAGCTTACAGCCTAAAGCATATTACAGGAAATTATCTAATGAATCCTACTCCTGCAGTTGTATTGGTTGCGGTATCAATCAGGATAAAAGCTCCATTTGATTTATTGTCGTTATAGGCATCAAAATATAAAGGTTTGCTTAATTTAATGCTTACTTCACCTATTTCGTTTATAGCTAATTGAGTTGCTGGTGTTGTACCTGAATAATCGGTTGCGATTGTATTCTTGATACTTTCTACTTTTGCCAAAACTCTGTTTGTATTATGCTGAACGATATATTTTGTTCCCGGAACTAACTTTTTAGAATCCATCCAACAAACTGTTGTCGTGATATCTTTTTCAATTTTAGGAAGTTCATTAGATTTTACAATCATATCTCCTCTGGTAACATTGATATCATTTTCTAATTCAATTGTGATTGATGATCCTGCAATTGCCTCATCAAATTGTTTATCAAAAAAGTGAATGTTCTTTACTTTAGATTCAGTCAAAGAGGGTAAAACTGTTACGGCATCTCCAACTTTAATTGAGTTTCCGTATAATTTACCTGCATATCCTCTAAAATCATGGTACTCTTCAGTCTTTGGGCGAATTACTGTTTGAACTGGAAAACGTGCTTCTCCTTTTTCAAAAACATCTGTTGGCTCTAAAGCTTCTAAATGTTCCAAAACAGTTTGTCCGTCGTACCATTTCATGTTTTCCGATTTATCAACTACGTTTCCTCCGTTGATTGCACTTAACGGAATATAACTTACGTTTTGTTCCTTAAAAGTACTTTTAGCATTTAATGCCTGAAAATCAGTTTTGATTTTATTGAAAACTTCTTCAGAATAATCCACTAAATCCATTTTGTTAATCGCTACAATTACCTCTTTTACTCTCAATAAATTATTGATAAAAAAGTGACGGTACGTTTGCTCGATTACTCCTTTTCGAGCATCAATCAATATGATAGAAACTTGCGAAGTCGAAGCTCCTGTAACCATGTTACGTGTATACTCAACGTGACCTGGAGTATCGGCAATAATGTAACTTTTTTTAGCTGTCGAAAAATATATATGCGCTACATCAATCGTGATTCCTTGTTCTCTTTCTGCTACTAATCCGTCAGTTGCCAATGAGAAATCTAAGTAATCGTATCCTTTTAATTTGCTGCTTTTTTCTATTGCTTCTATTTTATCTGTAGTCAATGACTTTGTATCGTACAATAATCTTCCGATCAAAGTACTCTTTCCATCATCTACACTTCCTGCTGTTGCTATTTTTAAAACTTCCATTTTGTATATTGTTTCAGGTTTAAATTTTTGTTTAAAGTTTAAAGTTGATTCTCTTTGAACTAAAGTTTAAATCTGTATGTTTTTGTTTTTTTTAATTATCAATTGTCAATTATTAATTATCAATTAAAAATATCCTTGTTGTTTTCTTTTCTCCATTGCCGCTTCAGAACGTTTGTCATCAATTCTGGCTCCTCTTTCTGAGATTGTCGATGTTCTAATCTCACCAACTACTTCTTTAATTGTCGCTGCATAAGATTCAACTGCTGCTGTACAACTCATATCTCCAACGGTTCTAAAACGAACGATTCTTTCTTCTATTTGTTCGTCTTCTTCCTGATATACATAAGGAGAATGTGACCAGATTAATCCGTCTCTCAAGAAAACTTTACGTTTGTGTGAAAAGTAAATCGATGGAATTTCAATTTTTTCTTGTTCGATATAACTCCATACATCTAATTCAGTCCAGTTAGAAATTGGAAAAACACGTACGTTTTGTCCATTTTCAATTTTTCCGTTTAGAATATCAAATAACTCTGGACGTTGATTTTTTTCATCCCATTGACCGAAATCATCACGAACTGAGAAAATACGTTCTTTTGCTCTTGCTTTTTCTTCATCTCTACGTGCTCCACCAATACAAGCATCAAACTTAAATTCTTCGATTGCATCTAAAAGTGTAGTTGTCTGTAAGCTGTTTCTACTAGAATATTTCCCAGTTTCTTCTACAACTTTTCCTTCATCAATAGCATCCTGAACATTTCTTACGATTAATTCTAATCCTAACTCTGCAACTAATTTATCTCTAAATTCTATTGTTTCAGGAAAGTTATGTCCTGTATCAACATGCAATAGTGGGAAAGGTATTTTTGCAGGAAAGAATGCTTTTTGCGCTAAACGCACTAAAGTAATCGAATCTTTACCTCCTGAAAAAAGTAAAACCGGTTTATCAAACTGAGAAATTACTTCTCTAAAAATGTATATCGCTTCGCTTTCTAAAGCATTTGTTTTTAATACTGAACTCATTATCTGTTTATTTGATTGTCTGTTTATTCGGTTAAACGAATAAACGATTTAACTTTTATTTTTTACTTCCGTGCAAACCACATTCTTTATGGCTTGACTCCCACCACCATCTTCCGGCTCTAATATCTTCGTCTGGCAAAATTGCTCTTGTACATGGTGCACAACCTATACTTACAAAACCTTTTTTATGTAATGCGTTTTGAGGTACACTATGCTCTTGCAAATAATCCTCTACTTCTTGTAATGACCATTTTAATAATGGGTTGAATTTTATTATTTCGAAGTTGGCATCGTATTCAAACAATTGTAAATCATTTCTGTTTTCCGATTGTTCGGCTCTTAAACCTGTTATCCAAACTGCATTTCCAGCCAAGGCTTTTCTTAACGGAACTACTTTACGGATAAAGCAGCATTCTTTTCTGTTCTCTACCGAATCATAAAAGCTATTCGGGCCTTTTGCTTTTAATAAACTCTCTACCGCAGTTGCTTCTGGAAAATAAACTTCGATTTGTTTTTTATACTTTTTTAATGTTCTATGAAAAACATCGTATGTTTCCTGAAACAATCTTCCTGTATCTAAAGTAAAAATGGTAATTGCGATATTATTTTTAGCAATAAAATCGGTAATAACCTGATCTTCCTGACCAAATGAAGTCGAGAAGACTACTTTGTCCTTGTATTCATTAGCCAAAAAAGTCAATGTTTCTTCTAAAGAGAAATCTTTTGTTTTAGCTAATAAAGATGTAATGTTTGTTGCACTCATATTCTTGATATTCCTAAATGATTATTACAATAATTTAGATAATGTTTTTAAACTCAAAAGGATAATTAATATTCCTACTGCCACCATCATTGGCTTTCTTTTAATTTTATTTACTAAAAAAGCAGCAAGAGGAGCAGCAATTACTCCACCCAAAATTAAACCTACTATAACTTGCCATCCGTGGATTCCTCCAAAAAGCATAAATGTTATTCCACTTGCAAACGAAACTGCAAACTCAGCTGCATTTACTGATCCAATTGTATACCGTGGATTTCTTCCTCTACCTAATAATGTCGAAGTTACGATTGGTCCCCAACCTCCGCCACCAACAGAATCCATAAAACCTCCAAAGGTTGCTAAGACTCCTAATCGTTTCGTTTTCTTTTTAACTATTGTTTTTGCTAATGCTTTTCTGATGATTATTATCGCCAATACAATCATGTAAACTGCAATAAATGGTTTTATAACATCTCCGTCGATTACATCTGATAGTAAATAAGCTCCTGTTATTGATCCTAAAACTCCCGGTATCAATAAATTCTTAACCAATTTTTTGTTAATATTCCCAAACTTATGGTGCGATATCGCCGATGCTCCCGTTGTAAACATTTCTGCTACGTGAACTCCTCCGCTACTAACTACCGGAGAAACTCCATAAGCTAACAAGAAAGAGGTTGATGTTGCTCCGTAACCCATTCCTAATGTTCCATCTACCAATTGTGCAAAAACACCAATGAAAAAAAATACTAAAAATTCCTGATTAAATCCGTCTAAAAAACCTTGCCAAGTAAAATCGGCATGATGATTATAAATCAATACCGAAATTAAACCCAATAATAATACAGCAGGAATTATAACCCATAATTTATTTGAGAATGATTCTCCTGACTTTATTGTTACAGTATTTAACTTCAGTTCTTTTTCCATACGCTTAATTATTCTTTTTTATCTTTAAAATCTATTACCCTATCGGCTTAGTAGATTACAATGCAAAATTAATACTTATTTCTAAATATCAAAATAATATTTGCTTTTTTTATATCACTAATTATCTATAAGTTACATCGCAAAACACCCTAAAGAATCCTAAAAACCGTCTAGACGTATTATAAATGGCGTTATGTTATATTTTTGTGATATTTTTCTTAAAGTCTACCATGTCTATAGGATTATCGTAAAATTGTTATTATTTTTACCCAAATTTTTTTTATGGATTTCCAAATAGGTCTTGTAGTTGCAGGTTTAGTCGTAGGTTTTATAGTGGGATTAACAGGTGTAGGTGGCGGTTCTTTAATGACCCCTATTTTATTATATTTTGGAATTCCTCCAACTACTGCAGTTGGTACCGATTTATTATATGCAGCATTTACAAAAATGGGAGGTGTATTTGTACATCATAAAAAAGGAAATATCAATTGGAAAATTACAGGTTGGCTTACTCTAGGAAGTGTCCCTGCTTCTTTGCTTACCTTATGGATATTAAACAGTATAAAAACAGATATTTCTACCATCAATGCGGTTATAAAATATAGTTTAGGCTGGGCATTGCTTTTTACTTCGATTGCAATTTTATTCAAAAAGAAACTATTAATATACTCTCAAAAACACGCTGGCGATAAATTTCATAGTGAAAGCCATACACAAAATATGCTTACCATTGGTATTGGTGTATTACTTGGAGCAACCGTGACACTTACATCTATAGGAGCTGGAGCGTTAGGTACGGTTACTTTATTTTTTCTTTACCCTCTTTTGCCAACGCCTCGTTTGGTAGGAACTGAGATTGCACATGCTGTTCCTTTAACTCTTGTTGCAGGAATAGGTCATGCTTCAATGGGAAATTTAGATTTAATTTTACTAGGTCAGTTATTATTAGGATCGCTTCCTGGGATTTTTATGGGAAGTATGTTAAGCGGAAAAGTTCCTGATTTGTTTCTTAGAAATGCTATTGCAGTAATGCTTTTTCTAGCTGGATATAAATTGATTTTCTAAACTATACAACCTCTTTTAAGAAAACAAAAAAGACCATTTCGGACATAACTGAAATGGTCTTTTTTTTATATTTTAAAAACGTGATTGACTAAAATGCGATATCTGCTAGTGAGTTATTCTCTAAAACTTTTAAGGTATTATCTCTTACTTCTGTCATTAAACGTCTTGCTGCACAAGTAGTTTCATCGTCGCAATCGTCACATTTTTCGTAAAAGTTATGACTCGCACACGGCAACAATGCTATAGGACCTTCTAGAATACGGTAAACTTTGGCCATGCTGATATCTTTTGGGTCTTTTATCAGGTAATACCCTCCGCCTTTTCCTTTTTTAGCACCAAGGAAACCCGAATTTCTAAGTAGCAATAAAATACTTTCCAAAAATTTAATCGAAATATGTTCGCTCTTAGCGATTTCGGCAATTTGTACAGGCTCGTTATTTTCTCGCCTAGCCAAATATGTTAAAGCCTTGATTCCGTATTTAGTTTTCTTTGAAAGCATTTCTTATTTTAGATTTTAGAATGTAGATTTTAGATTTGTGCCTAAAATGGACTACATATTTTTCTACAACAAAAATATACTTTTTGTGTGAACAATTACAAAAGAATGAGAAATGATACCAAATCGTGCTTTTTTTAAAATTAAATCGCTAAGATTTCATTACAAATTAAAGAAGCATTATTTTTTTCTAAATATAATTGATGATTTTGGTTTTGAAGAATTTTATTAGGAATTTTTAAATCCAAAAACCATTGTGAATTAGGTTTGTTTGAATCTTTTTCTCCAAAATATAACTTTAATTCGCAATTTGGAGATTCTGTTTCGTATCGCAATCTAGTTGATGAAACTGCAAAAAAACGAATTGTGTTCAATCCTTTTAAAGAGGCTTTCCATGCAATAGTTCCTCCTATACTCATTCCTAAAATAATGACTTTTCCCTTTTCTAGCTGTAATAAAGTATCAACTGCTTTGTCAATTCCACCGCTTAAGAATTGATTATGAAGATTACTTTCTTCAAAATTACTTATATCAATACCTCCTAGTTCTAGAACATCATAATACTGAATATCAAATTTAGACTCTAATAAATCGGAGTACATTTTAATCCATTCAGGATTTTTCCCTCCAAATAAGTCCGACAAAATGAGTAATCTTGGTTTCATATCTAAAAAAAATATCAGGCTGACGTATTCGAAGACGAGTATGTAACTTCGAATACGTCAGCCTGACAAATATATCATTAAACTTTTAAGAAAGTGCTTGCTCTAAATCGGCAATTACATCTTTTACTGTTTCTAAACCTACAGATACACGTACTAATCCTTGTGTAATACCAACTGCTAATTGATCTTCTTCAGACAGTTTACTGTGTGTTGTCGATGCAGGATGCGTAACAATTGTTCTTGTATCTCCAATATTAGCAGATAGTGAACATAATTTTATTTTATCCAAAAACTTTCTACCAGCTTCTATTCCGCCTTTTATTTCAAATGCAATAATATTACCACCTAAAAGCATTTGCTTTTTGGCAATTTCATATTGTGGATGCGATTTTAAGAATGGGTATTTAATACTGTTCACATTAGGATGTGCTTCTAGAAACTCAGCTACTTTAAGTGCATTCTCGCAATGTTTCTCTACACGTACAACTAATGTTTCTAAGCTTTTTGATAAAATCCAGGCATTAAATGGTGATAAAGCTGGTCCTGTATTTCTTGAAAACAAATAAATCTGTCTGATTAAATCTTCATTACCAACCGTTACTCCACCTAAAACACGTCCTTGACCATCGATTAATTTAGTAGCAGAATGCACTACCAAATGCGCTCCGTGTTTTATAGGTTGCTGAATATATGGTGTTGCAAAACAGTTATCGATAATTAAAATCAAATTGTGTTTTTTAGCAATAGTTCCAAGCAATTCCAAATCGATTACATCTACACCAGGATTTGTAGGCGACTCTGCATACAATATTTTTGTATTAGGCTTGATAAAGCTTTCAATAGTCTCCGGTTTATTGATATCAAAATAAGAAGTTTCGATATTCCATTTTGGAAAATAGGTCACAAACAAGGCATGAGTTGAACCAAAAACACTGCTTGCCGACACAATATGATCTCCTGCGTTTAATAAAGCTGCAAAAGTAGAATACACCGCTGCCATTCCTGTTGCAAAAGCATAACCTGCTTCGGCACCTTCCATTTTGCAAATCTTATCTACAAATTCAGTTGTATTAGGATTGCTAAAACGGCTATAAATATTTCTGTCTTTCTCTTCTGTAAAAGAAGCGCGCATATCTTCGGCATCCTCAAATACAAAACTTGATGATAGGTACAATGGTACCGAATGCTCTAAATACTGAGATCTTTCTAATTGTGTTCTTATGGCTTGGGTTTCAAAACCAAATTCTTGTTCGTTCATTTTCTTGTTTTTTTGTTTTTCGTAAAGAGCTATTACACAAAGATTCTCAAAGACACGCTAAGGCACTTGATGTAATCTTTTATTAAACAGTTCTTTTACTATTTTAATAGCAAAGTCTTAGATTTTTCTAATAGACTATTTTCCTAATTCTTCATTGTTCAAAACCACTTTGTACTTTATTGTGGCTGTAGGCTCGACAGTTTTTCCAACGGAACAATATTTCTCGAAAGAAAGTTGTGCGGCACGTTGTGCTTTTTCTGGATTAATATCTCCTTCCAGATAAAAAACCACAAAAATTTCTTTAAAAGGTTTTGCTTCGTCTATTTGTACACGAACTCCTTCGACCTCGGCACTAAATGAAGTGATTTCCTGACGTTGTTTCTTCAAAATCGAAATCATATCAATGGCGCTACATCCTGCAACTCCCATCAATACTAATTCCATTGGACTTGCACCTAAATCACTTCCGCCAAATTCGGCTCTGCTATCTACATCAACTACATGACCACGTTCGTTTTTGAGCTTAAAATGAAACGCGTCATTTACTCTGTTTAAGGTTACTTTCATGTTTTTTTGTTTTTTTATTCTATATCTGAATCAAAATTTCTCACTTCTTCTATAACATTGATTTTATTCTCTATATCAATATGTAAACATTTACTAAGTAAAATTATAATACCTATGGCCCAAATAATAACAATAATCCAAGTTGCTTCTTTAGATGTATATCTTGGTTTATTATTTTCATCAACACCTTTTATAAAATATGGCAATACTCCTAAAGCTACAATAAATGAGTTCCATAATATTGAAAAAATTAAAAGTCCTGTAATCGAATCATTCATCCCAGGAACTATTACACATTCCTGTTTATCATTTGGATTTACGTAAACAATAATTTTTTTACTCCTTTCTAACCTAGAAAACAATCCATCGTGATCATCAATATTATTCATACCATAACCAAAAGCGATTCTATTTCCTAAATATTTCTTTCCTTCAATAGTATAAGAGTACTTAGTAATAACTTCGTATGACATTGTTCCTTTATTTGAACGTGAATCAATATCAATTTTTTCAACATTGGCAGAAACTGGAATCCAACTCTTAGCTTGTTCAGTTTTAAAGATACTGTACAAACTAAATATCAAAGTTCCCAGACCTATTAAAACGAAAGGAGCGATGAATAACAATCCGCATCCCCAACCTTTTATAAAATTTTTAATCTTATTTTTTATTTAATAATGATACTTATTTAACGTAACAGTTTTATTTATCTTTTTTGTCTAATTTATTCCAATACTCCAGGATTTTAGCCTTATAGATTTCACTCAAAGAATCAAAATTAGAGGAGAATTTATTAGTTCCAAAATTATCCGACACACTTGATTCTATAGTATAAAGCTGGTCTTTTTGTGAAAAGATTAAATGAACTGATTGTTGTTTAAAATCAGCATCATAAAGCCCGTAAATAAAAAGAGCATCGATACTTTTATCTTTATCAAAATCCCAAAATGCTTTTCTACTTCCCCAAGCCGAAATGATTCCGTTATGATTTACTTCAATAATAGATTTTACTATCCATTTATCATTAACTTTTGTAAACCGTTGAAAATACATTTTATCAGGATTTTCATTTTTTTCTATCTTCGAAAAGATAAATACATTATCCTCATTTCCTGGAGAGTTTACCTCATCTATTTGAATTGCTCTAACTCCTTTGTATGGAAAAACTTCTTGTGTATAACTGTCTTTGTTTCTAACAATACTCGAAACTTGTGCAGTAATAACGTTTGTAAATAATAACAGTAAAAAAAGTTTTTTTATTTTTATAATATGCAATTTGTATACTTCTTTAAATTATTCTTTATCCGACAATCTCAAGACATCTCCAAAAACTCCTCTCGCAGTTACTGCAGATCCCGCTCCGGCACCTTGTATTACGATTGGTCTGTCTCCGTAAGATTCTGTATAAATCTCGAAGAAAGAATCTGAACCTTTTAATCCGCCTAAAGCTGTATCTGAAGGTACCGAAACTAATTTTACTTCTAGAACTCCTTTATCGTTTTGCAAATCACCAGATAACTCTCCAATGTATCTTAAAACGTGATTTGGTTTTTGTTCGTTTTTAATCTTGTCATAAATTGGATCAAACTCTTTTAATTTAGTCAGGAAATCAGAAACATTTCCTTCACGTAAGTGTTCTGGAATTAAATTCTGAATAGAGATTTCTTCAAATTCATTTTGTAAATCTAACTCTCTAGCTAAAATTAATAATTTTCTACCAACATCATTTCCGCATAAATCCTCACGCGGATCTGGTTCTGTATATCCGTTATCTATAGCTTCTTGCAAAATTTGGCTAAACGGAACATCTTTTGCAGAGAAATTATTAAATAAATAACTCAATGTTCCTGAGAAAACTCCTTTTATCTTAGTGATATTTTCACCCGAAAGGTGTAATAATTTTATGGTATCGATTAATGGTAATCCTGCACCAACATTGGTTTCATACAAATAATTCTTTTGATTGTCTGCCAATGCTTTTCTGATTTCTTTATAAAAACCATAACTAAGCGTATTAGCTACTTTATTAGACGAAATCAAATCAAAACTACTTTCTATTAATGAGATATAATTTTCGACGAAAGTCGCGCTTGCCGTGTTGTCAATCGCAATTAAATTCTCTAAATGATTCTCATTTGCGTAAGCGATAACATCCTTAATTGTATAAGCAACTCCGTCGTTATCGATATCTTTTTTCCAATCGGCAGAAACTCCTTTTTTATTTAAAAGCACTTTTTTAGAATTAGCAATAGCAAAAACATTCAGCTTAATATGTTTACGTTTTTCGATGCTTGCTGCCGAAGCTAAGATTTGATTTATCAAAGTTCCACCAACTAATCCGTGACCAAAAATGGCAATATTAATTTTCTTTGAAACTCCAAAAATCTCTCCGTGAATTACATTTAAAGCTTTGTTTAGTTCTGATTTTTTAACTACCAAACTCACGTTTTTACCCGTAACGGTATTGTTAAACAAAATCGGAACAATTTTATTCTTGATTAAAGCAGTGTATGGTTTGTGGAATGTGCTTAAATCTTGTCCTATTATCGAAATTACCGAAACATTATCGGTTACTGTTATCTGATTTACATCTTTAGAATAAAAGTCGTTTTCAAACTCTTTTTCTAATTCTATCATTGCCGTTGTTGCTTTATCTGTTGCAACTACAAGTCCGATTCCTCTTTCTGACGATCCTTGAGAAATGATGCTTACGCTAATATCATTATCTCCCATTACTTTAAAAATACGAGCATCTACACCCGCTTTACCAAGTAATCCACGTCCCTCAAGATTTACCAATGATAAATTCTCTAATACCGAAAGTGTTTTAATTCCTTCTTTGGCCGAATCTGATGTGATTAATGTTCCGCGATTTTCGTGGTTGAATGTGTTTAAAATACGAAGCGGAATGCTTTTTTCGATTAATGGAATTATCGTTTTTGCATGCAAAATTGTAGCTCCAAAATTAGCCAACTCATTTGCTTCGTTAAATGATAAGTATTCAATCTTTTTAGCATCGCTTACTAAATCTGGATTTGCAGTATAAATTCCGTCAACGTGCGTAAAATTCTGAAGTTCTTCAGCATCAAGGTAATTTGCTAATAATGAAGCTGTATAATTACTTCCGTTTCTTCCTAATGTGGTTGTATCGTTGTTGTTGTTTGAACCGATGAATCCTGTAACAATATTTACAGTTGAACCGTTATATTGTTTAAAATAGTTAATTACATTTTTCTTTGATAATTGCTCCAGAAGTTGTGCATCACCAAATTTAGAATCTGTTTTAAGCAGTTCTCTAGAATCGGCAAAGTTTGCAGGAACACCTTTTTCTTGCAAAATTGAAGTCAATAATTTAGCAGAAAGCAATTCTCCTTTAGAAAGAACCTGATCTTTTATCTTCTTGCTGTAATCGCCTATTAAACTAACTCCTTCAAAAAGTTTATCTAAAACACCAAACTCTTCTGAGAAATCAACGTTTGAATACTCTGATATCTGGTATGTTTTAAAACTCTCTAATAACGGTTTGTAATTTCCGTTTTTAGAAGCAATTGTTAATATATCTTCTAGTTCATCTGTTGCGTTACCACGAGCAGAAACTACTACGGCGATTTTCTCACCTTGATTTATTTTATCAATAATTATAGAAACTACTTTATTAAGTCCTTCTCCGTTTGATAAAGATTTACCTCCAAATTTTAATATTTTCATTTTCTTTGTGTTGTATTTATATGTTGCTCTAAAAAATAGATGCAAGCAAATTATCTAATTGTTTGTACTCGATTAAAAAAGCATCATGTCCGTGAACAGAATCTATTTCATTATAAGAAACATTTTCCTTGAACTTTTTTAATTCCTGATAGGTTTCCTGATTTTCTCTTGCACTAAAAAACAAGTCCGAATTAATTCCTATGATATGGATATCGGCAGTTGTTTTTGACATTAATGTTTCAAAATCGTCAGTATTCCTTGTAATATCAATTGTTTTAAGCAACTGATTCATTAATTTATATGATGAAATCTGATACCTCTTTTGAAGCTTTTTCCCATGATGACCCAACCAGCTTTCTACATTAAAAATAGCTAGTTCATCATTTTTAGTTCTCTGAAATTTTTCTTTAAAAGATTCTGGCGAGCGATAGCATAACATGGCATGTATTCGCGCATCTTCTATTGGATTTGAAGAATTGTTTAGGATTAGTTCTTGCAAATAGCAATTTGCAATTAACCAATCGGTAGATTTCCAATCGGTTGCAATAGGTATTAAATGTTTAGTGATTTGAGGTTCTAATGCCAGTATTTCCCACGCGATGCCACCTCCAACAGAACCACCTATAATTGCATATAATTGATTGATCTTAAGAAACTCAATCCCTTTTATGAAAATTCGGGCAATATCTCTGGCGGTAAAATCTGTATGGTTCTCAATCGAGATTCCGTTATGTCCATTTCCTGGAACATTAAAAGCTAGAATTGTATATTTTGTAGTATCAATGGTTTTATTCTCACCAATTAAATCATTCCACCAACCGTTCTCGCCTGTAACCTGAGCGTTTCCTGTTAATGCATGATTTACCAAAACTATAGGCGCAGTGTGTAGCGGTAAACCAAAAAGTTCATAACTTAGGTTAATCGCGTTATACGAAGCGCCACTTTCGGTGACAAAATTCTGTAATATAATCGGGATGGTTTTATTTTCCAATTTCAAATCTTTTGTAATTTTTGATTTGTACATGGAAATATTAAAAAGAAAAAACTAGAGCTATGCTAGAGAAATTCTTTGTGTTATCTTTCCACGTTGGGCGTGGTAGAATGCAGCACCTTCTTCGATTTACCGAAGGGTTGCTAAGGATTCATCGGGTCTAATCCCTCGTCCTTTCTTTATAACATTTCAATACGTTTTTGAACTTAATGGCACAAATTAACTACTATTTTCTTAAACGACCAAATTTTTTATTCATTTGATTTTGGTTCGTTTACAAAATAGTTCAAACAAAACAATCACGTACAAGCATCCGCTGGACACGTATATCCAGAAAATTCATATTATTAGCTTGTATTTTATTTAAAGTTTTAATTTAAATAAATAATGTTTCATTCTCTTTTGAATACATCAAGAAAAGCAAAGAATTAGGTGCTTTTTTTTGTGCAGTTTCATCTGTAGCTTCCATTCCAAATCTTGGATGTGCCAATTCATTTACAGTTTGGATTGTAGCTGTTTTCTTAGCTCTAAAAAATCTAAAGAATCCGAACCTTTTTGCGAAGTAGTTTTGTGTGCTCATAACGTGTGTGTTTTATAATTGTTTATTTGTTTTTGTTTTTATTAAATGAACTCGATGGCTAAAAAAAAACCCTTTTGGATAATTATACCAAAAGGGTTTAAGTCGTTTAAACTTATTATACTTTTGGAAATCAATGGACGCGTACGCAAATAAGCGCGACATTCTGCATCATCTTAAACTTCGAGTTTTTATTCATTTTAATAATATTATTTATCATTTTAAAAAATTTCAATATTTGTATAATCTAAAAAAAAAGCCCCCCAATAAAACTTGGGAGGCTTTGCTATATATTTTTTATAGATATAATTTTAAGCAATAGACTTCCCTACGGATTTCTCCGACATGACCTTATTAATTTTACAAATATTAAAATTCATTTTTGGTATCTTTTTGGTTTAACAAATATGCGACGTTTTTTCGACTTAACCAAGCCAGAATCCATATTTTAATGATAAAATCACGTTAAATTTGCATTTAAAAACAAAAAAACGATGAAATGTTACTTTTTTTCGACAAAATGCTCCGAATGAGCTATAAAATTAACACTCAACTCTTTAAAAAACTCCTTCACTAAACATAAATTTCAAAGAACATCTAACTTTAAATCAAAAAAAAATTGAATATAAAATTCAATTTCAAAAATTTCTAAGCCCAAATAGCTTCTTTATTTTTTATTTTTTCGGCAACTTTTAGAATATCTGTTATAACTCCTCTTGCTATAGCTTCTTTTCCTGCAGCGGCACTTTGAATAACTATCGGAATGTTTCCGTAAGATTGTGTGTAGATTTCAAAAATAGTATCTGATCCTTTTAATTGCCCGATTGCTGTTTTGGTAGATTCAGAAACTAATTTGACTTCTAATTTATTTTCTAAAACATTATACTCTCCTACATATCGTAGAACATGATTATCTGATTGAGTAATTTTTGCAATTTTAAAAGATTTGTCTAATAGTTCTTTATTAAGTACACGTTTTGATTTGGCATTTATCTCGTATTGATTGTGATCTAAAAGTGGGGTTATTTTTATGTCGGTAAACTCAAAATCTTTTCCTATTTCTCGAGTTAGAATAAGTAGTTTCTCGGCCGCATCATTACCAGATAAATCTTCTTCGTAATCGGATGTAATTAACTGTAGTTTTTCAGCATCTTTTATAATGGTTGAGAAACAAGTCTCTTCAGATGAAAATCGATTAAAGACATAACTTAACGAATCTGAGAAAACTCCTCGTATTTTAGTTATTTTTTCTCCCGAGTTGTATAAATCTCTAATGGTTTGCAAAACAGGAAATCCTGTATCTACTGAGGTTTCGTATAAAAACTCTTTATCGTGTTTTTTAAGGTTTTCTCTTAATTCTCTATAAAAGTCTATTGGCAATGTATTTGCCTTTTTATTTACTGCAACGATATTAAATCCATTTTGAACTAACGGAATATAATGATCTATTAATTCATCACTTGCAGTTGCATCTACAGCAATTAGGTTTTCGAAATCATTCTCTTTTGCAAAAGCAATAATATCATCTACTTTAAACGGAATTGCAAGATGTACAAAATTAGCTTCCCAGGCGTTCTCAGCTCCTTCTTTTTCAAAAAATGCCAATGTAGAATTGGTAATGATTGGAAATCGCAAATCAATGCTTTTATTTTCGCTAAAAAATGCTTGGCTCTCAATTATCTGATTTATTAAAGTGCTGCCAATATTTCCTATTCCAAAAAGGACGATATTTATTTTAAGCTTTGACATAATTTTTATTTTTATGATATTCTGAGGCAGGTTTATAATACATATTTTTTTGAAAATCACCTTTAACCCTGCTCACGTGGTTAAAGGCAATTTTTCTAACAAAAAACAAAAAAACCTAACTTTTTAATTATGCTAATTGAGCACTCTTTATATTTTTAAATACCGCTTTTAAGTCGGCAATCAAATCGTCTATATCTTCAATTCCTACCGAAAGTCGAATCAAATCTTTTGAAACTCCTGTCGAGAATTGTTCTTCTTCTGATAATTGTTGGTGTGTTGTACTTGCAGGATGAATAATCAATGATTTTGTATCACCAATATTGGCAAGAAGTGAGAATAACTTCGTTTCGTCAGCTACTTTTTTGGCAGCTTCAAAACCTCCTTTTAATCCAAAAGTTATGATTCCGCTTTGTCCTTTTGGTAAATATTCTTGTCCTAAGTCATAGTATTTATTCGATTTTAGTCCTGGGTAATTTACCCAAACAACCTCATCTTGCGCTTCTAACCATGATGCTAAGGCTAATGCATTTTCGCTATGTTTCTTGATACGAATTGGTAATGTCTCTAATCCTTGTATAATCTGAAAAGCATTAAATGGACTTAATGCCGAACCAAAATCACGTAATCCTTCTATTCGTGCTTTGGCAATAAATGCTGCATTTCCTAATGCTTCATGATATACTAATCCGTGATATCCTGCAGATTGCTCTGTAAATTCAGGGAATTTTCCGTTTGCCCAATCAAAAGTTCCTGCGTCGATAATTGCTCCTCCTAAAGAAGTTCCGTTTCCTGAGATATATTTTGTTAGGGAATGAATTACGATATTTGCTCCATATTCTATTGGGTTAAGCAAATACGGTGTCGGAACGGTATTATCTACAATAAATGGAACTTTAAATGCTTTGGCTGCAGCCGAAATTGCTTTTAGATCTAATACATCTAATTTTGGGTTTCCTAACGACTCTACAAAAAATACTCTTGTATTTTCCTTTGCTGCTTTGGTAAAGTTTTCGGCATCTGATGGATCTACAAATGTGGTTGTGATTCCTAATCTTGGCAAAGTAACTTTTAATAAGTTATAAGTTCCTCCGTATAAACTATTAGAAGCTACGATGTGATCTCCCGCTTTTAGCAATGTTAAAAAAGTTGTTGCGATTGCCGATGCGCCCGATGCGGTTACTACAGCTCCGATACCTCCCTCTAGCGCCGCCAGTCGTTGTTCCAGAACATCATTTGTAGGGTTGTTTAATCGTGTGTAAATAAAACCTGCTTCGGCTAGACCAAATAAATTGGCTGCATGGTCAGAATTATTAAAAA
The DNA here is from genome assembly GCF_000737695.1 of Flavobacterium hydatis. Taxonomy (GTDB): domain Bacteria; phylum Bacteroidota; class Bacteroidia; order Flavobacteriales; family Flavobacteriaceae; genus Flavobacterium; species Flavobacterium hydatis. Next base: position 350,469 of record NZ_JPRM01000006.1, read on the forward strand.
CATATGATGATGTTTGGTAAATAGGCACTGCTCTTGTGCTACCGTTTTTAGTTACATCATGTCCTGCGTGTAGTGCGTTTGTTGCGAATTTTTGTGTGCTCATGGGTTCTATTTTTTTAATTAGTTAAATGATTGTGTGTTTATGTTTTTAATAATTTTTCTGTTTATATAAAAAGATCTTCGTCTTCGTGGGCATACATCTGAAACAATATTGAGTTTGATTCACTCGAATACAATTTTCCTTTTATCTCGTTTGTATTAATTCTTTTGGTTTGTATTACGCTCAAAATTCTTTTAACGTCTGTTTTCAATAAAGCTTGAATTGCTCTTGAAATTTTATAGAATGTTTTCATGATTTCTAAATTTTAATTATGGAATAAAAAAAAGCCCTTTCGGATGGCTACCAAAAGGGCTTATAGTTTTAACTATAACAAAGATTTTATCTTTCACTTTTGGCAATAGCAAATTGGGATGCACATACACATCATACAACACATCATCATTATTTTATTTGCTATTGTATTCATTTTATAAAATTTGTTTTTATCTGTTTTTATTAATTCTACTAATTCGATAGAGTAAATGTAGTAACTATATTTTTAACTACCAAACTTAAATTCAATTTTTTGTATAAAAAAGATTCTCTAACTACGTAAACCCCTATTATTGCTATTAAAGCATTATATTTTTTTTTAACCATATAAGTAATTTAAGCAGATATAAGTTTATCTAGATAAGTTACTTAAATGAACTTACATTACTTAAATGGTTAGTTTTAATAAAAATCGCTGGGTGCGTTTTCTTTAAATTTTCAAAATAACACCCAGCAATTAAATTATATTTTAAAACTTAAACGGGCAAAACCAAATCTTCCGTTTAATCCGAATTGTGATACTGCTCTTGAGTAAGCAAACTGATTTGCATTACTTAAATCTGTACTTGGTGCAGGAGACAATGTAGGTGTTGTGTTTGTAAAAGCTGGAGTTGATGGGTTATTTCTGTCAGGATAAACATCTCCTATATTATTAACTCCAAGTGTAACTCTTAAATGTTCGTTTATCTGATATCCTAAAGATAAATCGGTAACTAGTTTTGCGCTATATTCTGGGTGCTCATAAACTGAAGAGAAACCATCTAAGTTTACATCTGTCGCTCCTGGATCTGTAACTTTTCCGAAATAGCTATTTCTTAAATAAATATCTAGTTTTTTAATGCTGAAAGTAGTCATTAAATTAGCTTTCAATTTAGGGATTGCTTCTTCTAGATAAATTCTGCTTGACTCTGGGAAAAATGAATATATGTATGGATCTCCACCTGCATTAACAATAGATTGAGGAACATTTAATGCGCCAACTCTTTTTGTTGTATTGTAACTTAAAGCAAAATCATTTCTGATTGTAAAATCTTCGATAACATTATACTTTTGAGAAATCACTAAGTCGATTCCTTTTGTTTCTGAGTTAATTCCGTTTGTCCAGAATGAAGCTCTTTCTACACCTTTTAAATCAAAAGCTTGCTGAAACAATGTTAAGGCATCTTTTTGTTCTGGTGATGTTGCCCCATTTATTTGTGCATCTGTTGGTCTAGCATATTGCCCTGTTAAAACAATTCTGTCGTCGATTCTTGTAAAATAAGCATCTGTAGCAATTGTAATATTAGCAGCAGGAATTTTAAATGTAAATCCTGTACTTATACTTTTAGAAGTCTCTGGTTTTAGGTTCTCTACTCCGATACTTTTTGCAGCTTCTGAATCATTTGTAAAATAACCTACTTGGTATGGCGAACCATTGATAAATTGTGTAGAGCTGCTTTCAAAATATTTTTGTTGTAATGATGGCGCTCTAAAACCTGTTTGCCCAGAAATTCTCCAGTTGATGTTATCGTTCAATTTTAAAAGTGAAGCTAGTTTAAAAGTGACTGTACTACCAAAATCTGAATAGTTCTCGTAACGAGCAGCTCCATTTATTAACCAATCTTTGGTTGCATTTAATTCTAAATCTATATAAGCTGCACCACTTCTTCTGTCTTTTTCTTTAGCATCAGATGGTTGGAATCCTGAGAAACCTTGTGCTCCTGCTCCACGCTTGTTACCAAAAAAGTCAGTTACGATTAATGGTGAGTTGCTTGGCAAAATTCCTGATACTAGATTTCCGTTTACATCATATAAACCATAAGACTCTACATCTCCTTGTTTTATTTGATAATTTTCATATCTAAATTCTCCACCAAAAGCTACGTTTAATCCATTAAGAACATCGTACTTTTTACTTAAATCTAAATTGGTTGTACTTTGCAAAAACGAAACTTTACCTGCATAAAAACTAGAAGCTGAATTTGTTCCTAAAGTAGCATTAATAGTATTGTTCACATCATATTTAAAAGAATTTGATCCAAGGTTTGTACTAATATCAGTATCAAATCCGAATAATTGAGTTGTAAGTCCTACAGCCGATGAAGCATCAATAATATCTGATTCTATTTCTGGTAAAAATCCATTTGCATATACTTGAGTAAATGTTCCTGAACCATTAGGAAGTCTGTTAAATGCATAAGACTTTCCGTTTCTGTATGAAACTCCTCCAAAAGAGTACAAAGAAGTAATCTCTGTTAATGGATATTTAGTATTATAATATAATTGTCCCGAAGCTAGTTCTGACTGTCCAACGCTCATGTTGTAATCACTTCTTTCCTGTCCTCTAAAATTGATTTCATTGTTAGTTACATCAAAATTTAATGCAGTTTGCAACTGGCTAATATTTGTTGCGCCAGCAATTGCTGATTGTTGCGCCGCTGTAAAATAACCAACTTGTGGAGCATATTGTTGTAATGTACTTATAATCTGTCCTGAGTTTGGAGTTGTATTAATGTTACTAAACAAAGAGTTTACATTTACTCCGTTCTGAGCTGCTCTGTATTCGACAGCGTTATAAGCATTAAAAATAGCATTGCTTCTAATTCCAGCTCTACTTGTTGCTTGTCTCGTAACTGCACTACCTGTAACACTCAAGAAACTTCCTTCTTTACCCAAAGATGTTCCGTAATTTAAATCTACTTGTAAAGCCTGTCCATCAGTTCCTCCTTTAAAGTTGTTAGATCCCGAAGACATGTTTGCTCCATATTGTACATCTCCCGAAAGGAAATTGGCATTCTTTTTTAATACGATGTTAATTACTCCCGCAATAGCATCAGATCCATATTGTGCGGCTGCTCCATCTCTTAAAACTTCTATTCTTTCTATTGCAAATGATGGTATTGCATTTAAATCTGTTCCTACGGAACCTCTTCCTGGTGCTCCATTTATATTTACCAAAGAACTTGTGTGTCTTCTTTTACCATTTACAAGTATTAAAACTTGATCTGGTCCTAATCCTCTTAATTGTGCTGGATCGATATGATCCGTTCCATCTGCAGTAGAAGTTGGGTTACTGGTAAACGATGGTGCAACATAATTTAATATTTGGGTTACACTGGTTTGAGGTGCTCCTTTTGTTATTTCCGAGATATTAAAAATATCGATTGGAACTGGCACATCGGTCTTTACTCTGTTTTTACTTCTAGACCCAATTATTGTTACCTCTGATAATTCATTATTTTGTAAAGTGTCTTTCTCCTTTTTATTTTCCTGAGCATAAATACCTGAAAATGTCAAAAGACCTAAAACTAATGCTACATTTTTTTTCATTACTTTTTACTGATTTATTATTATTTTGGTTTAAAATGACATGCTGTTTTGTTTTCTCCTTTAAACAAAAAAACCTCTGCAATTTGCAGAGGCTCTATATATATTTTTGAAAAAAAACTACAATAGTATCTCTGCGGAATAATCCGGCATCTTACAAGACATCATATTGTTAACAGTGAATTTCATTTTTCTTTTTTGTTTTGTTGGGGCAAATTTGCGAACTATTTTTTAGTCTACCAAACAAAAGTCGATTTATTTTCTAAACTCTATAGAACAAGTCGAATATGTTAAATTTTTGTATATATAAATTAAAAAACCAAAAGTTTAATTTGCAATTCAAAATGGTTTTATACCTTTGCACCCGAATACAGAGGAAAAATTTGAACTGATTGCAACCTCTTCATAATGAAATCATTCATTATGGATGCTGAAAGATTTTCATTTCAGTATTAAAAAATGCTAAAGCAGGAATCCTCCTCTAGCATTTCCAGCAATTATTTTTTTTCCTCGCTTAATTTTATAATTTTAATTTAATAAATATTATGGCTTATTTATTTACGTCAGAATCTGTTAGCGAGGGACATCCAGACAAAGTTGCGGATCAAATCTCGGATGCTTTAATTGATAATTTTCTAGCATTTGATGCAGATTCTAAAGTGGCATGCGAAACTTTAGTAACAACTGGACAAGTAATATTGGCTGGTGAAGTAAAATCAAATACATATTTAGATGTACAACAAATCGCTCGTGATGTAATCAGAAAGATTGGTTATACAAAAAGTGAATATATGTTTGAGGCAAACTCTTGCGGAATTCTATCTGCTATTCACGAACAATCTGCAGACATCAATCAAGGTGTTGACAGAGCAAATCCTGAAGAACAAGGAGCTGGTGATCAAGGTATGATGTTTGGTTATGCAACTAACGAAACTGAAAACTACATGCCATTGGCACTTGATTTATCTCATAAATTATTGCAAGAATTAGCTATCTTAAGACGTGAAAATAAAGAAATCACTTATTTACGTCCTGATGCTAAATCTCAAGTTACATTAGAGTACAGTGATGACAATAAGCCAACACGTATCGATGCAATTGTAATATCTACTCAACATGATGATTTTGATGAAGAGGCTGTAATGCTTGCTAAAATCAAAAAGGATATTATCGAAATTCTTATCCCAAGAATTATTGCTAAAAACCCAACTCACGCACATTTATTCAACGATAAAATTCAATATCATATTAACCCAACAGGAAAATTCGTAATTGGAGGTCCTCACGGTGATACTGGATTAACAGGAAGAAAAATCATTGTAGATACTTACGGTGGTAAAGGTGCTCACGGTGGTGGTGCTTTCTCAGGAAAAGATCCAAGTAAAGTAGATAGAAGTGCTGCTTATGCTACACGTCATATCGCTAAAAACTTAGTTGCTGCTGGTATTGCTGATGAAATCTTGGTACAAGTTTCTTATGCTATTGGTGTTGCTAAACCAATGGGTATTTTCATTGAAACTTACGGAACATCTAAAGTAAACTTAACTAACGGTGAAATCGCTAAAAAAGTAGAAGCTATTTTTGATATGCGTCCTTACTTTATCGAACAACGTTTAAAATTAAGAAATCCTATTTATAGCGAAACTGCTGCTTACGGACACATGGGTCGTAAACCAGAAACTGTAACTAAAACTTTTTCTGCTCCAGGTGGAAACGAGAAAACAGTTACTGTAGAATTGTTTACTTGGGAAAAACTTGATTTTGTTGACCAAGTAAAAGCTGCATTTGGATTGTAATTTGAAATTCTTTTTAGAATCTTAAAAATAAATCTTAGTATATATTAAACCCCGAAATCTGCATTTGCAGACTTCGGGGTTTTTCTTTGGCAATTTGCTTCTATTTTCTTTTCTTCGTACAACAAAACCTACCAAAAAAAGCATGGCTAAATTCCCCTCTTTCCAGAACGTTTTAAGTACAACTCAAAAAACAGTTCTTAGATTTCCATTAGAAATTTTAATCTCAATTGCAGGAACTATTCTGGCAATTATTCTCAATGAAGCAGAGTATGATGACCCAAACAAGGAACTTTACGTAAAGGCTTTAATGAGTTGTTCTTTATGCTTGGTTTTATTCCTTTCTGTTAGTTTATTTTTTATAGCTGCAAAAAAGAATAATCTTCTGCGCTACTTAACCAGTATCATACTTGGTTCTTTAATCTTTCTTTTTGTTTTTAATTTTCATGAAAACATTACAGACATAGAAATACAACAATTTTTAGTCCTAAACATTGCTTTACACTTATTAGTTTCGTTTGCAGGATTCTTACCGAGAGCTTACAATCAGGATGAGTTTTGGGAATTTAACAAGCAACTTTTCCTTAGGATTTTAACAGCTGGTTTATATAGTATTGTGCTGTACGCTGGTTTAGCTTTGGCAATATTAGCTATTGACAAATTATTTCATGTAGAATTTTATGACCATGTTTATTTTCATATCTTCTTTGCCATCACAGGAATTTTTAATACTACTTTCTTTTTAAGTGGTGTTCCAGAAACTAATAATGAACAAGTTCCTTTAATTCTTAATTATCCAAAAGGTCTTAAAAACTTTACTCAATATGTTTTATTGCCTTTAATAAGTTTGTACTTGGTGATTTTGATATGTTATGAAGCAAAGATTCTTGTAACGCTATCTTTACCTGTTGGGTGGGTTTCTTATCTTGTTTTGGTGTTTGCTATTTTCGGGATTCTTTCTTTTTTATTGGTTCATCCTATTGCTACCGAAAAGGCCAATCTCTGGATAAGAACTTTTAATCGTTTATTTTACTTTCTATTAATTCCGCTATTGGGATTGCTTTTCTGGGCAATTTTATACCGAATAAATCTATACGGTTTCACGCACGAACGTTATTATGTTCTGTTATTATCAATATGGCTTACGATAGTTGTGGTTTATTTTTTAATCCAGAAACAACCTAAAATAAAGTTCATTCCGATAAGTCTGTGCTTAGCAGCTTTACTTTCGCTAGTTGGCCCTCAGAGTGCTAATTCTATTTCAAAATACAGTCAATTATCAAGATTTGAAATGTATCTGGAAAAGGGTAAGAAAGAAAAACTAACATTTGATCAAGAAAAGGATTTAAGTAGTATTGTTTCCTTTTTACAAGACAATTACGGTATAGAAGTTATGGTTCCTTATGCTAAAGCAAAATTAGAAGCTTTACTTAAAAAAGAAAAATCTCCTAGTGATACTGAAATAATGAATAGCTTGGGGTTTGAATATCGATATGAATATGATCAAAAAGATGATTTAAATAATAGCTTCTACTATTATTTTTATGAAAACGAAGATAATCAAGTAGCAAACATTCACGGGCAAGATTTTTTATTTACAATATCTTATAACAATAATCTTGAATGCGACAATTGTACTTCGATAGACGGAAAGAGTTATACCATAAAATCTAAGAAAACTGATTATGGAATTGCTTTACAAATTAATCAGGACATAATTCCTTTAAAAATAAATGACTTTGTAAACGCAAATTCCAACTTTAGAAAAAACAATCACTCAAATGAAAAAGTAATTCAAAAAGTAGAAAATCCCAAATATACTATCACTTTAGCTTATGTTAGTGCAAATGGCGACATTGTAAACGGAAAAAAAACCTTAACCAATTGTTTAATTAAAGTTATGGTTGGCATTAAAAAATAAAACAAAAAAACATTCATCATATCATTTACAATTATGTTAGGGATACCTATAATTGTTACAGATGAACTACGGATTATTTTTATCAATTAATTCAAGGATTTTTAAACCAAGTAAAATCATAAAAGTTCATTTATAATAACGAAAAACTAAAAAGTTATGAATGATGAACAAAAACAAAAATCATCGTAATTGGTTAGAGCTAATAATCAATGTTATAAAAGGAATCGCTTATATTTCTAAGATAATATATTATTGCATTAAAATACACCAAATACACTTTTAAAAACTAAAAAAGCCTTTGAAGCGAACTTCAAAGGCTTTTTTTATTTAATAGCTTCCGTTTTGCATTTTAACTAATGTTTCCTGCATTTCTGTCTTGGTTTCTTCCTCAACATCTTTAGATAATTCTACAGCTTGTTGTTGCGTTTTAATAGCCTTTTCTTTTTGTCCGTCTTTATAGTACAATTGTGCCAATGTATCTAGATAATAAGGATCATTCTTTTTAACAACCAAACTATATTCTGACCATTTAATGGCTTTCTTTATAAAAGTAGCATCGTTTGAATTTAATACTGTAAACCAAGCAACATCGTTACAAAGGTTTGTATGATATTCCTTAAACTCTTTCCATCCAAAATAAGAAGAAGAAACATCTGCACTATACATTTCGTCTAGCCTTTGGATTACATTTTCCTTCGTTACCAACATCTTATTAAAATAAGCATCAAACTCTTTCAAATACAAATTGTCAGGATCTCCATTTTTTGCTTTTTCTGTCAAATAGTATAAGTAACTTCTATAAGATTCGAAATTACCTTTTCCGCCAGAGATTAATTTCTGGTATGTTTCCATTACTCTTTTCTCATCAGATTTTTCTATAACTTCACCATCAACATACACAATGGTATTGTTTTGCAAAGCATTCGAGATTTCCGAGCTTATATTCCCTATTGCAACATTTGTATCACCTTTGGCATTGTATTCTTCTCTTTGAGCTTCGATGGCATCATAATGCTTAAGCAAATAATCTATCGATTTAAAATCGGTATCGTTTAAAACTTTATCTGTTTTAAAAATTACTTTATTAAATCCTATACTTTTAATTTCTGCCAGAATAGATTCTACAAGCATCAAATTAGGTTTTGTATCTTTCTGATGCGCTATAATAATCTTCTCCCAAGCTGACTCTACTTGCTTTTTATCAAAAGTAGATTTCGTAAATTTAAAATCGCTTTCATCTGACTCCTCGCTATAAGAATCATCTAAAATATCTGCAAATGGCGAAACAGCATTAAACGCTTTTATCAAATCAGCATCACTAGCCTTTTTATTGGTAATGACTCTATTGAAATCTGTCAAAGCACTCGCTTTTTTCAGCTTGTTATAAAGGCCATCATAATACATAAACTGGTATTGCTTATCGATTAAATTTGATTTTGCAGTCGCAAGTACATTACCATCTTTATCCAATATAATTATACTTGGTGAATCGGAAATTTTATTTTTCTTTAACCAGCTTTTATCATTTTTGTTAGTCAAATAATAATTATACACATCGAATTGAGGATCGTATCCATCATAAAAATTATATCCTATCGTCTCTTCCTGGCTTTTAATAAAGGCATCAAAATAGGCTTGAACCGATTTATTATCGATATCATTATAAACAATCAAAAACTTATTATCTGTGGCCTTAGTTGCTTTTATAGCATCTGCCAAAGAACTCTCTGCTTTAAGCTTAAAATCTATTTTTGATCCACCCCCAACAACAGTATCCGCACTATCTATTTCTACCTCCGAGCCATCAACAAAATCCCCTTCTTTTCCCGGATAGGTCCAAGCTGTAATACTTTTAATCTCCAGAGGAAGTACTTTTGTTTTTACTGCTTCCTGATTGATCTTTTTTATGTTTTGAAAAATCAACGGACTTTTACCCGATATTTCAAAAACTGTTAAGTCATTTGTCTTTTTATCAAAGAAACCTTTTAAATCTAGATTATCCGAATAAGGTTGGTGTTTTATAGTTACTCCTGTGGCATTATCTGGCACTGCAAATTTTAGTATTTTACTTGGTGTACCGCTACCATATCCTTCATAAACAAGATATAAAAACGATGCATGATCAATCTCAAAATTAAGACTTGAGTCTTCCGTTTCTCCATCTATTAATTCTATATCAGATATTCTTTGGTACTTAACAGGATCAGTTCCGTTCTGAGTACCAATGTAAAAACCATAATATAAAGATTCAATGAATTTTACTTTAAGTTTACCTACACTTACTGGTGTATTATAAGTATAATCAACATTAAAAATAACGCCATCTCTATTTTTACCTTTCAGCAATAATGAATCATTTTTCACTTCATAATTACCTTCCAGAAATACAAGTTCGTATTTATTATTATCTAGCAAGTTCAGTTTTAGATTCAATCCCTGATCATTATCTTTAGACAAATAAGATCCTTTCTCTATTGTTTGGTTTTGAGCAAATGAGAAAGATGTAATAAAAAAAAGTACCCAAGTACTCCACATAAAATATCGCATACAAATTATAAGTTAGTTACTAATTAGGAACGCAAATATATCCTCTTTTTTTTAGGCTGAAAAGAAATTAACACACAAAAAACTACAAATTATATTTCATAGAAAAAATTATATATCGAGGCTGAACTGTGTATTGCGAAACCCTTGTAGAGAACTGCGAAAAGCTATCATCGTTCAGGTATTTTGTGTTTAACAAATTAGTAGCCGACACTTTATATTCCCATTTACTATTTTCTTTTTGGTAAACCAAACTTGCATTTAAGAAATCATATTCGTTATCGATTGCTTTATTTTTACTGTAATAATGGTAAAATTCATAATCGGCAACAAATGAAAAACTTTCTAAAAAATAGTAATCCAGCTTAACAAAAGGCTTATCGGTATAATACGTAGAACCAATATATTCATTAACCAAAAAGGTATAACCAAATTCGAGATTAGGTAAATCTTTATAATTTGTTGCAGCCTTTACTGTATAGTTTTGACTAAAACTTTCGGTAATCGAAGGCGAATCATTTTGGATATTATTAAACTTAGACCAATTTAAACTCGCATTTACTGAAGCTTTATAATTCTTTAAAAACGATCGCCCATAATTTCCCATTCCCGAGAATGTTTCGTCTGCAAGATTTGAATTATAAGGCATCGAAGATTGATTTATCCCTGTAAAATCTGACTTTGTTTTTACAGCATCTACTTTTCTTGTATAGGTAGCATTGGCAAAAATATTCTCAAAATTGAACATATTGTATTTAAAATAATGTAATGAATGTACCTGTGAAGTCGCATTCTCTAAGAATCTATTTCCTTTAAATAAACTACTATAATTGGACAGAACATAACCCGAAGCTAGCTGATTTATATCGGTAAAATTATTAGTCAATGAGAAATTATACGTCAATGTTTCTGATTTTTTTATCTGATATAAAGCGAACAAATCTGGTAAAACTCTAAAAAATCCCTGTGAATAACCAGAACCTAATTGGTTATTATTCATCGCATACGAATGCACACTCACGCCTGGAGTAAAAGTAAATTTGCCTGTTAAGATTTTATAATGTAACCCTAAAAAAACATCATTAAAATTATAGTTTACCTGATTATTATTCTCCGCATCATCTAGATTATTGGTTGTACCATCATCCAGAATCTGAAATATATGAGAATTAAAATTTTGATGGGAATATGTGTTTCCAATCGTCACGTTTATATTACTCTTGGCCGTTACCATATAATAGTAATCGAATTTGGCATCGAGTTTATTTGTTTTTACAAATCGATTCTGATTTAAATCATTCCTATCCTGACCTGAAATATATCCCGATAAATCAAACGGCTGACTCTGCAAATTGGCATTATAAAACGGATTCTCATCCTGATATAAATACTGGGCTTCAAACGCAAAAATATTCTTGTCATTTTTGGTATAATACAAACTCAGATTTTGATTGATCGATGTTGGATCTTGCTTTTTGTTTGTAAATATATTCTCGGTCGCAGCAATATTATCTACAATCGATTCTCGCAACAAATTACTATTCTCTTCTTGTTTAGAAAACTTGGTTAAAATATCATAATCAAACTGAAATTTTGCGTTAGGTTTATAGGTCGAACTTAATTTAAAAAGCCCAAGATTATTTTTTTGATGTGTAAGTTCATCACTTTTTTGTTGATCTCCAGATTCCAGTATTGTAGTTTGTGACTTAGTTTCAAGATCGGTCGTAGCCGAAGAAATAATTCCGAAACCGCTTAAACTCCAAGATTTAGTAACATTATAAGTAAAGTTAGTAGCTCCAAATTGGGTTTCGATTTCTTTAGCGCGGTTATTTCGCAAAAGCGAAATTCCTAAATCATTAGAAGAAACATCAAAGCTACTTCCGCCCTTTTTCATCATACTCCTAAAACCTCCAGTAAACTTAAAATAATCCTGAATGGTAAGAGGTAATTCGCCTATATTATTAAAATTAGTAATCACGTTAATACTATACTTTGGGCTATAATAAAACACTTTCGGGTTAATTATATATCGACTATCGAGTTCTCCTAGTCCTACACCGGCAGTGATATCGCCAAACCAAAAATTATTCTTTCCTTTTTTAAGTTTAATATTCATAGCAACATTATCCTGATCATTCTCTAATCCTTTTAATGCGCCAACTTCGTTATAATTTCTTAGCACTTGTACTTTATCAATAGCATCAGCAGGGATATTCTTTACTCCTAGTTTTGTATCACCATCAAAGAAATCTTTGCCTTCGACCATTAATTTAGAAACTTTTTTGCCCTCTACTTCTATTTCACCATCGGCATTTACCTCAACTCCTGGTAATTTCTTCAAGACATCTTCCAGTTTCTTTTCTGTTCCTGATTTAAATGAATCTGCATTATACACAATCGTATCTCCTTTTATCGAAACTGGCATTTCCCGTACAATCTCAACTCCCTCAAGTTCTATCCCAAGATTGTCCAATACAATATTCTGAGAAATGTTTATTGCCTGAGTTGTTATTGTTATCTCTTTAGATTTCATTCCGAGATAACTAATTTTTATACTGTAAGACGAATTTGGTTTTAAACTCAACTGAAACTTTCCTTTATCATTTGTAATTCCGTAGGAATCCATTGCTTTAGTCATAGTATTAACAGCCATGATATTTGCCATTTCCAGCGGATTTTTCTTTTCATCCAAGATAAAACCATCGTATTTAATACTTTGGGAGAATGATATGGTTGTAACCAAAAGGGTTAAGCAGGAGACTATATTTTTCATTATAATTTAAATAAATTATCGAACCATAAGAGTTGCAGCTCCGCCTGATCTACCACGATTAGGATGCATTTCTCGAAACTCTTTCATTTTCTTTGTAACAATTTCATCATACGCTTTCTGTGATGTTACTTTACCTGTTGTAGGTGCTTGTATCGCAACTTTATCTTTAGCGTTTAGAACAATTTTAGAACATAGTATAATGGTTCTCCCATCATTAATTTCTAATATCAAACCAGGCAAACCCCAATAATTCTCTGGACCTTGGTTTATCGGGATATCTGGCGTGTACCAAGCAGTTACAATTATATCTTTAGGAACTTCAAAACTCTCCATAAAGTTTGTTGCTTTTTCTTCCTTCTTAGGGGTTTCTTTGTTTTTAGATTCTTCTTTCTTTGCATCAGGCTTTTTGGGTTTAGCATTTCTAATATCAGCTTCGTTAACTGTTTTAACCATCGTTGCCTTGTAACACGTATATCCTCCTATTTGCTTAGTTTCTTCCTCCAGTTTCCATTTTATATTTGGTAATGAATCCACGACTAAAAATTCTTTCCCCATAAATTCTTTATCAACAGTATAATATCTAGTTTTTACATTCTTATAAAAAGTTCCACCATCGCTCATCATTGAACTCGCCATTCTAAGACCTCCATTTTGTTGTTCTCCCATATCGAGTTTTTCTTCTTCTTTATAAATCGAAGCCGACTGATCAAAATTGAGTATAAATGTTTTTTCGAGCATTTTTTTCATTTGCTCTTCCATGTCTTTTTGCATCTCGGGAGTAATATCTCTATTACCTGGCATTCCGTTAAATTTTGGTGCTTGTGTTTTAGACTCATAAATTGCCATTCCCTGAAAATCTTTTTGTGCCTGTGCCTGATAAAATCCAAACATCACAATAAGTGTAAAAAATACTTTATCCGTCATAGCTTTATATTTAAAGTGTTTCTATCTAATTATTAGATTATTAACCAAAGCTATTACTAATCTCAAAGTCTAAAAAAACTAATATATCAATTGCCTAAATCGATAGACAAATGTGGCTTTAAGTAAGATAATCCTAAAAAAGCCGTTCAATATATTAACCGTAATCTAAATATTTATGCTAAAGCAAATAGCAATTGAGTTTTTTTGTAATTTGGTCTATTCAAAATCAGAGCTATTAAAACCAAAACAATAATGTACAAAAACTTGATATTTCTGATTCTTATTTGCTCTTTTTCAGCAGCTTTTTCTCAGGATAAGAAAATCCAAATCTCTACAGTAAATAGTATAACTTTTGATGCTGATCAATTTTCAGGAACGGATTCTTTTAGTTTTGTTTATTTAATAAAAAACAACCGTTTTATAAAAACAAACGGGAAAGATGCTTACGAATATAAAAACATCTCTTTAGGAAAGATTACTAAAGCTGATTTAGAAAATCCGCTTAAAATTGTTTTATTTTATGAAGATTTCAATACGGTAGTTTTACTAGATAATCAGTTTAACGAGACTAATAGAATTAATTTTTCTAAAAACACAACTCCTATTCTTGCTTCTGGAATTGGAATTGCATCACAAAATCAGCTTTGGATTTACAATACATTAAACCAACAAATTGGTCTTTATAACTATTTAAAAGATGAGTATAAAACAGTTTCCACTCCACTTTCGGGAAACATAAAATACTATCAATCGAATTTCAACGTTTTTTATTGGGTAGACGAAAAGAACAATTGGTTTTCTTGTGACATCTTCGGCAAAGTTATTGCTCTTGGGAAAATACCCGATTTTGATGCTTTAACGATTCTTAACAACAATCAATATATTTACAAAAAAGCTAATTTGTTGTTTTTTAAAGACATCAGTAAGTCCGAATCAGAAGATCCTTTGCAAATTGAAATTTCAGAAAAAACGTTTGGGAATTTCTATTACAAAGACCAAATTTTATCTATTTTTACAATTGGAGGAATTACAAATTATAAAATCATAATACCGTAATGCACATAGCAATAGCAGGAAACATAGGCGCAGGAAAAACAACTCTAACCAAATTACTCGCTAAACATTTTAAGTGGGACCCCCATTTTGAAGATGTTGTAGACAACCCATATTTAGATGATTTTTACCATCAAATGGAGCGTTGGTCATTTAACTTGCAGATCTATTTCTTAAACAGCAGGTTCCGCCAAGTGCAACAAATTCGCGAAAGCGGCAAAAAAGTTATTCAGGACAGAACCATTTATGAAGATGCTTATATTTTTGCTCCCAACTTATATTCTATGGGTTTAATGACAAGTCGTGATTTCCAGAATTACACCTCATTATTTGAGCTAATGGAAACATTGGTAAAACCACCCGATTTATTAATCTACCTAAGAAGTTCTATTCCTAACTTAGTAGGACAGATTCATAAGCGCGGTCGCGAATACGAAAACACTATTTCTATTGATTATTTAAGCCGTTTGAACGAACGTTATGAAGCTTGGGTACAAACATACACGAAAGGAAAATTATTAATCATAGATGTTGATAATATAAACTTTGTTGATAATCCTGAAGATTTAGGAGATATCATCAATAGAATTGATGCCGAACTAAACGGATTGTTTTAAAACATAAAAAAATGCCTCTAAATATTTTAGAGGCATTTTTGTTTTATACAACATTGTCAAAGTTTTGAACTTTGACAATGTTAGTTGAGTTAAGTCATTTTCTTATTTCAAAGCATCAATTTGAGCATTAACCTCATCGGCTGTGCCTTTAAAAACTTTCTGTTCAACTTTACCGTTTGTA
The DNA here is from genome assembly GCF_000737695.1 of Flavobacterium hydatis. Classification (GTDB taxonomy): domain Bacteria; phylum Bacteroidota; class Bacteroidia; order Flavobacteriales; family Flavobacteriaceae; genus Flavobacterium; species Flavobacterium hydatis. The sequence continues at coordinate 365,954 of NZ_JPRM01000006.1, forward strand.
GTCGTTGTAACCGTTCCTACAACCTGACCATTCACGTTTACAATTTCTACACGCACTGCATCAGTTTTAGTGTATTTAGTTGTATCAAAACAATCCGTTTTTTTATGAAGGTATTTTCCGTTAGCATCATAGTTTGCTAAGCATTTTGCAGTTTCTTCTGGACTGCATCCTTTTTCTTTACACATTTGTGCGCATTCTTCTCTGGTCATTGTTGCCATTTTAGACATATCACATTTAGAATGCCCTCCATGCATTTCTGTTTTAGCGCAACAAGAACCTCCTTCTGCCATTCCCGACGCCGAATGTCCTTCACCTAATATCGGAGCAATTACCAATCCGATTAAGCAAGTTAATTTTATCAGGATATTCATCGATGGACCTGATGTATCTTTAAATGGATCTCCAACTGTATCTCCTGTCACGGCTGCTTTATGCGCATCCGAGCCTTTATATGTCATTTCTCCATTAATAAGCACTCCTGCCTCAAAAGATTTTTTTGCGTTATCCCAAGCTCCTCCTGCATTATTCTGGAAAACTGCCCAAAGAACTCCCGAAACGGTTACTCCAGCCATATAACCTCCCAACATTTCGGCAATTAATTGATTATTGCTTCCATAAACCAATTTCCCTAAAAGTACAATTGCAATAGGAAAACCTATTGTTAAGATTCCAGGAAGCATCATTTCACGTAAAGCGGCTTTAGTCGAAATATCTACACATTTTGCATATTCAGGTTTTCCCGTTCCTTCCATAATACCAGGAATTTCTCTAAACTGGCGACGTACTTCATACACCATGTCCATTGCTGCTTTCCCAACAGAATTCATAGCTAGTGCCGAAAAAACTACAGGAATCATTCCTCCCACAAAAAGCATTGCCAAAACTGGTGCTTTAAAAATATTAATTCCGTCAATTCCTGTAAAAGTTACATACGCCGCAAACAAAGCTAACGAAGTTAAAGCTGCCGAAGCAATTGCAAATCCTTTTCCTGTAGCTGCCGTAGTATTTCCTACTGAATCTAAAATATCTGTTCTTGTACGAACTTCTTTTGGTAATTCGCTCATTTCGGCGATTCCACCTGCATTGTCTGATATTGGTCCGAAGGCATCAATTGCTAATTGCATTGCTGTAGTTGCCATCATTGCCGATGCGGCTAATGCTACACCATAAAATCCAGCTAATGCATACGATGTCCAGATTGCCGCAGCAAATAAAAGTACCGTAGGAAATGTAGAAATCATTCCTGTTGCCAATCCTGCAATAACATTTGTTCCTGCACCTGTGCTAGATTTTTGTACAATTGCCAATACTGGTTTTGTACCTAATCCTGTATAATATTCAGTTACCGAAGAAATAGCTCCACCAACAATTAATCCAACAATCGTAGCATAGAATACACGTATTGATGAAATATCTTTAGAACCTTCGCCAAAGAAACTCATAGTCATGGTTTCTGGTAACATATATTGTACTAAGAAGAAACATGCTATTGCTGTTAAAACAATCGAAACCCAGTTTCCTATATTTAATGCTTTTTGCACTTGTGCTTCTTTTGCATTATCATCGGATATTTTTACTAATGTCGTTCCTATAATAGAGAATAAGATTCCGAAACCAGCAATTGCCATTGGTAACAAAATAGGTCCTATCCCTCCAAAAACATCCTGAATGTTTCCACCCATATCTTTTATCACATAGTTTCCTAAAACCATGGCTGCTAAAACTGTTGCAACATACGACCCAAATAAATCGGCTCCCATTCCTGCAACGTCTCCAACATTGTCTCCCACGTTATCTGCAATTGTAGCTGGATTACGAGGGTCATCTTCTGGAATTCCAGCTTCGACTTTACCAACTAAATCAGCACCTACATCGGCAGCTTTGGTATAAATACCTCCGCCTACTCTTGCAAACAATGCAATCGACTCAGCTCCTAAAGAAAATCCTGCTAATGTTTCCAGAACTTTGGTCATATCATCAGATGAAGTCCAAACTCCATTCATAAATACCTGAAAAAATACTATAAAAAAACCGGTTAACCCTAAAACAGCTAATCCGGCAACTCCTAATCCCATAACGGTTCCACCGCCGAAAGATACTTTTAATGCTTGTGGTAAACTAGTTCTTGCAGCTTGCGTAGTTCTAACATTGGTTTTGGTTGCTATTTTCATTCCCATATTTCCTGCTAATGCAGAGAAAAATGCTCCAAAAATAAAAGCTACTACTATTAATATATGTGTGGTAGGAACTATAAATGAAATTCCCGCTAAAACAATACTTGCTCCAATTACAAAAAAAGTGAGCAATCGATACTCAGCTTTCAGGAAAGCTAATGCTCCTTCGTAAATATGATCTGAAATGGCTTTCATCTTGCCATCACCAGCGTCTTGTTTTAACACCCAAGTCCTTTTTATTGCCATGAAAAGTAATCCTATAATTGCCATAACAATTGGCAAATAAATCATAAATGTATTCATAATTTTTAATGGTATTTTGGTTAGTATTAGTAATGTAACAAAACGAATTTAAACAAAAAAAGCAACACTCTTATCTAAGTGCTGCTTTTTTTATAATAGAATAGGATAAAAATTATTTAATACTAAATAATCCCTCTGGTTTATTTTCGATATCATTAAAACGTTTAGTACATTCTGCAATGATGTTAAATGCTTCTGTTACATCTCCCCAACCTTCTACATCTACTTGTTTGTTTTCAAGGTCTTTATAAACTTGGAAGAAATGCTCGATTTCTTTTAATAAGTGTGGATTAATATCCGAAAGGTTTTCTAATGAATTCCAGATTGGATCAGAAACTGGTACACAAATGATTTTTTCATCTGGTCCTTTGTCATCTGCCATATGGAAAACACCGATTGGTTTTACTTCCATAACACATCCTGGGAAAGTTGGCTCATTTACTAGAACTAATACATCTAGCGGATCGCCATCAAGAGCTAAAGTTTCAGGAATAAATCCGTAATCGGCTGGGTACATCATTGAAGAGAATAACATTCTGTCGAAACGCATTCTTTTTATTTCAAAATCGTACTCATATTTATTTCTGCTTCCTCTTGGTATTTCGATTAATACATCGAAAGTTGTTAGTTTGTCTGCGGTCATTTTCGTTTTTTATTTTTTCTATAATTTCGATTGCAAAAGTAGTCAAAGAATCCTTTTTTACAATGAAAAAATCCATTAATCTATGCACTTTTCTTTTAAAAAACAGGCAGTTAATAGGTAATAGTTCTTTTTCTTTTCTTTAAATAATAATGCCAAAGCAAATATGTAGCATAGGAACGATATGGACTCCATTCTGAGGTAAGCTTTTCCATCTCTGTTTTATCATGAATATCAAGTAATTCTTTAATTGTATTTACAACTGCAATATCTCCAAGAGGAATTAAATCGGGCTCTTGAAGACAAAACATCAAATAAATATCTATGGTCCAATTTCCGATTCCTTTTAGTTTTATAAGTTCTTCCCGAACTTCTTTGGCCGATTTGGTAGCCAGACTTTCAATATTGATTTCATTATTTAATATCGCTAAAGCTAATATTTTAATGTACGCTGTTTTTTGTCGGCTTACGCCTAATGTACGAAAATCTTCATCGGGTAAGATTGCTAATGTTTCGGGACTACAAATCGTATAAGCTTTTATTTTTAAGAATGTAGCTTTAGCTGAATCTATAGATACTTGCTGTTCTAGAATAAGCAAAACCAAAGTCTCGAATCCTTGTGGTCGTTTCGGGATTGGTGGTAAACCATACTCTTGTATGATTGCCTGAAAAATTGGGCTTTTCTCCGAAAGATAATCGATTGCTTCTTGCATACCTGTGAGTTTTTTAGCCCCGATAGAAGTGGAAATCCTTTTGTTTTTTCTTTAAGAAACAAAAGATTGAAACGGATAGCGGGAATAGCTCCTAAAATTAATTAAAAAAATCTCTTGAAATTTTGTTTTCACGCAGATTCGGCAGATTAAGCCGATTTTCGCAAATCTTTATTTGTTATATTCTAAATCTGTAGAATTTGCCTGAAAGTATTGAAGCTATTTAAAAAATCTCACAAAGACATGGAAGCGTAAAGTTTTATTTTCACGCAGATTTGGTAGATTAAAGAGATCTTTAATTAGCATTGGAAAAGAATAAATCTGCATGAAACAAATTATTAATCATACAAAAACGCCAGGTCTTAAGAAATTAAACTTAGTGACTTGGTGTTTTTACGAGATTATTTTTTTATCTAAATATTAGAAGTAGAATCCGAAAGATCCTTTTACTGCAAATTTATTCGCATCTGGTGTATTTAAGTAACTTCCTCTCCAAGAAAAATCGATACGGAATACTTTAAAGATATTCCCGATTCCTGCACTATATTCCCAATACACTTTTTCGGGTGCATTGTAAACTAAGCCTGATGCATTGATTGCTCTATTAGCATCAGAGATTGTTCCGTAAACTGCTTTGGCACCAATAATTTCTCTCCAATTAAGTTTACGCATAAATGGAATTCGAGCAAAAAGTCGTCCACCAAAATTATGATCCCATTGTAGAGTCGTGTATTGATCGGTTACAAACTCATAGAAATTTAAGTTACTAAAAGTATTCTCGATTGTAAAGTAAGTCTGGTTACCCGGGATTACACTCATTAATCCTAACGGAATTGTCCCGAATGTTTTTCCTGTTTCTAAGATAAGATTCGTACGCCCAAGAGGTCCAATAATAATAGGTTGCTTATAATACAACTGAACTTTTTCATATTTAAAATCACTATTCAGCACACCTTTAAAACCATGACTATAGTTTATAAAGAATCGACTAAACGGACTATCTACATTATTTCTTTCGACCCCAAAACCAATTGTTTTACGATTTGGCGTGTATTCTATCTGGATATTTGCTTCAGATTGTTTTACTTCATCTGCTATAACTCCCGCAGGATTTGCAGCAGTTGGTAAAGTCGTATAATAATCTAAACTAAAAGTTGGCGACGCTGACTCTAATGTACGGTATGATAATCCTACCTGAAACGTTAGGTTTTTTATTGGCTCGATTTCGGCAGCAACATTGGTTAAATTAATGTTGGTTAATTTCCCATTACTTCCTGTTGTAAATAAAGCCGATGAAGCAAAACTTCGACCTAAAACATCATTGGTAGTTGTTAAACTAGCTCCAATTTGTTCTACATCGCGCCTGTTCCCTCCCGAGATAATAAGACGATTCTTTTTATCAATCATCCATTTTCCCGAAACACCGTATTTAAATTTATTATCCTCAAACCCATAAGCGGTATATGCTTGTAATCGCCATGGATCATTTGGTCCAAAATACGTTCTTCCTCCTGCTCGTATACGCACTCCTTCGACTTCGTTATATCCAAATGTAGAAAATATAGGCCCAAAATCAAAATTAGGAAATCCTACATAACCACTACCAAGTATAGAAACTAAGTTATACAATTGCTTAAACTTCTTGACAGTTTGTAAGGTATCAAGCATTTTATAAACTCCTTGTTCATCTTTGGTCAGTTTTTCAAATCGGTTTTCTTCCCAATATTCATCGGATTTATTATAAACCTCATTGTCTATATAATTAACTTCTTCTTTATAAAAAGTAGTTGGTTTAGGAATATTAAACTTATGATCTCTATAAGATGTTGTTCGTTTTCCGTAAACCCCTTTAGAACTTTCTTTTTTGTTTAAAGCAAAATCCGACATCATATAATCTCTCGTAAGAAGAAAGATTGAATCACTTACTACATCAAATTCTTGCTCGATGTATACATCTTTTACCCAGTTAATATTGGCACTTTTAGTAACTGCCATATTAATTTTCTTGATTGCAAATGTGGTATCGTTTACCCAGAAATCTCCTTTAAAAGTCAATTCGTTTTTACGTCTTGGATAAAACACAATATTATAACACCATTTATTATCTATAAATGTACTGTCTTTTAAGACGTAGTTGTACACATCGATTCCTGTTGTAGATAATGGACTTGTAAAGCTTTTATCAAAAAATGTAAGGTGATTATCGTAGATATTATACTCGGAATACAAGTCTTTTACAAAAGATAATATTTGCTGGTTGTTATTAAACCCAGAAGTCTTACTTCCTTTTATTATCTCTTTTACTTTCTTTATATTATTATCTCCGTATACATCATACAAAGATTCATTTATAAAAATAGGTAAATATGTTTTTCCTGTAATTTTAGAAGTATCCACCTGTTTAAAGATGAATTCCATTCCTTTAAAAATCTTATTTTTCATGAAGGCACTATCAATGGTATTCATATCGAATTCCACTTTTTCGTACTTCTCCATTTGGTATTGTTTAAACTGATACAATCCGTTTTTACGTTTTCGTTCCCAGATTTTTCTAAGAATATCAAGCGCTGGATTATTCTTTTTAGAAGTTTTACCGGTATAGATTACCACTTCATTTAGGCTTTCGGCTTCGTTCAGTACTACTTTAAAATTGTAGTTTACTGCTTTCTCTAAAGTAATTTCTTTTTCAGAATATCCTGCCGATGCAATAATTATTGTAGTATATGTGTTGGCTGATTCAAGGTAAAAACGTCCATCTTCATTAGAAACAATTCCTATATTGGTTCCTTTAAAAACTACGTTTGCAAACGGAATCGGTTGATTGGATTTATCTAAGACGACTCCACTCACTTTTGTTTGTGCAAAAATGCTATCCACAAATGCGAATAAAAAAAACAGACTGAGTAAAATTATTCTTTTCATAATCCAAAAAAAAACTTCATCAAATAAGAAAATGATGAAGTTTTATTAGTATTGTTAATTTTCTTATTTTTTATACATTACCTTCTTTACTGCTTTTATAACATCACCAGCGTTTGGTAACCAGTCTTTAAGCAATACAGGAGAATAAGGTGCAGGAGTGTCTGCTGTTGTAATACGTTGTATTGGCGCATCAAGAAAATCAAAAGCTTGTTCTTGTACGATATAAGTAATCTCCGAAGATATACTTGCAAATGGCCAAGCCTCTTCAAGAATTACTAAACGATTTGTTTTTTTAACAGAAGCTAAGATTGCATCTTTATCCATTGGACGAACTGTTCTTAAATCAATAATCTCACAAGAGATACCTTCTTTAGCTAATTCATCTGCTGCGATATATGCTTCTTTAATAATTTTTCCAAAAGATACAATAGTTACATCAGTTCCTTCACGTTTAACATCTGCAACTCCTAGAGGAATTGTATATTCTCCGTCTGGAACTTCTCCTTTATCACCATACATTTGCTCAGACTCCATAAAGATTACTGGGTCATTATCACGAATTGCTGATTTTAAAAGTCCTTTTGCATCATAAGGTGTAGATGGAACTACAACTTTAAGTCCTGGTGTATTTGCAAACCAGTTTTCTAAAGCTTGTGAGTGAGTTGCTCCTAATTGTCCTGCAGAAGCAGTTGGTCCACGAAAAACAATAGGCACATTAAATTGCCCTCCTGTCATCTGACGCATTTTGGCAGCATTATTTATAATTTGATCAATACCAACTAAACAGAAGTTGAATGTCATATATTCTACAATTGGACGACAACCATTCATTGCAGATCCAACTGCAATTCCTGTAAATCCAAGCTCTGCGATTGGAGTATCAATTACTCTTTTTTCGCCAAACTCAGCAAGCATTCCTTTTGATGCTTTATATGCACCATTGTATTCTGCAACTTCTTCGCCCATTAAATATATGGATTCATCGTGACGCATTTCTTCACTCATCGCTTCGCAAATGGCCTCTCTAAATTGTATTGTTCTCATATTTTATATTGTATGTTGTAATTTTCTGAAAAGCAAAAATAAATATTTTAAATTACTTAAAAGCATAAATTTAGTTTAAAAAACATGAAGTCCTTGCCATATGGATGTTTTACTAGAACTTTAACTTTTGACTATCAAAATTTTCCAGTTACGAAATCGATATATTAACCTATAAAATAGTTATACCCTTCTTATTTATTTTTTATTTTGTTAGAAATCCCATTTTAAAGAAATAAAATTCAGCCAAAAAGACTCCGATAATTCTTTTTTTTATTTGTTATTGATTCTTTTTAAGTCACAAATATTTGCTTAATCTCCACTTTTTCAGACCTAAAAAACAAGATTCTTCAAAATTCTAGTGTCGTTTTACGAAAACGTAATAGTTTTCAGAAATATTATGCATGCATAGTAAATTATTCGGATTATATTTCTAAATTTGTGGAAACGTATTTAGAAATAATAAAATCTATACTTATGAAAATATTAGTTTGCATCAGTCATGTACCTGATACTACTTCAAAAATCAACTTTACCAATGGTGATTCAGAATTTGATACCAACGGCGTACAATATGTAATCAATCCTAACGACGAATTCGGTTTAACACGTGCAATTTGGTTTCAGGAGCAACAAGGTGCTACCGTTACTGTAGTAAATGTTGGTGGCCCAGACACAGAACCAACTTTACGTAAAGCATTAGCAATTGGAGCAAACGAAGCAATTCGTATCAATGCAAACCCAACTGATGGTTTCTTCGTAGCAAAACAACTTGCTGAAGTTATTAAAACTGGTGGTTATGATTTAATTATTGCTGGAAAAGAATCATTAGATTATAATGGTGGAATGGTTCCTGGAATGATTTCTGGAATCTTAGGATATAACTTCTTAAACTCTTGTACAAATATAACTGTTGATGGAACTAGCGTAAAAGCAGTTCGTGAGATTGACGGTGGAAAAGAAACTGTAAGCACTTCTTTACCATTAATCATTGGTGGTCAAAAAGGATTGGTTGAAGAAAAAGATTTACGTATCCCGAACATGAGAGGGATTATGACTGCAAGAACAAAAGCATTAGCAATTGTTGAACCAGTTGACGCTCCAGTAAATACTAAAGCGGTTAAATTTGAAAAACCAGCTCCAAAATCTGCAGTAAAACTAGTTTCTCCAGACAATTTAGATGAGTTAATTAATTTATTACACAACGAGGCTAAAGTGATTTAAGATTGTAGAATTTAGATTCTAGATTGCAGATTGCAATACTAAATCTAAAAATCAACATTTGATTCACTTCAAAATCTAAAATCAATAATCATTTTAGATTTCAATTTTTAAAATCTGAAATCTAAAATCTAAAATCTAAAATAAAAAAAAAAAAACGGACAACACAAAAACACAAACCGCTAATAAACAACAAATTAAAACATTTAAAAAAGTTACTAATTACCTCGCTCCTATTTATTTTTAAAAATAATTATGTAAATTTTTGGTTTTTATTATATATAATTTAACTTTGTCTATAGAATTAGTAGAGTTTAAATAAAAACAATCTATATTTTGAAAACAATCGAGAGAATATCTAACTACATCCTTCCTAAAGTATACACTTATAACACTTTCTGTTATATGTGCATCTGTTGCTAATTCTCATCGTAATATTTTCGTTTTCGCTTACCCATCATAAAACTATACTCATATATAGTTACAACTAAACGAATTTTATTAAATACCCACCTCAATAATCTTATTGAAAAACAAAATTCTATTCTTTACATCGATCGTAAGGAATGGCTTGGTGGAATAACATGTAAAAAACTAAAATAAATAATTAACTAAAAAAAGGAAAATGAAAACAATGAATAGAAGTTGCTGTAAATAAAAAAAGCCATTTCTGCGGCAACAGAAATGGCAGGCTTAAAAAAAATGTGAATCTCTTTATAAAGGAAACGATAGTTGATTTCTCAGCTTTCGCTATGCCTTTACTATTTAAACCAACACAAAGAAATGAAAAAAAAATTAAACATATACTCATTGCTATTACTTCTGCTTGTATCTGCCGGAATTAATGCACAAGACACCACCCCTCTTATACAATCTAAACTCGACGGAACCATAGTCGATGATATTACAAACCAACCCATTATAGGTGCATCTGTAAACATAAAAGGTACTACGCACGGAGTAGTTACAGATGCCGAAGGAAAATTTTATTTTCAGACAGGTCAAAAATTCCCATACACTTTAATAGTAAGTTATATAGGATATAAAAAAGCCGAAGTAATTGTTGAGAAGAATCCTATTACCATTAGTTTAAAAGAAGAACGCCAAGAGTTAGACGAATTAGTAGTTGTGGGATATGGAGCTCAGAAAAGGAAAGACATTACAGGTTCTGTAGCTTCTGTTCCTAAAGCAAATCTGGCACAGGTTACCTCATCGGCAGATAACTTACTACGAGGCGCAATTCCCGGAGTAGTTGTTACCCAAAGTTCTGGGCAGCCCGGAGCTTCATCTAGCGTACGTATTCGGGGAGGAAACTCGATTACGGCTGGTAATGAACCTCTTTATGTTGTAGACGGAATATTAATTTATAATGACAATAGTAATAGTACTGCCGGAGTAGCTTATTCGGGAGCAACGGTAAATGTGTTATCAACCATTAATCCTGGTGATATAGAATCTATTGAAGTCCTTAAAGATGCCTCTGCAACTGCCATTTATGGTTCTCGTGGTGCAAATGGTGTGGTACTTATTACTACCAAAAAAGGAATAAAAGGACAAGATAACATTTCGTATCAAGGCTATTTTGGATTTCAGAATGTATCTAAAAAATTAAACTTGATGAATGCCAGCGAATGGGCAAGTTTACGTAATGATGTTCAGGCAAGTATAGGACAAGCACCTTCATTCTCGCCTGCTCAAATAGAAGCTTTAAAAACTTCAGGAAATTATGATTGGCAAAAAGCAGCTTTTAGAACTGCAGCTCCTATCCAAAATCATCAATTAACTTTCTCTGGCGGAGATGATCGCTCTAGATATTCGATCTCAGCTGGGTATTTTGATCAAGAAGGTATTTTGCTTGGATCAGATTTTAAACGAATTTCTCTTCGCGCCAATTATGAAAGAAACTATTCTCAGGCTTTTAAGTTTGGTGTAAATGCTAATTATAGCAACTCGATATCTAATGGTGTCGGTTCTAATTCTAGCAGCAGACAACCAAATCCTTTAGTTGCAGCCTTGCTAATGGCTCCTGTAGTTCCTATCAAAAACGCTGATGGATCTTATAATATAACACAAAATCCTTACGCTACATCTGTTAATGGTTATATACCAAATCCGATTAATGATTTGGAAAATACAACCAATGAAACCAAAATTAATAGAATATTGACGAGCTTGTTTGGAGAATATAAAATAACGAAAGAACTAACTGCAAAAGTTGCTGTAAGTGGAGATGTTATTGGAACGAAACAAAATTATTATGCTCCGTCGTATACTACAAATGGTGCAGGAACAAAAGGGTTAGCTTCTGTAGGTGACCGATTAGTAAGTTCTGTATTAAATGAAAACACATTAAACTACAATACAACTTTTGGCGAAGACCACAAATTCTCTGCTTTGGCAGGATATACACTTCAATACACAGAAGGTGAAGTTGTGAATGCAGGTGCAAATACTTTTGTAAATGATGCCAATACTTACAACGCCTTACAAGATGGTGTGCCCGTAAAACCATACAGCGATGCATTCGAGAGTGTATTGAAATCATGGTTAACGAGAGTGAATTATTCTTATAGAGGCAAATATAATTTTACTTTATCTGCTCGTGCAGATGGATCTTCGAGATTTGGTTCAGAATCGCTTTGGGGATATTTCCCATCAGCAGGATTTTCATGGAACATTACCGAAGAGGAATTTGCCAAAAACATTAAAGGAGTAACCGAAGCTAAACTAAGATTAACTGCTGGAACAACAGGAAATCAGGAAATAGGAAATTATCTTTCTTTGGCTTCAATGGGTTCTGTTAATTATGCTTTTGGAGGAACTTTACAAACAGGATTGGCTCCTACCCGACTGGCAAATCCAGACCTAAAATGGGAAAAAACCAATCAATATAATGTAGGTTTAGATTTATCATTATTAGACAGAAGAGTAAATTTTGTTTTTGATGTGTATTACAAAAAAACAAACGATTTACTTATAAATGTACCAATTCCGCTTACATCAGGATATGCAACAGTACTACAAAACATAGGTGGTGTTGAAAATAAAGGTATTGAAATTGGTTTAACAACAGAAAATCTAAGAACAGAAAACTTCTCATGGAATTCTAACATTGTTTTCTCTGCCAATAAAAATAAAGTAGTTTCTATAGGAAATGGAGTTGACCAATTTTTTCCTGTAGTTCCAAATGGTTCTTTATTGCAACAACAACCTGTAATAGTAAAAGTAGGTTCGCCTTTAGGTACTTTTTGGGGATACAAAACCAATGGTATTTTTCAGACTCAGGAAGAGATTAATACGCAACCAAAAATAAATAGTCTTGCGAATACCAAAGTTGGAGACAGAAAATATGTAGATACTAACGGTGATGGAGTAATATCGGCTGCTGATAAAGGAGATCTTGGAAGCTCTCAACCAAAATTTGTTGGAAGTTTTAGTAATACAATTTCTTATCACGATTTCGATTTGAATTTCTCTCTACAAGGATCTTATGGAGGAAAAATATTTAATGCACTTAACCAACAATTAGAAATTTCAACTCTTGGTACTAATGCTGCAGCAACTCTAAATGATCGTTGGACTCCAACAAACCCAAGCAATGAAATTCCTAGAGCATCTAGTTCTCCGCTAGGTATAGTTTCGGAACGCTACGTAGAAGATGCTTCTTTCCTGAGATTAAAACTAATCACTTTTGGGTATACATTACCTAAAAGCCTTTCGTCTAAACTAGGAACAAAGAGCATTAAATTTTATGTATCTGCCGAAAACTTAATCACATGGACTAAGTACACTGGTTATGATCCAGAAGTAAGTTCGTATGAACAAAATAATTTATATCCCGGAATTGACTTTGGAGCTTATCCAAACTCTAAAACATTCATTTCTGGCTTGAACGTAACTTTCTAAGTAAAAAAATAAACGATGAAAAAAATAATAATAACATTACTATTAAGTGTCGGTCTGTTTATATCGTGCACCGAACTTGAGGTAACACCAACCTCATTTGTAACCGAAGACAATTACTTTAAAACCCAAGACGATGCCGTAGCAAGTGTAAATGCTGTATATGCTTCTTTGAGTCTTGATCCGGGAGAACAAAGTTTATTCGGGAGAAATCTTTATTTCCTAACCGATATGGCGACTGATTATGCGGCGGCAGGAGTTTCGGCAACAAATCCTCAAGTAAGAGCATTGAGTAGTTTAACTCATGATGCAACTTCTGATCGTGTGCAAGTAGCTTGGCGCCAAATATACTCAGGAATAAACAGAGCCAATGTATCTATTGATAACATCCCAAAAGTATCAGGTTCTGAAGTGGTAAAAACCAGATTAATTAATGAAGCTAAATTTATTAGAGCCCTATTGTATTTTCAGGCAGTTCGTCTTTGGGGTGGAGTTCCGATAGTTTTACACGAACCAAAATCTATTGATTTAGAAAGTCTAAAAGCAAATAGAGCCACAGTAGATCAAGTATACGCGCAAATTATTACCGACTTAAAAGACGCCGAAGGCTTACCAACTACTTATCCTGCAAATGATGCTGGTCGTGTTACATCTGGAGCAGCAAAAGCTATTTTGGCAAAAGTATATTTGACTCGAAAAGATTGGCCAAACGCAATCCTTAAAACCAAAGAAGTTATTAATGGTGGATATGGATATGCTCTTTTTGAAAATTTTGCTGATGTATTTAATAAAACTAAAAAGAACGGAAAAGAACATATTTTCTCGGTACAATTTGAGCCAAATCAAGCAGGAAATGGATCTAGCGGAAGTACTTTTCAAGGAACGTCTTTTACAGGATTTACAGCCACAGAACCTGCAGATATTATCTCGGATGTAGCTTTATTTTATGATACTTATACCGCTGGAGATACCCGAAGAGATGTAAGTTATGCCAAACAATTACTGAATCCTGCTACAGGAACACTTTATACTTTTCCTAAACCAATATTTAAAAAATACCTGGATCTTACAAATCTGGCGACTCCGGGTAATGTGGCAATTAATTTTCCGATTATTCGCTATGCCGACATCTTATTGTCTTTAGCGGAAGCGACAAATGAACAATCCGGACCTACTACCGAAGCCTATGAAGCTTTAAACCAAGTAAGAAGGAGAGCTTATGGAAAACCAATTAATACACCAGATCCAACGATAGATTTATCAGGATTAACCCCAGTAACTTTTAGAGCAGCAATTCAGGAAGAACGCAAAAAAGAATTTGTGCAGGAAGGACAACGCTGGTATGATCTAGTACGTTGGGGAACATTGGTAACCGAAGTTAAAAAAGTAGTAGCAAAAGCTTCTGTTTCAGAAAGAAATAATCTATACCCAATTCCGCAAAGCGAAAGAAATATAAACCCTGTGGGATTACCACAGAACCCTGGATATTAACTACAAACCATAAAAACTATTTAAAATGAAAAAAATCAATATTAACAGCACAATCAAAAGTTCAAAAAAAGGACTTTTGATTACTGCTCTTCTAGCCACACAATTAGGAGCAGTACAAGGATTTGCACAAACAAATCCAGATACAAACTTTAAAGGCGTAATAGGTAAAACCTTAGCCGACTCTAAAGAATATTGGCCTGAGCCTGTAACAGCGCCAAAAGGTGCTCCAAATATAATCTGGATTCTGCTAGACGATGTAGGCTTTGGTGCTTCTAGCGCTTTTGGAGGATTGATACAAACACCAACATTTGATAATTTGGCAAATAATGGTTTACGCTATACCAACTTTCATACAACAGCTATTTGTGCGCCAACACGTGCAGCATTATTAACCGGAAGAAATTCGGGTAAAGTTCATGTTAGCGGATTTTCGCATACCGTTATGTCAGCAGGTTTCCCAGGTTGGGACGGAAGAATTCCATCTGATAAAGGAACTATCGCTGAGATTTTAAGAGATAAAGGATACAACACTTTTGCAGTTGGTAAATACGGGTTGACTCCTGATGAGGAAGCTACAGATGCTGGACCGTTTGACAGATGGCCAACAGGTAAAGGTTTTGAGCACTTTTTTGGTT
Organism: Flavobacterium hydatis; assembly: GCF_000737695.1. Taxonomy (GTDB): domain Bacteria; phylum Bacteroidota; class Bacteroidia; order Flavobacteriales; family Flavobacteriaceae; genus Flavobacterium; species Flavobacterium hydatis. The sequence continues at coordinate 380,994 of NZ_JPRM01000006.1, forward strand.
TCTTAGGATCACAAACCGATCAATACAAACCAGATTTAGTCGAGGACAATGCTCATGTTACCCCAGATGGCAGACATTTAACAGATCAGATTACCGATAAAGCCATTAGCTATATTACCAAACAACACAAAGCTGCACCCGATAAACCATTCTTTTTATATTATGCACCCGGCGCAGTTCATGCACCTCATCAGGTAGCTGATTCTTGGAGCGATCAATATAAAGGAAAATTTGATGAAGGTTGGGATGTATATCGTGAGAAAGTATTGGCTAATCAGAAAAAACTAGGTGTAATTCCTGCCAATGCCGTATTACCAGAACGCAATCCGCTTATTACAGATTGGAAAAAGTTATCTGCAGATCAGAAGAAAGTATACGCCAGATTCATGGAAGTATATGCCGGATATCTTACTTATACCGATCACGAGATTGGAAGAATCGTAAATCATTTAAAAGAAACCAATCAATTAGAAAACACCTTAATTTTTGTTGCAATTGGAGATAATGGAGCTAGTAAAGAAGGAACTTTGCAAGGTACAATTAACCAATCTCTTTTTTCTAAAACAGTATCTGATGAACAAAATCTTCAGAACAATTTAAACAATATCGGAGAAATTGGTACAGCCAAAGGATTAAATACCAATTATCCTTTAGGATGGGCACAAGCAACAAATTCGCCTTTTAAAAATTGGAAACAAGATGCACAATCAGAAGGAGGAACACGCAACCCATTGATTGTTTATTATCCAAAAGAAATTAAAGAAAAAGGCGGTATCAGAAATCAATACAGCCATGTAACCGACTTACTTCCTACAACCTTAGATATTGCAGGAATTAAAGCTCCTGAATATATTAGAGAAATCAAACAAGATGCTATACAAGGTTCTACATTGTATGCTTCGCTAAATAATGCCAAAGCCGAGTCATTACACAAAATACAATACTATTACATTTTTGGAAACAGAGCCATTTACAAAGATGGTTGGAAAGCTGCTGCAGCACACCTTCCAGATTCATTTGCTATAAAAAATTCATTAGGCAAAAACGAAGCTCCAAAACCAAGCAATTTTGACACTGATGTTTGGGAATTGTATAACCTAAACGAAGATTTTAATGAGCGTGTAAACTTGGCTAAAAAGTACCCAGAGAAATTAGCCGAACTACAGAAATTGTTTGATGAGCAAGCAAAAGAAAACAACGTATATCCGCTAATCGACTGGCAAGATGTATTTAACAGAAGAATACATAATCTTGGAGCCGACAAAGGAAAAACACTTCAGGAATTAGCTAAAAAAGCAACGCAATCTGGAGCAACAAATTAATAATAAATCATGATTCAGGTCTTTTACCAAAACAAAAAAGACCTGATTCTATTAAATAAAAAAATATGAAACGAGTAGACTTTGAAATTATAGGAAAAAAGATTCTTGTTGGTGCAATACTCTTTTTAGTTCCGCTAATCATTTTGGCAGGAGGATTAACCTTGGTAAATCAACTTTTAAAATAAGAAATCATGGCAATAGTACAAAACTCAAATAAAAATTTAAAAAGAGACTTAGCCATCAGTCTTTTTATATACTCCTTGCCAGTATTGGCAATTTACCTTTACTTTAAATTAAGTAACGGCGTTGTAAGCGAATCGCATATTACATTACCATCGTTTTTAGAATTTGCAAAACCTGCATTTTCTAACATAAGAACATGGGGATTAACCGTATTTATGCTTGTTCTGGGAATCATAGAATTCACCGCAGGTTTATATGATGATCAATGGACGGGTGAAGAACGCAAAATAGATATTATAAGCTTCTTGGCTCCTAAGTTAATCCTACCTCCTATTATTGCTTTTTTCAGCTTAACGATTTTACCCGTTGTAATTCCGAATCTAGAAAATGCACTTTCTTGGGTTCCGTTTTGGGGAGGTTTTTTCTTAATTGCAGTAGCCGATGATTTAACCCAATATTGGTATCACCGTTTGCATCATCAAGTACCCTTTTTATGGCGTTTTCATAGAACACATCACTCAGCTCCGTATATGGGAATGGCGATGCTTTCTAGACAAAATTTTATTTACACCGTGTTTTTCTCTCAAATATATCTAACAGCTACATTAACCTATTTAGGATTAGGATTGCCAGCTTTGTTTGTTTTGGTTATAAAAAGTTTTATCACATTGGGAGCACATTCTAGTATTGCTTGGGACAAACCTCTTTATAAATACAAAGTATTACATCCTATCGCATGGGTTCTAGAGCGATTAATTTCGACTCCAGCCACACACCACGCACATCATGCAGATACTAGTGGTGATGGCATCGGACATTTTAAAGGCAACTTTGGGAATATGTTTTTCATTTGGGACGTAATCTTCGGGACAGGTTTAATTACCCGCAAATTCCCAAAATCATATGGAATCAAATCATACAAACAAGAAGAATGGTATGCACAATTTCTTTGGCCAATATTCAAATCTAAAAAAGAAGGAAGTGCACTCGCCGATGGGGTTTTTTCAGTTCCATTAACACAAAAATCAAATAATAACGTAGCTCAAAATCCTGTCTATTTTGAACAGCAAACACAATCCTAAAAACATGAAAAATTCAAACATAAAAAACAGTATTTCAGCATTAATCCTGCTATTTACGATTGTAGGTTTTGCCCAAGATAAAAGTTCGAATATCGTATCGCTAGATGTATTTTATTCAAAGATAAAAAGTCAAAAAAATCCACAGATAATTGATGCCCGAGGCGCAGAAGAATTTGCATTGAATCATATAAATGGTGCAGTCAATTTTAATTTGCAATCCGAGAATTATGCAAAATCTGTGGCTGCTTTAGATAAATCAAAACCCGTATTTATTTACTCCATCGGAGCAGGAAGAAGTGTAGCATTAGAAAAAGAATTATTAAAAAATGGTTTTAAAGAAGCCTATAGTCTAGAAGGCGGAATCGCCAACTGGATCGGAAACGGAAAACCATTTTATGCCAACTCTAAAAGCAAATTATCGCTAGCAGAATACAACAAAATCATTGCCGATAACAATTCAGTTTTGGTAGACATTGGATCTAAATATTGTGGCGCTTGCAAAAAAGTAAAACCAGTTCTAGAAACTATAAAAGCACAATATGGTGAAAACTTAAAAATCGTAGAAATTGACTTAGAAGAAAACCCACAAGTCATAGCCGACTTAAAATCAATAAAAGTTTTCCCAACCCTAATCTTATATCAAAAAGGAAAAATTGTCTTCAAAAAAGAAGGATTAGGCGATTTAAAAAAAGATATTGATGGGGCTTTCAATTAAGGCTCTAAGGTTCTGAGGCGCAAAGGTTCAAAGGTTTTTAAAAAAGGTGCTGAGGTGCTGAGGTTCAAAGGTTTTCCGTAGAGACGCACCGCGGTGCGTCTAACGATACGAAGACTTTATAGAAATAAATAATCCTTCAAATCCTTTTAATCTGTGGTTGAAAAAGAAGCAAAGCTTTTACGCAACATTATCATACCTACAAGGTCAAAAAAGACCTTGCAGGAACAAAATAAAAAATATCAAAATGTCAATTAAAACAAAACAATATACCATTCACGAAGACTGGACAGTCGTTATTTTAGGATTTTTAATAATTGGGATATCCCTATTTATTTTTCTTCCTGAAGTTCCTGTATTCAAATGGACAAATGGAACAGATTTATTAAAAGATGTATTTGCTTCAGGTAATTTACAAATCATCGCATTACAGTTTATATACCTTATCACAATAGGAACAATTGGTGCTTTCTTAATCGGAAAATCAGTAAAAAACTTTTTACTTGGTTTTCCAATAGTTTATATACTAACCCTCATTGCTTTAATAATTGCAGGAAATTCAACAATAAAAGGATTCAATCTCGAAGCCGTAATTTTCAGCTTGATAATAGGTTTAGCCATTGGTAACTTTTTCAAACTACCTCAATGGTTTCGCACCGCACTTGCTACAGAAGTATTTGTAAAAATCGGATTAGTTCTATTAGGTACAAGCGTAATTTTCTCCGACATACTTAAAGCAGGCACATTAGGATTAGCACAAGCACTCGTAGTCGTATTATCAGTCTGGTACTTTGCCTTTTGGTTGTGCAAAAAACTAAAAGTCGATGATGAACTAACAATGATGATTTCCAGCGCCGTTTCCATTTGTGGCGTTTCTGCTGCTATTGCTACATCGGGCGCTATCAAAGGAGATTCCAAAAAACTATCCTATGTTATCTCAATGGTATTAGTAACGGCAATCCCTATGATGATATTTATGCCCATAATTGCTAAATATTTCAACTTCCCCGAAGAAGTAACCGGAGCTTGGCTTGGCGGTAGTATCGATACCTCGGGCGCAGTTGTGGCATCAGGATCGCTAGTAGGAGAAACCGCTTTGAAAATTAGTACAATTGTAAAATTCTCTCAAAACGTATTATTAGGATTAGCCGCATTTGCTATATCTGTTTACTGGACATATACCCATAATAAATCAGCCGAAGCCGTTGCGTCCAAACCAACATTGGGAGTCATTTGGGAGCGCTTCCCAAAATTTGTTATTGGTTTTATAGTTGCATCATTAGTTTTTTCATTCCTGCTAACGCCCGAAGTTCGAGATCAAGTTAAGGATAGTTTAAAGAATTTACAAGGAATTTGGTTTGCTCTGGCATTTACAAGTATAGGGCTTGAAACCAACTTTAAGGATTTACTTAGCAACAATAGCAAAAAACCATTATTTGCCTTTTTAATAGCGCAATTATTCAATGTAATCATAACCCTAATAATCGCCTTTTTACTATTTAGCAATTAATCTAATATCGAGAACCACACGGTTGAAACCGTGGGCTATTCCGAGAACTTTGTCAAAGTTCCAAACTTTGACAAAGTTAAACTCAATGATATTCGACACTTTAAAATACCAATCAAAATGAAAAAAATAATTATCACACTAAACCTTCTACTTACAACAGGCGTTTTAGTTCAGGCGCAAAATAATACTCAAAAACCTAACATCATCCTAATCATGGTCGATGATATGGGATATTCCGATTTAGGAAATTATGGATCTGAAATAAACACACCAAACCTCGATAAACTTGCCAAAGAAGGATTGCGATTACGAGAGTTTTACAACAACTCTATTTGCGCACCAACCAGAGCATCCCTACTTACAGGACAATATCAGCATAAAGCAGGCGTAGGATTTTTTGATGTAAATCTTGGCCTACCCGCCTATCAAGGCTATTTAAACAAAGAATCATTAACCCTCGGAGAAGTTTTCCGTTCTGGAGGTTATAGTACTTTATTATCAGGAAAATGGCACGTAGGTTCCGAAGATCAGGCACAATGGCCAAACCAAAGAGGTTTTGATAAATTTTACGGAATCCTAAAAGGAGCATCAAATTATTTTGATACCAAAGCATTACCTTTTGGTAAAACACCCTATCCCGTAAAACTTCTAAAAAACAATGTCGAGTTACACCCTAAAGACGATTCCTATTATTTTACAGACGAAATCGGGAATAATGCCGTAACCTTTCTCGAAGAACAAAATAAAGAAAACAAACCCTTCTTTTTGTATTTAGCCTTTACAGCACCACACTGGCCATTGCAGGCAAAACCCGTAGATATTGCCAAATACAGAGGCAAGTTTGATGAAGGTTGGGATATTTTAAGAGAAAAAAGAATCCAAAAACTAAAAGAAAACGGAATCCTTCAGGCAGACCAAACCATTGGCCCAAGAGATCCCGAAGTACCAGAATGGAGTAAATTAACCTACGACGAAAAACAATTTTGGAAAGCCAAAATGGAAGTTTATGCCGCAATGGTTGATAACATGGATCAGAACGTAGGGAAAGTTTTAAATGAATTAAAAGCATTAAAAAAAGATAAAAACACCCTAATAATTTTCATTTCAGACAATGGTGCGCAAGGCGGTTTTAATAGCTACAACCCATTAAACAGAGGGCTAGTAAGAAATACAGGCCCAGTAGGAACATCAGGATCATTTGATTATCAAGAACAAAACTGGGCGTATTTATCCAATACCCCATTGCAACAATATAAAAACAACATGCACGAAGGCGGATTTAGTTCCCCATTTATCGCATGGTATCCATCACAAATAAAAGCCGGACGAATAGATAAAGGAACAGGACACATTATCGACCTTGCCCCAACATTCTATGAACTGGCAGGAATACAATATCCCAAAGAATATAATGGTGTGACGACGAATCCTTTGGTTGGAAGTAGTTTGCTACCTGTTTTATTTAATAATGTTTCGCAGGTAGATCGAGGCACACCATTATTTTGGGAAAGAGCAGGAAACCAAGCCGTAAGAGATGGCAAGTGGAAATTAGTTTCCATATACCCGTCCTACGAATGGGAACTTTATAACATCGATACCGATAGAGGCGAAACTACCAATGTAGCCCAGCAAAACCCTGGAATCGTAAATCAGTTATCGGCAAAATATTTTGATTGGGCAGATAAAACTGGTGTAGTCGAATACAGCAAATTCAAACTAAAAACCGAGGTAATGCCCGGCGGAGCCCCATTAAAGAAATAGTTGCTTTTTTTGATATTTTAAGCAATTATAAACGAAAAGCGATAGTCCTCAAACTATCGCTTTTTTATTTTTCAGGAGCAATCTCCTGCTGTACACTATATCTTTTTCTGTCAAAAAAAGCCAGAAAAAGGATGCCGTTCCCATCAGGGCTAGGCTATGAATTAATAATTACTTTTTAAAATCGTTAAGTGCTCTTTCTATAATAGCAAGACACTCTTTAATTTGCTCTTCGGTAATAACCAAAGGTGGAGCTAAACGAATTTTGTTTCCGTGAGTAGGCTTAGCCAATAAACCATAATCTCTAAATCTCAAACAAATTTCCCAAGCAAGATCAGACTCCTCATCACAATTAATTACAATAGCATTTAGCAAACCTTTACCACGAACCAAAGTAATAAGATCATTTCGTTTTGCGATATCATTTAAACCATTACGCAAGATAATCCCCAAACGCTCCGCATTTTCAGATAAATTCTCATCTCTTACAACCTCAAGAGCTGCAATTGCAACAGCAGCAGCAACAGGATTTCCACCAAAAGTAGATCCGTGTTGTCCAGGTTTAATAACATTCATGATAACATCATTACATAATACAGCCGAAACAGGATATACACCACCAGAAATCGCTTTACCTAAAATTAAAATATCAGGTTGAACATTTTCATGATGTACAGCCAATAATTTCCCTGTACGAGCAATTCCCGTTTGAACCTCATCGGCAATAAACAAAACATTATGTTTTTCGCAAAGCGCTTTGGCTTTAGCCAAATACCCTTCAGAAGGAACATAAACCCCAGCCTCACCTTGAATTGGTTCAACAAGGAAACCTGCAATATTTTTAGATGATTCCAATACTTTTTCCAAAGCATCAAGATTATCATATTCTATTTTTATAAAACCAGCAGTATAAGGACCAAAGTTCTTACGTGCACTTTCATCATTAGAGAAAGAAATAATAGTAGTCGTTCTACCATGAAAGTTATTTTCACAAACAATAATTTGTGCTTCATGCTCCGCAATACCTTTTACTTCATACGCCCATTTACGGCATAATTTAATAGCAGTTTCTACAGCTTCAGCACCAGTATTCATTGGTAAAACCTTATCAAAATCAAAAAACTTAGTTACAAACTCCTCATAGTTCCCTAATTTATCATTGTAAAAAGCTCTAGAAGTCAATGTCAATGTTTGCGCCTGATCCACCATTGCTTTCACAATTTTAGGATGACAATGTCCTTGATTTACCGCAGAATATGCCGATAAAAAATCAAAATATTTCTTTCCGTCAACATCCCATACATGAACCCCTTCACCTCTCTCTAAAACAACTGGTAATGGATGATAATTATGAGCACCGTATTTATTTTCTTTTTCAATTAATACAGTAGATTTTGACGAAAGAATTTGTTGAACCTGTTCCATGATCTTTATTTTTAACTTTTTACAAAACTAAGACTATTTTTTAATTTTACAATAAATTTTAATACTTTTGACTTGAATTACACTGTAAAAAGTCAATTTGTATTTATTTACCGAAAAATAAAGTCAATTTATTTTAAAACCAAATTTCATGGATTCATTAGACGAGTTTGACATCAATATCATCAAGCAATTAGAAAAAGACGGTCGAATGGCATTTTCAGCCATTGCAACCAATTTAAAAATTTCCAATACAATGGTGCATCAGCGTATCAATCGCCTAATAGAACAAGGTGTATTATCGGGGATAAAACCAATTGTTAATGAAAAGAAAATTGGATACGATTGGGCATCATTTACAGGAATAACCCTTAATAAAGATTCAGATTCTGACAGAATAATCGAAGAATTAAAAAAAATCCCCGAAATAACCGAATGTTATTATGTAACCGGGTCATTTACCCTTTACATAAAAATCATAGCTAAGAATCATGAACACATGAGGAAAATATTATATGAGAAAATCGACAACATTTCTGGTATTGCCAAAACAGACTCTATTATAGAATTAGGATGTGCATTTAAAAGGAACGTCGTTCTATAAAAATGTGGTAATTTCGAAAGAAACTTAATAGATAAACCAAATATGTCATATTATAAAAAAACAATATCATTTACGTTCCTTTTCTGTTGCCTTTGCTTAACTGTTTTCTCGCAAAACCTAAGCAAAAAAAAGATTACAAAATTTCAGAAAACAGCACAAAAAGTTACTATAATACGTGACAATTGGGGCATTCCGCACATATATGGTAAAACAGATGCCGATGCAGTTTTTGGTTTAATGTATGCACAATGCGAAGATGACTTTAAACGCATTGAAATGAATTATATAGAAAAACTAGGGCGCCTTGCGGAAATAAAAGGACAATCTGTTTTATATAATGATTTAGAAATTAAACTTTTAATAGATGTCGATGAAGCCAAAGCCGATTATAAAAAAGCAGCACCTTGGCTAAAGAAATTATTAAATAGTTATGCCGCTGGAATTAATTATTATTTATATAAACATCCCGAAGTAAAACCACTTTTATTAACCCGTTTCGAACCTTGGTTTCCATTACTCTGGACCGACGGAAGCATTGGAGCAATTAGTACTGCCGATCTTTCGGTAGGAGAATTAAAAGCATTTTATTCTGGAAACAATGACAAAGTAGCTTACCTAGAAAGAGAGAAAAATGTACAAACAGGCTCAAACGGATTTGCTTTTGCACCCACAAAAACCGCATCAGGAAATGCAATTCTTTATATAAATCCACATACAACTTTTTATTTCAGACCCGAGGTACAAGTTACAAGCGAAGAAGGTCTTAATGTTTATGGCGCAGTAACTTGGGGACAATTTTTCGTATACCAAGGTTTTAATGAAAATTGTGGCTGGATGCATACCTCATCCAATGTAGATGTTGCCGATATGTATGCCGAAAAAATAGTTTCTAAAAATGAAAAACTATTTTATGAATATGACAATAAACTAATTCCAGTAATCGAGAAAGAAATAACAATTAAATATTTAGAGAACGATAAATTAATTCCTAAAAAATTTAAAACCTATTATACAAACAATGGTCCAATTATGGCCAAGCGAGACGGAAAATGGATTAGTTTAAAATCTAACAATCGCTCGATGAATAGTTTAGTTCAGAGTTGGGTAAGAACAAAATCAAAAGGATTTGAAGATTACAAAAAAGCAATGGATTTAAAAGCAAACACGTCCAACAATACCGTATATGCTGACAATAAAGGAAACATTGGCTACTGGCATGGTAATTATATCCCCATAAGAGATAAAAACCTTAATTGGTCTAAAGTTATGGATGGCACAACATCGGCTACACAATGGCAAGGATTACATGATGTATCCGAAACCGTTCACTTATACAATCCCGCAAACGGTTGGTTACAAAACTGTAACTCTACACCCTACACAGTAGCTGGAGATAATAGTCCTAAAAAAGAAAATTACCCTGCATATATGGCTCCCGACGGAGAAAACTTTAGAGGTATTAATGCAGTTCGTATTTTTAGTAAAGGCGAAAAATATACTTTGGATAAAGTAATTGCCGATGGATATGATAGTAAACTTTCTATATTCGAAATATTAATTCCTGCTCTACTTAATCATTTTGAAAAAGACATCAAATTAACCGACTTAGAATACAGCGACTTATCAGAACCAATTTCGATTTTGAAAAACTGGGATTATTATGCCAACGAAAATTCTGTAGCAACAACATTGGCAAACGAATGGGCATATAAATTAGACCCAATTATACAAAAAGCATACATAAACGAAGGAGAAAAAGATCAGGTAGAAAATACCCGAAACTTTGCCAAAAATGCTACTGATGAACAATTAATTCCGCAATTACAGGCCACAATAAAAGAATTGACCACAAAATGGGGAACATGGAAAGTTACTTGGGGCGAAATAAATCGTTTCCAGAGATTATCTGGAGATCTGAATTTAACTTACAACGACACTCTTGCAAGTTTGCCAATTGGATACGGGCCAGGATCTTGGGGGAGTTTACCTTCTTATAAAAGTAGTTTCCAGAAAGACACTAAAAAACGTTACGGATATAATGGTAATAGTTTTGTTTGTGCAGTAGAATTTGGTACAAAAGTAAAAGCTAAATCATTACTTGCAGGCGGAAACAGTGGCGATCCTAAATCTAAACATTTTAACGATCAAGCCGAAATGTATCGAAAAGGACAATTTAAAGATGTTTTATTCTACAAAGAAGACGTCGAAAAAAATGCCGAACGTACCTATCATCCGGGACAATAATTTACATAATCTACAACAATCAATATAAACCTCAGAAGAAAAATCTTTTGAGGTTTTTTTCTATTCTAATATTTCTGATATTTGTCTTAAAAAAATACTATTATGAAAACCATATATCTGTTTATTTTAGGAATTATGCTAAATACTTCAATTATGTTTGCACAATTAAAACCCGTAAAATACACCGATGGCAATCAGGTTCTAAACGGACTAGCCATTAATCCCACTACAAAAAGCAATAACAAACCTGGCATATTAATGATTCCGGCATGGTTAGGAATCGATAATGCCTCAAAAGCAATCGCACAGGATTTGGCTAAATTGGGTTATTATGTTTTTATTGCCGATATATATGGAGAAGGTAATTACCCAAAAAACACTACCGAAGCCAACAAAATTGCTACTCATTACAAAACCAACTATACCGAATTCCAGAAAAGAATTAATCTTGCTTTGCAACAATTGGTAAAATCTGGAGCTAATACCGACAATATCGTTGCAATAGGATATTGTTTTGGGGGAACAGGTGTTCTAGAAGCAGCAAGAGGACATCTTAACCTAAAAGGTGTAGTTTCATTTCACGGAAGTTTAGCCAGAGATGCTGCCAGAACCAACGAAACAATTACAACCAAAGTTTTAGTTTGCCATGGTGCTGATGATCCATACGAATCTGCAGAAGAAATCACCGCTTTCCAACAAGAAATGCGCGATACCAAAGCCGATTGGCAAATGATTTATTATGCAAATGCTGTACATTCATTTACAAATCCCGAAGCAGGAAATGATAATTCTAAAGGAGCTGCATACAATGAAAAAGCCGCTAAACGCTCATTCGAACACTTAAAACTTTTCTTAAATGAAGTATTAAAAAAATAAATACAATAACCTATCTCAAGCCAAAAAATACCAAACCAAATAACTTATGTCTAAAAGTCCTTTAAGAAAAGACAAAACCTGCCTGAATTGCAGGCACGTTGTCGAACAACATTTTTGCCCCAATTGCGGACAAGAAAACACAGATACCAGAAAAACATTTCATCATTTATTCATTCACTTTTGAGGATTTAACGCATTATGAAAATGCTTTTTGGCGTACAATTAAAAATCTTTTATTTAAGCCAGCTTCTTTAACCAAAGAATATCTTTCGGGCAAACGATTATCTTATTTAGCACCGGTTCGTCTTTATATTTTTATCAGTTTTGTAACTTTTCTTTTAATTGCCATGTTTCCCCTTCATGTAGATGATGATACAAGCGAAGCTATTAATCCAGAAAACGTTCAAAATCAAACTACAACCATAACCAATACAATAAAAGAAGATAAAAATGTAAAAGCTTTATTAGAATCTAACTCAATATCAAGTCAAGATAAAAAAGCCATTCAGGAAGTTTTAAACAATCCCAAAACAGACAAAGAAAGCTTAATAAAATTCGGATATAAATCGGTTAATCAACTAGACTCTATTCAAAAATACGGATCTAAAGCCGAGAAACTTTCCGACTTTAGTTATTGGCTAAATAGAAAAGTTCAACTTATAAAAGATAAAAATTCGGGCCGAGAAGTAATCAATAAATTCGTAGAGTCTTTTATACACAATTTACCTAAAGTCTTATTTATTATCATGCCATTTTTCGCTTTCTTTTTATGGATTTTTCATAATAAAAAACGTTGGTATTATTTTGACCACGGGATATTTACCCTACACTATTTTTCGTTCTTATTATTAATATTCCTAGTCCTATTCTCCATTGGAAAAATAGGCGACTTAATAAATTATCCTCTCCTTTCTACAATAATTAATTGGTTTACAATTGCCGGAGTACTGTGGATGTTTTATTATTTTTTTCCAGCGCATCATAGATTTTACGGAGAATCAAGAACCGTCTCATTTATTAAAAGTGTCATATTATTTTTCATAAATTCACTTTTTATACTATTTTTACTAATTGCATTCGCTTTTTACACATTTATCAATTTACATTAAATAAACAATGAAAAAAATATTAATCCTATTCGTAATTGCTTCGGCATTTTCATGTAAAAACACCCAAGGTGTTGTTGCAAAGGACAATTCAGATCCAACCAAATACATGAATACTATTACTGCCAAAGATTTAAAAAAACATCTTTACATAGTAGCTTCTGATGAAATGGAAGGAAGAGAAACAGGGTCAGAAGGACAAAAAAAGGCAGGAGTTTATTTAATCAATCAGTACAAAAAAGATAAAGTTACTTTTCCTAAAGGAGCAACCAATTATTACCAACCCGTTCCGGCTTCATATCTTAATGCCAAAAGAAATCAAAATCTACCCGATTCAGAAAATATCTGGGCGTATATCGAGGGTTCAGAAAAACCAGATGAAATCTTGGTTATTTCTGCACATTATGATCACGTAGGAGTAAAAAATGGCGAAGTGTATAATGGTGCCGATGATGATGGTTCTGGTACAGTTGCTCTTCTAGAAATGGCACAAGCTTTTGCAAAAGCTAAAAAAGAAGGACACGGACCTAAACGTTCAATTCTCTTCTTACACGTAACCGGCGAAGAACATGGTTTACACGGATCTCGTTTTTACTCAGAAAACCCATTATTCCCACTTGCAAATACTATAGCCGATATTAATATTGACATGATTGGACGTCGTGATGTAGAGCATGCAAACACAAACAATTATGTATATGTAATTGGTGCCGACAGATTATCTAGCGATTTGCATAATATTGTAGTGGCTCAAAACGAAAAGTTTACCAAATTAGATTTGGATTTCAAATTTAATGATCCAAAAGACCCAAATCATTTTTATGAGCGTTCTGATCATTATAATTTTGCTAAACATGGTATTCCATCAGTATTCTTCTTTAATGGAGTTCACGAAGATTACCACCAAAAAGGCGATGAACCAGAAAAAATTGAATACGATGCTCTAACAAAAAGAACTCAACTTGCTTTTGTAATAGCATGGGATTTAGCAAATAGAGAAAATAGGCCTGTAGTTGATAAAAAGTAGGTTCTTTTGAGGGTCTAAGGTTCTGAGTTACTAAGGTTCTAAGATTTTAATCTTATACATAATAAAAAAGGATGAACTAAAGTTCATTCTTTTTTTGTTTTACTAATTTGCCATAATCTTGTCATTTCGACGAAGGAGAAATCTTCGTTAGTAATTCGACAAAGATTGGAGTTTATTATAGAGATTCACTACTTCTGTTTGCTATCGCTCGGGTCTCCTTCGTCGAAATGATTGCATTGTATCAGTTTTAGTAAATAAAAAAGGGATGAGTTAAAAACTCATCCCTTTTTTTATATTTATAGATTCCAAAAGAAAAACCTTAGAACCTTTGTAACTTAGAACCTTTGAACCTTCCTCTAATCATTCATAGAGATTAAAAACTCTTCGTTGTTTTTTGTTTTCTTGAAACGATCATTGATAAAGTCCATTGCTTCAACAGGGTTCATATCTGAAAGGTATTTTCTCATGATCCACATTCTCTGTAATGTTTTCTCATCTAGCAACATATCATCACGACGCGTACTTGAAGAAGTTAAATCGATTGCAGGGAAAATACGTTTGTTAGCAATCTTACGATCCAATTGTAACTCCATATTACCTGTACCTTTAAACTCTTCAAAAATAACTTCGTCCATTTTTGATCCAGTTTCAGTTAATGCTGTAGCAATAATACTCAATGAACCTCCATTTTCTACATTACGTGCAGCTCCAAAGAATCTTTTTGGTTTTTGTAATGCATTTGCATCAACACCTCCACTTAATACTTTACCCGAAGCTGGTTGTACCGTATTGTAAGCTCTTGCCAAACGTGTAATCGAATCTAATAAGATTACTACATCATGACCACATTCAACTAAACGTTTTGCTTTTTCTAATACAATATTAGCAATTTTAACGTGTTCTTGTGGTTCTCTGTCAAAAGTAGAAGCAATTACTTCTCCACGTACACTACGTTGCATATCTGTAACCTCCTCAGGACGCTCATCTATAAGAAGAACAATTAAATATACCTCTGGATGATTTGCAGCAATAGCATTTGCAATATCCTTAAGTAACATTGTTTTACCTGTTTTAGGCTGCGCTACAATCATACCACGTTGTCCTTTTCCTATTGGAGAGAACAAATCGATTATACGAGTTGAAATAGTACTTTGCTTTTCGGCTAATTTAAATTTTTCTGAAGGAAAAACTGGAGTTAAATGTTCGAATGAAACACGATCACGAACTACTTGTGGGTCATGTCCGTTTATTTTTAAAACTCGAACTAATGGGAAAAATTTCTCTCCTTCTTTAGGAGGACGCACTACTCCTTTTACTGTATCACCTGTTTTAAGACCAAACAATCTGATTTGCGAAGTTGATAAATAAATATCATCTGGAGAGGCTAAATAATTATAATCTGAAGAACGTAAGAATCCGTAACCATCCGGCATCATTTCAAGAACACCTTCACTTTCGATAATTCCGTCAAACTCGAAATCTGAGTCTCTGAAATTATTCTTTTTATTCTTAAAGTTTGGATTTTGATTACCATTATTCCCGTTTTGATTTGGATTCTGATTCGGGTTCTGGTTAGGATTTTGATTCGTATTCTGCTTATTCTGGTTCGGATTTGTCTTTTTTACCTGAACTGGAGCTTCTCCTTTTTCTGATGTTGTATTTGTAGAAGTCTCATTTTGGGTTTCAGCAGAATTTTCATTTGAAATTTCGGCTTCTGGAGCAACCTCTTTAGCGGCTTCTTTTTCCTTTTGTAAAGCAACCTTTTTTTCGTAGGCCGATTTATTGAATTTTATAATTTTTGATCCTTTTTTCTCAGGAACAATTTTTTCTGATGTTTTAACAGGCTCAACTGTTTCTTTGGATTCTGCAACTGGTGCTTCTGGTGCCTCTGGTGTAATTGGAGTATCTAGAATTTCAGTTGTTTTACTTTCTTTTTCTTCTTCAAAAACTAAATTCTTTTGAACTGTATTCTTTTGTATAGCTGCTTTTTTAACTGGAACAATTCTAGCCCTTTTAGGCTTATCATCTTCAACAACTTCATTCACTTTTTGCGCTACCGGTGGCTGAGCAGTTTCTTCTTGATGTGCTAAAATCTGACTTATTAATGTGTCCTTTTTTACACCGTTAAATTTTATTGTTTTAGCTAACTTAGCTATTTCTTGAAGCTCAGAAAGCTTCATTTCTTTTAATGCAGAAATATCAAACATGAATGTTCTATGAATTTAATTAATTTTCGGAAATACTGTAAAAGAATAGGTAGTAATTTTTTTTTTGAATCAACCGCAGTATGAAGTGCTTACGGTATTGTGATGCAATAATACGAATAAAATTTTATCATACAATAGTATTTGTAAAAAAGAAAATATATTTTTGTAAAACAATTACCAGGAAAATGATACAACGAATTCAAACTATATATTTACTTTTAACATTTGCGGTTACTGGCATATTAATGTTTTTCGTTCCGCTTTGGACAACAGCAGATGCGAAGCCTTATTATTTCATGCAAAATCAAGTTTACGTTATTTTGCTAGGTTTAAGTACTATGCTTTCTATCATAAGTATTATTTCATACAAAAAAAGACAAAACCAGTTTGTCATGGGCAGACTAAATATAATATTAAATTTAATTTTATTAGGATTGTTTGTATATCATTCACTAAATGTATCTGGAGAAACACCTGCTGTTTCGGAGAAAGGTATTGGGATGTTTCTACCTATAGTTGCTATCGTATTATTAGTGTTAGCTAATAAGGCCATCAAAAAGGATGAAGATCTTGTAAAATCTGTGGATAGATTGAGGTAAACCTATAAACTTAATTTATTTTGTGCGAAGAAAACCCGAATTGTATAATTCGGGTTTTTTTGTGGGAAATACCAAGATATTTATATCAATATGAATAAAATTAAGACTTACTAACACTTATAGTCCTTTATTTTTTACTAAATTTGAAACCAATAGTTTCCATTTTTTATGAAAGACAAAATACGAGTACATCTAGCCGATGATCATCAGGTACTTATTGATGGGCTTACTAATTTATTACATACCGTTTCTGACTTTGAGGTTGTAGGCTCTTCTTTGAACGGAATGAATATTTTTGACGATGTATCTACAAACAATACTAGTATCTTAGTTTTGGATATAAGTATGCCTCAAAAAGATGGTATCGAAGTTCTTAAAGAATTCTCAGAAAAAGGTTTTCCTTGCAAAGTAATAATCCTTTCTAGTTATGATGATTTAAAAATCATTAAAGAGGTTATGAATCTTGGAGCCAGCGGTTATCTGACCAAAAAATGTGCTGGAGAAAATATTATCGAAGCTATTGAAGCTGTTAATAAAGGTGAAGAATATTTTTGCGATTCAGTAAGAGAAAAAATATTTACCACATTTACAAGAGGTAATCCTAAACTCAATGAACGAACGCGAGAAGAAAATTCAATTTTGAGTTCTCGTGAACTTGAGATTATTACATTGATTTCTCTTGAATATAGTGGTAAAGAAATTAGTGAATTACTTTTTATCAGCACTAATACTGTCGAAACACATCGTAAGAACATTATGAAAAAATTAAAGACCAAGAATACTATTGGTCTAGTGAAATATGCGATTAAAAACAATCTGATAAAATCATAAACATAAAAAAGTGCTTCAGTTTCCTGAAGCACTTTTTTTATTCTTTACTAAATTAATTTACGCCTTTTTATTTAAGTTAATTAGTGATAGATTCATTTTAAGAAGCTGCGAAGCCATCTCCTTTCCCTCCTTTATCAATATCTACAATTTTATCTTCTTTTTCTTCTTCTGGTTGCTCATCATCTTCAGGCGCTTCACCTCCAAGGCTAGTATTTGGTTCTTCTCCAGCTAAATTGTAAATTTCTTCTTCTCCTAAAAATTGTTTTGACATTTGTTATTTTATTTAAATTAGTTATTTTCCAAATCATTTTAAGACACTTTGGATTCTGTCATTATCGTTTAATGAATTACATCTTTTTACTTGTCTCCGTCTTAGCTTTTAACTTCACTTAAACAGAATAACCTTTAATTATTCTATCGTAATTTCCTGAATTCTAAAGTCTTTTAAAAATTATCTAATGACGTGTTTACACCTAAAAAACATCAAAATTATCCTCAAGGCACTTACATCATATTTGTTTAGTAACTAATTACTTACAAATTATTTCGTCCGTAAAAACGAAGGTAATTAGAAACATTACTTGCACAATAATAACTTTTTTTTTTCAAACAGAAAGAGATTTAATTATTAAATTTGGAACAAAATTTTAAGAATTCTTATCTAAAAATAACAATTGTATTAGATGCATAAAACTCAATTTTTCTCCTTTCTTTTTATAGTACTAATTTGTTTTAGCACCAACTGTTATCCTCAAAAAAAGACGCTTCAAAAAGATGAAATTGATAGGTTACTAAAAGAAGCCATTGCCAACTGGAAGACTAACGATTATGAAAAATCATTAAAACAATCAAGGTTTGCCTTAAAACACGCAATCGAAATTAACAACAATTATCTTATCGCATACAGCTACAACACGATAGGCTTAAATTTTGATGATTTAATCATGCTCGACAAGGCTTTAGTCTTTTACCAAAAAGCCTTATATTATATTGACAAAACTGACGATACTACATTAAAAGCAAAAATCCATAACAATCTGGGAAACACTTATTTTTTTTACAAAAAAGAGTACCAGAAAGGAATCAATCATTATGAAAAATCACTTGAATACAGCCAAAAATTACCTGATAATGCAAAAATATACCTTAGAAAACTTAATATTACCTGGGCTTATTTTGAGATTAAGAATTTTAACAAAGGTTTAGATTATTTAAATTATATAAATGAATTTAAACAGTATGGTGATGAATCGACAGAGGTTGCACTTAATATGTTAAATGCGATATACTATGATTATAAAAATGATACTGTAAAAGCAGATGCTTTTTTTAGAAATGCGATTGCTCTAGGAAATGAAAGTTATGAAAAATTTGATTTAGCAAAAACGCATGAAAAATACGCAGATTTCTTATTCAGACAACATGATTACAAAAAGGCTTACGAGAACATAATCCGACTTAATACTCTTGAAAAAGAACTTACTGAATCTATAGAATTAAAAAAGACTAAACTTGTAGGTGTTAATCTTGAATTAGATGAATATAAAAGAGAAGTTGATAAAATAGAATCTCAATATAAAACGAAGCAACAATCTTTAATACGAGAACAATCTCGCAACAAAAAGATTTTTAGCATTATTGTTGCACTGTTCTTTGTTATTATCATCTTGTTTTATTTTTTCTACCAAAACACTAAACTTAAACAGAAAAATAGGCTTAAAGACGTACAAAGTAAAATACAACAAAACATCATTAATGCAAGTATCGACGGTCAGGAAAGTGAGCGTAAAAAAATAGCTTTGTTTTTGCATGATAATATTAGTGCCTTATTATCTTCGGCAGGAATGCATTTAAATGTTTTTTCGACACAAAACGAACCTGTATCTGAAGAAATTCTTAAAACAAAATTTATTCTCGAAGAAGCTCATGATAAAGTACGTGATTTGTCTCATGAACTTTTACCAACATTGTTAGTTCGCTTTGGTATGTTTTATGCGCTAGAAGATTTATGCGAAAAAAACTCAAACTCGACGCTGCTTTTCGAATATTCTTGTACCATTCCGCCTAAGACACGCTATCATGAAAAATTCGAAATGAGAATCTATTTTATAATTTCAGAACTTTTAAATAACATCATAAAACATAGTGAAGCTACCATTGCCAATGTTTCGCTAGTAGAAAATAATTCGAATCTTATTATCAATGTAAATGATAACGGAAAGGGATATAATACCAATGAATTTAATATAGCTGAAGGTTTTGGTCTAAATCAGATTAGAGCAAGAATAAAAAATTTGAAAGGTGAAATCGAAGTTATATCCAAAATTGATATGGGAACCTCAATTAAGATAGACGTTCCGATAATGTATCAGTCGTAATTTATTCATAAAAAACTTATTTATATATAAATTATCAAGCATTAAATTACTTACTATTGTATTCCCAAATTCATACATAACATTTTTGAACGTCTGTTAGATATCAATAACGCTATGAATTAATTATTAAATTTGGGAGATAATCTTAAAATTTACATATAATAATCATTGTATTAAATGCATAAAAACCGAATTGTTTTATTACTTGTTATCTTGCTACTTTGTTTGAGTAATCAATTTTACGCTCAAACTAAACCTATTTCTAAAAAAGAGATACTCAAACTTTCTGACGAAGCGGTAAAACTAATGCGTGAAGCACAATACGAGAGATCATTAACACTATCCCGATTAACTTTAAACTATGCAATTACTGCCAAAGATCCATATCTTATAGCAAAATCATACAATACAATTGCTGCCAACTTTGACGAATTAACAGAACCAGACAAAGCTTTATTTTACTACAATAAAGGTTTAATATATGCCGAAAAAACCAACAATGGTGATCTTAAAAATTGGCTTTATAACAATCTAGGTAACATTTATTGCTTCGATAAAAAGGAGTACGAAAAAGGAATCTCTTTCTACAAAAAATCTCTTTTTCACAGTAGTAAAATAAAAGATTCTGTTCAGATAGTTTTTACAAAACTTAATATTGCCTGGGCTTATTTTGACATTGGCGGTTATAATGATGGTTACCCTTATTTAAGTTATATTAATAAATTCCATCCAAAACATGGAGACGAATCTACTTTGGTAGTATTAAATATGCTTAATGGTATGTATTACAATCATACTAATGAAAATCAAAAAGCTGATTCCTTTTTTCAAAAAGCCATAAAAATCGGTCATGAAGGAAATGAAAAATCAGATTTATGTTTTACCTATCAGGAATATTCTAAGTTTCTATCAAAAATAGGAAAGTTTCCGGAGGCCTTTAAATACCTTTCCCTTTATACCTCTCTAAACGAAGAACTTAACAATGAAGAAAAAACACGAAAAGTTTATGTGGCTGGTCTTAATCTAGAAGTTGATCAATACAAAAGAGACATTGATAAAATAGAATCGCAATACAAATCCAAACAACAATCTTTATTATCGGAACAATCCCGTAACAAAAAAGTGGTTAGTATAATGGTTTCTTTATTTATTGTTAGCCTTATCTTATTTTACTTTTTCTATCAAAATACCAAACTGAAACAAAATAACAGACTAAAAGATATTCAGAGTAAAATACAACAAAACATAATTAATGCCAGTATTGATGGCCAGGAAAGTGAACGCAAGAAAATTGCTTTATTCTTACACGATAATATTAGCGCTTTATTATCTTCTGCAGGAATGCATCTAAATGTTTTTTCGACACAAAACGAACCTGTATCTGAAGAGATTCTTAAAACAAAATTTATTCTGCAGGAAGCTCATGATAAAGTACGTGACTTATCTCATGAACTTTTACCAACTCTGTTAGTTCGATTTGGTTTATTTTATGCGCTTGAAGATTTATGCGAAAAGAACTCTAACTCGACTATACTTTTTGAGTATTCATGTACTATCCCATCAAAAACACGATATAATGAAAAATTTGAAATGAGAATCTATTTTATCATTTCGGAACTCTTAAACAACATCATAAAACATAGTGAAGCCTCTCTTGCAAGTGTTTCTTTAACTGAAGATAATGGCAACTTAATTGTTAATGTTACCGATAATGGTAAAGGATATAAAACAAATAAATTTCATATCGATGAAGGTTTTGGCTTAAACCAAATCAGAGCTAGAATAAAGAATTTAAAAGGAGAAATAACTGTTGTATCCAAAATTGATATCGGAACCTCGATTAGAGTAGAAGTTCCGATAGTAAACCTAAATATAAACTAGTTACGTTTCTCGATTTCTATAATTTCCAAATCTTTTATTTTATCCCCATCAATTACAAATCGTAACATTGTGCGTACCTGATGAAAACCACTTTTACCAGCCGCACCAGGATTCATGTGTAGCAAATTATTCTTTTTGTCGAACATTACTTTTAGAATATGCGAATGCCCACAGATAAATAATTTAGGAGGATTTGATGCCATTTCAGCTTTAATCGCTGGGCTATACTTTCCGGGATAACCTCCAATATGCGTAATCCAAACCGAAACATCTTCGCACATAAAACGATTATTTAACGGAAATTCTAATCGCGCCTTCGCGTCATCGATGTTTCCGTGCACACAACGCAATGGTTTTAGATTTTTTATTGCATCTGTAACCAATAAATCGCCAATATCGCCCGCATGCCAAACTTCATCGGCTTGTGAAACGTATTTTAAGATTGTATCATCAATATGACTGTGCGTATCGGAAAGTAGGAGAATTTTTTTCAATTTTTCAAGAAGGTTCAAAGGTTGAGAGGCACAAAGGTACAAAGGTTTTCTTAAAGCTACTAAGGTTCTGAGATACTAAGATTCTAAGTTTTTTTTACGTAGAGACGCACCGCAGTGCGTCTAACACAACGATTGTCGTTATAGATTTATGTGGCATTAGACACACTACGATGCATCTCTACAGAATTAACCGAAAAAATCGATTACACATCATGTAAACAAAAAAACGTTATCCTTTTGTGTTAGACGCACTGCGGTGCGTCTCTACAGAATAACCGCTAAAAATAATTACACAACATCGTGTAAACAAAAAAAAGTTATCCTTTTGTGTTAGACGCATTGCGGTGCGTCTCTACAGAATAACGCTATGTAAAAAACCTTAGAACCTTTGCCTCTTTGTTTCTTTGAACCTAAAAAGAAAAAACCTTTGTACCTTTACACCTCAAAACCTTTGTACCTTTATTTACCTTGAGATATTTTATACAATTTGCATACAACGGAACGCATTATCACGGTTGGCAATACCAGCCTAATGCATCATCGGTTCAAGAAACCCTTAACAAAGCACTTTCGGTTTTATTAAATACTCCTATTAATTTAATGGGAGCCGGACGTACAGATACTGGTGTACATGCCAAAGAAATGTTTGCACATTTTGATTATGACTCCCCTATTGCTGTTCCGAACTTGATTCACAAACTTAACTCGTACTTACCTAAAGATATTGCTATTTATGATATTATCTTGGTTCAGGATGAGGCTCATTGTCGTTTTGATGCTACGAAACGTACTTATGAATATCATATTAATACAGTAAAAGATCCTTTTCTTCAGGAATTAAGTTGGTATTTTCATCAATACCTGGATGTTGCATTGATGAACGAAGCTGCTAAAATTTTGTTAAATCACACCAATTTTCAATGCTTTTCGAAGGTGAACACTGATGTAAATACATTTGATTGTAGTATTTTTGAGGCGTATTGGAAAACGGAAGATAATAAGCTGATTTTTACCATTTCGGCCAATCGTTTTTTACGAAATATGGTTCGCTCCATTGTTGGTACTTTAATAAATATTGGTTTGCACAAAATTACGTTGGATGATTTTGAAAATATCATTGCCAGCAAAAACCGAGACAAAGCTGGTTTTTCGGTTCCGGCTCACGGATTGTACTTAACTAAGGTTGTGTACGATTATATTACCTAATAGCCCTGATTGAAATGTAAATCCTTTATTGTTTTTTCTTTAAAAACAATAAAGATTGCAATGAAAAGCAGGAAATAGCTCCTAAATAAAATGAAAGCAAAAGCATTTGATACTGGCCTCTTCAAACGAATTCTTACTTATACTAAACCTTACAAATGGCGTTATAATGGTGTAATTATTTTTGCCATTTCGCTCTCTATTTTTGCCGCTCTTCGCCCCTATTTGCTTAAGCAAACGGTGGATGGATATATTAAAACGCATGACCAATTAGGTTTACTTTTTTATGTAACCTTAATGGGAATTGTGCTTTTGCTGGAGGTTTTCTCTCAGTTTTATTTTGTCTATTGGGCAAACTGGCTGGGTCAGGATATTGTAAAAGATATTCGCACAAAGTTGTTTAAACATATCTTGAGTTTCAGAATGAAATATTTCGACCTTGTTCCTGTGGGACAATTGGTTACTCGTTCGGTTTCGGATATTGAGTCGATTGCAAGAATCTTTAGCCAAGGTTTATTCATGATTATTAGCGACTTGATGAAAATGCTTGTTGTACTGATTTTTATGTTTTATATGAACTGGAAACTGACTTGGATTGTGGTTGTTGCCATGCCTATTTTAGTTTTTATCACTCGTATTTTTCAGCGCAAAATGCAGGTTGCTTTTGAAGAAGTTAGAACTCAGATTGCCAATATGAACTCTTTTGTACAGGAGCGTGTTACGGGTATGAAAATTGTTCAGCTTTTTAACCGAGAAAATGCCGAGTACGAAAGCTTCAAGGAAATAAACGGTAAACACAAAAAAGCGTGGATAAAAACCATTTTATATAACTCGATTTTCTTCCCGATTGCCGATATTATTTCGTCGCTTACTTTGGGTTGTATTGTTGTTTTTGGAGGTTTTAAAATCCTGAATGGAGATAACTTTACCACATTTGGAGATTTATTCTCTTACACGATGTTTATCGGGATGTTGTTTAATCCGCTGCGCCAGATTGCTGATAAATTTAACGAGATGCAATTAGGGATGATTGCTGCCAATCGTGTTTTTGATATTATCGATACCCAAGATCATATTCAGGATACGGGAACTATCGAAGCGCCTATTTTTAACGGAAGTATAGAATTTAAGGATGTTCGTTTTGGATATATTCCAGAGGAAGAAGTTATTAAAGGAATTGATTTATCCGTAGAAGCTGGACAAACCATTGCTATTGTAGGTTCTACTGGTGCTGGAAAATCGACTATAATAAACTTACTGAATCGTTTTTACGAAATTAATAGCGGAACAATTTGTATTGATGGTCATAATATAGAGAACTACACTCTGGCTTCACTTCGCAAGCAAATTGCGGTGGTTTTACAAGATGTATTTTTGTTTGCCGATACAATTTACAATAATATCACCCTTAATAATCCTGAGATAACAAAAGCGCAGGTTCTAGAAGCAGCTAAAGTAATTGGAGTTCATGATTTTATTATGAGTTTGCCTGATAATTATGACTTTGATGTTAAAGAACGTGGTGTAATGCTTTCTTCGGGACAGCGCCAATTAATCGCATTCTTGCGTTCGTATGTAAGTAATCCGAGTATCTTGATATTAGATGAAGCAACTTCGTCTATAGATACGTACTCAGAAGAACTAATTCAGCGTGCTACCGAAACGATTACCAAAGGCAGAACTTCGATTGTAATTGCGCACAGATTGGCAACGATTGTTAATGCCGATAAAATTGTGGTTATGGACAAAGGACTTATTGTAGAACAAGGAACACATCAGGAATTGATAAATCGTGCCGAAGGTTTTTACAAAAACTTATACGACTCACAATTTGTGATTGCAAATTAATGCGGAACACTATTTTAATTACTGCTATTTTCACAAAAAAGAGCCGATTATTAGCTAAATTTTAGCAAATTAAATCACTTTTATTTTAATCTCTGTGAAATAGCCAATACAAATTGACCTTGAAATAAAAATTAAACCTTTTTTTAAAATAAATCCTTAAATTCGCAATCTCTATTCATTAGTTGAAAAACACAAAATGAAATGCGTTTTATACAGCTTTCAATTTTAAAAATAAAATAAATACTTAAAAAATGAAATACGACGTTATTGTTTTAGGAAGTGGTCCAGGCGGATATGTTACTGCCATTAGAGCATCACAATTAGGCTTTAAAGTAGCCGTAGTTGAAAAAGAAAACCTAGGTGGTGTATGCTTAAACTGGGGTTGTATTCCTACCAAAGCATTGCTTAAATCGGCTCAGGTTTTTGATTATCTAAAACACGCTTCCGATTACGGATTGACTGTTTCTGAATTCGATAAAGATTTCCCTGCGGTTGTACAACGTAGCCGTGGTGTTGCTGAAGGAATGAGCAAAGGTGTTCAATTCTTGATGAAGAAAAATAAAATTGACGTTATAGATGGTTTTGGTAAACTTAAACCAGGAAAAAAACTTGACGTTACAGATAAAGATAATAAAGTTACAGAATATAGCGCTGACCATATTATCATCGCTACTGGTGCTCGCTCTCGTGAGTTACCTAACTTACCTCAAGATGGAGTAAAAGTAATAGGTTACCGTCAGGCAATGACATTACCTACGCAACCAAAATCTATGATTATTGTAGGTTCTGGAGCTATTGGAGTTGAGTTTGCACATTTTTATAACTCAATGGGAACTGAGGTTACTATTGTAGAATTTATGCCAAACGTAGTTCCTGTAGAAGACGAAGATATCTCTAAACAATTTGAGCGTTCTTTAAAGAAAGCTGGAATTAAAATCATGACTAACTCTTCTGTAGAGCGCATTGATACAACTGGTGCTGGAGTAAAAGCATTTGTTAAAACGGCAAAAGGTGAAGAAGTTCTTGAGGCAGACATCGTTCTTTCGGCTGTTGGTATCAAAACTAACATCGAGAACATTGGTCTGGAAGAAGTTGGTATTGCTGTAGACAGAGATAAAATCTTAGTAAACGCTTACAATGCAACTAATATTCCTGGATATTATGCTATTGGAGACGTTACTCCTGGACAAGCTTTGGCTCACGTAGCTTCGGCAGAAGGAATTAACTGTGTAGAAAAAATCGCTGGTTTACACGTAGACCCAATTGATTACGGAAACGTTCCTGGATGTACGTATGCAACTCCAGAAATTGCATCTGTAGGTTTAACTGAAAAACAAGCTAAAGAAAAAGGATACGAATTAAAAATTGGTAAATTCCCATTCTCAGCTTCAGGAAAAGCTAAAGCTGCTGGAACTCCAGACGGTTTTGTAAAAGTAATTTTTGATGCTAAATATGGCGAATGGTTAGGATGCCACATGATTGGTGCTGGTGTTACAGATATGATTGCTGAGGCAGTTGTAGCACGTAAACTAGAAACTACAGGTCATGAAATCTTAAAATCTATTCACCCTCACCCAACAATGAGCGAGGCTGTTATGGAAGCTGTTGCTGATGCTTACGGCGAAGTAATTCACTTGTAAAATACATTTGTAAAGACGCACAATAAGTCTTTATAGATTATATATAATTTTCAATTTTTAAAAGTCCGATTTGTGAAAACAAGTCGGATTTTTTTGTGATAAAAACTTAAAAAAAACATCATAACGCGTAATAAAAAAACTACACTAACGTTGTGTATTAAATACTCTTTAAATTTACTTAATCTAACAAAACTCAACTAAATGAAAAAGCAAATTCTAACACTGATAATGGTAGGGCTAATAATGGCGAGCTGTAAAGATAAACATGCCGAGAAACAAGAAACCATTACACCAGATACAGAAGTAATACATGACGCCCATAATTCACAAAATTCTTTAGATTGGTCTGGAACCTACAAAGGAGTTCTTCCATGTGCCGATTGCGAAGGAATTGAACAAGAAATCACAATAAACGAAGACAAGACTTTTACCCTAAAAGAAACCTATCTGGGTAAAACAAAAGATAATAAATTTACCGAAACAGGGACTTTTACTTGGGGTAAAGACGGAAGCATAATTACAACTATTAGCGATGATAAAAGCAGAACCATATCTTACATAGTTGGAGAGAGAACATTGACACAGCTTGATATCGATAATAAAGAGATTACAGGTCCTCTAGCTAAAAATTATATTCTAAAACAAGTAGAAGCTAAATAAGCTAGTTATTTTACAAAGAATTATTAATCATACTTCTAAAATATTCAGAAATCCGATTTACTAAAGTAAGTCGGATTTTTTTGTTATTTACACATCAAAAAGTAGAAGTTTTTATTCCGATTTTATTAATTCACAACATTCACACAAAACCACTAAAATATTAACCTTTTAGTATAAAATGAGAGGATGATTTATGATAATAAAGTGTTATTTTCGCACCACCAAATCTAACCTTCAGTACTAATATGAAAAAGACATTCTTTATTATTACAATTACCCTATTTTCATTAAACAGTTTTTTTGCCCAAACAAAAAATGCAGTTAGTTCACCCCCAGAAGCACAGAATGTTTTTTCGAAAACTTATGATTATGTAAATGACTTCGAAAAAATATTATCTCCAAGTCAAATTACAGCTCTAAAAAATACTTTAAAATCGTGCGAGACAAGCTCTGGTCATAAAATTATTCTTGTTACAACACCTTCCATAAAACCTTATTCTGATATTCCAGAATATTCATTAGATCTAAATACTTACTTAGCCAATAACCTAAAACTAAATACAGCCGTTTTAATTGTTTTTAGTAAAGAATTGAGACAAATCCAGATACAAGGTAGTGACCAAGTGCGTAATACACTTAATTATGACGAAACCAAAGATATTATATCTAGCTACGCCTTACCAGAATTTAAAAAAGGAGATTTTTATAAAGGTTTAGAAGTATCTGTATCTGAAATAATCAAAAAAATAAAATAGCGTTTTAAACAAAATTCAAAACTATATAAAATCCGATTTGTGCAAACAAGTCGGATTTTTTTTATGGCGTGCCCCGCCGAAAAAGGCGGGTCAGGTTTTCGGCTTTATCTTTTGTTTTGCTCCGCCCACAAAAGGATATCGCCTCTACCCTTCACGCAAAACAATAATACAATCAAGTTTTATTTTCAATTATAAATTAATAATAAAAAAACTATATA
>NZ_JPRM01000007.1 GCF_000737695.1 Flavobacterium hydatis
CGTTTGTCGTTGTTGCGGGTGCAAAACTACCACCTTTATCTAGATAAACAACACCTTTTCTTGAGTATTTTTCGTTTATTTTTTATTCTTTTCTTAACTCTCTGATAACACAAAGATTACAATTTAACAAAATTTAGCATTTTTAAGATTTTTCTTAACTCCGCTGTGTTTTCAATAAAAAACCCTCTTTAAAACGTGTCACTATTACGAGTTTTTCACTAAAAGCACACGTTTATTAATAACTCAATCATATAAACCCTCTTCTTTCCCAATCTAAAAGAAACAATCATATCTCTTTTCTCCTGGACACTCCAAATAAACCATTATGCATACCTATATTATAGTATACTCAAAATAACGCTCATTCCTTTTAACCATCTTACCTCCTAGCCCTGATAGTAGCAGAAATCTGATCCTATATATAGTATAGCCAAATACCACTCATATATATAGGGAGAAAAACTCTCCTTATATATAGGTACAAAAAACAAGAAGCCCTCTCATAATTTGATAGGGCTTCTTATTAGCTTTTTGAGAACTGAATTCTTAACTCGTTTTCATTGGTGGCAAATCGAATGCTTTTGAATCGTGCTCGAAGTTGTTACGGTGTGAACCATCGCAAAAAGGTTTGTTTATAGATAGTCCGCAACGGCAAAGTCCTAATGCTGCTCTTCCTTGTAATCCGTACACTGTTCCTTCTGAATCTAGGATTTCGAAATCACCTTCTATCTTAATAGATCCGTTTTTATTAATTATTAGTTTAGTCTTACTCATAATGTTCTTTTCTTTTTTTGCATCAAAGATTGCAAAATATATTCCGAACGATTTGCATTGGTTTATGGTTTTTATGGATTGGAGGCTTAGTTTAAATTAATTCTACTTTATGAGGTTGTTGTGCTTAGCTATTACGCGAAGTTGCGCAAAGGCTACGCAGAGATTCGTAAAGGTTTTACAAGACTTCGACAGTGTTATTATTGCTTGGTTACTTTGTAACTCTGCTACGCTATATATTTAATACTTATAATGTATAAATCTTGGTGTTTTCTAGCCCAGATAGGAACGGCATCCTTTGCTTGCCTTCTTTAGGCAAGTAAAGATAAAGTGGATAGCTGGAAGGAGCTCCTAATAAAAAACAATATCCCGAAGCGTCGGGACTCGATTCTATTGCTTATTTTTGCACAGAATTTATAATGTTAAAACCTAAAGTCGGTTTATTTGCGGCTTTATCAGAAAAATAAAAATCAATTTTATGTTACAAAATCCTAAGAGATATACCATTACTGCTGCTTTACCTTATACGAACGGACCGATACACATTGGCCATTTGGCGGGCGTTTACGTGCCATCTGACATTTATTCACGCTACTTACGTATGCAGGGAAAAGATGTGGCTTTTATTTGCGGAAGCGATGAGCATGGTGTGGCGATTTCTATGAAAGCTAAAAAGGAAGGTATTACTCCGCAAGAGGTAATTAATAAATATGACGGAATTATCCGTAAATCTTTTATCGATTTCGGAATTTCTTTTGATAATTATTCTAGAACTTCGGCTAAAATTCATCATGATACGGCTTCGGAGTTTTTTAGAACGTTGTATGATAAAGGTGATTTTATTGAAGAGGTTACGGAACAATTATATGATGCTAAGGCTAATCAGTTTTTGGCAGATCGTTTTGTGATTGGAACTTGTCCTAAATGTGGCAATGAAGAGGCTTACGGTGATCAGTGCGAAAAATGTGGGTCTACGCTTAATGCAACTGATTTGATTAACCCGAAATCGACTATTACTGGTGAAACTCCTATTTTAAAATCGACTAAACACTGGTTTTTACCTCTAGACAGATATACTGATTTCTTGACGGAATGGATTTTGGTTGGTCATAAAAATGATTGGAAACCTAATGTTTATGGTCAAGTAAAATCGTGGGTTGATGGCGGACTTGAACCTCGTGCTGTAACTCGTGACCTTGATTGGGGTATTGATGTTCCTGTGGAAGGTGCTGAAGGAAAGAAATTATATGTTTGGTTTGATGCTCCAATTGGTTATATCTCGTCGACTAAAGAATGGGCTGCTCGCGAGGGTAAAGATTGGGAACCATACTGGAAGGATGAAGATACGAAACTCGTTCATTTTATTGGGAAAGACAATATTGTTTTTCACTGTATCATTTTCCCTGCGATGCTTAAAGCTGAAGGCAGTTATATTTTACCGGACAATGTTCCTGCAAATGAATTTTTGAATTTGGAAGGAAATAAACTTTCGACTTCTAAAAACTGGGCGGTTTGGTTACACGAATATTTAGAAGATTTTCCTGAGAAGCAAGATGTTTTGCGTTATGCACTTACAGCTAATGCTCCGGAAACTAAAGATAATGATTTTACCTGGAAGGATTTTCAGGCTAGAAACAACAACGAATTAGTTGCCGTATTTGGTAACTTTATTAATCGCGTTGTGGTTTTGACTAATAAATATTACGACGGTTTTATTCCTACTCCTAATGAATTAATGGAGATTGACGAAGCTACTCTAGCTGAATTAAAAGCATATCCTGCTGTTATTTCTAGCTCAGTGGAGCGTTACAGATTCCGTGAAGCTTTGGGCGAATTAATGAATGTTGCTCGTTTAGGTAATAAATATCTTGCTGATGAAGAGCCTTGGAAAGTTATGAAGGATAATCCGGAGCGTGTAAAAACTCAGATGTATGTAGCTTTACAAATTGCTGCTGCGTTGAGTATTTTATCTGAACCGTTCTTACCTTTTACTGCTGCTAAATTATCGAGAATATTAAAGAATGAAGATAAACTAAAATGGAGTGACATTGCTGAAATTTCGGATTTAATTCCTGCTGGACACCAGATTGGAGAAGCAGAATTACTTTTTGCTAAAATCGAAGATGAAGAAATCCAGAAACAAATAGATAAATTGGAAGCTACAAAAACTGCTAATCTTGCTGAAAGCAAGCAACCTGAACCTCAGAAAGATTTAATTCAGTATGAGGATTTCGCCAAAATGGATTTACGCGTAGGAACAATTATTGAAGCTGAAAAAATGCCCAAAGCTAATAAGCTTTTGATTCTTAAGGTTGATACTGGAATTGATGTTCGTACGATTGTTTCGGGAATTGCTGAAAGCTTTACTCCTGAAGAAATTGTTGGTAAACGTGTAACTGTGTTAGCAAACTTAGCTCCAAGAGCTTTACGTGGTGTTGAAAGTCAAGGTATGATCTTGATGACTACAAATGCTGAAGGAAAATTGGTTTTTGTAAACCCAGATGCTGATGTTCCTAATGGAGAAACGATAAACTAAACCCTTAAATAAAACATAAGAATTTTCTTGTGTTTTATTACTATTTAATCGATTTATATTTATAAGTTTGTATTGACAAAATACCTTAAGGAGCAATCCTGAAACTATATTATAAATTAACATAAGCGATTCCCTCGCCATGATGTCCCTGTGGAAACTATGGGAAATCTATCCTTACGGGTATTTTGTCACATCTAAAGCGAGGGTTTCGTGTGTTTAATATTTTCGATTATGACAAAAGAAAATCAAAAACCATCATATAATGATGTAATGCCATCGGTGGCAAATTTCCTTTCGGCTCTTTGGCTTGAAGGTGAATTTAGAAACCAACCTGAATATCTTGTAGAAATATTCGACATGATTCTAGAATCTGAAATTGGGAATAATCTCGATATCAGAACTAAAATGATTGGTTGTATAAAAACCAGTCGGATGCTGGCCAAAGCGTTGGAACCTTTTTCGGATAAACAAATAGAGAAAGCTTGTAATAAAATTATTAGTGCTTAACATCAAAATAATAAAACGCGTGAATTTCTTAATTGATTCACGCGTTTTTTGCTTTTAAACACATCGCAAATAATTTTAATTTGCTGTATTTTTGCTCAAAAAAACTCTTTTCAAGAGGCATAATTTAAAAGTCTTAATTTAAGTATATTGTACTAGGCTTGAAAAACTTTAAAAATGAAAATTACAAAACCAAGATTAGCCCTAATCTGTGGAATACTCTGTATATCGATTTTCCCAATATTGATTAAACTCCGTTTGACTCCAGGGTTAATTTCGGCTTTTTACAGAATGGCAATTGCTGTAAGCTTACTTTTACCTTATGTACTTCTTACAAAGAATTTCAAACTCCCAAATACTAAATTCGTTATCCTAGCGGCACTTTGTGGTGTTTTGTTCGGGTCGGATGTTGCCGTTTGGAATATTGCCATACAAGAATCGAGTGCTACGCAAGCTTCATTGCTTACCAATTTATCTCCGCTTTGGGTTGGTATTGGTTCGTTTTTATTTTTAAAATCTAAACCTGCAACTAATTTCTGGATAGGAACTGTTGTAGCATTATTTGGGATGATTACTTTGGTTGGA
Source organism: Flavobacterium hydatis (assembly GCF_000737695.1). GTDB lineage: Bacteria > Bacteroidota > Bacteroidia > Flavobacteriales > Flavobacteriaceae > Flavobacterium > Flavobacterium hydatis. The sequence goes on from NZ_JPRM01000007.1 coordinate 4,397, forward strand.
TTCAGCTTTTTTATTAATCTAAGTTTTGATTCCGCTTTTCTTTTAGCTGTATTGTCTGGTATTTTATACTCTATATATTTATTGGTTAGTAAAAATGTACTTTCGGAAGTTGATGTTTTATCGTTTATGACGATTAGCTTATTGGCATCAAGCATTTATTTAGGAATTCTTTGTTATTTTTTAAATGAGCCTTTTACCGGATTTTCAAACACTGGCTGGTTTGTATTGGTGCTTCAGGCTGTAATTTGCCAATTGTGTGCTTGGCTTTCTATAAGTTATGCAACACAACATATGCGCGCTACGAGAGTTTCTTTAAGTTTATTGAGTCAGGCAGTGTTAACATCTATTCTGGCATGGTTATTTCTGGATGAAATGATTACTTTGCAAATGATTATTGGAGGAATTATTTTATTATTCGGAATTAGAATTACATTTTACGATAAAACAATTACGCTTAAAAATTTATTTTCTAAGAATTAAGATTGGGAAAAGCACACGATTTTGTGTAGCTTTATTAATTCGTTAAGCAAAATAGTACGCAGATTTATGAGATAAAGCTAGGAATGCGAAAATAGAACGCAGATGACGCAGATTCGCTAATGCGAAAACGCAGATAAAAACGGATTTTTTAATTTTTATCAAAAAATGTTCTCGTAGATTTGGCTGATTCAGCAGATTATTTTTTAATAATTCGTGGTGAAAAACTTTAAACAAAGAAAACTTCAAACTTTAAACAAAATTTTAAATGTTACATAAAGACAAAATATCAAAACTTAAAGTAATCGCATTTGATGCCGATGATACTTTATTTGTAAACGAACCTTATTTTCAGGAAACAGAACAAAAATTTTGTGTGTTGATGGAAGATTATCTTTCGCATCAAGGTTTATCTCAAGAATTATTTAAAACTGAAATTCAGAATCTATCTTTATATGGTTACGGAATTAAAGGATATATTCTTTCGATGATTGAAGCCGCGATACAAATTTCGAATAATACGATTTCTATCGAGGTTATTGCAAAAATCATTGAATACGGAAAAGAATTACTTGAAAAACCTATCGACTTGCTTGATGGTGTTGAAGAAACTTTACAAGCGCTTCAAGGCAAATATAAACTTGTTGTTGCTACAAAAGGAGATTTAAAAGACCAACACAGTAAATTACATCGTTCTGGTTTAGGGCATTATTTTCACCATATCGAAGTAATGTCGGATAAACAGGAAGTGGATTATGAAAAACTATTGAAACGTTTGGATATTAAAGCCGATGAATTCTTAATGATTGGAAATTCTTTAAAATCGGATGTTTTACCTGTTTTAGGAATTGGAGGATATGCAGTTCATATTCCGTTTCATACAACTTGGGAACACGAAAAAATTAGTCATAAAGTAGAACACGAAAACTTCTTCGCTTTTGAAAAAATAACCGAAGTAGTAAATAAATTATTATAATGAAAACCCTTTTGGATTTGGAAACTTGGAACAGAAAAGAACATTTTCTGTTTTTCAAGCAAATGGATGAGCCTTTTTTTGGAGTAACTGTTGAGATTGATTGTACGATTGCTTACGCGAATGCCAAGAAATTAAACGCTTCTTTTTTTATTTATTATTTGCACAAAACATTAGTTGCTGTAAATGCTATCGAAAATTTTAGATATCGAATTGCCGAAGATCAAGTTTATATATATGACAGCATAAGTGGCTCGGCAACAATTGGTCGTGAGGATGGTACTTTTGGATTCTCCTTGATTGAGTATAATCCAGATTTTAAAATATTTGAACAAATTGCCTTGACCGAAATTGAGCGTATCCAAAATACAACGGGACTTTTTACCCGAACATTTAATGAGGATAATCTCATTCATTTTTCGGCAATTCCATGGATTAATTTTACTTCACTTTCTCATGCCCGAAGTTATACTTTTCCAGATAGTTGCCCTAAAATTTCCTTTGGAAAAATGATGGTTTCTGAAACTGGAAAAAGAACATTTTCTATGTCTATTCATGTACATCATGGCTTAATGGACGCCTTACATGTTGGTCAGTTTATAGATTATTTTCAAAAACTGATGAACTCCTAATCATAAAAAACATCATAACACCTAAAAGTCAGCTACTTAGCTGACTTTTTTCCTTTAATTTCTTCTCTTTGTTTTTGTCTTATTTTATTACTTTTATACCTTTTTTGGATACAGAATTTTCTGATAATTTTGTTTGTTTGGGCAAATTTAAAATTCCAAATGAAAATGAAAAAAATTACAATCATTCTGGCTTTTGCAATAGGTGCATCTAACTTACATGCACAGTCAAAAACAGAGAAAACGACTGACAATAATTACAATAAATGGTCTATAGAATTAGATGGAGGTTTTAACAAACCACAACGTCCTTTTGCTGCTGGTTATTCTACTACTACGATAAGCCCATATACAGTTAATTTAGGTGCTCGATACATGTTTAATAACAAATTTGGTTTAAAAGCCGATTTGGGATACAACAATTTTGAACCAAGTAAACACTCTCTTGACTTTGACTCTAAATATTACAGATTCGGTTTGCAAGGAGTTGCTAACTTAGGTAGAATCATGAATTTTGAATCTTGGACTAATACAATTGGTTTATTAGGACATGCTGGTGTTGGTGTAGGTCGATTTGAAAGCAACAGATCAGTTGATCAAGACTGGGTAGGTAATTTTATGGCAGGTATTACTGGTCAGATTAAATTAACTAACAGAGTTGCTTTAACTGGTGATTTTACTACTTTTCTTATGGCAGACCAAGATGCTACATTTGATGGTACAAGAGACAGAAGCATGAGAGGTTTTTCTGGACTTCTTTTTACTGGTACTGTAGGTTTAAACATTTACTTAGGTAAAAATGAAAAGCATGCTGACTGGGTTGTACTTACACAAGATGCTGATGTTTCTGCATTAGAGAACAAAGTAGCTAACCTTGAAGCTTTGGTTAATAAAATTCCTGAGAAACAAGTAATTGTTGAAAAAGCAGTAATTGCACCAATAGTACCTGAAAAAGATCTTGTAAAAGAAATGATTAATGATAAATACTATAGTGTTTATTTTGATTTTAACAAATCAACTCCAATCGAAAATTCTACAGCTGCAATAGATGTTGTTTTAACTTACTTAAGAAAAAACCCTTCTGTTTCTCTTGATATCATTGGTTATGCTGATCAGGTTGGTAAGTCAGAGTACAATGACAAATTATCAAACTTAAGAGCTAATAATGTAAAAACTATTTTAGAGAAAGCAGGTATTTCATCTTCAAGACTAAATGTAGTTGGAAAAGGTGCTGATACATCTATTGAGAAAAACTCAGAAGAAGCTAGAAGATTAGCAAGAAGAGTTACTTTCCAAGTAAGATAATTTATTTTAATAAAATCTCAAGCCCTAAAAGATTAGTCTTTTAGGGCTTTTTTTATGCGTCAGAAAATCTGTATTTAAAATCATATAATTCTCCATCCTGCGATAATTGTATAAAGCTTACTATGAGTAACAAACTAATGATATTGTATTTAGTCTGAATCTGAATTGTTCCTAATGAAGATTAAGGCTTCCTTCGATTGCTTAATTTTTTTTAACTTTACCAAAAACTCACGATTATGTTATCAAAAAATATAGAAACAGCGCTAAACAAGCAAATTCGCATAGAAGCAGAATCTTCTCAAACTTACTTATCTATGGCTTGTTGGGCAGAAGCTCACGGACTAGAAGGAATTGCAGAATTTATGTACACACAATCTGACGAAGAGCGTGCACATATGCTAAAACTAGTTCGTTATGTTAACGAACGTGGAGGAGCAACAACAATTACTGATCTTAAAGCACCAAAAACTAGTTACGCTACTTTTAAAGAAATGTTTGAAGAATTATACAAGCATGAATTATTTGTTTCTGAATCTATCAACGAATTAGTACACATTACTTTCTCTGAGAAAGATTATGCTACACATAACTTCTTACAATGGTACGTTTCTGAACAAATTGAAGAAGAAGCTACAGCTAAATCTATCCTAGATAAAATTAACCTAATTGGCGATGATAAAGGTGGTTTATACTTATTTGACCGTGATATTAAGCAATTAACCGTAACAAGTTCTATCGCAATTAATCCAAAATAGTTAAAGTTTATTTAGAATATATAAAAATAACTTATATTTGCATCAGTTTTTTAATTCACAGGAAAATTGGGCAAGAAAGATAAGGTTAAAGACAAGGACAAAAAAAAGGATAAAAAGAAAAAGAAGAAAAAAGATATCCTTGATAAAATTAAACGTGCTGAAAATTGCAAGTCGAGTTGTTGCGAAAAATACAAAAAAAGCGAGAACAAGCGTTGTAGTCGTTGCCCTATGTTTGATTTAATCAAAAAGGTTGCTTAACACTATTTATAGATATATAAAATGCTCTCTTAATCGAGGGCATTTTTTTTATGATAAAGTTCAAACAAATAATCATCCCAATACATAAACTCAATAAATGAGAAAGAAAAATATCCCTTTTATAGATCGACTAGATTTTTTCTTCATACTAATTAATCTAGGCTTATTAATTATTTCTGGAATATTTATCCGCATCTTTGGATTTGAGATGTCTAATTATGACAAAGTATATTACCCTATACTTATACCATTTTTCATTTCCTGTTTATTCTTTTCTCTAGGATTGTATGGCTTTATAAAGACATATAAAAAAGCCATTATTTTTATAAATGAAATCCAAGTAAGCAACAAAGCCATAATCCTTAAAGGCTTAAGGTATAATACAAATTGGGAACAAACTCTAACTATCAATAATATTGAGATCTACTTGAAAGAACAAAGTAACAGAAGACCATATATCTATCATTTAGAATTCGTCGATGAAGATGATGCCAAGTATTCCATAAATACATCTATTTATTGGACATATCCCGAAATCTTAGCTATATATAAAGACATTAAAAACTCCCAGAAATAAGAATTACTTTAATATCTGGATCTAAAATTTACGTTTTTGATAAGGAGTTCCTTCGCCATCCTCGCAATAACTTTTTAGACTTAACAAGAACATTGCCCAATTATAATTACACCATTGGTAAAATTCGGTCAGTTCCCGCCAATCAAAATGCTTAAGAACAACTGATGTTACTCCATTTTTTTCTGATAAGTCAAATGATATCTTCGTTCCAACCCATTCTGGATCTGACTCTACACATTCCCATAATACTCTTTGATTTAGAACCAACTCTACTACTTTCATTTTTGTGTTATCATCATCGCCAAAGTTAAACTCATTGATAAAACCCAATTCTGGCTTAACAATTAATTCCTCTGTCCAAACAGCACCAAGTCCTTCTTGTGTTGTTAATGCTTTGTAAACTTCTGTAATGGGTGATTTGATATAATTGATGTGCTCGATCTTTTCCATTTTCATAACTGATTATATTTTACAAACACAAAGTTAAAAAGTTTTGTATACCTCTGACAAAGAACGTATTTAAAATAAAAGTGCATTTAAACAGTACCAATTAAATCTATTAGATAACTTAAAAAAAGGCTTTAAAAAATAATGAAACGGTAAAATTAGTTTAAACAAAAACTGTCTAAAACCAAAAAAAACCTCTTCTTTCGAAGAGGTTTTTGTACCCGGAGCCGGAGTCGAACCGGCACGGTTTCCCACAGGTGTTTGAGACCAGCGCGTCTACCAATTCCGCCATCCGGGCTTAGCAGACGAAAAAACAATTAAATAAATCAATTATTTTAACGCAATAGAACAGTTTTTATCGTTATAATAACCCCTTGTTCCTTTAACACGGTGCAAATTTATAAAAATATTTTACATTTTCTAACAAAATACTTAAATTTTTACTTTCAGTCTTCAATAAATTTTATAAATTTGCACCTCGTTAAAACGACGTACACACAACTAACTACAAAACAACAAATTATAATGTCACACCTAGAACCAGAAGCTAAAATTTTTGCGTGTTCAAAAAGTGTTTATCTTGCCGAAAAAATTGCGGAGCAATACGGAATACCGTTAGGTAAGGTTACAATGTCAACTTATAGCGATGGCGAGTTTCAGCCATCATATGAAGAGTCTATCAGAGGGTTACGTGTATTTATTGTTTGTTCGACATTTCCAACAGCAGATAATTTGATGGAATTGTTACTTATGATTGATGCTGCTAAACGTGCATCAGCCAGACATATTACAGCAGTAATACCATATTTTGGTTGGGCTAGACAAGATAGAAAAGACAAACCAAGAGTACCGATTGGAGCTAAATTAGTAGCCAATCTATTAGATGCTGCAGGAGCAACAAGAATTATGACAATGGATTTGCATGCAGATCAAATTCAAGGATTCTTCGAGAAACCAGTCGATCATCTTTTTGCTTCAACAATCTTTTTACCATATGTAGAAAGTTTAGGTTTGGAGAATTTAACAATCGCTTCTCCAGATATGGGAGGCTCAAAAAGAGCTTATGCTTATTCTAAATTTTTAGAATCAGATGTAGTGATTTGTTACAAACAAAGAAAAGTTGCCAATATTATCGACACCATGGAATTAATTGGTGAAGTAAAAGGCAGAAACGTAATATTGGTAGACGACATGATCGATACCGGTGGTACATTAGCGAAAGCAGCCGATTTAATGATCGAAAAAGGAGCATTGAGTGTTAGAGCTATTTGTACACATGCTATTCTTTCTGGGGATGCCTATGAGAAAATAGAAAATTCTAAATTAAGCGAATTAATCGTTACCGATTCAATCCCGCTAAAAAAGGAATCAAAGAAAATAAGAGTGTTGAGTTGTGCACCTCTTTTTGCTGAAGTTATGCACATGGTGCACCACAACAATTCCATTAGTGGAAAATTTATAATGTAGAAACCATAAGCTTTAGGCCGTAAGCCATAAGCGTTGTTACTCATTATTAAAAGCCCAAAGCCTTGTGCCTAAAGCTTTAAAAAACAAGAATATTTATTAATAACTATATTTTTTTTACAATGAAATCGATTACAATTAAAGGATCAGAAAGAGAAAGCGTGGGCAAAGTGTCAACTAAAGCCTTACGTAATGCTGGAGCGGTTCCTTGCGTGTTATACGGAGGAAATCAGGCAGTACATTTCTCAGCGGACGCTGCGGCATTCAAAAACTTGGTTTACACTCCAAACGCTCACACAGTTGTGATCGAACTTGGAAAAGGAAAATCATTCAATGCAATTTTGCAAGACATTCAGGTTCACCCTGTATCTGACAAAATTTTACACATTGACTTCTTCCAATTATTTGATGATAAAGAAATCACAATGGAAGTTCCTGTGAAAATTGTTGGTACATCTAAAGGTGTTCTTTCTGGAGGTGTTTTACGTTTAAACTCTCGTAAATTAAAAGTAAAAGCTTTACCTAAAAATCTTCCTGATTTTGTTGAAGCTGACATTACTCCACTTGAAATGGGTAACAAATTATATGTTACTAAAGTTGGTTCTCCAGAATACAAAATTATGCACCCAGACAACACTGTTGTTGCTCAAGTAAGAATCTCTCGTGCTGCTATGAAAGCTGCTCAAGAGGCTGCAAAAGCTGCAAAAGCTCCTGCAAAAGGAAAGAAAAAATAATTTTTTTCAAACAATTACAAAAAACATCAGTTGCAAAACTGGTGTTTTTTTTTGCTCAATATTTTTCAGGAGCAGAAACTTCTCGATTTCAAACAACCTAAACCTCCTGCTATTCGCTATATCTTTTATTTTTCATAAGGTTCTAAACTACTAAGCTGCAAAGGTTCTAAGATTATGAGTAAAAACACCAAAATCTAGATTCTCTTTTCCTCTTGCCACCTCTACATTAATCTTAACACACTTTGCGGTTAAAATCATTCGTTTAAATCTGCATTCTTTTTCCTTTAGCACTCTTTGTGCTATAAAGCCACAAAAAAAGAAACTACCTAATTATCACATTTTCAAATTATCTAATTGACACATTCCTTAATTAGCACATTTTATAATTATCCAATTGCCCCATTATCTAATTAAGCTTACTTTTGTAAAATGATAAAATGGATAACAAACCTGTTTTCATCAACAAAAACAGAAGAGAAATCAGATTATATGAAGAAATTTTTAATCGTAGGATTAGGCAACATTGGCGCAGAATACGTAAATACAAGACACAACATAGGTTTTAAAATAGTCGACTTTTTGGCACGAAAAGAAAGCATCTCTTTCGAAACCGTCAAACTAGGCTCTCTTGCTGAATACAAATTTAAAGGAAGAACCTTTTTACTTTTAAAACCAAATACTTACATGAACCTTAGCGGAAAAGCAGTAAAGTATTGGATGGACAAAGAAAATATTCCGTTAGAAAACATCATGGTAATTACCGATGATCTTAATCTATCGTTCGGTACAATTCGTATTAAACCAAAAGGAAGCGATGGAGGTCATAACGGACTTAAAAATATCAACCTGGTTTTAAACACACAACAATACACCCGTTTTAGATTCGGAATTAGCGATGAATTTAAAAAAGGTCAACAAGTAGATTACGTATTAGGCGAATGGGATGAAACCGAAAAAGCTAAATTACCTGAACGCCTTGAAGTAGCATCCGAAATAATTAAATCCTTCGGAACTGCGGGACTCGAAAATACAATGACAACTTATAACGGAAAGTAAGAATTCCTGAAAATATAAGTGCTAGATAATCAAATCATCAATGAATTTAATTCGATTATAGTCAAATACTATTTTCAATTCCAAACTTAAATGTATAAATTTGGATTAAATTTAATTATAAATCATAAAACAATAATATTATGGCTTTTGAATTACCACAATTACCTTATGCATATGATGCATTAGAACCACATATTGATGCTCGTACAATGGAAATCCACTATACAAAACATCACAATGCTTACACAACAAATCTTAATGCAGCAATTGCAGGAACAGATTTAGAAGGAAAAACAATCGAGAACATCTTAATTAATTTAGATAAAAAAAACGCTGCAGTTCGTAACAACGGTGGTGGATACTATAACCACAATTTGTTCTGGACAGTAATGTCACCAAACGGAGGCGGATTACCTACAGGAGATTTATTAGCAGCTATCGAAGCTTCTTTTGGATCTTTTGAAGAATTTAAAGCTAAGTTTGCTAAAGCTGGTGCAACACAATTCGGTTCTGGATGGGCTTGGTTATGCGTACTTAAAGGAGGAAAATTAGACGTTTGTGGAACACCAAACCAAGATAATCCATTAATGCCAGAAGTAGGATGTGAAGGAACTCCAATTTTAGGAATGGATGTTTGGGAACATGCTTACTACTTAAACTACCAAAACAGAAGACCAGATTATATCGAAGCTTTCTTCAGTGTAATTAACTGGACTGAAGTTGCTAGAAGATATGCTTTAGACAAATAGTCGAAAATAGAGTAAAGAAAAAAGACGGATAACTTAAATGTTGTCCGTCTTTTTTTATGTTTAATTTTCAAATTCTCTTTGTCCTTAAATCTGCAATCTTTTTTCTATGTTCTTTATTCTTTTCTCTTCATAAGAAAAAATAAAAAAGGTGGAATCTCTTCCACCTTTTTTGCCCCAAATCTACCATAAACTTAACCTACTAATGTTATGGTTCATCAAATGTATGGTGACATTGTAGCTATACCAAATATTTCTGTTTAACTACAAAAAAAATCGTTGATTAGACTTATTTTACTATAAGGAGACCTTTTTAAGTTCTTCTCCTTGACTTGATTCCAATAAAAAAGGTGGAATTGCTTCCACCCTTTTTGCCCCAAATCTACCATAAACTTAACCTACTAATGTTATGGTCTTTCAAAAGTATGTTAGCAGTGCATTTTTACCAAACAATTAGGATAAACGGCAAAAAAAACCGATGAAATGCACTTTTTAACCTTTTGTTATGCTTTTTAATATGCTCTGGCGTCTTTTCCTTCGTAAAAATTCATAAAAGCACGGTTCACTACTCTATTTCCTCCTGGAGTAGGATAATCTCCCGTAAAATACCAATCTCCTAGATTCTTAGGACAAGCAATATGTAAATCTTCTACCGTTTGAAAAATAATTTTCACTTCGGCTTTTATTTCTGGCGAACTCAACATTTCAGCAATTTTATCTGAAATCTCTTGTGGTTCGAATTTATCGTAAATAGCTGTAACATAATTTACAACATCACTATCCAAATAATTTTCTTGCGCCTTACATTTAGCATAAACCTCATCTACAATATGATATAGATTACGTTCTTTTAATAATTCTAATGCTGCTCTAAAAGCTACAAGTCCTTCTAATTTTGCCATGTCGATTCCATAACAATCAGGGAAACGAATTTGTGGTGCCGATGATACAATTACAATTCGCTTAGGATTTAAACGATCCATCATTTTTATGATACTCATTTTAAGCGTAGTTCCACGAACAATACTATCATCGATAATCACCAAATTATCGGTTGGTTTAATTACACCATAAGTTACATCATATACGTGAGCCACAAGGTCATCACGGCTGCTATCTTCTGTAATAAAGGTTCTTAACTTAGCATCTTTAATAGCCACTTTCTCAGTACGTATTTTTACAGCAAGTAATTCTTGCAACGTTTCGGCAGTAAGCGTATTTCTATTAGCTATTATATAATTGTTTTTTCTCTGATTTAAAAAATCTTGTGCCGCTTCGACCAAACCATAAAAAGAGGTTTCAGCCGTATTCGGGATATAAGAGAAAACGGTATTATCTGTATCACTATCAATTGCATTTAAAACTGCAGGCAAAATTAATCTACCTAAGTTTTTACGTTCCTGATATATTTCGGCGTCACTACCTCTAGAAAAGTAGATTCTTTCAAACGAACATGCTTTTTTAACTGTTGGCGTTAAAATTTCTTCCATCGAAACTTTACCGTTTTTCTTAATGATCAATGCATTTCCAGGCTCAATTTCCTGAACGCTATCAAAAGGTACATTAAAAACTGTTTGAATAACTGGTCTTTCTGACGCTACAACTACTACTTCATCATCTTGATAAAAATAAGCAGGACGAATTCCCGCTGGATCTCTAAAAACAAAAGCATCACCATGACCTAATAAACCAGCCATTGCATATCCTCCATCTAAATTTTTAGCCGAACGCATTAATATTTTCCCAATATCCAATCGATCTGCAATTACAGGAGAAGCTTCTCTTTTAGAATACCCTTCTTGTTTACAATCCTGATACAATGACATAACTTCTTTATCAAGAAAGTGACCAATTTTTTCCATCACTGTAACTGTATCCGCCATTTCTTTAGGATGTTGTCCTAGCTCTACCAAATTTTCGAAAAGCTCTTTAACATTGGTCATGTTAAAGTTACCTGCCAAAATAAGGTTACGATGCATCCAGTTACTCTGACGTAAAAATGGATGTACACTCTCGATACTATTTTTACCAAAGGTTCCATAACGAACGTGTCCTAAAAACAACTCTCCTATATATGGAATATTTTCTTTTTGTTTTGCAACATCATTTGCGTATTCAGGATGTGAAGTCATCTCTTCATTAATACGCTCATTTATTTGTTTAAAAACATCTTGTATTGGTTGTGCATGATTAGAACGTACTCTACTTATGTATCGTTGTCCTGGTTCAACATCAAGTTTGATGCTTGCAAAACCAGCTCCATCTTGTCCACGGTTATGCTGTTTTTCCATCATAAGGTACATTTTTTGCACCCCATAAAAAGCTGTTCCGTATTTTTCTTTGTAATATTCAAGCGGTTTAAGAAGTCTAACCAAAGCTATACCACATTCGTGTTTTAAAGCGTCGCTCATTGTATTTGTGTTTGTGTGTTGTTGTTGTAGTTTGTATTGTTCTTTGTAATAGCAAAATCAAAAAAGCCCCGTGAACGAGGCTTTAATTCTTTATAGTTCTATGTCAAACTGAGTTAGCGATTTAAATTGTTCTAATCTCGCAACTACTTCGTTTTTATCTAAGGCAACCATTCTTTCAGTTCCAAATTTCTCTACACAGAAAGAAGCTAAATTTGATCCGTAGATTACCGCATTCTTCATATTTTTGAAAGAAACATTTTCGCTTTGCGCAATAAACCCTGCAAAACCTCCTGCAAAAGTATCTCCAGCTCCAGTTGGATCGAAAACATCTTCTAAAGGTAATGCTGGTGCAAAAAACACTTCTTTATCATGAAATAATAATGCTCCGTGTTCTCCTTTCTTGATTACCACATATTTTGGTCCAAGAGTATGAATTTTTGCTGCAGCTTTAACTAATGAATATTCACCAGAAAGTTGTCTTGCTTCTTCATCATTAATTGTAATTACATCAACACGTTTTATAACGTCTAGTAATTCTGGTAAAGCACAATCCATCCAAAAGTTCATCGTATCCAAAACTACTAATTTTGGTTTAGATTCCATCTGATCTAAAACACTGCTTTGTACAAGAGGATGTAAATTACCCAACATTACAACATCAGCATCTTTGAAGTTTTGTGGAACTTTAGGCTGAAAATCTGCCAATACATTAAGTTCAGTTGCTAATGTATCTCTTGAGTTCAGGTCGTTATGGTAAAGTCCGCTCCAAAAGAAAGTTTTCCCACCTTTTACGATTTCAAGTCCAGAAATATCAATATTTCTTGACGTTAATAAATCTAAATGTTCTTGAGGAAAATCATCTCCAACTACAGAAACAATAGCCGATTGAAGGTTGAAAAACGATGCCGACAAACCAATATATGTCGCTGCACCACCTAATATTTTATCTGTTTTCCCGAATGGGGTTTCAATAGCATCGAAAGCAACTGTTCCGACAATCAGTAATTTATTCATTTTATGAATTTCGAATTAAGGTGCAAAGATACTTTATAAGTTTCAGAGTTGCAACGATTGATTGTATCAAAATTTTCATAAAAAATAAAACACAATACCGCAACAAAACACCCTAAAAACCAAACACTTACACAGTAAAAATACTGGAATATTTCTTACATTTATAAGAATAAATAAACCAGAAAATTCTAAAAAACACGATTTAGAATCTATATCTTTTATCGTAATAATTCTTTAATAATGGTATTTGAATTAAGACCATTAAAACTACAATTAAAACTGCATACGAGGTATTTTTTGAAAACTGAAATAGAGGAGTTATATTCTCCATTTTAGAATACAGCAAATCACCTACAACCGAATCATCTTCCTTCACGTTTATTCCAAAAATTGCATAACCAACAAAAGCAATTAAGCATCCAAAAATTAAAACCCAAACTGATTTAGAAATTAGCGGTTTATACACTATTGCTTTATTTTTCTCTGCAATTAATATTTGAGACATAATTTTTGAAGTAAAATCAGCAGAAGGTTTTTGCAAAGTAGTTTCTGCCATTACTTTGTCAACTAGATTTTCGTAATATTTATCGCTCTCTTTCATACGTAGATACTATTTCTTTTTTTAACGGAATATGTTATCGACATTCTTCACTTTTTGTTTGCTCTGAAATTTTACCAATTTCATAATAATCTAATATTTCTGGCTCTAATCGCTCTTTTAAAATAACAGCAAGTTTTTTTCTGCTCCGGAATAATTTTATTTTGACATTATTAGCACTAATATCCATAATCTTACCAATTTCGTTCAAGTTTTGGTCTTCAAAATAAAAGAGTGTTAATAAAAAACTTTCTTCACTTGGTAACAAATTTAAACAATTCTGGATATCCTGTTTTCGTTCTTGATCTTCTAAATCACTTAAAGCATTGTCTGTCGTTTTAATTAAATGCCCTTTAAGCTCATCAATAACAACATGGTTTTCTTCTTTTTTATTCTTTTTCAAATAATCCAGACAAGTGTTGTAAGCAATTTTATAAATCCAGGTCGAAAACTTAGAATCTCCTTTAAATTTATTCAGGGAATTAAAAATTTTAATAAAAGTATCCTGAGAAACTTCTTCGGCTATTTCCCTATTTTTCACCATCTTTATGGCCAAAGTAAATATCAGGTCTTTATAACGATCAACTAATACTGCAAACATATTAGTTTCACCTAAAAGAATCTGATTGATATAATACTGATCATTTACTTTATCCATATTCCATATGACGACAACAAACTCATTAAGGTTACAACTAAATTAAAATATTTTTTTTTAGTAAAATCTGTAACCTTCGTTAAACTTCTTTCGTCATATGGAATATCAATCAATTAAATTATAAAATTATGGGTTCACAAATTTTAATACCGATTAGTCTCTTCCTTATGATCTTCGGAATTGTCTATCTTATTTACTCAACCAGAAACAGGGAACGTTTAGCTCTCATAGAAAAAGGCATAGATGCAAGTATCTTTGCACAAGGAAAAAACAATGGTATTCCTATATGGAAAGTTTTTATTCTAAATTTTGCGTTTTTACTAATAGGAAGTGGAATTGGAATTTTCTTAGCTTTACTTATTACAACTTATACCTCGCTACAAGATGGTGCAGTTTATCCTTCTACTATTTTTACAATGGCAGGAATCGGTTTACTTGTTGGATTCAACCAATCTAAAAATTTAAACAAAGACTAAGTTCTGTTTATTTCTAAAAAAAACGTGTCAAGAAAATATATTTTTTGACACGTTTTTTTTATGCTTCTTTAGAACCTATATTTTCATAATAAGCATCTATCGAAAGTTGTTTTTGCATGGAAGCCATGACTGCTAATTCGTCACAACGTTCATTTTGAGGGTGATTATTATGCCCTTTAATCCATTTAAAATCTACTTGATGTTTTCTATAAATAACCAAGAATCGTTTCCATAAATCAGGATTTTTTCTCCCAACAAATTTTTTCTTCTCCCACCCAAAAACCCATTTTTTCAGAACAGAATCCACCACATATTTTGAATCTGAAATAACCAGAACTTTCATATTTGGTTTTTTAAGTTTTTCAAGCCCTACTATTACAGCCAAAAGCTCCATCCTATTATTGGTCGTAAGACGGAATCCTTCATAATATTCTTTTTTGTGTGGTGTTCCAACCAATTCCATCACAACACCATATCCTCCATTGCCAGGATTCCCCTTAGCCGCGCCATCTGTATATATATGTACTTCGTGTTGATTCATTTTAGACTTCTTACATTGTTAGACTACTTAGATATTAGACTTGCTTCGCTTTTAGACTTCTTAGATTATTAGACTTCTTAGACTGTTCGAGTATTGCATCATTAAACAATTAGCTTCATTTATGATAACTTAAAAATTCATACCAAAACATCAATTCAATTCCTTTTTTAAATCCGGAATAAAATTTATGATCCCAATTAAAAGTCTAAAAATCTAAGAAGTCTAAGCCAGTCTAATTAATCTATCAATTACTTCTGGAAAATGCTTTTGCTCTAATTCATGAATTTTAGCAGCAACATCTTCTGCTGTATCTGTATCGGCTAAAGCAACTTTTTCCTGAAAAATAATTGCTCCTTCATCGTAATTCTCATTTACATAATGAATGCTTATTCCTGTCTCTTTTTCCTTATTTTCGACTATTGCTCTGTGAATGTGCATTCCATACATTCCTTTCCCGCCATAATTAGGTAATAGCGCAGGATGAATGTTAATTATTTTATTAGGATATGCCTCGATAATGTTTTTTGGGAATTGAAGCAAGAAACCAGCCAAAACGATCAAATCGGGATCGATATTTTTTACTTTTTGTAGTACATTACCGTCAATTAATTCAGTTTTCGTGAAAATTTCGACCTCAACTTGATGGTTTTTGGCTCTTTCAATTACTTTCGCATTAGCGTTATTGGTAAACACCGAAACCACATTTGCAATTTGACTCTTTGCAAAATATTTTATAATATTTTCAGCATTACTACCTGAACCTGAGGCAAAAACGATAATTTTTTTCATACTCGAATTAATTTATTTTTTGCAAAAAACGGAATAAAAAACCAAAATAAATAACATTCGAACCCCTTTGTTGAAATAAATTTTATAAATTAGTGTTACATTTATTAACTAAATCGTGGTTTTAAAATAAAGTTTTTTATTTTTGCCAACAAATTAAATTCTAAAATTAAAGATTATGTCAGACATTGCATCAAGAGTAAAAGCGATTATCGTAGACAAATTAGGTGTTGACGAAAACGAAGTTGTAACAGAAGCAAGCTTCACTAATGATTTAGGAGCTGACTCATTAGACACTGTTGAGCTTATTATGGAATTCGAAAAAGAATTTGATATTCAAATTCCAGACGATCAAGCAGAAAACATTGCTACTGTAGGTCAAGCTATTTCTTATATCGAAGAAGCTAAAAAATAATAAATTCCCACCCGATTTTTTTTATAAACTATAAAAGGTCGGGTGTTATTATTTTTTATAAAAATTTAAATTTTGGGTTGATTTTCAATCAAAAAAATATATTTATATTGTAATACCCATGGCTCTTTTGTAATATAATACAATCAAGAAAGCGTGGGTTTTATTTGTTTAAAGCTAATAAAACACATTATTTATGGTATTAAGGCGAGTTGTTGTAACAGGATTAGGCGCACTTACCCCTATTGGGAATAACATCCAGGATTATTGGAACGCGCTTATTAATGGAGTAAGCGGTGCTGCCCCAATAACGTATTACGATACAGAGAAACATAAAACGAAATTTGCCTGTGAAGTAAAAAACTTCAACATCGAAGATTTTATGGATCGTAAAGAATCACGTAGATTAGATAAATTCGCTCAATATGCTGTTGCTGCAAGTGACGAAGCTATAAAAGATGCTGGACTTACAGATGACAACGTCGACAAACAAAGAGTTGGTGTTATCTGGGGAGCTGGAATTGGTGGTTTAGAAACTTTTCAAGAAGAAGTTATTTACTACGCTAAAGGAGACGGAACACCAAAATTCAATCCGTTTTTTATTCCTAAAATGATTGCTGATATTGCCCCTGCACACATTTCTATGAGAAATGGTTATATGGGACCAAATTATACAACTGTTTCTGCTTGTGCTTCTTCTGCCAATGCACTTATTGATGCTTTTAACTACATTCGTTTAGGAATGTGTGATATTATCATCTCTGGTGGTTCTGAAGCTGCTATTACAATTGCAGGAATGGGAGGTTTTAACTCTATGCATGCTTTATCAACCAGAAACGATAGTCCTGAGACTGCTTCAAGACCTTTTGATGCTACTCGTGACGGTTTTGTTTTAGGTGAAGGAGCTGGTGCATTAGTTCTTGAAGATTACGAACACGCTAAAGCACGTGGAGCAAAAATATATTGCGAAATTGGCGGTGGCGGAATGTCATCTGATGCATACCACTTAACAGCACCACATCCGGAAGGAATTGGAGTAATTGCTGTAATGAAAAACACATTACGTGATGCTGGTATGAATCCTGAAGATGTTGATCATATTAATACGCACGGTACATCTACTCCACTTGGAGATGTTGCTGAATTAAAAGCGATTAGTGCTGTTTTTGGTGATCATGCCAAAAACATCAATATCAACTCTACAAAATCTATGACTGGACACTTACTTGGTGCTGCTGGTGCTATCGAAGCAATTGCTTCTATACTTGCCATGAAACACGGTATTGTTCCTCCAACAATCAATCATACGGTTGCTGACGAGAAAATAGATCCTTCATTGAATTTAACACTAAACAAACCTCAAAAAAGAGAAGTTAATGTTGCTATGAGTAACACTTTTGGTTTTGGAGGTCATAATGCTTGTGTTTTATTTAAAAAATTAGTTGACTAATTTTCTTATGAGTATTTTCAAAAAAATATTTTCAAAATCCCGTTCTCAAGAAGACGGGATTTTTTTTGATTCTATTCAAAAAATACTTGGATTTTCACCAGTTTCGATTGAATTTTATAAGAAAGCCTTTACTCATCGCTCTTCTAACAGACTGGATGAGAATGGAAACCCTATTAACTACGAACGTTTAGAATTTCTTGGAGATGCAATGCTAAGTGCTGTAATTGCAGCACATCTCTTTAATAAAGCTCCTGCTGGAGATGAAGGTTATCTGACCAAGATGCGTTCTAAAATCGTAAGTAGAGAACATCTGAACGAACTAGGAAAAGACCTTAATCTAGCTCGTTTTATAGAAAGCAAAGTGCCTTTACAACACTTTGGAGAAAACATTCATGGTAACATTTTTGAATCACTTATTGGAGCCATTTATCTTGACAGAGGATATTCTTTTTGCGAAAAATTTATCCAAAGTAGCGTAATCGGCCCATACGTAGATATTACCCGACTTGAGGGAAAAGTAATAAGCTACAAAAGCTTGGTTATTGAATGGTGCCAGAAAGAGAAAAAGATATTTCATTATGATATTTTTGAGGATAATGGCATTGGTGGAGAACGTTTATTTGGCGTCAAATTAAGTATTGACGATAAAGTAGTCGCAAGAGCGCGAGCTACTTCCAAAAAGAAAGCAGAAGAAAAAGCGTCTCAACGTGCGTATTTTGCATTTCAAGAAAAAATGGACAAGAAATAAAACTGATTTTCTTAAAACTATATCGTTTTCGTTTATAAATTAACAAAAACATACCAATCTTAACTATTGAACCAGCAATAGAAATAGTATATTTACAACTTATTTTTTCAGGAAATGGCTATTCATAAATTAGAATTAGGCGAATTTGATGAAATTGATTATAATTTGATTGCCATACATACTTCAATGGAAGATTATCGATTGGCTTATTTTATCAATCAAAACTTCCCAGTTCTTTTGAGTAAAAGTAAAAATGAAATCCAAATTAATGTGAAAGAAGGTGAGACTCATTTTTCACGATTTGATTATTACGATGAAGAAAAAGAACTTTATTGGGATTTGATTCAGAATAAGAATGAAGTCATTCAGAATACACCAAATGACAGTCAGGATTTATTTTCAGACACTTCGATGGAAGTCGCCACAAAAGTGTATTTACTACCTGAGTTTAAAAAAGTTGATTATTTTTTAAAAATTGAAAAGAGTGAGGAAGCTTTCGATATATTAAAAATACAACAAATATTAAATACCATTGATACCATCTCAACGGTTTATATAGTTGATACAAATAAAATAAAATCAAAAAACAATTTAATTTTTTAATAGAAATGCTTACAAACAAAAAAACCAAAATTGTAGCCACACTTGGGCCTGCATGTGGAACTAGAGAGATCATCAAGGACATGATCGAAGCAGGTGTTAATGTGTTTAGAGTTAATTTTTCGCATGCAGATTACGAAGGAGTAAAAGAGAAAATCAACATTATTAGAGGACTTAACGAAGAGTTTGGTTATACCACGGCAATACTCGGAGATTTACAAGGACCTAAACTTCGTGTAGGAGTAATGGAAGAAGGAGTTGTAGTAAACGATGGTGATATCATCACTTTTACTACTGCAGAAGATATTATAGGTACTGCAAAAAAAGTTTTCATGAAGTACCAAAACTTTCCAAATGATGTTAATCCTGGAGAGCGTATTTTATTGGATGATGGAAAACTTATCTTTGAAATCCTTACAACTGATAAAAAATCAGAAGTTACCGCTGTAGTTATTCAAGGTGGTGAATTAAAATCTAAAAAAGGTGTAAACCTTCCTAATACTAAAATATCTTTACCTGCATTGACAGAAAAAGATATTGCAGATGCAATTTTTGCTATTGAGCAAAAAGTAGACTGGTTAGCTCTTTCTTTTGTAAAAACACCACGTGACTTACAAGACTTACAAGAGTTAATTGCTAAACATTCTGATTATAAAATTCCGATTGTAGCTAAAATCGAAATGCCAGAAGCATTAGAGAATATGGATAAAATCGTTGCTTATTGTGACGCTTTAATGGTTGCTCGTGGAGATCTAGGAGTTGAACTTCCTGCTCATGAAGTACCATTAGTTCAAAAAGAATTAATCCGTAGAGCAAAAACTGCTCGTATTCCTGTAATTGTGGCAACACAAATGATGGAGACTATGATTACTAGTTTAACTCCAACTCGTGCAGAAGTAAACGACGTTGCAAACTCTGTTATGGATGGTGCTGATGCTGTAATGCTTTCTGGAGAAACTGCTGCAGGAAACTACCCAGTACAAGTTATTCAGAAAATGACACAAATTATCGAAGCTGTTGAAGACTCTCCGCTAATTCATGTTCCACAAAACACACCACAAATAAAAACAAAACGTTTTATTACTAAAACAATTTGTCAGCAAGCTGCGCTTATGGCTAACGTTATCAAAGCTAAAGCAATTTGTACATTAACAAATAGCGGTTATACTGCTTTCCAAATTTCGGCTTGGAGACCATCTGCTCATATTTTAGTATTTACTTCAAACAGAAGAATCTTAACTCAATTAAGTCTTTTATGGGGAGTTAAATCATACTACTATGACAAAGATGTAAGTACTGATGATACTGTAACTGATGTAAATCAAATCGTAAAAGATAAAGGATATGTTGTAAAAGGTGACTACTTAATTAACCTTGCTGCAATGCCTATTAAAGATAAAGGAATGGTAAACACCATGAGAGTTACTGAAGTAGAATAATCTTATTTCTTTTCAAAAATATTAAATCCGTCTTGTAGTTTCTACTTGACGGATTTTTTTTATATCAAAATTAATTTCGCAAGACATCTTGTTTCTTAACTCATAAACATCAAATAATCAAAAGCTAAACAACCTTAATCTAGGTTTCTATTATTATAAATAGTGTAACATTTTAATTGCCGTAACGTCTTTATTTAAAAACCGGAAAGCTTTATGAAAAAAATATTCCTCTTTTTAATTTTTCTAACGTATCCTTTAATCTGTTCTGCTCAAATAAATAAAATAAAAATCCCCACAGATAACAAGCTAAAAACTACATTAGATTCATTAGTAGATCAATCCGTTTTGGTGTTTATGAAAAACAACTCCAGAGTTGGTATCTCAATAGGTATTATTAAGAACGGAAAACAATACATCTATAATTATGGCTCTACTCAAAAGGAAAAATTAGAATTACCAACTAGTAATACAGTTTATGAACTTGCATCTATTACAAAAACATTTGCATCGACTTTGCTCGCAAAAGCAGTTATCGAAAACAAGGTAAAACTAAACGATGATATACGTAAGTATCTTAAAGAAGATTATCCTAATTTAGACAATAACGGAACACCTATTACCTTACTTAATCTGGCTAATCTCACATCTGGATTACCCAATTGGATGCCAGATAAAGATCTTTTTGGAAAGGCAAATCCTGACGACATACCCTATATCTTAGATTCTGTTCACAAAAAATATAGCCGACAAGATTTTTACCGAGATCTTCATAATGTAAAACTACAGACAATACCCGGAACCGTTTCCCGCCATTGTAATACCGCCGCTCAATTACTTGGCTATATTATGGAAGAGGTTTACAATGACTCCTATGAAAACCTCTTAAAAATGTATTTTGTAGATCCTCTCAAAATGAAAAACACATTCTTACTAAAAACTGGAAAAACTCCAGCAAAAATGGCAAAAGGTTATGATGGTAAAGGACGCGTTATGCCGATTATTGATTGGGAAGATTTACGAGTTGCGGCAAGTATAGCTTCTTCAACTTCGGACATGTTAAAGTATATGACATTTCAGCTAAACGAAAAAAATAGTATTGTAAAGCTGAGTCACGAACCAACTTTTGGAAAAATCGAAGATGGTGCTATTGCTCTTAACTGGAAAGTAAAAAAAACAAATAACGGCAGGAGCATTTCACATACAGGCGGTAGTTTAGGATTTAGTAGTTATATAGTATTTTATCCTGATTTAAATTCAGGCATTATTTTACTTTCTAATGAAGCCGATCAAGGCACACAAAATGAACTAATTACCCTATCTAATGAAATTTTAAAATCTTAATTTTATTAAACAAATTTTCTCCTTAGCATTTTTTGGGGAAAGCTTTAAGTTTTTTATATCTCTTATACGTTGAGGATTTCGCAAGTTGGATTATGCAAAATCGGGAAATTACATGAATTGGCTATAAAGCATAATTGATTTGCTTTTTTGTGCAAATCTAGTGCCAATTGAATTTTATCAGGATTAGCAATTGTAACTTTAGGATTTAATCGAGCTTCAGTAAAACGTCCGCTTCCGTCGAAATCTACTTCTAGCGTTGCTTCGGCGTTATCAGAATAACTCAAAACTTCAATTCCGTTTTGTCCACAAACATAAAGGTATGACATCATGTGGCAAGAAACCAGACTGCTCAACAGCATGTCTTCTGGATTATATAATTCTGGATCACCTTTAAAAGCTTTTGCAGCCGAGACATTCAAAACTGGCTTGCCTTCAATTATTATTTTATGATTTTTAGAAACAAAACCTTTCTCATTTTTATGTAATGACCATTTAGCTTCTGCTTTAAATAAATGTTTAAATCCCATACTTTTTTTATTATTTAAAAATGTAATCTCGAAGTTTCCGATTATAATGAGTTACGCATTATCAATGAAGATTTGTTTTCGATGTTTTGTTTTTTTCCAGACAAAACCATCTTTGCCATAATTTTTCCCATTTCTTCAAAGTTTGTCGAAATAGTTGTTATTCCATTTTCTACCACTTTTTTTAATGGTGTTTCGTTGTAAGAGATAATTCCGAAATCCTGACCTAATTTTAAATCCTGACGTTTGGCTTTTTCTATAACCCGAACCAAATCTCTATCGTTAGGAATAATATATACCTCTCCTACTTTAATTTCTCTTTCTCTAAACTCAGTTATCACTTCATTATCAAATGAAAAATCATTACAAAAATTCAGAAATCCAATTTTCATCCCTAACGGTTCTCTAAATCCAGGAAAAATCATAATTAATTTGCTGTACTTATCTAGCTTAGGTTTTCCCTTAACTAATGCATCATAAATGTCTTTTGGAAAATTCTGACAAACTGATGGATACGCTTTTAAGGCTTCACTAGTCTGATCCAAAATATAAACTTCATTTACTGGTAGGGTATTTATACACGAAGCCGCATCTGCTAAATCGGTTGGCATAATTATATATTTAGTATATGCCCCGTTATTATCATTTATTAGTTTCTTAAAGACTTTTGTATTGAAATAATAAAAAAAGATATCAACCTGTACTTCTTCTCCAATATTTCTTAAAAAGGAAATATAGATATCTTCCTTAAAATTATTAAGCTCATCAAAAAGTAAAAAAACTCGCTCTTTGATTGTGATTTCAACACTTTTAATATAATATCCCTTTCCTGGGATGGCATAAATAATACCTCTCTTTTTTAATTCATCATAAGCCTGCAAAACAGTATCTCTTGATAATGAAAAAGCCAAACACACTTTATTTACCGACGGCAATCTGTCGCCTTTCTTTAAGTATTTCTTATTAATGCTACTTTCAATTGAAGCTATAATCTGTTTGTATTTAGGAATTCCTAGATTATTTTGGATAGAAATTATATTCATAAAGATTAAGATTTGATGCAATATACAAAAAACTGGTAGGTGCTGGTATGGATTACGTTAATAATATATATATTTTTGAATTTCATTTTTCACAAAAAAATAATGAAAATAAAACACAAATCACATTTAACAGATATAAACACAAAAGAATTCTTGGGGATATTACCCAACAATGAAGCTATACACTCTTATAAATTAACCAATAAAAATGGCATGCAAGCTACTATTATTGATTATGGTGCAACAATTACTTCGCTAATAGTACCTCTCGAGAGTGGAGAACTTATAGATGTTGTTTTGGGTTTTGATACTTTAGAGAAATATTTAAAATCCTACTCTTTATCTGACGCACCTTATTTTGGCGCTACAATAGGACGCTATGCTGGCAGAATAAATAACGGAACTTTTACCTTAAATGATAAAACATATCTTTTAAACAAAAACAATAATAATCATTCTATACATGGCGGAATTATTGGCTTTTCTCAAAAAAAATGGGAAGTTGAGACAATTATCAATGGTGAAAATTCATCCATAACAATGACTCTTTTAAGTCCGGCAAATGAAGAAAATTATCCCGGAGATTTATCTGTAAGCCTAACCTATACGCTAACTGATGACAATGAGCTACAATTAGAATATAATGCTACTACGACACAGGATACAATTATAAACTTAACGAATCACAGTTATTTTAATCTTAACGGACATGGTTCTAGTGTTACTGACCAAGAAATGATTGTAAACTCAGATAAAATATTAGAAACATCCTCAGAGAATATCCCAACAGGAAATATTTTAAATCTTTTAAACCATCCTTTCGATTTTAGAACTCCTGCAAACTGCCCTCCTATTATTGATAATTCATTTATAATAGAAACTAAAAACGATATCGCCGCTGCACTTTACAGCCCAACAAGCAGATTACGAATGACGGTTTATACAGATCAGCCAAGTGTACATGTTTTTGTAGGTGGTAATTGTTCTACCGAAATAAAAGGAAAAGAAAACGTTACTTATCATGCTTTAAGCGGCATTTGTTTCGAAGCTCAAAACTATCCCGATGCGCCTAATCAATCTCGTTTTCCTAATTCAGTACTAAAAAAAGAAGATAAATACCATCATAAAACTGTCTATAAATTTCAGTGCATTTAAAAAAAACCAATAACTATAACCACGAAATACTTTATATTAACTTCCTCCTTAAACACAATTAACCATGAACCAAAACCTTGCCCTCGCAGATTATGCGGTTTTTATAATTTACTTTATCGTAGTATCTACCTACGGTTATACTATATATCGCAAACGTAAAAAAGACGAAAAAGATGCCAAAGCTTATTTCCTTGCCGAGGGAAATCTAACCTGGTGGGCAATTGGAGCTTCATTAATTGCGTCTAATATTTCGGCAGAACAATTTATCGGAATGAGTGGCGAAGGCTTCTTTTTAGGAATTGCAGTTGCTGCTTACGAATGGGTTGCTGCCATTACCTTAATAATTGTGGCCGTATGGTTTATTCCTGTTTATCTTAAAAATAAGATATACACCATGCCTCAGTTTTTAAAAACACGTTATAACGAATCAACTGCTTTGATCATGGCAGTTTTTTGGTTGTTTTTATATGTTTTTGTAAACCTTACTTCTATTTTATACTTAGGAGCTGTTGCTATAAACGGATTGGCGGGAGGAGAATACCTTCATGTTATTATGGTAGGATTGGCACTTTTTGCTCTTATAATTTCGTTGGGAGGAATGAAGGTTGTTGCTTATACCGATGTTATCCAAGTTGCCGTATTAATCATAGGCGGATTAGTAACTTCTTATATTGCTTTAACAACCGTAGGGCAATATTTTGGTGTGGGTCAAAATGCAATTGCAGGTTTTAAAGTTTTAATGCAGGAAGCTCCGGAACATTTTAAAATGATTATCCCAAAACCAACAGCAACTTCTTCACAACTAGAAATAGATAAGTACTTAACTTTTCCTGGTTTATTATCTTATGTTGCTGGTATCTGGATTATCAATCTTAATTATTGGGGTTGTAACCAATACATTACTCAAAGAGCCTTGGGCGCCGATTTACAAACTGCTCGTACAGGAATTTTATTTGCAGGTTTCTTAAAATTATTAATGCCTCTAATAGTTATGTTACCAGGTATTGCTGCTTATGTTTTATACCAAAACGGACATTTACCTCAACTTGTTGGCGGAAAAGATGGAGCATATTCTGCGGTACTAACCTTTTTACCAACTGGATTAAAAGGACTTTCGGTAGCAGCATTAACCGCTGCAATCGTGGCTTCGCTGGCTGGGAAAGTAAATAGCATCTCGACTATTTATACACTAGATATTCATAAAAAATACATCCAAAAAGAAGCTGGCGAAAAGCAACAAGTAAACATTGGTCGAATTGCCGTTTTTGCTGCAATGCTTCTGGCTGTTTTATTTACTTGGAATGATATTTTAGGTATTGGCGGTGTTGGTGGGTTTACCTATATCCAAAAATATACTGGTTTTATTAGCCCCGGAGTTTTTGCTATGTTTATTCTTGGTATGTTCTGGAAAAGAACAACTGGAGCTGCGGCTATTGTTGGTGTAATTTTAGGATTTGTATTATCTATATTATTTAATGAATATGCTCCAATGCTATTTGGTAATGACACATTGTTATATACTGCTTATCCAAACGGAAAAGGAGCCTATGAAATTCCGTTTCATATTTGTATGGGATTATCTTTCTGCTTTACTACACTTGCAATGGTTCTTATAAGTTTTGCAGGTCCAAAAGTAAACCCGAAAGCATTCGAATTAGACACTACAATGTTTAAGTTAAAACCACAAACAACTGTATTAATCGTAATTACTTTATTGATAATCGCCTCTTTATATGTAAAGTTCTGGTAATACACTTAAACTTAATCAATAAAAAAACCCTAGTTTGCACTAGGGTTTTGTTTTTTCTTGCTTTCCATATTTAATAAGTAAGCCATATTTTTAATTACATTATCATGTTTCTTTACAAATGGGTTTTCCTCGTCCCAAACATATCCGGCAAGTACAGCACATATTTTACGTTTTACATCTGGATTTTCTGGCTGATGAAAAAATAATGTTTGCAAGTTACCCGTATACCATTCTTTCACGTAAGTGGTAAAAACGTTAATACCGCGTTTCATATATTCCGTAAACTCTACTTCCCAATCTACAGGAATCCCTTGCGATTGTTTCAAATATAATTTTGCTGCAAGCATACCCGATTCGGTAGCAAAAGCAACTCCTGATGAAAATACCGGATCCAAAAATTCGGTACTATTTCCCGTTAAGGCAAAACCATCACCATACATTTTCTTAACTGAGCGCGAATAGTTTTCTAACTTTATAGGCTCGAATAAAAACTCCGTTCCCTGAAACCTTTTTATATAATAATCTGAAAGCTGAATTGCATTTTTTAAAGCTTCGGCATTGTCTTTATTCTCCGAAAGGGAATTTATAAAATCTGTTGGCCCTACAACTCCTAAACTTGTATTTCCGTTAGAAAAAGGAATTACCCATAACCAAACTTCGGTTTCAAGAACATCAAAAGAAATCAATGTTCCTTCTTCTCCTTCTGGTCTGTTAATATCTTTTACATGTGTAAAAATAGAAGAATGCGGATCTAAAGCAGATGGTTTATCTAAATCTAAAAGTCTTGGTAAAACTCTACCATATCCGCTAGAATCTATAATAAATTTAGCGTGAATTTCTTTTAAATTTCCGTTAGCATCTTTTACAATTGTTTTTGAGTTGCTACCTTCAAAAGAAACTTCAAGAACTTCCGACTCAAATTCTAAATCAATTCCTTTGCGAATTAATTCCTGAGCCATCGTATTATCAAAATCGGCTCTGGGCACTTGCCAAGTCCAATCCCAACCTTCAGAAAACTTATTAGAAAAATCAAAAACACAAATTTCATTTCCTCTTATAAATCGTGCTCCTAATTTCTTCTCAAAATTCATTGCATTAAGGCTATCAAACAATTCGGCTTCGGCAAAATGATCCATAACACGTGGTATCAAACTTTCTCCAACAACAATTCTAGGAAATTTAGTTTTCTCAACCACTTTTATTTTGCAATTATTCTTACATAAATATGCCGCCGATACGCATCCAGAGGGTCCCGCTCCTATTATTAAAACATCTACAAACTCCTGTAACATATACGAATTGTTATTAATTATTGCCTTACATTTGCCATCATCAAAATAACTACATTTATTTTAATAAATAAAATTAATTTAGCATAATCAAAAAGGGTTAAATGAACACAATTGGCGAATATTTAAGTTTAAAAGAATTTGAATCCATAATCTTTGGAAATACTAAAATCGACATAAGTAAAGTTGTCTTGGATCGGGTAAATGAAAGCTTCGATTTCTTAAAGGAATTTTCAGGAAACAAAATAATATATGGCGTAAATACAGGATTTGGGCCTATGGCACAATACCGTATCAAGAACGAAGATCAGATTCAATTACAATACAATTTAATAAGAAGCCATTCTTCTGGAACTGGTAAACCATTAAATGCTGCATGTGTAAAAGCGGCAATTTTAGCTAGACTAAATACACTTTCTTTAGGGAATTCTGGAGTACATCCGTCAGTAATTCATTTAATGAAAGAGTTCATAAATAAAGATATTACTCCATTAATTTTTGAACATGGAGGAGTTGGAGCAAGTGGCGATTTGGTTCAATTATCTCATTTGGCACTAACATTAATAGGTGAAGGTGAAGTTTTTTACAAAGGAGAAAGAAGACCTACAAAAGAAGTTTTTGAAATCGAGAACCTAACTCCAATACAAGTAGAAATAAGAGAAGGACTTGCGCTTATAAACGGAACTTCGGTAATGACAGGAATAGGTGTTGTAAATGTACATCATGCTAACAAATTATTAGATTGGTCTTTAAAATTTTCATGTGCAATTAATGAAATTGTACAAACATATGACGACCATTTTTCGGAAGAATTAAACCAAACAAAACGTCATAAAGGACAACGAGAAGTAGCTGCAAGAATGAGACAAAATCTTTCTGACAGTACTTTAATCCGCAAAAGAGAAGATCATTTATATACTGGCGATAACACTGAAGAAATTTTTAAAGAAAAAGTACAAGAATATTATTCTTTAAGATGTGTACCACAAATTTTAGGTCCTATCTTAGAAACTATCAATAATGTTGGTTCAATTCTAGAAGATGAGTTTAACTCGGCAAATGATAATCCTATTATAGATGTAAAAAACAAACATGTATATCATGGTGGTAACTTTCATGGTGATTACATTTCATTAGAAATGGACAAGCTAAAAATTGTTATTACCAAACTTACAATGCTTGCTGAACGCCAATTGAATTATTTATTAAATTCTAAAATTAACGAAATCCTTCCTCCGTTTGTGAATCTTGGAACATTAGGATTTAATTTCGGAATGCAAGGGGTTCAATTTACTGCAACCTCAACAACTGCCGAAAGCCAAATGCTGTCTAACCCAATGTATGTACACAGTATTCCGAACAACAATGACAATCAAGACATTGTAAGCATGGGAACAAATGCTGCCGTTATTACTGCAAAAGTTATAGAAAATTCATTTGAAGTTTTGGCTATAGAATTGATTACTATTGTTCAGGCAATTGATTACTTAGAGCAAAAAGACCAAATCTCGTCTGTGACCAAAAAAATATATGACGATATTAGAGCAATTATACCTAAATTTAAAGAAGATCAGGTTATGTATCCTTTTGTTCAGAAAGTGAAAGACTACCTGATAAATAATTAATATTTTATTTTACATTATTAATCTTGAATCTTAAAATCATGAAAAAAACGCTTATTTTTTTATTGCTGTGCAGCATTCAATTTGTTAATAGTCAAGAACTGGCATTAGTTAGAAAAAACGGAAAATTTGGATATCTTACCAAAGATGGAACGTTTCGTATTGAACCTAAATATAAAAACGCCAAAAGCTTTTTTGATGGTTTAGCTGCTGTAGAAGAAAATGGAAAATGGGGATTCATAGATACTAAAGGAGACTGGGCAATCCCTGCAACTTTTGATAATGTAAAAGATTTTAATAGCGGTATCTGTATTGTATCTAAAGATAAAAAATGGGTTTACATCAATACCAAAGGAGAAGTTCAAATCGCTCCACCTTCAGATAAATTATATGATTTTGGAGATGGTGTAGCTTTTATAAAACAAGGAAACAAAATTGGATTAATCAATTCAAAAATGGCAATTGTTTTAGAACCAAAATATGATGTTATAAAGCCTTTTGAAAATGGTTTTGCAAGAATAGAAAACAATAAAAACTGGGGAATTATAAATACCGCTGGAAAAGAAATTATAGAACCAGCTTATGCCGAAATTGGTAATTATAATAAAAATGCAGCTTGGGCAAAGAAAGACAAAGTTTTTGGGTTAGTAACTGGCGGAAAATTTATTCCTGTAGAAGGTGCTGATAAAATTTGGGATTTCGAATCTCAAGATTTGACTTATGCCAGAAAAGATGGAAAAATCGGATTCATTGACTTAAAAGGAAATTGGGCAATTCTACCTATATATGATAAAGCTAAAGCTTTTTCTAAAAACCTGGCTCCGGTTTGTATTGGGTCTAAATGGGGGTATATTAATCCTAAGGCAGATTTTGTTATTCCGCCAACTTATAGCGATGCCGAAGTTTTTAGCACAAACGGATTAGCTCCTGTAAAAGAAAAGAACTGGGGTTTTATTAATGAAACAGGAAAATTAGTAATTCCAACTCAATATGGTATAACCGCAAACGGATTCGTAATTGCTCTATTTGTACAACAAGACAAAGGATTTATTGATGGTTTAGCAAGAGTAAAAAATGAAGGAAAATGGGGGTTTCTTAAACCTGACGGAACTGTATTAAGCAACCAATGGTTTGAAAACGCAGAACTATTTTCGCAAACAAAAGAAAAAAACACAATAAATGAAATCGCTACTGATAAGCCTAAAACAGAAACAAAAACGACTACAAAGTCAGAAACAAAACCTGTTACAAAATCAGTAAAGAAAAAAAAGTGATAACACAAACTGACCTATAAAAAGTAAAATTTACATATATGAAATCGTCACGAATAAAAATTGTGTCAACAAAACCAATAAATAAAAAGACGATACCATATATGACCTATAAAAAACAAAATTTACATATATGAAATGTGCATTAGTAACTGGTGGTTCACGAGGAATTGGGAGTGCTATTTGTAAAAAATTAGCTGTAGATACAGATTACCACATTCTGATTAACTATCATTCAAACAAAACTGCTGCTGAACAAACACTTGAAGAAGTAGTAAAATTAGGCGCAACTGCTGAGATTATACAATTTGATGTTTCTAATTTTGAAGAAGTTCAAAACGTATTAACCAAATGGCAAGATGCAAATCCTGAAGCAATTGTTGAAGCAATTGTAAACAACGCCGGAATTACAAAAGATGGCTTGTTTATGTGGATGACGCAAGATGACTGGAACGGAGTTATGAACACAAGTGTGGGTGGTTTTTTTAATGTCACTCAATTTTTTATTCAAAAAATGCTTCGTAATAAATACGGACGTATTGTTAATATGGTTTCAGTTTCGGGAGTAAAAGGTACTCCTGGCCAAACCAACTATTCTGCTGCAAAAGGTGCAATTGTAGCAGCCACTAAAGCATTGGCTCAAGAAGTAGCCAAAAGAAATATTACCGTAAATGCCGTTGCTCCTGGATTTATAAAAACCGATATGACAAGTCAACTAGACGAAAAGGAATTATTAAAATTAATTCCTGTTAATCGTTTTGGCGAAGCCGAAGAAGTTGCAAATTTGGTAAGCTTTTTGATTTCAAATAAATCAAGTTATATAACTGGTGAAGTTATAAACATAAACGGCGGAATATATTCTTAAAAAATTACTATAAAAAAGAAGATGAATAGGAGAGTTGTAATTACAGGAATGGGAATTTACTCATGTATCGGAACTTCATTAAACGAAGTAAAGGAATCCTTGTACAATGGAAAATCAGGAATACAATTTGATGCAGAGAGAAAAGAATTTGGTTTTCAATCGGCCTTAACAGGCATGGTTCCGAAACCAGATTTAAAAAGTTTATTAACTAGAAGACAGCGCATGAGCATAGGTGAAGAAACCGAATATGCTTACATGGCTACTATCGAAGCATTAAAAAATGCTGGAATCGACGATTCATTTTTTGATGATAACGAAGTTGGTATTATGTATGGTAACGATAGCGTTTCTAAAGCTATTATCGATGCAACCGATATTGTTAGAGAAAAAAAAGATACTGCTTTAATTGGTTCTGGAGCGATTTTTAAATCGATGAACTCTACTGTAACCATGAACCTTTCGACAATCTTTAAATTAAGAGGTATTAATTTAACTATAAGTGCTGCTTGTGCAAGTGGATCCCACGCCATAGGCCTGGCTTATTTTTTAATAAAAAGCGGATTTCAAGATACTGTTATTTGTGGCGGAGCACAAGAGATCAACAAATATGCAATGAGCAGTTTTGATGGTTTAGGTGTTTTTGCTTCTGAAGATGATGACCCAACCAAAGCGTCAAGACCTTTTGATTCTAATCGTGATGGTTTAGTACCAAGTGGCGGAGGAGCAACTTTAATCTTAGAAAGTTATGAATCTGCGATAAAACGTGGTGCAACTATAATTGCCGAAATTGGTGGTTACGGATTTTCATCAAATGGAGGACATATTTCGACTCCAAATGTAGAAGGTCCAGCCATAGCAATGCAAAGAGCGCTCGATGATGCAAAATTAATTGCGTCGGACATTGACTACATAAATGCACATGCTACCTCTACTCCTGTTGGAGACGAAAATGAAGCCAAAGCAATCTTTGAAATCTTTGGAAAAAGCAATCCTTATGTAAGCTCCACAAAATCAATGACAGGGCATGAATGCTGGATGGCAGGCGCAAGTGAAGTCATTTATTCTATACTAATGATGCAAAATGATTTTATAGCTCCAAACATCAATTTAGAAAATCCAGACGAAGCTGCCGCTAAATTAAATTTAGTTAAAACTACGTTAAATAGAAAAATTGATATATTTTTGTCCAATTCCTTCGGATTTGGAGGAACAAATTCTGCACTCGTAGTTAAAAAGTTTAAATTGAATAATGAATAAGCAAGAGATAATAGAAAAGATTAATGGTTTTTTGGTTGATGAATTTGAAGTTGATAATGATGACATTGAACCGAACGCTAATTTAAAAGATACTTTAGGACTAGATAGTTTAGATTATGTAGACTTGGTAGTATCTATTGAATCAAATTTTGGCGTAAAATTAGTTGAAGTTGATTTCGTTGGCATTGCTACTTTTCAAAATTTTTATGATCTTATTGAGACTAAACTAAAAGCAAAAACTGCTTAATGAGTGAATGGGATGGCAAATCAAAAGGAACTGTTTTAGGATATAGAATATTCGTTTTTTTAATACAAAAAGCGGGTGTTAAATCTGCCTATCTCCTTTTGTATTTTGTAGCCTCCTATTATTTTCTTTTCCTAAAAAAAAGCAATCGCGCCATCTTTTATTACTTTAATAAAAGACTAGGATACTCTTATTTTAAATCTAAAAAAATGGTTTTCAAAAGTTACTATACTTTTGGACAAACCATAATAGATAAAGTCTCCATTTCTGCCGGAATGAGAGATCAATTTACCTATGAATTTGACGGAATCGAAACGCTAAAAAAACTCCTTGCCGAACAAAAAGGTGGTGTTTTAATTAGTGCTCACATTGGGAATTTTGAAATTGCGGAGCATTTCTTTGGAGAAATCGACATCAATTTTCAAATCAATTTGGTTACTACTGACTTGGAACATTCGAATATAAAAAAATATTTAGAAAGCGTTACCCAAAAACCAACTGTCAAATTTATTATTATAAAAGACGATTTGTCTCATATTTTTGAAATTAACGCCGCTCTAGGCAGAAACGAACTTATCTGTTTTACAGGTGATCGCTATTTTGAAGGGACAAAATCATTGTCGGATAAACTACTAGGACAAGAAGCTAATTTTCCTGCCGGACCATTTTTAATTGCTTCCCGATTAAAAGTTCCTGTAGTTTTTGTGTATGTAATGAAAGAGCCAAACTTGCATTATCACTTATATGCTCGCGAAGCCGTTGTAAAACATCGTGACGAAAAAGGACTATTAAGTGCTTATATAGAAAACGTTGAGTCTATGCTTAAAAAGTATCCGTTGCAATGGTTCAATTATTTTGATTTTTGGGGTCAGTTAAAAAAATAAAGTAAAATAGTACAAATTTATCTTGTGCTTTTTATACTTTAGTATCATTTTAAAAATTCATACTATTTAATAGTACTACCATTACTTTAGAGGAAACATATAACAACTATTAGTTCTTCTAAATTAATTACTTTTGCTATAACCAAAAGCCACAACCAAAATGAAAAATGTTCTTTTTATTTATTACTCTCAATCTGGACAACTCGAAAGCATCGCTCGAAATATAGCCAAGCCTTTCTTGAATTCTGATGAGTTTAAAGTAACGTTTCATGAAATACAATTAGAAAAACCTTTCCCTTTTCCTTGGGATAAAGATTCTTTCTTTGATGCTTTTCCTGAGTCATTTAGGCAAATCCCAACCGCATTAAAACCAGTTCCGGAAGAAATCTTAAATACAAAATTCGATTTAGTTTTATTAAATTATCAGGTTTGGTATTTATCCCCTTCTATCCCTATTAACTCCTTTTTAAAAAGTCCAGAAGCACATAAAATCTTAAATAATACGCCTGTTGTAACCATTAGCGGATCTAGAAATATGTGGATTATGGCACAGGAAAAAATTAAAGTCTTACTAAAAGAAGCCAATGCAAATTTGGTCGGAAACGTAGCTTTAGTAGATCGCGTTGGTAATTTAATTAGTGTGATTACAATTGTAGAGTGGATGTTCTCTGGAGTTAAAAAGAAGTATTTGGGTATTTTTCCCTTACCAGGAGTATCTGAAAAAGACATTCAGGAATCCTCAAAATTTGGAGACATTATAGCTTCAAATTTAAAAGAAAATAACTTAAAAGATTTACAGCCTAAACTTATCGCAAATTCAGCCGTTCGTATAAGTTCGTATTTAGTAACCGTAGATAAAACTGCCAATAAAATTTTCACCAAATGGTCAGGACTAATCTCCAGAAATGATAAAAACAGAAAAGTACTCCTTAAGGTATTTAATGTTTATTTATTCCTGGCAATTTGGTTAATATCCCCAATAGTGTATATATTGCACGTTATTACATATCCTATTAAAATAAACAAAATAAAAAAAGAAACTCAATATTACCAAGGAGTTTAGATCCCATATTATGTTTGAAGTATATATTACAAAAGCCGCAAAATATTTGCCAAATGAAGCTGTTACAAATGATGAAATGGAAAGCTATTTGGGGCTTATCAACGATACCGTTTCTAAAGCGAGACGTATTATCTTGCGTAATAACAAGATTGTAAGCAGATATTATGCAATAGACAAAGAAGGAAAAAGCACGCATAATAATGCTGAGCTAACCCATAATGCTATCGTAAAATTATTTGATAACGATTTTACTCCACAAGATATGGAAGTACTTTCTTGCGGAACCTCAACACCAGATCTTTTTTTACCATCACATGCAGCCATGGTTCATGGATTATTAAAAAACAAATCGGTTGAGTTAAACTCTTCATCAGGAGTTTGCTGTGCAGGGATGAATTCGCTAAAATATGGTTTCTTATCTATTAGATCAGGAAATTCAAAAAATGCAGTTTGTACAGGATCCGAGAAAGTTTCGTCTTGGTTCTTATCACAAAAATACAATCCAGAAGTTTCTAATTTAAAGAACCTGGAAGAACTTCCTATAATAGCCTTCAAAAAAGATTTTTTAAGATGGATGTTATCTGATGGTTCGGGAGCTTTTTTATTAGAAAATAAACCTAGAGGTCCTATCTCTTTAAAAATAGAATGGATGGAAGCTTTTTCGTATGCGTACGAATTAGAGACTTGCATGTATGCTGGAGGAGATAAACTAGAAAGTGGCGAAATAAAACCTTGGAGTGATTACTCTCCAGAAGAATGGTTAAACGAATCTGTATTTTCTATCAAACAAGATGTAAAATTATTAGATGAATTTATCTTGGCAAAAGGTGCAAAAAGCATGA
The DNA here is from genome assembly GCF_000737695.1 of Flavobacterium hydatis. Taxonomy (GTDB): domain Bacteria; phylum Bacteroidota; class Bacteroidia; order Flavobacteriales; family Flavobacteriaceae; genus Flavobacterium; species Flavobacterium hydatis. The sequence goes on from NZ_JPRM01000007.1 coordinate 40,101, forward strand.
GCGAAGCAATGGCAAAAAATGGTGTAACTGCTGATCAAATTGATTATTTCTTACCACACGTTTCATCACATTTTTTTGTTGAAGGTTTAAAGAAAAACCTAGAAGAAAACAATGTAGGAATAGCCGATGAAAAATGGTTTATGAATCTTGCTCGTGTCGGTAACGTAGGTTCGGCATCGATTTATCTGGCTGTTGAAGAATTAATGAATTCCGGAAAATTAAAAGTAGGTGATCGCATTCTTTTATCAGTTCCAGAAAGCGGACGATTCTCATTTGCGTATGCGTATTTAACAGTTTGCTAAATCATGACAAAACCTATTCTAGATAAAGAAGCAGTCGGAGATTTATTACCACAAAAGTTCCCTTTTGTCATGGTAGATAAAATGTTTTCGTTTGATGAAACTTCTTTGGTTGCTGGTTTAAAAATTGAAAGTGAAAATATTTTTACAGAAAATGGGATTTTTTTAGAAGCAGGGTTAATAGAACATATGGCACAATCTGTGGCTTTGCATACAGGATATGTTTTTTTCCTGAAACAAGAAAAAGCTCCAACAGGATATATAGGTTCTATCAAGCAAATTGATATAAAAAAATTGCCTAGTGTAAACGACGAAATTCAATCGACGATAACAATTATACAAGAATTTGCCGGAATAACATTGGTAGATATTGTTACGACATTAAACGACGAAGAAATTGCCAACGGACAAATGAAAACCGTTTTGGCTAAATAATATATCAAATGGACACTTTAGTAGACATCCGTAATTATCTTCCGCACCGTGAGCCAATGCTTATGGTCGATTTGATTCTTACGATAGATGCACAAAGTGTAGAAACCATTTTTTTGATAAAAGAAGATAATATTTTTGTTGACAGGAATACTTTTATCGAAGCTGGATTAATAGAGAATGTAGCACAAACTTGTTCCTCTATTGTGGCACAAAAATATTTTGCCAGTCCAAATGGAGAAGAAAATGTAAGCGTTATTGGTTTTATCAGTACGCTAAAAAATCTCAAAATATACGAATTACCAAAAGTGAACACAAGCATAATTACACGAGCAACATTAGTTTCTAAATTTGCTGGAGACGATTATACATTATGTACGATGAGTTGCGAAAGCTTTTATGAAGAAACACAACTTTTGGAATGTGAAATTAATTTGTTCATTCAAAAAACAAATCCAATCATGCAATAATTTAAACATGGATTTAAAAAAGATATTGTTTCATGTTTTAATACGAATAGCAATTTTAATATTGTTACTCATTGGTATTTTTATATATAGAAAAATAGACTTTTTTGAATCAGCTTTCTTTTTAATTCAAGCTTATTGTTTATTTCTGCTATTAGAAATGATTTATTATTTTGTAAAGAAAAACAAAAACTTAGCCTTAATAAATCTAATCTTTTTAATTGTAATCGAAATAATACCTGTTTTAGTTTTAATACAATTAACAGTGTAATTTTTAATAGTCCCAATATGGAAAAAGAAAAAGTACCACAAGACCAAGGTAATTTAACCAAAAACAATATGAAGGAGCTAGTATATGCAACCGATGAAAACGGTAATTATACTACAGCTTTAAGTACAGGTTGGGAACCCAAAACTATTGCGCTTTCTAATTCTATCGATGAAATAAACGAACGAATTTCCGACGCAAAATTGCAAGTAAAAAACGGAGAAGTAAGTCCTATTTGTTATTACATGGAATTAAACCGAATGGATTTGCTAATCCTTTCTAATTATGTTGGTATGTGGAAATGGCGCGTAAAAAGGCATTTTAAACCCGCTATCTTTGCAAAACTAAATGATCACATTTTACAAAAATATGCTGATGCCTTTTCGATTTCAGTATCCGAATTAAAAAATTTTAAAACAGATTAATGCAAACTACTTTTACACATCATCAATCGGCACATTGCGAAAATGGAGTAGCTTCAAATTTGCTAAAAAACAGTGGTTTAAATTTAAGTGAACCGATGGTTTTTGGTATTGGCTCAGGACTTTTTTTCGTATACCTGCCTTTTATAAAAGTAAATTATGCACCCGCAATAAGTTACAGAACCTTACCTGGACAAATTTTCAGAAGAGTTGCCAATAGGTTACATTTAAAAATAAAAAGACAAAAATTTTCATCCGTTACCAAAGCAAACCAAGCTTTGGATGAAAATCTAAAAAATAATATCCCAACAGGATTACAAGTTGGTGTTTACAACCTAACATATTTTCCTGATGAATATCGTTTTCATTTTAATGCACATAACTTAGTCGTATACGGAAAAACCGATACCGATTACCTTATTAGTGATCCCGTAATGGAAACCGTTACAACGCTTACACATGACGACCTAGACAAAGTCCGTTTTGCCAAAGGTGCTTTTGCTCCAAAAGGACAAATGTATTATCCTATTCATATTCCTGAGAACGTAGATTTAAAAAGTGCGATTATCAAAGGAATAAAAAATACTTGTCGTGATATGCTTGCGCCAATGCCAATTATTGGTGTGAAAGGGATAAAACTAGTTTCGGGAAAAATCCGAAAATGGCCTCTTAAACATGGAACCAAAAAAGCCAATCATTACTTGGCACAAATGGTACGTATGCAAGAAGAAATAGGAACTGGTGGCGGAGGATTCCGTTTTATATATGCTGCTTTTTTACAAGAAGCTGCTGTTATTTTAAACAATGAAGAATTGAAAGTCCTTTCAAAAGAAATGACACAGATTGGAGATTCATGGAGAGATTTTGCTGTAGAAGCTTCAAGAATCTACAAAAACCGTAGCGCCAAAAATGATGCTTACAATACTATTGCCGACCAACTTTTGGACATTGCCAATAGAGAAGAAGTATTTTTCAAGAAATTAAAAAAAGCAATTAGCTAATATATTTTGCAACCCATTATTCAAATAACATCCCTTTCTAAAAAGTACAAAAATGCAGAAATGTATTCTTTGAACGATTTAACGCTTACCATAAACGAGGGTCAGATTTTTGGTTTATTAGGTCCAAACGGAGCCGGAAAAACGACATTAATTTCGATGCTTTGTGGTTTGGTCAAACCTACATCGGGTTCTTTTACAATTAATGGAATGGCGTATGCAACTAATGCTACCAAAATAAAAAAGTTTATAGGTGTTGTTCCTCAGGAATATGCCCTATATCCTACCCTAACAGCAAGAGAAAATCTACACTATTTTGGGAGTATGTACGGATTAAAAGGTCAGGACTTAAAAGATAAGGTAATCGAAACTTTAGATCTTTTGGGTTTACTAAAATTTGCCGATAAACGCATCGAAACTTTTTCGGGCGGAATGAAAAGAAGGATTAATTTAATTGCAGGAATATTACACAATCCTAAAATTATCTTTCTGGATGAACCAACGGTTGGTGTCGATGTACAATCTAAAAATGCTATTATTGATTATCTAAAATACCTCAACCAAAACAGAACTACTATAATATATACTTCGCATCATTTATCCGAAGCAGAAGATTTTTGTAGTGATATTGCAATACTAGACCAAGGCAAAATTTATGCACAAGGCACTCCATCAGGATTAATTTCGAGCACACAAAATGCTCAAAATCTCGAAGACGTTTTTATTTCATTAACCGGTAAAGAACTGAGAGATGATATATAAATTATGGATGTCTGTCGTAAAAGAATTTCTTTTATTAAAAAGAGATTTAGGAGGATTAATCATTTTATTTGTGATGCCTCTAGTACTTGTTATTACCGTAACCTTAATTCAGGATAGTACTTTTAAAACCGTAAGCGATTCTAAAATAGAAATTCTTCTCGTTAATAACGACAATGGTTCTGTAGCTAAAACGGTTTATGATAATTTACAAAAAAGTAACTTATTTACTGTAGTAACACAGATCAACAATATTCCTTTAACCGAGGATGTTGCCAAAGAAGCTGTTTATAAAGGAAAGTACCAATTAGCAATTGTTATCCCGCAGAACCTAAGCAAAGATTTACAAGCAAAAATAGATCAGAATGTTCAAAAAATAGTAAGTAGTATAGGTTTAACCGATACACTTGCTCTGGCGGAAACTCCTAAAATAATCGACCAAAAGGAAGTTAAACTCTACTTTGATCCTGCGGTACAAATGAGTTTCAAGAATGCCGTTATGAACTCTATCGATAAAATGATTTCGCAAATAGAAACTCATTCTATTTACACCGCTTTTCAAGAACAATTAGGAGAAGGAAGCGCTAGTTTTGAACAAAAAAGTTTTATCACTTTCAAAGAAATAGTTCCTAGAGTAAACAATAAAGAAGTGTTGCCAAATTCAACTCAGCATAACGTTCCTGCTTGGACACTTTTTGCTATGTTCTTTATCGTTATTCCACTTTCGATTAATATTGTAAAAGAAAAAACACAAGGCACTTTTGTTCGGTTATTAACAAATCCGGTTTCAAACCGTGTTGTAATGCTGGGCAAAACAATTACGTATTCCGTAATTTGTATGATTCAGTTTTATATGATGGTTGCCGTTGCTGTATTTCTGTTTCCAGAAATTGGTTTGCCACCGCTTAATATCGAAGGGCATTTATTCCTAATGAGCATTGTTGCTTTGTTCTCTGGATTTGCAGCTATAGGTTTCGGGATTTTATTAGGAACCGTTGCCAAGACACAAGAACAATCGGCTCCGTTTGGTGCAACAAGTGTTATTATCCTAGCTGCAATTGGTGGGGTTTGGGTTCCTGTTTTTGCAATGCCAAAAATCATGCAAATCATTGCCAAATCATCTCCTATGAACTGGGGATTAAATGCATTTTATGATGTGTTATTGCGTAACGCATCTTTCTTAGAAATCATTCCAGAGATAAGTTTATTATTTCTGTTTTTTATAATTACCACAACAATTGCCTTAGCATATGATAAGAAGAAAAGAGCAGTATAATGAAGCTATTGCATTAACAGTTACCGAAGAAGTTAGAGTCCGCTTTAACGAAACCGATGCGCTCGGAATCGTTTGGCATGGCTATTACATAACCTATTTTGAAGATGGTCGTGAAGCTTTCGGGCGCAAACACGGGATTACATATCTAGATGTTGCCGATAGCGGTTATACAACACCAATCGTAAAATCTATTTGCGAACACAAACTATCTTTACGTTATGGCGATGTTATTCGGGTAGAAACGAGTATTGTCGATACACCAGCCGCCAAAATAATTTTTAGATTCAAGATTTTTAATACCAATAATGAGATTGTCTGTACAGGCGAAACCACTCAGGTATTTTTAAATAAAGAAGGAAATTTAATGCTTACCAATCCTCCATTTTATGAAGAATGGAAGAGAAAAGTAGGATTGTTGAAATAACCAATATATTGGATTATGATAAATGATGATGTAAAAAAATATATCAAGCAAAGTGTTCTCTGCTGGTTAGCCACCTCAGATAAAGATAACATGCCCAATGTTTCCCCAAAAGAAATATTTACTTATCAAGATGATTCAACTTTATTAATTGCACATTTAGCATCCCCAAACAGCGCAAACAATATACTGGAAAACCCAAATGTATGCGTGAGTTTTATAGATGTTTTTGTTCAAAAAGGATATAAATTAAAAGGAACTGCAAAATTAATAGACAAAGAAAATCCAGATTTTCAAACAAAATTAAAACCTTTGACTGATTTGTTTTCAGACAAATATCCTATAAAAGCCGTAATTGAGATTACGATTACAAAAATAGAAACAATAAAAGCACCAAGTTACTATCTGTACCCAGAAACAACAGAAGAAAGCCAAATAAACGATGCAATGGCAACATATAATGTTAGCCCAAAACAATAAAAATGACAAAAGCAGTATACATCACGCAAACCAATTGTATCACACCATTAGGATTTAATGTTCCATCAAACATTGAAGCTATCCTTAATGGAGAATCAGGTATTCAGTTGCATGAAGATGTGTCTTTAATGCCGATTCCTTTTTATGCTTCGATTATAAAGGAGGAGAAACTAGATACCGCTTTCGCGAAAGTTAGTTCTAAAACCAACTATTCGAGATTAGAGAAAATGATGATTTTGGCATTAGAACCAATAATCAAAAATTCTAAAATAGATTTAGATTCAAAGACCGCTTTTATACTTTCGACAACAAAAGGAAATGTTACTGCATTAAAAAATGATTCTCCAGATAGTTTTCAGAATGCACATTTGCATACGTTAGCGCAGACAATAGCTGATTATTTTGGATTTAAAACCCAACCAATAGTCGTTTCTAATGCTTGTGTATCTGGAATTTTAGCCGTTTCTGTTGCCAAAAGATTAATACAAAGTAAGCTTTACGACAATGTTTTTATCGTTGCTGGCGATGAAGTTTCAGAATTTGTTTTGTCAGGTTTCAATGCTTTTCAAGCAATGAGTAGTTTGCCATGCAAACCTTATTCATTAAACAGAACTGGTGTAAGCCTTGGCGAAGCGGCTGCTGCAGTTTTAGTTTCGGCGGAAGCAAAAAACGCAAAAATAAAAGTTGCTGGAGATAGTTCTATAAACGATGCCAATCATATTTCGGGTCCTTCAAGAACAGGCGAAGGCTTATACCGAAGTATTCAAAATGCATTGAACGAAGCACAAATAAAACCTGAGAATATCGATTATATTTCGGCACACGGAACCGCAACGTCATTTAATGACGAAATGGAAGCCATTGCTTTCAACCGATTAGAAATGGGAACTGTTCCAGTAAATAGTCTGAAAGGTTTTTATGGTCATACTTTAGGTGCATCAGGACTGTTAGAAACAGTAATTGCAATTGAATCAGTGCTTCAAAACAAGCTTTTTGTTTCCTTAGGCTTTGACGAATTGGGTGTAAGTCAATCGATAAATGTTATTCAGAAAAACGAAGATAAAAATATCGAAACGTTCCTAAAAACAGCTTCTGGTTTTGGAGGTTGTAATACGGCGGTTGTTTTTGAAAAAGTTAAACACCAATTGCACTAATTTTCACAAATTAGCCTTTTAAATTCATATTTAAGCAATAAAAAAAAGATGGAAAACGAGAAAATTTTTAAAACAAAAACTGGATATTGCCATATTCTACCTGATAAATTAATTTTGACAAGAGATGGAATAATTGGTAATGTTTCAGAAGCAGTCGTAGGAAATAGCATCTCAAGAACTTTAATCATCTATTCTGGAATTTCAATTTTCTTATTTTACCAAGCTTTCACAAGTTTTCAAAATAGAGAAAATGGTTCTGCAATATTTTGTAGTCTACTTGCAATTTTCTTGATTTACGGAATTATAAAAAGTGTTAATAATTCTGCAACACCAATCATTGAAAGAAATAAAATCAAAGAAGCTAAATTCGTAAACGGGAAAACAGGTTTAACTCGTTCAAGATTTGAAATTATGTTTAAAGATGAAAATGGAAAATTGAAGAAGCGATTAATTATGCTTCCAGGCTCTTTAAACGACGGGCAAAAAGAAACTGGAAAAGCATTGAAGATGATGGAAGACGAAAAAATAATCACACAATAAATAACTATTTCTCAAATCATAGAAATATTAAATGAAACTACAAAAATTCATATTTATCATTGTCCTTTTTCTTTCACTTTTTGGATGTAAAAAAGAGAAAATTGAGAAAGTCGATGAACTACAATTTGAGAAGAATGTTATTAATAATGTTTTTCTTGAAATAGTTGACTCAATATATATGGATAGAAGAACTATTCTTCCACCACCAATACCAAGAATTGATTTTAAAACCAATAAAGAAGATACAATTGGTTATCATGCTGAATTGAAAAAATATAATTTTGAACAAGACAGTATCAAAAACGATAAAACTCGAATTTTAATTGGTGTTTATGATGATGTAAAGAAAATTAGTCCTCAAGAAACTGAAATTCTTCCCAAAGAAATTAAACTTTCCAAATACTCTTATGACATTTCAAAAGAAACAGACGAATACAAATTTGATTTAAAAACTTTTGAAAATAACAAAAAGTTTAATTTTCAAAGAACATCAAAATATCCTCATGAAAAAAATTGGAATCTCGATGACAAAAGTAATTTATTGCCTGTTGGAACTATTTCAGTATCGAGAATCCAGTTTAATAAAACAAAAACATCCGGGATACTATCTGCCAGTGCTTCTTGTGGAGGTGGTAGATGCAGAAGAGGATTTTTAATTATAATTGAAAATAAATCTGGGAAATGGAAAATTGAGAAAATCATTCATACTTGGGTTTCATAAAATAAAAGAAATATTGCGACTATACATTTTAAAGTATTCAAATCTTAATGAAATTTAAAAAACCAAAAAATTAGTGCTAATTAGTGAAATTAGTGTTTAAAATAAAATGACTCAAAACAAAACATACATATACGATTTTTGCACAATCCAAAACAACGAAATTGTTTTGAACGGAGATTCTATTTTTAAAATAGAACCAACTTCATTTGCTGATTTTTCGAAGCAAACTTATCGCAATTTTGAGGTTAATTATCCTAAGTTTTTCAAAATGGATTCTTTAAGCAAACTTGCTTTTTTAGGAGCCGAATTACTTTTGAAATCAGAAACAGACCCGAACGATAGTGAACTGGCAAAACAAACGGAGAATAATACTGCTTTGCTTTTAGCAAATAAATCATCTAGTTTAGATACCGATGTAAAGTATCAGGAATCTATATCCGATAAGGAAAACTATTATCCAAGTCCTGCGGTTTTTGTTTATACCTTGCCAAACATTTGCCTAGGCGAAATTAGCATACGCCATCAACTAAAAAGTGAGAATTCTTTCTTTATATTTGACGCCTTCAATCCAGAATTTATGACCAGTTATGCCAATACGCTTTTGCATACCAATAAAGCAGAAAAGGTACTTTGTGGATGGGTTGAATTTTTTAATGAAGAATATAAAGCTTTTCTTTGCCTGATTGGTAAAGACGAGAATCATAAATACCAAAACGAAACGATAGAAACATTATATAATAAATAATCATGGACGCATTAAAATTAGAATTAAAAAATAAAATTATTACTGTTTTAAACCTTGAAGACATTACGCTTGAGGATATTAATGACAATGATCCTTTGTTTGGAGATGGTTTAGGTTTAGACTCTATCGATGCTCTAGAGTTAATTGTTATTCTAGATAAAGATTACGGAATTAAATTAGTTGACCCGAAAGAAGGAAAAGTAATTTTCCAATCAATTGAGTCAATGGCTGCATATATTACAGCAAACAGAACTAAATAGACTTGTTTAGACTTTCTTAGATAAAAGTATTGTCTAAAATTTAAAAAGTCAAATTTAAAGTTAGTCTGCGCATTTTTGTCATTTCGACGAAGGAGAAATCTCCGCAAGAAACTAACCCACAGTTTTTTCTTAATTTGTCGAGTTACTCGTGAAGATTTCTCCTTCGTCGAAATGACAAGTTTGGGATTATTTTGTGTAAAACTAAAACTAGATAAACAACTTTAGACTCTTAGAATTAAGAGATCTAAAAGCCTAAAAAACAAGTCGTCTAAAAAAATGGTAAAAGGAGTTGCTATAACTGGTATGGGGATAATTTCTTCAATCGGGAATTCGGTTGAGGAAAATTATATTTCATTAATAAATAACAAAGTTGCTATTACAACTATCGAAAATATTTCGACAGTTCATGCCGATGTTATTAAAGTTGGTGAAATAAAAAAAACCAATGCTGAGTTAATCGCTCAACTACAACTAGACGAAAACAACAACTTTTCGAGAACAGCTTTATTAGGTACAATTGCTGCCAAAGAAGCTGTTGCCAATGCAGGAATCACATCAATCAACGAATATAAAACGGGATTAATTTCGGCAACAAGTGTTGGCGGAATGGATATGACCGAGAAATATTACTATGATTATTTTGAAAATCCCGAAGTAAGAAAATATATTGTTAGTCATAATTGTGGAGATGTAGCTCAAAAAATTGCCGACGAAATTGGATTAAAAGGCATGGTTACAACAATAAGTACTGCTTGTTCTTCGGCTGCAAATGCAATTATGCTTGGTGCACGATTGATAAAATCCGGAAAACTAGATCGCGTAATTGTTGGCGGAACAGATGCTTTAGCAAAATTTACAATCAATGGTTTTAAAACTTTAATGATATTATCTGATGGTTATAATAAACCTTTTGATGATGAACGCAAAGGGCTAAACTTAGGTGAAGCCGCTGCTTTTTTGGTTTTGGAATCTGATGAAATTGTAGAAAAAGAAAACAAAAAAGTACTCGCTCGTGTTTCGGGTTATGGCAATGCCAATGATGCTTTCCATCAAACTGCTTCGTCGGAAAATGGTGATGGTGCATACCTTGCCATGAAAAAAGCATTTGATGTTGCAGCTTTAAATCCTACCGAGATAGATTATATAAATGTACACGGAACGGCAACTCCTAATAATGATTTATCAGAAGGAAGAGCCATTCTTAGAATATACGACGAAAAACCTGTTCCTGATTTTAGCTCGACTAAACCTTTTACAGGTCATACACTAGCAGCAGCTGCGGCAATCGAAGCTGTTTATAGCATACTTGCTATTCAGAACAATGTAGTTTTCCCTAGTTTAAATTTCGAAACACCAATGCAGGAATTTAACTTGACACCACAAACATCGTTAAAACATAAAAATATCGAACACGTATTATCCAATTCTTTCGGATTTGGTGGTAATTGTTCCACTCTTATATTTTCTAAAAACAAATGAGAAAGACGTATATAAATGGTACAGGTTGTCTTTCAGCTCAAAAAACATTTGATACTGTTTTTCTGGAAGATGCCGAATGGAATAAAAATGACAACGTTTTATTTATAAAAAAACCTGTTTACAAAGACTTTATTTCTCCCGTTGCAAGCCGAAGAATGGCTAACGGAATCAAAAATGGAATCGTAGCTTCGGCTTATGCCATGAAAGAAGCTAATGTTACCAATATCGATGCTATTATTACTGGAACTGGAATGGGTTGTATCGAAGATTCAGAGAAATTCCTGAAAGCAATTATCGACAATAACGAGGAGTTCTTAACGCCTACCGCTTTTATACAATCTACACACAATACAGTTGGAGCACAAATTGCCCTTACGCTACAATGCAAAGGATATAATTTTACTTATGTAAATGGTGCAATCTCATTTGAATCGGCTCTTTTGGATGCAAAAATGCAAATCGAAGGAGACGAAGCCAATTCAGTATTAGTTGGTGGAGTTGATGAAAACGGTGATTATACAATATCGCTTTTTAAACTAGCAGGATACATCAAAGAAGAAAGAAACGAACCTTACGAACTTTTAAATGAAACCACAAAAGGTGCTGTTTATGGTGAAGGTGCTAGTTTTTTTGTTTTAGAAAATGAAAGAAAAGAAACTACGTATGCAGAACTTGCAGATGTAGAAATAAAAAACAGATTATTAGAAGATGAAATTGAATCTGAAATTATCGAATTTCTGAAATCAAATAAATTACAAATCTCAGATATTGATGCTGTCGTTTTAGGATTTAATGGTGATGTTGAATTTGATTCTTATTATAAGAACTTAGCCGAAAAAGCTTTCGCAAATACACCACAAGTTTATTACAAACATTTATGTGGAGAATACAATACGGCTTCCTCTTTCGGGTTATGGGTTGGTTCTAAAATTATCCAAACACAAACAATCCCCGAACTAATTAAAGTAAATTCATTAGAGAAACCATCATATAATACCATTTTATTATACAACCAATTAAACGGTAAAGACCATAGTTTTACATTAATTACAAAATGATAACGCACAAAAAAACCTCTTTGTTTTTTATCATCCTATTGCTTTTACTGCTTCTTACGAAACTTTATATCGCAATCAATATTTGGTGGTTTATTATCATTGGAATAATCTGGTTGAGTATTGTTGCCATAAACTCGGCACGGATAAATTCTAATTATCATGTAAGAGCTTATTGCAATAATCCATCAATGACCAGAAAGAAAATTGCATTAACTTTTGATGATGGCCCAAGCGAAACTACATTAGAAATTCTGGATGTTCTAAAAAAATATGATGTAAAAGCTACCTTTTTTTGCATTGGAAAAAACATAGAAAAACATCCCGAAATTATAGAACGTATCCTATCCGAAGGTCATTTGGTAGGGAATCATTCTTATAGTCATTCTCATTTTTTTGATTTTTATAATGCAAAAAAAATACTCGAAGAACTGGAGAAAACAGATGCACTTCTGGAAAAATTCACCAACAAAAAAATCAAGTTTTTCCGTCCACCCTATGGCGTAACAACTCCATCCATCCGAAGAGCTTTAAAAATAAGCAAGCATAAAGTAATTGGTTGGAATATACGATCACTTGATGGTGGCATTAAAGATCAGGAAATCATTTACAATCGTATTATAAAACGACTTTCTCCCGGCGGAATTGTACTTTTGCACGATACAGCCAAACATTCCGTTTTGGTCTTGGAACAGTTCTTGCAGTTCCTGCAGCAAAACAATTATACCGTGATTTCGGTTAAAAAACTTTTGAATCTTAAAGCATATGAAGACTAAAATATATTTATTCGTTATTATCCTGAATCTGTTCGTATTGAACACCTTCGCACAAGAACAAAAAATGTCCGATAGTGAAATCACAGCTTTCAAACAATCCGTTAACGTAGTTTCTAAAAAAATAAAAACGTTAAGTACTGATTTTGTTCAATACAAGCATTTAGATTTTTTATCTAAGGATATTGAAACATCCGGAAAAATGATTTTTAAGGAACCAAGCTTATTACAATGGCAATACAAGAAACCTTATAATTATACTATTGTATTTAAGAACGGTAAAATCCTAATTAACGACGAAGGAAAAAAGAGCGCTGTAGACATTGGCAATAGCAAAATTTTTAGTCGTATTAATAAATTAATTGTAGGTAGCGTAAGCGGAGATATGTTTGATGATAAGGAATTTAGCATCAGCTATTTTAAATCCAAAAATCAGAACATCGCCAAGTTTATTCCAAAAGATGCAACTTTAAAAAAATACATCAAACAAATAGAATTGACTTTTGATAAAGAAGACGCAACTGTTGTTCAGGTAAAATTGCTTGAATCATCTGAAGATTATACTCGAATTGTACTTAAAAATAAAGTAATAAATGCAAAAATCGACGACTCCGTTTTTACTAATTAATTGCTTTCTAGTTATTTTCCTATTTTCTTGTGGTTCAAAAATTACCGAAAATTATTCTCCAAAACCATTAGAAAAAACGACTTACGAAGCACCTTATTTTTCTAACCCAAAAATCGATTATGTTTATAAAGCAAACATAACCGTTTATGGTCACGAATTATCTGGGATTTTTATAGCCAAGAAAATAAATGATACCACGCACCGAGTTGTATTTACAACCGAATTTGGTAATAAATTATTAGATTTTGAGATTTCGGAAACTACCTTTAAAGTCAACTCAATTGTGTCTGAATTAGATCGAAAAATTCTTATTTCGACCTTAAAAAAAGATTTCAGATTACTTCTTAAAAAAGACTATACAATAGACAAAAAATTTGAAAATCAAGAAAATACCATCTACCAAACTAAAGATGGCAAACAATATAATTTCATATTTTTATCTAAAGAAAATAACAAACTAGAGAAAGTAGTACACGCTTCAGAGACAAAAGAAAAAATAACTATCAGTTTTAGTTCGGAAAACAATATTTTTGCAGAAAAAACTGAGATTTTACATCAGAATATAAAGTTAAAAATAGAGCTAAACTATTTTAAAACAGAATAAAATTTAAACTAATCATCAAATAAAATCAGAATGAAAAAATTAACCTTAATTGCATTTGTATTTTTTATTGGACTAATAGAATCTCATGCACAAGTAACTGTAAGCCCAGGAATTCGTGGTGGTTTAAATGTTTCAAACCTTACCAATTTTGGATCTAGCGATGCAAAATCAGATTTTTATGTAGGTGGATTGGTAGCCATAAGATTCAATAAATATTTTACCCTTCAACCAGAATTAACCTATACAAGACAAGGAGCAGATGCTCGTGAATTTTCAATGGAATCAATTAGATCAAGAAAAGTAAAATACGAACTAAACTATATCTCATTAGGGACAGTTGCTAAATATCATTTTGGCGGAGGTGGATTCCATATATTAGGTGGTCCTTCTATAGATTTTAAAACAAGTGATAATTTTCCTTCATACGACTACAATCCTGTTGGAGTTGACATTGCCTTCGTTGGTGGTGTTGGGTATAGTTTACCTAATGGCTTAACCTTTGAAGCAAGATTTAAACAAGGGTTAATCGATATTTATGGATATGATGGTATTGATAACAACTACTATGATGACTATTATGATAATATCATTTTAAATACAGTTTTCCAAATTGGAGTTACTTACACTTTTAAAGTAAAATAAAAATACAACTATGGTTTTAAAAGACTTTTATAAAATACTCTCATTAGAAAACACAAGTGATTCTAAATACGATGCTGTCATTTTGGTAAATGATAAACACGATGTTTTTAAAGGTCATTTTCCAGACAACCCAATAATGCCAGGAGTATGTATGATACAGATTATAAAAGAACTTTCGGAAACAATAACCAAAAGTAACCTTATGATGCAAACGCTGAGTAATGTAAAATTCATGGCGCTGATTAATCCCGAAGTTACACCCGAATTACGTTTAGAATTGGATGTCATCACAACCGAAGATGGTTTGGTAAAAGTAAAAAACACGACTTATTTTAACGAAACGGTTGCTTTAAAACTGAGCAATGTTTATAAAAAGACTTAATCATGAAACTATTTTTATCCTTATTTTTATTAGTAAGTCTGGTAAGTACACCAGATCTTGCAACTATCCGGAAAATATATCCAACAGCTTCAGGGTCTGAAACAAGTGCAAAAGATTTTACTGCAAAACTAAACGATATTTCTACCACCGACGAGAATATTTTGGTAGCATATAAAGCAGCTTCGATACTATTGGATTCTAAATACGAGAAAAAAGTTTCTGCCAAAATGAGTCGTTTTAAAGAAGGTGCCAAATTGTTAGAAAGCACTGTCGTAAAAGAACCAAACTCGATAGAAATTAGAATGATTCGATTAAGTATTCAGGAAAATGTACCTGGAATTACAGGTTATAAAAAAAATATTAAAGAAGACAAAAAATTTATTCTGGCACATTATAAAGATCAAAATACTGCGCTAAAAGAATATCTTAAGAACTTTATCCTACAATCTAAAAGTTTTTCTGCAGAAGAAAAGCAAACCGTAAAGTAGTTAAAGAAAATCATAAAATGAAACCAATTTTATCTCAGGAAGAACAACTTGCCCAAACTAATTTTTGTGTTATTGTACCCACGTACAACAACCACAAAACCTTAGCAAGAGTTCTTGATTCTATTTTAGCCTACACCAAAAATGTTATTGTAGTCAATGATGGATCGACAGATAAAACAAGGGAAATATTAGAAGATTTTCCAGAACTCATACAAATTCACCATCCCGAAAATCAAGGAAAAGGAATTGCATTACAAAACGGATTTAATAAAGCCATTGCTTTAAACTACGAATATGCAATAACAATCGATTCTGATGGGCAACATTTTGCATCGGATATTCCTTCGTTTATCGATGCTATCCAAAACGAACCAAATTCACTACTTATTGGTAGTCGTAATATGACACAGGAAAATGTGCCTAAAAAAAGTAGTTTCGGAAATAAATTTTCAAACTTCTGGTTTTGGTTTGAAACTGGAATTCGACTTGAGGACACACAATCTGGATTTAGATTGTATCCTTTACGATTAATTCCCGAAAGACATTTTACTCCTAAATTTGAATTTGAAATCGAGATTATTGTACGTTGCGCATGGAAAGGCATTCCGGTTAAAAACATTCCGGTTAAAGTTTTATATGATCCACTAGAAAGAGTTTCTCATTTTCGCCCGTTTAAGGATTTTACCCGAATCAGTATTTTAAATACCGTATTGGTTTTTATTGCCCTTGTTTATATTAAGCCAAGAGATTTGATTCGGAAAATTAAAAAAAAAGGACTTAAAAAATTCTTACTTGAGGATATTCTAGAAAGCGACGAATCTAATTTTAAAAAGTCGGCAGCAATAGCATTAGGGGTTTTTATTGGGATTTCACCATTTTGGGGATTCCAGACCGTATTACTTCTTTTTTCTGCTACACTATTCAGACTTAATAAAGTCATTGCCTTTTTAGCATCCAATGTTAGTTTCCCTCCATTCATCCCGTTAGTAATATATGGATCATTAAAAATGGGAAGCCTTTTTATAACAAATACAGCTCCATTGGTATTAAATGATTCGCTAGCACTTACAGATGTATCAAAAAACGTAACACAATATGTTGTTGGGAGCCTAGTATTAGCATCCGTAATGGCATTATTATTCGGATCAATAGCGTACTTACTTTTAACAATATTTAGTACACAACAAAATAAAACCAATAACAAAATTTAAATCGTTCACAGAATAAAAGATTCGCTAAATCCCATTCAAGATTTGTGAAAATTCTAGTAATTCGTGACAAAAAAACATAAGCATGCATCATTATTTCTACGCCATACATTTATTTGTAAACAAAAGGAAATCGTTATCGGTTTTTCTGGCAATTGCAATGCTTTTTATATTCGGATTCTTTGCTTCAAAAATTAAATTTGAAGAAGATATCACTAAGCTTATTCCAACAAACGATAAAACCGATGTTACTGCCAAAGTACTGAAACAACTTAATTTTGCCGATAAAATCACCGTTATTTTCCAAATTGAAAAAGGAGGAACAGATGAAGATTTAAAAGAAATGGCAGCTGTTTTTACCGATAGTATTGCCAAAACTTGTAAACCTTATGTAACAGCTGTACAAGGAAAAATCGACGAAGAAAACATTCAGGAAACCATCGATTTTGTTTACAACAATGTACCACTTTTTCTAGACGATAAAGATTACGCAACCATACAATCTAAATTACAAAAAGATAGTATTGCCGCAACAGTACAAGGAAATTACAAATCGATAATTTCGCCTTCAGGATTTATTACCAAAGATTTTATATTACAAGATCCATTAGGGATTTCATTTATAGCTCTAAAAAAATTACAGCAATTAAATGTTGGTGATGATTTTACCCTCGACAATGGTTTTGTAATGACCAAAGACAAAAAGAAATTGTTGTTGTTTATTACTTCTAATTTGCCTTCGAGCGAAACAGAACAAAACTCCATTTTTGCAGCAAAGCTTAATACGATAAAAGATAATTTAAACAAGCAATTTAAAACCAAAGCTTCGGTAAGTTATTTTGGCTCAGCACTTATTGCTGTTGCAAATGCCAATCAGATTAAAGGCGATATTGTACTTACTACAACTATTGCAATGATTACACTAATGCTTATTCTGATTTTATTTTATCGCAAAGTATTTATCCCGTTAATCATTTTTCTACCTACAGTTTTTGGAGCATTATTTGCCATTGCATTTTTATACTTTGTCAAGGAAAGAATTTCGGCAATTTCACTCGGGATAGGATCCATCTTATTGGGGATTACAATAGATTATTCTATTCATATCCTAACGCATTACAAGCATAATAGCGATGTAAAAACATTGTACAAAGACATCACAATGCCAGTAATCATGAGCAGTTCTACAACTGCCGTTGCTTTTTTATGTTTACTTTTTGTAAAATCAGATGCCTTAAACGACTTAGGAATTTTTGCTGCAGTAATCGTAATGGCTTCTGCATTTTTCTCACTTCTTATTGTTCCTCATTTGTATAAACCGAAAGAGAACAATTTTGAACACAAGAAAAATGTGATTGATAAATTGGCTCATTTTTCATTTCATAACAATAAATTATTAATTGGTTTTTGCGTTCTTATTACAATCGTTTGCTGTTTTACTTATAACAATGTTGGATTCAACAACGATTTATCACAACTCAATTTTGTGCCAAAAGAAATCAAAGCTGCCGAAAAAGATTTAGAAGAAAGTACGACAAGTCTAACTTCTAAAACTATTTATCTGGCATCCTACGGAAATAGTATGGAAGAAGTTTTGCAAAAAAATAGCCAACTTTTTGATACACTCTCAAAAGAAAAACAAGAAAACAAAATACTAAATTATAGTTCTGTAGGAGGAATTATGCTTTCGCAAAAAGAGCAAAAGCAAAAAATAGACAAATGGAATTCGTTTTGGGATGCCAATAAAAAACAATTTTTAAAATCTCAATTAATCAACGAAGGTGCCAAACTTGGATTTAAACCCACAACATACACTGCATTTTTTGACCATCTTGATGCTAGCTTCAATCCTATAACCTATCAGGATTATTTAAAGATAAGTGCCTTACAATTACAAGAATTTATTAGTGAAAAAAATGGCTTTTTTACCATCTCGACATTAGTAAAAGTCGCGCCAGAGCAACGTGATGCCTTTGTAAAATCGGCTTCGGCCAAAGATGGTTTACTGGCAATTGACCGTCAGCAAATGAATGAAACTTTCTTTAGTACATTAAATACCGATTTTAATTCTCTGGTAAATTATTCGTTTGTTGCCGTAATTCTTATACTGTTCTTCTTTTTCCGAAGAGTCGAATTGGTAATCATAAGTTGTATCCCGATTGCCTTAACCGGAATTGTAACCGCTGGTATCATGGGTATTTTTAACATCCAACTGAATATTTTCAGCATGATTGTATGTACTTTGATATTTGGACATGGTGTCGACTTTAGTATTTTCATGACAAGTGCCTTACAGAAAGAATATACAACCGGAAAGAATGAAATTGCGATATACAGAACATCAATTATACTTGCCGTAATAACAACAATTCTAGGAATTGGCGCATTGATATTTGCCAAACATCCCGCATTACAATCTATTTCGTCGATTTCATTAATTGGAGTTTTTGCAGCGCTAATCATTACGTTTATCTTCTACCCGATTTTATTCAAGCTATTCTTGTCCAATCGTCCTAAAAACGGAAAAGCACCATTCCAGCTACGTTCCTTTATACATGGTGTATTATCATTTTTATACTATGGTCTTGGTGGAGTTTTAATGTCCGTTTTTTGCTTGACATTTATGAAAATTCTTCCGCTAAAAGAAGAGACAAAAATAAAAGGATTCCGATATCTGATTTCTAAATTCATGAAATCTGTTTTATATACAAATCCATTTGTAAGCAAAAAAGTAATTAATGTTCATAACGAGAACTTCAAGAAACCAGCTGTAATTATTGCCAATCATTCTTCGTTTCTAGATATTCTTGCAGTTGGAATGCTAAGCCCAAAAATCATTTATCTGGTAAGCGACTGGGTATATAACTCTCCTATTTTTGGTGCTACGGTAAGAAAAGCAGGTTTTTATCCTGTATCAGAAGGTCTTGAAGGAGGACTTGAACATTTACGCCAAAAAATAGACGAAGGATATTCCTTAATGGTTTTTCCAGAAGGAACAAGATCAGAGAGCAATCAAGTAAAACGATTCCATAAAGGAGCATTTTATCTTGCAGAACATTTTAATCTGGATATTATTCCTATCCTAATTCATGGTACTTCAGAGGCATTACCAAAAGGAGATTTCATTATATATGATAGTGCAATAACTGTTTCTATTCTTGACCGAATTACTCCAGAGAATCTTTCATTCGGGAAAAATTACACCGAAAGAACAAAGAAAATAAGTGCCTTCTTTAAAGCTGAATTCCATAAAACCCGAGAGCAACTTGAAGGCCCAGATTATTTCAAAAAAATGATTATCAATAGTTTTGATTATAAAGAATCAGAAATAATAAATAGCGTAAAAAAGAATCTAAACACCAATCTAGAAACCTATTATCTATTAAATAAATACATTAAGGCTAAAGCCAAAATCTTGCATTTAAACAATGATTATGGTCAACTCGATTTGTTATTAACGCTACAAGAACCACAACGAAAAGTTGATTCTTATACTACCGATGAAGAAAAGCATGAGGTTGCACAAACCAATTATATAGTTAAGAAAAGAAACATACAGTATCTGGAAAATCTGGACATAGCATTGCAAAAACAATATGATGTTGTTTTGGTTTCCGACGAAAATTACAACTCAATTATTGAAGAGATTATTCCGGCAACATCTTGCTTTATTTTAATAAATAGCGCTAGTTTAAAGGGCACATTGCTTAATTTTGGTTATACTTGTACAAATGAAGAAGACAAAATTATAGTCTTAAAGAAAGAATAGCATGAAAGAACGTTATGATGTTGTTATCGTAGGAAGCGGTTTAGGCGGTCTTGTTTCGGCTATTATTCTTGCCAAAGAAGGATACAGCGTTTGTGTGCTTGAAAAAAACAATCAGTTTGGCGGAAACCTTCAAACTTTTGTAAGAGATAAAACTATTTTTGACACAGGAATTCACTACATCGGAGGACTGAGCGAAGGACAAAATTTGTATAAATATTTCAAATATCTGGGCATCATGGATAATTTGAAATTAAAAAAATTGGATGAAGATGCTTTCGATATTATCTCTTTTGAGGATGAAAACAAAGAATATCCACATGCACAAGGATATGAAAACTTCGTTGCCCAGTTATTAAAACACTTTCCAGAAGAAAAAGAAGCAATAGAGAATTATTGTAAAAAAATAAAAGATACCTGCGATTCATTTCCATTATACAACTTACGTTGGGAAGGAAAATATGATAGCGAAATCTTGACCTTAAATGCCAAACAAACCATCGATGAGATAACCGAAAATAAACAATTAAGAGCCGTACTTGCTGGTTCTAATTTTTTATATGCTGGTATCGAAGACAAATCGCCTTTTTATGTACATGCATTATCTGTAAACTCATACATTCAGAGTTCTTGGCGATGTATAAATGGTGGAAGTCAGATTACAAAACAACTCATCAAACAGTTAAAAAAATACGGAGGAGAAGTTTATAAATACAAAGAAGTTATTCGCTTTAATGTTGAAGACAACAATGTTACCAACGTTAAAATAAAAGATGGAACCGAAGTTTCGGCAACATACTTTATCTCTAACATAGAACCAAAAACCACTTTAAAAATGGTTGGCGAAGAAAATTTTAGAAAATCATTTTATAGCCGAATCCAAAGTCTCGAAGGTGTAATCTCTGCATTTAGTTTATACTTGGTTTTTAAACCAAATACATTTAAATACATTAATCATAACTACTATCATTTTAAAAATAGTAATGATGTTTGGACAGCACATGAATATGACGAAAACTCTTGGCCAAAAGCATATATGGCATCTATGAATGCATCTAAGAAAGAGGAAGAATGGGCCGATGGTATGACTTTTATTACCTACATGAAATTCGACGATTTATTGCCTTGGGCAGATACCTTTAATACCACTGCCGAAAAAAATGATCGTGGCGAAAGTTATGATGAATTTAAATCCCGAAAAGCAACTCGATTTTTAAACGAGATCGAGATAAAATTTCCCGGAATAAAAGATTGTATTCAATCAATGCACACTTCTACTCCACTTTCTTATCGAGATTACATAGGTGGTCATAATGGTAATATGTATGGTTACATTAAAGATTCTAATAATCCTATGAAGTCATTTATTGCTTCTAAAACCAAACTAAATAACTTATATCTAACAGGACAAAGTATTAATATGCATGGCGTTTTGGGCGTAACTATTGGCGCCGTTGTTACTTGCTCAGAAATAGTTGGGAAAGAATATCTAGTAACCAAAATCAATCAAGCCTCTGAATAATTTTGATTATGAAAAAGCGAATTCTGATTGTATTCTTAATCGGTTTTTTGTTGGTGTTTCTATCCTGTGGCACTTCAAAATCAATGCATCATCAGCCCAATATCGCAGATTATGATACTATTTTACCTATCGTAAAAAAACAATCCGACTCAGTCTTTTCATCAAAAAACAACTTCTTCCTAAAAAACAAACAAGGTCTTTGGGAACTTTATGTAGAAGGCGATGCATATCAAATTGGTATTAACTCTGGCGCATTAACCGACTCCCTTTTAAAGAAACAAGAAAACATATTTTTCTCTAAAATTAAAGATCTAATACCTTCTAAGTTTAAGCAAAATATGCTTAGAAACTTCTTAAAATGGTACAACAGAAAATTATACCTCAATGTTCCCGAAGAGTATCAAACCGAAATTTACGGTGTTTCTCAATACACATCACATGATTATGATGCCATTGCATCACAATATTTACGCAATTTATATTTGCATGCAGCACATGATATTGGTCACGCTTTACAAGATTTAGCATTGGTAGGCTGCTCCTCCTTTGCCGCTTGGGGAGAAAAGTCTGAAGATGGTAATTTAATTCTTGGTCGCAATTTTGATTTTTATGTAAATGACGCTTTCGCGAAAGACAAAATAGTAGCCTTTATAAAACCAAAAACAGGCCATCCGTTTATGATGGTAACCTGGCCAGGAATGATTGGAGCCGTTTCAGGAATGAATCAGGAAGGACTTACAGTTACAATCAATGCTGGGAAATCAAAAATTCCATTAATTGCCAAAACGCCAATTTCTATTCTTACCCGTCAAATATTACAATACGCAACCAATATTGATGAAGCGATTTCGATTGCAAAAAAGACAACCGTTTTTGTTTCTGAGTCAATAATGGTAGGAAGTGCCAACGACAACAAAGCCGTTTTAATAGAAGTTTCTCCACACAAATTTGGAGTTTACGAAGTTCCAAACAATAATCAGCTTATTTGTTCCAATCATTTCCAGAGCGACGCTTTAAAGAATGACAAACGAAATGAAAACCAAATCCTAAACAGTCATTCAAAATATCGGTACGACAGAATGTTAGAACTGTTTGAAGAAACACCAAAAGTAAACCCAAAAAAAGCATCTGAGATACTTAGAAACAAAGATGGTCTAGAAAATATTAAACTAGGTTACGGCAACGAAAAGTCGTTAAATCAATTAATGGCGCATCATGGCATAATTTTTAAACCCGAAGAAAGACTGGTTTGGGTTTCTGCCAATCCTTATCAACTGGGAGAATTTGTTTGCTATGACTTGAATAAAATATTTAAAAACCGAGAGCAAACAGATACAATTGTATCTTTGTCTGAAAGTGAATTGAATATTGCCAAGGATTCTTTTTTGGCTACAGCCGAATTTAAAAATTACCAAAAATTCAGAATTGAAGATCATAAAATAGATTCTTATTTAAAAAACAAGAATATAATTTCATCTGAATTTATTCAGGAATATCAATCCTTAAATCCTGATTACTGGATAGTTTTTTATAAAGTGGGATTGTATTTTTATCAGAATAAAGAATATGCTTTAGCACAAGATTACTTTGAAAAAGCATTGACAAAAGAAATTACAACTCTTCCTGAAAAACAGAAAGTTGAAAAATATATTACGAAAATCAAAAGAAAGTTAAGATGATTCCAGAAATAGAAAAAGGTTCTTTAGAAGAGATTAAAATTTTTCAAGAGCAAAAATTAGTTGAACTCTTGTCTTACATAAGTCAGAATTCACCTTATTACAAAGACCTTTTCGAGAAAAAAAACATTGATATTTCTACTATCAAAACACTGGAAGATCTTCAGCTTTTACCTGTTACCTCCAAAGAAGATCTTCAGAACAATAATGATGATTTCCTTTGTGTACCCGTTACTAAAATCATAGATTTCGCAACCACTTCGGGAACTTTAGGCGACCCAGTCACTTTTGGTTTAACCGATGCCGATTTAGATAGATTGGCATATAACGAAGCTATTTCTTTTGATTGTGCCGGAATTAAAGAAGGTGATATTGTACAACTTATGACTACAATTGATCGCAAATTTATGGCTGGATTGGCTTACTTTTTGGGATTGCGAAAATTAAAAGTCGGCGTAATTCGTGTTGGAGCAGGAATACCCGAATTGCAATGGGATTCTATCTTAAAATACAATCCTTCCTATCTAATTACCGTTCCTTCCTTTTTGCTAAAACTAATAGAATATGCCGAAAGTCATAATATCGATTATAATAATTCGAGCATAAAAGGCGCAATTTGTATTGGAGAATCGCTGAGAAATCAAGATTTTTCAATGAATATTTTATCTAAAAAAATAACTGACAAATGGAATATCAAGCTGTTCTCGACTTATGCCTCAACCGAAATGAGCACCGCTTTTACCGAATGTGAACATGGAAATGGAGGACATCATCATCCTGAATTAATCATTGTAGAAGTTCTAGATGAAGATAATAATCGGGTAAAAAATGGCGAAGCTGGCGAACTTACTTTTACCACTTTAGGAATTGAAGCCATGCCGTTACTACGTTTTAAAACTGGCGATATTGTTCAGTTACACGATACTCCTTGTGCCTGCGGAAGAAATACCTTGCGTGTTGGTCCCGTTATTGGGCGAAAAAAGCAAATGATAAAATATAAAGGTACAACACTTTATCCGCCAGCGATGAACGATGTTTTAAGTGATTTTGATGCTATCGAAAATCACATCATCGAGATATTTACCAATGATCTTGGAACAGATGAAATCCTGATTAAGATTGCTGCAAAGAATCAATCGGATGAATTATTACAGGCAATTAAAGACCACTTTAGAGCCAAATTAAGAGTAACTCCAAAAATAGAATTTACTTCAAAAGAAATATTAAATCCTTTGGTTTTTAATCCAATGAGTCGCAAGCCGATTCGTTTCTTTGATAATAGAGTTTCTTAGGTTAAGGCACTAAGGTTCTGAGGGACAAAGGTTCAAAGGTTTCCCTGTAGAGGCGCACCGCAGTGCGTCTAAAAGTTACAAAAGTTCAACGGTTTTCCTGTAGAGGCACACCTTAGTGCATCTAAAGTTGCAAAAGTTCAATGGTTTCACTGTAGAGACGCACCGTAGTGCGTCTAAAAGTTACAAAAGTTCAACAGTTTCCCTGTAGAGGCGCACCGCAGTGCGTCTAAAAGTTACAAAAGTTCAACGGTTTAAAAAAATAGGGTAACATACTTTACAATTTAGGCTTCTTTTTAAACCATATAAGTTATGTAAGTTCATTTAAGCGTATAGTTCTATGAACTTACATAACTTAAATGGTTTGCTTTTTTATACTGCACTTTTAAACTTTCCCTAAGACACACTGCGGTGCGTCTGTACATAAAACCTTTGTCCCTCTGAACCTTCTTTAAACCTTTGAACCTTCCCTTCTTTGAGCCTTTGCACCTTAATTACTGTCAATTAAACTAAAAGTTGTAATTTTGCAAAAAATAATGAAGATGGTCAAGATTGGCAACATAGAATTACCTGAATTTCCTTTACTACTCGCACCTATGGAAGATGTGAGTGATCCACCGTTCCGTAGATTGTGTAAAGCACATGGAGCCGATTTAATGTATTCGGAATTTATTTCTTCAGAAGGATTAATTCGTGACGCAATTAAAAGCAGAATGAAGTTGGATATTTTTGATTACGAACGTCCTGTTGGAATTCAGATTTTTGGTGGTGATGAAGAAGCGATGGCAATGTCATCAAAAATTGTTACGACCGTAAATCCTGATTTAATTGATATTAATTTTGGTTGTCCTGTAAAAAAAGTAGTTTGCAAAGGTGCTGGTGCAGGAGTTCTTAAAGATGTTGATTTAATGGTACGTTTAACCAAAGCTGTTATTGATAGTACTAATTTGCCTGTTACAGTAAAAACTCGTTTGGGTTGGGATGATAACTCGATAAACATCGATGAAGTTGCAGAACGCTTACAAGATATTGGTGTACAAGCATTAACGATTCATGCAAGAACCCGTGCTCAAATGTACAAAGGCCATTCAGACTGGTCGCATATTGCACGTGTAAAAAACAATCCAAGAATTACGATGCCTATCTTCGGAAATGGCGATATCGATAGTCCTGAAAAAGCATTGAAATTTAAAAATGAATACGGTATCGACGGTATTATGATTGGTCGTGCTGCTATTGGTTATCCTTGGATTTTTAACGAAATAAAGCACTTTTTTGAAACTGGCGAGCATTTACCTGCTCCAACTGTTGGTGATCGTGTAGAAGCCGCAAGAAATCATCTTACGTGGTCGATGGAATGGAAAGGGGAACGCTTAGGAATTGTAGAAATGCGTCGCCATTATACCAATTACTTCAAAGGAATCCACTCGTTTAAAGAATACAAACAAAAACTAGTTACAATCGATGATCCACAAGGATTATTTAATGTAATGAACGAAATCCAGGAAGTATATGCTGGATATGAATTTGTTTAAATTATAGCTTAATCTTTGTCAAAGTTTTGAACTTCGACAAAGATGTTTCTTCTTAAAAAATAAAAGACGGTCTTTTGTTATTAGTAATGTTTCCAATCTTTGTCGAGCTACTAGCTGAGATTCTTCGTGGCTATTGGACATAATCTTGTCTCTTCTTCTACGAAAAAATCACACAAAATTCTAAACAAAAAAGACCTTCAAATTTGAAGGCCTTTCTATTATAATAAAATCTCTTTAACTTTTTTTAGTTCTTGGTTATAGACTAAGATAGGTATTCTTGTTGCTCCAAAATAATGAGCAACATTTATTCTATGTTTACCATCTGTTGGAAATAACGGTCTTTCGCTATTTATTTCGTTAATCGTTATTGTTGGTGGAATTAATTTTTCATTATTTTCCCAGTGATTTATAATTTCACTAATCTTCTCTCCTAAAAGAGATGTATTATATAATTCTTTTTCAATGAACATTTCACTATTACCAACATCGATTTTAGTAAAAAGCATTTCTATATCAATGTTTTGCAATATCGTAAAACCAACTCCACAAAAAATTTCAGGCACGTCATTAGATTGTTTTTTTAAATCTATATCTTTATTTTCTGTATGCCAAAGAGGAATTACCGCTTTATGCGTTGATAATTCAAATGCTTGAAAAATTTCTTCATGTTTCTTATCTTTTTCGGTTTTTTTTCCAATTCTATTAAATCTATCTTCTATTTCTTCTAATGATAATTCCATTATTTAATTCTTCTAGTGATTATAAAAAAACAAGATCATATTATTTATGTTAATCATTAATATATCTTAAAATAAATTAATCTTTAAAAGATTATAACGAGCTCCATTCGCAATATTTTATTAGCAATTTATACCTGAGTACGTTTCCATTTTCCTTTTTTGTAAAGTACTATACTTGCCAACGTTATCGCCGTTTCAGCAACCGGAATTGCGATAAAAACTCCTGTTGGTCCCATTTTAAAATGTTTGGCTAATACATACGCTAACGGAATCTGGAACAACCAAAACCCAAAGAAATTTACCAATGTAGGTGTCCAAGTATCTCCCGCACCATTAAAGGTATTTATTAATACCATCCCTATTCCATAGAAGATATATCCAGAACTCATAATCTGTAATGCTTCTACCGCTATACTTTGTATAAGGGTATCATTTGTAAAGAATGAAACTATATATTTTGCAAAAAAGAATGTGATAAGCATAATTGTAGCCATAAAAATGACATTGTATTTTGCTGTCGTGAAAACTGATTTTTCTGCACGTTCTATTTGTTTCGCACCTAAATTTTGTCCAACCAAAGTTGCTGCAGCATTACTCAATCCCCAAGCCGGAAGAATAAAAAACATCATAATACGCAATGCCGTTTGGTATCCTGCAGAACCATGATCCCCGCCAGTTGTGGCAACAAGTTGAGCAAGAAAAATCCAACTACAAGATGCAATAACAAATTGTAATACTCCTGGCGCTGCAATTTTTACTAATGCTTTGATTTGTTCAAAATCTGGAATAAAATAAGACGATATAATCTTTAAAACTCCTCTTCCGTTAAACAAATGATACAATTGATATAATACACCAATGCTTCGCCCAGAAGTTGTTGCTATTGCAGCTCCAACTAATCCAAAAGCAGGAATTGGCCCAAGTCCATTAATTAAAATAGGACATAAAATGATATTACAAATATTAGCAATCCAAAGGCTTTTCATGGCAATAGCAGCATTTCCTGCTCCACGAAAAATTCCGTTGATAAGAAATAAAAGCATCACACATAAACTTCCGCCTATCATGATTTGAGTAAATTTATAACCGTATTCTGCCGCTTCTGCCGATGCACCCATAAGCAAGAGGATATCTTTGGCATAAATAAAACCAAAAATACTAATCACACTATTAATTGCAAAAGCAATAATAATGGCTTGCATTCCTGCTTTTGCAGCAGCAACAGGATCTTTTTCGCCTATACGACGAGCAACAACTGCTGTTGCAGCCATACTAATCCCGATTGCAATTGAATAAACAATCGTAATTACCGACTCTGTAAGTCCAACAGCTTGTATTGCAAAACTACTATGCTCTAAGTGGCCTACGAAATATAAATCGACCAATGCAAAAATCGATTCCATAAGCATTTCCAATACCATTGGAATAGCAAGAAGTATTACGGCTTTTTTTATACTGCCTGAAGTGTAATCAAAAGATTCGTCTCCTTTGATAGCTTGTTTTATTGTTGAGAAAATTCGAGAAAATAAACTTTTCTGTATTGTTGTTTCTGTCATGATAATTAAGGATAAATGATGATATTGTCCTGAACCATTTGTTTATTGGCTGGACTTAAAAATTTTGAAGGAATCCTAATTATTCTTAAAAATAAAATAGGATTAGGCAGAAACTATCATAGCGTAAAGTTTTTTGAGACGATAAATATAAGTAATATTTTTAATTTTAGAATAAAAATTCTAATCTAGCAATTTTTCGCTAACACGCTTACTTGCTATAAATGAAGCTATAAATCCAAGAGAGAAAATAGTTCCTAAAACAATAAATACATTTTCGAGAGTAAAAACAACAGGAAATGCGAGCGTTGAAGTAATCATGATAAGTTCAAATCGTTGTTGTAATAGGACTAAAATAATTCCTAAAACAAGACCGATTAATCCTCCAAACACACTAAGTAAAGTTCCTTGTAGCAAAAATATTTTTCGTAAATCTTTGATTTCTGTTCCTAGATTAAAAAGTGTTTTCAGGTTTCCTTTTTTATCCAGAATCATCATAATCAATGCTCCGATTAAATTAAAAAGAGCAACTATAATCACCAAAGTAAAAATTAAATATACCGCAATATTTTCGGTATTAAGCATTTTGTACAAAGACGCATTAAGTTGAGCTCTGTTTTTTGTAGTGACTTTATTGTTGAAAATCTTTTGCAATTGCGAATCGATATTAGATTCGTTTGCATTCGGTTTTAACTTAAACTCAATTCCAGAAATCTGATTCGGTTTATACTCTAATAACTCCTGAACCAAACCTAAATCAGCAAAGACATATTTAGAATCTAAATCCTCGCTTATCGAATATATTCCAACAGGTAAAACATCTGTTTTACTAAAAGCTTCTTCTGGGTTTTCGATAGCTCCTTTTCCTGGTTTTGGAGCAAATACTTGTAGTGGATTTTCAAAATCCAATATTCCCATCGAAAAGTTTTTGGAGATTCCATACCCCACAACAACCTGATACGTATCGGGTTTTAGCCATTGCCCGTTAAAGAGTTTTTTTCGGATATCGTTTACAACAGGATAATTACGATCAACACCTTTTAAGTAAGTTACTTGTTGTTTTCCGTTAAAAATAAACAAAACCCGTTCTTCGATTATTTTGGTGTACGAAGCAATTCCTTCAATTTTTTTTATCTGAGATTCCTGATTTGGAGTAACCAAAAATGATTTCCCATAGGTACTTTCAATTTTTAAATCAGGATCTATCTCATTTGTAAAAGAAAGACTAAATACTTTTAATCCGCTAAAAACGGATAAAACCACAAACAAAGCCATTGTACCAACAATAATTCCAAGGCTGGCAATACGATTTATGATATTGATAGCATTGTTTTTACTTTTGCTAAAAATATACCGTTTGGCTATGTAAAGGGGAAAGTTCAAACTATGATTTTCTTCTTTTTTCTAAAAGATCACGATTTTCTATTGGGTTATCTCTATTTGCTAATGCATTATCTATTTTCTCAATATAATCTAATGAGTCATCTATAAAGAAAACTAAGTTTGGCACTTTGCGTAATTGTAAACGTACACGTTGTGATAAGTCATGCTTAATCAAAGTTGAATTTGACTTAATTGCTTCCAATGTTTCTTTGGCTTTATCCTGAGGAAAAATACTTAAATATACTGTTGCCACAGATAAATCTGTAGTTACGCTAACTTTGGATACTGAAATTATCAAATTGTTAATTCCGTTTTTTCTCACTTCACCTTGCAAAATATCAACCAAATCCTTTTGGATGACACCGCCTATTTTTTTCTGTCTATTTGTTTCCATGGTGCAAAAATACTATTTTTAAATTTCAATCGATACAATTTCAAATGAACAATAAGAGGATTTTTGCATTCTTATCTTCATTAGTGCAAATTTCGATACTCTTTTTTAATAAAATCCTTAAATCGGAATAATTATTCCTCTTTGATTTCATTTCTCTAATGTGATAAAAATCATGTTTTTTATCAGAAATATTCTACACCTTTAATAGAAATATAACAACACATCTATTATGAAAAAGAGAGAACCAATCAGTCATATAATGACTAAAACTGTAGTAACTGCAAATGAAAATGATGGCTTAAGAAAGGTGGTCGAAAAACTAAAACAAAACACAATTCGACACATCCCAATCGTTCGGGGTAAAGAAGTGATTGGTATTATAAGTCGTTCGGATATAAACCGTTTAACATTTGGAGCTTTATTTGAAGGACAAGGAGGTGCCGATGAAGCGATTCTGGATATGCTTACCATCCCTCAAGTTATGACATCAAAACCTATGACAGTATCATCAGATACAATTATAAGAGATTTGGCAGAGATTTTTGTAAAAGAAGAATTCCATGCTTTACCTGTAGTCGATAATGGCGAACTTAAAGGTATTGTTACAACGACTGATGTTGTAAGATATTTTTTAGAACAATACGATTAAATAAAAATACAACCATAAAAAAACGGGACATAAGTCCCGTTTTTTATTACATATTATACAACCAACTTTGCGGATTGTTATATGTTGTGTTTTGTAGTATTAAGAACTTAATGGTTGTTTTACCAGTTTCTCCACTTGTTCTAATCTTACCTATGCTTTGTTTAATACTTACTTTATCTCCTTTACTTACAGATACTGAACTTAAGTTTTGATATACTGTAAAGTAATCTCCGTGCTGAATCATTACCGCCTTGTTTATTGGTGATAATACCATAACGCTAGATACAACTCCTTCAAAAACTGCTCTTGCGTTTGAGCCTGCTTCTGTCGTGATTTCGACACCACTATTATGAATTACCAATGTATTATAAATTGGATGTGGCTGATCGCCATAACCCAATGATACAAATCCTTTTTCAACTGGCCAAGGTAGTTTACCTCTGTTAGCTTTAAAGTCGGCAGCAAGTAATTTGGCTTCGGCTGTTAATGCAATTTTTGTGTCAGATACAGCGGCAACAGATTTTGTTCCTGTTTCTTTTTCTTTTTCTGCAGCAGCTTTACGGTTAGCAGCAGCAATAGCTTCACGAATTAAACGATCAATTTGTCTGTCAATTCTTTTCGATTCTTGTTGTTTACTTTTTGTATCAGCAATAATCTTATTTTTATCTTTCTTAATCGAGTTAACCAGTTTTTGTTGTTCTTTCTTCTCTTGTTCTAATGCAACTTTTTCCTTTTCATTTTCAGCAATGATTTTTTTCTTTACCTGTCTTTGTCCGTCTAATTTTGAATTATAATCAGCTAACTGAAGTGATTTTGACTGAATTTCTTCTCCCTGATTTTTTCTAAAATTAGTATATTGTTTCATATACTGTGCACGTTTATATGCTTGTAAGAAACTCTCTGAAGATAATAAGAACATCGCTCTACTTTGTTCTGAGCGGCTTTTATACGATTTAAGAATCATCTTAGCATAATCTGCTTTCAGAATCTCTAACTCTTTCTTAAGCTTATTAATTTTTGTTTGATTAATATACATATCATTACTCAAAAGCTTGGTTTGCTTTTCGGTAGTATTGATTAGTTTTTCTTTAAGTTTTATTTTATTAGACTGAACAATAAAAACATTCACCGCAGATTTTTCTTTCTTCTTTACAGACTGCAACATTTTTTCGTTGTCTCTAATTTCTTGTTGAATTTGAGCTTTACGTTGTTCCAGTTTTTCTTGTTGCGAGTCTTGCGCCCACATAAACGAAGTGGTGCAAATAAGAATTAGGCTTAGGAGAAATTTTGGCATCTTTAAAATATATTTTTGCAAACTTACTTAATTATAATTTTTTTATATCCATTTGGGACACTATAAGGAAAAGAAAGTTCTTCATTAAATGTAATTGTATTGTAATTTAAATTGATTTCTGTTTTCCCTTTTGGCTGAATTGCTTCTATAGCAACACTTGTTGGAAGTATTCCTTGGTCAAAAGTTCTATTATCTGCGTATGCAATTTGCATCATGATATTTTTTGACGTTTGCGAAATTTGCTCTTTTTCTAACAAAAATTTATCTGCTTCAAAAAAGAATGATTTTTTAATATCCGCTTCTTTAGCTTCATCCAATCGGTACAATCTATCAATTAACGTTTCGGTGTATTTTCCTTTTTTCAAATCGTCGATAGCTTCACCTATCAAAAGGTTTTGAACTTTATTAAAATCTAAATCTGTCCCCAACCATTTACTCAAACTACTAAAATCTCCATCGTAATAAGTACTACTTATTTTTTCGTAATAGCTTACAGAGTTTGGTGTAATCAAAGCTTTTGCCATTGTAATTCCAAGAAAACGAATACTAACCAAAATCTGTTCGTCCTTTTTTATCTTTATCTCAGCAGTAACATTCTGACTTTGTTTATCATCCGAATATTTTGCACTTGCTTTAATATATAAAGTCGAAAACTGTAATTTATTATTATAATGCCCGTCGATAATTTTATTAGCAGAAATAGGATTTACTTCTTCTTTGTTGGTATTATTTCCTTGTACTGCACCCGATTTCGATTTGCACGAAACGATAAAAACGAGTAACAATAACATTAGATATTTCTTCATCAGAATTTATTTGTTTTGAACTTTTATCTAATAAAATAAAGGTTCTTATTTTTTTTGTCTTAATAATTGATTTGCCTTCGCAAAATACGCTTCTTTTTTCTTCAAATCCCCTAAACCATTATAAGCTTCTCCTAACTGAATGTTAAAATTTGCTTCTAAAGTTAGATCATCTACAACATAATCAAGACCCATTTCTAAAACGTCTTTTGCTTTCTTAAATTGTTGTAACTGATTATTAGCCAGTCCTGAATAAAAATAAAACTGCGGTTGTGTTGGAAATGTTTCTATCATTACTTGCGAACGTTTTCCCATTGGCTCGTATTGTTTCGTTTCTGTATATGCTTGAAGCAAAAGTAAATTTGTTTCTATATCTACTTGCGAAGCCGAAATTACCGACAACTCATAATATTTAGCTGCTTGACTAAATTGGTTTTTGCTATGGTAAAACTTCCCTATTTCTTTTGCAACATCTACATCGGGATCATTCTTAAAATACGCAATTGCTTTATCTAAATCTGGCGTAAATTGCGGATTCTTACTTACAAAAAGCAAAAACTCATTTAGAATTCGATGTTTAATTTTAGAGTCTATTTTAGAATTTCCTAAAACTACATTCATCGCCTGAATTGCTTTTTCAGGTTGGTTCTGATCCAAATATGTTTTAAAAGAACTTACCTGCGCCCATTCCGATGTTGGAATTGCTTTTTCTAATTGTTGCGTAATTTCCAATACTTTATCAGCATCATTGTTTTTTGCATACAAAGAAATCAAAGCTATATAATTAGACTCTTCTTTTGGGTTTTTCTTAATCAGATCAACAAGACTTTCTATTTCGGCATTTTGATATTTTCCTTGTGACAAAATCTGTGCCTTATATAATTCTCTTTCGCTAGACTTTCCAAACTTGTCATTCATTTCATTAATCAATGCAAGCGCTTTGTCCCACTGATTTGTAATCATGTACAAAGAAATCAGATCATCTTTGTATTCCTCATCAAAAGGAATAATCTTCTGAATCGTTTCTATCGCCAAAGGATAATTTTTGGTTTGATAAGAAACATCATAAATCCCCAACCAAAACCATTTATTTTTCGGATTTAGTTCTGTCGCTTTTTCAAATGAGCTTTGAGCATTTCTATAATCTTTTAAAGACAAATAGTTTTTACCTAATTCAAAATAAACAGTCGCATCATTAGGTTGCAATTTCTCACATTTTTGTAAAGCTGTTATTGCTTTATCATAATTCTCGATTCCTTTTTGCAACAACGATTCATAAAAAGAGTCCTGAAATTCATTAGTAGCCATAGCGATATCTTCTGGCTCGGTTTGAGCCATTAATGAAGCCTGATTGCCAAGCAAAGCCATAAATACAAGTACTAAAACTCTTTTTTTCATTTTTATATTATTGATGTTTAAAGTAAAAACGAACCCTAATAAACTTCTTGTTTATTCTAAAACCGAATAGTCACCAATACTAATATTAGTAAACTTACCATCATAAACAACGTGATTTCCTATCATTGCATTGTCTAAATTAGCGTTTTTTATTTGAGTATAGGTTTGTACCAAACTGTTTTTTATAGAACTATCAATAACCTGACATCCTTTTCCTAAAGATACATTAGGTCCTACTGTAGCATTTTTCAATATTACATTTTCTCCAATATAACATGGCGGGATAATAGTCGAGTTTTCTAATTTTACATCATAATCTACTAGATGCTCTCCATCATTATGCAAGAATCCTAACATTCTAGAATTCGTTTCAACAGTAACATCTTTGTTACCACAGTCCATCCATTCATCAACGCTACCAGTTTTAAAAACTTTCCCGTTAGCCATCATTGCTTTAATTCCGTCATTAATCTGATACTCTCCACCGTTCTGAATATTGTTATCCAAAACTATTTGAAGTTCATTTTTAAGAACTTCAACTTCTTTAAAATAATATATTCCGATAACAGCTAGGTCGCTAACAAATTCTTTTGGTTTTTCGACCAACTCAATTATCTCATTATTAGCATTTAACTTAACTACTCCAAATGCTTCTGGTTGCTCAACTTGTTTTACCCAAATCACAGCATCTGCTTCTGGATCTAATTCAAAATCGGCTCTGATCAAAGTATCTGCATAAGCAATTACCGCTGGTCCCGATAAAGATTCTTTAGCGCACATAATAGCGTGTCCTGTTCCTAAAGGTAAATCCTGACGATAGATTGATGCTTTTGCACCTAAACTTCCTGCCAATTCTTCTAAACTTGCAACTAAGTCATCTCCAAAAAAAGCTGGATCTCCTAATATAAATGCTACCTCTTCGATAGGCTCTTTTAATATTTTAGCAATATCTTCTACTAAACGATGTACGATTGATTTTCCTGCAACCGGAATTAATGGTTTAGGTATAGTTAATGTATGCGGTCTAAGTCTAGATCCTCGACCTGCCATTGGAACGATTATTTTCATGTTCTTGTTATTTCAAAATTGAATATTCCTAATTGAATATTCAAACTTATTATTTTATTTATTTTTACTTCTTGAGGTTTCCAAACTTTTAACAAATATGGAAATTAACTCATCATTTTCTTTTATTGCAACCGTCAAATCTAATTCTTCTTTCGAATACAACTCAGCCCTCAAAATAATTTTAAGGCATGAATGAGTTTCTCGAAGCTCTTTTAACACAACCGACATTTTATGAATAAAATCATTTCTAGATTCTGCACTTTGAGCTTCACTATAATTTAATGATGGCGAAGTTCCTGAACGCACAATCTGTCCCGATAAATGATTTCCAGCCTTTGTTGCTTTTAAATTATCTGTTATTTTTATAATTTGTACTGCAAAATCAATTAACCTTTCATGTAAATCAAATTTTTTCACAACTTTTAAGTTTTAAAGTTGAAATTTTGAATTTCCAACTTGGAATTTTGAATTTTGAAATTCTGGACAACTAAAAACTGCAACTGATAACTACTTCACCCCTGTACTACCAAATCCTCCTTCGCCTCTTGATGTTTCCGAAAGTTCGTTAACTTCTACCCATTCAGCTCTTTCATGTTTGGCAACAATAAGTTGTGCTATTCTTTCTCCGTTTTCGATTACAAAAGCTTCACTAGATAAATTTACTAAAATCACTCCAATCTCTCCTCTATAATCCGCATCTACAGTTCCTGGAGAATTTAAAACTGTTATTCCTTTTTTAGCAGCCAATCCACTTCTTGGTCGCACTTGTGCTTCGTAACCAATTGGTAATTCTATAAAAAGTCCCGTTTTAACTATTGTTCTTTCTAAAGGTTTTAATGTTATTGGTTCTGATAAATTAGCACGCAAATCCATTCCTGCCGAAGCTATTGTTTCGTAGTTAGGTAAATCGTGTTGTGATTTGTTGATAATATTAATCGTCATTTTTATATTTTTAAAACTAAATGTAAATTTTGAATATGTTATTATTTGCCAAGCATTCCTTTTATTGTATCCTTTTCGTTATGGTAAACGAAATAAATAAACAGAAGGAACAATGGAATTCCGACAAAGTAATTTTCTCTGAATCCATAAAAAGAAATAACTGAGAATACAATTGAAATTCCTAGATAGGCTCCAATTTTCTTCATGTCATAAGGTATAGGATAATACTTGTTTCCTAAAACATACGAAATAAGCATCATACTTCCGTATGCCGAAATTGTGGCAATTGCAGATCCGTAGTAACTATACTTTGGAATCAAAATATAATTCAGTACTAATGTTAGTATTGCTCCAACTATAGATATGTAAGCTCCAATTTTTGTTTTATCAGTTAGTTTATACCATACCGACAAATTATTATAGATTCCTAAGAAAAAATTCGCAAGGATAATTAACGGAACCACTTTCATGGCTTCCCAATATGATTTGTTTTCTAACAGAAGTAATTTTAAAATATCTGCAAAAACAATTACTCCTAACAAAATCAATGACCCAAGAATCACAAAATATTTTGTAATTACGGCATACGTTTGTGGTGCATTTGCATTTTTAGCATGGCTAAAAAAGAAAGGTTCAATTCCTAATCTAAATGCTGTAGCAAATAAAACCATAAATAAACCTAGTTTGTAACAAGCGGAATATGCCCCAACTTCTGACTTTGCAATGTTTTCTGGCAGTAAATAACCTAGTAAGATTTTGTCAAAATGCTCATTGACAGCAAACGCTAATCCGGCCACCAAAATTGGTAAACCATATTTCATCATCTTTCTCCAAAGTACAGGATCGAATTTTCGCCCAAGCGAAAGATAATTAGGAGATAACACTATAAAAGTAGCCAAACTTGCTAAAAGGTTAGCAATGAAAATATAAGCAATTTGGAAATTTTCTACATATAAATTATCCCAAACAGAATTTGGGTTGTCTGCTGCAAGTTTAGGTAAGTATATCAAAAAGAAGATATTCAGAACAAGATTTACTATTACATTTCCAATTTTTATTGCTGCATAAACCATTGGTCGCTGATTGGCACGAAGTTTAGAAAAAGGCACTAAAACCAATGCATCTAAAACTAAAATCCAAACGGAATAGGTAACAAACTGTACGTCGACTTCGGCAAGAGTTGCAAGTGTGTTTCTAAAAATTAATGCTGCGAAAAGAAAAATAATCGATGACCAAAAAATAGAAATTGTAGAAGTAGCAATTACGTTCTTCTTATCGGGTTCGGAATTATAAAACCTAAAAAAAGCAGTTTCCATCCCATAAGAAAGTACTACATTAAAGAAAACCATCCATGATAATACAATAGAAACCTCACCATACTCTGCTGTTGGTAAAATTCCGGTGTATAATCGTACTAATAAAAAACTCAGCATTCGTGGCAATACTGTCGCAAGCCCATAAATAGCTGTCTGTTTAAAAAGATTTTTATATAATCCCAAAATATTTGTGGTAATAAAATTTATAAAACAAAAATAACCAATTCTTTGGTTTAATATCGTTTTTGTTGATTCATTAAGGAAATGTTATGCTTTTTTATATTATGTCAACTTATTTTCATCTAGGATTTTCACAAAATGAAATCCTTTTGGGCCATATCCTTGATTGTAATAAAAACGATGCGCCGCAAAATTAGAAGTAAATGCATCCAAAACAATATTGGAACATCCTAAATCAAGCGCTTTTTTCTCAATATAATCAGTCAATATTTTTCCGATTCCTTTAGAACGTTGATCTGGATGCACTACAAAATTATCTATCTCAAGATATTTTCCTGACCATAGTTTTGTAGATGACCAACAACCTGTAATTCCTAAACAAACTTCGTTTTCAAAAACAGCAACTTGAGTATAATTATGAGGAACCATTTCGGATAGGTATAATTCATATTTCTCCAAACCTAAGTTGGGATATAAATACTGCATGGTAGCAATTTGAGCAACCATTTCTTCAATAGTAGTAAGTTCTTTGACTATAAATTGCATGATGATATAAAAATAGAAGTCAAAATTAATCAAAAAAACTGATTGTAACTGTAATGAAGCTAGATCTCACCCAAAAAATAAAATTGGTCATTCTATCTTTCACTTCCTGATTTGTAATTTTTTTTACAGTTTTTATTTACAAAATATTTTAAGATTATGATAAATAGCCCTATATTTAAACTTTTAGTATCTTAAAATATATAAATAATGAAAAACGAAAATAATCTAACAAACATCGATACTTATGCTAAAATAGTCTTATCAGCTGTTATATTATGGGCATTTGTATATTTTGCTGGTTATGTAGTAGGACAAACCTATCATAACATCACACCTTAACAACTCTTAAAACTACTAACTAATTAAACTATAAAACATGAAAAAGTACATAAATCAAATCGCTCTTTATGCTAAAGAAGAAACCAACAATTTCATAGTATGGCTTTTATGGATATCATTTATCTTAACTTATTTGGGTTTTGAATTCGGTAGATTTACGTATGCATTTATGAATAGGTAATTTATATTATTCATGAAATCATCTAAATAACTGCAACTTGATTACAGAAAGAACAAATAGCTTATGCTGTACAACTAAAAAATTAATATCATGAAATCAATTACTCACTATGCTTTTATATTAATTGTAATGCTGTTCAATCTTATTACTATAAAATATGCTGATTCAGAATTACTTAATACTATATTGCTTTTAAGTATATTCAATACTATGACTTTTCCTATATTGTATTTATTTATTGCAATCGAAACTATTGTATCGAAACCAAGTGAAAAATATAATGCTTTTTATGTTAGTAATTCAAGAACCAATAAAAAAACGACGCAAGTAATAAATGAACTTTTCTACATATTAAAACAGCCAACTACAATTATATTATTTTCTTTTCCTTTTCTATTTTTATTAAGTCCTGGAGTTAACATATCTATTGCTGTTTGTATCAATATCGTTTTTATTTTTTTTGCTCTTTTAAATTTATTGATAATCTCAATTTTAACAAAATCCTTTTATGAAAAGAACTTTTACGTCCTTATTTGCATACTAGACATTTTACTTACAACTACTACAGCAACGGTGGCTTTTACAAATAAGAATATATTCAACATTACATTATCACTAATTGGTTTATCTTTTTTAAGTATACTTTTAATGGTTTATTTCATAAAAAGAAACTTTACAAAGATTTCATCAAGAGTACAAACTAATTAATCATGATTCAGTATAAGGGAAATATCACATAATTACTATGAACAAAAATCACTTTTTTATCCTTATTACTATTCTAAGTATTATCCTTTTACTATATAATATATTTATAGTTAAAAATGTATATTATCTAATTACACCAATACTAGTTTTAATAGCAGTAGGTCTTATTTATTTCAATAATCGAAATAAAAAAAACAACTAATAATTCTTGAACATATTCTTATTTCTAGAACTTTTTAGTACAGGGGTAAACAAATAATACAATGATAAAAAAAAGAGTATTTACAAAAAAACATTAAGTAGATTCAATACTTAAGGCTATTTTATAAAAGCAAAAAAATGGACAACGCTCACAGATTTCTTATACTATTAATTATAATAATAGGTATTGCGCATCAATACCAGAAAAACAAAAAAATCAAAAAATAGTAGTTGCCATTCATAACAAAAATTTTACTGTCTTAAAAATCCATATCTAATATCCTATCCTAGCTTGTTTTATAGGCAAAGAAATCGAAGCCAATATAGCTAAGAGCTAAAAATTATAGCCCATCGTTATACTCATGCTTTATTATTATGGATTACAGCTATTATATTTTTTTAACTTAATTATTTTAAAATGTCTAAAACCAGAAAAATACTTCTTGTTACATCTTTTATTATGCTTATTGCGCATATCGTTAGATATTTCTTGTATAACGAAGATATTATTCAAGCTTCTTTCGGAATTATCACAATGATTTTTATTATCATGTCAGTTATTATGAATAAAAAAACAGAAAAAAGAAAAGCCTCCTAAAAGCATTTAAAAAATTTTACAACATAACTAAAAAGAAGGTTTTTCACCAATTCTATTCCATACTTTTATAAACTCACTTGCATATATGATGATTTCATTTTAGAACATGATAAAAATATTAAAGTATTTAATTGTAATACGATTTAGGAAGATCTTACCAAAGGATGATTATCTGGCCATTGGTTTGCTCTTACTATTTTATGCAGTCATCATTTACTTTTTAAATCAAGTGTTCCAAAAGTACAGTTACTACTTTTTAATAACAACTTTGGAACTGGCATTTTACCACCAAAACAGAAAAGACATAGAATTATTAAAAGTTAATAAAAACTATCGCCTTTTATTATTCTTAGAATATCTCATTTATAGCTCTCCTTTTATATTCATTTATATTATAAACTATCGATGGGACATCGTTATAATTCATTTTGTAATACTTTATTTCCTGATTCTATTAAGCAAAATAGGAGTCAAGATTATCAAATACCCTTTCAGGTTATTTGATCCTTTCTGGCATATTTGCTTTAGGAAAAACAAGCTCGTTCTTTTTATTCCTTTGGTTATCTTCCTAAACGTAATGGGGAACAT
This sequence comes from Flavobacterium hydatis, assembly GCF_000737695.1. Taxonomy (GTDB): domain Bacteria; phylum Bacteroidota; class Bacteroidia; order Flavobacteriales; family Flavobacteriaceae; genus Flavobacterium; species Flavobacterium hydatis. The sequence goes on from NZ_JPRM01000007.1 coordinate 81,271, forward strand.
GCATCATAACGACAATCTAAATCTAGCAAGCTTATTTATCGTCGCTTTTATTGGTTGTTTACCTTCCTTCAAAAGAGAAAATGTAATTCATATAAAAATGAGTTTCTTCGATTCCAGGAAATACCTTTTAAAACAAATACAAGTAGGCTTATACAATACCTTAATGTTGAGTACTGTTTTAATTTTATGTTTATTGATATTTAAGAAATGGGATTTATTACTATTTGTTCCACTGATTTTTTTACTTCCGATAATTAGTATCTTATTTAAATACTCCTTTTTCTCAAATGAATTATTACAACAGCTATTTTTGGCATTATTTATTATAAATATTCAGATTGGCTTACCATTTTTAATCTTACCTTATTTGTATTATAAATCTATAAAAACAATAAACAATTTGAAATATGTTACAGATTAATATCTTAAAGAAAGCATTTGGAGGTAAAACTGTTTTGCAAGATATAGATCTTTCTATTTCAGCAAATGGAATTTATGGAGTCGTTGGCAAAAATGGAGAAGGAAAAACAACATTTTTTAAAATCATTACATCACTTATAGATTATCAGGGCACAATATCCTTTCATGATTCACCCATAAAACATAACGAAATAGCATTTTTACCTACAGAAGTACCTGTTTATGATGAGCTTACTGCAACCGAGTTTTCAGATTTTTATAAAGAATTACTAAATCTAAAAACGATAAATAATACTAAACTGTTTGATGTTCCTCAAGACAAACTCATCAAGACCTTTTCGACAGGAATGAAGAAAAAAGCATATATGAATGCCGTATTCCAAAAAGAATATCCAATTTATATTTTTGATGAACCTTTTAATGGTCTTGATTTAGAATCTAATTATTTGTTGATGAATTACATTAGAGAATTATCAAAAGATAGTATTGTTTTTATCTCTTCACATATCCTGGAAATTTTATACAAAGATTGTGACAAAATTTTTCTGGTGAAGAATACTGCAATTCGAGAATTTGAAAAGCAACAGTTCATAAAAATCGAAGAAGAGCTTTTCTTGAAATAGAATAAGTTTGTTTCTCTAAAATATCAAAATTAGCAACAAAAAAAGAGCCGACAATTACTTGTCGGCTCTTCTTATATATTATAAATTTTTCTTATCCTTTCTATGCTCTTTGCATTTTGAAGATCTGAAAAATTAAAATTTTTTCTTATCCTTTTAAAGCTTCCGCTCCACCAACGATCTCTAAGATTTCGTTTGTAATAGCAGCTTGACGTGCTTTATTGTAAGTTAATTTCAATTGATTTCTTAACTCAGTTGCGTTATCAGTTGCTTTGTGCATTGCAGTCATACGCGCACCATGCTCAGAAGCAAATGAATCACGAATACCTTTGTATAATTGTGTTTTTAATGATTTTGGAATCAAAGTTAACACGATTTCTTCTTTTGAAGGTTCAAAGATATAATCTCCTGTCGAAACTGGTACGTCTGATTTAATTGGAGCTAGAGGCAAAAACTGTTCTGTTTGAACAATTTGAGTCGCAGCATTTTTAAATTGATTATAAATCAATTCAATTTTATCATACTTTCCAGTTAAGAATTGTTGAGTTAAAATTTCAGCAATTTCAGCTACATTATCAAAAGTTAAGTCATCAAAAACTGAACTTTTATTGTCTATTACTGAATGTGTTTTGCTTAAAACATCATTTCCTTTTTTACCTATAGCAAAAATGTCAACTTGTTTTCCGGCATAAAATTCAGAACGTACTTTTGCTTCCTTTATTACATTGGTATTAAATGCACCACATAAACCTCTATTAGAAGTTATTGCAACAAGTAATACTTTTTTTACTTCACGTTGTGTAGTAAAATCTCCTCCTACATCACCATCAAGTGTTGCAGAAAGGTTTTGTAATAATTCCGTTAATTTCTCGGCATAAGGACGCATCGCTGTGATTGCATCTTGTGCTTTCTTAAGCTTTGCAGCAGAAACCATTTTCATCGCCGATGTAATCTGCATCGTAGATGAAACGGAAGTAATTCTATTACGGATTTCCTTTAAATTTGCCATCTTTTCTAATTAGAAAATTTGAAAATCAGTTAATTAGATAATTAAAAAAATACATAGACTCTTTTAATTATCTAATTGTCCAATTATCTTATTAGTTATATTTTGCTGAAATTTCTTTTGCTACTTTTTCAATAACATCTGTAATGTTATCGTCTAGTTTACCTGCTTTAAGTGCATTAAGAGTATCTTTATGCTTGCTGTTAAGGTATGCTAAGAAATCTGCTTCAAATTCTTTTACTTTATTTACAGGAACGTTTCTTAATAAGTTTTTAGAACCTGCGTAGATAATAGCTACTTGGTTTTCAACTGTATAAGGATCATTTAAACCTTGTTTCAAGATTTCAACGTTTCTTTTTCCTTTTTCAATTACGTTTAAAGTAACAGCATCTAAGTCAGAACCAAATTTAGCAAACGCTTCCAATTCACGGAATTGAGCTTGGTCTAATTTTAAAGTACCTGATACTTTTTTCATTGATTTAATTTGTGCATTACCTCCAACACGAGATACAGAGATACCTACGTTAATCGCAGGACGAACTCCAGAGTTGAACAAATCTCCATCAAGGAAAATCTGACCATCTGTAATCGAAATTACGTTTGTTGGGATATATGCAGAAACGTCACCAGCCTGAGTCTCGATAATTGGTAAAGCAGTTAATGAACCACCACCTTTTACGATAGACTTAATAGAATCTGGTAAATCGTTCATGTTTTTAGCAATTCCATTATCTGCAATTACTTTACAAGCACGCTCTAATAAACGAGAGTGTAAGTAGAAAACGTCCCCAGGGTAAGCCTCACGTCCCGGTGGTCTTCTTAATAAAAGAGAAACCTCACGGTAAGCAACAGCTTGTTTAGATAAATCATCATACACAATAAGTGCTGGACGACCTGAATCTCTAAAATATTCTCCAATTGCTGCACCTGCGAAAGGAGCATAAACTTGCATTGGAGCTGGATCAGAAGCATTTGCAGCAACAATAACTGTATAAGCCATTGCACCTTTTTCTTCTAACATTTTAGCAATTCCTGCTACAGTTGAAGCTTTTTGCCCAATTGCAACATATATACAGAATACAGGTTTTCCTGCATCGTAAAATTCTTTTTGATTTAAGATTGTATCGATACAAACAGTAGATTTACCTGTTTGACGGTCACCAATAACAAGCTCACGTTGTCCACGACCTACTGGGATCATAGCATCAACAGCTTTAATACCTGTTTGCAATGGCTCAGTTACTGGCTGACGGAAGATAACTCCAGGAGCTTTTCTTTCTAAAGGCATTTCATATAATGTTCCACCGATTGGTCCTTTTCCATCAATTGGAAAACCAAGTGTGTTCACTACACGTCCTACCATTTGCTCACCTACTTTAAGAGAAGCAATACGTTGTGTTCTTTTTGCTGTTGATCCTTCTTTGATTCCTGTAGATGGTCCTAAAAGTACCACACCAACATTATCTTCTTCAAGGTTCAATACAATAGCTTCAAGTCCGTTTTCAAATTCAACTAACTCACCATATTGTACATTAGATAGCCCGTAAATACGAGCAATACCATCTCCAACTTGAAGTACCGTTCCTACTTCCTCTAGCGTAGCACCAGATTCAAAACCTTCTACTTGCTTTCTTAATATTGCTGAAATTTCAGCAGGTTTGATTTCCGCCATCTTAAATTTATAATTTAGACACTTTTATGTGTAATAAAACTAATTACTTAACTCTCTTTTTAATACTTGTAATCTGTTTGCAACAGATGCATTATATTGCTTATCGCCTATTCTTAAAATAAATCCTCCAATAATTGAAGCATCTACATTATTTTCTATTGTAATTTTTTTATCTGATAATGTTGCAATTTTAGCTAATACTTTAGCTTCTAAAGCAGCATCCATAGGAATAGCTGTTGTTACTTGCGCAATTTCAACACCATTACTTTCATCAAATAATTTATTATATTCTAGAGCAATTGCTTCTAGAATTTCGAATCTTTTGTTTTCAAACAATAAATGAAATAACCCTTTAGTTACACCATTTATACTTGCAAAAACTTCTAAAAGGGCACTCTCCTTAACTTCAACTTTTATAGTTGGGCTTTCGATAAAGGTACTCAATTCTGCATTTGTGTCAATTGTTGAAGCAATTGATTTCATGTCGTTATTGACAGCTTCGGCAACACCTTTAGAATTTGCTAAGTCTAGAATTGCTTTTGCATAACGAATTGCTGCTCTTGTACTTGCCATAATATTAGTTTAGCTTTACGTCATCTAACATTTTCTCAACTAATTTAGTTTGAGATTCTTTGCTAGATAATTCCTCTTTCAATAATTTTTCAGCAATGCTTAATGATAAAGTTGAAACTTGTGATTTCAATTCAGCCATAGCTGCATTTTTTTCATTTTCGATAGCTGCTTTAGCTTGAGCGATCAATTTTTGACCTTGCTCTTGAGCTTCATTTTTAGATTCAGCTATGATTTGCTCTTTCATTTCACGAGCTTCTTTTAACATTGCATCACGTTCTGCACGAGCTTCTTTTAAGATACGCTCATTATCTGCAGTTAAATTTTGCATTTCTCTACGAGCTGCTTCAGCTGATGCTAAAGCCTCATTGATAGATTCTTCACGGCTTTTTACAGCTCCTAAAATAGGTTTCCAAGCATATTTTGCCATTAGAACGAAGAAAACAATAAAGATAATTGTTGTCCAAAAAATTAAACTTTCTGGTGAAGTTAATTGCATAACAGTATATATTTAAAAATTGTTTGTCTTTTTTAAAAAAACTTCCTGGAGCCAACCGCTACAGGAAGTTTTAGATTTTAATTATTTTGCGATTAACGCAACAACAACTGCGAAAAGTGCAACACCTTCAATAAGTGCAGCAGCAATAATCATAGCAGTCTGAATTTTTCCAGCAGCTTCTGGTTGACGAGCGATAGCGTCCATTGCAGATCCACCAATTTTTCCAATACCAAGACCTGCACCAATTACAGCTAATCCAGCTCCGATTCCAGCTAATACCATAATAATAAATTTATATAGTTAATAATTAATAAAACTCTAATTAATGATGATCGTGCTCTTCAACAGCCTGACCAATAAATAATGCTGAAAGCAATGTAAATACATACGCTTGCAAAGCAGCAACCAACATTTCTAATACGCTCATGAACAATACGAATGCTCCAGCAACTGGCCCGATAGCAATACTTTTGAAAATGAAGATCAAAGAAACTAAACTCAAGATAATAATGTGTCCAGCAGTGATGTTTGCGAATAAACGAATCATCAATGCAAATGGCTTAGTAAGCATTCCTATAATTTCTACAGGAATCATAATTGGAGCCAACCACACAGGAACTCCTGGTGTATTAAAAATATGTCCCCAGTAATTTTTGTTTCCGCTTAAAGTTGTAACTACGAAAGTAATAAATGCCATTACAAATGTAAAATAGATATTACCTGTTAAGTTTGAACTAAATGGGAAGAAAGGAATTAATCCGATTAAGTTGTTAATCCAGATAAAGAAGAAAATTGTTAAAAGGTATGGCATATATTTTCCAGCCTTTTTTGCACCAATATTTGGAACAGCAATCTCATCTCTAACGTACGTAACTAGTGGCTCTAAAAATCCAGCTAATCCTTTTGGCGCATTTGGGTTTTTCTTATAAGATCTTGCTACTGCAAAAAATAAGAAAAACAAAACAATTGCAGACATTAACATAGAGAAAACATTCTTAGTGATAGAAAAATCTAAAGGTCTTGCATCAAAAGCAAAAGCACCATTATCTCTTTCTTCATTTGTCATTTGTTCAAATTTGTCTGCATAAAAAACAACTTCTTTATAACGAACTAATTTTTGTCCATTGATATCTACAACATGTTCTCCTGTATTATCATGATGAAATTCTTTTGAAGAAAAAATTTCCAATCCATTATTTGTCCATAAAATAACTGGAAGACTCAAAGAAATAGGATGACCATCCCAATCAGCGATATGAAAATCATGCGAATCTCCAATGTGTGAATTAATTAATTCACTTGCATTGAATTCTTTTTCTATTTCGTGACCAACACTTTCTTTGTGACCGCTTGCTTCTACTGTCTCAACAACGTTTTCGTGTTTAACGGAAGCGCTATCAACAGAAGTAGATGCGTAATTTATCGACGAAGAAAAGGCTAATAAAGTAACTAATAAGTACTGAACTGGTTTATTTGAAAATATCATTATTAAATCTTTATCTAATTTTAGGTTCCAAAAATTTTTTGCAAAGGTACATTTTAAATTGAAAATTGAAAATTTATAGATGTAATTTTTAAAATTACATTTTTATTTATCAATTCATCTAATAATGAAGTGGTTAACTTTTATTTATTAGGCGAACTGTAGAATATGTTTCAAAAATCAAAAATAAAAAATAAGGTATAAAAAACGCACCCAAGTCAATTATTGGGTCTTTAACATGTGCTTTTATTAGCGGGATTAAGAAAATGATGGCTAACATCATTCTAAAAAAACTTGCTCCAAGAAAAGCAAAACCTGTATAAGTTGAGAAATTTTTATTGACAAAAATTAAAAACAGGTAGACTAAAAATGTAGCTAAAATATTAAAAATATAAATACTCCACACGGAGTAAAAAAAAACTAATTTTTCTGAAAGTGATTGCATGACAAAATATTGCGTGACAAACAATACAATCGTAAAGGGAATAAAATACTTAAGAAAATCAACAATTCTATTCATTATTTATTTAAATTTTTAACTTGTCGTATGACGTTATAAAGTGCTAAGAAAACCGAAAACAAAGATAAAACGATTGTCCATAAAGAACCACCGTTTGAATATTTTTCATCTAACCAAATACCCAGATAAGAAAATAAAAATATAATTACTCCCATCTGTATAGGAATGTTAATAAGTCCTATCCATTTATTATTTGGTTGGTTATCATTTTTTGGTTCCTTGTCCGTCATTTATTTCAGTTTTAAAATCTGTTGCCATTATACATGTCGCACTAAAATCAGCACCAGGTTCTACCGATAATTTTCCTATAGTTACTTCACCTGTAATTTTGGCTGTTGCTTTTACGTTTAAAAGTTCAGCAACTTTAATTTTTCCTGTAAATTCTCCCTCGATATCAGCATTTTGACAAATGATATCTCCTTTAACTTTGCTTGCTGGTCCTATTACAATTTTTCCTTTTGATGTAAAATTCCCTATTAATTCACCATCTAATCTAAAATCGGCTAGCGATGTAATATCTCCTGTTATTATAGTTCCTTCGACTATTCTATTTGTTTTTCCTAAGTGCTCTGTGCTAAATTTTGGTGCTTTATTAAACATGATTACGGGGTTTTAGGCGCTAAATAAGCTTCTAAATTTTTATTAATTTGTACTATACTATAATTATCACTTGATATTATTACTGCAGGATATTCTATCAAGTTATATTTTTTATTTTCTTTTAAAACTTTGGCAACATCATTTGCATAAACTTCCGATTTTATACCGTGAATGGTAACAAATCCTGAATCTAAATCGTATTTATCGAAAGAAAAAGTTAGTTTCTGGAAGTTTTCATCTACTAAGAATTTTTTAATAACTTCCTCTATTTTTTTCCTTGCTTTCTCATCCTGAATACCAATTTTATACAAAATTTTCCAATTTTTTGTATCTGTTGTGGTAAATACACGCTTCTCTAAAAACGGAATTTGATTTGTTAAAATATCCTGTGCTTTTTTTCCTTCTTCGCTATTTGGATAATTATCGACTACGTTTTCTATCGCTTTTTTATAAGCAACCAATCCTTTTGCTTTTCCTAAAGTATTTGCTTTTAATAACTCATATTTCGATACAATTTCATCACCTGAATATTGATTAATCAAATTATCAATGTTACTTAGGACTTCTCCATATTTCTCTTCCTGAAATAATTTATACCATTTCTGGTATTCTTTATCAGGCGCTTTACTTGCTGACTCTTCATCTAAGCCGTTGTTATTTATGATTTGTGCATAGCGTGAATTTGGATAACGTGCAGAAATATCATTTTTAACCGCCGCAGCTTTTGCTGGATTTGTTATCTCATAAATTTTGTACAGATTATACATCGATGGTAAAATCAATTTTTCTTCAGGATTATTCTGTAACAATTGCTCTAACTTATTGCTAGCCAATTCATACTCTTTAAATTTCTCTTTATAGATAATCCCTAATTGATAGTATGAAAAATCGCGTTCCTTAACAATACTATCTATTGCAGGTTTGTTTTTTAGAAGTTGTTTTTCGTAAAAATCTGTAGTATACTTTTCGACTATCGCTTCAGTTTTAATAGAATCATTTGCAACTACATCTGTTGATTTATCATCATCTGTAGTCATATTTGGTTTGTTAGATGGTAATCTCCAATTACTATTTAAAACTCTGTTTCCCCATAATTTTTTAAACTGTAATTTTCCGTAAGCTACTGTAGATGGGTTGTAGAAATAAAAATTACTAGCAACTTCATTTCCTGTTGGTGGTGTAGGAACTCCACTTTTTTCAGGGGTTCCTGGTACAGCGCCTGTTGGAGTTACTGTTTCCAGACCTCCTCCTCCCGTGTTTAGCGCAATATTAGCCAATTTCTGTTTTTGTTTTTCTGCAAGAATTCGTTTAGCTTCGTCTTCCTTTTTTATTTTGGCAATATAATCTCTAAAATATTTTACTCTGGCTGAATCCGAAAGTCCAACTACTGTTATAATACTATCATTACGTTTTGCAATACCTTCGTATTTTATTACGTCATCCAAATTTTTTCGTGTTTTTTGGATATAAACAAACTCTCTTGTTTTAGGATCCATTTTTACCAAAGTACTATCATAATACTTCGCCGCCATTGTATAACTGGCTTTCTTAAAGAACATATTCCCAATGTTTCGATAAGTTGATGCTACTAAATAAGGATCTTGAGATTTTCTTTTTAATGAAGAATTATAAAATTCTAATGCCGATTTTTCATTTTTTCGTTTATCATAGAAAACTCCCATTTCATAATAAATCACATCCAGAAATGGTCTATTTTCTCTATCGGCGATTAATTTATTATATGTTTTGATAAAAACAGTACTATCTCCGGTTTGATAATCGAACAACTGAGCTTTTTTTGCGTAAGCATGTATTACATACTTTCGCTCTGCTCTTCTGTTCATATCAATTACCGATTGATAAAAATAAAGCGCACTATCTCTCTTTTTTGTTTCCTGATATAATTGCCCTAAAATAAAACGGTATCTAGATCTTTCAGGATTTCTTTTTGTAAATTCTTCGGCAATTTTAAGTTTTGTAATTGCGCTGTCTTTTTCTTCTAAATTAATAAAAGCTTCTGCTAATAAAGCATTTGCATCGGCATATACTTGTTTTTTTAATTTAACTCCTTTTATTAATTTATAAATGTTTTTTATAACCAACTCATCATTACCTAAGCGCATATTGGTTTTCTCTCGCCAGATTCTCGCTGTATTAATATTGCTACTTGTTGGGTATTTGTATAAAATATAATTAAAAGCATCTAAGGCTGGTAAAAATCTCTGATCATAATAACGAGCCTGACCAAGCATTAGGTATGCTTCATCTATCTGGCTATTTTTTTCCCGACCTCCAATATTCATCGAATGTTTTTGAATAGCCTTGGTAGCTTTTGTCTCAGCAAGTTCAAAATCAGCATTTTTAGCTTTTGCTTCATCTGAATTCCCTTCATCGATTTGCATTCTTTCTATAGGCAATAATTTCCAGAAATTATCTTTATAATTGGCCTCTATAGCTTTCATGCCTTTATCAAAACCTACTTGTCCGTTGTATAATATATTATACTTTGTACTCAAAGCATGAGAATTTCTTGCTAAAAATGTATCTCTTTTGGTAGAACAAGCTATCAAAAGAGAAAAAAATAAGAGCAGAAATATGTATTTAAGTCGATTGTTTTTCAATGGGAAACATTTTTAACATTTAACATCTAAAAAAGTTTTTTAGTATAATAACTGGTAAAAATACGCTTCTTTTTGAGATATTTATATTTAAATGGCAAAAAACGATTCCAGTTCTTGAAGTGTTTCTCTAGAAGTTTGAATATCTTTCACAATTTCACCTTTATTTAAGGCAACAATTCGGTCGCAAACTTCAACAGTATGCTGTAAATCGTGACTCGAAACTAAAATTGTAACATTCGGATTATCAGCTAGTTCTTTTATTGTTTTTTTTAATCTACTTACAGTTGTTGGGTCTAAATTAGCAAATGGTTCGTCTAAAATAATCACTTCTGGATTGCCAATAAGTGTAGATATAATTCCTACTTTTTTTTGATTTCCTTTGGACAAATCTCGCAGATATTTTTTGTTTTTAAGAATTTCTCCATTAAAAAATTCCTCATGCTTGAGTAATAATGCATCAATGTCTGCTTTATTTTGTCCTCGTAAATCTCCTACAAAATAAAAATACTCTTCGGGAGTTAAATATCCTATCAAAAAGCTTTCATCTAAAAAAGATCCTGTAAAAGTTTTCCAGGTTTCTTCATTATTTACCTGGATAGAATTTGTTGTAATATTTCCTGTAGATGGATGAATTAAATCTAGTAGCAAACTAAAAAAAGTAGTTTTGCCTGCTCCATTATTTCCTACCAATCCGAAACTTTGCCCTTTTGGGATTTCAAGATTATCTATTTTTAAAACTGTTGTTCCGTTATATATTTTTGAAAGTTTATTTACTTGTATCATAGTGTAATTTTAGATTGTTGATTTTAGATTACATCAATTGAAGTTAATTATCTAATTGACACATTTTCCTAATTAATGAATTAATTCTTTTGTTTATAAGCACTTATAGTAGAATATTTTTCGATTTTATATCTTTTTTCGATTAGTAAAAAGACTTTATCCTTAAAAGCAAAACCTATTATTCCTGCTAAAGCAACTAATGCTAACCCAATATTTGGGTTTCCAAACCAAAGACCAATCCAATATAATCCTAATGGCAACAGCATTTTAGGTAATGTAAGAAGCATTGTGTTTACATTGAAAGCTTTTTTATCTCCAAATGCTCCACTTGTAGTTGTTAAATCGATTGGTGTTTTTGTAAATGCTCCTCCCAGAAGTACTAAATGTGAATTAACACCAATATTATAAATAGCTCCAACAACAATTGTGAGATACACTTTCCATCCAAAATAAAGGTAAAATGAAGCAATAATCGTCGATATAATAGTTGCAATAACTATTAACCACCATTTAGAAGTGATATAGCCTTTATAAGGTATGTTTTGGGTCATCATAAGTTGATAATACGAACTGTCCCAACTTGGTACGAATTGTCCGAAAGTAAAAAGGAATCCTCCTGATACAAAAATACCTGCTAAAATTTGCATTACTGGCGGCTGGTGCGTACTTGCATTAAAAAAAAGTAATCCATAAAGCAAAAAGATAAAGCTCATAATAATTGTCATTCTAGACCTTTTATTTCTCCTTATAAGTTTAATATCGTTTTTAAGAAATGTACCTAAAGTCCCAAATTGATTAAGCCAAGTTAGATTTTCGGTGGTAGCAATATCATGTTTAGTCGAAAGTCCTGCATCGAGATATAAATTTTCTTTAAAATAATTAAAGGTCATGTAATAAAGCCCTGCCAAAATTAAAATCGGGATAAGAAAAAGCCCTTTTATACTATAAAAACCATCAAAAAGAAAAACTGTATAATTTGTAATATCAAAAAAACCATAATATTGTAATCCTCCTAAAACAACAATTACGCCTAGGAAAATAGCAAACAATTTATCAATGTTACTTAATAAAATATTCAAGAAGTTATTAATATAAATTAATGCTATTATGGTTAAATGCCAAAATATTACGCCCAAAATATCATATCCTTCTATTAATAATACTATCGTAAAAGGGATAAAAAAGAAGGCATGAATAATGTTGAAAAACGATAAAGCTGTTTTACCAAGTGAAAAATGAACAATAGTTTTCTTTTGGATTGCCAATGTTAATAACGGTTTGATATTAAGAACTGGAATGGCTTGCATTAAAAGTCGAATCACTAAATCGAATAAAAAGTAATAAATCAAGAACTTATTTATGGTTAATAACGGATCAAGATTCATCTCTTTAAGAACATAAAAAATACCTGTTCCCGCACCAATTAAAACAAGCGAAAAATAAATTGCCAAAAAACCTATTACGATTTTTAATGCGATATTAGCACCAAATGATGCCGACCTTGAAAAGGATTTCCATTCGAGATAAATAAACTTTTTAATCATTTTTTTTGGTTTAGTTTGATACGTAAGTATGTAAATGTAGGAAAACGTTACAAACAAAGTAAAATATTACTCTTTAATACCAATCATTTACTAGCTGTTTGCTATTTTTGCAAAAAAATAATATCATGCCTTCATTCCTAAAACTAATAATAAAAGAAGTAAAACGTGAAACTGCAACTGCTGTTTCGATACTTTTTAATGTTCCTGAAGAACTAAAATCTAACTATACTTTTATTGCAGGACAATATATCAACTTACGATTAACACTAGATAATAAAGAGCTACGTCGTGCTTATTCTATTTGTTCATCTCCAGAAAGTGGTGAGTTACGCATTGCTGTAAAAGCTGTAAAAAACGGTGTTTTTTCGCAATTTGCAACTACAAGACTTAAAGCTGGTGATGTACTAGAAGTGGGTAAACCCGAAGGTAAATTTACATTTGAGCCTGAACCAGAAAGACAAAAAAACTATGCAGCATTTGTTGCTGGAAGCGGAATAACTCCTGTACTTTCTATCTTAAAATCGGTTTTAAAAAGTGAACCAAAAAGCTCATTTGTATTGGTTTACGGAAACAAAACTGTTGAAGACACTATCTTTCATCAAGAATTACACGATTTACAATTACAATATGTAGGGCGTTTATTTGTACATTATGTATTTAGTCAAGCTAAAGTTGAAAATGCTTTGTTCGGTAGAATTGATAAATCGGCAGTAAATTTTGTGTTAAACAACAAACATAAAGAATTACAATTTGATAAATTCTATTTATGTGGTCCTGAAGAAATGATTAATACTGTTTCGGGAATCTTAAAAGAGAAAAACGTAAAAGAATCTGCTATAAAATTTGAGCTATTTACTTCATCTACTCAAGAAAATAAAATTGATACTTCATTAGAAGGTCATTCAAAAATCACGGTTCTTGTTGATGATGAAGAAGTTTCTTTTGAAATGTCTCAAAAACAAACAATTCTTGATGCAGCTTTAAAACAAGGAATTGATGCACCTTATTCTTGCCAAGGCGGAATTTGCAGCAGCTGTCTTGCTCGTGTAACTTCGGGTACAGCAGAGATGAAAAAGAACTCTATCCTAACAGATAAAGAAATCGCAGACGGGTTAATTCTTACTTGCCAGGCACATCCTACATCTGAGTCTATTTATGTAGATTACGATGACGTATAAAAAGATTAAATTCTAAATAAAAAAAATTCCAAACTCCAACTTTATAATTGGGATTTGGATTTTTTTTTTGTTTTACAATTATGTTTACACTCGTTGTTTTGATAAGAATGTTTATTTATATCTGAAATAACAATAAAAACAAATTCTTATCAAAATATTGCCGAATTTTCATTAATTTAGTGGTGTTATTAAAGTAATCGCAATTTCATGTTTTATATGATTTGTAGAGCTAAATCAAATTTGTCAACACGTTTAAACATTAAATATCATGACAATACATCACTACCTCCGTTTATCATTTATAGTAATTTTTGTAATAACAGCTCTTTTTTGTATCTACTTTATAATTAAAAAACATCAAAATAAAAAAGGTCCAAAATTACTTACTGAAGAAAAATATAACTCCACAATGCTTGGGAAAATGACTGAAGTAACAGTTTCTGACCAAAGTATTTTTAATATCTGGCCATATATCAGTAAATTAAAAACTGCTAAAGTACTGTCGCACAAAATTAAAGAATCTCAATTGGTGCATAAAATCTACAGAAACTCAACTGAAGATTTTGAACACATTTTGCTGTCTACAGAAAAAGAAAATCATTTTGTTGTAATTGTTGCCAATAGAAACAAAAAGAAAACCATTGGCTATTTTCTTCAGGATGATCAAAATGGATTATATGCTTAACTGAATCTTCTCTACTATCTCTTTTGGAGAAATTGACCTCATGGCATCTTCATACCCTTCAACGATTTTGTTTCCGTAAACAGATGTTGGTAATAAAGGGTATTTAGTTCTGTCAGCTGTCAGAGCATCTTCTAGTTTTTGATTAAATGGTAAGAATCCTGCATACGGATGCGTTGCGCCCCAAAGCGTGATTACTTTTACACCTAGCATTGCTGCTATATGTCCATTTCCGGAGTCCATAGAAAGCATTACATCAAGATTACTAATAAGTTGTAATTCTTGCTGAAACTTAATTTTTCCAGCCATATTAACAACATTTTCAAACGGTTTAGAAAGTGAATCCAGAATTTCGATTTCTTTTTTTCCTCCTCCAAAAAGTAAAATTGTATGATTTTTATTTTCTGCTAGTTTTGCTATTACTTCTTGCATTAAATCCAGAGGATATACCTTAGAATCGTATTGTGCAAAAGGTGCAATCCCTATTAGTTTTTCATGTTTATTACCAATTAAATCAACTATTTCCTGACTTAAAATTGGTTTTGAAGGGAAAACGGGTTTCGATAAATCTAATGAAAATCCTAGTTCTTCAAACACTTTTTTGTGTCTTTCAAACATAGTAGGCAATGGCTTAAAGATTTTATTCTCTGCGCGCATTAATGCCTTTTTCTCTTCTCTGGCTTTATCAACAAAAGCAGTTTTTTTTCCGCTTAAAGCGAAAAAAGTTCGAACAATTTTAGAGCGTAAAACGTTGTGTAAGTCTGCAAAAGCATCAATATGCAGCTTTTTTAAATCTTTGTATAAACGTACTAATCCCAGAAATCCTTTATGACGTTCTTTATCATCAAAAACAAAGAAAGTTAGGTTAGGAATTCCATCAAAAAATGGTTTAAAGAAAGGTCGGGAAATTACAGTTAACTTTACCTCTGGATACTGTTTTACAAAAGCGCGTAAAACAGGAACCGTCATGGCAACATCTCCCATTGCGGAGAGTCTCATGACGGCTATATGCTTAATTGTATTGGACAATTCTGCCAATTATTTTTTGTTTTGGTATAAAACAGGATTCAAATCATCGTCGTTGTACATTTTCATTTGTTTGTACACTTTCATGAATTTATCTCCGTTTTCGATGTCTGTTAACAAATCATCTATTGCTGTAGATAAATCGCTTCTTTGCTCTAAAAGGATATTTAATTTTTCCTGACATTTATCTCTATGTTCCTGAGTCGCTTCTGCACGAGTAGCTTCCTCATTCATATGATAAATTTTTAAAGCCAAAATAGATAATCTATCAAATGCCCATGCTGGACTTTCAGAATTGATTTTGGCACCGTCTTTTACTTTTACATTGCTAAATTTTTGTAAAAAATAGCTATCGATATATTCCACCATATCAGTACGTTCCTGATTAGATGCATCTATCCTTCTTTTTAATGTAAGTGCAGCAACTGGGTCAATATTCGGGTCACGAATAATATCTTCAAAATGCCATTGTACAGTATCAATCCAGTTTTTTAAATACAATAAATGTTCAAATTTATCTTTAGGATATGGATTGTTTATTGGCTGATCAACATTATCAAATTTATGATAATCTTTGATACTTTGTTCGAATACAGAATATGCTAATTTTGAAAACATGTCTTTAAATTTTATAGATACAAAGATACTTTTTATACTTTTATAAAAAAATATCAAACCATAAATCTATTTATCACAAATTAGGTTTTAAAATAAATTTAAAAATACCATCATGCAGATTCATTATTTATCCGAAAATAACAGCGTATTAAACCATTTTTTAGGCCAGATACGAAATATAAAAGTTCAAAACGACAGCATGCGTTTTCGAAGAAATATTGAGCGGATTGGTGAAATTATGGCGTATGAGATAAGTAAAGACTTATCATATAAAAACGTAGAAATCGAAACGCCTCTTGGTACCAAAAGTACTACCGAAATAGATGATAAACTTATTTTATGTTCTATTTTACGTGCTGGTTTACCGCTACATATTGGTTTTTTGAACTACTTTGATGAAGCCGAAAATGGTTTTGTTTCAGCATGCAGACATCATCCTAATAATGATGATGAATTTGTTATTTTGGTTGAATATCAGGCTTTATCTAGCATCAATAATAAAACTCTTTTATTAATCGATCCAATGCTTGCAACTGGTCAATCGATTGTTGCTGTATATGAGAAACTAATACAAAATGGTGCGCCAAAAGAAATGCATCTTGCTGTTGTAATTGCTGCTCCAGAAGGTGTTGCTTATCTAGAAAAACACTTGCCAGATTCTTGTCATTTATGGATTGCTGCCTTGGATAGTAACTTAAATGAGAAAAATTATATCGTTCCTGGATTGGGCGATGCCGGTGACTTAGCTTATGGTAATAAACTATAATTGAGAGAAAAAGGTAAATAGACTACACAAAATCAAGACTCCATAGACAATCTCGTTATTTAGTTTGTTTTGTGAAAACTCTATATGACTTGATCCCATAATAGCCAAAGGTGCTACTGTAAACAATAATAAATCGTTGCTTTTATTAGGAGATATTAAAAATACAATTATCCCTATAAAGAAATAGGCAACGATTTTTTTGTATGAAGAATGCAGTAATAATGGTCTGTTTGATAGTGTTAACAACAACGAAACCACAAAAAATAACGCAACTGCTACATAAATTGATAAAGCCCCATTTTGGTAATTATTGGTAAAATAATTAATTCTAAAATCAACTGCTGCACGGTTTTGAAAGAATGTAATTACATCAATATTAAACATTAATGATACTAATAGAAATAGTGTAGCTATAGCAAAAAGAGCTATAAATGGTAAAATCCAGTTTCTATAATCGCCTGCAACGTGAAAAATTATTGATATAAATACCAATATCAGAAATAAAATACACCAAAACTGAAACAATGATGCCAATAGTATCCATAATGATGCATCAAATATTTTTTCTTTAGATGATTTTAGAGATTGTAATGATAACAATCGACGAAGCGCTAATAGCACAAAAAAATTGGCAAGCAAAACATTAGGATTATTTAGTGCCGACGGAAAAAATAACGATAATAACAAATAAAAGAATATCGTATAACCATTGTCTTTACTAAGTCCGTTTTTCTTAACAACAAAGTTTGTTATCAACATTGATCCTAATACAACTATCAATAAACTTATTTTTTCTGAAATTGAAATAAGTGATTTTACCCAAGAAATTTCTTGAAATTGATAGATGAAAAAGAAAACCAGCATTAAAATTACGACCAATGAATAATTTAATGGTGTAGATTTTTTAAAAACACTTGTTATCATAAGGATATTTTATACTTTTGTGACTGTAAATATAATACTTGTTTAAAAAGGAAACCAACAAGTTGAAATAAAGATTCTGATTATCGGGATTTATAACTTCAATGTGTTACAAAACAATAAATAACAAAATAATTTTATAAATTATGACAACTTTTTTTGAAGGAATACAGTACTTATTCGTAAACATTTTATTTGCTCCACTTGATTTTTTACGTTCATTAGAACTTGTATCATGGTTTGGTGCTAATACAATTAACTGGATTTTCATGATTATCTGTGCAGCTGCAATGGTATATTGGATTAAACAATTACGCATTTTTGATGCAGCCGGAACAGAAAACCAAGATACTACGGCTCACTCTTTTTTAAAGTAAGTCGAAGCCAATATCTTTTCTAAAATACATCTTATCAAAATTTAGCTTGTCTATGTTTTGATAAGATTTTTTTATGGCCTCTTGGAAGTTGTCTCCATACGAAGTCACTGCCAAAACTCTTCCGCCATTACTTACCACATTGTTGTTATCCAACTTTGTTCCGGCATGGAAAACAATAGAATCTGAAATATTTTCTAATCCAGAAATTACTTTTCCTTTTTCAAAATCCTCTGGATATCCACCTGAAACTACCATAATTGTTGTAGCACTTCTTGGATCAACTTCTAAAGAAATTGTATCTAGTTTTTCATTGGCTACAGCCAAGAACAATTCTACCAAATCCGTTTTTAATCTCGGAACTACAACTTCAGTTTCCGGATCACCCATTCTTACATTGTATTCTATTACGATTGGTTCGTTCTTAACATTTATCAAACCGATAAAAACAAAACCTTTGTACTCGATTCCGTCTTTTTGAAAACCTTCGATTGTTGGTTTTACGATGCGTGTTTCTATTTTTTCCATTAAAACTGCATCAACATAAGGAACTGGAGAAACTGCTCCCATTCCGCCTGTATTTAATCCTGTATCGCCTTCGCCAATACGCTTGTAATCTTTGGCAGTTGGTAGGATTTTATAACTTTTACCATCTGTTAATACAAAACAGCTTAGTTCGATTCCGTCAAGGAACTCTTCGATAACAACTTTAGAGCTCGCTACACCAAATTTTTCATGTACAAGCATGTTTCTTAATTCAGTTTTAGCTTCTTCAAGGTCCTGAATAATCAAAACTCCCTTTCCTGCTGCTAAACCATCTGCTTTTAAAACATAAGGAGGTTGCAATGTTTCTAGAAACTTACATCCATTTTCTACCGTTTCTGCAGTAAAACTATCGTAAGCTGCTGTTGGGATATTGTGTTTCATCAAGAATTCTTTGGCAAACTCTTTACTTCCTTCAAGTTGAGCGCCTAATTTTGATGGTCCGATAACCGGAATATGTTTTAAACTTTCGTCATTTTTAAAATAATCGTAAATCCCTTTTACCAATGGATCTTCGGGTCCTACGACAACCATACCTATATTTTCCTGAATTACTAAGGTTTTTATCGCTTCAAAATCTGTTGGACTAATGTTTACATTATGGGCAATACCAGCTGTTCCGGCATTTCCTGGTGCAACAAATAGTTTTTCGCATAGCGGACTTTGAATCATTTTCCATGCAAATGCATGCTCTCTTCCTCCTGAACCCAATAGTAAAATTGTCATTGTATAGTTGTATTTAGTTGTGGTGCAAAAATAATTGCTTTTAACCTTAAAACAGAATTAATTTTTAAAAAGTTGTTGGTTGTTGATCTTTAGTTGTTGGTAAATATTATTTTTGGTGAAATTTATGCTCCAAATGCTTCGACTTTTTGATCTTTCTCTTCTTATAAATGGATTTCCAATTAAGGAAGCCAAAGCCGAATTGGATACCATTATTCAGTTTTCTGAAGAGGAACATACGCTGTTTATTAAACATAAAAAAGAAGAAATTGTTGCTTATCATTTGCAGAACAACCCTTTTTATGCATCATTAGTTGGTTCTGTAAATACCAAAAATTGGAACGATTTACCTGTTTTAAACAAACAGAATTTGCAAAAACCTCTTTCTGAGAGGTTGTCTAAAGGTTATACTATCAAAAACGTTTACCTCAACAAAACTTCAGGATCTAGTGGAACTCCTTTTGTTTTTGCAAAAGATAAGTATTGTCATGCTTTAACCTGGGCTTCGAATATTATGCGCTTTGGTTGGCACGGAATCAATTTTAATACTTCGTATCAGGCTCGTTTTTATGGGATTCCGATGGATTTTATTGGAAACAGAAAAGAACGTTTTAAAGATTTTTTAAGCAACCGTTATCGGTTTCCGATTTTTAATTTATCGGATAAAATATTGGAAGGCTTTTTAAAAAAATTCCAAACCAAAAAATTTGACTACCTCAACGGTTATACAAGTTCTATCGTTTTATTTGCAAAGTTTTTAGAAAAGAGAAATATCATATTAAAAGATATTTGTCCTAGTCTAAAAGTATGTATTGTAACATCTGAAATGCTTTTTGAAAGTGATAAAATTCTTTTGAAAAAGCAATTTGGGTTTCCTATTGTTAATGAATATGGCGCATCTGAACTTGATTTAATTGCTTTTGAAAATCCGAAAGGAGAATGGCAAATAAATGCAGAAACTCTTTTTGTCGAGATTCTGGATGAAAATAATCAACCAGTTCCCAATGGAACTGAAGGCAAGATTGTAATTACATCATTGTACAACAAAGCGCATCCTTTTATAAGATATGAAATTGGCGACTTGGGGTTTCTGGATGAAAAAAGCACATTACAAAAGCCTATTTTAAAACAGTTAACAGGAAGAACAAATGATATTGCGGTATTACCAAGTGGGAAGAAATCGCCTGGATTAACCTTTTATTATGTTACCAAAAGCATCATAGAAGACGATGGAAATGTAAAAGAATTTATCATCAAACAAACTCAAATAGATTCTTTTGAAATAGAATATGTTAGTGATAATGAACTTAATAAAAACCAAATTGAGAAAATTAAAACTGCAATTATTCTTTACTTGGAACCTAATTTAAACTTCTCATTTACCCGAAAAACAGTTTTAGAAAGAACCAATCGCGGAAAGCTAAAACAGTTTAAATCTTATTTATAATATAAATAAAATCTTACATTTGTTTTTTTAATTAAAAACTCATGGACGATCAATCTCTGCTTTCTGAAGAAACTGTTTCTAACAAAATTTACTTTATCCGTAATCAAAAAGTAATGTTGGATAGCGACCTAGCTTTACTTTATGGAATAGAAACTAAAGTTTTAAAACAAGCCGTTAAAAGAAATATATCTAGGTTTCCCGAAGATTTTATGTTTGAACTTATTAAAACAGAATATGATTCTCTAAGGTCACAAATTGTGACCTTAGAGAAAGGAAGAGGTAAATATCAAAAATATCTTCCTTTTGCATTCACAGAACATGATGTTTTAATGTTATCTAGTGTACTAAAAAGTGATAAAGCTATCCAAACCAATATTCAAATTATGCGGATATTTACAAAGGTTAGAGAAATGCTTTTGGACACAACAGAAATGAAAATAGATATTCTTCAGATTCAAAAGAAGTTAGAGAATCATGATAAAAATATTGAACTGGTCTTTTCTTATCTAGACGAATTAACAGAGAAAAAAGAAGACGAAAGTGAAAGAGTAAAAATTGGATATAAAAAATAATAAATTCTTCAAGATTGCAAGTTATGACCTTGAAAACTTGAAGTCACAAATTGTGACCTCAAGTTTTTCTTAAAAATTTTATATTTAGACTTACTAAATAGAATTTGAAGATTGGAGGCCGCAAATTGCGACCTCCAATTCTGACAAAGATTCTTTAAGGTCACAATTTGTGACCTTAAAGAATTATAAGAAATATGCTTTTATATATCTTGGTTTAATAACTAATTGTGTGAACAAAAATCGAGTCATATAGATACAGGATATCACAAAATTAAACCCATGGAATCGTCTGTAAACACCGAAATTATGTTTTATCAATTTGAACTTTGAAGATGAAATGGAATCTTTTCTAATTCTATAATAGGCTAATGATTCAGGGACAGGTTTTGCTTCTTTAATTTGTTTTAAAATCGTAAGCCACAAGCGCCAATCTTGTCTTTTTTGAGTAGCTTCTATTCTGATTTTTCCAAAAAATTCAACATCATAAATAGCAGTTAAGTTCCCCACATAATTACAGAAGAACAATTCTTCGTAAGTTAAATTTATTGGAGCTTCTATCTTTTTGTTTAGAACATTCCCCTCTTCATCAATCCACTCATAAAAACTAAACGTAAACGGCAGATCCTTATCTTTTAAGAACTGTATTTGTTTTTCTAATTTTAGGGGAAACCACAAATCATCAGCATCAAGAAATGCTATATACCTTCCATTTGCTTTATCCAAAGCTATATTTCTGGCAAATCCGTTTCCTGAATTTTTTTCTAATTCAGTGATTTTTATTCGATTATCGGCTTGAGCAAATTCTTTTATAATTGCTACTGTATTATCTGTCGAGGCATCATCTACTACAATAATTTCCCAATGAGAATAACTTTGGTTAAGTACTGATTGTAATGTGGAGCGGATGAATTTTTCGCAATTATACGTTGGGATTAAAATAGAAACTAAATCCATTAATATGCTTTTTCATCGCCTTTTAGCGTATTATAAACGGTATCAAAAATGATTTTTATATCTAATAAAATAGACCAGTTTTCCATATAAAAAATATCGTATTTTACTCGATTGATAATGTCTTTATCAGTTTCGACTTCACCACGAAATCCGCTTGTTTGGGCTAATCCTGTAATTCCTGGCTTAACAAAATGGCGTACCATGAATTTATTAACCTGTACGGCATATCTTTCGGTATAACTAACCATATGCGGTCTTGGCCCAACTACTGACATATCATTTTTTAGAACATTAAAAAACTGAGGTAATTCGTCAATACTGGTTTTACGCATAAATCTTCCGAGTTTGGTAACACGAACGTCGTTTTTAGTAATCTGATTCAAATGGGCTACATCATTCAATTTCATTGATCTAAACTTATAACAATCAAACTCTTTGTTATTAAGTCCATTTCGTCTTTGCTTAAAAAATATAGGCCCCTTGGTTTCTAATTTTATCAGAATAGCTAAAATTGGGGTTAACCAAGAAAGTAAACCAACTAAAATTGTTATAGAGAAAATAATATCAAAAGCACGCTTGATAACTTTATTAAATTTATCGTCTAATCGAATATCTCTTAGTTTAATGACTGGTATATAGTCATAATATTCGAACATGAAGTTTCTGAAAAATATTTGTTTTTCGTCAGGAATAAATTTTAATGTCTTCAGGTTATTATCAGCAAAATGAATAATATCTCTCATTTGTTGTTGAGATAAATCTGTCATCGAACAATACATTTCATCTATTTTATGTACTAAAACAAAATCGAGCATTTTACTAATCTGATCTTCCTCTTCATTTTCAATATCAAAGATATGTATCAGTCTATAACCGTAATCAAGATTTTCTGTGAAGAAATTTTGTAGCGGACTAACGCTTTTACTGTTTCCCATTAAAACAACTCGCCTGGAATTACCTCCATAAAGAACTCTATATCTTTTCAGAAAAAAATAAACAGAAAACTTAATGGTTAATATCACCAAGAAAGATGCGCTAATAAAGACAATCACTGCAGGTAAGCTTATTTTTTGAGAATAAAAATAAGCTATTGCAAATGTTATTAAGCTAAACAAAACATACTGGCTAAGTGCGCAATTTAAAATAGCAATTACTTTGGTATATCGATATACCTCATAAAAGCCTAAATGAATTGCAATACACAGCCAAGCGACGCTTAAAGCTATAGGAAATGCTATTTGGTTAACAGGAAAATCTATTATATAAACCGCAAATACATTGATGATAATTAAATCTATCAAATATGAAAAGGGTCGGATATAACCTGAATATCTTCCTGTTTTTGTCCGCATTTATCTTATATAGTTTGAAAAATCTTTATGTTCTTCTTTAGAAAGTTCTTCTTTAGAAAGTGATTTAAAATAATCATACGTAATTTTCATACCATCGGCACGATTTACTTTTGCTTCCCAGCCAAGTAATTCTTTTGCCTTTGTAGTATCTGGCTGGCGCTGTAATGGATCGTTTATTGGTAAAGGATGGTACACTACTTTTTGATTTGTTCCTGTAAGTTTTATAATTTCTTCAGCAAAATCTTTAATAGTAATTTCATCTGGGTTTCCAATATTAACTGGATATACATAATCTGAGTGTAGTAATCTGAAAATTCCCTCTACCTGATCATCTACATAACAAAATGAACGAGTCTGCATACCATCTCCAAAAATCGTTAAATCTTCACCACGAAGTGCCTGACCGATAAAAGCTGGAATTACTCGACCATCATTAAGTCGCATTCTTGGCCCGTAGGTATTAAAAATACGTACTATTCTGGTTTCAACCCCATGAAAAGTATGATACGCCATAGTAATCGATTCCTGAAAACGTTTAGCTTCATCATAAACTCCACGTGGTCCTATTGTATTTACGTTACCGTAATATTCTTCTGTTTGTGGGTGTACCAAAGGATCTCCATAAACTTCGGATGTTGAAGCTATCAAAATTCTTGCTTGTTTTACACGAGCCAATCCTAATAAATTATGAGTTCCTAATGAACCTACTTTTAAGGTTTGAATAGGAATTTTTAAATAATCTATCGGACTTGCTGGTGAAGCAAAATGTAGTATATAATCTAAATCTCCAGGAACATGTACAAATTTTGTGATATCATGATGATAAAATTCGAAACTTTCAAGTTTAAATAAATGCTCGATGTTTTTTAAATCACCAGTAATTAAATTATCCATTCCGATAACATAATACCCTTCTTTTATAAAACGGTCGCAAAGATGTGAACCTAAAAATCCTGCTGCTCCTGTAATAAGTATTCTTTTCATTGTATTTTTTGTATGTGGCAAATGTAATTGAATTTATAAATTACATTCTTTAAAATATTGTAATCTAATCTTTGCGATAACATCAATCGCAAATCTATATTTGTTTTATCAAGGGCACAAAAGTACCCTTGTATTTTAGGGCTATTATTTAACGTTAAAAATCTGCTCTAGAATTTTTATCGTAATCAAATATGTTGGTTTTACACCAGTTGTTCCTAATCCTCCAGAAGCCAAAGTACTTCCTGTTTCTAATGGATTATCTGATGCATAATAAGCGTATCTAACTTTTATATCATGAGGAACACTTTTTCTGATTTTAGAAGCCGATTGAATTGCTTTTTGGTAATATGATCCTTCCATTTCCAGACCAATAACACTCCAAGTCGATTCGTGAAAGAATTTTAATAAATCACGGTTTTGTAATGACGTTCCTAACACGGTAACCATTGCTCCTTCAAAAACAGCAATATCATTTCCTTCAAACATTGCTCCTTTTAATTCATTTTCAAAAAAGTAATTATCAGCAGTTCCTTCGTTTATATGTGCTGTAGGAATCATGATATCTCCTTTTCCTCCTTCTAGAATACCTGCTTTACCCATAATCGAAACCGATTTTACGTTAAGTAGTGTATCTTTTTTATATGGTTTTAATAACTCATCGATTGTTTCATAAGCTTGTTCTCCAAACGCATAATCCATAACAATGATTACTGGTTTTTTGTCTCCTAAATCGGCTTTAGGAAATGCTGTTTTAGACCAATCAATCTTAGCTGTATCAAATATTTGCACATCGATATTAGTTCCTGAAGTATCCAATAACGAAATCATTCCGTTTTTTAAGGCAATTGTTTCAACATCTTTACGTATCGCATTTGCTCCCGATTTACTTAATTCTTCATAAATAAAGAAATCAGACTTGTCCTTGAACTTAGTTTTTAGAACCGGTGTTGCAAAGATAGAATTCATTACACTGTGCATATTAGCGCTTATAACATGTATAGGACGGTCAAGAAGCGCATTTGCCTTTAAAACCTCCTTGATGTTTGTTGCCCAGATTTCTCCGTGTATATGGTGCCCTAAACGCTCACGTAAGATAGGACTGAATGTTATTGTACGTTTGTTATTTTCTACAACTTCTTCGATAGCTAGTTTTCCTAACCAGTAAATGATATGTAAAAAACGGTCTGGTTCAGCTTCTGATCCAAAAGCATCATAAATGTTAAGAACATCCTCAAATGTCCTTCCTAAAATATTTGCAACGTGCGATATTGCTTTTTCTTTCTCTACAAGTGGTAATTTTTTAGTTTGCATTACTGCAAGTTCTAGTTTTAACCAATCGCGTGAAACTTCGCCTCCATCATCTAATAAAACTCTGTTTCTTATTTTATGAGATTCGATGAAGATAAAAGTCAAATGCGTTAAAATATCGTAGATATCAGAACGTCCGCGGGTAATTTCCACGTTCATTTGCTCCTCATCGATTCTATAGCAATTTCTTCTTCTTTTTGGAGGAACAATTGCTTGAAAATGCGATTTAGAATATCCTTCGTCTGATGTTAAATTAATAAAACGACATTGTTCAATTCCTACTGGAAGTCGTTCTATAACATATAAAAGCCCGTTAAGTTCTACTTTCTCTTCGGCAATATTACCGTAAATTTCTGGTCGTAAAGCTAATAATGCTTCACGTAATGTATCGCCCGATATTCCCATTGGTTTATAAAAACCTCTGTTAAACAAATGACGCATTGTAATGTACATTTTTTCGATAGCAGCTGATGATTCTTGTGCTCTTGATCTCGAAATATTTTTTGATTCTTTCATTCTAAATGTAATTTTTTGAAACTTTTTTAAGTCTTATTCATTTTTTAATGCGTCTGCTATATCTCTATTATTAGCCAGTCGCGGGATTTTATTTTGTCCTCCTAATTTACCTTGAGATTTCATATATTCCTGAAAACCATTTTTGGCAACTTTGGTTATAACCACCTTTTGCAAAATATTTCCAGTAATTAAATCGTCGTAATAAATGTTTTGCTTTCGCATAGCATTATCGATTGCTTCGGCGAAAGTTAACATATTTTCTGGTTCATTTTCAAATTCTACAAACCATTCATGATATGGTAATCCTTCTGTTGGATTTATTTGTGGCGCAACAGTAAATTCATTTATACGAATATTTGTATTTTCCATAGCCTCTTTCATAGCATTTTCGACCTCATTACCAATAACATGCTCTCCAAATGCCGAGATATAATGCTTAATCCTTCCCGAAACAATAACTCGATGCGGATATAAGGACGTAAACTGAACGGTGTCTCCAATATTATACCCCCAAAGCCCTGCATTTGTAGATATAATCAAGACATAATTTACACCTAACTCTACCTCTCCTATTGTTAATCGTTTAGGGTTTTCGCTAAAGAACTCATCTGCTTTTATAAACTCATAAAAAATTCCTGAGTTTAATAACAAAAGCATTCCTTTAGATTTTTGAGAATCCTGATAAGCAAAGAATCCTTCTGAAGCAGGAAATAACTCAATACTATCTACTTTTCTTCCAATCAGGTTTTCAAACTTCGCGCGATATGGTTCGTAATTAACTCCGCCATAAATAAAGAGATTAAAGTTTTTAAACAAATCCCCTACTTTCTTCCCGCTTTTTTCCTCTAATCGCTCAAAATACATTTGTACCCAAGACGGAATTCCCGAAATAATAGTCATATCCTTATCAATGGTTTCATCGACAATGGCATTAATTTTAGTTTCCCAATCTTCTATACAATTGGTTTCCCATGAGGGCAAACGATTTTTTTGAAGATATTTTGGTACAAAATGAGCTGCAATACCTGATAATCTTCCTAGTTTGATTCCGTTTTTTTCTATCAATTCAGGACTTCCTTGTAAGAAAATCATTTTACCATCTACAAAATCAGCATTTCCTGTTTCATGTATATAATGCAAAATCGCATTTCTTGAAGCCTCAATATGATATGGCATTGACTCTTTGGTAAGCGGAATATATTTTGCTCCCGAAGTTGTACCAGATGTTTTAGCAAAATAAAGTGGTTGCCCTTTCCAGAGAATGTCTTTATGGCCTAATCTTACTTTATCTATATACGGTCTTAAATCTTCGTAATCCCTTACTGGTACATGATTTTTAAAATCCTCAATGGTCTTTATTTTATCAAAGTGATGATTTTTTCCAAACTCAGTATCTATTGCACCTTTTATCAAGCTTTTAAAGACTTTCATTTGAGTCTCAACGGGTTTTTTTGCCCAAGCCTGTGTATTGTTATAAATTTTGCTGGCAAATAATTTTGCTGCGACTGATTTTATAGACATTCTTTACTTTTGTTTTTTATCACTTTTATTCTTTTTAACAGAACTAGTGTTTTCCTTTTTTTCTTCGTTTGCCACTTCCTCACGCAATTTTAATTCCTCTTTGGATGGGGTTAAATTTACATCTTCCTCTTTTACGTCAACACTCGATAAAATTGAATCTTTGTTAAATTTAGCGTATTCTAATTGGCCTGTTAATACCTTTTGAATAGATTTAATGTAAGCTTCATTTTTCTTTAACGCCACCGTTAATGAATCAGATTTTAAAGCTAATTCAGTTGCGTTTTTCTTTAATTCTGTTGACGAATATCCTGGTATAAATTCTCTTAACGGAGTAAAAGCTATAATAAAAGTTGTAATTAATATTAAAAAAATTGCTCCAAGAGTGGCTACCACAAAAACATTCATTAGATTTAGTTTGAAAGAAAAAATTTCTTCAAAAGTATCTTCGTTCAAAATAACCAAACGGTTTTTGACAAACAATTTCTTTCTAAACTTGATTCGTTTTAATTTTTTCTCAGACATCGTGGTACTTTAATTGACAAATATAATAATTAATACTGTTGATAAAACGGACAAAATGTAATAGGATGGCCTTTAAAATAGGTTTTTATTAAATATTTAACTTAACTAGAAATAAATTTTTTATAATAAAACCAATTCATATTAACTAATTCTGTATACCTTTGCTTTTATTATATACAAATTTGCTCCGGCAATTAATTATTCAATCATGGGAAGATTAGGTGTTACAGAAATCCTTGTTATATTAGCAGTTGTTTTATTACTTTTTGGAGGTAAAAAAATTCCAGAATTAATGAAAGGTTTAGGTAGTGGAATTAAAGAATTTAAAAACGCTGCTAAAGACGATAACAAAGAACCAGCTGATAAAAAAGAAGAAGAAGAAAAAAAATAGACTTTTTAGTTCTCAAGTCTTAAAATTCGAAATCCCAATATATTATTAGGATTTCGAATTTTTTTGTTTATAATATCATCGTCAACTGAATACGCTTCCTGTCTTCATCAACCTCAGTTACTTTAACGTCTACATGTTGATGTAGTTTTACCACTTCGTTTACATCGCTTACAAAACCAGCTTTTAGTTGTGAAATGTGAACCAATCCGCTTTCTTTAACACCAATGTCAACAAAACAACCAAAATTGGTGATGTTATTAACAATTCCAGGTAATATCATACCTGTTTTTACATCTTTTATGGTTTTTACATTCGGATCAAATTCAAAAACCTTAGCCGATTTTCTCGGATCTAAGCCTGGTTTCTCTAATTCTTTAATGATATCCTTTAGTGTTAATAAACCTATTTCAGGCGTGATATAATTCTCAGGTTTAATTAAAGCAGTTCGCTCTTTATTGGCAATAAGATCATTAACGGTCAGTTTTAAATCTTTAGCCATTTTCTCTACAATTCCGTATGCTTCAGGATGTACCGCCGAATTATCCAACGGATTTTTTGCATTGGTGATTCTAATAAAAGCAGCTCCTTGTTGATACGCTTTATCACCCAAACGAGGAACTTTTTTTAATTGTTTACGATCTTCAAATGGACCGTTTTCTGAGCGATATTGTACAATGTTTTCGGCAAGCTTCTCTCCTATTCCACTCACGTAACTTAGTAAATGTTTACTCGCTGTGTTTATATTTATTCCAACCGAATTCACGCAGCGAATTACGGTATTGTCAAGTTCTTCTTTTAATTTTGATTGGTCAACATCATGTTGGTACTGTCCTACTCCAATTGCTTTTGGGTCAATTTTTACTAACTCTGCCAATGGATCCGAAAGTCGTCTTCCTATAGAAACCGATCCACGAACGGTAACATCATAATCAGGAAACTCTTCTCGAGCAATTTTAGAAGCTGAATATACCGACGCTCCAGCCTCAGAAACTATAAATACCTGAACTGGTTTATCGAACGCGATTTTTTTGATAAAGAACTCTGTTTCACGCGAAGCTGTTCCGTTACCAATAGAAATTGCATCTATTTTATAAGAGTTTACCATCGAGCGAATTTTTTTCATCGCCATAGCATCTTCATGTTGTGGTGCGTGCGGATAAATAGTTTCGTTGTATAACAAATCTCCTTTTTCGTCCAGACAAACCACTTTACAACCACTTCTAAACCCTGGATCAATAGCCAAAATTCTCTTTTCTCCCAATGGTGGAGCCAATAATAACTGCCCTAGATTATTAGCAAAAACCTGAATAGAATTCGCATCAGCTTTAGCTTTAGCTTCTTGCAACGTTTCATTTCCTATAGCAGGATTCAACAACCGTTTATAACTGTCCTCAATCGCTAATTGTATATGTGGTGTTGTATTATTTTGTCCTTTTATAACCAATTCATCAATAACATCATAAGCTTCATCAATATCAACTTCGACTTTCATTTTTACAAATCCTTCGTTTTCAGCACGAAGCATTGCTAATAATCGGTGTGATGGCGCTTTAGTTAACGGTTCTGACCAATCGAAATACTGATTGAATTTTTGCGCATTCTCATCATCTTTCTTTGTCTTTACAACCTTAGTTGCAATTGTCGATTTGCGTTGGTATAATCTACGTAATTGTTTACGAACGTATATGTTTTCGTTAATCCATTCGGCAATGATATCACGTGCGCCTTGCAAAGCAGCTTCTTCGTTAATAACTTTGTCATTAATATATTGTGTCGACAGAAAATCAACATCATCATTGCCTTGCGACATGATAATCTTAGCCAACGGCTCAAGACCATTTTCACGCGCCACATCAGCTTTTGTTTTTTTCTTCTTTTTGTACGGAAGATAAAAATCTTCTATCTCTTGTAAATCAAAACTCTGATCTATCTTTTGTTTTAATTCTGGTGTAAGTAACTTTTGTTCTTCTATCGACTTTAAAACTGCTTCTTTACGTTTTACAATAACTTCATAATCTTTTTGGAGTTTTGCAATTTGCTCAATTACAACTTCATCAAGATTTCCCGTTGTATCTTTTCGATATCTTGAAATAAACGGAATCGTACAATCTTCCTCTAATAATTTAACTGTGTTTTGAATGTTTATTGCAGCTGTTTGAACAGATTTGGCAATGAATTGAATATTAGTCATTCTTATTTAATTTTAACCGCAAAGATGCAAAGTGTTTTACAAAGTTTGCAATGGTTTTTGTTATTTACTTTTTTAACGTTGTCAAAATTGAATTCAACTTTACTTTAGCCCTTTTTTATCTGGAGCCAAAAAGTTTTCTCCTGTTACTACACTTTTCCCCGTTTTATCTTCTAAAGCTATACGTGCATTTTTTGCAATGGCTCCCCCCTTTTTACTTGCTTTCGCATTCTCTACAAGTCCTACTGCTTCATCACTTTCAGCAATTTGTCGGGTAGAAAGTTCGGCTAAAGCGGTAAAAATTAATTCCGCTTCAGACATATGATCTCTCAAATTTTGAGATTTTAATCCTTTTACTTCCTTATGTTTCTTTACAGATAGTCCAGTCCATTCTTGGTGAATAATATTTGTAAGCATTGCAAACTCGTCTTTCTTTTCTACTCCAGATTCTTTCCAATAATCAGTTAATTTATTACGAGTCTCCTGCCCTGTCATTCGCTGTTGAATCCATTTCTCACTACGACCTAAATTTTGCCAATTTTCACGGGCGCGATCTAAACTTTGAGCTGGATCAGCCAATTCTTGAATTCTTTCATAACCTACTTTTGCCAACCATTGCTTAAAAGGTTCAGCTTTTGGAGAAGGAATAGATTGAATTAAACGTAATAAAGTTTCAGTATCTGCTGTGTCTGTCAACCTGTTTTTTCCGTCTTCAGCAAGCATTTTCAACTGTACGATTTTATCGTACGCTTCACTTCCTTCTGCTTTTAACTTCTTTTTTAAGTCAGTCCAATACCTTTTAGGAATCGTACTTCCAGTTAAAATCTGAATTACATCAATTACCGAGAAATACCAAATCTCCTTTTCAGCATCATAATGGCTTCTAACTTTTTTTTGCTCAAATAATTGTACTGGACCCATTGATTATGAATTACATTATTTATATTCTTCACTTAAATTTTGATTCGCCTAAAATAATATCTTTGTTTTTAATTTTAAGCCAATGAAAGTTTTATTAGTGTATTTTTTTATCGTAAATAGTATTGCCTTTATCTTAGCTGGATACGATAAATATTTAGCTGTTAAGCATAAACGCAGAATTTCCGAAAATATGCTGTTTTCAATAACTGCTATTGGAGGTTGTGTCGGTTTATTATTAGCAATGCTATTGTTTAGACATAAAACGAGTAAACCATCGTTTATGATAAAATATGCAGGTATTATCCTCCTTCAAGTCGTAATCGCTTTCCTTATATTTTTTTATTACTGCGATGCAGAAAATCTTGCTTGGTTTATG
This sequence comes from Flavobacterium hydatis, assembly GCF_000737695.1. Lineage (GTDB taxonomy): Bacteria > Bacteroidota > Bacteroidia > Flavobacteriales > Flavobacteriaceae > Flavobacterium > Flavobacterium hydatis. The sequence continues at coordinate 113,492 of NZ_JPRM01000007.1, forward strand.
GTAAGTGACAATAAATAGTGTTGTTTTTATGTTGTTAATAACTACATAATATACTATTTATCAATAAATTAAATATAACATTTTCAAAAAATTACTGATACTATTTACGTTATTAACATTGTTATTATAAAGGCATAAAATCAGTAAATCATCTTTTGTAACAACATGCAAGAACTATCCTTGATTTTCACAATCTAAAAAGCATGGTTTTCTATATAGAATCGATTAATAAATTGAGTAGTTCTTATGTTGTTGATAACTCCACAATATACTATTTGTCAAATAATTAAATCTTACCTTTTTAAAGATTTACTTATACTATTTCTTTTATATTCATTATTAACATTGTTATTGTATGGACATAAAATGAGTAAACCTCCTTTTATAACATCATCCTAGAACTGTCCTTGAAAATTGCAATCTAAAAAGGGGTGCTTTACATATAGAATCGATTAATAAATCGAGTTGTTCTTATGTTGTTAATAACTACACAAAATACTATTTGTCAATTATTTAAATACAAATAATCTCAACGTTCTACTGATACTAATTCAGATAAATTCCTTTATTAACAATGTTATTATAAAGGTATAAAACCAATAAATCTCCTTTTGTAACAACATTCTAGAACTGTCCATGATAATCGCAATCTAAAAACGTTGTTTTACATATAGAATCGATTAATAAATAGAGTTGTTCTTATGTTGTTGATAACTACACAACATACTATTTATCAAATAATTAAATATAACCTTTTTAAAGATTTACTGATACTATTTCTGTTATATCCATTATTAACAATGTTAATCTAAAGACATAAAAAAGTAAATCTCCTTTTGTAACAACATTCAAGAACTTTCCTTGATAATCGCAATCTAAAAAGTGTTGTTTTACTTATAGAATCGATTGATAAATAGTATTGTTTTTATGTTGTTAACAACTCTATAAGTACCTTTTTATCAATAAATTAAATATAACATTTTCAAAACTTATTGATACTATTTCCGTTATTAACATTGTTATTATAAAGGCATAAAATCAGTAAATCTCCTTTTACAACAACATTCTAGAACTGTCCTTGATAATCACAATATAAAAGCTGCTGTTTTACATATAGAATTCATTAATAAATAGAGTTGTTTTCATATTGTTAATAACTACATAATATACTAT
>NZ_JPRM01000008.1 GCF_000737695.1 Flavobacterium hydatis
ATTGAATAATAGAGAAAGAATTGAAAGGTTCTAATTATCTTTGCAGACTTAAAAAAATATAAAGTGAACTTTTCTCAATACACCAAAGAATTTTCTTATAATTTAAAATTAGCATATCCCATAATACTAGGAATGGTAGGACATACTCTTATCGGTATTGTCGATAATATTATGGTCGGAAAACTAGGAAGCACAGAACTTGCAGCAGTATCATTAGGAAACAGTATGATTTTTATTGCAATGTCATTAGGAATCGGATTTTCTACAGCAATTACACCTATAGTTGCCGAAGGAGATGCAGAGAAGAATGACAAAAAAATTCGCAACGCATTTCATCACGGATTATTCCTGTGTACTATTTTAGGATTAATGCTTTTTGGAGTAATTGTTTTGGCAAAGCCAATAATGGAATTACTAGAGCAACCAGCCGATGTAATTGCACTTGCAAAACCTTATCTTGATTGGGTAGCTTTCTCATTGATTCCCTTAATCATGTATCAAGGATATAAGCAATTTGCCGATGGACTTTCGCTTACAAAATATTCTATGTATGCTATGGTTATGGCAAATGTACTACACGTAGGTATAAACTATGTATTGATATATGGTATCTGGATTTTTCCTAAAATGGGAATTGTAGGGGCAGCACTTGGAACAGTAATTTCGAGAATATTCTTGGTAATGTTCATGCATATTATGATATCTAGGAGAGAAGAATTAAAGCATCATTTTCAGAATTTTAGTTTTTCAGAAATCAAAAAAGAAACCATCAAAAAAATTATAAGCATAGGATTTCCATCAGCAATGCAAATGCTTTTTGAAGTAGTGTTGTTTACAGCATCAATTTGGCTTTGTGGTAATATTGGTAAAACAAGTCAGGCAGCAAATCAAATTGCGTTGAGTTTAGCCTCAATGACCTTTATGTTTGCTATGGGATTAAGCGTTACTTCAATGATTAGAGTTAGTAATCAGCGAGGATTAAATGATTTTAAAAACTTAGTTGTTGTGGCACGTTCTATCTTTTTGCTTGCCATTATTATCGAAACCGTTTTTGCGATTCTATTTGTAGCTTTCCATGATTTCTTACCACATATTTTCTTGAATATGGAAAACGGAGGACAACTTTTAGACAATAACGAAGTAATTGCTATTGCATCAAAATTACTTTTAATAGCAGCAGTTTTCCAAATTTCTGATGGAATTCAGGTTGTTGTTTTAGGTGCTTTACGCGGATTACAAGATGTAAAAGTACCTATGTATATTACATTTGTGGCTTATTGGATTATAGGTTTTCCTATTTCATACTACTTAGCCGAATACACAGATTTAAAAGCAGAAGGAGTTTGGATAGGACTTTTGGCAGGATTAACAGCTGCTGCTATATTTTTGTATATTCGTTTTCATTACCTGACAAAAAAATTAATCAATAATTCAGTTTCAAATTCTTAAATTTGACACTTAAAATCTAAAATATAAATGGAACTACCTAAATTTTTACTTGGCGACAATACAGACTTTCCTGAAGATATCTTTATCATACATCTTGATTATCCAAGGTTTATCATCAATTTAAAAGACGATGAGGTTGAGTTTATGGAAGAAGCAGAAGATCTTGATGAAGCCGAATTGAATGCCGAAATGGAAGGGTTAATCGTTCTTGCCAATGAGTTTTACGATCGTGAGATAAAACGTTACGAAGAATAAACGCCATAATTTAATTTAAAATATTTTTTTTCAACACTTTAGAAATTCCTTATTAAATGAAAAAATTCGCTTTTTTAAAACCTATTTTTAATTTTATAGCAATTGGATTGCTGATAACTACATTAAGTCGAATATTTTTATTTTTTTTATTTAAGGAGCGAGTAGTTGAAACTCAGGATTATTGGTACATATTCCCGATAGGTTTGCGAATGGATTTGATATTGCTATGTTATATGTCATTTCTACCAGCAGTATTAGTCACTTTTTTGCCTAATAACTGTATCAAATTCACAAACAAATTTTTGGTATTCTATAGTTTTCTATTCCTGTTTCTGATTCTTTTTGTAGAATTAGCAACACCAGATTTTGTAAAACAATACGATACACGTCCGAACAAAATCTTTTTGGATTATCTAATATATCCAAGAGAAGTAGTAGGAATGCTTTTAAAAAGTTATTTAGTTTCTATAATCGTTACCTTTTTAATTTTAGGAGGAGTACTGTATCTTGCTTTCAAGAAAGGAAAAAAATATTTTCATACACATCCTGCAGATTATAAATTCAAATTAATTTTGTTTCCATTAGTAGCATTTCTATTGTTTTTTGGAGCACGTTCAAGTCTTACTTCAAAGCGTCCAATAAATGCTAGTAACGCCGTATTTTCTACAGATCAGTTAACGAATACCTTAGGATTAAATTCATTTTATACAGTTGCTTTCGCAGCATATTCAATCAAAAATGAAGGGAATACTAAGATGTATGGAAAAATGGAAGAAGCAGAAGCAATTGCTCGTGTAAAAAAATACATGACAGTAAATGCAAGTGATTTTACCGATCCAGAAATTCCGTTTCTTCACATTCAAAACCCAGATACACTTTTAAAAAGACCTTATAACTTGGTTATTTTTTTACAAGAAAGTTTAGGGGCAGAATATGTTGGAATTTTAGGAGGTAAACCATTAACTCCAGAGTTTGATAAACTTTCAAAAGAAGGATTACTTTTTACCAATTTATATTGTACAGGTACACGTAGCGTACGAGGGATAGAAGCTGTTGTTACAGGATTCCTGCCTTCACCTTCAGAAAGTGTAGTGAAATTAGGAAACTCACAACAAGGATTTTTTACTTTGGCAGATGCCTTAAAAAGAAAAGGATATGAGACGAGTTTTATCTATGGAGGAATGGCCAATTTTGATAATATGGCTTCCTTTTTTAACGGAAATGGATTTCAGGATATTGTAGATCAGGAAGATTTTGATGGCGATGGACAGAAATATGCATTTAAGGGAACTTGGGGATATTCAGATGAAGATTTAGTTACTAAAGCAAACAATTATTTTAAAGCCAAAGGAGATAAACCATTCTTCTCATTAATGTTTTCTACTTCTAATCACGAGCCTTTTGAGTATCCAGAAGGAAGAATTAAACCTTATGATAAGAAAGCTGCAACGGTTAATAATGCTATGAAATATGCCGATTTTTCGATTGGAAAATTCTTCGAAATGGCAAAAAAAGAACCATACTTTAAGAATACTATTTTCATTGTAATTGCAGATCATAACACAAGAACATACGGAAAAAATTTAGTGCCTATAAACAAGTTTCATATTCCAGCTTTAATCATGGGGCCAGGAGTACCTAAAGGTAAAGCGTATGATAAATTGGCTAGTCAGATAGATATTCCGCCTACATTATTAAGCTATATAGGAGCACAGTTTGAAACACCGATGATAGGAAGAAATCTAACTAAAATAGGACCAGACGTAAAAGGAAGGTCGATTATGCAATTTAATGACATCAACGCATTTAGAGTAGAGAATAAGGTAGTAATCATGCAACCAAACTTAAAACCATTGCAGTTTGAAATTAAAAATGACACTACTTTAGTTCCTGTTAAACTAGACGAAGAACTTGCAAAAGATGCTTTGGCACATGTAGTAACCGCAGGAAATTTATATAAAGAGAATAAATATAAGCTAAGAGATATTAAGAAAAAATAGGCTCAGAGGAGCAAAGTGACAAAGGTTCATAGGTTTTTTACTCTGTACCTTTGGTACTTTGAATCTTTGTACCTTCCTTGAAATATATTCCCAACAAAATACTAGCAGCTGCAAAAGGTGAGATTTCATCATTTTGCACTGCTTTTTTGTTTTTATCAAGTTCAGCTATAATTTCCGGATGATTGTAAAAGTTTGTTTTTAATTGCTCATTGATAGTTTCCATCATCCAGAACTGGTTTTGTTCTTTTCTTTTTTCCTGAAAATAAAGACTGGCTTTTGCCATTTCAAAATAATCAAGAATAGTTTGCCAAACTTCAGGGATTCCTTCATGAGTAATCGCACTACACGTATTCACAGTAGGTTGCCATCCCGATTTTTTGGCAGGAAATAAATGTAAAGCCCTATTAAATTCAGTTTTGGCAAGTCTTGCTTTTTTAATGTTATCACCATCGGCTTTGTTTATGATAATTGCATCAGCCATTTCCATAATACCTCTCTTAATGCCTTGTAATTCATCGCCAGCACCAGCAATTTTTAACAATAAGAAAAAATCGACCATGCTATGAACAGCCGTTTCGCTTTGGCCAACGCCTACAGTTTCTATTAAAATAGTATCAAATCCAGCGGCTTCACAAAGTATGATAGTTTCTCTTGTTTTGCGGGCAACGCCACCAAGAGTTTCTCCTGATGCGCTAGGTCTTATAAAAGCATTTTCGTCTTTAACCAATTCTTCCATTCGGGTTTTATCACCTAGAATACTTCCGTGAGAGAAAGAACTACTCGGGTCGACTGCCAAGACAGCTAGTTTTTTGCCTAATCCGGTGAGTTGTTTTCCAAAGGCCTCAATAAAAGTACTTTTCCCAACACCGGGAACGCCAGTAATTCCTATTCGAACCGATTGATTAGCGTGAGGCAAACAGGCATTAATTATCTCATTGGCTTTAGCCAAATGATTAGGATTAGTACTTTCTATGAGAGTAATTGCTCTGCTTAGCGCAGTAATGTTTCCAGATAAAATACCCGAAACTAATTCTTGAGCAGAAGGTTGAATCCGTCTAAAACGCTGAATTTGCTCAATTGAACTTCCGCTGGTAATTTCGGGTTGCGAAATTCCAGGCTTTTCATTTAAACTACTTTCTTGTTTTTTATGTGCAGACAAACTCTTTTCTTTTTGAAAGGTAAAAGTAATCAAAACAAAAACAGTTTCAAAAAGACTATTTACCTTTTGAAACTGTTTTGTTTTGTCACATCCCTAGGGTAATGTTATTATTTTAAAGATGTATTTACAATACTTCGTCAATAAACCTCTCTTAAAGATGCAAAAGCGCAAAGAAATTATGTTTAAACTTTGCGGCTTTGCGACTCTGCGAGAAAAATTATAGACAAAATGCTAGATTTGATAAAATTGCCCTGAGATTGCGGCGAATATAAAATTAATAGGCTGCCGTAAAACGAACTTGATGATGTTTTGGAGCTTCAACTTCATCAGCAATTACTACTGCTAAATCTTCTACTGAGATAATGCTTCTTTGATTTTCATCAAAAACAGGATTATCTAATCCTAAACGATATTTAGCAGTTCTTCCTGTTGTAATTCCAGGATGCATTTCAAAAGCTGGGCTAAAAAATGCCCAATCCAAGTCTTTTTCTTCTTTAAGTATATTTAAATAATCTCTTGCTGCCGATGCTCCAGCATGGTATTCTTTTGGGAAATCTGGTGTGTCTACAGCTTGTAAATTTGGAGCTACAAATAAACTTCCTGCACCACCAATCGTGATAAAACGTTTTACTCCCGATTGTTTTACTGCTTCCTGAATAGATTTTGAACCAGCTATAAAATCATCATAAAGATTAGGGTTTGTCCAGCCAGCATTATAAGCACTAATTACAACATCGTTTCCTTTTAGTATAGATGCCAATTCAGCTGTGTTTAAGATGTCAGCCTTTACCCAATTAACATTAGTAGAATCTTTCGGATTTCTTGCTATTGCAGTAATTTCATGATTGCGATTTGCTAATTCGTTTAAGATAGTTGAGCCTACAAAGCCAGTAGCTCCAATGATTGCGATTTTCATAATATATAATTTAATTAGTAATAAAAAATGTTACAGTTTTGCGTAAAAAAAATAGATTAGAACTGATTTGAAAAATTTTCTAACGTGATTGTGCTTAATTGCGCATTTATTTTCTCGTTGATATCAGCATATAATGTGTCTAGATTTTCGTTTATTTTCTTTCCAACAGGGCAGTCCGGATTAGGCTGATTTTTAGCATAACCAAGATTTACGGTATCAAAAGTCATTTTAAAAATATCAAGTAAACTGATTTCTGATGCAGGTTTTAATAATCTCGTTCCTCCGTTTTTGCCTTCTTTGCTCTCTACGATATGATTTTTTTTAAGGTTCGAAATTTCCTTTCTTACCAAAACAGGATTCAAATTTATGCTACCCGCAATATACTCTGATGATAGATAATCATTAGGGAATTTAGTGAGTAACGTAAGAATATGTGTTGTTATGGCAAACTTACCTGAAATCATACTGTAATGAAATATGTTACAAATTTATAGATTTATATTGAACTGACAAAATAATTTACTTTAAAATTAAGTAATTTAAGAAGATTTTAAGTGGTATTTTTGTTTTTTTTCAAAGATGATCAACTTTATTTTAATTTTCGTTTTTATTAGTGCGGGGCTTATATTGCAAAATATCAAGGGTTTCCCGATACATATCTACAAAACATTAAACAAACTTGTAATTTATTTATGTCTTCCAGCTTTGGCACTTTATTTTATCCCAAAAATAAAATGGAGTAACGAATTGCTATTTCCTATTGGGGCAGCATGGATTGCTTTTATAATTGCATTTGTTCTTTTTTCTATTTTAGGTAAAAAGTATGGATGGTCTAATAAATTAATAGGCTGCTTGATTCTCACAGCAGGATTAAGTAATACCTCATTTCTTGGTTATCCTATAATAGAGGCTTTGTATGGGAAATCAGGATTAGAAACCGCCATCTTAGTAGATCAGCCAGGATCATTCGTAGTAATTTCGACATTAGGTGTATTTGTTGCAGCATTTTATTCTAAAGGAAGTTCCAGTTCACTTGCAATTGTAAAGAAGATATTAACCTTTCCACCTTTTATCACTTTCGTTATAGCTTGTCTTATGAATGTGTTTAATTATGATTTTGATGAAAACCTTCAGGTTGGATTCCAGAAGATAGGTAGTTTGGTTACGCCACTTGCATTACTTTCTGTGGGTTTGCAGCTTCGCTTTGAAAAGAATAGTAAGCATTGGAAGTTCTTGAGCTTAGGATTGTTTTTTAAACTTATCATCACACCATTATTGTTTTTGGTATTCTATGTTTTTATTCTAAAACAAAATTCATCAGTAATTAAAGTTACCATTATGGAAATGGCTATGGCACCTATGATAACAGGAAGTATTTTGGCTTCGACCTATGGTTTAAAGCCACGGTTAAGTAGTATGATGATTGGTTTTGGAATCCCTATTTCGTTTATCACACTCATTTTGTGGTATTTTATAATGACCTTTATTTAGTTTATATATTAATTTTTTAGTTCAAATTTATTATGAGTTCGTTTAGTAATTCAGCTACAATCGATAGTTCGGTTTTAGTTCAAAAAACAGTTTATTCCGTATTATTCTCAATAGCATTTGCCCATTTACTTAATGATTTAATGCAAGCAGTAATCCCTGCTACGTATCCTATTTTAAAGGATAACTTCAATTTAAACTTTACCCAAGTCGGATTAATTACGTTTGTTTTTCAGCTTACAGCTTCTTTATTGCAGCCTTTTATTGGTTTTTATACCGATAAAAAACCGATGCCATATTCATTAGTAATAGGTATGATATTTACTATTTCGGGATTATGCCTATTATCAATATCAAGTACATTCTGGATGCTGTTAGTATCGGTTGCGTTAGTAGGTATCGGATCATCTATATTTCATCCAGAAGCTTCGAGAGTTGCTTTTTTAGGTTCGGGAGGAAAGCGTGGTTTGGCACAATCTATTTTTCAGTTAGGAGGAAATGCAGGTAGTGCGATAGGACCATTATTAGTGGCTTTGGTAGTTGCACCTTATGGGCAATCACACGTAGTTTGGTTTGTTATTGCAGGAATATTAGGGATCATTATTTTATCTAGAATTGCAGTTTGGTATCAAAATCATATGAATTTGCGTGCTGCCAAAAAAATAGATTTAGAGGAAACTACAATTCCACTATCAAACAAAAAAATCACTATTTCGATTATCGTCTTGCTGATGCTTATTTTTTCTAAGTTTTTCTATATGGCAAGTATGTCTAGTTACTTTACTTTTTACCTGATAGATAAATTCGGAATGAGTATTCAGGATTCTCAATTTTATTTATTCATTTTCTTAGCATCAGTTGCAGCAGGAACATTAATAGGAGGGCCATTAGGCGATCGTTTTGGGCGAAAATATATTATCTGGATCTCAATATTAGGAGCAGCGCCTTTTACTTTGTTATTGCCTTATGCTAACTTATTTTGGACAGGGGTATTGTCTGTAATAATAGGAGTTGTAATTGCGTCTGCATTTTCGGCTATTTTGGTTTTTGCACAAGAACTAAAACCAGGAAAAGTAGGGATGATCTCGGGATTATTTTTCGGATTTGCTTTCGGAATGGGAGGTTTAGGTTCGGCAGTTTTAGGATATGTTGCCGATCAAACAACTATTGAGTATGTGTTTAAAATAAGTTCATATTTACCTTTAATTGGAGTTCTTACTTATTTCTTGCCAAATATCAAAAAGAAAGCCTAATTCTATCAAGTCTATCAACTTTATGATTTTTTTATAGGGCTAGATGTTTTCCTTGTACTTTTTTTACTTATTTTTAAATAAAATTTTAAATAAATACTCATGGCAACACTACGATTAGGAGATATAGCTCCAGATTTTGAAGCAGATACAACGCAAGGTTCTATAAAATTTCATGAATGGTTAGGAGATTCTTGGGGAGTGTTATTTTCTCACCCCTCAGATTTTACGCCTGTTTGTACAACAGAGTTGGGAACTGTGGCTAACTATTACCCAGAATTTGTAAAAAGAAATACCAAAGTTATCGCTCTAAGTGTAGATGGTTTGGAGTCGCATTTAGAATGGATTAAAGATATTAACGAGACACAAAATACAACTGTAAATTATCCTATTATTGCCGACGAAGATAAAAAAGTGGCAAATTTATATGATATGTTACATCCAAATGCTAGTGATAAATTTACAGTGCGTTCGGTTTTTATTATCGGAAATGATAAAAAAATAAAACTAACATTAACCTATCCAGCATCTACAGGAAGAAATTTTGATGAATTACTTCGTGTTATCGATAGTTTGCAATTAACAGCAAATTATAGTGTGGCTACACCGGCAAACTGGAAAGATGGTGACGATGTTGTAATATCTCCATCGATTCCTGATAGCGATATCGCGGCTAAGTTTCCTAAAGGATACAAGCCTATAAAACCATATTTAAGAATGACTCCTCAGCCTAATAAATAGGTTTAGGTATTAAAATAAAAAAAAGGTATAATTTTCATTATACCTTTTTTGTTCGTTATACTTTTTTTGCGAATTGTTTCATTCGTTTTTTGTCTCCTACGACCCAAATAATATCGTCTTTTTCCAAAATTAATTGAGATTCAGGATTCAGAATACGTTTTCCGTTTCGTTCGATTCCGACTACCAGAGCATTTGTTTTATGTCTAAATTCACTGATCGTTTTCTTGATAAATTCATCATCAGATACTTCCAGTTGATTTAAAACAATCTCCGATTCTTCGGTAGTTTTAGGAGCTTCAATTTCGTTTTTGTTCAGATAATTGGTAAATTCACTAACCTGAGCATCTGTACCAATAACACATATTTCGTCCCCAGGAAATAAACGTTCAGTTTTGGTTGGGATCTGTATTGTAATATCACCTCGTCTTATAAAAGCGATGTTAATTCCTAGTTCTTCTCTAATTCTTAATTCTTCAAGAGTTTTACCTGCAAGATTAGATTCTTTGGCAATCTCAAATATCGACATGTGACCATCCCAAGGAGTTAAGTTGGCATATTTTCTATCTATTTTAGTAGTTTCTCTATCATTAAGATTTTTCAGGAAATGACTCTCTATTCTATGATATTGCTCATTAAGTTTTTTAGGGAAAAATTGATAAGCGGCAACCGCAATAACTAAGGCAACAAAAGCAACCAAAGGAGAGAAGAAGATATTAAGCAGGAACCCAATATAAAATAATCCTAACCCGATGCGTATTAATATCATCATCATAATCGGACCACGGTACTTTCTTTCTTCCCATAAAATTTCAACTTCTTTTACAGCAACACGTCTTAGTGAAAGTGCCCATAAAAACGGAGCGATTACAATAAGGGTAATAAGAGCAGCGATTGTGTTTCCAAATCTGGTGTCTTCTACTAATGGAGCAACAAATTTAGAGGATAATAAAATAACTGCAGTTATGATAATAGTATGTATTACGATTTGAGTTATATAAGAGCGCAATACGATCTGCCATGTACTTACAGATTTTATGGCTTGGGTATTAAGACTGTAACGATTGATGTTTTTAATCCATTTGCGAGGTAATTTTTGCTCTAAGTAATCAGAGAACGGACCTGCAAATTTTACCATAAACGGAGTTGTAAATGTAGTTACAGCCGATACAGCAACAACTATAGGATATAAAAAGGCACTCGTTACATTAAGCGACATTCCCAACGTGGCGATAATAAACGAGAATTCCCCGATTTGAGACAAACTCATCCCAGTTTGTACCGATTGTTTAAGCGGTTGTCCAGAAAGTAGGGCTCCAATTGTAGAACTTATCGATTGTCCAAAAATGGTAACAAGAGTTAAAATTGCTACAGGAACGGCATGTGTGATAAGCATCTCAGGATTGATAAGCATTCCCACAGATACAAAGAAAATTGCACCAAATAAATCTTTAACAGGTTTTACTAAATGCTCAATATGTTCTGCTTGAGTAGTTTCGGCAATGATAGATCCCATGATAAAGGCGCCCAAAGCAGGAGAGAATCCAACATTTGAAGCTAAGATTACCATCATTAAACATAAAGCAAGCGAAATGATAAGCAACATTTCATCGGTTAATAAATGTTTTGCTTTTTTTAATAAAGTTGGAATAAAGAAGATTCCTCCAACAAACCAAGCGGTAAGGAAAAACACTAATTTTAATACTGAAAGTAATAAGGCACTTCCCGAAAATTGCTGACTTACTGCAATAGTCGATAGTAAAACCATCATTAAAATCGCAAGAATGTCTTGTACAATAAGGGAGCCGATTACTATACCAGCAAATTTTTGTGCCTTGACGCCCAATTCATCAAAAGTCTTAAGGATAATGGTGGTAGAGGAAATGGATAATATTACACCCAGAAAGATACTATCCATTTGGGACCAATCCATCCATCGGCCGACCAGATAACCTACGGCGACCATTGTTATAATTTGTGTAATTGCTGTTATAGAGGCGGTTCCGCCGACTTTCATTAACTTTTTGAAACTAAATTCGAGACCTAAGCTAAAAAGTAGAATGATTACACCAATCTCGGCCCAAACTTCTACACTTTTATTATCGGTTACAGAAGGAAAAAAATCAATATGATTTCCTGCTAAAAATCCTGCGATTAAGTAGCCCAGAACCAAAGGCTGTTTTAATTTTTTAAAGATTAGCACAGCTATCCCAGCTGTCATTAGGATTAATCCTAAATCGCTAATTAATGGTTCTAAATGTTGAGCGGCATGTGTTACAGTCTCAGTTGGACTCATAGGCGTATACTTTTTTGTATTTATTTTTGAATTGTTGTAAGGTATAAAAAAATAAAAAAAAATGAAAGTAATGAGATTCCTTAACGTGAAATTTAAGATAATATTATCATAATAAAATCCCGTTATTTATAGTAAATGTACTTATAAATAACGGGATTTTTATCTGAAAATCAGTTTTTTAGATGCCTAAAAAGTTGCTTGGCGTAATCTTCATAAGCTCAGCCTTGATTTCTTCAGAAACATCAAGCGTTGCAATAAAACTATGAATAGCATTTTTATCAATTGCTTCGTTCGTTCTTGTTAAACCTTTTAATGCTTCGTATGGATTTGGGTATGCCTCACGACGTAAAATTGTTTGGATTGCTTCAGCAACAACCGCCCAATTTTTCTCTAAATCTTCATGAAACTTAGATTCGTTTAAAAGTAATTTATTCAATCCTTTTAATGTCGCTTCAAAAGCAATGATAGTATGTCCCATAGGAACTCCAACGTTTCTTAAAACAGTACTATCTGTTAAGTCACGTTGCAATCTAGAGATTGGTAATTTAGCCGAAAGGTGTTCGAATATTGCATTTGCAATTCCTAAATTTCCTTCAGAATTTTCAAAATCAATAGGGTTTACTTTATGTGGCATAGCCGATGAACCAATTTCACCCGCTTTGATTTTTTGTTTGAAATATTCCATTGAAACATACGTCCAAATATCTCTGTCTAAATCAATGATTATATTGTTGATTCTTTTTAAAGCATCAAAAAATGCTGCAAAATGATCGTAATGTTCTATTTGAGTAGTTGGGAACGAGTGGTGTAATCCAAGAATATTTTCTACAAAATTACCACCGAATTTTTTCCAGTCAATTTGAGGATAAGCAACATGATGTGCATTGTAATTTCCTGTTGCACCACCAAATTTTGCTGCAAACGGAATATTAAATAACAAACGTATTTGCTCCTCAATACGCTCTACAAAAACACCAATTTCCTTACCCAAACGAGTAGGAGAGGCAGGTTGTCCGTGAGTACGTGCAAGCATTGGGATATCTTTCCACTCTACACTAAGCTCTTTTAATTTAGCAGTAAGTGTAATTAAAGATGGCATATATACTCTTTCAAAAGCTTCTTTTGTAGAAAGAGGAATAGCTGTATTGTTAATGTCTTGAGAAGTCAACCCAAAGTGGATGAATTCTTTATATTCTGATAATCCTAGTTTCTCAAAAGCATCTTTGATAAAATACTCAACCGCTTTTACATCGTGATTGGTTACTTTTTCAGTTTCTTTTATCCAAAGAGCATCTTCAGTAGAGAAATTTTTATAAATGTTACGTAAACTCTCAAAAAGGTCAGAATTTACGGTCGCAAGCTGTGGCAATGGCACTTCGCATAAAGCAATAAAGTATTCAACTTCAATCAATACCCGGTATTTAATTAGCGCTTCTTCAGAAAAAAAAGGAGCTAATGAAAGGGTTTTGTTTCTATATCTTCCGTCAATTGGCGATATGGCATTCAATTCGTTTAAAGTAGTCATTGTTGTGTTGTTAATTTTGAAGATGCAAATGTAAGTTATTGTTAAAACTTCTGAAAGTTAGTTGTGAGTTATTATAGTTAAACATTGCAATTTTAAATGTTTGTTTTAAAAATTTTATCCCAAATAGTAAAATAAAAGCCAAAATTATGGGATTCATTTTTATGATGGTTCGAATGGAATTGTGTGGTCGAAATCCATTTTGTGACAACATTCCTATTCCAGAAATTTGGAAAGATATCCTTGTTTAAATGACCTAATATTCCATAAGATAAATTCAATATTAAATACAGTATAATACTAATACAATTAAATTCGATTACCGAAATTGTAATAAGCCATATCGCGCCAAACCCCAAAGTTTCGATAGGATTAAGAACAAATAAACTATAAACATTAGTATCAACATGCGTGTGATGCAGCTGATGAATAGGATAAAACCAAGTTAATTTATGAGCCAAAAAATGAAAGCAAAACATAAAGAAATCCATCAGAAGAATTAATAACAGTGTATCTAATACAATCGTGAAAAATGAAGTAGAAAAATCTATTTTGATAATTTGATATTCATATAATTTATAACCTACTAAAGTGACCAACGTATTACATAATAAGGTGCTAATAACCCATTTTATATCTGATTTTTCGATTTTTGTAGCCTCACGGTCAACTAATTTTCCGATAAAAATAGCCAAAAGTAGGAGCGATAAATTTTCGATAAGAAAAATTATGACAAGAGTAAATAGGTCACAATAAGACAAAAGGTCAAGCCATTTCTTCAATATCATAAAATTCTATTTGTTATTTAGCTGTTATTTCGGCTAGTTTTGTTTTTAAGATTTCCATTCCTTTAGAAGCAACTTCAGGGATAACTTCAATTTCATTTCTCAGATTCGGAATTTTAATAGGTTTTGGATCGATATAAAAAAGCGGCGCGCTTGCAGGAGTATAAGAGATTAAACCTGCTGCAGGATACACTTGCAACGAAGTTCCGATTACGGCAAAATAATCAGCTTGTTCAGCAATATCTATGGCTTCTTCTAATGCAGGAACTTCTTCGCCAAACCAAACAATATGAGGGCGTAGTTGATTTCCGTTTTCATCCAAATGACTCATGAATAAATCCTCATGCCAGTCTAAAATGTAGTTTGGGTTTTGAGAGCTTCGAACTTTTAATAATTCGCCATGCAAATGTAAAACGTTGGTACTTCCGGCACGTTCGTGCAAATCATCAACATTTTGAGTTATAATATGTACATCAAAATCTTTCTCTAATTCAGCTAAAATTATGTGCCCTAAATTAGGAGTAACCTCTTTGAGTTGTTTGCGTCTTTGGTTATAAAAATCAAGAACCAATTCGGGGTTTTTATACCAACCTTCGGGTGTTGCCACATCCATTACATTATGACCTTCCCATAAGCCATCGCTGTCGCGAAAAGTTTTGATACCACTTTCGGCACTAATACCCGCGCCAGTTAAAACTACCAGTTTCTTTTTCATTTTGATTATTTCTAAAAAATAAAAATAGTCAATTTTTAGCTTAAAACCAGCTTTAGATACTTGTTAAAATGATTTTGTTAAAACATGACTTTTTTTATTATTTTTACAAGTAACAATAACTAAAATAAGGTTTTAGGTTACTGTTGTTTTGAAAATGAAAGTTTAAATAATGATAATTTTTAAATGATATTAATACAGTTTACAGGTTTATCAGGTTCGGGTAAAACGACATTGGCAGAAAATGTTGGACAATTATTATTGAAGAAAGGCTACAAGGTTGAAATAATTGATGGTGATGTTTACCGAAAAAGCCTTTGCAAAGACTTGGGATTTTCTAAAAATGACAGATGCGAAAATGTTCGTAGATTGTTTAGTGTAGGGCAGGATTTTGTTAAATCAGAAATTATCGTTTTAATGTCGGTAATAAACCCTTACGAAGATTTAAGGAATGAAATTGGACAGCATGAATTTGTAAAAACAGTATTCTTAAATTGTTCGATTGATAATCTGATTAAACGTGATCCAAAAGGATTGTACAAAAAAGCATTATTGCCAGATAATGACAGTAATAAAATAAGCAATTTTACAGGAATAAGCGATGTTTTTGAAACCCCTTTAAAAGCTGATTTAACGCTGAAAACCGACTCAGAATCAGTATCGGTTTCTACCGATAAACTTTATTATTTTATAATGGAAAACATACCTAATACTGCTATTTAAAGTATTGTTTATTTCTAACAGTCTGTTATGTAGATTGTTTTTTGTGAAATGCATATATTTACGTTACAATACGATAGAAGCTTAATAATAGATTTTTAAGAAAAATATATTTTATAAAAATGGAAAACGCAGATCATCCCCTTTTAAATTGGATTCCCTATAAATTAGTCGAAACAGATAATGATGTATATTTTGAATGGATTTATCTGGGAGACAAAAGGTATGTAGATCCTTTTTTTGAAGAAACCATTATAAAATGTAAAGTTCATTATAATAATTCAACAAGATACAAAGTGGTAAGCAGTGCCGAAAATCTTATCGATTGGTCTGCAGGATTAGCCACTACAGAGTTAAAATCATTATTATTTCATGTTTCCCGTTGTGGCTCTACAATGATGAGTCAGTCCTTATCGGTTTCTCCACAAAATATTGTAATTTCTGAAGCACCAATTATCGATCAAATATTAAGAAGTAATCTTTTTGATTTTGATAAAAAAAGAGCTCTTATTAAATCGGTAATTTCTTTATTAGGACAGAAACGTTTTCCAGAACAAAAGAATTTAATTGTAAAATTGGACTCCTGGCATATATTCGAGGTTAATCAGTTACGATTAATTTTTCCTGAATTACCTTTTGTTTTACTTTACAGAAACCCAACAGAAGTATTAAAATCTCATGCACAATTAAAAGGAATGCATATGGTACCTAATTTGTTGCCATCGTCTATTTTTGGAATTAGTGACCAAGAGATTCAACAGATTTCTTTTCATCAATATGGAGCAGTAGTTCTGGAGAAATATTTTCAGGCATATCTTGATTTTTATGTAACCGATAAAAATGTTTCGATGTATAATTATAAAGAGGGAATGAAATCTATTATGGAAAGATTTCTGTCTTTTATCGATGCCGATTTTTTTATCGAAGAGATAGATCAAATGTGCGAACGCTTAAATAGACATTCTAAAAATGGAAATGTTGATTTTAAAGGAGATTCTTATGCAAATGATACTCTGGCAATAGATTTTACCAAGGCTAATAGTTTGTATGAAAAATTAGATCAGAGTTTATTAGAACTAGTCAATAAAAATTAGATTTCTTATTTCTAAGCTATAATAAGGTTGTGGTTTTAAAGCTAACTGTTTTTCATAGTCTTAATTGTGCTCTTTTTAGTATTTTTGCCACAAATACTACTGAAATGATTAATATAGATTACCTTAATTTTCTTGAAAATATTCTTACTGAAAATCGAAAAAATAAATTTTTAAAAGTTCTCGAAAACCGTACAAAGCATTTTACTATTGTTGTTGAAGATATCTTTCAGATGCATAATACAAGTGCTGTAATGCGTAGCTGTGAAGTTTTTGGAATCCAAGAGCTTAATGTTATCGAGCAACGTTATGGTAAACGAATCGATAAGGAAATTGCAATGGGAGCTCAAAAATGGGTAGATATTAATACATTTGATAGTATTACTAATTGTATAGATACCTTAAAAAATAAAGGATATCAAATTATTGCTACCACGCCTCATGAAAATGATTGCTTACTTGAGGATTTTGATATTAGCAAACCTAGTGCTTTGTTTTTTGGTACAGAAAGAGATGGATTATCTGAAGAGATTTTACAAAAAGCAGATGGATTTCTTAAAATTCCGATGGTAGGTTTTACAGAAAGTTTGAATATCTCGGTTTCGGCAGCGATAATTATTCAGAATCTAACAAACAGATTGCGAAATACAGATATAGATTGGCAATTATCTGATGATGAAATTTTGGAGAAGCGTTTGGCTTGGGCTAAAAGTTCAATTAAAGACATCAAGCGTATCGAAGCCCGGTATTTTGAAGAGAATCCAGAATAAAAAAATCCCCAATTACATTGTAATTGGGGATTTTTTTTGAGTTTCCAGTTTCGGTTTTCAGTCTCAAAATGATAATGAGACTGAATGCTGAGACTGTAGATTATTTAACGATAACCCATTCGCCAGAAGCGATTAAGTTTTCTGCTTTTTTAAATTTCATCGTTTCAACTGTTCCAGTAGCAACTTGTTGTACAGTAACGTTATCATTACGATTTATTTTAGGCATATCTCTTGTAATAGTTTCAGTAACCTGACGTTGCTGAGTTTCTCCAGCTTCGCGGTTGATGTCTTCACTATTTTCGATTTCGTCTTTACTTAATTTGTAATTTTCTTTCTGACGAACTTCTCTTGCTTCGTGAATTTCAGGAACGTTTTGAGCTGGTAAATCACCTTTGAACAAGAATGAAATTACTTCTCTGTTTACGTTATCCAACATTGAACGGAATAAATTAAAAGCTTCTAATTTATAGATAAGCAATGGATCTTTTTGTTCGTGAACGGCTAATTGAACAGATTGTTTCAATTCGTCCATTTTACGTAAGTGTTTTTTCCAAGCTTCGTCAACGATAGATAAAGTGATGTTTTTCTCGAAATCAGCAATTAGTTGCGCACCTTCAGTTTCGTATGCTTTTTTAAGATCTGTAACAACGTTTAATGTTTTGATACCATCTGTAAACGGAACTACGATACGCTCAAATTGATTGTTTTTCTCTTCGTAAACTCCTTTAATGATAGGGAAAGCTTCTCTAGCACTACGCTCTGTTTTCTCCGTGTAAAACGCTAACGTTTCTTTGTACAGTTTTCCTGTAATTTCCATCTCTGTAAGTTTGATAAAATCAGCTTCAGCTATTGGAGATGTTATAGAGAAATAACGAATTAATTCGAATTCGAAATTTTTAAAATCATTTGTTACTTTGTTTTGGTTCACGATAAGTTCACAAGTATCGTAAAGCATGTTTGCGATATCAAGTTTTAAACGCTCTCCAAACAAGGCATGACGACGACGTTTGTAAACTACTTCACGTTGTGAGTTCATAACGTCATCATATTCTAATAAACGTTTACGAACACCAAAGTTGTTTTCTTCTACTTTTTTCTGAGCACGCTCGATAGATTTAGTCATCATAGAATGCTGAATTACTTCACCTTCTTGTAATCCCATTCTATCCATTACTTTGGCAACTCTTTCAGAACCAAATAAACGCATTAAGTTATCTTCTAGAGAAACGTAGAATTGAGAACTTCCTGGGTCACCCTGACGTCCAGCACGACCACGTAACTGTCTGTCTACACGACGAGAGTCATGACGTTCTGTACCAACGATTGCTAAACCTCCGGCAGCTTTAACCTCTGGAGATAATTTAATATCGGTACCACGACCAGCCATATTGGTTGCAATGGTTACTACTCCAGGTTTTCCTGCTTCTTCTACGATTTGTGCCTCTTGCTTGTGCATTTTAGCATTCAATACATTGTGTGTAACACCTCTCATTTTAAGCATACGGCTTAATAATTCAGAGATTTCTACAGATGTTGTTCCAATTAAAACTGGTCTTCCAGCATTAGATAATTCAGTTACATCTTCAATTACAGCATTGAATTTCTCACGTGTAGTTTTGTAGATGAAATCTTCTTTGTCTATTCTAGCCATTGGGCGATTCGTAGGAATCTCAACAACATCTAATTTATATATTTGCCATAACTCACCAGCTTCTGTTACTGCAGTACCCGTCATACCGCCTAATTTGCTGTACATTCTAAAGTAGTTCTGTAATGTAACAGTTGCAAAAGTTTGAGTTGCAGCTTCGATTTTTACATTTTCTTTAGCCTCAATCGCTTGGTGTAATCCGTCAGAATAACGACGACCATCCATGATACGACCTGTTTGCTCATCAACAATCATAATTTTGTTGTCCATGATAACGTACTCTACATCTTTTTCAAAAAGTGCATACGCTTTTAACAGTTGAGTTAAAGTGTGGATACGCTCGCTTTTTACACCAAAATCTTGAAATAATCTTTCTTTGGCTTCAGCTTCAGCGTCTTTGTCTAATTTTTGTTTTTCAATCGCAGCAATTTCAGTTCCGATATCTGGTAATACGAAAAAGTCTGCATCAGTATCTCCTGAAAGGAATTTGATTCCGTTATCAGTTAATTCAACTTGATTGTTTTTTTCTTCAATTACGAAGTATAAAGCCTCATCAACTTTATGCATTTCACGGTTGTTGTCCTGCATGTATTGATTTTCGGTTTTTTGAAGCAATTGTTTGATTCCTTCTTCACTCAAAAATTTAATTAAAGCTTTATTTCTTGGTAAACTTCTGTAAGCTCTTAATAATAAGAAACCACCATCTTTAGTGTTTCCTTCTTTTATTAATTTTTTAGCTTCAGCTAAGAAACCATTTGCCAATTGACGTTGTAAACTTACTAAGTTTTCAATTTTTGGCTTCAATTCATTGAATTCATGACGGTCTCCTTGAGGAACTGGACCAGAAATGATAAGTGGTGTTCTTGCATCATCAATTAATACAGAGTCGACCTCATCGACAATTGCATAATTGTGTTTTCTTTGTACTAAGTCATTTGGCGAGTGCGCCATATTATCTCTTAGGTAGTCAAATCCGAATTCGTTATTTGTACCGTAAGTAATATCTGCATCATAAGCTTTCTTTCTTCCTTCAGAACTTGGTTGGTGATTATCGATACAATCAACAGTTAGACCATGAAATTCAAATAAAGGAGCTTTCCATGTACTATCACGTTTTGCTAAGTAATCATTCACAGTTACTAAGTGTACTCCGTTACCAGTTAAAGCATTTAAATAAAGAGGTAAAGTTGCTACCAAGGTTTTACCCTCACCAGTTTGCATCTCTGCTACTTTTCCTTCGTGTAATACCATACCACCAATTAATTGTACATCGTAATGAACCATGTCCCAAGTAATTTCTTTTCCGGCAGCATTCCATTTATTAGCCCAGATAGATTTTTCTCCATCTATTGTAATATAAGTTTTTGTAGCCGAAAGTTCGCGGTCTTTTGCAGTAGCAGTAACTTCGATTTGAGAGTTATCTTTAAAACGACGAGCCGTTTCTTTTACTACAGAAAACGCTTCTGGAAGAATTTCCAATAATGTTTTCTCTGAGATTTCGTAAGCTTCTTTTTCTAAAGTATCTATAGCTTCGTAAATGTCTTCTCTTTTGTCGATGTCTTCAATGCTTTCTACTTCTGCTTTAAGAGAAGCAATTTTAGCATCTTTTTCGGCTCTTGCGTCCTTTATCTTTTGCTTAAAAAATGCGGTCCTAGTCCTCAGCTCATCATGAGACAGAGCGGTTAAGCTAGTTTCGAAAGTTTTAATTTTGTTTAAATAAGGTTGTAAAGCTTTGACATCTTTTTGTGATTTATCACCTACAAAGACTTTAATAATACTGTTAATGAAACTCATGATCTGTTGGTATTTCTATAATTTATCTAAATGTGTAAATTTAAACAAAAAAAAAGCCTCTTTTTTGAGACTTTTTCTTTGGGGTTACTTTTTAATATTCATCCTCGTTCCAAAGATAATCTTCGTCTGTTGGATAATCTGGCCATATTTCTTCCATTGATTCATATATCTCACCCTCGTCTTCAATTGACTGCAGGTTTTCTACTACTTCTAATGGAGCTCCTGCTCTAATAGCGTAGTCTATAAGTTCGTCTTTGTTAGCAGGCCACGGCGCATCACTTAAATATGATGCTAATTCTAATGTCCAATACATGTTTTGTCAATTTAGTTTGTGCAAAAATAATTTTTTTACTGAGAAAGACAAGTAAAAAACGATTTATTTTAGTAAAATTTAAGAACGTTTTTGCTGGTATTCAGCTTTCAGTACCAGTTTCTAGTCTTAAAACTTAAAACTGCGACTGTTTACTTTCTCGGAATCCATTTCACTTCATCCGCTTTTAAGTCAGAAGACAACTTTCGTGCCAAGACAAAAAGGTAGTCAGAAAGTCGGTTTAAGTACTGTATGGCTATTTCAGGAACGGTCTCATTATGACTTAAATGTACTGCCAATCGCTCTGCACGACGACAAACACAACGCGCAATGTGACAATATGACACGGTTTGGTGTCCGCCTGGTAAAACAAAGTGAGTCATTTGCGGCAGCGATTCTTCCATAGTATCGATTTCATTTTCAAGTAATTCGATATCCGATGGTACAATACCAAGATTTTTAAGGCGTAATTCTCCGTTTTTTAATACTTCTTTTTCTACCGGAGTAGCCAGAATTGCTCCAACGGTAAATAAACGATCTTGAATTTCGATTAAAATGCTCTTATAATGTGCATCCATTTCCTGATCGCGTATGAGTCCTATATAAGAGTTAAGCTCATCAAGGGTTCCGTAACTATCAATACGGATATGGTCTTTAGGAACGCGGGTTCCGCCAAAAAGCGCAGTAGTTCCTTTGTCTCCTGTTTTGGTATATACTTTCATTTTTTTTGAGGTACTAAGTTTCTAAGGTTCTGAGGTACTAAGTTTTTACTTTTTATTCGTTTAAACAATTAACCAAATAAACAGTTAAACTATTTTTTTTAGTAGCAGTGCCACTTTCTGTCTTATGATTTTAGATTTATAATTGGAATCTAAAATGTTTTAATTGAAGATTTTTAAATTAACATAGATTGACGTAGCACAAGCAATCTAAAATCTAAAATCAACAATCTAAAATTATTTTTTAGTAGAAGCGTCGCTTTCAACAACGCCGTCACGCAAACGGATGATGCGGTGTGCATAGGCAGCAATATCCTCTTCGTGGGTAACCAGAATTACAGTATTTCCTTGCGCATGAATATCATCAAAAAGCTTCATGATTTCTACAGAGGTTTTACTATCTAAATTTCCGGTTGGCTCGTCGGCTAGGATAATAGATGGTTTGTTAACTAGTGCTCTTGCAATTGCTACACGCTGTCTTTGTCCTCCCGAAAGCTGATTCGGCTGATGGTCCATTCTATCGGCAAGATTCACTTGTTTTAATACTTCGGTAGCACGAACTACTCGTTCCGATTTAGAGTAACCAGCATAAATCATGGGTAAAGCAACATTGTCGAGTGCGGTAGTTCTTGGTAAAAGGTTAAATGTTTGAAAAACAAAACCAATTTCTTTATTTCTAATTTCTGCCAATTCATCATCTTTCATCTGGCTTACATCTTTTCCGTTTAGGATATAAGTTCCAGAAGTGGGGGTGTCTAAACATCCCAGTAAGTTCATTAATGTTGATTTTCCTGAACCCGATGGTCCCATTAAGGCAACATATTCCCCTTTATTTATTTCTAAATCAATTCCTTTTAAGACATAAACAATTTCGTTTCCAAGTACAAAATTTCGTTTAATATTAGTGATTTTAATTAATGGATTTGCCATTGGAGTTTATGATTGTTGATTTACAATTTTTAGATTTTAAAAGTACAAAACGCTTTTGAATTAATCATAAGTAGTTTAAAATACATTTTTGTTACACTTATTTATTGTTTGCAAGGTTGTTTGATTGTCTTTTTTAGGCACAAACTACAAACAGATAAAATGTTTTATATAATTACTTTTTAAATTTATATAATTATCATATTTTTGTAAATATTATAATTTTAATTTAATTAAAATCATAATATTTTGATAAATATTGATTTTTATTTAAAAATTGCGCTACATTTGACGAATAACATTAACAAATCAGAATTATGAAAAATACACAATTATTATTCGGAATCGCATTTGTTGCCATGGGATTTACCTCATGTAAAGATGAAAAAGCAGCACAAGCTGAAAAAACTATTGATGCTTACGTAGTATATGTAGATTCAATAAAAAACGTGACTGCAGAAAATGCTAAAACCAATTGGAAATCAATTGAGAATGAATATGCAACACGAGCTGAAAAAGCAGAAATGGCTTTGGCTGATATTAAAGAGAATGCAAAAGATCAAGAAAGAATAGAAGCGAGTAAAGCTAAATATGAAGCTTTTAAAGCTGAACTTACCGCCCTTGCTGCCCCAGATGCAAAACAAAAAACACGCGACGCTCTATTTGGAGTAGGTAAACTAGGAAGTGATATGAATTTTGATTGGGTAAATGCCAAAAATATTCTTAGTGTTTACCAACAATTTGTAGATACTGCCCAAAAGAATAAAGACAGTTATTCGCGAGAAGATTGGGATGAAGTTAAAATGATGTACGAAGCACTTGATAGTCGTAAAAATACTGTCGAAAAAGAAGGGCTTACGTCTGAAGATAATAGAAAAATTGCAGGGTTGAAATTGAAGTTTGCACCAATGTATACATTAAACAGAATGGGAGCAAAATCTGAAGAGACCGCTGAAGCGAAAAAGTAAGTTAATTGAGTATTTTAGAATTAGGTTGAATTTTGAATTTTGAATGAAATGGCAGTCAGAAATGATTGCCATTTTTTTATGCTCTAATTATAAAATGTTCTTTTTCTTGTTCTCGTCTAAAAAATACAAACCCCCATTGAAAAGTATCAATGGTAACTTTTACACTTGGATGATCTTTTATGATTTCCCAGGCTTCTTCCATTTCTGGTGACCAATGGATGTCGTCGAAAATCCAAACGGTATCATTAGAAATTGTTGGAAGTAAAAACTCGAAATAATCTAGAGTTGCTTTTTTAGAATGATTTCCATCAAAATAAACTAATTGATAATTAGTAGTTGATAATTGATAATTGTTCAGATAACTTTCAAATTCTGTTACAACCGATTCTACATTATTATAATTAAATTGTTGCAAACCATTTCTGGCAGCCAATGCTGTTGCAAAGCAGCCTTCGAGTGTAGTAATTTTTGCTTTTGGAGCGCCTAAGGCTAGGGCAGAAGTAGCCAATCCTAATGATGTTCCGATTTCAAGAATGTTGTCAGGTTTAAAATAAGCTGTAATTCGGAATAGTAATTCGGCTCTTTTAGGAGAAATTCCAGCAGTTTTGGCAATTTTAGCGATTTGTCTGGTATTACTTTTAAAAACCCTAGATCCTGCTCCAAAGTCAGTTACTTCAATCGTATTTTTATTTTGTAAAAAAGATTTTCGGTAAGCTCTCAAAGTAGCATATTCGGGCTTTGTTTTTTTGTCATAAAAACATTTAGTCAATAAATTGAACACAAAAGGCGAGTGCACGGCATGTTCATTTTTGGAGTTCCAAAGGAATTTGAGGTATGATTTTATTTGAAATAACATAAGGGCTTTTACAAAGTAGGTGCGAAGATACGAAAAAGTCATAAAGTCGGAAGGTAAAGACTTTATGACCTTCGACTTTATGACTTTCAGACTATAAAATGAGTATATTTGCGGGCTTTTAAAAATGAGCTAATAGTAATATGCATTTTTTATGATGACGAAGGAAGAAATAGAGATTAAGAATACGATAACTTCGGAAGAAATAGACCGATGTATTGCTGTTTTGGCACAATTAAATACAGATACAGATCAGATATTTGATATTCCTAAAGAACAAAGAATAGCGTTGATTAAAGAAGCAGGTATGTTTTCTAGACCTGACAGAGGTGAGTTTTCCAGACGAGTTAAGGATGGGAAAGAAGCGGCTAAACGTAAAAAGGAGAAGAAGGATAAAACGGCTCGTAAAGAAACCGGAATTCGTCATGCTCGTGAAGCAAGTATATTTGTTGCACCAAAATTATTAGCTTATAATGACCTTGCTCATAAGGAACAATTAGAACTAGAAACACCTAGAAACTGTTACGTATGTAAAACAGGTTTTACCAAGATGCATCACTTTTACGATACAATGTGTACCGATTGTGGTGATTTTAATTATGCTAAACGTTTCCAGACTGCTGATGTAAAAGGACAAGTTGCTGTTATAACTGGTTCTCGTTTAAAAATCGGATATCATATTACTTTGATGCTTTTGCGTGGTGGAGCAACTGTTATTGCAACAACTCGTTTTCCTGTAGATTCTGCATTGCGATTTTCTAAAGAAGAAGATTTCATGGATTGGGGACATCGCTTAAAAATTCACGGATTAGATTTACGACACATTCCTAGTGTGGAGATTTTCTGTAATTTTATTGAGCAAAAGTACGAACGATTAGATATTCTTATCAATAATGCTGCGCAAACCGTGAGACGTCCGGCAGGATTTTATACCCATTTAATGGAAAACGAAGAGCGTGCTATAAGTTCTTTGCCTAAACAAGCACAAGAATTATTGCTCGATCATACCAATTGTTTGGATGAATTAAAGGTATTGACTTCGGGAGCTTCTTCTAATCAAAATATGCCAGTAACTTGGCACGGACCAGAGCCTGGAATTGGTTTACGTGCTTCGGCTAAATTATCTCAGATTCCTTATTCTTTTGATAATGCCCTTGTAGCAAATGAGGTTTTCCCAGAAGGAGAACTCGATGCCGATTTACAACAGGTTGATTTACGTAAAACAAATAGCTGGCGTTTACGATTGGGACAAATAGAAACGACTGAGATGATTGAAGTTCAATTAGTAAACTCGGTTGCGCCTTTTGTTTTATGCAATCGCCTTTCGGAAGTAATGAAGAAAGACAACACTGGACAAAAACACATTATAAACGTTTCGGCTATGGAAGGGAAGTTTCATCGCTTTTTTAAAGAAGACCGTCACCCGCATACTAATATGGCAAAAGCTGCCTTGAATATGTTAACGCATACCTCATCGGGAACATTGGCAAAACATGGAATTTTCATGAATGCTGTTGATACTGGTTGGGTAACTGACGAGGATCCTGCCGAATTAGCCAAAAGGAAACAAGAACTAGAAGATTTTCAGCCACCACTCGATATTGTTGATGGTGCTGCACGTGTAATGGATCCTTTATTCGACGGAATAAATACAGGAAAGCATTGGTGTGGGAAATTCTTAAAAGACTATAACCCGATTCCTTGGTAGAATTAGTTTTCAGTCTCGGTTACAGTCTCAGTTTTTTACTTCATAATGAAAAAAGCCACACACAATTAAATTTTGTTGTGGCTTTTTTGCTTGAATAAATGATATTACCTAAATTATAATTAGTTATTTCTTGATATCCAGTTGCATTTTTAAAATAGGATAATCTTTTCCTTCATCATCTTTATCGGTTCTATCGTATGGTAGAAAACCAAATTTGGAGTAAAAATTAACTGCATTATAATTTTGTTCATTAACATCAACTTTGTTAACATCAAGCTCATTGATAGCAAAATTCATCAATGTCTTCCCAAATCCTTTTCCTATGTGTTCTGGGGCTAAGAATAGCATCTCGATTTTATTCTCTGCAATACCAATAAAGCCAAGAACGGTATCAACTTCTGTTAGGCAAAATACAGGAAAAGAGTTAAAATCGATAGACGATACGATTTTTTTGTAATAATCAATGTCAGATGGAACAAGAAAATCATGTGTGGCACGAACAGAATTTTCCCAAACAAGAATCATCTGTTCTTTAAATTTATCATTGTAAGGTTGTATTTCAATGCTCATTTTGTGTTTTTTAGAATAGTTATTTTATAAAATAAAACCACAACAGAATTAGATTTTTGTTGTGGTTTTGTTATTTAATTAAAGCTAGGCTTTTAGTATTCTTTTCAAGGTTTAATAAATAAACAGTGAGACAGTATTTAGTTTACTGAAATTAATTTAATCTCAAAAACAAGTACTGAACCTCCAGGAATGGTATTGTAATCATTGTCTCCATATCCTAAATGAGCAGGAACTAAAAGAATACCAGTACCTCCAGTTTTAAAATAAGGAATACCTTCTGTCCATCCTTTTATAACTTGGTCTAAGCCAAAAGAAATTCCGTCACTACTTTCGTCAAATACTTTTCCATCAAGAAAAGAACCTTTGTAGGCTACCGTTACGTTAGAGGTTGCTGTTGGCTGCGCTCCAGTTCCAGGTTCGTTAATTACATAATACAAACCAGATTCAGTTCTATGTGCGTCTAATTTATTTTTGGTTACATAATCTTTGATTTGTTGCTCGTTTTGGGCAACATTGTCAACAGGAGCATCTGTATTTTCGGCTTTTTTGTTTTTAGCACAAGAAATAAAAAGTGTTAAGGCTAATAGTGCAGGTATAAAGTGTTTCATAGAAAGTAAATTTTTTTAAAGGCAAATATAATATAAATTCAGCCTTAGTATTCAGTCTCAGTTTCAGTTTGCAGTTTATAATCTCGGTATCCAGTTTCAGTATTCACTCTTATTATTTGTAGCAGCTTAATATTCCGCTATCTTGGTAAACTAAAAACTGCGACTGATTGCTAAATTGTGCAACCAAATTTGCTAGGATTGTTTATCATGTAATTGATTAGTTTTCCAATTTCAATACTTCGATCATTTAAATTGTCAAATGTTTCTTTGTTTATGTAGTTGCATTGTAGACAAAATTGTAGCCAAACATTTGTTTCTGAGTTTTCGGCATCGCTATCAGTAAGTTTGCTTATAAAATGATTTACATATCTTCTTTTTCGATATGATTCGGAAATATTAGCAGATACGCTTCTGGATGAACGACGTATTTGGTCGGTAAGAGAGTATTTTTCTTCAGAAGGAAATGATTTTGATAGTTCAAATATTTCCATTGCAAGTTGAAATGATTTTTGATACGCTAATAATTCTTTAAATCCCATTTATTTAATTTTTACAAGTATATTTAAAATAAGATAAAACTTACTATTTTGGTTTGATTTTTTTTTTGATTAAGAATTAAATATAAAAGGGAAATCATAATTACTGGGGGAAAATTAAAAAAGCCACAATAAGATTTTACTTTATTGTGGCTTTAATTTTTATATAAAATAAGAGGTTATACTGTTCAACTCTAACTAAAAGCTACCCCAGAAACTGAAAACCGAGACTGAATACTGTAACTGATCTTATCCTTCTATTTTAGCAGAAAGTTCAAACCAGCGTTCTTCTTTTTGATCTATTTTATTAATGATATTTTGTAACTCATTGGCTTTTTTCTCAATGTCGGCATCGGCTACTTTTCCGTCAGAGAATAATTGCTCAATTTTAGTTTTATCAATCTCTAAATCTTTAATTTCTCTTTCTAGTTTTTGATATTCTTTTTGCTCATTAAAAGTTAAATTTCCAGTTGGATTGTTTTGCTTCCAATCTTTCTTTTCTGCTTTATTTTCTTCTTTTTGAGCTACATCAGCACTATCTTCATACGCTCTAAAATCGGAGTAGTTTCCTGGGAAATCCTCAATAACACCTTGTCCTCTAAAAATGAATAAGTGATCCACAATTTTATCCATAAAGTATCTATCGTGAGAAACTACTAATAAACATCCTGGATAATCCAAAAGGAAGCTCTCAAGAACGTTTAAGGTTACGATATCTAAATCGTTTGTAGGCTCATCGAGAATAAGAAAGTTAGGATTTTGGATTAATACGGTACATAAATACAAACGTTTTAATTCTCCACCACTTAATCTATCTACAAAATCGTATTGTTTTTTGGCATCAAAAAGGAAACGCTCTAATAATTGTGAAGCCGAAATAATCTTCCCTTTCATCAACGGGATATATTCTCCGTATTCCTTAATGACATCGATAACACGTTGTCCCGGTTTTGGGTTGATTCCGCTTTGGGTATAATATCCTATTTTGATTGTTTCTCCAACAATAACTTTCCCAGAATCTAGTGGAAGTGTTCCTGTCAATAAATTAAGGAAAGTCGATTTTCCAGTTCCATTTTTACCAATAATTCCAATACGTTCTCCGCGTTGGAAATCGAAACTGAAATTATCTAAAATAACGTGGTCCTTGAATTTTTTAGAAATTTTGTGAAGCTCGATAATCTTGCTTCCCATACGTTCCATATTAATTTCAAGCTCGACTTTATTTTCGCGACGACGGCTTTGTGCTTTTTCTTTAATTACATAAAAGTCATCCTGACGAGATTTAGATTTTGTCGTTCTCGCTTTTGGCTGGCGACGCATCCATTCTAATTCTTTTACAAATAAGTTTTGGGCTTTATCTACACTCGCATTTTCAGAAGCAATTCGTTCTTCTTTTTTCTCTAAGTAATAAGAGTAATTTCCTTTGTATTGGTATAATTTTCCGTTGTCTAATTCTATGATTTCATTACAAACACGCTCTAGGAAGAAACGGTCGTGCGTAACCATAAATAAGGTAATATTTTCTTTGGCAAAATAACTCTCTAACCATTCGATCATTTCTAGATCTAAGTGATTGGTAGGCTCATCCAGAATTAATAAATCAGGACGATTGATAAGAATAATGGCTAATGATAAACGTTTTTTCTGACCCCCAGAAAGACTTTTTACTTTAAGTTTAAAGTTCTCTAGTTTTAGTTTAAACAGAATTTGTTTGTATTGCGTTTCGAAATCCCATGCATTATGTTGATCCATTCCGTCAAAAGCTTTTTGATATGCTTCCTCGTCTTCTGGATTTTCTAATGCTTTTTCGTATGCTTCAATAACTTTTAAGGTTTCATTATCCGAAGCAAATATGCTTTCTTCGATAGTAAGTTCTTCTTGCAAATTATTGTTTTGCGAAAGAAAAGCCATCCTGATTCCTTTTCTTAAAACTACCTGACCTGTATCTGGTTCTTCTAAACCATTGATAATACTCATGATAGTTGTTTTTCCAGAGCCATTTTTGGCAATGAAAGCAATTTTTTGATCCTTATTGATTCCAAAAGAAATGTTGTCAAATAAGGTTCTTTCGCCAAATGACTTGGATATGTTTTCTACAGATAGATAATTCATTGTATTAATACGCTTAAAATCAAGCTTTTACATTTTTAAAAAACAAAGAGGTCTCTAATTAGGTCTCTAATTTTAAGTAGAGGAAAATACAGACGGCGCAAAGATAGCTTTTTGTGTCAAACAAAAAAAAGATAGCTTCACAACTATCTTTTAGACTGAATTTTTAGCAATTCACTTACTTTATATCTTTTTCTGTTACTGAAGGGTCTATATACTTTAATCTTCCCGTCTGTTTCATATTTTCCAATAGTAGTTTGACTTCTTATACCTAGAATCACCATTGCTTCTTTAGTGTTTACATATTGTTCCATACTTTTATTTTTTAAATGCGGTCGACTTTATTGTCTTTGATATGAAAATAGATTGTACTTCTTTGGTTTCTGTTGCGAGTTGATACATATTTAATGTAGCCGTATTCACTTAATTCGTGTATACATCTGAGGTATGTTTTTGGTGAAGAAACCATAGCTATCTTCATAATTTCATAGCTATATACTTTAATAGGATTGATAAAACCCTTATCAGTTCTGAATTGAAGCAATGCAGCATATATACCAATATGAGTGATACTGATACGATGATCTTTTTCTATTGCCTTAAAGAAATCAGATAAAGGTTGTAGTGTTTTCATTATTTCCTGGATTATCAGCTTACACGCATACCATTTTTTTTGGAATGGTTCTCCTGTTGGCTCTCATTTGTCTTTTGCAGCTGTTTTACAGTTTCCATTGGTTTATTACCTAATGCTGTTGAGAGTGTTATTTTTCTGGAGTGCTCATCATAAATGTTTACCGATTTAAACTGAGGATTGGCTTCAATATAAAAACGATGTTCATTTCCGTTTTTGATCAAGGTTACGGGCTGCCTATTCCCTTGTTTTAATGCATCCTTTAATTGATCAGCTTCAGTTTTATTTGATAATTTCTTTAAAGGAAGTTGCTGCAGAGCTTTCTCTAGGTCATAACCATAACCGGAGTGAAATTCTTTAATTCGATGATTGTTATCAGCATCCTTGTCGTTCAGGTCCAGTTGAATCCAAGATTTTTCCTTTTGAACTGCACGTCCTACTAGTAAATTATAAGCCTGTGTTGTATCAACAGAATTTCTTTCGTGCACTTTAAAGTATTGATTTCTGTCTTCTTCAGGTTTTGATTCGTTTTGCAAAGTGGTTTTATACCCTTCGAACTGATACTTTCCGCTCTGGTCTTTTGAAAAAGATAACTCATGATTCAGTCGTTCCTTTTCGTTGACGTAATAAGAAGT
This sequence comes from Flavobacterium hydatis, assembly GCF_000737695.1. Classification (GTDB taxonomy): domain Bacteria; phylum Bacteroidota; class Bacteroidia; order Flavobacteriales; family Flavobacteriaceae; genus Flavobacterium; species Flavobacterium hydatis. The sequence continues at coordinate 31,168 of NZ_JPRM01000008.1, forward strand.
TGGAATAGTAAACTGCTCATGACCTTGTTTAATCTGATCTTCAATTTTACCCGACAAATTTGTAAAACCAATACGCTGCACCTGTTCGTGCAGCGATTGGTTGTTCTTTTCCTCTTCTTTTGTATCCTTACGTACCGTAATTTGGTCAATAAGTGGCGCAACGACCAGCTTACGAACAAGTCGTATTAATAGATTAGGGTAAAGCTGTTTTAGTATTTTGCTCTTTTCTTGTTTGAGCATTTGCAAAGCAAAACGTTCCTCTATATTTTTAGTTCCCTTATATTTTGTTCCAATACGTTCGTAGTGGTGCAGCTTTTCTTTAAGCAATGACCTATTGTTGGAAAGACTAAAGTTAAACAGCTTACTAAACCGCTCTTCCCTGGAGCGCCATTGGTTTAATTCCATCTCTACTCTGTTCATGGGAAGTTGTTCGTTCATAATTTAAATTTTATTTATTACATTTTGCACTACATGGAACTGGATTGACTTTTCCTTTTTCTTTTAGCTTCCTTTGGCACTTCAGGTCCATCGTCATCGGCACTTTGATTTTGCTTTTTGCTGCCTTGCTTTTCAGATGCTTGCAGGGTTTCGGATTGCTTTTCTTCTTTGGAATGGCGGTTGTCAATGCGCTGCATATTGCTGTCATACACATTAATCGTTTTGAATTGTGGACTAGCCTCAATATACTGTTTCATCTCCTTACCGTCTTTTAAAAAAGTTGCAGATTGCAGGTTTCCCTTTTTCATGGAATCCATCAAATCTTCTTTATACTTAGGGGTTTCCAGTTCCTTAATTGGATGTTTTGCAAGTGTTGCTTCCAAATCATAGCCATAATTTTGATGGTACTGATTTAGCTTAAAATTTCCATTAGTATCACTTTGTTTAAAGTCCATCTGAAGCCACGAATTGTATTTTTCTCCCTCTTTATTAGTAAGGTCTTTATTTACGGATCTTCCCTCCATAAGATTGTAGGCTTCTTTCATAGTTATGTTACTGCCTTTGTTGATATAGAAGGTTTGCTCCAAAGCTTCTTTGGAATTCTCTTTTTGCAATTCCACTTTATAAGAATTAAAAAAATACATATCACTCTGATCTGATTTTTTAAAACTCAGCGTAGCTATAGCAGTATCATTGCCATACTTCACTGTATGGTTCAAAGTAAAATCAGGTTCTTCTTTCTGCATTTTTTCTTTTAATTCTCCCTCTAACGCATCTCCAAAACCAGTGTATTTTACCTGGTCGCGTAAGTATTCAAAATTTTTCTCGTTCATGACTCAATTTTTTAAATGATTAAATATTTTATAGTTTTGGAAGTACAGTAACCTGCACCAGCTTTGAATTCCTTACATGCAATTCTAAATGTCTGCCACCATTTTTTTCCATGATTTGAATCGCTAAGTATTTTTTCTCAGGAATTGTAAATTTCGGAAGAGCGAATACAAATATGTTTTCCGCTTCACTATCAATTTTAGCTACATTATTCAAGATGTAGATTGGTGTAATTTCGATTTCCTGCGAAGCCGTTCGTTTTACTTTTTTGGTATCTCGGATAAAAAAACGTAGCTGGTCGATATCATAATTTATCGTAGAATGGTTGGTTACCTTTATCCTGTAGTACATAACTTCATCACGAATAAAAATTCCATTGAGTACAAAATCAATATCATAATCACACTCTTTTTCTCCTCGCAGTTTTTTCTTATCGTAAAAAGCCAATTTGGAATATTCCTGTACATCCTGATCATTTATGTTTTCATCCGAAAAATAGATTTCCTGTCCAGTTGGTTTTGTGTTATTCAAACTGAAATTCAATTGTGGTGATTCTTCATTGTAATTCAGTACAAAAGAATAAAGCTTACCATCGGCAGTAACTACTGTAAGATTGGTTTGAAAAAATCCTTTTTGGGCTGCTTTGATTTGAAGAATGTTTTCCAGACCTTTTGCCTTTTGTACCAGTATATCGGGACTTCCTTTGTCCACGCTTTTAATAGCAAAAGGAAATACGATATTGGTTGTTTTTGAGTACGCTATCATTAAAGAATCGGGCTCAATTTTAGAAAGGTTGTTTTTACTTGTTTGTTGTGCAAATACACCGATGGTCATTAATAATAAATACCCCATCACTAACACATTAAATTTTTTCATAGCAATATTTTTAGTTTTTAATTGGAATCTTTTTGTTTTTCATCACGAAGCAGTACTTGATAGCCTGCTTTTACAATCACTTTAATCATCTTTACTTTTTTACTCAAAAGACTTTTAGCCGCTTCAATTCCAGCCCCAGCTGCCTGAGCACCCCAGGAATCATCCAGACTTGCAACGCCCAAAGTCTGCATGGAGCGGTCAGCGGATGCTTTGGCGACATCACGATTGATAGCTCCCGGAATATAAATACCAACGAGTCCATCCAAATCATACACCGATAAATCAACTGGAAATAAAGAGTTGTTGTATCTAATGCTGTTTATTTTGATTGTTAGCCTTTCTCCTTTTAAGGATGCTATTCCAAACAAGAAATTGTCCTTTGGTATCTTAACTCCGCTTATAAAAATGTCATTCATCAGTCGGAACTTAACGGTAGCTGCATTTACAATAGTTTGGGTTTCGTGGATGACTGCTGCCACCGCATTTTGTATTAAATCTATATTTTCAGGTTCATCAATAGAGTAAAATCTATTAGCTCTGGAATCGGTCCCATTTCCTGATTTGTTTTGTAAAGAGGAAACAGGGTTTTCTTGCTCCCCGGTAGAGATCGAAAATACTTGCCCTCGCTGAGCCTCGGAAGCTTTTCTTAATTTTTCCTGTATTCTGTCAGGGTGTTGAATGTCCAATATGTTTTCTAACATTCCACCGAGTTGTTGCAATTCCGGATCTGGAGTATCCTGCCCAGTATTCATGGACTGCATCATCTGTTCAAGTCTTTCTACATCATTGGAATGCATGGCTGACTCATTTGACTTTGCATATCTACTAACATCCCTATTTTGTACCGGAACAGGTACCGGTGCATTGATTGCTTTTTGTAATGCTTCTAATTTCTGATGTACTTTTAATTCGTTTGGATCCTGATAGGCGGATGTATTTAATCCAGTTCTTCCACTTTTAGAATGTATATTACTACTATCTTCGGTTGAGTCAATCTGAAAAGACTGGCTCAAATAATTAGGATCTTTCTTGATAAGTTCATTAAGTTTTGCCGAATCAAGAGCTGCCATATCGTAGTAATTCATTTTATCCAGCAGTAGTCCCTCTTTAAGATTTGCTTTGGGCAGTTTGATATTAAAGCCTTTTTGCTCTGGAGTTGCTAAGTTTGCCGCATCCATTTTTCCACCGCCCAATGCCCAAAATATTGCCGTTATAAACGGAAGAGCCAATATGGGTAATACCAAGAGCATTTTACGCTGTTTTAGTGTTTTTAATGATTTTGTCTTTTGTTCCATGATATCAATTTTTAAGATGTAAGTAATAATAGTTTTCTAGTATTACAAGGCTGTCCAGAAGTCCCGGACGGTGTTGTATAATACTATCATGTGTTTTTTTACCTGTGGGACTGTGTCCCAGACTATCCATATACCTGCGAAAACGAATTGTTTTTTCCAATTCCGTTTTACTGATTATTGTATTGGACTCAATGTGCTTTTCTTTTAAGAGAACCGAATTGGTTGGTTTAGTAATTGGAATTACAGTGATATTTTTAGTTGTATTTCCAGAAAAGCTCGTTACAATCAGATACATGCTGCACCCCCCTGTAAACACTACAAAAGTGAATAGAACCACAATCCAGTTGAGTCGTGAATAATGAGCCGTTTTGCGCTCCAGCCATTGTGCACAGGTATGTTGCAATCGAAGATTGGCCTGCTCAAATTTCTGCCATAGACTGTTTTTAATACTTTCAATAGCATCATTTTTTCTATTGTTTTTTCTAAAATAAAATCTCATAATCAATAGTTTATTATTTTCTATTTTCAGTGCCTAAATCCCGATTTTCAATGGTGTTCCATCGCTCGATTAAAAAACCATGCGGATTATTGTCGCTTCGTGATACATTGCGAAGATTGCCTTGCGTTATCAGATTTCGGTGTGCAATACTGGTGGTACGAATGATATTTTGAGTAGCATAACATCGGAACCCATACGGATACGTATTGATGTCAATTGTGATACTGTCAATCTTTATGGTCTGGCTGACATTCCCTGAGATGATACCAGAGTAATAGCCGTTTTCTTTTAAATCGTCATAAATCCGTTTGGCACTGTCATCAGCCAGATAAAGTGCTTTGGTAACATTACTTTTGATTACTTTATCATCGGGATCAAGGGTAAAGAAGAATTGGTGAAATGTCTTTACATGGTCTCGCGCCTCAATGGGTATGTTGTCTTTCCGGTCTGAAGCGTAAGCTTCCAATGCCTTCCCATTAGCCAGTATATAAACCTTGTTCTGCATTTGTGATACCAGTGTAAAACTTTTGTAAAGGGAAAAACAGCTAATTATAATGCAGCCTGTAATGACCAGTATGGTAAAACCGCGAACATGACGAAAGGCAGTGTCTATATTTTTCATTTTGCTAAACATGATACTTCTTTTTAGAGATTATGAATTGCCTTTTAATTTATTGCCCATATAACCGTCTTTATCCTTAAAATAAGGAGCTGACTTGCCAGCGTCTGACATACTTTGGTACATACGCCCTGCAGCATTTCCCATTGCATCTGCTGCCATTCCGGCTCCTTGAGATGCAGTACTCACAGCTGAAGTTGTAGAATTGCTGAAGATACTTGTGACTTTCTGCCCCAATGCCCCGCCACCACCTGCGTGAACAATGTAATTAGCTACAGAGGGCACAGTGAAATACCCCACAATACCAATAATCATAAACACCAGATAAGCAACATCAGTCCTGCTAAAGAAAGTATCTCCGTATTCACCCGCTTGCGCGATATCAATTTTCAGCATATTCTCCTGAATCTTTCCGATGATACTGCCGAATATATTGGCAACGGGAAGCCATAGGTAAATGTTGATGTATCGTGCCAGCCATACGGTAAGTGTATGCTGGAAACCATCGAAAACCGATATGCCAAACACCAGTGGCCCCAAAATAGACAGTACCACTAGTTGAAATGTCCTGAGCGTATCAATACATAGGGAAGCAGATTCAAATAATACACGTAGTACTTCGCTCATCCATTCTTTTACTGAATTCCTAAAATTGTAAGAGGCTTTACTCATAGCAAATTGGATATCATTTCCAATACTGGCAAATTTTCCTTCTCCCTCAGGATTGGCATCATCATGAGTGTACTTGTACCATTTGTCTCGATCACCACTTCCGTCAGCACCAACATACATCTGCCAAGGATTAGTACTCTTTAATGCTTCTTCTTTTTCTTTAAGCAATCGCTCAATTGCTTTGTTTGATCCTTCCACCATTGCAGCAGTGGCTGTAACAGTAGGTTTCATGACGCCATTAATCATATACAATACCGATGGGAAAATCATGATGCAAAATCCAATCACAAATGGGCGAAAGAGAGGGTAGAAGTCTATTGGTTCTGCGCTGGCAATATGCCTCCAAACTCGAGAGGCGATATACCATATAGCTGCAAAACCGGCAAGACCTTGCCCAACCCCGAGCAGGTTATTGCACAATGGCATCATCTCATCATATAACTGTTCCAGTACACTATGCAGGCTGTTCATTTCGTCTGCCACTCCTTGTGCTTGGCTAGTAAAAGGCAACAGGCCCCCTAGGATAGTCAATAGAACTTCCTTATTTATATTTATCATAACTGAGGATATTTAGTTATTTGGTGAACATGTTGCGAATCGCATTTACATCATTACGCTCCTTGGCACGTTGCAAAGCCAGTATTGAAGTATTGTTATTGAAGTTTCTCAGAAACATAAGTTTATCTTGCATATCTGTGTATATCTTGTCAATAGATGCCAGTCGTTCGTCATCAGACATTCGCATTTTATTAGCGGTAACCACTGAAGTAAGCTCGTCAAGATTTCTAAGACTTTGTTGGAATAAATTATCATACACTCTTTCTAAGTAAGCGATTTCATTGGCATTGAAATTTTGACTATCTCGAAAGTGGTTAAAAGCGGACTTATATTCTTTAACCAATTGCACCTGATAACTAATAATATCACCAATACGTCTGTAATTCCGTACGGTGGGACTGACTTGCATGAGCGCATCAAGAAAAGTTTCATGCAGGCTGAAATTACCTTTGGACAAATCTTTCACCGTATTGTATCCACCGTTAAGCATTTCATACCCCTTTTTCATATCCTTAAGGATTTGTTTAAACTGGGTCAGTTTTTCGATGTTCAAAATCAATTGCTGGATTTCCTGTTTTTGGGCTGCAACTTTTAAAGGGAGCAGTAAAACAATAGATACAATTCCTATAATCAGTATTTTTTTCATAACACATCAGTTTATGCCGTGCAAGACACGACTGGTTTTTGCTTCTTTCAATTCTTTCGCTTTTGATACAGCCATCAGTTTGGTTTTATTACCGAAGCTTTCGCAAAAGGCATAGCTATCAAGCATGTTCTGGTAAACTGTATCAATTCGTTTGATTCGCTCGTCATCTTTCATCTCCAAGGTTCCGTCTGAAACGATCGTGAGAAGTTCATCCAAATTGTCGTCACAATTATCTAAAACCCTTTCAAATACTCTTTTGATATAGTCAACTTCATCTCCGTGAAATAAATCATCCTGCCGGATTTGCGGGTACAAGCTTTTGTAGCTTTTTATGATTTTTATCTGAAGGGCTATAATTTCAGTAATCCTTGCATACTTTTTTATCTTTGGGTTAACCTGCTTGAGCGAAGTGAGATAATCGGTATGAAGTTTAAATTCTCCACGCTTAAAATCATTTATAGTATTCAGCCCTTTTTTGGCTACCGAATAGCCTTTTTGAGCATATCCTATATAGGTTTGCAGTGCTGCAATTTGCTGTAAAAGCATCCTCTGCTGTTTTGCCTGTGCGTGCATATTTCCCGAGATGAGAATGGCAAAAAGCAATAGTAAAAATATCTTTTTCATGATTTTTTGATTTATTACGGAATTCCGTAAAATTTCTTGAGCGATTTGACATCATGTTGTGTTTTGGCTCTTTGAAGACTGAGCAGTATGTTCTGTCTATTGAAGAGTGTCAGGTCATTATAATTAGTATCGATTTGATCCGCAGCAGCATTTATAATTTCCAATCTCTTGGCATCACTCATCTGGGTGGTAAAAGAATCAAGTACTAAAAATATTTGGTCGATATTTTTTAGACTTTCGTTCAATATCCCGGAATAAACGCTGTGCATATAATCCAATTCGCTTGCATTAAAATGAGCATCCTTTTGAAATAAGTTCCAGGCTCTTTCATACTCGTCCACCAAACGAACCTGTTTTTGGCTAATGTCCTTGATACGCTGGTAATAGGTAATAATAGATTTAATTTTTGCCAGTTCCTCATAATAATCCTTGTAGAGGTCTTTTTGTTTTTGTGTCCAATCAGAAATCTCATCCAGTTTTAGTTTAGATAAAATATTTTCTATTTTCTTCTGTGCGTTCTGTAACCAGATGGTTTTGTTTTGTAGTTTTTGTATTCTAAGGTCAATGGCTTTGATTATCTTTTTGGCAACTGCTTTTACCATTTCTAAAATTGGTATTGCCGCAACCTTTTCTGCTGGTCGGGTAGGAGTGCTTATCAGTAAAAAACAGAACAGGCAAATCATAATTTTCATTTTTGTTTTCATAATTAGTATAGTTTAGTTTGCGTTTTTCATGATGCTTGGGCGCGTAAGTCAATAGCGAGTGCCGCAATACCTTTTCTAATGTCTCCATCAAATTTCTTAGCGTAGGCTTGTACTTTTACTTTTTCAGTTTCTTCAGTGGTGTAGGCGAGATATTCTTCCAGAGATACCTCGGTGCGATATACTTTTGATTGCATGCCTCCGAGTGAGATAAACACTTCTTTGTATTTCTTATCAGGATCATTAGCTTTGTTTACCGAGAGCACGAGTGCTTTTTCCTTTTCTGTAAGTCCAAGCAGTTCTTGGATTTGTTCGAATTTATTTTGATATTTACTTTGATCCAGTAGTATCTTACAATCACTGTTATTGATAATGGCTTGTTTGACTATAGGTGAGGAAATAATATCTTCTACTTCCTGGGTCACTACAATGGCTTCACCAAAAAATTTACGCACGGTCTTGAATAAATACCGAATGTAATCTGCCATACCTTCTTTGGCAATTGCCTTCCAGGCTTCTTCAATAAGTATCATTTTACGAATGCCTTTGAGCTTGCGCATCTTGCTAATGAATACTTCCATAATGATTATGGTTACTACAGGAAAGAGTATTGGATGGTCTTTGATATTATCGAGTTCAAAAACAATAAAGCGTTCTTTTAACAGATCCAGGTTCTCGGTTGCATTGAGCAGGTAATCAAATTCTCCTCCTTTATAATAAGGACGCAATACATACAGAAAATTGTTTACATCAAAATCCTTTTCCTTTACCTTATCGCCCTCCAGTATGGTTACAAAATCATTTTTTAGAAATTCGTAAAAACTATCAAAACAGGGAAATAAATCCGAATTACCATCTAACTTTTCATAATACAATTGCAATGCATTGGATAGGGCTACATATTCACTTCGATTAAACGTTTCATTGTCTTTTTTCCAAAGTGCCAATAGCAGTGTTTTGATGCTTTCTTTTTTCTCGGTATCGAGTGTATCACCTTCACTGATATAAAATGGATTGAATCGGATGGGATTCTTTTCATCATAGGTAAAGTAGTACCCGTTTACCATATCACACAATCCTTTATAACTGTGTCCCACATCAACAAGTACAACATGTGTCCCTTGCTCATAGTAACTTCTGACCATGTGGTTGGTGAAAAAGGATTTTCCACTTCCAGATGGTCCAAGAATAAATTTGTTCCGATTGGTACAAATTCCCATCTTAACAGGCTCATCACTAATGTCCACATGAATTGGTTTGCCGGTCAAACGGTCTCCCAATCTAATTCCAATCGGACTTAGGGAAGAACGGTAACCAGTTTCTAAATTCAGAAAACAGGTTGCTTGTTCTGTGAAAGTGTCGAAAGTATCATTCATTGGGAAATCTGCGGAATTCCCAGGAATTCCTGCCCAAAAAATCTGTGCGGCTCCTACTGTTTCCTGTTTAGCAACGGCATCCATCTGAGCGAGTGCTGAAGACACTTTGTTTTTTAAATCTTTGAGTTCTTCTTTATTATCTGTCCAAATCAGTACATTAAAATGAGCTTTAACCGGTAATCTTTGCTGGCCAATTGCTTCATTAAGAAAGTCATTGGTGGCATCGCGCGCAATAAGGTTCTCCCTGCTATAGGCTGAAAGGGATTGCAATCGCAGTCTTTTACTTTCTAACTTTTGTAATGTTTTCTGGAAATCCTCTATAAAAATATACTGGTTATAGATATGATTGCAGGAAAGTAATTGACCAAGAGTTGAGGCAAATCCGATACTAAACTTGGTTTTATCAGTGGAATATCGATCATAATTAATTCGAGAACCACATAGAGCAGGCAGGTCAGCGGCATCGCCTAAAGTATAAATTTGGCAATGCTTGTCTCCAACCTGCAAACCATCATCGAAAGCAATATCCTTAAATACAAATGAATTTTCCTTTTCAGAAAGGAAACAATACTTTTCTATAATCCCAATCTTTCTACTGTGGCTTCGAAGGTCATCATTTCCCAGACGAGTTAGTTTCACAAAACCACTATCTTCCAAAATGCGTCTGAATTGTCCGGTACTATCAATAAATTCCTGACGTAATTGTGCTTTTAATGTTTCGTGTGGGACGATAGAACTTCTGAGCAAATTGGAAAATAAGGAGCTGGATGTTTTCCTTCCGGCTGGTTTCTTGGTCAGGAAAATATAGCATGAATGATCCAGAAAAGGGCGCTCATTAAAAAAACGATCACTGCTACGGGTCAGGAAACTAGAATCTTCACTTGTGAAATCTGGCTCAAACTTACTATCGATAAACCAGTCCTGTTTGTGAAAGACGCTAAATTTTGGAAGTAGTTTTATGGCTTTGAGCCATGCCTGATGGAACGCTTCGTATTCCTGATCTGACAAAGTAAATATCTCAGGCAGTTCTGCCTTGAATACCACTGTTACATCTCCTTGTTTGGACAGGATGCAATCATGCTCTACATCCATAATCGGTAAAATATCATCTATCATCTTTTCCATCTTCTTCTTTTTTACCTACCAGTCCTTTACTTTGAAATAAATCTCATTTTCGCATCATAAATATCTTTCTACTCTGAGATTTTACAGCTTTAGGAATCTGTCGTTTCGCTAAGGCTTTCATCATGCCATGTTCCCCGTATTCATGGCTCATCTTATATATTTTCAAAACCCACAATGTCCCTGAAATACCAATTATTCCTATACAAATAAAGGATGGTAAACCAGCGATGTATAGGATTGCAAACAGTATCATAAGAACAATAACACCGCCACCCAGGTACCAGATGTATTGTGCTTTTAACCCTTTAAACTCGATGCTTTGGTTAATTCCTTTGTTGATCTGATAGACACTATTTGACATGGAGTTATGATTTTAAATCCCAAAGAAGGATTTGATTACCGTAGCAACGACCACCAGAAAAACACAACTGCCAAACCAGGCGGCAGCCACTTTTCCCGTATCGGGATCACCTGCATTCCATTTTTGATATACCTTGACAGCGCCTATGAGTCCTAGTAATGCTCCAACGGCATACATTAATTCTGTTCCTGCATCAAAGTAACTTCGTACCTGCTGGTTGGCTTCATTGATTCCTGCCAGCCCGTCCTGAGCAAAAGCCTCATAGCTTATTACAAAAAGAATTTGCGCCAAGAGAATACCGATACGGTTTATTTTTTTTGGTATAAACTTTTTAAAATTCCAGTTCCACTTTTTCATCACACATTATTTTTAAAGTTTAAAAATTCAGATAAAAAACGGAGGTGTTGCCGCTGTCGCAGTTCCACTTTCCTGTTACATCTGCCATACTGCGCCGGGACGGACAGGGACAGCTCCTCCGTTATATTGTTTTAGATTTTTTCGTTCCATAACCCTTCCGCTTCTGTCTGGGTTACAGATATTGAGGCAAGTGTTTTGCACTCTGTAACAATCAACTCACTTACAGAGGAGCGCAATGCAGAATCTTTTACCGAAGGATATTCTTTAAAAATCAATTGGATATAGTCCAGAAATTCTTGTTTGTGTAGTTTTCTTTTTGCTGCATCGGCTATAAAACTTTTTAGTCGGGCTACAAGGGTATCAACGTCCTGAAAGATGGTGTCAAATTCTCCGAACGTAGGCTGGCTGGAAATAGGTTCAGGAGTATCCTGATTGTTTTCTTCGGATTGAAAGTCTCCATAATCCGGATCTCCTAATCTGCGAAATTGAAGTTTCCTCTTTCCTGATATGACTTCCTTGAGGTCATCAAAATAAAATCGAAATCCAACAAATAAATACCAACTTGCCAATAGCAGAATAACTACAACTATGTAATTACCCCATGAAATGTTTGTAAACATACCTTCTTTATTTTATCGTTCTACATTAGTTTCTCACAATCCAGGTTTCTAAATCCAGATCTTCATCATTACAAGGCAAAGGAACAATAGATAACAAACTGCTACAAGTACAACTTTTTGTTGTACCCCTGTCGTACCCCGTTGCACCCCCAGTAAAATCAAGGAGAGAAAAAATAAAAAAAATGTAAAAAAATAAAAAAAGCCTCCCGAGTGGAAGGCTAATTAAGAGATAAAATGAATTATTTTTAGGGTAGTTTTTAGTTCGAAAATTCCACTAAATTTTCAAATGACTACAAAAGTGTGTTAGCGGTAGTTTTTTTACGTTTTACTTATTTACAATATTCTGAAAATACTTTAATTACGTTTTTATTTCCTAATTCAATTGCTTTTTTTAAATCGGAACATCCATCTTGTCCCAATGAAATTTTAGCAATTCCTCTATTTCCAAACGCCATATTTGAAAAATCCGTGTTTGAATTATCATACTTTATTGTCATTGTAAAGTCCGTAATTGCTCCTAAATAATCTTCCATTAACAGTTTTACATAACCACGATTATTATATGCCTTGTAATAATCAGGTCTTAATTTTATCGCTAAAGTGTAATCATTTATAGCTTCTTTAAAATTATTTAGATGGCGTTTGTTTAAAGCTCTATTATAATATGCTTCTGAAATCATATAGTTATCTTCAATAGGATAGTTTTCAATTGCTTTTGAATATAATTTGATTGCTTCTTGTTTATTTCCTGCATCAGATTGTATTTTTCCGTCATTAAAATACTTTATTGCAACATCATGATTTTTTAAGTATTCATTTAAAGATATTTTCATTCCTTTATCTTTAATAGAATATATAATATCTAAAAACTCTTTTTGGTCATACTTAAATTCATCTTTGTAACTATAACAATAAGTTGCTAAAGTTGCATTTTTTCCAAAATAATATGCGAAAATACCAACCAAATTTCCTTTTATGCTTATTCCTGCATCATAAGTAATTATTAAAATTTTATTTACTTTGTCATAATAATTTTGACCTATTTTTAATTCGAAACCGAAATTTCCATTAGTTACATTTTGAATAGCTTTGTCAATTTCTGATTGGTTTGTATAATATTCTTGTATTTTTTTTATTTCATCTTCATCTGTCGTTGTTCCGTAAATATTTTTAAAAAATATATACGGATAATCCATATCAGCATTTCCAATTTTTTGATAACAAGCTTCAAAATGTACATCACTTCTATATTCTAACAAGTTTTTTACATCTTTCATTTTTTGTTGCATAACTTCTTTTGGTAATCTTTTCCAAGTATTATCAAAATTCAAGCTAAATCCAAGTGGACTTTCATATACTATTTGGGCAAACGAAAAATTACCAATGATAAAAATCGAAAATAATAATATATGATTTTTCATTTCTCTGTAGTAATAAAAATTGTTTTAATATAAACCATATTGCTGTCAAAAATTCGCCAATCGCCTCTATGATTAATAACTAAATATGAGATGAGATTATCATTCATATCGTAAATTGAAAACGTTCTTTCGTCTTTGATTATTAAGTAGCAATTATAATTTCCCTTTTCATCTTCAATGTATGTTCTGTTTTTAAATTTTATTGGGAGAGTTGAATTTGTTGCATATTCGGTTTGAGTTGTTTTTGAGTTGTACGAATAAGTATCATAATAAAAAGTATTGTATTTACTATCCGGTTCAATCCAACCTGGTTCTCCTGTATATGTGTTTGTATTACCTTTAGTAGAAAAGTTATCTCTATTTGTGGAATTTGGTGCAGTTCGGAAATATGGCTGAACGTATGTTCCATCACTTCGGGTATATCCACTAACTTTTACGTGATTATTGTTAACCTGCGATATTGCTGTTAGACAAATGAAATAGGTTAAAATTATAAGAATATGTTTAGATAATAATTTCATTTAATTATTATTCTACGAATTAATTCATTGATTTCGTTGCTTTTATTTAAATTGTTTGTTGTAATATTTACAATAAAACTTTTTTGTTTGTAAAGAAAAATAATTGAAACATTTTTGATTTTTTGTTCTCCGTATGTTAAATATGAAATACTACTTAATGCTTGAATTCCATTTGTTAATTTTAAATGTTTTGTAGTTTCTCCAGCATTTTTATAGTTACTTTCAGCAGTTTCAAAGAAGGAAGTTTTAAAAGATTTTAAAGTATTTTCATTTAAACCATTCATATCATTTTGAAGATTTGAAACAGTTACGGAATAATTATCAATTTTTCCATTTCTATATTGTAAAGGACAACTATAATTATTTTGATTTCCAGCATTTCTTGTAAATTTTAATTCACAAGGTACATTTATAGAAATTTCTTCTATTTTATTACTAATTTGAGCATTTACCGCACTAAAAGATAAAATAAGAAATAAGAAATATTTTATCATTTTTTAGATTTTAAAGTTGTTGGTTTTCCTGCGGTTCTCGAAAATTAACGCTAACTCATTAATACATCTATAAAATTGCACAAAGACAACTTTTTTTACTTGTCTTTGTGTAATAAGTCGCTTTTCTTCAAGCGAATATAAGAAATATTTTTACTACAATTTATTAACTTTTGAATTAAAATAAAATGATTTATCAGTTTTATCTTGTTGAATTTTCTTTAGATCATATCATAGAATGGTTCACAAAGAGATTATTAAAGATTAATAAATGGTAGACCCAAACAGATTCAATTTGATACATTTCTGAGCCATGAAAGTATATAAGTTTGTAATAGGATTTATGGTTGCCTAAGTAACTTTTGTATATTCTAATAAGATAAAAATTCAATTTCTGACTTTTTATCCAGGAGCTGCCAGTCCTCATCGGTTTGTATAAAATAAACTTCATGACTAATTGTGTCTTTTAAGCCATTTTTAATTACAGCCGCAAAAACATTCTTTTTTCGAATTGTAGTGTATTCCACAATTGCCTTATTACCAGAGCTCATAATCCTTATTGATGTAATTGCTCCAAATTCTTCATCTGCTACTTTTACACGTTGAATTTTATGTTTTTTATCCGTTGCAGGTGTTGGTAGTAAGTACGGTTTTGCGGCAGGGGTAAAATTAACGGAAGCTGTTGTATCACCAAATTTCTTGGTTTGAAGTATTTTTACAAATCCTTTTTCTACAAGTCCAGACTTCAAAATGGTATAAGCATGATTGGGATCATTGCAGTAGATATCATGGTCTACAATTATAGGATAATGATATTTTTCTAGAATAAGGGCAGTAGCCAATTTCTCATCTAGTGTTATGGACTGACAGCCTGCAAACATCAGAATTACTGTAGTCAAAATATAGGATAGCTTTTTCATGTTTTTAAATTTTAAAATAGTACTATTTAGTTAATACTCTTTAATCTGTTTAATCATTCGTTCCAATGTTTCAATTGCTATCTCCTTATCTCTTTCTTCGGCAACGTATGCTTTGCCACGCATAGCATTATAAGAAAGATTTACTTTATTTGGAGTCGATAGAAATGGAACTATTGTTTTAAATAAATGATTCATTGATTTTGAAATAAGAATTTTCAATTCATCAGATGCCCTTAATATTAACGCCGTCTGATCTGTTGAAAGTTTGCATAAAATTTTATTAGAAGGATTATTCATTACAGCAGGACTATTGTACTTTCTTTTAATAATTTCAAAGTTGCGACCTCCTAAATAGTTGGCAAATCGTGATTCTATAAAAGTTATTAATTCATCTAAACAAGAAATTAAGGTAGCTGTAACTTCTTTCAGATTGTCTCTGTGTAGTTCATTGCTATTATTTATTTCTGTGATTCTATCCAAAAGAAATAATAATGATGAATAATAATTTCCAACTAGAATCTTAATTTGTTTCTCGTTAGTAAGCGAAAAAACCTGTACCGTAAACTGTGACTGAATCAAAAATGTTTGCTCTGTTGCTTTTTTGATAATTGCTCTTGATTGTAGTAGAGTAATCATAGTAAGATCAGTTTTGTTGGGATTAAGGGTTGAGGTTACCGTTAAATCCATCCATTCTAAAAGATAGGCTTGAGTCATTTTTTTTACTTTTACTTAGTAAATATTTCTCTCGACTTGCAATCTACAGTACTCTAAATCAATGCTTATAGAACATTCTTAACCCAGTCAAAACATTTTTTTGTATTATTTAATGGGGGTTTAATTGTGACCGATATTCAGAAGGTGACAGGGAAGTATGCTTTTTAAAAAAAGTACAAAATGAAGAAGAATTGGTAAATTGTAATTCTTCTATAATATATAGAATTGTTAATTGATTATCTTGAAGTAATATTTTCGATTCCAGGACAATGGATTGAGTAATGAACTCCTTTGCTGTTTTCTGGGTAACTTTCTTAACTATTTTAGTAAGATGACCTGCAGTAATGTGCAAGTCGTCCGCATAGAATTTTACATGGTGTTGTTTCCTACAATTCATTTCTAGTATCTTAAAAAACTGTATGACTAATGCTTCCTTTCGTGGATGTTTTATAGATAAGTGGCAAGATGATCTATGATAGATACCTGCTAATTCATACAGCAAAAGATTAAAACTAAATATGAGTATCTCTTTTTTATAAACATGAGCGTTATTACGTACTATTTTACTATTTATCAAGGTAAGCAAATCAATTATCTGAGTTACTTCTTTTTTCTTGAGAAGAATTTGTGAAGAAATTTGAGTAATAAAAAATTCAAAATGCTTGATATGCGGCCATCTAATACTATTTTCAAAAGCAAAATCTAATGTAAATGATATTTGAGAAATTTGTAATTGGTCACTAATAAAATCAATTTCGCATATAGCTTGTTTTGGAATTATGATGAGGTCGTTTGTTGCCAAATCAATTTTTCTATTATTTATTTGAAGATTTAGAGCCCCTAAATTTACTAACAGTATAGAAAAATGGTCTATCTTAAGTAGTTCACTAAGAGCAATTTTTGATATGAATTTCTCAAGGATGTAGACTTGTAAGCCAGGATGACGATATTTTGAATTTTTATTTACCACTATAATATTTTTTTATAGAATTATAATTAATCAGTTAATTCAAATTTACTTTGATGTAAATTTTTAGGGAATTTACTTAGGTAGTGATCTAGTCATTAATGACCCAAAGACAAAAAGTAAATTTGACATGCTACTCAAAAAAAGTAAGTAAAACACATTATGTGGAGGAGTTTTTCTTATCTCATCAGTTGTGAGATAGTCTATTATTTCATCATAGAATAAAAGATCTACGATGAAATAAAGACCAATAAGATTGAAAAGAATCAAAAACACGATATATGTATAAACTATTTTTTTTTCATGGTAATAGATACAGTACATCATTAGTCTGCAACAAGATTATTTATCATGATTCCAGTTACAAGTGATCTCATGATGGCTGTTGTTGAATTATTAATAGCACCACTGAGCCCTCCAACACGATGACCAATAGAAGAGCCCCAATCTTCATCTTTGCGCCCACTTGCAAAGTAGAGTGAGTACCTGATTATAGAAGAAGTAGTAAGGATAATTCTCTTTTCTTCATTATTAAATTCAGGATGATTTATTACTGACGATTCATAGGATATTATAGATTGATAAATTTCTTCATATGGTGTGCTTTCTAAAACATGAATGTCGTTCATAAAATTAGAAAGACTTTCTTTTGCACTATTTGTCATTATAGAATTTTCAATAACATGATTTAATTTTGTTTGAGGATTATTTACAATCTCTTGTATGAGGTTAGGATCAGAAGATAGATTTGTTTCTACGTCTAAAATCATTAAATCATTGTTGGTTAACGCAATGGCTTCTATTTCCTGACTGATTTGTGCAATTGTGGTATGCTGGTAATTAGCTGCCAGGTAAATATTAAGGATGTCATTATGAAGCTTACCTGCAAAATCATAAATATTTGCAGGATTGGAAGGGTTTACGTTTTGCACCAAACGTACGTTTTTTTTAGATTTCTGGTTGCTGATTTTGTTATCATTATCAACAGTATCAGTTGTACAGGAAACGATTAGTAATTGTAAAAGGGCTAATCTTAATGAAATATTTTTCATAATCAAAATATGTTAAATGTTACCGACTAGTTTCGTAGTCAGTTCATTTCACCCGGGTAAGCAGAACTTTTAATTTAGCACGATACTAAACGTTTTTGCTTTTGAATTCGAAGCAAATCTAAAAGTCAATTTTTTGCCTCGCAACACTTTGTGTGTGGATTTCCGAGAATATTAGTATGGATTTTCCGAAAATCCATACCCCTTTTATATGTAAATGTTGTTCATTATCAATTGTTTGTGTTATATTTGATTCGATTTCTTGCAAAATATATCCAAGACTTTTTATAAGTTGACAACATGGCTCTCAAAATGATTTTGCAGAGGAAATAGTGTCCCATTTTAATTCGAACTATGATTAGAAAGTACCTTGTTTTACTCTCTCTTTGTTTGGGAGATCAAATTTGCGCTCGGGGAATCCATTTTACAATCCATGATACGCTCCGTAATAAGGATTATGAATATCTCTTTGAAAGGATAAAGGAATCAGAAAGGAGTTCAACAAAAGAATCGTTTTACCTTCAGTTTTTTTTAGCTAAAGCTAAATCAGAAAAAAACTCACTAGAGATACTAAATGGTTATAAAAATTATCTCCATCGCTCTCCTGATATTTTAAAATTGGTATATGCAGACAGTATGATCTATACTGCAAAAAAATCAATGGATGATGCTTTGATTGGCTCTGCCTACTTATCAAAGGGAATTGTTTATTACTCGCAGAAAAAACATAATTATGCTTTAGATAATTACCTCATAGCAAACAATTATATTTCTAAAACCAATGACGACTATTTAATCTATAAGGCTAAATATAATATTGCACATATAAAATACTATCTTGGATTCTATGACGAAGCTATTTTGTTGTTTAAGGAATGCATCGAATATTTTAAAGAGAAGAATGACAATAGTGGCTATTTGACTTCACTGCATTCGCTTGGTTTATCCTATAATCGTATTGGTAATTATGGTTTATGTACTGATATAAATGAAAAAGGTATTGCAGAAGGAGAAAGGCTTGCAGATAAAGAGATTGAGAAATACTTTATCCACTCAGAAGGAGTGAACCAATATTTCAGAGGTAATTATGCTTTAGCTATAAAAAAAATAACCTATTCGCTATCAGCTATTCGAAGAAATAAAGATTTCGCAAGTGAAGCTGTTGGGTATTTTTATATAGGAAAAAGCTATTGGGATCTTAAAAATCCCAAAAAGGCAATTCCCTATTTCAAAAAAGTAGATGCCACTTTTAATGATAAAGGATATATTCGTCCAGATCTTCGAAACAATTATGAATTATTAATCAGCTATTTTAAGTCAAAAAATGATCTGGCTGCAGAACTTTACTATATTCGAAAATTACTTAAAGTCGATGGTATAATAAATAGTAGGTACAGATATCTATCGGGCAGAATCCATAAAGAATATGATACTAAGGGATTGTTGACGGAGAAGAGAAAAGTAGAAGAGGTGCTCAAGAAAAGAAAGTATAATGATTACATTTTTGTGAGTGTAATTCTTTTTTTATTTTTAGTTGTACTATTCCTTATTTATAGGCATATCAGAAACAAAAGTATCTATCGGCAAAGATTTGATATATTGATGGAAAAAAACGGAACTGCAACTAAAGTCGAATCCAAAAAATTAACCGGAGGGATTGACGATATAAATCAAGATACAGTAGCATCTATGTTGAAACAATTAGAAAAATTTGAAAAGGATAAAATGTTTCTGGAAAAAGACTTGACGGCGGCTAAACTTACTGTATCATTTGACTCCAATATAAAATATCTTTCAAAAATAATTACTCATTACAGAGGGAAGAAATTCGTGACGTATATCAATGATTTAAAAATTGACTATTTAATTGGCTTATTGAAGGAGGATAAAATGCTTAGAAAATATACAAACAAAGCACTTGCTGAAGAAGTAGGTTTTAGCAGCACGCAACGTTTTGCAAAAGCATTTTATTCCAGAGCAGGGATGCCAACCTTTTATTTTATTGAAGAACTCCAAAAAGAACAGTCTAATCTTAGTTAAGGTTAATATTATGGTCAAGATATTTAAAAAAAATCCATCTCAAAGTTGCTATTGAGATGGATTTAATTTGTCATTATCTAAAATTATTATTGTTTTTATACTTGTACGTAAACTCTGTTGATTTCTTATCTCCCGGCAAATTGTATTTCATTACTATTTCATAATTGCCATAGCGCATAAACAAGAAATTACTATTTAGAAAACGGTTTGCAATTGATTCAATACCTGTATCACCATCAATATAGGCATTTATGATCTGATTATTTAAATCAACCCAATCCTGTTTGTAAAGCAATGGCATATTATATTTAAATGGAAAATTGCCTTTTGTCCATGATTGGTTTACATTATTCTCAATACTGGTCATATAATAGGCATTGAGTGGTATCGCTTTTGCTGGAATCACTCCTAATTCACTAGTATCTCTGTCACTTATAGAATATTTACCATTTAAAGGATAATCTTTATAGAGATACGGATAGATATCTGTTGTATAATACGCATCATTTAGTTTAGATTGTGCTGTTATCATAGGTTTACTATCGCTATAGGTTACTCCTTGCAATTCAACTATATCAAATGCTTCCTGACTTGAGATTGTATTTGTTAAATAGATAACATCTGAATACAATACTCCAAAATTATAACTCTGCGTATTTATCGCATTCATTTTAGAAGTAAAGGTTTTGTACTTACTGGTGTTGAATGAATAAGATAGACGATCAATACTACCCTCTGCTTTAGATAATTGATCAGCTTGGTTCTCTCTTACTTGTATGTCATTACCTGCATCACTTATAGTATTCGTTTTTGTTGCAGCTGTTGAATCTCTCGTCGGAGTTTGTTTCAAACTACTTACTATCGAAACGTTATATTTCTTGTCCTGATTAATATCAGGTAAGTCATAAAAAACTTCATTAGAATTGGTGTTATAATTAAAAGTCGTAGCTTTTGCATTAGAAACTCCATCTTCATTTACCTTAATACTAGTTTCCCAATTGGTATCTTCAAACAAATAATCCTGACCACGTTTAAGCTGAATGTATCCTTTTGAATATTCTTCTTCAAGGAAATATTTCTGATCTACAACCGGATACGAATATTTTATATTGGTAAGTGGAATATGATCTGGAGCTCCTCCAGTAGTAAAGAGTCTCTCTTCATATTCTGTTGCTACTTTTCCATCTACTGTTATGGGTTGAAAAACGCCATTTATCATTTTTTGAAAACTAACCTCAACCTGAATTTTTAATTCCTTGTTCGGAGGCAGAATATCTGTTGAAACAAAATTTACTCTGTCTTTCATAGAAGTCCATTCAAAAGCTCCAGGTATTTCTTTTGTACCCTCAAGGACCTTAAATTTTTCTAGTATCACCTTATAGGTAACATCACCAGCATCTTCCGGAATCACAAAAGCTTCATTTATCTTCATTGAAAAAGCGGCTTGAGGTACGGCAAAAACATCAACATCAGTTGAACTTTGTTTTGGAGTAACATCTGTTATGAGTTTAAGGCCTCCTAATGGCGAGGCGTTTTCAAATTTACATTCCTCTCCAAGTTCAAATTTAAAGCGAAATTTCCCTTTGATTAGTCCGCCCAGAATATTCATGTTTCCACCTACATACCCTCTCATCCAAACTGGATTTGGTAATTTTGCCTGTAATAAAACCGCAGCCCCTCCTGAAACAATTGGAATCTTTAATTTCAAGAATGATAATTTGATTCTAATTCCCAATTCTCCTTGCAGGTAGGCATACGATTGTCCGTTGGCATACCAGCCATTTATACCAACTCGATCTCCTGTATTAGAACATCTGGCCTCTTGATAATCTTTTAGCATGATATCAAATCCCATTCCTGCCTGAAAACGGGCATAGAAAAGTAAGAAACTCAAATCCCCTGTATCAAAATCTAAACTTGCACCAAAGGCTATACCTCCTCCATTTGCCAATGCATTTTCGTCTCGCATATAATCTAATTGTTTGACATCGACACCCAGAATCTGAGCCACAATAGGAGGTGGGGGTGGGCTTCCAGGCAATAATGTACCTGCCATAAAATAACTGGTTGTTTTAAGGTATAAACCGGCAACTCCTATTTTTATACCACATCTTTTATCTGGAGTTCCCATGTACATATACCAATCTTTCGGGTCTTTATGAAATACTCCCCAAACTGCCTGTCCACCAGGTCCAGTACCTGACAGAAAATTTCCAGGAGTATTAATATATACATCTGTTGTAGCATGCATAGAATTATTCGCAAAATCAAATTCAATTGCTGCAGCCATTTTTATGCCTACCGCAGCTGATAAATCTCCCGGAATTGCAGCTTTTGCCTCAGGAATATATTTACTGGCGAAAGAACCTTTAAGATCGCTTTCAGTTATGCCTAAAAAACTTTTCTTTGAAGTAACATCTGACGCTACTTTTCCCATTAAATCAGTAACGTTTTTAAGTCCTGGTATAGAAGCCATAACATTTGCTTTCCCAAAAATAGCTAATCTATTGATTCCACCTTTTGAGTTAAAAGCCATTTCAAATCCAGCTTCACCATCACAGATGCTTTCTGAGCCGATATTAAAATAAATTAAAGCTTTAATTCCTAAACTTATTTTTTCATCTGGAGTATAACTTAATCCTGATGGTGAGAAATCTCCAATGGCTATATCTTGATTTCTGTGCATTTTATAATAGGCACCTCCACCAAAACCAGTAATCATAAACGGTGATGGTACTGGAGGAAATTTTACCGCAGCATCAAAATACCAATATCTAAAAGTAGTACGTCCAAAAATAGCCTTAGCCTTTACATTGACAATTTTTGCCACATCCACCTCTAAATCAGCATTAAAACCATCTCCATAGATGGGGTCTTTTTCCATTAGGATAAGACCTCCCTTAATGGTGAGTCCACTAAACTGACAATCAATATTTATGGCTGATAAATCTAAACCATCATATCGGCTTCGCTGCCTGTAACCGTCATCATACATTTTACCTTTTATCCCAATTCGGGCTGTGGCACCTGCGCCAACGGCATCCATCAAATTAATCCCTAAATCAAAATCGATTCGGGAATCATTTCCGTTAATGGCAACATTTATATTACCAATGGAAACAGGGAAATTCCCAAAGGCAACTGTACCTTTATAGCCCATATTTCGAACAGAAATAATAGGAGAGACGGTCTGTAATTGTAGATTTTCAAAAGAAATTCCTTTAAAATCAACCGTACGTTTTCCCTCGACGTCTTTATCATCTGTTGCTCCTTTATTGGTACCAAAAGAAACTGTTCCGTTTAAATTAGCCTTGGGCAAAAACCGTCCATTGACTAATTTTAGTTCAACAGAACTATTAGGCAGCAGCAACGCTTTTGCTTTCCAAATATCAAAAGCTATGGAATCTTTTGTAACTACAATTAGCTGCTGTTCATTCATGGATATAAAACCATTATATGCCAAACCTGCTCTATTGGTTTGTGCTGGTTTATCCGGAGTTGTTCCAGTACTTGGTGTTGGGGGAGCTGAAGTTTCTTTTTTCTCTGTTGAGGCTTTAGTTATTGGTAAAAGAATCTGACCGCTTAAATTTGCTTTTACAAAAGTATTTGCTGCAATAGTTACATCGATATGATCTAAGGAATAAGCCCATGATTTTTCCTGACTGGTTATGCCTCGATCCAGAGGAAACACATTATCGGCATAAAAAGTGCCTGAAACCCCATATTTATCAATAATAAGATTTTGAGCACCTACACGAAGCCTCTCTTTACTTGATGCCGTATCTGTAGTCTGAAATTCTTTAGGCAGACCTACTTCAAAAGCTTGAATAAAAACTCCTTTCCAAGCTTCTGGACTTGGTACTAAAAGTGCATTTTTCGCATAATATTCCGGAAAGACGACTGTGGGGTCATTTTTTAAATCACTTAAGTCTAATACCGCATTACTTACCCAAAACTCAAAATTACCATCAAAATCTTTTCCGTTTCTTTTGTCTTTTAGGGTAAAAGGCTCTAAACTTACATTGACTAAAATATCATTCCAACTACTTGCCATGAAGCTAAATTCACCTCTAACTCTGTTTGGTATCTGAACCGTTTTTCCGTTATAATACGTTTTAGGAACAGTTATCTTTGCTTCGTCGACAGTTTTAGTTATAGGATCAATTGGTAATATCAGGTTTCTTGAAAACTCAACGGCTCCCGAAATTTTCATTTCTTTAAAACCATCGCAATCAATTGTTACATAGGTCAAATCATCGACATTTCCGGTTGCCATATCAAAACCGCCGTATAATGAAACCTGCCATTTATTATCACTAAACGGAATATCAACATTACCCAGTAATACCAATTTGGCCTCTCCCATGATACCTCCCTGATGTGATAATTTTACATTATCAGCACCAAAAAATAATTGCATTGGTTGCCCGTCTGGCCCTTTTTGTGGAATATCTACTCTACAAAAAACTGTCAAAGTGGTATACTCTGGTAAAAAAACAGCTTTTGTAATTCCAATAGAATATTGAACATTATTTACGGTATTACGAATCCCTATTGGTAATTCTACCAAATCTTGATTTGAAAATTTATCTACCCAACGCTCAGACGCTTCAATCTTTTCGATAGCGCTCGAAGCTGCTCCTAATTCTTTTGGAGGTGTAGCATTCTGCCCATAAGAAAATACAACCGAAAGGATGATAAATAATACCGATAAATGTATTCTGTAAAACTTTTTCATAAGCAAATAATCCTGTTTTTTGTAAAATAAAGCATAGTAACTTCTTTAATATTGTAGCCAAGCTTCTTTTTGAAACAATCTGTATTGCTTTGGCTTACATTAAAAAGAGGCATACTCTTTTGATTCTTAATTATTCTTTAGATGTTTAAAATCAACCTCGTCGTCTTTAACCTTTTTCGTTGCTAAATCATGGTAAAACGGAATTAGTTTTATTTTTAACTCTTCTATTATTTCTGTATCTGTTTTATTCTCTTTCATCATTTTAAAGAAGTGATTTAATTCTTGTTTATTAAAACTGGAAAGATTTTCGTTTTTATGAATATCATCTGCAGAAGTATTGGCAAGTATTGAAATCTCACTAAGCATCCATCGATGTATTAATAAAGGTTGTAGCTTTTTATTTTTTCTTTCGACTAATTTTAAATAAGATTTATAGCTAATTTTATCGGTTGCATCTTGTTCACTCACCCCATGCATCTTATGTTTATTGACTCTTCCTAATGCCATAACATAATCATTTTCAAACCCTGCGTCTTTGCGAATCATTTCTTGATCTAAACTCTGTACCGTTTCAAGAATATATTTGTTGTATTTGTCTAAGATGTCATTATTTAAATCATACTTTTTCAGATAAATCAAAGCTTTTTCTTTAAAACTTTCATCATCTGGAGTTAGAGTTGTAAGTGTTAACAGATGTTGCAATTCATCCGAATCTTCCTTCGGGATCGGTCGTAATGCAAGTTGAAGTTCTTCTAACTGCTTTATGATTTCATTTCTGGTTCCTTTATAAGTCTTGTCTTTGTGTTTTATTTCTAAAATAGGATCTGAAACAATTTTCACTTCTTCTTTAGGCTCTTTTTTGGTTGGTAATTTTATTTTATCCAGTGAATAAGAATAATTCAACGTAGCAGTTAAATCATTAAATTTCTTCGCATTAGAACTACTTCTAAACATTGAAATAATACTCATATTAAAGTTGTGTTTTTCGAGCAGCATATAACTATTGTTAAACTTAACTCCAAATACAGAACTTGAATTCATATTCCCCTGAGAATTATTATACAGCACTCCAAAATTTGTATTTAGCTTATCTTTGAACAACTTCTTAGAGGCTCCAACGGAACCTCCAACCGAAGAATTACTATTTTGGCCAACTTCATTATTGGTGTAATTAAGAGAGCTGTTTAATGCTACTTTAGTTCCGATAAAATTTACAGAATGGGTTAAATTATAATTCTGTACTGTGCTGGCTTGGCCTTTTCGTATTATCCCACCTTGCTCATTTGCCTGACCAGCAATGCTATAATTGAAATTGAAGTTTTGATTTCTCTTTTTCCCAAAAGCATAGGACATATTTATATTGGCATTTTGAGATAATTGTCTATAATCTAAAGTATCAGATTGCACTACATTTGGATTATTTATAAGCTCAAACTGATCTAATTTTTTATTCGTGTAAGTAGAGAAATTCGAATAACTACCCGTAATAGTAAGTTGATCTGTTACTGTGTAATTCATATTAATGGAGCCTACAACCCGCTTAGTATCCTGTTTTTTCGCTTTTGCTAAATCATCTCTTTGAAACCCTAAACTGGTAGATACCGTAATTTTATCCTGATAAAAAGGACGTGAAAAACGAAAAGCAATGTTTTCTAAATCATTATTAAAATATAGTGCCCCCAATGTATTATAATTAGGATCAATACGCTCGTACGTTAATCCTATGATACTCTTCTGGATATTATAATCAAAATTGATATTTAAAGCGTTCATGTAACTTGTACTTTCTTTGGCAGAAAATAATTTGTCTCTAAAATTTCCTCCTGAAAGATTTTTACTTCGAGTATCATCCGTTAAAACAGACAAAGCATATTCAACATTAAAATTTAAATTTTTTAGTAAAGAGGTACTAAAGGTCAAACTGTTTACAAAATTTTCTTTTGGCGTTACTCCTTTATCATTGGTCATGCTTAGAGAATTAACATTGTCTTTGGCATAAAAACCAATCCAGCCAATTTTATATTGTGGTTGCTCAAAACCTATTTTTGCACCGTAACCAAAACGCTGATACACTGGAATTCCTCCCATTGCATCTTCTTCTGAAACGGCTTTAAGTAATTGTCCTCCCATTAAAGTGACTTTAAAAGGACTTCTAGGAGTAAGTTCCAGACCAACTCCTTTAAATGGAAAGCCACTTAAGGTATAAGGAGAAAAGGTCATACTTACATTACCTATATAGGCTTTTACCCATTTGTATTTGGGCATAATACTTAATCGGTTAAAATCAAACGGGGCTGTATAGCCCAAATTATTTCCCTGATTGGTAATACTATAAAATAACGGAACACTAAAATTAAAAGCACTAATATTTAAACTCCCTGAAAGCAGATAAGTAAAAGGCTCACGTGCATTTGGCATATTAGAATTATAATACATCATATTGGCATTAATATTACCTGTAACATTAAAATTGGGTTTATAAAAACTCTCTAAATCCACATCCTGGGTATATCCTTTGCCACAAATACAACAGACAAAAACGATACATAACCAAAACAAGATCTTCTTATTCTCTCTCTTCATTTATTGGTTATTGTTTTTGTACTTTGATATCGCATAAAATATAAGAACCTGTTCCGTTCTTTACCATATCTTTAATTTTGATGACTCCTTTTCGTCCGTCTTGTGTTTTAAACAAAATGATTTTTGGATAAGTAAAGCCAAATTGCTGTTCGCCAGCTGCGTTATAATTTATATTTAAAGATTTTATCGGGGTATCATTTACCATAGCGTCAAATTGAGTTTCGGTAAAATTTAAGCCACAATTACACAAATTTTGAGAATTTATAAAAATGGTGCTTTGTGCATTTTTTAATGCTAGAAAACCATAATTATTAACCTGATCCGGCGATATAAATCTGTTATAGGTAAAATTGTTGTTCAAACCCTGAAAAACAATATCAATTAAGCTGCTATTCTCATCGTTGATCTCATTTGCTTTGTATACCTGTCTGGTTATTGTTGAGAACATTGCCCCAATAGTATTGTTGTTATGTGCTGAATTTATTCCCAATTTAACGTTAGTCAAAATACGCAGATTCGTATCTGGCAAAACTGTTATAGTAGATTTAAAGATCTGACTTGTCTTATCATTAATAGCTTCTAGGGTAACTTCATGACTGCCTGCACTTGCGAAGACAACTGTAGGATTCTCTTCAGTTGATGTCGCTGGATTGCCACCTGCAAAAGTCCATTTGTAGTTTGTCGCACTAGTAGATTTATTGGCAAAATGTATCGTAACCGGAGCTTGATAATCATCATCATCAAACTTTGGTTCGTAGGTGAACAAACTCACTAAATACGGAGCAACAGTGATAGTTTTAGTTTGTTTTTGTGACTCAAAACCATTAGAAACGGTTAGAGTAATGATGTGTTCACCAGGAGTTGTAAACACAGCATTTGGAGGTGTTTTCCCTGTGAAACTTGCGGGGATTCCGTCTTGAAAATCCCACTGAAAAGTTAATCCCTCTCCAGGGGTAGTATTCTTTAGAACAACTTCAACCGGAGAATAATTGCTCTTAATAATTTCATGGGTAAACTGAATGTTGATTCCGTCTCTTATAATAACGGTTTTACTAAATTCTTTACGCTCTCCATCTACATTTGATGCTTTGAGTTTTATGGTATACGTTCCTTGTTTATCGTACAATATCTCTCCTGGATTTTTTAAAGATGAAGTACTTGGATTTCCTCCTTCAAAAGTCCATTCGTACGTATCTGCTCCAGTGACTTTATTGTCTATTTTGATAATAACAGGAATTGATTCATCCTCATTTACATACGAAGTCGTAAAATCGCCTTCTACAGTTATAGAAGTTTCCTGATAACACGAAGTAATAACAATAAATAATAGTAAGAGTAAAGTTTTTTTCATTCCATTTATTTTAAAACAGTACAGCTTTTTAGGGCTGTAATGTTTTTATTATACAGTATTCTACAGCTAAATATTACAAATAGCGTTTGATAATCTTATCTGTAGAAAAAGCCCAAACAACATTGTTCTTATATGAAATATTGCGGATAGGTTGGTCGTGTGTGTAGTCAAGAGTCCAAACACTACCACCATTAATTGTTTTATAAATTTTATTATCTAGAATTGCCCAACCTGTGTTTGCATCTTTAAAAGTAAATTTGGTAAATTTTTCTCCGTTATAGACTTGCGACCAAGAATCACCTCCATTAATGGTTTTAAACAACTTAACATCTAATAATGTATTTAGATATTTATTGATTAAAAGAAAACCATTTTCAGAATCAACAAAACAAATTTCTCTAGCGTAATAACCTGCTGGTTCTTTTACAAAAGGATACTCTTTCCAACCGTCTGTTGTGTTGTTTTTGAATAAGATAAAAGGCTGTTTGATATTACCTTGTTCCTTATATCCAATTGCCCAAATATGGTTATTATCAATTTCTGTTGCTTGATAAAGATTGGCTCCATTACCTTCTATTTCGTAAGCTTTAGTAAAATCAACTCCATTTGCTGTTGTAAAAACAACACCACTTTGTGTAATTATTGTTCCATCTTTCATATTATCATCTACATAGATAGAATAAGCAGTTCCTACTTTGTTATCTCCAAAATTGGCAAATTCATCTATACCAAGATATCCACCAACTGCTATTTTAGAAATTCCAAAACCAGTATGACACCATCCTTCATCATTTATAGTTGCATGAAATCCAGCACCAAAACCATTATTTGCCCAATCTGTCCAAGTAATACCTCCATCTAAAGTTCTAGAGAGACGTGCACCACTTTGAGTGTAATATAAAATCTTATCACTTAACATTTGTATACGAGGAATTGCAGAGTCACTTTTTCTATCTATTGGAATAGTAAACCAGCCTGTAGTTGATGGAATTGGTAAAATACCAATGTTGCCATTATAAGTATTTTTTACATCATTAGTTACTATTCTGTTTACAATTGTTAGAACTAATGATGGTAATAGTTTTTCCGTAGCTGGTAGTGTAAATGATATTTCGCTGGCAGTAGCCGAAAGAATTGTTGCGGGTACCCCATCAAATGTTATTTTTATATCACTTACTTTATCCGAAAAATTTTCACCGTAGATACTAACCGTTTCTCCAGTTTCTCCAGCATTTTTAGAATAGGATGTTATTTTTGCTGTTTTTATCACTACAACTGGTGGCTCTTGAGTTGGCGAATCATTTCCTGAATCTGAACTACAACTATTTAGCGTTAAAAAAAGTTGTAATGCAACTACGATTAAAATTCTCTTTTTCATTTTTATTTAATTTCTGTTAACTTAATTATTTGTTATTCTCTAAATATTGACTTCCCAAAGTATATCCATTACCAACAAGGACTCTTACAATATTCATAGCGGTAATATCCTTACTCATTCTATATCCAATTGGATTACCTCTATTGTCAAAAGTGGCTTTAAAAACCTTATTATCAAACGTAATAAGTTCTTGATTTAAAAATTTATCATAGCCTGAAACCATAGCTGATTTAGCAAACCAAGTAGCAATTTTATAATTATCTAAATCCATAACTTCATACATTAACTCTCCATTAGTTGCTGGGGATGTCATTCTTATATAACCAATTCTTTTATCTAAAGGATCAGGGTTTTGCGCTTTTATGCTGTAAATAGTTCCTCCGTCATCAATTGTTAATTGATACTCGTTTACAGCTTTATTTATTTGATCTTTTTCATTTTGAATTCCTAAAAGCTTTTCAGAAACACCTGTTGCTTCTCCATTTATAAATTTTTCCACTGCTTCTGTATTTAAACCATCAATACTTAAATAGTTATGTTCCAGTAAGGCATTAACAACGCTCTTCTCATTATTAAAAGGATTAAACTTGCCATCTGTAAAAGCAATTTCATTGAATTTTCCTGTGGCTTCATTTTTTAGTTGCATGATAGGAATAGCAGGTACTGGTTCTACTTGCTTTAACTCAACAGTAACTGTGTAGCTTTTATCTAAATTTGATATTTTAAAAAGTGGTTTTTTGCCCTCTATATTTCCAATTGTTTTTTCATCCAGCTTTATTTCTCCTTTGGCAATCTTGATTTTTTGTGAGAAACCGCAAATGCTTATTAGCACAATTATTAGGGTCAAAATGTTTTTTTTCATGTGTGATTTTTTATTTCTATTCTCTTTGATAAATCCTTAAATTATTTTCACTATCTAACACTCCCAATTGTTTATTATTGGCCTGTGGTACATCAGTAAAAAACAGATACTTTTTTTCTTCTAATGGAGCATCATACCATATGACTTCAAGTTTTTCTGTATCAAAAATACCAACCGCTCTATTGACGACTTCCCCTTTATTTGAGCCAATAAAATAGAGTTTTTTATCTTCTGAATAGAATGCACTACGATTTATACGCCAGGATTGCTTTGGATTTTCTCCAAAATCTTTTTTTATTTCAATTTTAAAAGTGTCTAAATTCAACTCCCAGTAATATCTATACGATAAACTTTTAATAATTCCATTTTCATTATCTAAGTGAACATCCTTAACTAAAAAATTAAAATTTTCGATAGAATCAGGAACTAAACCCAATTCTTTACAAAGATCAATTTCATGTAACAAATTTCCTTTTTCAATATCAATTCCTATAATTTTTCGATTTGTAACCAGTATCCAAACTATTTTTTTATTAATTCCAATAAACGATATTAATTCTGTTTGCAATTCATCTCCTTCATCATTTATGAAAACCTTTAAACTTGATATTGAGAAGTTCCATAGTTGTCTATTGTCAAGATTACTAAAACCTGAAATATCTTTATCCTTATTAAATCCTATTATTATTCTTTCATCTTGTAATAAAAAATTACAATTATCAAATTTTTCGATCGCTTGTAAAATTTCACCATTATAGATATTAAAGACACCTATTTTCCAATCAAAGCTGTTAGAATTAATATTGTAAGAGTAATCATAACTAGCAAGTACCTTGTCATTGTCAAGAGTAAAAAGATAAGGTGAACAATTTAAGGTATGAATTATTCTATTTTCTAAATTAAGCAATTGATATTCGCCTTGATTATTATGAAAAAATATAATATTATTCTTTTGCCAAAAAGATTGACATTCGATATCATTTATTAAAATTTGACTTTCGTTATTATACAATTTAGAACTTTTACAGTAGTAAAATTTTTTATCATATACTTTAACACTTTTCACAGAGTCAACAATGTTTATTATCTTCATGATTATTGTACACTTATAAATTTGAAAAGAGAATCATCTCCTTTATCAATCCAATTCTTAAATATTAATTTAGCATTCTGCTTTGTTAAATTTGGAAATTCTGACGATTTCCACAATTTATCTTTCCAAGTTGAACTATTCCAGAATTCTTCAAACAGAGCATAATCATCTTTTTTAAAGACTCTCTGAAATTGCTCTTTTACAAATTTTTCGGGGTCAGCTACACCATCATTTAAAAGTTTTGTCTTATTTCCAATATATTGAAAAAGTTCTCCACTTTTTATATATCCTTTTAATTGATTCAAACTGCTTGTCCCTCCAAAAGATTCCCAACTACTTTTTGCGAAACTTTTAAATTCTATTAATTTTGTAACACCATCAAACAATTTTATATCAGCTTCAAATCGTTCTCCACTCAAATAGAAGCTTTCAAACTCTTGTACTTTGTTAGCAAAGGTTGCACCTTTATCTTTTAAATATTGCAACATAAATGCACCTCCATCTGCTTTATTGCTATGTGCGGCCATTTCGGTAAGTAATTTACTGAAACCATTTTTATCTTTATAATTTGTTATAGCAAAATCCAAATCATCAATAATTTCATCAAGATGTTTTATTCCTTTATTTGTTCCTTTTGTAGCACAAGTTCTGCATCTGGCTCCAGCAGCAGCTAATTTGTCATAAATTGTTTGAATTTTACTTAAATTATCCTCTACATATTTAGAATTATTTTTAAGCATTTTTGCTGTTGCTTCAAGAATACTCTCATCTATGCGCATTTGAGGTCTATTTACTATAAATTTCCACGCTTGTACAAGCTTAGTATTATCAATAAAATTCTTAAATAGTAGTGGTGCTTTTTCTAAGTCATCAATAAATAACCTTAGTTGATATACGTCACTAAAAGTATTGCTTTCTAGTAGCTTAACTAATTTTTCTCCATTTTGAGCTGTTTTTCCTAAAGCTGTTAATACTTTCTCCAGTCTTGAAGCATCAACGCCTAAATCAGTAAAACGTTTTAATAATTGCTCGTTTGCTGCTCCAAAAATTTGAGCAGAAATAGTAGCTGGATTTGCAGAACCTACGGATCCTGCTGAACCCATCAGTGTTATACGTTGATTCACTCCATTTACGGGATAGTCAATTCCGTCTGCTCCTGATGCTACTAAACGGTTCACATCTTCGAATGACATTTCTATATTAGGTAATTCAGTATTGTTAACAATTACCTTAACTCTAAAGAGTCCATTTTCTAATTGGGTTACGATATCACTGGTTGCGTTTTTTATCACAACACCAACTTTTCCTGACATTCCTTTTACAAATCTAAACGACATCCCTACATATCTAAATGGGTCTGTAAGTTTATCACACAGCTGTAGCGCTTTAAAAGTTGTTGAAGCTACTTTACTCATTATTCCGGCACCTGCCTCAACATCTCCAACACACATCACAATTATTGGTCCTACAATAGAACCTACAAATTCTGCTCCGACACATGGCTTTTTAGCATCAAATTGTCCAGCGACACCTTCTTTTAGTAAATACCAAACCTTACCAAAACTCAAGCCCTTACCATAAATAAGTATTTCCTTTCCAGTAGCATCTTTTTCAAACATTTCCATTTCTTCTATTTGAGTCAGGAACTTGCTGTTTGCTTCTCTACCTTTACTAGATAATGGTGATACTAATAATTTTGCTAAATCAGGAATTGATTTTACAACATCAATCAACCCATTATACATTCCGCAGAACAAAGCAAATTGTATTTGACTTGGGGTTCCATTTTCAAATACTTTATTAAATTCAGGATAAGCATCTGATAATTTATCTGCAATAACATCCTGAACTACTCCTGACAAAGAAATATAGCTAAATACTGTTGCATAAATGTCATTGTATTCTTTATCATTACAATCATATACAGAAGGCTTTATTTTTAGTTTGCCAACGCCACTACTCAGCATGTCAAACATGTCGTAATAAGCCGTAAAATATCCATCTACAGATTGATAGCCAAGGGCAATCATTTTTTCAAACAACGTTTTTTGCTTCCAATCTAAACTTGACTCCCATGATTTTAAAGCAACTGAAATATTTTCATCAAAACTACTTCCCGAGATGATTTGTTTAACTCTAATTTTGCCTTCATTGCTATATTCTAACCAAAATACTATCTCATCAGCCTTTATTTCTTCCTTTACATTATCTACATAGAAACTATTATCCTTATATACAACTCTGTTTGTTTTTTCTGATTCTGAAGTTAAAAGTATATGACCTTTTATCTTATGTGCTTGTCCAGTTATCCAGTTTTTAGAATTTCCAGACATTAGTGCTTCTAACTTATCTAAAACTTCTTTTTTAACTTCTCCTTTAATTAAGTTCTTAACAAATAACCCTTGACTATTTCCTGATCCTCCTTTTACCTCAGTCCAATTCTCTGTACTGGCGGCATCACTACACCCAACTAATTGCTTAGTCTTGGAGTTTATATATAGGCTTATAAATTCTTTAAGTGATTTTTTACTTGCTATGTAATCAGAAATTTTGATTGTTACATAGGTTGTTTTTCCACACTCTTGATCTCTATCAAAAAACAAATACAGCCATTTATCTTTAATAGAATTTAAATTTTTAGAAACATCTGTCAAGTCATAATTACTTTCATCATTTACATATTTACCACCTTTCCACCAATATTGTTTTCCTGCTAATATAAATCCAGGAAGTGTCCCCTCATTTGCTGTAGGATCATTATTTGAATATGTATTTTTATCAACTATTGTGCGATCTGTTCCAATAGTAAATATTTTGTAATCAGGACTTACCACATAACCACCAGCAAACTGCCCACTAGCTTGACTCTGAAAAGCATACAACTTAAATGCAGGATCATTAATTTGTTTCCAATCCTGATGATTTAAGATAGTTCCTGAACTATAATCCATTAAGAAATCGGTACCAGATTCTGAAGTCTTGTACTGCTCAAAAGGGTGTTCTAATTTAAAGATTCCATGACCTAATTCATGTGCAGGTGTTTTATCATTTGCTGAATTAAACACATATCCAAATTGTCCATTGAGTCTCATGTAACCTTGAATATTAGCACTTGAAGCTTTATCGGTTATAAACAACACATAACTATTAGCTGTACCTTGATACAACGCATTAATTTTTTGTTGCTCTGAGCTATAGGTCGATGTAAGTGTATTCTTTTCAGTCTGAATTTTATCGACAGTATCCGGAACTACACTATCAATTTTTAATCGGTCTTCTTTAGTGAAATTAATTTTCACCCCAACTTTATTATAAATTGCCTGCGTATTGGAAATAATTGCATCGAGCTTACTTTGCGAAATCGCGTAAGTAGGCACCAGCGCCACATTTACTTCTTTAGGAGAAATATGTACGAGCATAAAAGCCCCAATAACCTTCCATTTATTACCTTGTTTGATGGTGGCTAGTATTTCTTCTTCGGCATAACTCAGGTTTCCTTTTACCGTTAGTACAAAGACATTATCATTTCTTGTAAAGTTGATTTTGGCACCATTTTGGGTTTTAAAAACAATACTATCTGCTTTTACATTTGCATCAGTAATATTAACTGTAGCCAATAGAGTATCCGTATCACCATTTAAAACTGCTTTATAAGGCAAAGCAACGTCACCTACTTTTTTGTATAACTTTTGTAAAGCGGTAGCTGCGTTATTTGGCATTACATCAAAAGCATATTTACTTCCGTTTCCTGAAAAAGCAATCGAAATTCCTTTGGCAGTAAATGCTGTGGCCTGACCACTTTTATCTACACCATCGGTATTCTCGGGAGTTGGTTTTCCTCCCGCTGCGGGCTCTGTAGGTTGGTTACTTCCATTACCATCTTTGTCTACAGTATAAGTATTTCCTTTACTATCCGTAATTACAGTATCTTTCCCTCCTGGAATGGTTACTTGTTGTCCATCGTTACCATTTACAACAATATCTCCATTGGGATTAATAATAATGTCTTTGATCTCAAACGGAACAGTTTCTTCTATCTGCCCACCCTGACCTTCACCTGTGAAATCTTCTACATCGGTAACGTTTTTCCATTCGGGATTATAACTCGTTTCAACGATACCACTAATTAACTGATAATCGGTATTAACTACGATATTGTTAAATTCAACAGCAATTTTAGTATCTTTTAGATAAGGCACAATAATATAACCTCTCCCGGAGTAAGGACTATTCTCTCCTTTGAGTTCAAGAATAGTTACCGGAAAATCTCCAGCTTTAAATGTTTCGCTTTGGATTAAATTGGTAAGCGGTTTTTGATTCTGAATATTAATTTGGGGTATGATACCACAATTATAAGCAGGAACACCACTAGTTTCTGTTGGTGTTGTAAATGTACTGATTCCGGAATAGGTAAACGACTGAACACCATCAGTTGCAGGATCACAACTTGAACCAACTCTAAACTGATAGGTTAAACCTGGTTCTAAATTGGTGATTAAACTTTGCGTGTTTAAACTATTTGTCGAAAACCATTGCGCATTACGAACATTTTGTTTTTTATA
The DNA here is from genome assembly GCF_000737695.1 of Flavobacterium hydatis. Taxonomy (GTDB): domain Bacteria; phylum Bacteroidota; class Bacteroidia; order Flavobacteriales; family Flavobacteriaceae; genus Flavobacterium; species Flavobacterium hydatis. Next base: position 67,456 of record NZ_JPRM01000008.1, read on the forward strand.
TTGTACCTGATAACGGGTGTGTTCAGGTACTCCTTCCCATGTGATTTTTACACTTTTAGAACTTTGAGATTCGCTTAACAAAAAGGTGGGAGCAGCACAGGAAGCAGTATATTTAAAAGAATAAATTTCACTATATCCATCATTTTTAAACACGGCGTTCTCTGAAAGTCCTGTCGTCGAAATTGCTCTTACGCGCCATGCATAACGCATTCCCGGTGTAAGAATAGGCATGCTTAAATTGTACAACAAAGCAGTTCCAAAAAGAGTTTCCTCATATAAAAGGGGAGACATCTGAAATGCAAACTGTGGATCTAGTGTAGGATCAATAAGCCTTTTTAATTCGAACTTATAGGAGATGTTAGTCGCATTCATCTGGCGCGGAGTCCAGGTAAACATAATATTCGGGAAATCGCTTGAAGCTATTTGCTCATTTTTCTGAGGCGTATTTAAAAGTGGTGGATCATTTAAAATCAAATATAGACTCGCACAGCTTTTTTGCGAAATTCTTTGATTAGTCATATAATCAAACATTTCAAAACAAAAACTATACATACCTTCTGGTAATCCGTTGGCATATTGTAAAGCTGTAATTCCTTGCAGGTTTTCTAACCTAAATAAGGCTCCAATATCAGTATTGGTTAAGGTCTGCAATTCGCCTCCATTGATAAAAATGGGGCGTTGTCCTACCATATAATCGTTGGTTTGTATATTGAGTCCGTTACCTTGTATGTACAATTTTAGACGCACCTGTCGTTGCGATATAGAGATATCGGTAGGGTTGATTAACAGACGCATTTTAGTATCCATACTGGTAGCGTAATCCGATAGTTTGATACTGTACGGGCTATTAAAAACAGGTGTTAACTGGACAGGGAAAAGTTGAGCGTATACATCCCCCCACCCCCCGAAGGGGGAGCACTGGATGAGTAAAATAAGTAAAAATATGTTTTTGAAAAAGTTCTTCATTTTCTAATAGATGATAATTTTTTTAACAAGTGTTTGTTGTTCTGTTTCAAGCACCAAAATATACATTCCAGACGGCAATGAAGTATTAAAATCGACTTCGTACTTTTTCTTTCCTGAATCTTTTTTCTGCGTGGTAAATTCTCCCGTAGTTGAAAACAGCCTTAAATTTATAGTACTATTATTCTCTAAAGTCACAATTGCTTTAAAGTTTCCGTTACTCGGATTAGGTGTTACAATAAAATCAATGATAAACTTAGAACCAGTAGCTGCATTAGGAAGCGTACTTCTTTTTTCTACTGTAATGTTTTTATTGTATGTGGCAAAGCAGTCTCCCTGTGTTTGTTGTAAACCTATTGTATAAATACCAGTAGCATCAAATTTAAGTGTAATATATTTTTCTTTTTGCTCTACAATGCTAACACCCTTAGGTAGTATCCAGTGGGTACTTTCTCCAAAAGGATTACTAGTATTTACCAAAATAACTTCTTCATCTGAGTATGCCTGAGAGCTGAGTAAAAACTCAGAACTGATTACCACCTGATTTGTTTTTATTATAATTTCGTCCTCTCCAATACAACCTAAAGCTGAAGTTACTTTTACAGTATAAGTTCCAGCTTTGGTTAAACTTACTTTTGCCTGATTTGATGTAAATCCATTTGTAGAACTCCAACTGTATTGTGCTTTATCATCTAATATTGTAGCATCTAGATCTAATACCTGATCGTTGCATAAAGTTCTGTCTTTTCCTAAATCAACCACAATTGGGTTTGGATCTTTTAAAATAAACTTCTTTTTGTAAACACAACAATCAGTGCAGGAAATAGTTACTTCATAATTTCCAGCTACCAGATTGTTTAGATCTTTGGTAGTAGCTCCTGTGTTCCATAAAAAACTATACGGTAAATTTCCACCTGTAACATTTAGTTCGATTGAACCATCATTACCACTATAACAAGTTGGATTTTTTACTGTTTCGGTAGTGAATATCCCTTTCGGATCACCTACAAAAATGCTCCCCTGAACAACACAGCCTTTTGCGTCGGTTGCAATTACAAAGTAGTTGTTTGTTGTGATATTTTCAATTCTTGCCGTCGTTTCACCATTTGTCCACTCATAGGTATAAGGCGGAGTTCCACCGGAAACGTGTGCTTCTGCCCAACCATCATCTCCATTGTTACAACTAGCATTCCCTTTCGTAAAAGCCAGATTTAGTTTTGCTGGTTCCGGCATATATTGAGTAACATCTACTTCTTTTACTAAAACATTATTGACATACGTTCCGAGTTTTATTCCGTTGGCATCTTCAATATTTAATGCATATGTTCCATCAGATAAGTTTTCGGCAGTTTCATCCTGATCGTTCCAAATGGTCCATGAACCATCCTTTTGCTGTTTCTTCCAGGTATAAAAATAGGGTAGTGCGTTATTTTTATCCGCCTTTAACTGAATTCCTCCCTTAACATGAGCCACTAAAATTCCATCCTGCGATTCATCTCTTTGGTTATCTTGTGGATTCGCATCGGTCTCGTTTCCAAATTCATTACTTACATTACACGAAATAGTACGAACTACTTCAAAAGTAACTTCAAGCGGATCCGGATCATCTAAAGCTGTAATTGAATTTGCCACCGTACAACTTATTTTATTTGTTGCAGCGTTATAATTAGCATCACGAACTGTTAGACTATAGGTTTCCTCAGGAAGCCCGTTTAGAGAGATCGTATAAACGCCATTACTAAAGCTCGTTGAGGTTGTAGTTTGTGTTATTCCTTTACTGTTTTTCCATTCAAACCAATAAGAGTTGTCTGAGGAAATTGTTCCACCTGTAACTTCCACTACAATTTTTCCATTGGTCGCTTTATAAAAAGTAGGATTAAAAACTTCTGTATATTTTATGGACAAGGGAGCTGCAGGTTGCAAGACAGTGACACTTTCCTGTGTTGTACATCCTTTAGCATCTGTAATAAACACCCAGTATTCGCCAGCTTTTAGAATAGTATTTTTATCAATATCTACTTCATTAGACCATTTATAATCATATGGAGGCGTTCCTCCCACGACATTTGCTGTAGCCCAACCGTCATTTCCGTCATTGCAAAAAACATTTCCATGCGTTATAGTCACAGATAATTTTGGAGGCTCCTGCATTAATTGTGTTACATCAATTTCCTGTGTGAGCACATTGTTGACATAAGTCCCTAACATGATTCCGTTTCTGTCTTTTATATTTAAAGCATAATTTCCATGAGAAAGGTTTGTAGCAGTTTCATCTGTAATGTTAGGCAAAGCTACCCAGGAACCATCTGCCTGTTGTTTTTTCCAATAAAAATAATACGGTAATCCATTGTTTGCAGAGGACGCCAGTGGAGTTCCTCCAGTTACATGAGCGACTAAAATACCATCTTGCGACTCATCACGCTGACCATCTTTAGGTGTCGTATCTTTATCATTGCCAAACTCATTACTTGTATTACAAGAAATAGTACGAACAATTTCAAAAAGAACTTTTAAAGGATCGGGTTCCGTCAATGCTACTTTTGACTCTAATATGGAACAATTAATAATTTGATTTGTACTCTCGCTATAATTTTTATCCTTAATCGTTAAAAAATAATTATCGGCAGGAACACCATTTAGAGTAATAGTATAAAATCCATCTTTTAATTCGGCAGTTGTAGTTTGTAGTACTCCTGTGGAGTTTTTCCATTGATAATAATATGATTTATCATCATTTGGTGTTCCTCCTGTTATCTTAGCTACAATTCTTCCGTTGGTGGCTCCTGAAAAAGTAGGAGTAAAAATTTCTATATACTCAATTGCGACAGGGAATTCAGGTTCACTTATTGCAATACTCCCTTTAGTAAAACAACCTTTTGCATCAATAACTTCAACAGTATAGGTACCTGCAGTTAAATGAGATATTTTATTAACGTCAATAATTCCTTCATCTGTATTGTACCAGGTATAGGTATAAGGACTGGATCCTCCTGTAACATTCGCTTGAGCCCAGCCATTATTGCCTACGTGACAAGAAACATTTCCAGAATTAAATGATAATTCCAATTTGGTAGGTTCTACCATTTCTTTTGTTGTTGGAATTGCTGTTACTAAATCGGTAGTATTATAAATTCCTTGTACTATGCCGTTAGCATCAATAATATTTAATGAATAGTTTCCTTGCGAAAGATTCTCAGCTGTTGCTGTTTTATGTTCTGACAATTCCTCCCATAACCCAGTTATAGTATTATATTTTGACCAAATAAAGGTATAGGGTAAACCATTATTTGCTGTTCCCGTAAATTGAATACCGCCGCTTACTGTTGCTTTTAAAATTCCGTCTGAGAATTTATTTACATCTGATTCTGAATTTTCAGTGTTACAAGAAATAGGTTGTGTTTCTTGTAAAGTAATTTTAATTTTTTCGGGCTGCGTTAATATTTGAGAGGACTCGATAATAGAACAGCCTTCTTTATTTATGGCGTTATTGTAATTTTTATCTTTTACAGTTAGTTTGTATTCTCCTTCAGGAGCATTTTCCAATGTAATATTGTATGTATTATCGGCAGAATTATATTGAGCTGTTGCAGGCATAACAACACCAATACTATTTTTCCATTCAAAACTATAGGATTTGTCATCATTAATAGTCCCACCAGATATGGCAGCAACTAATTTTCCGTTGGCCGCTCCGTAAAAAGTTGGATTATTTTTGAGGGTGTAGTTTATGTATACAGCATTCGCAGGTTGCTCGATTGTGACTGACTTTGATAATTCGGCTCCTAATTCAATTTTCCCATCAACCACTTTCTGAATTTTGGCAACACAGCCATTCATGTCTTTCACATTTATAGCATAACCAATAGATAGACCAGAAATGGGATATAAACCATTTATAGTATGAGTATTACTATTGGTATTGCTAAAAGGAATCCATGTGGTCCCATTGTCAACGGAATATTGATATCCTTTTCCTGTTCCACCTGATGCATTTATGGTTATTGTTCCGTCTTTACCGCCGTTGCATTTAACATTTGTTTTTGATAAATTAAAATCGACGGGACTAGGTGAACCAATTGTAAAATAAGTTTTGATTTCTGTCGGTACTCTTGTATTATAGCCATCATAAAATCCAATCAACTGAAACTCATAGTTACCTCGGGGCAAATTGTTTCTAGTCATAAATTTATCTCCATCCATAACGACAGTTCCATTTACGTCTACAGGTGTACCAGTATCTGCATTAATTAAAGTGTAATTTAATTTCTCCTGTGGTAATAGTGATTTATCAAATTGTATTTTCACACTACCATCCTTGCTTTCTAAATCATAGCAGCTTACATTAGCAGGAAGCGCAGATATTACTACAGGTGAGGTCTTTAAATATGTAAAAGGAATCTCGTTTGAATTCCAACTTTGGTGTGTTTTTTCTAATTCATCAGTATATGCTTCATTATAATGTGTAGTATAATTAGTAGCACAATTTTGAATACATTTAATCCAATTAGTAATTGGAAAACTTGGGCGACACTTACTGGTACATTCATTAACTTTGTAATACGCTTCTCTACGAGCATATCCTTTAGCCAGTTCACTTCCTGCATTACAATTCATATTTACCCAAACGTAAATAATTTTACCAAAATCCTCAGCTTTTAAAAAATCTTCACCCTTTATGTTTAGAACAGGCTTATTATTAAAAGCTGCCGGAATGTCTTTTTCAGGTCCGCTACCTACTCTAAACTTCCAATTGTAATAATTTGGAGTCAAATTATCGGGAAGTTCAATTTTCAAAACTCCAGTATCCCCCAAATATTGAGGCTCCGCTGGTTTATTAATAACAACAACAGGTTTAACGGTGACTGTTAATTCACGCAAATCACTTCCTGCATCAGCTTGATAAGATGAGAAACAAGTATTGGTAATCCTCACATTATCATAATTTCGGTTTGGTCCGCCATTACAACCAAAAGTAGTTTCCCAACGAACTATTTTATGGAACTCTAAATTAACAATAGGATTATTTTTAGTAAAAGTTTCTTCATGATCTACTGGTTGATAAATTTTTCTTCCTTGAAACAGATTAGAATGATTCCCATCCTGATAAGTTGCTCTGATATAAATTAATCCATCAATATCTCCGCATCCGTCACTATCTCTACTTTGATAACCTACAACATTTAACTTATATTTGGTGTCCCCAACTAAATTAATCTGTCCATATCCAAATACAGAAACCAATAAAATTAACAATAAGTAAAACTTCTTCATAGGCTTAATATATAACTGTTAGGGTTTCGACTTTTGAAGGGCTATCATTTTCTAAATTAGGAATTAAATGATATTCATATTCCGAGTTTATATTTAAATTTTTATCTTCTATAGTAAAAACAGTACCATTTAATTCTTTCCATAATGTTGGCGGCGTACCTTTTACATTTTTATAAATACTCAAACTGATTACTTTGTCCTTACTTTTATTATAATTCCATGTCAGGACTATTTTTTTACTCTCTCGATCAGGCAGTCCTTGCAAAAATGTAATTATTTTTACAGGTGTAAAATCCAAAATTTGTACCGTTATTATAGAATGATCTAATGATGACCACAGATTGCTTTTGTCCCTCGCGAGAATAGCGTATTGATATGTTTTTTTGTTCTCTATCCTGTCATCTGTATATTCCTGAATGGTATCATTTATTTGTTTAATCTCCAGCCACTTTTCCTGTCCTTTTTCTCTCCTTCTTAGACTATATCCTACTACATCTTCACTATAACTGCGTATCCATTTTAGATGTACTTTACCATCTTTATTGTCGTAATCTTTAAAAATAGGTGCAGCAGGTGGAATTTTATCAGGTTTATCTAAAATTAAAATATCGGATGGTTCTGAAATATTAAATCTCATATCCTCCGCAGCAATTCTATAATACACTTTATTATTTGTCATTTTCAGACTCACACTATCTTTGTAATCATTGCCTACATAGGACTTATGATAAATGTCTACAAATTCTTCACCAGTAGTATTGGCTTTTAAAATTCGGTATCCACGTAAATCTTTTTCCTGATTTGGTTTCCATTTCAATCGAACTACTCCAAGACTATCAATTACACCTTCAAGTCCTATCGGCTTTGCCGGTGGTATAGAATCTACAGGCTGAACCAACATACTCTGAGATGTTAAGCGCTGATTATTCTTACCCACAACAGATATGGTAAAATAATTAGATGGAAATAAATTATCTTTATAATTGAGTTTTCTTTCCGATGTAGGAATCATTTTAGAAACTACTTTATAGGGACCTTTATCATTATCCGCTAGGTTAATTTCATAGCCCTGAATGAAACCTTCTGAGGCTGCAGGAAACTCCCATTCCAAATTAACTTCATTGGAGTTTACAATATTATAATCCACAAGTCTTGCAGCGGTAACGATAGCATCCACTCCAGTTGCAGTAATTGGTTTCGTTAATTCTCCTTTTTCTCCAAATGAAGTTATACCGTATAATCTATATTGATATGTTTTATCGTTTATACTAAGCGTATCAATATAATACATGGTTTTAGATGGATGCTCGTCTTTATCATTCAGGTTAACTAAAGGTGTAGTGGCTATTGGAGTATAATTAATTCCATCAGAAGATTTTTCGACCATATAAGACGTATAGATTCTCTTGAAGGTTTCGTAATCCCAGGAAAGCAGTACTTTTTTATCATCTGGAATCGCAATAAAATCTGTTGGAGGGGGTAAAACAGTAAAGTCTTTTAAACCTATCATATAAGAAGATTTTTTAACCTTTGGGCTTTCAAAAACACTTACCTGATAAGCATAGACTTCATCCTTTTTTACGTTGTTGTCTACAAATCCCCAACCCGCTTTTACAGCACCAGTAAAACTCATATCGGCTGCATATAAAGCAAAAGTATACCGTTGGTCCAGTTCATCAGCCATACTTACTATTTTAGCAAGTTCGCCTTCTTTGGCACCAGTTATTTCAAAACTTTCTCCATATATCGATTGCGCTATAATCGCCGCATTATTATCTTTTTGTGCTAAGTCAAGCCATGAATCCAAAGGTTCAGGAAGAAGTGGTTTTGGCGTAAGTACTATTTTTTCGGGTTTAGGCAAAACATTCCCGTCTCGTAGTACTGTAGTTCTGGTAATTACAAATCCTTTTTTATTTGCTTTTTGCCATTCTATTGGAGAATTAATAGCCCAACGGATCAAAATCTTATCTTTTTGAGCTCTGGCATTGACCATGACAGTAGCCTCTTTACTTTGACTATAACCTAATGAACACGTAATAATTAATAAGAAAAGTAATTTTATCTTCAACATTCTATGGGTTTATTTAAAAAGCTACAAAACTAACTTTTTAATATTTAATTAATAATATTTTACGCCAAAAATTGCCCGAAATAGAAAGGTTTTGAAGCCTTTGGATAGAGAAAAATTTCTGTTTAGCAAAGTCGATTATTGAATTTACTTTTCTATTCTAAAATTTCAATAAATTGGATTTTTGTTGATGTAAAAAAAATCAGACAAATGTATATGGCTTTTTAGCCCTTTGCAATACCCACTTTTAGTGATTTTTGCGAATTTGATATTTTAACGTGGTAAATTTGGATAACTTTCTTTTATTCAGTATTATATAATATACAAACCCAATAATTATATATTTTAAAAATTACACGAAGATAGCTTTGAATTTTAAAGTAAATCCCCATAATAAGCCATATTAATGCCATAATAAGGTTTTGTGATAGATGATTGAGTTAATTAGTATAAATAGCATATAATTTAAACTTAAATTATTTCAATATATTAAACAAACCATTAGTTTTGCTGCCTTAATTTAATATAAAATATAATGAAAGATTTAGTATCAAAAATCAATGCAGAATTTGAAATATTCAAAACAGAATCTGAGTCACTAATTGAGAAAGGTGTTAAAGCAGCTGGTACTAGAGCTCGTAAATCAAGTTTAGAACTTGAGAAACTATTCAAAGAATTTAGAAAAGTTTCCGTAGAAGCTGCAAAAAAATAATTTGATTAAAATAAATAAACCCTACTTAGATTATTTAAGTGGGGTTGCTTTTTTTGGTTTCCCTTTTTTTAGGTAATTATTTTTTAACTTTAGTAAGTTGGTCAACTGTTATAATTCTGTATGTGTATGAGTTTACCGTAATTCTAATGTCATTTTCAGTATTTGAAACGTAGTAGTTTTTGCCATTTTTATGAAAGTAATCTTCTTGAGTTTCTTTTATGATATCAAAAAGCATTGTTTCAATTTCAGATTTTGAAAAATTACTATTTAGTTTTTTGTTTATTCTGTCATAAACTAGCTCAGTGTAACAAAGGTTATTCAAAATTGCAGTTTTACTTATAATCATTTTGTTATTTGATTTTTAGTTATAGATTTAGTATAATTAATTTTACTAAATCGTACTATTGTGTTGCACCCTTAAAGCTTGTATTTTTCATTAACTTTTTCTGAGTATTTTTTCAAGTGGACTAATATCAAGTCTATTTCTTTTCTAGTTTTATTCTGGGTTTCAAATAGCAGCTCTGTTGTTAACCTGTATCCTTCTGTGTTTTCCTTGATATTAATTCCTAAAAGTGTTCTTTGATTTCCCCAAAAGATATTATGCAAAGCTGCAATATTTAAGATGTTATCATAGTAATCTGGAAATCTTGAAAGTACAATGCTTTTTAAACGAATTAATTTTTCTAATTCGTTTTCATATATAGTATCAGATTCTTCAGGTGTTAATTTTTTTGTGGATTCAATTAAACTTTTTGTTAATGATATATTGTGTTCAAAGTAGCTTAACAATTGATGAATCTCTTCAACAGTTTTCATTAAATATTCTCTGTAGTTTTTAGCTTCTTCAAACTCTCTATTTTCTATTGCAGTTTTCAGATCGTTTTTATATTTCAAAGTATCCCTCTTGGTTTGAGATTTATTATTAAAAAATGTTGTTATGATGGGAATTGCTGCCCCAGTCACTAATAGCAGTATAAAGTGATTTATATCGGACAAATCCATATTAATAGTTTTTTTGTAGAAATAATTTGAAGGTAAATTGTACTAGCCTACAGTATATTGAATAAGAAGAAAATACTTACATATTTTTCCTGCTAAAATTCAAATTAGTTATTATACTAAACCGCGTTTGAATGCCAGAATATCCGAATCTTTTAAAGAATCAAATATTTTCTCAAAATCACTAAGTGAAGACCCCATAGCTTTTAAAATGAGAATTAGCGTTGAAGAACTTGGGATTGATTTTGCATTGAAAGTATCTGAAACGGTAGCTTTACGAATATCAGCAGCCGTAGCTATATCATTATAGCTTTGTGGAACAGCGTCTTTACCTTTGCTTTGCAAAAGCTTGCGTAGACTAATTGTAATCCTGAATTTTATATTTTCTTCTAAAGCTTTTTTCACAAATGCAATTAACGATAACTTAAATAAAATATCGGTACGGTTTGTAGTACCGATATTTTTTATTATATTTGACTTGATTACTAACAAATTAGTATTCATTTTATTAAATTTGCGATTCTTCATATAAAATATTTGAAGCATTCGCTTTGAATCTTGCATTAAAAAACTGGAAATTTTTAAGCGCGCAGGGTGATAAGTGTAAATGCTCACGCCATATTATATTGGCGTGGGCTCACTTATATGCGCGCGGGTCGTTCCAGTACCTTTAATGCATAATAAGTCGAGAACTACCCACGCCTTTATTATTTATTGGTTAATCTTCTACTTTTATTCTTAGCGCACTTCATTCTTTCATGGTTTCGCAATTATTTATTATCTAACAAATAAACTTGCATGCCTATGATTCAACAAAAGTGGTAGTCGATACCATAACTCCACCTAACTTAACACATAAAAAATGGCCCTCTACTTCGTCACCAAACTAGTATAGAGGACCGTAGCAAACAAAACAAACGTTTTACTTAACTAACCCAATATTATGAATAATTATTCATTTTACAAGGGTAGTAAGGCTCTTTATTGCCTGATTTTTTTCGGGTGTTTCTTGTCTTTTACCCCTGTTTTAGCAATGAGTTCCCTGCGGCAACTGCAGTCCAACTCCCAACAAAATCTGGTACATGGTACCATTACTGATGGTACTAATCCTCTACCTGGCGTGACCATTGCCCTAAAGAACAAAACTAATTCGGGCACGATTTCTGATTACAACGGGCAGTATAATATCGCTGCTGCTGTTTCAGATACTTTAATAGTTTCCTTTATTGGTTTCAAAACGGCCCTGGTCCCCATAAAAGGACGGCAAACCATAAACATAGCTTTAGAGTACGATACCATGGCACTGCAAGAAGTCCGAATCAACGCAGGCTACTATACAGTAAAGGAAAGCGAGCGTACGGGCAGTATTTCCAGAATCACTGCCAAAGACATCGAAACCCAACCTGTAACGAATGTTCTAGCCACTTTACAAGGACGTATGGCTGGTGTAAATGTAACCCAAACCACAGGAGTTCCTGGTGGAGGATTCGAAATCCAGATACGAGGACAAAACAGCATACGCCCCGAAGGAAATAATCCTCTATATATTATAGATGGTGTACCCTATGCCTCAGATCCTATTGGTTACAACCAAACTTCCACAATCTTTCCTACTGTAACGAGTCCATTAAACAGTATCAATCCAGATGCAATAGAAAGTATTGAAATACTCAAAGATGCAGACGCAACGGCTATTTATGGTTCACGTGGAGCCAATGGTGTAGTGCTCATTACTACTAAAAAGGGAAAGGAGGGAAAAACAAAGTTTACCCTTACTGCATCATCTGGTGCTGGAACAGTAACCAAATTCATGAAACTTATGGATACCAAGCAGTATCTTGCCATGCGTCGTCAGGCATTTGTTAATGATAAGATTGCTACGTATCCTTCCAACGCATACGACATCAATGGAACATGGGATCAAAATAGGCACACCGATTGGCAAAAGGAACTTATTGGAGGTACGGCTGTCATTACTGATTTACAAGGAACAATCACAGGTGGTTCACAGTATACCCAATTTCTCTTCAGCGGGAATTATAATACCCAATCTACAGTATTTCCTGGTAACTTTTTGTATAAAAAAGGAGGTTCTCAATTCAGTCTTAACCATCAGTCAGTAGATGGCAAATTTCTTTTGGTATTGTCATTAGGTTATACTGCACAAAATAACAACCAGCCCGCTAGTGATCTTACCAATGATTCTCGTTCTATTGTTCCCAATGCCCCATCGCTCTATGATATAGCTGGGAATCTCAATTGGGAGAACGGAACATGGGACAATCCACTAAGGAACTTGCCAGCTGAATTTAAATTCAAAACCAAAGACTTACTTGCAAATACGATTTTGTCATATGAAATTATACCTGATTTGGTGGTTAAAAGTAGTTTTGGTTATACCGATTTGAATCATGTGGAGAGTCGTACCAATCCTTCTACTGTTTACAATCCCTCTTTGGGATACACCAGCGCCAATTCAAGTTTATTTCTTAACAACACCAATAGGAATTCATGGATTATTGAACCACAGATTAATTGGGAAAAGAAATTTGGTGGAGGTAAATTTGGAATTCTCTTAGGAGGAACTTTCCAACAACAGACGACTTCCAAATTATTCCAGTCTGGAACTGGGTTTAGTTCCAATAGTCTAATCAATGACCTTGCATCGGCTGCTACTAAGCAAGTGCTTCTAAGTGATGAAACCATTTATAAATACCAAGCTTTTTTTGGTAGAATCAATTACAATTGGCACGACCGTTACATCGTAAACCTAACTGCAAGACGTGATGGGTCGAGTCGTTTTGGTCCAGGGAATCGATATGCAAATTTTGGAGCAGTTGGTGTTGCTTGGTTATTTTCCAATGAAAACTTTTTAAAAAACAATTCCTGGTTTAGCTTCGGGAAGCTTCGTGGTAGTTATGGAACGACAGGAAGTGATCAAATTGGGGACTATCAATTTTTGAACACTTACAACTCCTCAGGAATTAATTATCAGAATATTATAGGACTACAGCCCACTCGTTTATTTAATCCTGGCTTTGGATGGGAAGTCAATAAAAAAATGGAAGTTGCTTTAGAACTAGGTTTTTTAGCAGACAGATTTTTTGTCACTAGTGCTTGGTATCAAAACCGCTCTTCAAATCAACTTGTTGGTATTCCTCTTCCAGGAACTACAGGTTTTACTCTACTTCAAGCTAATCTGGATGCAACGGTAGAAAATACAGGATTAGAGTTTACACTGCGGACGGTTAATTTTTCTACCGCGCATTTTAATTGGATCACTAGTCTTAACTTGAGTATTTCTCGCAATGAACTTGTTAGTTTTCCTAATTTAAAAAGTTCGACCTATAGAAATACATACCGTATCGGAGAACCACTAAATATTCAATTAGGGTACAAATACATTGGACTTGATCCCATAACAGGGGTATATCAGTTTCAAGACCAAAATAATGATGGAGTACTGTCCTCTCCCGATGATAGGCAAACTGTAATGAATCTTAATCCCGATTATTTTGGAGGATTGCAAAATCAATTGCGTTATAAACACTGGAAACTGGATTTTCTTTTCCAATTTGTAAAACAACTCAATAGAAGTTATAGCGGGATTCCTGGATTGATGTATAATCAACCAGAAAGAATAATCAATAGTTGGCAACAAACAGGAGATTTGGGACCTTATCAACTCTATACTGCAGGATATAATGCTGCTGCTATGACCGCTCAATCACGCTATACGACAAGTGATGCTTCTATAGTAGACGCTTCGTACGTACGACTTAAAACAGTTGCAATAAGCTATGACATTCCTTTAAATTTAAAAACGGTACAATGCACGGTAACCTTACAAGGACAAAATCTCTTGACTTTTACTCCTTATAAAGATGGAGATCCTGAATTTAAGAGCAGTGGTTATCTTCCTCCTTTAAAAGTTATTACCGCCGGAATTCAACTAACTTTTTAACCTATAACGTATGAAAACGATATCTAAAAAAAAGAACAAGTACTGGAGTATAGTTAAAAAAATATTTTTTTTAAACTTTGTCTTCTCCATGCCAGCCTGCGACTCCTTTCTAGAGGTAGATCTTCCAAAATCACAGCTTACCAATACAACAGTATTTCAGGATTATACCACTGCCAATGCAGCAATGGCAGATGTCTACGCTAAAATTAGAGATAAAGGACTTCTCACAGGAACCCAATTTGGACTTTCAAACCAATTAGGGAACTATACCGATGAACTTACTTTTTATGGAACTCCAACAAGTGCTACTTCGGGATTTTACACCAATGTAATTTTGCCTTCCAATAGCACAGTAACACTATTTTGGAATAACTCATACAATCAAATTTATGCTGCTAATGCAGTATTGGAAGGAGTTCGGTCATCAACGTTCAGTACACAAGAAAAGGTACAACTAGAGGGAGAGGCACTCTTTGTACGCGCATTACTTCATTTTTATTTGTTACAACTCTTTGGAGACATTCCATATATCCAAACTACGGATTTCAGAGCTAATAGTATCATAACGAAGACGCCAAGTGATCAGGTCTATGAACATATTATAACTGATTTAAAAACGGCAGAAGGCTTACTGTTACCTTCTTATCCCAATATAGAAAGAATACGTCCAAATTCTTTTGTAGCAAAGGCTCTTTTAGCAAGGGTTTATCTCTATAGAGGTGCGTGGGAGGATGCCAACAAAATGGCTACAGCATTATTAGAAAACAATTCATTATATGTTTTCGAAAATACGCTCAGTAAGGTGTTCTTAAAAAATTCCACAGAGACTATTTGGCAATTTATGCCTTCCGTTGCAGGGAAAAATACAGACGAGGGTGTTCTTTTTATTTTTACTTCAGGACCACCGACACTAGTATCGCTAAGTGAATTACTTATGAATTCTTTTACAGCAACCGATTTACGTAAAACTACATGGACTACTATGGTAAGTAAAGGAACTTTAACATGGTACTATGCTTCTAAATACAAAGAACCCAAAGTATCTTCTACTTCAAAGGAATATTCTATAGTGTTACGTCTGACTGAGCAATATCTTATACGAGCTGAAGCCAGGGCAGTACTAGGGAATCTTATCGGAGCCAAAGAAGATTTGAATAAAATAAGAAAACGTGCAGGACTCTCAGATACAGTAGCAAACACAAAAGAAGAAATACTAACAGCAATACTCGAAGAAAGAAGAAAAGAGTTTTTTACAGAATATGGGCATCGCTTTTTTGATCTCAAACGTATGGGGAAACTTGATACTGTTTTGTCCATAAAACCCGGTTGGAACACAACAGATGGTCTTTTGCCTATTCCAGAGAATGAACTTACGCTCAATCCAAATCTCAAACCTCAAAACCCTGGTTATTAAATTTTAAAACGAGTTATAAAACCAAATACTAAAATGAAAATATTATCCAAAATAACCTCAACATTGCCATGGCGAAAGCCATCCTTTTTTTTAGTTTTTATTTTGCAATTAGTCGCCTGCTCTCTCTGGGGGCAGGTAGTGCAAAAAAAGACCTTAACAGTAGAGGATTACCCAAAGTGGGGGCAATTAATTTTTGACAAAATGAGTGAAAATGGGCAATGGGTTAATTATACCATGTCCTATGAAAATGGTCTTGACACCTTATTTGTTAAAAATACCAAAACATTAAAAGCATATGCTTTCCCCTTAGCAGATCGAGGAGCTTTTATCACCTCAGATTGGTTTATCTACCAAACAACGAAGAAAATTCATCTGGTAAATTTGAAAACAGGCAAACAAGAAACAGTACTTAATGCCACCCGGTATATGTATTCTTCGGCTGCAAAGCAACTCTTGATTTTAACAACGGAAAAAGGAAAAGGAAACACGTTAATTATTCGCGAACCAGATGGAACTGGTGAGGAGCGTCTTGCTGGAGTAGATGAATTCGTAATGGATCCGACAAAACAAATAGTTCTCTACACAACAACAGTTGGTCATAAGCATAGTGTTTGTCTTTTGGAACTTTTGCATGAAAACCGAAAAACACTACTACATACTGGTTCAAATCATTTTACTAATTTGGTATGGCATACAAAAGGAAAAACCCTAGCCTTTATGGAGTGTCCTAGCGAATCCAGCCCAAAAAACACTATTTTTTATTATAGCCTGTCTGATAAAAAAGTATACAATTCCAGTCCTGAGATTCAACAAGCCTTTTTGGGTGATTCTCTTTTTATTCCTGCCTTACCAGCAATAAATTATAAACTTAAAATTTCAGATGACATGCAAAAAGTGTTTTTTACTTTAAAGGGAATAGGAAAATCAAGAGATACTCTAAAAGATTCTGATGTACAACTATGGAATGGAAATGCCAAATGGATTTATCCAAGAGAAGAAAAAAAAGAAAATCAAAAAGAAAAGACTTATCTCGGATTATGGGATCCACTTGAAAATCACTTCCTGCTCATTTCTAATGATACCTTGTCAGAGTTTATGTTAACGGGAGATCAGAAGTATGCGGTACTATCTAATAAACGGCAATATGAGCCACAATATGATTATGATGGGCCTCGGGATTACTATCTAGTTGATTTATCTACTAGCAAAAGTGAGTTGCTTTTGAAGAAGCACTCAGGTAGTAATCGACGTACTATTGTATCTCCAACAGGAAAATACATCTCCTATTTTAAACAAGGAAATTGGTGGATCTATGATATTATAAAGAAGACCCATACCAATATTACTAAAAACATTGGACAATCTTTTTTAAATAACGAAGGTGAATACTCAAATGAAGGACTATATTCAACTATAGGCTGGACGCCAAGGGATAATGAAATTTTGCTATTTGATAAATATGACCTCTGGACAATTAAACCAGATGGATCATCTGCTCGTAGGCTGACCCATGGCAGGGAAACCCAAACTAGCTTTCGATTGGCAGGATATTCTAATAGACCCACAACAGAAATAAATTATAATGGAAGAATTCATGAAATTATAGATCTCAATAAAGGATTATTGTTAGAAAGTACCAACGAACAAAAACATTCGGGCTATTATAGATGGACGACTAAATCCATTGAAAAGATTGTATATTCTACAAATTCTCAATTGAATCAACTCACGTTGTCCACTAAAAATGATGTATTTGTATATAGCGAACAACGTTATAATCTTCCTCCACGATTGATGATGGAAACCCGTGCTGATAAAACACCCAAAGTAATAGTACAAAGTAATCCCCAACATCAACATTTTAATTGGGGAAAAGCAGAATTGATTACATATAAAAATGCTAAAGGGCAATCATTACAAGCTATTTTATATTATCCAGCGGAATATACCAATAAAAAGAAATATCCTATGATTGTTAATATTTATGAAAAATTCTCTGATAGACTCCATAGGTATATTAACCCTTCTCAGTTCAAAGATGTTGGATTTAATATTTCTACTTTTACATCACAAGGTTATTTTGTGCTCTTACCTGATATTTCATATGAAATTGGCAATGTTGGATTATCAGCAGCAGATTGTGTTATTTCAGCAACAAATGAAGTAATTGTTCAAGGACATGTTTTACCTAATAAAATAGGTCTCATTGGCCATTCTTTTGGAGGATATGAAACGGATTTTATAATCACACAAACCAAGCTTTTTACCGCTGCTGTTGCAGGTGCAGCTGCAACTGATTTAACTAGTTATTATCTTACGGTTGGAAATACAGGGAGACCCGAAATGTGGCGTTTTGAGAATCAACAATGGCGTATGGGAAAATCACTTTTTGAAGACAAAGTTGGCTACGATAGAAATTCACCGATAGTTCATGTAAACAACATTACAACTCCATTGCTTTCTTGGACAGGTGGTGATGATAGACAAGTGAATTGGAATCAGAGTATTGAATTTTATTTAGCATTATGGCGTCTTAAAAAACAACATATTATGTTACTGTATCCTAAAGAAGAACATACACTTAGTGAAAGGAAAAATCAAAAAGATCTTTCTATTCGATTGCATGAGTGGTTTGATTATTATTTAAAAGATATGCCACCAGCATTATGGATTAAGGTTGGACTTAAATAATAATTTAGTATAAATGGTAATGCAGTTCTATAAAGAACTGCATTACATTTTTAGAAAGATATTCTAAAAATTAATCAGGACGGAACAACGTTATAGGACAGCTGGTTTCTCCCTCATTTAACCCATACGCTTGAGGTCCATTATCATAAAAAAGACGGCAAAGTTCATCGCCTTCATCAACACAATCCACTTCCATACCACAAGGATCTTCAGGTATAGCGACAAAGCCTGTTATTGGATCTGGATCATCGGTGATTTTTGCATCACTTTGCATTGATGTGGTCAGAAATGCACCAGAAATGGCCAGTACAAAAACTGCAGCTGGCATCATTTTTTTTAAAATTATTGCTTTCATAATAGTAAAATTTATGGTTAATAGTGATCTACTTTTTTCTACAGGTGTTCGATCTAGTTCCTGATACTTAGCGCTAGTATATCATTTCATGTATCAGAGACTTTTTCCCGCTACACGTTTTATTTCGTTTTTTAGTATCTCATTCAATTGATAAACTACCAATTTAGTATCAATAAGGACATATACATGGGTTGGGGTAACAAGAAAGTTGCGAAGCTTTTTACCATCAATTCCATATATATGGAAACTAAATAAATAAGCTTTCTTGTTTAAATCATAAACATCAATTACAGAGGCTTGTTTCCAAACTTCTTTTTGTTCGTAACGACCCGGAACGTTAGAATTTACAAAAAGTAAATGTCCGAAAACGCTGCTGCATGCGTTAACAGTCAGCGTTGGTTTTGCCATTGTTTGTTCCGTTTTTTCTTTGAGGTAGGCTACTTTTATTTGCGCACGTGATACGGTATCAATTGTATTACCACGATAATCTAATGTCCCATTTTCATCAGCTACTATATACTCATTTCGATAACTATAGAGATAGACGATTCTTTTCATTTCTTCACTATAATGTAACATTCCATCCGTATCAAAAACGCCATCGATTTGCTTTTGTAATAATTCTGGTGCCATGCTGATTTTTGATTGACTCCCAGCGGTAAATACACCAAGAATGTTATTGCTATTAGTCTTACTAATTCCTCTAAAGGCAATAGTGCTACTATCTATAGGGACGGCGGTACCAAAATAAGGAGGTCTAGGTTCTTGTAATTTGGCCTTCCAATTGGTAATCCTGCCACTAAATATGGCAGGAGCGCTGCCATCAATTATATAGAAAAAAGGTGGACGAACTGACATTCTAACGGATTTGAAAGAAAAACTGTCGCGATTAAATGTCGCTCGTATCTTTTGTTGCTGTAGTTTGTTGTCAATAGATAATAAATACATTGGAACCGTATAATTTCCAAGATATAATTTGCCATTACCAGCTCCTGCAAAATAATACGAATTGTACTTTAAATCTAAAGTATGAGTGAGTGTAATCGGATGATGTGGGTAACGACGAATAAAAGGATTTTGATGGTGTATGATTTCTTCCGAAGTAAGAAATAAAATGATGACTGCAACACAGCTCAATAAGAAAGTCAAAACTAACTGAATGGGATAGGAGAGAAGCCTTGTGCTTTTTTTTCCAGAGTTACTTTGAGGATGATTGAGCCAAAGTGCTAAGCCCGCTATTAAAACAAAGAAGATGTTAAATAACAGGTGTTCCTGCCAACTCATTTTCTCTAGAATTCCGCCACAAGAACAAGGGAGAAAAGAGCTGTAATTGAGCATGATAAAAATATAAGCAGTAAACATAGTCATCAAACAAAATCCAGCGTAAAGTCCCTTAATGCGGGTGCTTGGAAATAGCAGTAATATTGCAATTACAAATTCTCCGATAAGTACTGCCCAGGAAATCCAATCTGCAAAAGCACTTAGTAATGGAGATTGCCCTAGTTCTACCTTGAAGTTTTCAAAATCAAGTCCTTTGTTCATGGCAGCATAAACCAATAAAAAAACATAAAGGAGACAGGTTATGTCAAGAATTATATTTTTACTTTTTGTATTCAATTTCATATTATCTAATCTTTAGGTTGATACACTTATAAAGTGTGAAATTCTATAAACTCAAATAATAGAGAGCATTTAGATAACACTTTCAATTATTTAGATTTGGAGCAAAACAAAATTACAACAGTCTGTTTGTTAGATTGTTATTAAAAACAAGCCAAAATTTCTCAATAACATTCATTTTTAGTTAAAGTTTGAAAAACTGCATTAGGAGCTTCTATTTATTAATAAAAAAGTGCCAAATAAACCTCTATTTGTTTATTTGGCACACAACTACTTTCCCTCCTTTTTATTACTTTCCAGTTTCGCTCAATGTTTTTAGTTTTTCACTGAGTTCGATAAGTCCAGCCTTTTGCAAACATTCATCTCCAAAGAGTTTTAATTCTTCAAGATTTGCTTCTGGAATACTGGTCATAAGAAGCGATAGTTTATCATCACCTTTGGTCGATAATCCGCGTTCAATAACATGGTTTAATAATAAAACATTTTTTCGTGAAATTTTCAAATCAATCTTCACTACATCATTCATACCAGGGATACTGAGCACAGTATCAAGAACCTTGGCCACATCATTTGGTGTCATAATCTTCACGTTTTTAATTAATAATTTATTCTATAAAGATAGAAAGTTGCTTGTGAGTTTTGATAGGCAAAATTTACCTATGATAGGTAGAATCCACAGCACTTGTCTAATTTTGTATCTGATATAAAGGCAAAATATTAAAACGTATGATAGGATTTTAGGCAAATAAAGCTCAATAATTTGCTTTGAATTTGATATAAAGTATGCTAATTAAAGTAGGTTTTAAAACGATTTTCAAGAGTGAGAAATTCAAAAAGAAGATACGTGTCAAAAGATTGGTCATCTTAAATTAAGAAGATTTTAGGATGTGATTTTCTTTAAGTATTTAGTGACGCCTATTACCTTATAAATGAACAACTAAAAACCTTCTTTAAAAAGTCAGGATTTTGTTGTTTTTAAAATTGATTTATTGCTTTGAAAGAGCACCACTTTTTAGGGAAGTTGGTAAGTAAATTCAGTTTTGTACTTATCTCGTAGCAATGGTTTTAAATTATATGCGATGTGCACTTTCTTTGATTACAGAAAATGGTAATAATATATCCTTCTATAATATGTTCTTGAGATTTTAGGAGGTTACAATGACTGTTATTATAATTAAATTAAATTAAATCTCAAGATTAATATACCGCAGATTATAAAAAGGAAAAATAGTTTTGAAAATTTTAGAAAAATAGAGATATCTCAAGAGTATTTAAAACAGCAGGAGGATTGCCACGTTCCTGCAATCGGCAAGATGTCCTGTTGTTAAACAACAGCTTCTTGCTGCTCTACACTCGGGACTCGTTAGCAGTGATACTGAAAGGATAAAAAGAGTTTGATAATAATGAAAAAGAGAGATGATGAAACGAGAAAATTCAAACAGAACACGCATTGTCGGGGTACGGTTTACGTCCGAAGAGTATGCGAAAATTGAGAAAAAATGGAAAGCTAGTACTTGTCGTAAGTTAAGCGACTACATTCGCAGGCACCTATTTGACAAATCTATAAACACCACTTATAGGAATCAGTCATTGGATGATTTGACTTATGAAATGATGCAATTGTTTAAGCAATTAAATGGCATTGGAAATAACTATAATCAGGCGGTAAAAAAACTACATACCCTAAATCAAATTCCGGAATTTAAAGTATGGATTATAAGTGCTGAACTCGATAAAAAAAAGCTTTTTGATAAGATGGATGAAATCAAACTATACATCCAGAAAATCTCGGAAAGATGGTTGCGATCATAAAAACAGGACATTCGATACACAAGGTTTTCTATTACAATGAAAACAAAGTAAAAGAAAATGTTGCAGAATGTATAGGTGCTGGAAATTACCCGATTGATGTGGATAAAATGGGACTTACTATAAAACTGAATCGTTTTTTGAAACAGTTGGAATTAAATGAAAATGTAAAACGAAACAGTGTACATATTTCAATCAACTTTGATCCGTCAGAAAATCATTCTAAGGAAAAATTAATGGCTATTGCTGATTCATATATGGAAAAGATAGGTTTTGGTGAACAGCCTTATTTGGTATATCAGCATCACGATTCCGGGCATGCGCACATCCATCTGGTTTCCATAAATGTCCAGAGAGATGGTACACGAATAGACATGCAGAATATTGGTAAAAACCGCTCTGAACCGGCAAGAAAAGAAATCGAAGAACTCTTTGAACTTGTTAAAGCACAAGGGAATAAAAACAGTCCCGATTTTCAGCTCAAGCCAATCATCTCAGGAAAGATTCAATACGGGCGAACCGAATCAAAAAAGGCAATTACCAATGTACTCAATCAGGTGATTTCATCTTATAAATATACCAGTCTTCCAGAACTCAATGCAGTGCTCAAACAATACAATGTTTTAGCAGACCCAGGCAATGAAGATTCAAGAATGTTTAAGGCAAAAGGATTAATGTACCGGATACTGGATGATACTGGAAAACCAATTGGAGTCCCCATAAAAGCCAGTCTCTTTTACAACAAGCCGACCCTAAAGTTTTTAGAAGAAAAATTTGCATCCAATACTACAAATGATGTCTCAGATATAAGAAGGGTAAAAAACGCTATTGATATGGCTTTTTTAAGAACAGAAATATCACTTACGAAATTAGTTAACCTGCTGGAAAAAGAGGGTATCAATACTGTTTTTAGAAAAAATTCTGAAGGATTACTTTATGGAATTACCTACGTAGACCATACAACAAAATGTGTTTTTAATGGTAGTACACTCGGTAAACAATACAGCGCCAAATCGATACAGGAACGTTGCGCCTCTAGTAATCAGGTAGAGGAAAACAGGGCAAGTTTAAAGAGTGAAAAATTACACACAGTCACATTTGAAGCACCTAAATCGGAAATTATGGTAACACTTTTTGGGATTGATTTAAGAGATAACAAATATCTAGGATCCAGCACTATAATGTCGCAATTAGCAGAGATACTCATGCAATCCGAACAGACAGCTAATTACCTTCCCTACGAGCTGAGAAACAAAAAGAAAAAAAGAAGAGGACAGTCTAATAATCGATAAAATTTGAAATTATGGCTATGCAGACAGGAGAGAACGAGCAGGCACTGAGAAAGATCTTGGATATGACAAGACTTATTAGTATCGTTATTTTAGGAATCCATTTTTATTATTACTGCTATGGTGCATTTGGAAAGTGGCATTTGGTTAGCGGATTCAGTGATAAAATCATGGGTAATATTTACTATACAGGATTGTTCAGTAATTTCCATAAGTCCAAGCTCTTTGCATTGGGGTTTTTAATAATCTCACTAATTGGAGTTAAAGGACGAAAAGAGGAGAAACTAAATTACAAAACAGCTTTTGTTTATATAATTACGGGGATTCTGATTTACTTCATAAGTTATTTTTCATTATACCTGAAAATAGAATTAATGCTGGCAGCAATTGCCTATATGACCATCACTTCAAGCGGTTTTCTTCTGATGCTCACTGGTGGTACACTATTATCACGTATTGTAAAAAATAGGCTTAACAGCAAAGATATTTTTAATACCGAAAATGAAACTTTCCCCCAGGAAGAAAGACTCTTGGAAAATGAGTATTCCATCAACCTTCCAGCCCGATATCATTTAAAGGATAAGATAAGAGACAGCTGGATAAACATCATTAATCCGTTTCGAGGGTTATTGGTTTCGGGTACTCCTGGCTCCGGGAAATCCTATTTTGTCATACGCCATGTGATTACCCAGCACATCCGTAAAAAATTCACCATGTTCGTCTATGATTTCAAGTTTGATGATCTGACCAGAATTGTTTATAATACTTGGCTTAAATACAGACACCTCTATTCAGTATTACCGCAGTTTTATGTTATTAATTTTGATGATCTGACAAGAAGCAACCGATGTAATCCATTAGACCCTTCAGCGATGAGTGATATTACGGATGCTTCCGAATCAGCACGTACTATTCTGTTGGGACTCAATAGGGAATGGATAAAAAGACAGGGAGATTTTTTTGTAGAATCGCCGATTAATTTTCTCTCGGCCATAATATGGTATTTAAAAAAATATAAAGACGGCGAATTCTGTACCCTTCCTCACGTAATTGAACTCATGCAGGAGGATTATGATAGTCTCTTTACCTTACTTAGAACTGAAAAAGAAATTGAAGTGCTTATTAATCCCTTTGTAAATGCCTATCTTAATAATGTCATGGACCAATTGGAGGGCCAAATCGCATCAGCAAAAATTGCGATGGCAAGGCTTTCCTCCCCGCAATTGTATTATGTTTTATCAGGTAATGATTTCACATTGGACATCAATAATCCGGATGAGCCTAAGATTGTATGCATGGGTAATAATCCGCAGAAAATCCAAATATATGGAGCTGTATTATCACTATACGTAAACCGATTGGTTAAACAAGTGAACCAAAAAAACAAACAGAAAAGCAGTCTGATATTTGATGAGTTTCCAACCATCTACCTTAACAATATGGACAGTTTGATTGCCACAGCCAGAAGTAATAAAGTAGCAACTTGTTTGGGGATTCAGGACTTTAGTCAGCTGCGTAAAGACTATGGACGAGAACAGGCTGACGTCATTATGAATATTGTTGGAAATGTAGTCAGCGGACAAGTTACAGGTGATACAGCTAAACAATTATCCGAACGTTTTGGAAAAATTATGCAGGACAGAGAAAGCCTTTCAATCAATAGTGGAGATACTTCTATAAGCCGTTCCAAACAATTGGAATCCGCAGTGCCTCCATCCAAAATTTCCGGACTTAGTTCCGGTGAGTTCGTGGGGATGGTAGCCGATGACCCTGATTGTAAAATTGAGCTCAAAACATTTCATTCTGAAATTCTAAATGACCATGAAGCATTAAAAAGAGAACAGGATAACTATGTCGATATTCCTATTATCCGTAAAGTTGATAATGCAATGGTACAGCGTAATTATTTGCAAATAAAAAAGGACATTAAGGACATTATTCATTCAGAAAAAGAAAGGCTATTAAATGATTATGAGCTAAGGCATTTGATAATTAAGAAGTGATAAAAAACAACAATTTAAATGAAGAAATAATGATACAAGAACAATTTACGGTGATTATCCAATTAATAAAACAATCCAGATCAAAAGCTATTGCTGCTGTTAATACTGAAATGATTAATCTGTATTGGAATATTGGACAGTACATTCACAATCGTATCGAAACAGCCGAGTGGGGGAAATCAGTCGTAAAAGAATTGGCTGATTTTTTACAAAGAAGTGAGCCTGGTTTAAAAGGATTTTCGGATGCGAATCTTTGGCGTATGAGACAGTTTTATGAGATTTATAAGGATACACCAAAACTCGCACCACTGGTGCGAGAAATTAACTGGTCCAATAATTTGATTATCTTTTCAAGATGTAAAACAGAGGAAGAACGGGAGTTTTATCTAAGTTTTTCCAAAAGAGAAAACTATAGTAAAAGAGAACTCGAACGCCAGATTTCATCCAGCCTTTTTGAAAGAACAATGATTGGGAATTCAAAACTCGCACCAGTGGTGCGAGAAATACATCCTGAGGTTAATAATACGTTCAAAGACAGTTATATTTTTGATTTTTTAAACCTTCCTGAATCTTATAGCGAGAATGAATTACAGCAGGGACTTATTAAACAAATGAAAAATTTCATTCTGGAACTAGGTAAAGATTTTATCTTCATCGACCAGGAATACAAATTACAGGTAGGTAATAGTGATTTTTATATTGATCTATTATTCTACCACAGAGGATTACAATGTCTGGTCGCTTTTGAACTCAAAGCCGATAAGTTCAGACCGGAACATTTAGGACAATTGAACTTTTATCTGGAAGCACTAGATCGTGACGTAAAGAAACCACATGAAAATCCAAGTATTGGAATATTGTTATGTACGGATAAAGACAGTAAGGTTGTCGAGTATGCACTCAATAGAAGTTTATCCTCAACGATGGTTGCTGAATATAGAATTCAGCTTCCTAATAAGCAATTGTTAAAGCAAAAACTAAAGGAATTATTGGAATAGAAATAACTTGATTCTTGATTTAATCAGGTTTTGTAGTAATTAATTTTTCAACTCTTTAATTTCTCGTTTCATTTCCAAAAGTATGTCTTTTAGACTTGAAAAATCGGATGTTTCTTGTTTCTGGTCGCTTTTACCAATACTACATTCATACTCCCAAATTTCCAGAATATCAGAAGCTTTGACTTCATAGGCAGGATAAAAATGGTTATCCGATTCTAAAACAAGCGTATTTTTTTTGTTCTTATTGAGTCTTTTATAGACCATACCCTCACTTTTGGTGATGATGATATAGGTCTTGCCATCCATTACTTCACCCAATTTGTCAATGTAACGTCCTACGATAATCGAACCATCTTCATGTGGTGGCATCGAGTCGCCTTCCACAGGAAACCCCCTGTGTTTTCCATGTTTTAAAAAAGGCAGAGAGATTTGTTGCAGACTTTCGATATATTCGGGATCGGCATACCCATTCAAATACCCAGCCTTTGCAGTTTGGGTGACAACCTCAACATAATTTTCTCCTGTTTGATCAACGGTAATTGGTAGCAGTAATCTGTTATTTTCCAATTTAAGCAAATCATCCATCGGTATTTTTCGAACATCTACCGAGAGTAGCAAATCGATACTGATTTGATAATAGTGCGCTATTTTCTTTAGTATTTCATAGGGAGCTTCAGAAGTTCCATCTTCGTATTTGGCGTAGCGTCCCCGGGTAATAAAAAGACTCTCAGCGACTTTTTCCTGTGAAATTTTCTTTTTTGCCCTAAGGTTTCTGATGTTGTCGGAAAATAAAGACATGTTAATTTTTGTTACAATTTGTAGCAACAAAGATAAGTGTTTTTGTTATAATCTGTACTAATTTTGTTCCGTATAAAAGGAAGAAGATTATGGGAAGGTCAATTGTACATATTGATATGAATACGTTTTTTGTATCCTGCGAAAGGTTAACCAATTCAGAATTGAATGGAGTACCATTGATTATTGGAGGAGGGGACAGGGGAGTGGTAGCTTCTTGTTCTTATGAGGCGCGTACTTTTGGAGTGCGCTCGGCTATGCCCATCAAGATGGCACTTCGACTTTGCCCACAGGCAAAAGTGATGAAAGGAGACATGGAATTGTACTCCACTTTATCACATACCATTACCGAAATAATTCAGGAGAAAGCGCCCATAGTGGAGAAAGCCAGTATTGATGAATTTTATCTGGATATAACGGGTATGGACAAATTCTATGGGAGTTACAAGTGGACCAATGAACTGGCACAAACCATTACCAAAGAAACAGGACTACCGCTGACTTTTGCTTTATCAGTGAACAAAACGGTTTCGAAAATAGGAACTGGAGAGGGAAAACAAAAACAGAATTTGGAGATTCCAGAGCATATGGTACAACCCTTTTTAAATCCTTTATCCATTCAGAAAATCCCGATGGTAGGAGATAAGACCTTTCAATTACTTTCAAGAATTGGGATACGAACCATTCAAACACTCTCTGAAATGCCATCAGAAGTCTTACAGCAAATGATTGGGAAAAACGGAACTGAACTATGGAAGAAAGCCAATGGTATAGATAACAATCCCGTAGAACCCTATACAGAAAGAAAATCCATATCAACGGAACATACCTTCTCGCAAGATACTATTGACATAGCCAAACTTAAACGCATACTCGTTGGGATGGTAGAAAAACTCGCCTTTCAATTACGTTCAGAACAGTGGCTCACCTCGACTGTAGTTATTAAAATTAGGTATGCCAATTTTGATACAGAGACCAAACAATGCCGTATAGCCTATACCTCAGCCGATCATACCCTGACCAGGAGTGTTACCGAGTTATTCGATAAATTATACCAGCGTCGTATGCGACTAAGATTAATAGGAATACGTTTTAGTGGTCTTGTTCGGGGAACGTATCAAATCAATCTCTTTGAAGATACCGAAGAAATGTTAGCGTTATATCAGGCAATGGACAAAATGAAAAGCCGCTACGGATTTGATGCCGTCATGCGGTGTGCAGGTGCCTCGTTCAAACCCAACAACAAAGCAGCAATTTTAAAACGTAAATAATAAGACATCATGTACCTCAATTGTCATTCTTTCCATTCCCTGCGTTATGGGACTATTCCCCTGGTAGATTTGGTACAGCAAGCTGTGGCATGTAGCGTAAAAGCGATGGCACTTACGGATATCAACACCGTAACTGGGATTTATGATTTTATCACAGCATGTAATGCGGTTGCGATTAAACCACTTGTTGGAATTGAATTCAGATGTAATCATAAACTGCGTTATATTGGACTAGCCAAAAATAGTGAAGGTCTGGGGGAGATGAACCGTTTTCTGACCAAGCATAATTTTGAGGATGCTTCTTTACCAATAGAAGCGCCTGAATTCAAATCGGTTTTTATAATCTATTCCTTGGAGAACGCCCCAGATTCTTTGAAAGAAAATGAATACATTGGTATTCGCCCCGAAGAACTTCCAAAACTATTCAGTTCTCATTGGAAAAATAGAGTTGATAAAATGGTCATTTCTCAGCCCGTAACCTTTCGGATTAAAAAAGAATTCAACCTGCATAAAATATTGCGGGCTATTGATACCAATGTTATCCTGTCCAGGCTTAGTGAGAGTGATTATTGCAGTACTTCCGATGTAATGGTACCTCTTGAGGACTTGCTTATCCAGTTCACGGACTATCCACAGATTATTTTAAACACTCAAAAAATAATAGACGAGTGTAATTTTGAATTTGATTTCAAAACACCCAAAAATAAAAAATACTATACCAATAGTAGAAGCAGCGATATGGCTTTGCTGACAACCCTTGCGCAGCAAGGACTAGTGTGGAGGTACGGAACGACTAACTTACAGGCAAAAGCGCGGGTGGAAAAGGAGCTGCGTGTGATTGAAGAATTAGAGTTCAGTGGTTATTTTTTAATCACATGGGATATTATCCGCTATAGCAACAGCTGTGGTTTTCTGCATATAGGGCGGGGGAGTGGTGCAAACAGTATTGTGAGTTATTGCCTTGGCATTACAGATATATGTCCCATAGAATTGGATTTATATTTTGAACGGTTCCTGAATCTGAATCGTAAAAGTCCACCAGATTTTGATATTGACTGGTCGTGGAAAGAACGCAATACAATCCTTGAATATATTTTCAATCGCTATGGCGCAGACCATGTGGCTTTTTGTGGAACCAATGTAGAGTTCAAATACCGATCGATATTCAGGGAAGTCGGAAAAGTATTCGGACTCCCTAAAGAAGAACTCGATATGCTCGCTAAAAATCCAATGGCTTCGCATGATGGGAATTCAGTAGTAAGATATGTGCAGGAATATGGCATGATGCTCGAAAAATACCCCAACCAGCGCAGTATGCATTCCTGCGGGATATTAATCTCCGAAGAACCTCTTACCAATTATACGGTGCTCGAAATGCCTCCCAAAGGCTTTCCTATTGTACTCTTTGATATGCATATCGCCGAGGATATTGGTTTTGAAAAATTTGATATTCTAAGCCAGAGAGGTATTGGTCACATTGATGATAGCGTGAAACTCATCCAAAAGAACCGTGGTATTAAAGTAGATATTAGGGACACGGCATTATCCAAAGATGAAGTGTTGTGCAATACGTATTTGGCCACAGGCAAGACCATTGGTTGCTTTTATATTGAAAGTCCAGCTATGCGAGGACTATTGCGCCGTCTGAATTGTGACAATTATAAAATACTCGTAGCGGCTTCCTCCATCATTCGCCCTGGTGTGGCACAGTCTGGAATGATGAAAGAGTATATTTTTCGCCATAACAATCCCGATAAGTTCGAATATTTTCATGAGGTTTTCAAAGAACAATTGGGCGAGACCTATGGTATCATGGTGTATCAGGAGGACGTAATTAAGATTGCCTTGTACTATGGCGGGCTTCCAGCCGCTGACGGAGATATTCTGCGTCGCGCTATGAGCGGTAAGGGGCGTTCTAAAGCAGCTTTACAAAAAGTAAAGGATAATTTCTTTGCTTCTTGCCTGCAAAAAGGACATTCTGTAAAATTAAGCGAAGAAATATACCGACAGATTGAATCCTTTGCAGGATACTCTTTCTGTAAAGCGCATTCGGCATCCTATGCAGTGGAAAGTTACCAAAGTCTTTATTTGAAAGTACATTACCCTGTCGAATTCATGGTAGCGGTTATTAATAATCAAGGAGGTTTTTACAGGACCGAAGTATATATTCATGAGGCTCGTATGTCTGGAGCAGTGATACATAACCCATGCGTCAATAAAAGTGAATACGAAGCAACACTATACGGAGTTGATGTTTATCTCGGGTTGATGCATTTAGAGGGTTTAGAAACTAAACTAGCGCATCTTATTATATCTGATCGGGAGGATAGGGGGGACTTTAAATCATTGGAAGATTTTATCAATCGTATTCCAATTGGAATTGAAGGCATTCAGATTTTGATTTTTATTGGTGCTTTTCGTTTTACAGGAAAAACAAAAAATCAATTGCTGGTAATAGCCCGATTGATATTAGTGAATTTTAAGCC
The DNA here is from genome assembly GCF_000737695.1 of Flavobacterium hydatis. GTDB lineage: Bacteria > Bacteroidota > Bacteroidia > Flavobacteriales > Flavobacteriaceae > Flavobacterium > Flavobacterium hydatis. The sequence continues at coordinate 98,164 of NZ_JPRM01000008.1, forward strand.
TGAAAATAGAAACCTCATGCTACTTCAGGAGCCAGTCAAAGAATATAAGCTACCTGTACTCGAACGCTCTGCTTATGAAGATGCCTTTGATGAAATCGAACTACTTAGTTTTCCAGTATCATGTACTCCTTTCGATCTTTTACAAACTCCATACAGAGGGGCTGTGATGGCAAAGGATTTAGTGAGTCATCACAAGAAAACAGTAAAAATGCTCGCTTATCTTATTTCCAGAAAACATGTGCCTACCAAAAGAGGTACCATGTATTTTGGCACTTGGATTGATACAGAAGGGGAGTATTTCGATACAGCCCATTTCTCAGATAGCCTTGAAAGATATCCTTTCCAAGGTGGTGGTTGTTATCTATTATTAGGAAATGTTGCTGTAGAGTATCATTTTCCAACGGTAACGGTAACAAAAATGGCAAAGATGCCATTCATACCCGATCCGCGATATTCAAATACGAGTGACAGACAATTCAAAGCACACGAGCATATACGAGAAGATGTGAGTATGACACATCGTGCTCCTTATCCTTCAGAATCTGAAATTAATTTACCTAGGCAAAAGATGGTTTAAATTTAAAACGGTTGATAGTTAAGGTATTATCTGAAGCAGATATGTTAAAGTCAAACAGAAATAAGTATAAACTTGAATTTGCGTATTAATTTATTGTATTTTCGTACAAAAAAATAAAATGATTTAATAAGGTCACACTACTAAATTTTGAGGAACAAAATGGTTTAATTAAAAATTCAAGTTCCGTATGGATAGCTGTTGATATTGTTTTAAGTAAAGTAGAATTAGTCATAATTTCCAAATACCATTGTTATTGAAGACCAGCTTACTTATAGGCTGGTTTTCTTTTTTAAGACATAGAGAGTGTTAATATGGAAACTGCTATATTTATCAGAATTTGGTTTCAAAGCAAAAAAATAGGCTGTTCATCGAACAGCCTATTTTTTTTGTGAGGTTAAGAGTTTTTTATACTAGTAAGTATATTCGAACGTTTCACCACCACTAACTTGTTTTGTCAAAAAGTTATTGCCATCATATGTGTTTACGTAAGTAGTTGTTCCTACGTTCTCTCCATTTTTTGTTTCTGTTATTTTAGTGAAATTATTAGGTGTATTTACGTCTTTATCAAAAATTCCTGCATCCAATAACAAAGTATATCCTAAAATATTTTTAAAAGGATTATTTTTTGTATCATACTCAACTACATTGATATAATTATTAAATACAACTTTAGTGATGTTTCCTCTGGCATCTAAAGTAAATACACTTGATGATTCTTGTGTTTCTACTAGTGTGGTAGGATGAATCATAACTGTAACAGTTGAAATTGTTCCATCAGCATTGTAAGTATAGCTTTTCTTTAGGCTTTCAGAATCTGCTGATGCAGGAACCTCAATATAAGACTTCAGTTTATTGTTTTCGTAAGTGAAATTTGTAGTTGTTTTTAATACACCACCTTCAAAAGACTCTGCTTTGGTAATTACATTTCCTGTATATGAAAAGGTTGTTTTATCACCACCACTGTAGGTAAGACTTTCAATTTTGTTCCCTTGATAAGCATAGGTAACAGTCGAATTCTCTTGTGGAGAAAGTGCAGAAGTGTATTTTTCGGTTTTAGGGAAAATTGTATTCTCGACATTAGAATTATCACCACCATTGTCATCATCAGAACTAGAACAAGAAGTTAGTACTAAACTGATAGCACTAAATAAAAATAAAACTTTTTTCATTACGATTGTATTTATGATTTTTGCAAAAATATAATAAATTTCGTATAAAAAAAATGATTTTCATACTATTACTGCAATTTGCTGATTATCATATTATTTAGTTTTTTAGAAAGGTCAATTTTTCGTAAAAATAACAGCAAACTAGTTTTCTAAAAATGGAATAAAAATTCCTTACTCAGGATATGAATTTTTGGAAAGCATTCCATAGGTTATTCTAGCGTCAATTTTTAATTCTAATCTGTAGGAACTGCCCGCAAACTTTCCTTAACTCATTATCATTTATTGATTTTACATATGATAAGATATATGATATTCTATTAAAAGTCCATTAAGAAATTTTACTTAAAGCTTTCACTCGAAACGGACTAAAAGGGCAGCCAAGATAGTGCCCGTCGTATGCTGCATGCGCATAATGGCTGCGCCACCCTTCGGGACTTATAGCACTCCGCATCCGTTAACCGGTCACTTGATTCTTGCTTTCTTTTTTCCCGTTTTTTCTTTTGAAAACAATTTTTTATAGGG
>NZ_JPRM01000009.1 GCF_000737695.1 Flavobacterium hydatis
ATTAAACTTTGCGAACCTTTGTGTAAGCCTTTGCGCTCTTTGCGTTAAATTATTTTTGCCCAATCCAAACTTTAGAGCATAAAAAAAGCTGTCTATAAAGACAGCTTTTTACCACTACAAATTAAATAGCCGTTATTAATTAAAATAACGGCTATCAACCTCAACTTAAATAAACCAGTAACATAAAAAGGGTCTTTTAATTTCCATTCTCTTCTGTAAAAAAAAATAGATTCAATTATATTTTTACGAAAATATTAGTGTAATATTTTCTTCCATTTACGGGATCTTGTTTTATTGCTATACCAAAATGCGTATAATCGCCTACGATATTATGTTTATGTCCTTCGCTGTCTAACCACGCTTTTAATACTGCCTGAGGCGTATTGTAATTGTAAGCAACGTTCTCTCCTACTTTTTGAGCTCCCAAAGCTTTTATTATATTTTCTGAACGAGCTACAAAATCATCATGATTCACAACATCTTTAGCAATCATGTAATCATCATGCTCTTGAGACTTAAACGAAATGTAATCCACTGCTTTTAGAGCGCTTAATCCCACACTAACTCTATAATCATTAATTAGTTGCATGGTTTCAAGCTCTGCCTGAGTATAAGTATAATTTATGGATTTTACTGATGAAACATCTGACTCTGAATTAACGGAGTCAACCGAATCAGATGCACAAGAATTCAGAATAAGCGCTATTACCATTAGCGAAAAAACACGAACTCTCAAATTCATAATATCAGTAGTTTAAGTTTAAAGTAGAATGTGGGGCAAACTCTTTAAAAAATTATATTTATTTTTGTATGCTTCTTAATTATTAGTTAAATCTACATCTTTTATCGTTTAACTACCAAAAAAAATCGACGAACTACATCATAAAAATTATTTATAATGTATTTTTCCTACTTTTAAGACGAAAGTCGCTCTATCTTCCAAGAGTAATCATCTTGAGCAACATATCTAATTCTGTCATGCAAACGATTTGGTCTTCCTTGCCAAAATTCTACCTCAACAGGAGTAACAAGAAAACCTCCCCAATGTTTAGGTCTGGGAATTGGTTTTCCTTCAAATTCTTTCTCTAGTTCTTTTAAGTTTTCTTCCAGAAACGTTCGTGACGGGATAACTTCGCTTTGGTTAGATACAATTGCACCTAGTTTACTTCCGTCTGGTCTTGAATCAAAATAGCCATCAGAAACCGATTCAGATGTTTTAGCAGCTATTCCTTTTATAATAACTTGACGTTCTGAGTTTGGCCAGAAGAAAGACAAACAAACGTGAGGATTATTTTGTATTGCTTTTCCTTTTTCAGAATTATAATTGGTGTAAAAAATGAAACCTTCTTCAGAAAATTTCTTTAATAACACAACTCTCGATTTAGGAAAGCCATCCAATCCTATTGTCGAAACCGTCATTGCATTTACCTCATCAACTCCACCAAAGTCTTCTACTTCATGAAACCATCTATTAAAAAGGTTAATAGGATCTTCTGGAATATTAGTTTCCAATAATTCACTTTTCTCGTAGGATTTTCTATAATTACTTAGATCATTCATTCTTTTAAATTTTAGATTGTTGATTTTAGATTTTAGATTGTTTTATTTCAGGTTTGTCAGGCTGAGCGAAGTCGAAGCCCAATTATTATAAAAGCCCTTCGACTTCGCTCAGGGTGACATCCGTATATTTGCTTTCCAAAACAAAACTTAGAAACTTAGTATCTCAGAACCTTAGTGCCTTAGAACTAAAATTCAAAACTCTTCCCATCATCACCTAACAATACATTAGGAAAAATAGTTTCGGCTTCTTCTTTAAACAATTCGATACTTTCGTATCTGGTCGAATAATGTCCGAGAACCAAATGTTTTGCATTCGCTTTTAAAGCAATTGTAGCAGCTTCTTTGGCTGTTGAATGTAATGTTTTAGATGCCAGAGCTTCTTCCGATTGCAAAAAAGTACTTTCATGATACAATACATCTACATTATTTATAATCGGTATTACGGCTTCATGATATACTGTATCTGAGCAAAATGCATAACTCTTAGGAGGCAAAGGATCAAATGATAGTTTTTCGTTGGCGATAATAGTACCATCATCCAACTTTATATCTCCTCCGTTTTTAATTTTCTGATAATAACAAGTCTCAATATTATAATGCTGAACGGCATCGACATCTAGTTTTCTTTCAGATAATTTTTCCTGAAATAAAAACCCATTCGTGTAAACCCGATGATTTAAAGGTATTGTAGTTACGGTTACTTTTTGATCTTCAAAAATAACTTCGCTTTTATTGGACTCCAATTCATGAAAGTACAAACCATAGTTTGTCCACGAACTTGATAACTTTAATTGTAGTAAGATGATTTCTTTAATTCCTTTTGGACCATGGATATGCAAATCGGTAGTACGTCCTAAAAGGCTAAAAGTAGAAATTAACCCAATGAGTCCAAAGAAATGGTCTCCATGTAAATGCGAAATAAAAACATGATTTATCTTAGAGAATTTCACCTTGTTTTTACGCAATTGTACCTGAGTTCCTTCGCCACAATCGATAAGGAATAATCTATTTTTTATTTCTAATACCTGCGAAGTCGGATTGGTAAAAGTTCTGGGAGTTGCGGCATAACAGCCTAATATGGTTAGTTTCAATTTTATGTTTATTTGTTTACTGGGCAAATCGTTTAATCGTTCAAGAATAAAACATCAAAATAAATCGACTAAACAGTTAAACAAATAAACAACTAACCCATATTTTATATTAATATATCTAAAATTAAGATTCGTTTAGTTTTCAAAATCTAAAATCTAAAATTAAAATCCAAGGTCTCTTTCTATTTCGTCCATCTCAATAATATCATGTGCTTCTAAAACAGAAGGAACAACAACTAGAGCGCCTGGTACGGCATTATAATCTATATCAGAAACAACAATTACAAAAGATTTCTTAGCTTTTTTTTGTTCCTTAGAAAGTGGCAATAATAATTTGATATCGCTTATGGTTAAATCCTTATGTGCCAATAAATCGATAATAATATTATGACTTCCGAAGGTTTTAAACTGCTGCGTTATTTTTTCCAGAAAAGAAGTAAAATCTCCCTGAGTATCTTTAATTATTGTTGTATGTCCTTTTTGATCTACTTTCATTTTTTCTCTTGCTATACATTCATTAATTCCCAAATATCTCTTTGGAATAACGAAGGTAGTTTCTTTTTCGAATTTATTGGATTTTTGAAGCCAAAAGATAAATAACTGCCATACGAACCGCTACTCCATTTTCGACTTGATTTAAAATAACCGAATGTTCAGAGTCGGCTACTTCAGATGTTATCTCTACTCCTCTATTTATTGGTCCGGGATGCATGATTACAATTTCTTTGTTTAAAGAATCTAATAATGCTTTGTCTACACCATATTGTTGCGAATATTCTCTTGTAGAAGGGAAAAAGTTTACATCCATTCTTTCGTTCTGAACACGTAACATATTAGCAACATCACACCATTCTAGTGCTTTACGCAAATTAGGTTCTACAGTAACTCCTAAGGATTCTATATATCTAGGAATTAATGTTTTTGGACCACAAACCTTAACCTCAGCGCCTTGCATTTGCAAAGCATATATATTAGATAAGGCAACTCTTGAGTGCAGAATATCACCTACAATTACAACTTTCTTTCCTGCTACATCTCCTAGTCTTTCTCTAATAGAATAACTATCCAATAAAGCTTGTGTTGGATGTTCGTGCGCTCCATCTCCAGCGTTTACAATACTTGCTTTTACATTCTTGGATAAAAAATAAGCTGCTCCGGGATTGGCATGACGCATAACGACCATATCCACTTTCATCGAAAGAATATTGTTTACCGTATCGATAAGTGTTTCTCCCTTTTTTACTGATGATTGTGCTGCCGAAAAACTAATTACATCGGCTGATAATCTTTTTTGTGCTAATTCGAACGAAAGTTTTGTTCTGGTACTATTTTCAAAAAATATATTGGCTATAGTAATATCTCGTAATGAAGGAACTTTTTTAATTGGTCGGTTAATGACTTCTTTAAAATGGTCGGCTGTTTCAAAAATTAGGTTAATATCATTCTCATTGATATATTTAATTCCTAACAAATGATTTACGCTTAATTCTTTCATGTTTAATGTTTAACTGTTTATTTGTCTAATCGTTTAATCGTTTTCTTTGCGATTAAACAGTTAACCGATTTAACGGTTCAACTTTTTTTATTTCTTCAATCGTTTAATCATTTCGTTTTTCCGATTAAACAATTAACCGGTTAACCGATTAAACTAATTTGTCACTAAGTAAACGACATCTTCGCCATCATTCTCTTTCCAACTCACAATCACTTTCTCATTATTGATAGCATCAACTTGTCTGCCGCGATAATCGGGTTGAATTGGTAAATGTCGGCTAAAACGCCTGTCGATTAATACCAATAATTCAATTTCTGCTGGTCGGCCAAAGGATTGAATAGCCGTTAAAGCCGATCGAATACTTCGTCCTGTGAATAATACATCATCTATAAAAATGACTTTTTTATTCTCTACAATAAAGTTGATTTGAGTTTTATTAGCTTCTAGTGGTTTATCTGTTCTTCGGAAATCATCTCTAAAAAAAGTAATGTCTAAATAACCCAATGTAATCTCAGGCGTTTTATATTCTTTTTCTAATAATTCTTTCAGTCGCTCTGCCAAGTAAACACCTCTAGGTTGAATTCCTACCAAAATCGTGTCTGAAAAATCAAGATGCTTTTCTATCAATTGACAGGCCAAACGATGTAATATGATAGTAACTTCTTTTGAATTAAGTAATACTTTTTGACTCATAGTAAAGTGTAGTGTTTGGTTGGGCAAATATACAAAATCAGATTTTATTTGTTGGGGTGTTCGGGTGGGAAATATTTTTTTTTGATTTTGGGAGGGAATTTGGGAGGTTTGGAAGTGTAATCTTTCTACTGTTATTAAAAAAAATAAAATCTTACTTTTCAAAAGCCATTTTAGTTAAAAAAATTATATTTTAGCAAAAGCATATAGATTACATAATTGACAATGAAGCAATTTATAAAAAACAGTAAGATGCTCGCATTTATTAAATAACTAAAATTGAGCATTAAAAAAAATTAATTAAAAAAAATGTAAAAAATGAAAGTTACACAAAATGAATTGCTACATGATATAGAAACAAGTAGAAATACTCTTCAAACTGATAAGTTAGATATGTCATTTGGTGAAATAATGAGTATGTACGAAAAAAAAGAGATTATTATTAATCCCGAATTTCAAAGACTTTATCGATGGACAGATTATCAAAAAACCCGCTTTATAGAATCAATTATAATTGGAATACCCATTCCTCCTATTTTTGTAGCTGAAGATAAAGATGGAAGATGGGAACTGGTGGACGGTTTGCAAAGATTGTCTACACTTTTTTCTTTTTTTGGAATACTAAAGACTCTTCCTGAAAAAAATAATTGGAAATTAACTGATGGTGATTTAATTCAATCATTAGAAAAATATAGCTGTCTTGACCTCCCTCTTAAAATACAACTAAATATAAAAAGAGCTGCTTGTAGAATAGAAATCATAAAATGGAATAGTCAATATGATTTAAGATTTGAATTATTTAATAGACTAAATACGGGAGGTTCTCCATTAACAAATCAAGAAATAAGGAATTCTCTTTTCCGTGAAACGTCAACAGAATTTAATTCGTTTTTAAAAAAACTTGGGCAAAATCAAAACTTTATAAAACTAATAAATGTTGGTAATGATCAATTAGATGAATTATACCATGAAGAATTAGTTTTAAGATTCATGTCTTTATATAAAAGTTCTTCTAAAGTAAAAAAAAGTATAGCTCAACATATGACAGATTTCATGAGAGATGCTGCTCAGAATAAATCTTTCAATTATGATTTATATGAACAAGTTTTTAATAAAACTGTAAATATATTAGCGCCATTAGGTTCTAATGCCTTCAGAGCAAAAGGTACTGTTTTTTCTACTGCTGTCTTTGATACTACAATGATTGGAATAGCTGAAAACATTCACTTATATGGCAGTGCAAAAATAGATAAAATAAAATCAAAGATTGAGATAATCAAAAGCGATGAAAAATACAAAGCAATGACTCGCTCAGGAGGTAACAATTCTATAGAAAGAGTTCGTAAAAGATTAATGTTCTCAAAAGAAATTTTTGGAAGATTATGACAACATTAAATGCCATTCAAGCGGATATAAATTGGAGGATGTCCGAATTAGGTTCTTTAAAAAGTATCCCTGTAAGATATAATTTATTATCACATCACAAAGAAATGATTATTAAATATACTATTCCTTCTATATATTCATTATGGGAAGGTTTTGTAAAAAATTCATTTAGAAAATATATAGATGAAATCAATTCTCTAAATCTTCCAATTAACGAAATCCATATAAATCTTTTAGTTCATTCTTTAACTACATTAGACAAACTACGTTTAGAAAACCCACGAAATTCTTTTAAATCAAAAAAAGAATTTACCAAATATTATTTTGAGGTAATTTCACAACCTTTTGTAATTTCAGAAATAATACCAACAAGATCAAATGTTAACTTTGAAGTCATCAATGAAATTCTTTTATTATTTAACTTAGAATCACTTCCAAAAGACTTTGAAAAACCATTGAGTAAATTAGTATTATTTAGAAATAGTATTTCACACGGTGAAGTTCGCATACCAATTAAAATTAAAGATATAGAAATTTTTGCTCAATTGTTAAATGATTTGATGGTAGAAATTATTTTAAGAATTGAAAAAGGGTTGGTTTTAAAAACATTTCTAAAATAAATATTACTCAACGATGCGCGGAAATTCTTTCCGTGCCCACTAAATATATTCACCTATCGAAGTATTAATTTATAATATCCTAAGTCCCATATGGACGCTATATTTATAGGAATTCACAAAACCAATTAAAAAAACCCATCGGGGTGATATATTAATCTAAAGGTAAAACCCAAATATCGCTACGCTGTAGCTTTACCGAAAAACCTATAAATTAGCTATAAATATGATGCTCCTCTGGAGCAAATCCCCGTCGTGTTTTCTAAAACTAATAAAACAAAAAAAAGGCTATCCAAAAATTACTTTTCGAATAGCCTTTTACTATTTTAAATATTCTTGTTTTATTATTTCACAATTAATTTAGCTGTAAACAATTTGCGAGAATGTATTTTTAGGATATAAACTCCTTTTGGTAAATCTTGGTTTATAAGAGAGAACTTATTGTTGTTTACATTTTTTGTAGCATACAATAATTTTCCTTCCATATTATAAATTTCAATTTCATCAATAGGGTATTCCGACTGAATAAAAGTTTCCGCATTACTATTCGTAGGATTTGGATATACTTTTAATCCATTATCGATTTTAAACTCATCGTTACCTAGAGAACTATCAATTACTTCAAAAGAAACTCTGTTCGACACTTCGTTATAAGAATCATTGGTAAACATTACCAAAAAGTAATTTCCTTTTTCGGTAGGTAACTCTGTAGTAGCAATGGCTTTAGTTCCTTCCGAAAGTCCTTCAAAATAAGTATAACTCACCAATGGCTTTTCGTTAGGATTATCGCCTTCATGGTAAATTCCCAACCAATCTTTTACAATTCCTGGAGCATCAGTCCATGAAGCTGTAATTTGTTCGCCAAGATCATATACCGGTTTATTAATCCATAATTCGGTAACCACTGCTCCAACTTTAAAGAATACTTTATTCCCGATAGCATTAAAACTATCCTGCAAATAATATTCGGCGTAATAATATCCCTTTGGTAAATTATTAAATGACTTGGTATCTGCAACTGTGGTAACATATTGCCAACTTGTAGACGTAACTCCTGATCCTGGATTTACTCCCATTCTGTATATACCAATCCAATCTTTTGCCAATTGTGGTCCATTAGTATAATTAACAACTATTGGTGTTCCTACCGAATATTCTGTATTATCTGTAGTTAATACAGGAACTGGTCCAACATAAAAATATTTTCGTGGTGCAATTTCTGTATAACCACCATTAGAGAATATTACGGCATAATAACGTCCTTTATTAGCCAATCCGTTAGGAAAATTAATAAATCCGCTTGGGCTACCATTAGTATATTGCCAAGTTAGCGATGGTGTTGATGATCCCGGTGTTTGCCCTTCTTTATACAATCCTATCCAAGTTTTTGTACTCGCTGGAGCATCAGTAAAATCAACTTTAATAGGTGCGCTTTGTGAATAAGTTAAAGCATCGGTAACAATCTCAGTATTTACATTATTACTTCCTGTTACAGTAAATGCTTGAGCATCACTCCAAGGAGACCATTCTAGATTACGGTCTCTATATCTTAATTTCACATAATACTTCCCATTAGGAAGCGAGTTCGAAGCTAAATCCATCTTGGTAATATCTATACCTAGATTTATATCGACAGTTGAATCTTTTTGAGTCTTATATTTTCCATATAAATTTTCGAAATCACGATATACTTCTTTTTTAATTATATCGAATGTTGGCGTTTGCGAAATTAAAAACTGACTTGTATTTAATAACTCATTTGTTGTAGTGCTATATGCCGAACCTGATATCGTTAAAGGCAAAGTAACATTTGCTGCAAAAGTATTTGTGATTGCTGGTTTTACTGGTGCAACTTTGTTTTTATATCTATGAAACTCGTCCATTAACTGGTTGTTTTTCCATTTATCAACGCTTCCGATAGAATAGCTTTCGATATCCATTTTTCCGTTGGTAACATCAATATCTACAATTTGGTAAATCCAGTTGCATATTGTTTTTTGTACATCTTCAAAATCTTGTTCTGTAGATGATCCCCAATATTGATCCCAAGCTGTTCCTCCCGAAATAATATTATAGGTAGGTGTGTTTTTTAATTGTCCTCTGTGATACAAATGATGGTGCGCCCCAATATGCATGGAATATTTTGGAGAAGTTACCAATAAAGGAACGGCTGTATTACGAACCCATGTAGAGATATCTCCAACATATTGCTCTGCCTGATATGGTCTGTGGCTAAGTGAAAAAATCCACTCTACGGTATTATCAGCATTTGCAGCAGCTAGAACCTGTTGTAACCAAGTTAACTGTGCAGCTCCTGTATGTTCTGAACTTAAACTGATAAATAAAACATTACCCGCTTGTTGTGCATAATAGTTTTCTGTCCCTGATGAAATCCCTTTATAGGAAAGCTCACTGATATAAAAATGATCGTAATACGAATTCATACCAAGTGTTCCATATGTTTCATGGTTTCCCACTGTAGTCTGAATCGGAATATTACCAGATAATCCTCTGTTCTTCTTGAAGTGTACGTTTTCGTAATGATCTAAAGTTCCTACATCGACTTGATCTCCAACCATAAATGTCATCGAAATATTATCCTCTGGAGATAATTTAGCACCCCATTTTTGTTTTATTTTTCTTTTTGCAGCCGATACTAATGAATCGTAACGAGGTACAGCTTTTAACTGATTATCTCCCATAATCAAAAAGCGAATATGTCCATCGGCAGTAGCTGCTTGCCCAGGATTAGGCAATGTTTTAAAGGAATAAACGGTAGACACATCTGCGCCTGTTTTTATTCTGTAGTAATATTTTGTGTTTGGCGAAAGGTTCATCAGTTTCGCGCTGTGATAAAAGTAATTTCCCGGATAACCTGAATCTGTAAAAACATTGGTATTACCTGTAACTGTAACATTAAGATTAGCTTCTGTTGTTCCGTATTCTACTATCGTTTCTGGATTGCTTTCTGTTTTCCAGTTAACATAAATAGATGTGGGGGTTGCGTTTTGCAAATAAGGAAATAGTTTTTGTGCCTGAGCAGTAAAACCTATTCCTAAAAGGGATAATAGTAAGTAGATTTTTTTCATGGGTTGTTGTTTCGTTGTTAGACGAAGCAAAAGTATTCTACCAAAATCCAAATACTTTTAAGACAACATTACCCTTATTTTATCTTTACTTCTCTTTATTGTAAAGTTAAAAATGCATTGATTATCTGAAAAATGGAACGCGGATGACGCGGATTCGCCAAGGCGAAAACGCAGATAAAAACGGATTTTTTCTCTTTATAATCTTAAGAAATCTGTTTTTATCCGCGTCTTTACTTTAGTAAATCCGTTTCATCCGCGTTCCTTTTTTAAGTTACAGTATGTTAAGCTGCAATTGTCTAGATTGTCTAAAAAACAGAACACGGATGATGCAGATTCGCCAAGGCGAAAACGCAGATAAAAACGGATTTTTTCTCTTTATAATCTTAAGAAATCTGTTTTATCCGCGTCTTTACTTTAGTAAATCCGTTTCATCCGCGTATCTTTTTTTAAGTCACAGAATATTTATGCCGCAACTGTCTTTTTCTCTTTTCCGAAAGAAATCCAAGTTGCTTTATGCCAGATGTATTCTAATGGTCCTTGTTTGTGTGTTTTTAACCACCATGTACAAAATCCTAATTGTAGCAAAAACAAAATAATTCCTATTAGTAATCCAAATGTTGCACCAGTATATTGGTAAAGTCCTAAACCAAAACGGTAGTATATAAATGATCCTAAGATTGATTGCGAAAAATAACTTGTTAAGCTCATTTTCCCAAAAGGAATTAATTTTACTAGTACTTTGTTTATGGCTTCTTTTTGATATAGTAATACAAATGTGCTTACTAAAACAACCATAAAGGTAACATTAGACCAAGATGTAAAAATGATTAATAAACTGTTTACTATGTCTTTGTTTGCTATAAGTTCTGGCAAATACGTTTTGAACGCAAATAACGGAATGAATAATATTATAGCGTATAGCAATGCTTTTTTCCAAAATGCAATACTAGCTTCCGAAATAACAAAAAGTTGTTTTCTTCCTGCAATCATCCCAAACATAAACAATGCTGGCGCCTGAAAAAATCTTCCGTTTTCCCATGACCAAAATACCGATGCCCATCTTCCTACTGATATATTCCCCACTGCGTGATCTACAAATGAATTACTCCCTGTTAAGTAGGTGTACATATCTCCATAATATGCATTTGATCTGTTAAGAGGAAGTATATAATCGGGATTAAAAAGTATATTGAAAAAATTGAACCATTCCATTGGTAGCATCAATAAGAAAGTTGCTATTATTAATACATACTTGGTATTTAAATTACAAATGGGAATTAATATTAATCCTAAAACGGCATACATCATTAATATATCGCCTGAGAAAAATAGTGTATTTACTATTCCGAAAATAAATAATATAGTTAGTCGCCAAACATATCTCCATCTAAAATCATTTCCTTTTTTACGCTGATTATCATATTGTATAAAAAAACTAAATCCGAAGAGTAACGAAAAGATTGCATACGATTTTCCTGCAAAAATGAAGAATAATGTATCCCAAATTATCTTGTCTAATACCTTGATAGGTTCGGGTAAATATTCGGGCAAATAATAAAAATCAAAGTGTTCTAAATTATGAAGTAACATAATCGCCATAATGGCTAAACCTCGTAATGCATCTATGACTTCTATACGGGGAGTTTTTAAACTAAAAGCATTTTCTGACATAATTTTTTAAGGATTAATTTATAGTATATTAGCTCAAATATAATTTTATTTCGCTAAAATCTACAATCGAAATCCTCAATTATAGCGGGGTCTAACAGTCTAATTTTCAATTATTCTCAACTATTTTTCATAAAATTAAAAATCAAATAATAAAACATTTTACAGGAATTATATAACGTTGTTTTTGTGGTATTTGTTAATTTCACAATAAGGCAATAGTGATTGTCATTTTTAATTAATTTAAAAACCCTAAATCATGAAAAGTAAGTTATCTACAATATTAGTCGCTTTAATTATCTCGTTATCCCTAACTAGTTGTGAGGCTATCGAAGGCATTTTTAAAGCAGGAATGGGTGTCGGTGCTTTTGCCGTAATTATTATAATCGTTCTTATAATTTACCTGATTATTAAAATTTTCGGTAAGAAATAGAATAAAAAAAATCCCATTTGCCGCTGCAAATGGGATTTCAAAAAAGATATTTTTAAGTATTAAGAATACATTTTAACTCTTAATTCTTGTATTTTTTCATCATCTAGATATTCATCAAATGTCATGTAACGATCGATAACTCCATTTGGTGTAAGCTCTACTACTCTATTACCTACAGTTTGAGCAAACTCGTGATCATGTGTTGTAAATATCACTGATCCTTTATAGTTTTTTAATGAGTTGTTAAATGCTGTAATCGACTCTAGATCTAAGTGATTTGTAGGTTCGTCTAGCATTAATACATTTGCTCTTTCCATCATCATTCGAGATAACATACAACGTACTTTTTCTCCTCCTGATAAAACTCTACTTGTTTTTAAAGCTTCTTCTCCAGAGAAAATCATTTTCCCTAAGAATCCTCTAATAAAAACTTCGTCGCGCTCTTCTTCTGTTTTTGCCCATTGACGTAACCAGTCTACCAATGTTAAATCATTTTCAAAAAATGAATGATTCTCTGCAGGCAAATAAGCTTGATTTGTTGTAATTCCCCAATCAAAAGTACCTTCGTCTGCTTTTTGATTGTTGTTTAAAATTTCGTAAAATGCTGTTGTTGCACGTGAATCTTTAGAGAATAAAACAATTTTATCTCCTTTTGCCATATTCAAATCAACACCTTTAAATAAAACGTCTCCTTCGATTGAAGCACTTAAATTTTCAACATTCAAGATTTGATCTCCTGCCTCTCGATCCTGATCAAAAATAATCGCTGGGTAACGACGGCTAGAAGGTTTAATCTCAGAAATATTAAGCTTACTAATCATTTTTTTACGAGAAGTTGCTTGTTTAGACTTTGCAACGTTGGCACTAAAACGACGTATAAATTCTTCTAATTCTTGTTTCTTTTCTTCAGCTTTTTTGTTTTGTTGTGCACGTTGTTTAGCAGCTAATTGGCTAGACTCATACCAAAACGTATAGTTACCTGAATAATGGTTGATTTTACTAAAATCGATATCTGAAATATGTGTACAAACCGAATCTAAAAAGTGACGGTCATGCGATACTACAATTACTGTATTTTCATAATTCGCAAGGAAGTTCTCTAACCAAGCGATTGTTTCAAAATCCAAATCGTTGGTAGGCTCATCCATGATAAGTAAATCTGGGTTTCCAAATAAGGCTTGCGCCAAAAGGACACGCACTTTTATTTTACCCTCTAGATCACCCATTAATGTATAATGGTGTTCTTCTGAAATACCTAAGTTAGACAACATCGAAGCAGCATCAGAATCAGCGTTCCATCCGTTCATTTCTTCAAACTGAACTTGTAACTCCCCTATTCTATCAGCGTTTTTATCGTTATAGTCTAAATAAAGTTCATCCATTTCTTTCTTAACCGCGTACAATACTTTGTTACCCATAATTACGGTTTCTAGTACGGTATGCTCATCGAACATGTTGTGGTTTTGGTTTAAAACCGACATACGTTTTCCTGGCTCTAAATGGATATGTCCTGAAGTAGGATCCATTTCGCCTGAAATTATTTTAAGAAAAGTTGATTTTCCAGCACCATTGGCTCCGATAACTCCATAAATATTTCCGTGTGTGAAAGTTGTATTTACTTCGTCAAACAAAATTCGTTTGCCAAATTGTACCGATAAATTATTGACTGTTAACATGAATGTCTATATTAATTAATTTTGTGCAAAAGTAGTGAAAAAGGTTCAGAGGTACAAAGAATCTAGGCCGCTAAGTTTTTTTAATATGAAAATAGCTAAAAATGTTTTGCCACAGATTAAATAGATTAAATAGATTAAATAGATTAAATAGATTAAATAGATTAAATAGATTACAAATAATAGCGGACTCCAATTATCTAAAAGGGAACGCGGATGATACGGATTCGCTAGGGCGAAAACGCAGATAAAAACGGATTTTCTTTCTATTGTTTTTAAAATCTGTTTTTATCCGTGTCTTTACTTTTGTAAATCTGTGTCATCCGCGTTCCCCTTATAGACAATCTTTGCTTACTTTGCGGTTAAATTTTACAATTTACTTTCTTTTTCCAAAGCCTCTTCTAAGCTTTTATAGTTATTTAAAACTTTGACAATTAATCCTTCTTTGTTGATGATGAAATGTGTGGGAAAAGCATTTAGCTGTAATGTTTCATTCATATAGATTTTCATATTTGGAATAACGGAATATGATAATGGTTTTCTAGCCAAAAATGTTTTTAATTGTTCGGGGGTATCTTCTGCTAAACTCACAAAAAGAATATCTTTTCGATCTTTATATTTCTCTGCCAATTTATTTACATCTGGAAATTCTTTTATACATGCAGCACAATGTATATACCAACATTTTATTACTATAATTTTTCCTTTCATCGTTTCATTAGAAACCAAATTTCCGTTTAAATCCTTAAAAGAGAATTTAGGGAAAGGCGTATTTTCCATTTTGAAATTCTTATACGCATCAAAAGCTTCTTGGTTTATTGTTGCTTTTATACTCGTATCGGAATTGGGATTGATTTTAAATAATTTATAGTAATAAATGGCATCATCCGATTGTAATCGAATTGGAATATAATTACTATTTGCTAATTGATCTAAAAAAGCCTCTTTTGGTATTTCTCCCGAAAGGGTGTCTAGCGCAACAAAATCTCTGGAAAGCATTATGTTTTTACTCTGATATGTCCACCAACTGCTGTAGTCTTTCTGAATTTGTATTGGGTCAACTTCTGGATTTCCGTATTTTGTTTGGGCGAAAGAAAGTGTAAAAAATAAAAATGTGATGATACTGCTAATCGATTTCTGCATGAGTTTTTTAAGATACAATTGAGTTTCAAAAGTAAAAAATTAATCTTAAAAACATTTTTAATTAGATTTACCTATATTCGTTAAAAATTCTGACTAAAAATGACATTCCCCTTTCAGTTTGAAATCTTTGAAAAAACATTTTACTGGCATTTTATTTTTGAAACATTAGCTTTTTTTGTTGGTATAAGAATTTATTATTTTCTAAAAAAAAGAATTCAGGATCCCATATCAGATACGAATCGTTTAATAATTATGATTGGTGCTATGATTGGTGCTTTAATAGGATCAAGAGTAATTGCTTTACTTGAAAATCCTTCACAAATTGCTCATCAGACTTTTCTAACTTTATATCAAAATAAAACTGTTGCCGGCGGATTTTTAGGTGGGTTAATGGGAGTTGAATTAATTAAGAAATGTATTGGTGTAAAAATCGCTTCGGGAGATTTATATGTTATTCCAATTATCGCAGCTTTATTTATTGGTCGAATTGGCTGTTTTTCAATGGGAATAGCTGAACCGACTTATGGCAATGAAACTACTTTTTTTACAGGAATGAATTTAGGCGACGGATTAAAAAGACATCCCATTGCCTTATACGAAATGGTATTTATGGTTTTGCTTTTTATTTTTTTTGAAAAGATAAAAAGCAAAAAGCTAATTAATGGTGATCGATTTAAACTCTTTATGGTTTTATATTTTCTCTTCCGATTTTTAGTCGAATTCTTAAAACCTTATGAGCCTTTATTTCTTAATTTAAGCAGTATTCAATGGAGTTCTATATTTATTTTTGGATACTACTGGAAGTTTCTTTGCCGAATATTTGCCTTTAAAAACAATTAAATTTTACTTTATAATATAAAAATATTTTAATGAAAACTCGCGATTATATATTTTACGACTATACCAAAAGCTTATGCCACCATTGTCTGGCTCTTGTAGATACTAAAATTGTATTTCAGGATGACAAAGTTTGGATGCTGAAACATTGCAAAACACATGGCGAAATGAGATCTATGATTGCAGATGATGTCAATTATTATAAGCAGTTGCGTAATTACAACAAACAGTCTGAAATGCCATTAAAGTTTAATACAAAAGTGCATTACGGCTGTCCTTATGACTGCGGATTATGCACAGATCATGAGCAACATTCGTGTTTAACAATTGTAGAAGTCACAGATAGATGTAACCTCGCCTGCCCTACTTGTTATGCAAGTTCGGCTCCTAATTATGGTAGACATCGTACTTTAGAAGAAATTGAAAAAATGTTTGATACCGTAGTGGCAAACGAGGGTGAACCTGACGTGGTTCAGATTTCTGGAGGAGAACCAACAGTACATCCGGAATTTTTTAAAATTTTAGATATTGCCAAAAGTAAGCCCATTAAACATTTGATGTTGAATACAAACGGTATTCGAATTGCAAAAGACATTAAATTTGTAGAAAAACTGGCTACTTATATGCCTGATTTCGAAATATATCTACAATTTGATAGTTTTAAACCCGAAGTATTAGAAAAATTAAGAGGCGAAGATTTAACTGAAGTTCGCAAAAAAGCAATCGAACATTTGAATCTATTTAATATTTCGACCACGCTAGTAATCACGCTTCAAAAAGGAGAAAATGACGACGAAATTGGTCAGATAATTGAATATGCATTAAAACAAAAATGTGTGCGTGGCGTTACTTTTCAGCCTACACAAGTTGCCGGACGAAATGACAATTATGATGATATTTCAGGAAGAATAACATTAACTGAAGTTCGCAGAAAAATTTACGAACAATATCCTGTTTTTACTCCACAAGATTTAATTCCGGTTCCTTGTAATCCAGATGCTTTATGCATGGCTTATGCACTAAAAATTGACGGAGAAGTATTTCCGATGACTCATTTGATAAATCCGGAAGATTTATTAAATAACTCAAAAAACACAATAGTTTTTGAGCATGATGAAAAACTAAAAACCCATATGCTGAATTTATTTAGTACTGGTATTTCTGTTGATTGTGCCGAAGGTGAATTTAGCGAACTAATGTGTTGTTTACCAAGAGTTCAATCTGACACACTTAATTACAATAATTTATTCCGAATTTTAATTATGAATTTTATGGATGCTCATGATTTTGATGTTAGAGCCGTTAAAAAATCATGTGTTCATATTGTAAGCGATAAAATGAAGATTATTCCGTTTGAGACTATGAATTTATTTTATAGAGATAATAAAATTGAAAAAATAAGAGAAAAATTAAGTGTTTAATATAACTTTTAAAATATGGAAGGTTTAATATTTATCGGGTTTCTTCTTGTAGCGATGTTTTTAATTGGTCTAATTGGTTTGATCTTTAATAAAGAAAACAAAAAGTTTTTCCTGACGCTTTTGTTAATTCCAATAATCATTGTCGTAATAGGCTTTGGAACGTGTGTTGTAATAATGAGTAATTGATAATTTTTGATTTAAAATCAGACAATAAATAAAAAAGAATATGGAAGATTTTTTAGTTTTAATTGGAGTGTTAATAGCTTTGATAAGCGTGCTTGCTTTTTTTTTCGGAATTGGTCGTTTGATCTTTATAAGTGATGATAAAAAACTTTCATTAAAAATTATTTTATTTTCCATAATAGCCTTTGTAATTGGTTTTGGAACCTGCGCTGCAAATTTTTCTTTAGGCGATATGCATTAATAAAAAAAACCTGGCACTAAGTGCCAGGTTCATAATGATTTCCTCTAGGTAAAAACCAAATAACAAATTACCCAGATTCAATACATTTATCCAAAATATGAAAAATCAAATTAAAAAATAAATAACCAAACTCAATTTTAACTGCCCCAATTTTTCACTTTTTTGAATTTTTAAATTCTTAATTTAAGAAGTTCATTACCTTAAATGATTTTCTGTTTCCAGATTTATCAGTCACAACTACGATAAATAATTGTTTGGTTATGAAGCTTCTGTTTTCTAGCAACAAATTGTTACTATTTTGTATGTTTTCGTAACTTAATATCGATTGTCCGATTGTGTTATACACCTCAACTTTACCGATATTATTTGCTTCGTTAGATATTGCTAGTGCATTACCTTTAAAGTATGCAATTGTTTTATTGCTTGTTACTTCTATCATGTCTTCGGCTTTTATTTTAGCAGTTAGTCCTGCAAAATATGCTGCATACGCTTTAGATAATTCAGATGAATTACCACAAGAAGATGCATCCCAGTTTACAGACCAAGTCATTAAACCTCTTAAAGATGGGTATGGTCCGCCTGGCTGCATAGTATAGGTTCTTCCTGTAAAAGTAGTTCCAGTTCTTAAGTAATGCATCGCATTAATTCCTTCTGTAGGAGTTAAATAACCACTACCTGCTGCACTTGGACAAGCTGGTAATGCAATAAGAACTTTTGAAGCTGGTAAACCATCAAAACGCATTCCTGTTGTACCAATGTTATACCCTTTTATGATCATATCTGTTAGAGCTGTTACCATGTTTGATTTCTTAGCTGAACCATAATATTGACCATCTAATCCGTTTTCTCCTCCTGTATTATACAATTGTACAGCTAACAAATCTAATTCGTTACGCAAGTTTTGTATGATTGGAAGGAAAGAACCAAATGTATCATTATAGGTAGAATATCCTCCTTGTACATATTGTGTTTCTGGAGCTGCAGTTAATAAAAATCCAGGACCATAGTAAGCTTTTAATTCTTTGAAAGCATCTACTACATTTTTTAATCTTGGATAAGCAGAAATACCAGCATAAGAAATATCTCTTAAAGCTCCTGCACTAAAATTCATCGATCCGCCTTCAAAATCAATATCAACTCCATCAAATTGATACTCATCAATAATTGCTTTTAGACCATTAACAAAAATATTCTTTTGTGTTACATTCTCTAAAACAACATGACCATTCTGACCTCCAATAGAAACAATAACAGGAACTCCGCTATCTCTTAAAGATTTTATATCATTTTTCAATAATTGTTTATCGAAAACACCATTGGTCAAATATCTAGTATCATTTGTAGTTAATACTGGTGTATAACCATCACGATTAACTGTTTCTACGAAAGCATAATCAACTACGTTAAATTTACTTCCCACCATTTGAGAAAAATATAAAAATGGAGCACCAGTATTTTCCCAAGAATGTGCGTATCCTAAAAGAACTTTAGCTGGAAGCGGAATGAATATACGTGTTGAATTAGTAATCGTAATCGATTGATTTAATAATTTTTCGCCCCCTGCATTATCTATCGCTTTTACTATTAATGAATATGTTACATAAGCATTTGGAGTAAATGTATAGTTGTATGCATTTCCTGTGCCTTTTGTCATAGGAAAAGAAGTTCCGTTTATGCTTACCGAAACGCTTGCAATTGTACCATCGGCATCTGTAGCATTAACACTTATTGCCACTGGTTGGAAACCTGAAGGCTGATTAATTGTTGTCGTTGCTGGTGAAACCCAAGTAATTACTGGCAACGAATTAGGACAAGTTGTTCCTGAACATTGTAAAGAGAACGCTTTTGTATTTTCGGCAGTTGTACCGCTTGAAGCCGTTACTGTAGCTTTCAACGTATAATTTTTGTTGAAATCTGCTGCAACTGGTGTCCAATTTGCCACATATTCTGATCCTGAAAGTGCTGCTGTAATATTTTGTCCGTTGATGTTGAATATAACTGACGAAATAGTTAAGCTAGCATCTACACTTGCAGTTGCTTTCAGCTGAATCGCTGTTCCTGGAGCAATCGCTACAGTTGCAGCTGAAGGAGCCGTAATAGTAACCTGAGGTGGTGTAACTGTATTTGTATTAAAGTTATAAACCTGAGGCGTTGTTGGCATTGCAAAGTTGGCCAGATTATTTGGAAAATATGCAGTATTATTATTTTCCCAAGCATTTAATTTTAAACTTAAAACTTGTGTATAACCTGCTGTAACTGTATTATCGTAGCTAAAAACTCCTTGTGCATCTGTTGTTGCAATAACACTTTTCCAGTTGTGCGTGCTATCTGTCCAAGGCACAACTAATTCTACTTTAGCTCCTGATACTGGAGTTGTTCCATTCTTAACTGTTCCGCTAATTATAGTACCTGGTGTAACTAGCTCTTGTGTAGCGCTTAAAACTTTGCTTTCTACCAGGCTTTTATCAACTGTAGTCGCTGATGGTGTTTTAGTTTCTGATACCGCAACTACTTCGCTTGGTACACTTTCGCCTGCAACTTTTAATGGTGCTACTGTTCCTGTACTAAAGTCATAGACTTGTGAAGTAGCTGGAATAGGCAAATTTGTAAGATTAGAAGGAGAATAGTTAAGACCATTATTCTGCCATGAATTCATTTTTAAACTAGCAATGACAGTATATCCTGAGAATATTGCATTATCAAAACTATATTTTCCTTGTGCATCTGTAGTAGCTAGGAAAGTAGCATAAGGATGAGCATTATCTGTCCAATTAAAGATTAACTCTACCTTGGCACCTGCTACTGGATTTCCACTATTCTTAACTGTTCCGCTAATTTTACTAGCTGGAGCTGCATTTTGTGTAAAGTTTAAAACTTTACTTGCTGTAAGATTGTTGTAAACTGTAGATGCTGGTGAGAATGTTACTCCTGCTTTTGCAATTGTTACTGTATAGTTTGCTCCCGAAGGTAAATTAGCAATACTATACGCTCCTGTAGCATTAGATACTGATGTAAATGTTGCTGTACCAGAAGTCGCTGTAACTGTAGCTCCAGAAACTGCTGTAGCTCCATCTAATACAGTTCCGCTAATTGTATAATATACTGTTTGAGTAAAATTTAAAACTTTGTTCTCACTCAAAACTGAATATACTGTAGATGCTGGTGTAAATGTTACTCCTGTTTTTGCAGCTGTAACTGTATAATTTAATCCTGCTGTAAGAGCTGTAATAGTATACGCTCCGCTTGCATTACTAACTGCAGTAAATGTTGTTGTTCCTGCTGTTGCTGTAACTGTTACTCCCGAAACTGCTGTAGTTCCGTCTAATACTGTTCCGCTAATTGTATAAAGCGGTTGTGTACCCTGAATAACAACATTAGCTTGATTTGCAACAAGATTTGTTAATGTTACTGGCGTAAAAGTGTATGATGCTTTTAAAGCTGTAACTGTGTAATTTGCTCCTGAAACTACATTGTTAAACGCATAATTTCCATCTGTAGAATTAACTGTTTGAACAATGGCATTGGTAGCGTCTTTAAGCTGAACTGTTACTGCTGGAACTAAATTTGTGCCATTTTTTACAGAACCACTTACTGTTAATGTTCCGATAACGGCAGCACTAAAAGTAGTATTTACTTGTCCTAACAATGCATTAGGTATTGCTCCTCTTGTATCTTGAGATAGTTCCCAGATCATACCTCCTCCAAGATTTTTGGATTTAATATACTCTGCTTTTAACTCCATCGATTGTTTATCTTCATAAGTAATAAACTGACGTAAAGAGGCATTGTATAGGTAAGGAACTTTGGTTGTGTTATCCCAATATCTTACCCATCCTGCAGATGCTGCTGCTGGAGTAACCAACATAGTGTTTGGGTCTAAATATGGATGCGGGTTTGTTACCGGATTACCTACTAAATCGCAAATCTCGATACTTCCTGATTTTTCGCAAGCTGCGGGACCATCCCAAGTTCCTGTTGGATTTTGCGGATTAGTACATCCTGAAACGGCATCTCTTGGTGCTGTAACAAATAATCCTGGCATATTAGGCACTGTATTAGTTGTTCCAACATTTTTAAATATTTTTCCGTAAAATGGTAATCCCATTACTAGTTTATTAGCAGGAATACCTATAACGTTTAAATATTGGTTTGTTAACTCATCTAGTGATTCTGATTGAGTTGCATTGTATAACGGATCATTTGTATTTCCGCTTGGATATAAAGGGGCATTGTAGCATGTTTTATCATACCAGTTTCCTCCTAAATCATATCCAAAATATGTGATATAATCGCAATAAGTCGAAATATCTTCTGTCATTCCGTATTGTGCTCTATTGTTTGGGCCTAAATATTGTGCTCCTACTTTTCGAACATTATTACCTGCGGCAATTGTAATTAATTTATTAGGCATTGCTTGTCGCATTGCTTTTAATAAATAAACCAAATTCTTGTTGTCATCCGGACTGTATTTTTGAGGAGGTATTGGAGCTCCGTTAATAACTTCTGTTCCATCTGTTCCTCCAGAAAGGGGATATTCCCAATCGATATCAAATCCATCAATAAAAGGATAAGTTACCAAGAAATTAGCCATATCTGCTGCCAAAGCTGCTCTTGCAACTGGGCTTGCAGAAATTGGAGAAAGATCTTGTCCTTTTGTCCAACCTCCTACAGAGATTAAGATTTTTAGATGTGGGTACTTTTGTTTAAGCTTCATTAAATCATAAAAATTTCCTTTAACTGGAGCATCCCACGGTATTCCACCTTCCATATGCTCAAAATCGGCATAGGTATCCAAACATTTTAATTTGGTGTTTTCGGGGCGTGCCGGATCAAAAGTTGTTCCGTAAAAAGAATAGTTTAAATGGGTTAATTTACTTCCGTCAATTTTTGGGACATTAAAATCCCTTGCGTAAATGGCCCATTGAGCATAGTATCCGACAACTTTTTTATTATGTGCTGGTTGGGCAAATAATAAGATCGGAAACAAAAATAAAAACAGCAATCTGTAATAATGTTTCATAATAAATAATAGGTTGGTTAATAAAAAATAAATATCCAATTGCATCAAATGAGTGATTGATAATACAAAAACCAAAAAATCACTTTAAACAAATGGTAATCACAAAACCCAGTTACATTTGGGGCAACTGAATCATTTTTAAATTAAAACAGATAAACTTGGGGCTTAGCAATCTTAATGTAAATCTTTATTATATTTTAAATTTTAATATCTATTTTATCATGGATTCGATATTCTAAAAACATCTAAACCGAATCTTTACCATAATTTATCTCTCCTGAAAATTCCAGAAGAGATAAATAAATTACTAATTAATTATGGCAACTAAACTTCAACTAATTCAATTATTAATCTAACTCAACTTTTAATTTTACTCTTATACTAATTTTACTCTTATATTAATTTTTTTAAGCTTTCATATACTGCCAACTCTACATCTCCGTAATCTTTAGAGTTACATTTCTCTAATAATTCATTTAGAACTGCTGGTGCAACTGTTGCTTTATTATCCAAAACATTTACTAATTGCTGTGATAAATCACTAAGATTACTAGCAAGTGGCAAAATTGGTTGGATTAAAGGCGCATTTTCACTTAAACTTGTCAGGCTTGCTTTTAAACCAATCCATTTATTTAAGAATGAAGTTACTTTGGCTTTATTAGCTGCTGATTTGTCTGCTAAATATTCTTTTACAACTCCATCAAAAGCTATTGCATCTGAAGCATCTGGTGTACATGCATCTGCAAAAAGTGTAAATGGTGAATACGTTTGATATTCAACTCCTCCTTTATTTCTCTTATATCCTTTTAGAGGTTCACATACATTAGAGAAATCATTTAATGCTGTAATGTTTTGATTATTTGTAATATTTCTTAAGATTACATCTTTGTTTCTTATATGTGTAATTCCTAGTTCTTCAAGTCTAAATGAAACAACTGCTAATCTTTTGCGCATGCTGTTTAAATCTGTAATATCTTCTGCAGACCATAATCTTTCGGCAATAGCTGCTGTTCTTGGCCAAAGTCTTGAATCTATAGTTAAAGGTGTTACAAGTTCTGTCCACATTGTAGCTTCACCTCCTAATACTCTTGCTTTTTCTTCTGGTGTAAAGTTTGCACTTTTAGGCAATGGATCGTTTAAATAATGTGCTTCTACTCCTTGTACTAAATCAATATAATAACCATTAGATAAAACTGTTTTGTAACCATTTTTTACAGATTCTGTTAATGATTTTCCAACTGCAACTCCTTCATTTGGTCCTCTCCATGCATGAATAATTGCATCTTTAGACATGTCTTTTGTCATAATCTCTTCCCATCCCATCAATTGTTTTCCGTGTTTTTTAAGCATCGGAACTAATTGCATTGTAAAATAAGTTTGCAAATCATGATTGGTTACTAACTTATTTTTCTTTTTAAACTCTTGTATTTTAGGGTTTGAATCCCAGTCTTTACCTTCGTTTTCGTCTCCTCCGATATGAAAGTATGCTCCTGGAAATAACAGACATGCTTCATCAAAAATCTCGCTTAATAATTGGTATGTTTTAGGATTTGATGGATCTAATGTTGGACTAAAAACTCCCGCATTACGTTCTATACTATAAGTAGATACCACTGCTGCTTTTGAGCTATTCTCTGAAGTTCCGTTAGATATATTTACTACTTTACTTCCTATTTCTGGGTAAGCTGTTAAAATTGCTGATGCATGCCCTGGAACATCGATTTCTGGCACGATCAAAATTCCTCGCTCATCAGCATATTTAACAATATTTTTAATTTCTTCTTGTGTATAATAAAATCCATCTGAAGCTAAATCTGTAAGCTTAGGATGTTTTTTCAATTGTATTCTCCAACCTTGATCATCTACTAAGTGCCAGTGAAAAACATTCATTTTCATAGCTGCAAGCGCGTCCAGGTTTCTTTTAACTACATCAACAGGTTGAAAATGTCTAGCAACATCCATCATTAAACCTCTCCATGTAAATCTTGGAAAATCTGAAATTTGAGAAACTGGAAAATAGTAAGAAGTACTATTATTTTGTAACATTTGTAACAATGTTTCAAGACCATGTAAAGCTCCTAAGTCACTTGTTGCATTAATTGTAATTTTATTTTGCTTTATATCAAGATGATAACTCTCGTCTTCATATAAACCAATTTTACCACTTTTGGTGCAATTTATTTGTAATTGTGCTGTAGGTGCTGAATTAAGCTTGGTCAAAAAATCTTGTTCAAAAAACAATCCTGTTCTACCATCTAATCGTCTTAAAAAACGAGTTGCCCCGCTAAAAATTCTCGGATTAGGATTTCCTGTAATATTTATTCTAAAACCTTTTGTTAAAGCAAATGTACCCTCGGATAAATTTATTGTTTGTGGCCATGGCATAAGGTTTAATTGCTCTTTTTTGATTTGAGCATTAGCTACTATACCTGAAAATAATAAGATCAATATATATTTCATACTTTTTGTTGTAAAAGAGTCTTTTGCAATCAATACATATTGACTTAAAAACTCGGGTAAAAACAAAACTCAGAATAAAACCTAATTGAACCTCTTTATCATCAAGGTATCACTCTGAATTTTGTAACTTAAATTATTCTAACTCGTGTATTCTTTTAATAATCAAAGCGTTTAAAAGCTTCGATTGCTTCATATTCGGCAAGTCCTAAATCATCATATAAAATCGCTGTGTTTTTATTACGATCTTCGGCTCTTACCCAAAACTCTCTCGAGTCGTTTCCTTGAAACATTACTCTGTCTTTTTGAGATTGGTGGTATAAAATAGCGTGACGTTTTAATAATACTTCTGATGGGCTTAATGGTACTGCCATGTCTATTTCATGAATATCCCATTCGTGCCAAGCGCCTCGGTACAACCATAACCAACAATCATCCATGTATCGTTCTGGTTTTAATTCTTTCATTGCCGCAAATATGGCGTTCAAACATACTTCGTGCGTGCCGTGTGGATCTGCAAGGTCTCCTGCTGCAAACACTTGGTGTGGTTTTATTTTTTCGATAATGTCCTTTACAATTGCAATATCTTCCGGACCTAACGGATTTTTCTTTATTTGTCCTGTTTCATAAAATGGTAAATCCAGGAAATGGGTATTACTATCTTTTAAACCAATATATCTTGTAGCTGCATAAGATTCTCTTCTTCTTATTAGCCCTTTTAGTTTGCGAACTTCTAAGGAATCAATTTGATTCTCTGATTTATTGTTCAAAAACTCTATTACTGATTTAAAGTTAACCTTGGTATCTGCATCAGTTATAAAATCATTACTTACTTCTGCAAACTTTAATGCTTCATCATCGGTAACGGCAATATTTCCTGACGTTTGATATACTACGTGTACATCATGCCCTTGTTTTATTAATTTTGAGAATGTACCTCCCATCGAGATAACATCATCATCTGGATGTGGACTAAAAAGAATAATTCTTTTCTTAGCAGGGTTAGCTCTTTCTGGACGGTGTGAATCGTCTGTATTAGGTTTCCCTCCTGGCCATCCTGTAATGGTGTGTTGCAATACGTTGAACATATTAATATTCAAATCGTAAGCAGAACCTTCTTGAGCCAATAAATCGGACATTCCGTTATTGTTGTAATCTCTGTCGGTTAATTTTAAAATAGATTGTTTTGTTTTCTGACATAACCAAACAATCGCTTTGCTTTTTAGTTCTTGGTTCCAAATACACTCTCCTACCAACCATGGCGTTTTAAAACGGGTTAGTTCTGATGCAGCCGATTGATCTAAAACAAAAGTTGCATTGCCATGATTTTGTAAGAAAGTAGCCGGAACTTCTGAGCTGATATCTCCTTGAATTGTTCTCTTGATGATATCGGCTTTGTTTTGTCCCCAAGCCATAAGTACAATTCTTTTAGATCTGAGAATTGTAGATACTCCCATTGTAATGGCCCTTTTTGGCACATTATCAATTCCGTTAAAATCGGAAGAAGCATCTACTCTCGTTATATGATCTAAAGTAATTATACGTGTTCCTGAATTTATGTGAGAACCTGGCTCATTAAATCCAACGTGTCCTGTACGACCGATTCCTAATAATTGGAAATCTAATCCTCCAGCATTTTTTATGTTCATTTCATAATCAATGCAATATTGATTTAACTCATCGATTGCAACGGTACCATCTGGAATATTAACATTATCCGGATTAATATCGATGTGGTTAAAAAGATGCTGATGCATGAAATGATGGTAGCTCTGATTATTCTCTTTTGTCATTGGATAGTATTCATCCAAATTAAAAGTAATAACATTGCTAAAACTTAATCCTTCTTCTTTGTGCATTCTAACTAATTCTTCATAAACCTTTATAGGCGAAGAACCTGTGGCTAAACCTAGTACGCAAGTTTTATTTTTTTCTTGCTTAGATCTAATTAATTGAGCAATTTCCTGCGCAACAATTATCGATGCCTCGGTAGAGTTCTTGAAGATTTCATTATGAATTTTTTCAAATCGAGTCTCTTCAAACTTACCAGCACTTTTATAACTAATGTCAGGTTTAATTTCTATAGCACTTTTCATTTTATATTTTTTATAATATTTATTATAAAGACATGCGCGTTTAAAAGAGGCATAAGTAATTTTCATTACTTATGCCGCTTACATTCTTTTTTAAAAAATCAGTTTTTAATTAGAAGTTTGGACCTGTAGTATCCCACCAAAGTCTAGTTCCTCCATTATCTGGTCCTCCTAGTTTGGCTAATCCTGAAGCTACACCTTGAGGGTTGTTTGCTTTTTCAGATTGAGAAAATTGCATTCTTCTTACACCAAATTCTGTACTAATTATACCTCCACTTTGGTTGTTATTAATTCTGAATAATTTAGGATAACCTGTTCTTCTATATTCAGACCAAGCTTCTTGTCCATCAGGATATGTAGCAATCCATTTTTGAGTAATAATTTTTTGAAGATTTATTTCTCTGTCAGCACCCCACGCAACAGTAACATTATTAATTGCTGGTGTATTGTTTTTCGGTTCAATTAAATCAACATAATCTTTTGCAGTTTTAGTATTATCAGCAATATATGCATCTGCACCAGCTACTCCGTTTTGTTCGAAAGAAGCTTTAATTCCTCTTTCATAAAGAGTTTTAGCATCTCCTTTCATATCCCAACCTCTTAAAGCTCCTTCGGCTCTTAAGAAGTAAACCTCAGCAGTAGACATCCATGTAACTTCTCCTGTTCTTGTTCTTGGACCAGTTTGTGAAAATTTAGCATAGGTAGTGTTATTTGGGTATACAATACCAGTTCTAACACCTTTATACTCACCTGGAGCAATTGCAGATGTTTCCCAATATTTAGCTATTCTAGGGTCATCATAACCTCCTAAAATAGATTCCATATCTGCTCCCATAAATAAACCTCCCCAAGCATGACTCATTTGGTCGATTACATTAAGATCTACTGGAGACTTAATTTTCATCACATCACCATTTGTTTCTAAAACTCCAAATGGATGATTTATTGCTTTTTCAGCTTCAACTTTAGCTAATGCCGGATCAATTTTAGAAATTCTCATTGCTAATCTTAATCTCATAGAATTTGCATATTTTATCCATTGCAAATACTTACCATCATAAGATGATAAATCTGTTCCTGTAAATACTGATTTTTCTCCAGCCTTTTCTCTTGCTGTTAAATCATTAACTGCAAAATCTAGATCCTTAAACATGTGCGTGTAAATTTCTTGTTGAGAATCATAAAGAGCTGCCCCTTCTGTTCCGTAACTTGAATATACTGCCGGCCCATACATATCTGTAATTCTAGCCATTGCAACTGTTTTTATGATTAATGACCATGAATAGAAATTATCATATTTCCCTTTTGCTCTTTGCTCAACTTTATAAAGATATGATATGATGTTAAGGTAAGCATCATCCCAAGCACGGGTATTAAAGTAATCGTTTAAAACGTAGTTATTATTAATCTCAATATATTTAAAAGGATTTGGAGTAATCATATATCCAGACCAAGCATCTCCTTGTAAACTTTGTTGCTCTTGGTATTGCCAAGTTATATCAGAAATATACATTCTGTTAAAACTTGGTACGAATAAACTTTTTATATTATTAAAATTTTGCTCTAAATCTGCAGGACTTGCTCCAACAGGATTAGTATTTATTTCCTCAAAATTATCTGTACAACTAAATGCTGCAAGTAAAGAAAGGCATATTGCACTTCTTTTTATTTTATTTGATATCATGACTTTTTAAATTAGAAAGTTAAGTTTATATTAAGACCAATACTTCTTGTTGATGGTAAACCATACACATCAACACCTTGTAAACCTTGACCAGTACTTAATGCAATATTTGGATCAAAAGGAGCATCTTTATAAATAAAGAATAAGTTTCTTGCGATTAACGATATACTCGCTGATTGTACAAATGGTAACGTTTTTCTATTAAAAGTATATCCTACAGATACCTCTCTAACACTTACGTTTGTAGCGCTATAAGAATATTCTCCAGTCGCTCCATTTCTACCTCCTACACTATAATAATATTTATATGCATCCATAGTACTCACAGCAGTTCCATCAGGTTTTACAGCATTAACAGCAACTCCTCCTGCATTTCTTGCATCCCCAGTTCTTTTAGAAACTCCATTTGCATCATTCATTGCTTCTGTTAAACTTAAAACTTCACCTCCAAAACGACCATCTAACAAGATATTAGCTGTAAAAGCTCCAAATTTGAAAGTGTTTGAAAAACCAATCATAAAATCAGGATATGAACTTCCTATCTCTTCCCAATCAGTTTTTTGAACGTTACCAGCATCATCAAGTACAATTCTGCCTTGTGCATCTTTTAATATATTTTTCCCTTCGATTACTCCAAATGGTCTACCTTCAATAAGCGAATATCTGTAATTACTTGATCCTGCTGTAGTAAGAATGATTCTTCCTCCGTCTAAACTTTCTTTCGGTATACTATTAACTTTGCTTTTATTTGTAGAAAAGTTTATGCTTGAATCCCAAGAGAATTTATCTCCTTTAATTATGTTTGCATTTACAACAGCCTCAAAACCTTTGTTTGTAATACTACCTGCATTAATTGCGTAGTTAGTATATCCAAATGGGTTTGTAGCTGGTGCTGCAACTTGAATAAATTGGTTTTTAGTTTCTGAATCGTAGTATGATAATTCAAAACCAAATCTGTTATTAAACATTCTCCATTCTGTACCTATCTCAACCTCTGATTTAAGCTCTGGTTTTAATGAAGTCCCAGGCATTGGTCCCACTAGAGGATTTACTGAAACTCCTGCAACAATTGTAGTTGTTGGACTTGTCATAGATATAGCAATATCATTACCAACTTGTGCATAAGTAGCACGTACTTTACCGTAGCTTATCCAATCTGGCATTGAAGTCATTTCGCTCAAGATAGCCGATACCCCTACAGAAGGATAAAAGAAACTTGGATCTTTTGTATTTACTAATGTTGAAGACCAGTCATTTCTAGCTGCAACATCTAAATATAAGTAGTTTTTGTATCCAAAAGTAGTAGCTGCAAATATAGATTGTACTTCTCTTTCAGAACCTGTTTGTACGTTTCCGTTATTAGATTTAAAATTTCCTAATGTAAAAATGTTTTCATAAGCTAAACCTCCACCAATTCCTGAATCCAAAGTAAGACCAGTAGATTTAGAGTTATTAATACTTGCTCCTACTGTAGCATTAAAAGAGAAATCCTCAGAAAAATTAGTACTAATTAAACCTATTAAATCAGCATAATTTTGAGTTCCAATTAAGTTAGCATTAATATATCTTCCTGTTGGATGAGCCAAAGCAGAAGCAGTTGATGCAAACATTTTCTTTTGGAAATTACTTTCACTTCTGTTATAACTATATCTAGAAGTTAAACGAAACCAGTTATTTACTTTATAGTCTAATGCAATTGCTCCATTAAAAAAGTTATTCGTATCAAGCGATGCTTCTCTATTAATTACCCAATACGGATTCTCATTACTATCAGAAATAATCATACCTGGATAGTTTTGCACCATCATGTTTTTTACTGGATCAAATACCTCATAAGTTTTTAAATCATTTAAAGAGTAAGCTCTAGGATGAGAATAAATAGCATTTACTGGATTAAAATATAACCCGTTTGTAGGTCTGTTATTAATTGTTTGCGAAGTATAGTTACCTGTAACTGCAACACTTAATCTATCATCAAAGAATTTACCTGTTTGGCGTACACCAAAATTATTTTTCTTTAAACCATTGTTAGGAATAATTCCAGAAGCACTTGTATTAGAATATGTTAAACTAGTTGACATTCCCTCATTTGCTTTAGAAAAAGCCATAGAAGTAATTTGCGTTACACCAGTTTCAAAAAAATCTTTTACTTCATCTTTTACTTTTTCTTTAGCTCCCCAAGTTACATCACTTCCTGCTGCAGATGTATAATCTGACTGGAATTTAGGTAAGTAAGCTGCAGTATCAAATGTAGAAACTGAATTTACATTAAATGATTCAACTCCAACTTTTCCTTTTTTAGAAGTAAGCAAAATTACCCCATTTGCTCCTTGGCTACCATATAATACAGAAGCTGCAGCACCTTTAAGAACTGTCATACCTTCGTAATCATCAGGATTAATAAGAGATACAACATCTCCTCCATCTCTGTTACCTCCAGCTAAATCTCCAAAAGTTCCGTTAGGCTGTCCTGAACCTACATTGTACAATGGAATACCATCAATAACATATAAAGGTTGAGTATTAGTAAATGAAGAGTTACCTCTAATCGTTACCTTAGTAGAACCTCCTGTACCAGAAGAACTTTTAGTAACAGCTACACCGGCAATTTTACCTGCAATAGTATTAATAACGTTAACATCTCTTACTCTAGTTAATTCTTCTCCTTTTAATTCCTGAGTAGCATAAGTCAAAGATTTTTTTGCTTTTTTGATACCAAGAGAAGTTACAACAACTTCATTAAGAGAATTTGATAAACCTTGTTTTAACTGAACATTAACTGTTGTAGCATCTCCTACAACAATATTTTGTGTTTCTAAACCTACATAAGTAAAAACCAAAGTTTGGCCTTTTTGAGCATCAATTGAGAAAACACCATCAAAATCGGTAACGGTACCTTTTTGCCCCCCTTGTACTGCAACGGTAGCCCCTGGCAACGGCATCCCATCAGAATCTGTAATCACACCTTTGATATTTTTTACTTGTGCAAGCGAAACCTGCGCCGTAAAAACAATCATAAAGATTAAGAAAATTTTTTTCATGTTTATTTATTTTTGTTAGTTATGGTGTAAATTTATTCTTAACGGATTGTTAATAAAAATAAATTATACCAACAACAACAAACTTTAAACAAACGACATAAAATATTCAATAATACGTTATACGAAAACGTTTTCCTATGGATATTATGACGCATTTTTTATTTTTTTTAAAGTTTAATGTAAAAAAAAGTTGGTTTTATTAACTAATTATTCAAATTCTTAAATAAAAATATTTTTCGGCTTTAAAGTTTCCTGTTAATTAAAACAGAACCAGCAAAATAAGATTTTATGACGATCTTAACTTTTACTTAATTACAATCAAGTCTTCTACTATTATTAATCTGCTATTATTAATCTGCTATTCGATTAAAAAACATTAAATACCCATTCTATTAACTCTTTTAGCATAAAACCAGAATAAAATAAATCCTGATTAAGCTTCTTTTTTACTAAAGATGCCTGATTTAATTTCTATAATACATTTTATATTTTTTATACTATTTATTATAAAGCTGTGTATGTTAAAAAAGGCATAAGCAATTTTTATTACTTATGCCTTTTACATTCTTTTTTAAAAATCTGTTTTTATTAGAATTTATTAACTCCAGTATCCCACCAAAGTCTGGTTCCTCCTGTATCTACACCACCCAGTTTTTGAACTCCTTCTGCGTATCCTACTGGATTAGAAGTTTTTTCCTGAACTGGAAAGTTTAACCTTCTTATAAAAGTTCCTGCAGGAATTTTACCTGAAGAGAAATTATTTGTTGGTAAGAATAATTTAGGATAACCTGTTCTTCTAGTCTCAGCCCACGCTTCTTGACCATCAGGAAAAATAGCTAACCATTTTTGAGTTTGAATTTTTTGAAGCTTAACTTCATTAGATGCAGCATCTGACCATTTAACAGTAACAAGATTTTGTCCAGTAATATTATTAGCCGCATTTAAAGGATCTGTAAAATTCGCTGCTACTAATACATCATCATTAATATAAGTATCTGCACTTCCTGAACCATTTTGTGCAAAAGAAGTAGTAATACCTGACTCATAAAAAGACTGAGGAGTCCCCCCCATATTCCATCCTTTTAATGCTCCTTCAGCTTTTAAGAAATGAGATTCCGTTGCTGTAAACCAAGGAATTTGTCCATTAGTTACAATAGTTCCTACTTTTGAGAATTGATCCGCTTTTGCAAATCTGTAATCATCATCAACAAGACTTCCCAATCTAATAGCTTGATAATTGCCACTACTAACAGCTCGGCTAAAATATTGCTCTCTTCTTGGATCATTATAACCATTCATAATTGACGCAATTGCAGCTCCCACATTAATATCTGCCCACTCATTAGTATAAGTATTAACTGGATGGTCTGCTAAATAAAATATATTGTCAGCATTTAAATCAATAACACCAAATCCCGCAATAGCTGCTTCTGCCTCTGCTTTTGCTTTTATTGGGTCAACATTTGAAATTCTCATTGCTAAACGAAGACGTAGTGAATTAGCAAATTTAATCCATTTTACAACTACTCCTTTTGCAGTTGTACCATCAGTTGCATCTTTTGCATCTACGAAAAAAGTACTTTTTAAATCCGCAGTAGCCAAAGGTGTTAATATATCAACAGCCGTTTTTAACTCTGTAAAAAACTGATCATAAACTTCTTTTTGAGAATCATAAGGAACTGTTGCAGCCTCAGATCCAAAAGCAGAATATACCATTGGTCCGTGATAATCTGTAATTTTATGCATTGCATATACCTTTAAAATTAAAGACCACGCATAATACCTAGGGCCTTTTTTCTCTACTAATCTCTTAACTGTAAGAGCATTCACCATTTCTCTTCTGTAAGCTTGTTCCCATGCAGCATTATTCCATCCGTCTAGAAGTACATAAGTTGAATTATTATTATTCCCTTCAAAATTGTGAGGCGTACCCATATAGCCAGCAAAAATATCTGCATTTAGGTTAAATTGAATATCTCCTTTCCAATCATCTTCAACCAATATATACATCCCTCTTTGCATTGCCTTAATAGGTGCCTTTATATTATTAAAGTCTTGCTCTAATTCCTTATCAGTAAAAGCAGTGTCATTAGAATTGACATCCTCAAAATTACTTGTACAACCTCCAAAAGCAAAGGCTAAGACTGCACTAAAAATTAATAATTTATTTTTCATTTGTAAATTTTTATTGTTAATTAAATTATTTTTATTAACCTATGATTAAGTCCATTAAGACTAATTAATTACCACTAATTTAATCTCAGTAATTAAAACATCATAAATCAAAAGGTTTTATCCTTTCATAAAAAAACATCCTTAAAATGTTAAATTCAAGTTCACACCTATGCTTCTTGTAGATGGAGCACCGAATATATCTATACCTTGTAATCCTTCACCAGTACTTAAAGTTACGTTTGGATCAAATGGAGCATCTTTGTAAAAGAAAAACAAGTTTTTTCCAACAAGAGAAAGATTCACCGTTTTAAAGATAGTTTCTTTACTAAAATCAAAAGTGTATCCTAATGAAAGCTCTCCTAACCTAACGTTTGTAGCTTTGTACATATATTCTCCTGTAGCACCACTTCTATCTCCCACTACATTATAGTATTTTTCAGTATTGTATAATCCTTGAAATTTAGTACCATCTGCATTTACTGCATTTATAGCAACTCCACCAGCTTGTCTTTGTTCTCCCGTTTTTTGAGAAACACCGTAATTATCTAACATTGCTTCTGTCAAACTCATTACATTTCCTCCAAATCTTCCATCAATAAGAACATTTAAGAAAAACTTCTCATACTTGAATGTATTAGAGAACCCTAACATAAAATCAGGATTAGAAGTTCCCATTTCTTGCCAATCTGTTTTTTGAATATTCCCACTATCATCAAGCATAATTTCTCCTTGATCATTTCTTAAAATATTTTTACCTTCGATAATTCCAAAAGGCTTCCCTTCTACCAAACGGTATCTGTAACTATTTGGATCACCATCTGTTAAAAGAACTCCATTAGCTTTAATTTCCTCTCCTAAAGATTTTACTAAATTTTTATTTGATGCATAATTAAGAGCTATATCCCAAGAAAATTTATCAGTAACAATAGCCTTTGCAGATACTGTAATCTCAAAACCTTTATTTTCGATACTACCTGCATTAAATGCATAATT
Source organism: Flavobacterium hydatis (assembly GCF_000737695.1). Classification (GTDB taxonomy): domain Bacteria; phylum Bacteroidota; class Bacteroidia; order Flavobacteriales; family Flavobacteriaceae; genus Flavobacterium; species Flavobacterium hydatis. The sequence goes on from NZ_JPRM01000009.1 coordinate 34,991, forward strand.
AGTATATCCAAAAGGGTTTGTTAACGGAGCTGGAATGGTTACCAATTGATTTTTTGTTTCGTTTTGATAATAAGTAAAATCAATTCCAAATCTATTATTTACAAATCTCCACTCAGTACCAATTTCAAATGAATTTTGTTTTTCTGGTTTCAAAGAAGTTCCAGGTCTAGGACCAGTTATAGGGCTAACCACATTTCCAAAAGAAATTGTATTTGATGGAGAAGTTAAAAAAGGAGTAACATCGTTACCTACCTGAGCAAAAGATGCTCTAACTTTTCCGTAGCTTATAGCTTCTGGAAGTTTAACCATTTGGCTTAGGATAGCTGTAAGACCAACAGATGGATAAAAGAATCCTAAATTTTCTGTATTAACTAATGTAGATGACCAGTCATTTCTTCCTGTAACATCTAAGAAAAGCATATCCTTATAACCAAAAGTTGCACTACCAAATAAAGATTGTACGTCTTTTTCTGCTCCAATAGTTTGGCTATTTCCTGAAGTAGCAACAAAATTATTGATATTAAACCAGTTTGCATTTATCAAACCTTTTACACCAGAATCATTCGTTACTGCATTATTAACTGTTGACTTTGTAATACTCGCTCCTAAAATAGCATTGAAACTAAAATCACTATTAAATTTTGTATTTACAGTACCAATAAAATCACCGTACAATTGAGAACTTTCACTATTTGACAAAATATATCTACCAGTAGAAGCTGCTAAAGTTGTATTAGTACCTGCAAAAACTTTTTTGTCAAACTTACTATACATCTTATTGTAACCACCTCTAGTTTTAAAACTCAACCACTCATTCGCTTTAAAAGTTAACGCGATAGAACCGATAAAAGATTGATTAATATCAGTAGATACGTTTCTATTCTGAATCCAATATGGGTTTTGAATGATATCACTTGTCCCACTTACCCATCTTTGCGTATTTAAGTTTCTAATAGGATCAAATACTTCATAATTATTCTTGTAATCATTAAAATCATTTCCTCTTGGAAACAAATACACCCCTGTTAAAGGATTATAATATAATGCATTCGTTGGTTTGTTTGTAATTTTTTGATCTGCGAAAGAGAAAGCTGCATCTACAGTTAATTTATCTTCAAATATTTTTACACTTTGACGAATACCGATATTATTTTTCTTCAATTCATTTGTTGGCATCACACCAGCAATATTAGTGTTTGCATAAGTAAGACTTGTAGTCGCTTTTTCATTTCCACTATTAATTCCAACTGAGTTTATAAAAGTCATCCCCGTATTGAAAAAATTATCTACATGCTCTGGAGAATCTTTCGCAGCTCCCCAAGTTTTTGTTGCACCTGCATTTGCTCCATAAGTTGTTTGAAATTCTGGTAATGAAATTACATTATCTACAAAAAGACTTGAAGTATAGTTTGCAGTTACAGTTCCAACTTTACCTCTTTTGGTAGTTACAAGAATAACTCCATTTGCTCCCTGACTACCATATAAAGCGGCAGCAGAAGCTCCTTTTAATACCGTCATAGATTCGATATCCTCAGGATTCATCATAGATACAGCATCACCACCATCTCTATTACCACCTGCTTTATCTCCAAAAACTTGATTCCCTTGCGCAGTTGAAGAGTTTAACAATGGAATTCCATCAACAACATACAATGGTTGGTTGTTTGAGATTGATGAATTACCACGAATAGTTACCTTTACAGAACCTCCAGAACCAGAAGCACTTCTTCCCACAACTAAACCTGATACTTTTCCTGATAAACTATTAATAAGATTCGCATCTTTTACACGAGTCATTTCTTCTCCTTTTACCTCTTGTGCTGCATAAGTTAAAGACTTTTTAGCTTTCTTAATACCTAACGAAGTCACAACAACTTCACTCAACGCATTCGAAGCAGCATTTTTCAACTTCACATTAACCGTAGCCGCATCACCCACAACAACATTTTGTGTTTCCAATCCTACATAGCTAAAAACTAAAGTCTGTCCTTTTTGAACCTCAATAGAAAATACACCATCAAAATCGGTAACTGTACCTTTTTGTCCTCCTTGAACTGCAACTGAAGCTCCTGGCAACGGCAATCCATCAGAATCTGTAATCACACCTTTGATATTTTTTACCTGAGCAAGCGAAACCTGCACCGTAAAAGCCATCATAAAGATTAAGAAAATTTTTTTCATGTTTATAAATTTTTGTTAGTTATGGCATAAAATTATTCTTAAAGAATTGTTAAAAAAAATATTTTATACCAACAACAAAAAACCATAAACAAACGACACTAAATAATCTATAATATGCTAAACGAAAACGTTTTCCGTATACAAAATACCCAATATTTTAAGTTTTAAGATACGATATAATCAAAAATATAGCCTTTTTAACAAATTATTACATATTCAAAATAAAGCCAAGCCAACAAATATGCAACATCAAGCATACAATCAAGAAAAACATTATACGAAAACGTTCTCTAAACTAAAAATTTCACGTTTTAAGATATTTTTAAAAATTTTATTCAAAAAAATTGTGTTTTCATTAACTAATTGATTAAAGTTGCAAAATAATATTTCATTCATTATCTAACCCTACCAAAAACCTACTATATAATTGAATAGAATCAGTAAAATGAAATTTGATATAAAACTTCAAAACCACCTTTGGTTTTGGGGAGTTTATTTTTTATTAAATTTCTTAAGATGGGGAGCTTACTTTAACAACTACCAATATTCATTCAAGTCGAATCTTATTGAATTCTCCTTACACATACCTTTAGTCTATTTTAATTTATTTGTTTTAGTGCCACGTTATGTATTAAAATCGAAATACATAACATACACTTTCAGCCTTATAGCAAGTTTGTTTGCTATTTATTTAATAAAAACCGCACTTACTTACTATATAATATCACAAAACATTTGGCCAGAAGCAAATCGTGAATACAAACCATTCGAAATAAATCATATAGTAGCTGTATGTATTGGAGAATTATATGTATTAGCAATGGCATCATCTGTTTACCTAACCCTTACTTGGTTGCGAGAAAGAGAAAGAAACCGATCCTTGAGAGAAAACCAGTTTAAGATTAAACTGAAATATCTTGAAAATCAAATACAACCGCATTTTTTCTTTAACACCCTAAATAATCTATACGCACTATCGCTAGAATCATCAGATAAAGTTCCAGATGTAATTATCAAACTTTCCAGACTAATGGAATATGTTTTATATGACATAAAAGGAACAAAATCTGTTAAATTAATTCAGGAAATCGACTATATACATAACTATATAGAAATAGAAAAACTACGATTCCAGAATGTAGAAGTTAGCATTAATTTAGAGTCAGATATCGATGATGTAGAGGTTCCACCCCTAATTTTCATCTCATTAATAGAAAATGCCTTTAAACATGGCGGTCTCAACAACCCAAATTTAAAGATAAAAGTAAACTGTAAAATCATCGACAACAAAACACTGGATTTTGAAGTATTAAATAATTTCGTACATTCACAAAATCTTAAAACAAAGAAAGGAATTGGCTTATCCAATACCCAAAAAAGACTAAAACTAATCTATAAAAATAATTACAATTTAGAATATAAAACTAAATTTAATTACTATATAATTCGCTTGCAAATACCTATTAATAATGAAGATTAAATGCGTATTGATTGATGATGAACCATTAGCAATCAAAGTTCTACAAAATTACTTTACAAATTTTACCGATTTTGAAATTACCGGTACATTTGTTAATGCGCTAGAAGCACTAGACTTTATAAACAACAATAGTGTCGATGCCGTTTTCCTAGATATTAATATGCCAATGATGACTGGCTTTGAACTCATTAGTTTAATAGAAAACAAAACCAAAGTTATAATAACTACAGCTTTTAGAGAATTTGCAGCCGAAAGTTATGATCTGGAAGTTTTAGATTATTTGGTAAAACCAATCCCGCTTCCCCGATTTATAAAATGCATCAATAAAATTACGACCGAGTACAATTTAAAAAACAATATCAAGGTCGAAAATCATCGTGTTGAGCCACATCTTTTTATCAAAGTAGATAAAAAAATGATTAAGATAAATATTGATGAAATTTTATTTGTAGAAGGAATGAAAGAATACATCAAGGTTGTAACACTCGATAAAACCTACATTACACACAAGTCATTAACCGCTTTGTCAGACGAGTTACCGGCCGATAGATTTATGCGTATTCACAAATCATACTTAATAGCAGTCAATAAAGTCAAATCTATTGAAGGAAATCGCATACAAATACAATCCTTTACTTTACCAATAGGTAGGAATTATAGCAAAGATGTAAAAAGCAAAATACTCGAATAACAACCTAACAATCATACATTTTACGACTTAAAAAAATAACACTTTGTTGAATAATTCATGCCGTTGGTATAAATTTAACATTATTTGTTCTGTTTTATTTTTTTTTAAACGAGTTTACAAATATATTTACGCTCGTCAAAAAACAAATAAAAACAAATAAAATTAACCTAATCGCATTATGAGTTCAGAAAATGTACAAACCAAATGGGGACAATTTATCTCATTGATAATAGTCTTCTTCTTTTGGGGCTTTGTTGGATCCGCCAACGACATCCTAATTCCAGTATTCAAAAAAGTATTTACTTTATCTCAAGTACAATCACAACTAGTAGCTTGGGCTTTTTATGCTGCGTACTTTGTCGGATCTATGATTTTCTTCCTAATATCTCTAAAAACGGATGTTCTTCAAAAATTTGGATATAAAAAAACACTTTCTGCTGGTTTAATTCTTTCTGCTGTAGGTTCATTTTTATTTGTTCCCGCTGCAACTATGGAAAGCTTTCCTTTCTTCTTAACAGCATTATTTACTGTAGGTTTAGGATTTTCAATTCAACAAATTGTAGCTAACCCATTGGCAATTAAAATGGGAAGCCCACAAACTGGAGCTCACCGTTTAACTTTAGCTGGAGGAATCAACTCTTTCGGAACAACAATTGGAGCTATTTTACTAGGAATCGCTTTATTTGGAATGGGAGATAACAAAAACACTTCACTTTCATTAGAGGACATCAAATTGCCTTTCATAATTTTAGGAATTGCTTTTATTGTAGTAGCTATTTTCATGAATTTTTCTAAAATTGAAGATCCTGCAAAAGAAGACGAAGAAGAAGTTAAAGTAGCACACGAAAAATTCAACATTTCAGACTATCCACAATTATACTTAGGGATGTTAGGGATCTTTATCTATGTTGGAACAGAGGTTACAATTATTAGTAATTTACCAGCTTTACTTCATACTGCCGAATTTGGAAACATTCTAGAAGATGCAATCGCTCCATTTATAGCTCTTTATTGGGGAAGTTTAATGATCGGACGCTGGAATGGTGGTGTAAACGTTTTTAACACCTCAAACCTAGTAAATACAGCCTTAAAATTCATTGTTCCAGCCGTAGCGTTTGGAGTAATTATCGGAGCTAACATTTTTGCTGCGCATGATGTATCTTCATTCTACATTTACCCAATCTGGATTTTAGCATTCATTGCAGTAAGTTTTGTAGGAGGTAAAAATGCTGGAAAAACATTAATGCTTTTCGGAATATCAGGTTTAATAATGATGTTAGCCGGATTAGTTTGTCCAGACCCATCAATTGCTAAATTCTTCTTTATCTCTGGAGGTTTATTCTTATCAATTATGTGGCCGTCTATATTCGATTTAGCTATCGCTGGTTTAGGCAAAAACACAGGAAAAGCATCTTCATTCTTAATCATGATGATTCTTGGAGGAGGAATTATTCCTTTAGTTCAAGGAAGTATCTGCGATATTGACCTTACTAGTCCAGAAGGATTTTTTGGAATAACATGGACACACTTTTCATATATCGTTCCACTACTTGGTTTCGCATATTTAGGATTCTACGGCTACTATTGCCCTAAAATATTAAAAAGACAAGGAATTAGTCATATCCAAAGCGAAGGCGGAGGTCACTAATAACTAAACCGAATAGAAAAAGTCCCATCTCACGATGGGACTTTTTTATTTATATTTTACAACTTCCTAAATAACAATTAAGGATTAGGTAAAAAAAGTTCCCAAAACTTAATGATTAAGCTTTGGGAACTTTGCGTTTTCTAATTTTGCGAACTTTGCGGTTAACTTACACACCACCAGTTCAAAAGAAACAACAACTATTTAGCACTAAGAATATTCTCTAAATTCTTTTTAAAAATCACCCTATTCTTTTCAGGAATAGTATATACAACATCTTTATTAGCATGTACTATAATTTGCTTGATGTCTAAATTCAAAAGCTTTTTAGGATCTTTCATTTTCAGCGTACAAGCCCCGTCAAAATAACCATCCTCTTCAATAATTTTCTCCGTTTTAAGAATAGTTCCATCCGCGAGTACTGCCGATATTGTCATTACACTATTAAGAGTCGTAGTATAAAAACCATCCATTACCAACATAATACGGTAACTATTTTTCATCTCCTCCCCTTTAAACTCATGCCGTACAATCGTATAGCGCAATCCCTTATCAAGAACCTGAAAACTCTTAGAACAATCCAGCTCAAATGTTGCCACATCGCCCGCATCATTAAGTCCTTTTATAATTTTTGCCTGCGCATTAACCGACAATCCAATTATTGTAAACACAAACACAACCAGTAGCTTTTTCATATGTAGATAATTAATTATGAGACATATAAAAATATAAAAAAAATCGCCATGTTTATGACAAACATGGCGATTTAAAATTAATTTTAAGGATAATTATTTATTTCCTTTTTCAAAATCAGCAACAAACTGTGCCAATCCGATATCTGTTAATGGGTGTTTTAATAAACCATAAATTGCAGAAAGAGGTCCAGTCATAACATCAGCACCAATTTTTGCACAATTTACAATATGCATAGTATGACGTACAGAAGCAGCTAAGATTTCAGTTTCATAACCATAGTTATCATAAATCAATCTAATCTCTTCGATAAGCGCTAAACCATCTGTAGAAACATCATCCAAACGACCAATGAATGGAGAAACATAAGTAGCTCCAGCCTTAGCAGCCAATAAAGCTTGTCCCGCAGAGAATACTAAAGTTACGTTTGTTTTAATTCCTTTATCCGAGAAATATTTCGCAGCCATAACACCTTCTTTTGTCATTGGCAATTTAACCACAATTTGCTCGTGTAATTCCGCCAATTCTTCACCTTCTTTAATCATTCCGTCGTAATCCAAAGCATTAACTTCGGCACTAACATCACCTTCAACAAGATTACAAATATCAACGTAATGTTTCAAAATGTTGTTTTTTCCAGTAATTCCTTCTTTAGCCATCAATGATGGGTTAGTAGTAACTCCGTCTAAAACACCTAAAGCTTGTGCTTCTTTAATTTGAGCTAAATTAGCTGTGTCAATAAAAAATTTCATATGTATTATATTTAATTGTGTTCCTAAATAGGGCGTGACCACAAGGGTCGGGTTTTTCATTACAATCTTTTATTTTTCCTAAAGAAAAAAAATAAAAGGATTTCCATTTCACCCCCTCACGCAAAATGAAAAATCGCTGCAAAATTACAACTTATAATGATTCATTAACATCTTTTCATAAACTTTATCAGGAAGAATACGTTTCAAAACAATTGAAAATTTCTGCATAAAAGCGCCAACTTTATAATGCCCTTTAGGATGCTTAGTCAGCATGATTTTATAAATAGCCTCAGCCATTTCATTAGGGTTTCCACCCGCATCTACATGCTCGTTCATAGTTTCAAGCGTACGTCCGTACACCGCTTCATAAGCCGAACCTTTTATTACAGGAGCATGATAACGTCCTGCAGCAATATTAGTAGCAAAATCACCAGGAGCAACATTCGTAATATTAATTCCAAAAGACTTCACCTCCATACGCAAAGCTTCCGTAATTAACTCCAAAGCTCCTTTCGAAGCCGAATATACACTACGATAAGGCAATCCCATATAACCAGCAATAGAAGTAATATTAATAATCAAACCCGATTTCTGCTCACGCATTTGTGGCAAAACAGCTTTCATTACCTCAATTGGACCAAAAAAATTAGTTTCAAAATTATTCTTGATTTCCTCAGTCGGAATTTCTTCCAAAGGACCAGTAATCCCCACACCAGCGTTATTAATAACAACGTCTAAACGACCGCTAGTTTTTATAATTTTTGCAACAGCAGATTTAATCGACTCTACATTACGAACATCTAAAGCGATTAAAGGAAATACAGAATTTAAAACATTCTCAGGAGTTCTGCTAGTTCCATACACCACAAATCCTTTGTTATGCAAAAATTCTCCAATAGATTTCCCAATCCCAGAAGATCCTCCGGTAATTAAAATGACTTTGCTCATTAATTTTTAGTTTAAGATTTAAAGTTAAAAGTTTCCGACATCTTGTAAAAACTACAAATGGATCAACGCTAAATGTTGTGGAGAAACATAAAAAAATATACTCATTAATTATTTTTCACCGCAGAGAACGTAAAGATTTTACGCAGAATTTACTAAGATTTAAGTTGTGTTTACACAATTTAAGCACACAAAGCTTTGTGAACTTTATGTTTTTACTAAACTTAACATATTTAAAAACTTTGCGTTCTCCGTGGTATTTTTTTTCTCTCCACAGGTTTTTGTATTGATCCCTACAAATACCCAAACCCAACTCATTATGAAAGGTCCAAAAATAAAAAAATCCTCCCGAAGGAAGACTACTTTTAAATTAATTCTAAAAAAAAATCCCGATACATCGGGAAAATTAAAAAAAGGCAAGCGACCTACATCGCATCGCTCAACCACTTACCCTTGCTATGTTCCCATCCTGGGGGAGTCTGCAGGAGCAGATCGTGTAGGACTTGCCGATGCAAATATACAATCTTTTTATATTTTTGCAAGAGCTTTGTGCCTATAAAAATAACATTGTATATTGGCTACTTCAAATTTTAGACTATGAAAAAACATAACTTACTAACTTTCATTTTATTAGGAATAACACTAATTGGTTGTAAAGACACAAAAAAAGATGAAAATTCTATATTTTCTTTTGATGATTCTAATTTTCCTGCCCATTTTTTAACAAATCAGTCCGTTTCTTTGGGTATTTCAAACCCAAATTCGAAGCAAATCGACAGCATTGTCTACTTTGTAAACGACAAAAAAGTTGGTGCAGTAAAAGGTTTAAATAAATTAAACTTTGAATTAAAAGATCAAAAACTAGGTTACCAAAAACTAAAAGCATTAGTTTATTACGATGGAGAAAATGCTGAAGCAACTTCTAGAATCGAATTAGTTTCGGATGTACAACCTAAATTATTAAAATATAAAATCGTTAATACATATCCTCACGATGCAAAAGCATTTACTGAAGGTTTAGAATTCTTTAGAGATACCCTTTACGAAAGCACAGGACAAAAAGGAGATTCGTACTTTAGAAAATACGATTATAAAACAGGTAAAGTATATAAAGAGATTACACTAGATAGTAAATACTTCGGAGAAGGAATCACAATTATCAACAACAAACTATACCAATTATCTTGGCAAGAAAGAACAGGTTTTATATATGACATCAATACATTAAAACTTGAAAAAACTTTCACTTACGACAAAGAAATTGAAGGCTGGGGAATGACAAATGACGGAAAATACATTTATCAAGGTGACGGAACTGAAAAGATTTGGAAAATGGATCCTGAAACTCAAAAAATGATTGATTACATCAATGTATATTCAGGAAGTTCAAAAATTAAAGCTATAAACGAATTAGAATTAATCAATGGTAAATTCTATGTAAATGTGTTCCAAAAAGATGCAATTGCAGTAGTAAACCAAACAACTGGTGCTGTCGAAGGAATCCTTGATATGTCTGGATTACGCAAGCAACTAGCTCCTAGTATAACAATCGATGACGTTTTAAACGGAATTGCTTACAACCCAAAAACAAAAACAATCTTTGTAACAGGAAAAAACTGGGACAAAATGTTTGAAATCACAGTTTCTGAATAATACACAAAATAGATAATGACAACCTTAATCATCAATATAAAAGAGCTTATACAAGTTCGGGAAACTCCAATTTCTAAAGTTTCTGGAGCCGAAATGGCAATACTTCCAACCATAAAAAATGCCTATTTAGTTATAAAAGACAATCTAATAGCAGGATTTGGCGCAATGGAAAACATTCCAGAAATAAAAGCCGATTCGACTATTGATGCAACAGGAAAAATGATTCTTCCTTCATGGTGCGACAGCCATACACACATTGTATATGCTGGCAACAGAGAACAAGAATTTGTAGATAGAATTAACGGACTCTCTTACGAGGAAATCGCTAATCGTGGTGGCGGAATTCTAAATTCTGCAAAAAAACTTAACGAAACCTCCGAAGATGAAATATACAACCAGTCTAAAGCCAGACTTGAAGAAGTGATACGCTTAGGAACTGGAGCTGTCGAGATAAAATCAGGCTACGGACTTACTGTAGATGGTGAGCTAAAAATGCTAAAAGTTATAAAAAAGCTTGCCGAAAACTATCCAGTAACTATAAAAGCAACTTTTCTTGGTGCACATGCATTCCCTTTAGAATTTAAAGAGAATAAAAAAGGATATATCGATGAAATCATCCAAAAAATGCTTCCTGAAATTGCCAAAAACAAACTAGCCGATTACGTAGATGTATTTTGCGAAACAGGTTATTTCTCTGTCGAGGAAACAGAACAAATTATGGAAGCAGGTATCCAAAACGGATTAACCCCTAAAATCCATGTCAACCAGTTTAATTCTATAGGCGGTATACAAGCGAGCGTTAAATATAAAGCCCTTTCTGTGGATCATCTCGAAATAATGAACCCAGAAGACATTGAGGCCTTAAAAAACACCGAAACGATGCCTGTAGCCTTACCATCATGTTCTTACTTCCTAAGTATCCCATATACACCAGCAAGAGAAATGATAAAAGCAGGATTACCATTGGCATTAGCCACAGATTACAACCCTGGCTCTACTCCATCAGGAAATATGAATTTTGTTGTTGCAACAGCTTGTATAAAGATGAAAATGACTCCCGAAGAAGCAATTAACGCAGCTACAATAAATGGTGCTTACGCAATGGGAATTTCAGATTCACACGGAAGTATTACCGTAGGCAAAAAGGCTAATTTCATCCTAACAAAACCTATTACTTCTTACAATCAATTACCTTATGCTTTTGGTACTAATTTAATAGAAAGTGTTTTTGTAGAAGGAACAATCTTTGAATAATCAAAGTTGTTTGATTGATAAAAATAAAGCTATATAAACCAATAAAAAAAAGGGCAGTAAAACTAAGTTTTACTGCCCTTTTAATATATCAAGTATTTTTTTATCTTAAAGTAAAGCTTGTTTTAGAAACCAACTCGTCATTATCAAAAACATTGATAAAGTAAGTTCCTTTTTCGAAGTTTTTACCTGGTAAATCTTCAGAAACATTAACTGTTTTGTTTTCATACTGAACTTTAGTAAGGAAGCTATAAGTTAAGCTTTTATCACCAAAAGATTCTGTTTTCTTATCACCTAAAACATTGTTTTTACTATCGATAACTTGTACATAATACGTTTTATCTCCAGATTTAGCAATTTGATTTTCAGCGATTGTAAAACTAATTTTTAACACGTCAGCTCTACTAGCTTTATCAGTTTCAATTTGTTTTCCTGAGCTTCTTAATTTGTAAGCTGCAGTTTTTGTATTAAGAATAGATAATTTCGATCCTTTTTCAACAGTTTTAGCCAATTCTTCGTTTTGACCTACTAATACTTCATTGAATTTTTTAGACTCTCCTAAAACAACAATTGTACTATCACGTTGTACTGTTAACACTCCATTTTGTTTTTTCAACTCATCGTTTTCTGCAACTAAAACTTTCATTTTACCTTGCATAGCCTGAACTTGAGATCTGAATTTAGATACATCTCCTTTAGATTTATTCAAATCATCCATTAAAGTAACTACTTTGTCTCTTTCCTGAATTAACTCATCAGACATAGATGTATTTTCAGCAATTGCAGCATCATAAGTTGCTTTTAATTCCTGTAAATCTTTCATTACAGACTCTTTTTCTGTTAATGTAGTAGTAAGTTCAGTTTTTACAGCATCAGTATCAGATGTCATTTTAAATATATATACTAAACTACCTACTAATAAAATTGCTAAAACAGCTATTACAGCTTTTAGACTTGAGTTGTTGTTCTTTTGATTTTCCATATTTAAATAATTTTTGTAAACAAATTTAATAATTAATATAAGCTAATAACGTAAGTTGCTACAAATATATTATTTTTGGAAAATATATTTTTTTTTATGGAAAAACTAATCCCTTTTACTATTAACGACTTAGCCAAAGTTACAAATCACAGAAGTGGCGAAATAAAATTTGGCGAAAAAATGATAATAGTCCCAAAAGGAGCTGACACAATTGAATTTCTTAAAAATTGCGAAGCAAAGTATGTCCTTTTAGGAATTCCAGAAGACATCGGAATACGCGCCAACTACGGAAGACCCGGGGCTGCATCTGCTTGGGATAGTGCCATAAAGAGTATTGCAAACATCCAGCACAATCGTTTTTGTAAAGGAAATCATATTATAGTTTTAGGGCAAATTGATGTGCAAAAAGAGATGAAGGAAGTAGAACATCTTGACTTTAACGACATCGATGACCGATCAAAACTTAGCCAATTGGTAGAACGTGTAGACAAAGAAGTTTCTCACATTATATTTAACGTTATCAAAGCAGGAAAAATCCCAATTATCATAGGCGGAGGTCACAATAATGCCTATGGAAATATAAAAGGAACGGCTCTTGCAAAAGGAAAACCTATAAATGCAGTTAACTTTGATGCGCATTCAGATTTCCGAATTCTGGAAGGGAGACATAGCGGAAATGGTTTTTCTTACGCTTACGAAGAAGGCTTCTTAAAAAAATACTTCATATTTGGTTTACACGAAAATTACACCTCTAAAAGTGTACTCGATATTATCAAAAAAATTGAAGATCGAGTTCGCTACAATACTTATGACAGTGTAAAAATTAGAAAAGAAAAGGATTTTAATGCCGAAATGCAATTTTCTTTAGATTTTGTAAAAACTGATATCTTCGGGATCGAAATCGATTTGGATGCTATTCCTAATATTGCAAGTAGCGCCATGACTTTAAGCGGGTTTTCTATTGAAGAACTGCGCCAGTTTGTATCTTATTTTGGTCAACATAAAAATGCTGCTTATTTACATATTTGTGAAGGTGCTCCAGATTTAGGCGAAGAAAAAAACAATCATTTAATCGGAAAATTAATTGGTTATTTAGTTACAGATTTCATAAAAGCGAACTTTGAAAAAATCGAAATAAAAAGCTCAATAACTAAATAAACGCATATTCAAATAAACGATTAAGCGAATAAACCTATCTTTGCACAGAATTTTAGTAATTAAAACTAAATTCCTAATACCGAAAATATGTTATTCGAAGACTTATCACTTTCTAAAAGTATACAAAAAGCCGTATTTGAAGAAGGCTACACAAACCCTACTCCTATCCAAGAGCAATCTATTCCGATTGTATTAGCAGGTAGAGATTTAATTGGGTGTGCCCAAACAGGTACTGGAAAAACTGCAGCATTTGCTATTCCTATTATACATCAATTACACAGAATTGTAGGTTCATCTAAAAAAGCCAAACAAATCCGTGCACTTATAGTTACACCAACAAGAGAATTAGCGGTGCAAATTGGGCAAAGTTTTGAAACTTATGCAAAATACACCAACCTAACTCAACTTACAATATTTGGGGGAGTATCACAAAATCCGCAAGTAGATACGCTTAAAAACGGAGTAGACATTCTTGTGGCAACACCAGGAAGATTACTTGATTTACAAAAACAAGGATTTATAGATTTAGATCATTTACATGTTTTAGTACTAGATGAAGCAGATCAAATGCTTGATATGGGTTTTATAAACGATGTAAAAAAGATTGTAAAACTTGCTCCAAAAAACAGACAAACCTTGTTATTCTCGGCTACAATGCCAATTGCAATTCGTGAACTAGCCGAAATGTTCTTAAAAGATCCAGCAAAAGTAGAAGTTTCGCCAGTATCATCTACAGCCGAAAACGTAGAACAACGTGTTTATTTTGTTGAAAAAACAGAAAAAAGAAATCTTTTATATCATTTGATAAAAAATGAAGACTTATCGAATGTTTTGGTTTTCTCGAGAACAAAACATGGAGCCGATAATGTTGTAAAAGCACTTAGAAAAAACAATATCGCTGCCGAAGCAATTCACGGTGATAAATCTCAAAATGCAAGACAACGTGTTCTTGATGCTTTTAAAAACAAAGAAGTTGGAGTACTTGTAGCTACAGATATTGCTGCACGTGGTATTGACATTGACCAATTACCATTCGTAATTAATTTCGACTTACCAAATATTCCTGAAACTTACGTACACCGAATTGGTAGAACGGGGCGTGCAGGAAATGGCGGAATTGCAATTTCTTTTTGTAGTAAAGACGAACACGGATATTGGAAAGATATACAAAAACTAATAAAAGTTGATGTAAAAACCGTAAGCGATCATCCGTACCAATGGCATGCAGGAAGTCCTGAAGCAGCAGCGACAGCAAAGCCTAAAAACTCAAACAGAAGTGGCGGAGCACATAAATCGAGAAAATCAAACGCATCCAAACAAAACAAAAAACGTTGGTACTAATCCTATCACGTAAACATAAAAGCTAAACTCGAATTTTATCAATTCGTTCATGAAATTCGAGTTTTAAATCAATCTAGATTCAAACGTTGGCATAGCGCCAACGTTTTCTGTTTCTACAATAAGGCAATTTATAATTTTGAATAATTTTACCGATTCAAAAGGCTTAATTATAATATCATTTATTCCGGCAGAAATCGCTTCATCCGTAATTTCATCCTTATCAAAAGCAGTTAATGCCACAATAGGCGTTTTTATGCCTTTTAAGCGTATTTTTCTAGTTGTTTCGAATCCATTCATCATTGGCATGTTAATATCCATTAAAACCACATCAAAAGATTCCGTATCCAATATTTCTAAAGCAGCAAACCCATCATCTACAACAGTACAACTATAATTGTTTTTTTCGATAATTTTTTTGGTAACAAGCTGGTTAATTCGGTTATCCTCAACAACCAAAACCCTGAACACCTGATTAGAAGTTAAATCAACCTGAATTTCATTAATTATGCTTTTGGTTTTCTCAGGATCATACTCAAAAGCTATAGTAAACGTAAATGTAGTTCCTTCCCCAACATTACTTTCTAATGAAATCGAACTACCAAACAATCCTAATAATCGTTTTACAATAGTTAATCCTAAACCTGTTCCCTGATAATCTTGTTCGTTGCGACCAACCTGAACAAACTTCTCGAAAATCTTATCCTGATCAGGAACGGCAATTCCCATTCCGGTATCTTTTACCTGAAACTCAATATAATGTTCCTTACCAGCAACTTTAACCAAATTTGCAATAATAAATACTTCGCCTCTTTTAGTAAATTTTAAAGCATTACTAACCAAATTCATTAATATTTGAGCAAGTCTTAACTTATCACCAATTAAATATTCAGGAATATCCGAATCGATAATTACCGTAATATAATTGTTGTTTTTTTGAGATAAAAAAGACAAAGAGTTCTTTATCATATTAATCTCATCAGATATATTAAAAGTTAAACTCTCGAGAACAACTTTATTTTCTTCAATTTTGTTGATTTGCAGAATATCATTAACCAAGGATAATAAATATCTAGCCGAGAATTTTAGAGAGCTTAAATGCTGACTTCTTGCAAGCTCTTTATGTTCCTCTAGCAACATATTAGTTATACCCACAACGCCATAAAGTGGCGTTCGTAATTCATGACTAATGGTAGATATAAATTGAGTTTTAAGTACCGAAGCCTCTTCTGCCTGCTCTTTGGCTTTTATTAATTCCTCATTTGTAAACAATAACTGCGCATTCGTTCTCTTTTTAAAAACAACGTTTTTGTATAACGTAACTATCAGAATAAGAAAAATACAAGAGGTTAAAACAAATAGTAAAACAATAATCCTAGACTTTCTTAAATCCTGATATTGAACCCCTTTTTCAATTTCAATTTTTCCAATCTGCCTTTTATACTCATCCAGTTCCAGATTAAAACCTGCCTTTTCTGCACTTTTTAATTTACGTTCATTATAAAGAATTTCCTTAACCGAATTGTGCTTAATAATATTTTGATAAGCTTGCTTATAATCACCTATTTTATTCAAGAACTTAGAATATTCAAGATAAGAATTCAATAAATCAGATTTTTCAGTTCCCGCTTGACCTTCCTTAATTGCCTGAATAAAATATGCCGAAGCTTTATCGTTATCTCCGATATGAGAATAATACATTCCGTTAAGCAAATTAAAGGCTACAATTGTAGATTCGCTAGGATGATCCTCATGATGCTCATTTATATATTTAAAATAAGGCAATGCCAATGAAAACTCTCCAATATCAAAATAAGCCCAGGTAATATTTAAATTAATCAAATAAACAAGATCAGTATCATTTTCTTTCTTACTGTAATCGAGTGATTTTTTATAATACTCGATTCCTTTTTCATATTGCTTTTTCTCAAAACAATACATATTGCCTAAGTTATTATTAATTCTGTTTTTTAAAATATTGTTAGTTGTTTTATTGGCGAAGGATAATGCCTTTTTATAGTAGAATATTGCTTTGTCAAATTCCGAAAACTCATTGTAATTTGCAGCAATGATATTGTATGAAACAGCTATTAGGTTATTGTTTTTAGCTATTAATGCTTGTTGTAAAACTATTCTGGAAACGATTAATGATTTTTCAAAATCAGATTCTTTCAAATATTTAAGCGCTTTATCTGCTGTTCTTGTGATATCTTGTTCTGTTGGTAAATCTGTCTTAGCAATTACAGGCTTTACAAAACAAATCAGCAAAAATAACGATAAAACAATCCGAATCTTAAACATAAATTAACTATAGTTTTATCAAATATACATTTAAAAATAAAAAAGGAGTTGTATTTTATAAATAAAATACAACTCCTTATAATATATTTTGAATAAAAAAGAATACAAATTACTCTTGCAAATAGTACTCTTTTTTAACTATCTCGTTATTAAGATTTCTGCCCTTAATTATTAGAATCTACTGCATCAAAATTCATCTCTTTTCCATCTTCCCATTTTCCTACTACCGATGTAGCAAGTGCATTACCTAATACGTTTGTAGCACTACGGAACATATCGCAAAAATGGTCAATTGGCAAAATTATAGCAATACCTTCTATAGGAATGTCAAACATACCACATGTTGCAGCAACAACAACTAAACTAGCTCTTGGTACACCTGCAATACCTTTACTGGTTAACATTAAAACCAAAAGCATAACCATTTGAGTTCCTATATCTAAATGTACTCCGTAGAATTGAGCAATAAATATACTAGCAAAAGTCATGTACATCATACTACCATCAAGGTTAAAAGAATAACCTAAAGGCAACATAAATGAAACTATTTTATCTTTTACTCCAAATTCTTCCAGCTCTTCTGTTAATTTAGGAAAAACAGCCTCACTACTTGTTGTACCAAAAGCAATCGCTACAGGACCAGTAATACGTCTTAATAATTCAGTCATTCTTCCTTTAAGGAAAATATAACCTACTACAATTAGAACTACCCATAAAGTACTTATACCAATTAAGAATGATCCAAAGAATTTAAAATACGTAATCAACAATTCCTCAGCATCTCTTACTGCAAACACTCCTGCAATGGCTCCGAAAACTCCAATTGGAGCAAAGTTCATTACATAGTTTACCATTTTAAGAACGATATGCGACATTTTATCCAGCGCATTAATAACAGGTTTTACACTCGTTCCTAATGAAGCTGCCGCTAATCCGAAGAAAATTGAAAATATTACAATTTGCAAAATTTCATTGGTAGCCATTGCTTCAAAAATACTTTTAGGAACAATATGTGCAATAAAATTCTCAAAAGATAATGATTGTGTTTTAGCCGTTACCTCACTTGCAGCCGACATATCTACGTGGTCTAATTTTAAACCTACTCCTGGTTGCAAAATATTTATATAGAATAAACCAATTAGTAACGATATAAAAGAAGCGGTAAAAAACCAAGCTAATGCTTTTCCTCCAATTCTTCCTACTGTTTTTATATCTCCCAGTTTAGCAATACCTACAACCAAAGTAGTAAATACTAAAGGCGAAATAATCATCTGAACCAAACGAATAAAAATAGTCGCCAGCATCTTTATTTTATTACTAAACTCTACTGCCGCATCATGCGAAATATAATTATGTAATATAATACCTAATGTCGCGCCAAGAAACATTGCAATAAGAATTTGCCCCGTTAAGCCTCTGAAAAAAGATTTTTTTTTGATTTCTGTATTATTGTTCATCAAGTGTTTTTTGTATTATTAATTAAATATAAGACGCTCGCATGTCTTACGTATCTCTCTAATATGTTTTATTTATCAAATGGAAATCTGCAAGAACAATTGCAGCCATAGCTTCTACAATTGGTACAGCACGAGGAACCACACATGGATCATGGCGTCCTTTACCAGTCATAGGTGTAATATTTCCTTTGTTATCCAATGAATCCTGAGTTTGCATAATTGTTGCAACAGGTTTAAAAGCAACTCTAAAATAAATATCCATTCCGTTACTAATTCCACCTTGGATACCTCCAGAAAGATTAGTTTTAGTAGTTCCGTCAGGATTATATAAATCGTTATGTTCGCTACCTTTCATTTCAGAACCAGAAAAACCACTACCATATTCAAAACCTTTTACAGCATTGATAGAAAGCATTGCTTTTCCTAATTCGGCATGTAATTTATCAAAAACAGGCTCTCCTAAACCTACAGGCACGTTTTGAATCACACAAGATACAACACCGCCTACAGTATCGCCTTGTTTTCTTATATCCCTAATATATTCTTCCATAGTTTCAGCTGCAGCTTCATCTGGACAACGAACTGGGTTGCTTTCTGTTTTAGAGAAATCTAATTCCTGATACGGCGTATTTAAATGAATTGGACCTACAGACGAAACGTAGGCATTGATTTTAATAGTAGGTAACATTTGTTTTGCAATTGCACCAGCAACAACTCTACTGGCAGTTTCGCGGGCAGAGCTACGACCTCCCCCACGGTAATCGCGAAAACCATATTTTTTGTCATAAACATAATCAGCATGACTAGGTCTGTAATTATCTTTTATATGCGAATAATCATCTGACTTTTGATTTGTGTTCGGAATAATAAAACCAATTGGAGTACCAGTGGTTTTTCCTTCAAAAACTCCAGATAAAAATTGTACATCATCTGGTTCCTTCCGTTGGGTTACTATTGCAGACTGCCCAGGTTTTCTTCTAGACATTTCAAACTGAATCGCTTCAAGATCTAGTGTTATTCCCGATGGACAACCATCAATAATTCCGCCTAAAGCTTCCCCATGTGACTCTCCAAATGTTGTAATTTTAAATAGTGTTCCGTAGCTATTTCCCGCCATTGTAATTAGTTTTGAGCAAATGTAAGTTTTATGAATTAAATTAAAAAATTTTAAATTGGTATTATTATCTAAAGGTTAACTTGCATTATCGTCACGATTTCTTAAAATTGAAGAACAATTGATAACTATTTATTAAAAACAAATCATCAGCAGATTCTTTAAATTTGTTAAACACCAAATCAAAAACAATTGAAAAAAAGAAATGTTGAAGTTGTAGTAATATCAGATGTTCATTTAGGAACTTACGGAAGCCATGCCAAAGAGCTAAGCAACTACTTATCAAGCATTAAACCAAAAATTTTAGTATTAAATGGCGACATAATTGATGCATGGCAATTTAGGAGATCTTACTTTCCGAAATCTCATTTAAAGGTAATTCAGAAAATTATTGGCTTTGCTTCCAAAGGAACTAAAGTGTATTATGTAACAGGTAATCACGATGAAATCCTAAGAAAATTCAGCGAAATGACTATGGGAAGTTTTGCCTTAGTCGATAAATTAATTCTCGAATTAGATAATAAAAAAGCTTGGATTTTTCACGGAGATGTATTCGATGCCTCTGTACAACACTCAAAATGGATCGCAAAACTAGGCGGAATAGGTTATGATTACCTCATTTTAACCAATAGATTTATAAACTGGTGTCTATCAAAAGTAGACAGAGAACCTTATTCTTTTTCAAAAAAGATAAAAGCTAGTGTAAAGAAAGCTGTCAAACATATATCCGATTTCGAAACTACAGCAACAGATTTAGCCATCGAAAAAAAATACGATTACGTAATTTGCGGACATATTCATGAACCAAAAATTGAAAAAAAAGAAAACAAAAACGGATCAACACTTTATCTAAATTCAGGCGATTGGATAGAAAATCTAACTGCATTAGAATACCATAAAAAACGATGGAAATTATTTCATTACTCCCAGATGAATTTCACCGAAGAAGAAAATCTCTTTGAAATGGAAGATAGCCTAAGCGGACAATTAATCGCATCTCGTTTTATCCCTAAATAAACCTAACACGACTTTTATCAAGTATAATTTGACAAAGTAAAAATGTGAATTATGAAACATTTAATATAATTTCTATAATTTTAACATTTTGTTTATACAATAACTTTGTTTAAATAAATACTTACTATATGAGAAAAATAATTTTGTCAGCTATTATGTTGCTAGGATTAGCATTTACTGCACAAGCACAAGACATTTCTAAAAATGCATTAGGATTACGTTTAGGTGATAACCACGGATTTGGAGGAGAGATATCTTACCAAAGAGCATTATCTAAAAACAATAGAATTGAAGCCGATTTAGGCTGGAGAAATAGCAACGATGTAGATGCTTTTAAATTAGTAGGTCTATACCAATGGGTATGGAACATAGATCAAGGTTTTAACTGGTACGCAGGTGTCGGTGGTGGTATCGGCAGCTGGGATCATGATTACCATGGATATAGAGACAGCGGAACTTTTGTATTTGCTGCTGGAGATATAGGTATTGAGTACGGATTTAAAGAAGTGCCAATCTTACTTTCGTTAGATGCAAGACCAGAAATAGGTTCTGGATATTACGATGATGATAATTTTGGATTTGATATCGGTTTAGGAATCAAATTTCAATTTTAATAAAATGTATTTATAAAAAATCCTGTCATTGTTAATGACAGGATTTTTTTTATTTAATGATAATTTCCTTTTTCGAATTTATTTTTACCACCGCATAAGGATAAGTAATTACTTGCATTACCATGCTATCAGGAGCAGGAGCAGTTTCTTTAACCGTTATGATGATATTCTTATCTGTTTCCTCTACTTTTTCAACACCTATAGAATAACCTCCGGTATTTTTCTCTCCCATATTCAAGACAATATAATTTGCCTTTTTTACATCCTCTTCTTTTATTTTCCCTTTTAAACTCTCATCGCTCGTAAGCATCTTGATTTCGTTAGGTTCGCTCAATATTTCAAAAAAATGAATATTTCCACCACCATCACTTTGCTGAGTCAATACCTCATAAAGAGCACTATTTTTATCTCCAGATTTTGTTGCCCCACAAGAAATAGCAAAAACAGAAACAAACAATACTAGCAACTTTTTCATTGTTAATCTTTTAAATTAATATTTTACTGTACTCCTTTATGATCTTTATAATCGTTAATTGCTTTTTGATACAATGCCTCATATTTTGGTAATACGTTTTTAATATCAAATTTCTTAGCAACCTCAAGCGCATTAGCCTTAAACACATTCAGTGTTGCGTCATCTTTAAGAATCTTTAGCGCATTTACAGCCATTTCTTCCACTTTACCCACATCGCTTAAGTAACCCGAATAACCATCAAAGTTTACCTCAGGCAAACCACCCGAGTTACTAGAAATCACAGGAACACCACAAGACATTGCTTCAAGCGCAGCCAGACCAAAACTTTCCGTTTCAGACGGTAACAAGAATAAATCCGTAAAACACAAGATTTTATCAATCTCGTTACTATTCCCAAAAAAGATTACTTTATCATAAATCCCTAATTCCTGACATAAATTTTCGGCTTTCTCCTTTTCAGGCCCATCACCTACCATCATTAATTTTGCTGGAATCTCTTTCTGGATATTATAAAAAATCTTGATAATATCCGGGATACGTTTTACTTTTCTAAAATTACTAATATGTGTAATAATACGTTCGTTTTCCTTTGCCATAACATAACGATGACAAGGAGCATCAGGATCTTTCTTAACCTTATCCAATTCAATAAAATTAGGAATCACCTTAATCTTATTCTTGATATTAAATAATTTTAATGTATCATCTTTCAAACTCTGAGAAACCGAAGTCACATAATCTGATTTATTAATACTAAAAGTTACAGCAGGTTTATAAAACGGATGATTTCCTACCAACGTAATATCCGTTCCGTGAAGCGTTGTAATCATCGGAATATGAATCCCTTCATTTTTAAGCATTTGCTTCGCCATATAGCCCGCATACGCATGAGGAATAGCATAATGCACATGAAGCAACTCAATCTTATACAACTTAACCATATCTACCAATTTGCTTGACAAAGCCAACTCATACGGCTGATAGTGAAACAAAGGATATTCAGGAACGTTTACTTCATGATAATGTACATTAGGATTCAAAAGCGCCAACCTAACAGGCTGACTATAAGTTATAAAGTGAATTTCGTGACCACGTCTTGCTAATTCAAGACCGAGCTCTGTTGCTACAACCCCGCTCCCACCAAAAGTAGGATAACAAACTATTGCTATTTTCATGTATTAATTTTAGTCTTACGAAAGTACTTAAAATTAATCTTCAATTGAAATTTTAGAATGTTAATAATATTCAACCATTAGAGTTTCTAATTTTCAGAAGCAGAAGTTTTCATTTCCAAAAGAACCTACTGTCCCGCTGTGCACTATATCTTTTTCAGTCAAAAAAAGGCTAAAAAAGGATATCGCTCCCATCGGGGCTAGATCTGAGATTTAGTTTATATAAGGTGTTATTAGACAACAATACATCACACCGCAACAACCTTTGTCAAAGTTCAAAACTTTGACAAAGGTTTCCAATATTATGAACAAAACAATAAATTCATAAAAGCTTTATTCAAAAATTCGAATACTGAAATTTGGTTTTCTTTCATCGCTATTCTCTTTCCAACTATCATAAACGAACTCTTCTAATTGTTGCAGTAATTGCTTATCAATTACAATTTCTGTTGCTTCTAAAAAAGCCAAAATACCAGTATAACCAATAATTGTCGGGTTTGTATCAGTCATTGGCTTACCTTCCACTTTATTTATAACAATTTTCCAAAAATCAGAACTAAACGAAAGAGCAAACTCCAAACCTGCAATTAATCCTTTTTTCCAAGATTCCATACCTTCGCTCCCCACATCTATTGAGTGATTACTGTAGCCCATTCCAGAATAATTCTCAATGATTTCATTTTTTATTTCACTCTTTTCAATATCTAAATTCACAATAGCAAAATATGACTTACCATTTTTATATTTCAACCAGCGATAATCATTATCAGAATTTCTCATTTCAAATATAATTTATTCAAGTTTATACAAATGTGTATACAGCACCAATTACTTACAACTACAACAAATAAAACTCATACATAAATATAGCTTTTAGACAAAAAAAAGGCATAAAATCTAAATTTTATGCCTCTTATGATTTATCTCTAATACAGATTTAAAAAAATCTACTATGCCAGCTATCTGCTGCGGGAACTTCCCAAGATTCATTAAACTCTTCTATATTATTTACTAGGTTATTAAAAACAATAGTGTTCTCAGTAACTGCTTTATCTTTAACCATTTTCTTAAAATCAATCAATGGTTTATGAGCAATATGTTCGCCTAGTTTAAACGTAACGTTCATCTTATCTAGTAAGTCTACATTATATTTTTTCTCCAAACTTTGGATAAATTCTACCGAAGAATCGATAGAACAACCCGTTGCAGCTTGTACATCTTGATTTACAGCAATAATTATAAATCTGTTATATTTAAGCAAATATGATGATTCTAAACTAGTTCCGTGTGCAGCCCAAGATTCAAGGAAATCTTGTAAAGCAGTTTCGATTTCAGAAAATTCTTCGTCCGAGAACTTTCTATTGGATTGATAAATCCAAATCCTTGATTCACCGGGTAAATTTTCAAAAGGAATATACATTTTAATTTTATTTTAAATTATTGGATTTTAGATTTGAGAAGTTTCAAGTAAAAAACTTAGAACCTTAGCATCTAAGCAACTCAGAACCTTAGTTTACAAATCCTGTGCATTAGCGATTAACTCGGCAATATCCATTACTTTAGTTTCAGCTTCTTTTTCTTTATTTTTAATACCATCCGTTAGCATCGTATTACAAAACGGACAAGCAGCAGCAATAATATCTGGTTTTACTTCCAGAGCATCTTCAGTACGCAATACGTTTACTTCTTTGTTTCCAGGCTCAGCATCTTTAAACATTTGCGCTCCACCAGCTCCACAACATAATCCGTTTGCTTTAGAGCGTTTCATTTCGACCAACTCAATATCAAGCTTCTCGATTAACTCTCTTGGTGCTTCATATATTTTATTAGCTCTTCCTAAATAACAAGGATCATGAAACGTAATACGTTTTCCTTTAAACTGCCCACCCTCAATGGTTAATCGACCATCATCAAGCAACGATTTTAAGAATTCTGTATGGTGTACAACTTCATATTTTCCGCCAAGTTCAGGATACTCGTTTTTTATCGTATTAAAACAATGCGGACAAGCTGTAACTATTTTTTTTGCTTCATAAGCATTCAGAACCTCAATGTTCATCATAGCTTGCATCTGAAACAAAAACTCATTTCCAGCACGTTTTGCAGGATCTCCTGTACAACTTTCTTCTGTACCAAGAACTGCAAAAGAGACATCTGCACGATTTAATATTCGCACAAACGCTTTTGTGATTTTCTTTGCTCTATCATCAAAACTTCCTGCACAACCTACCCAAAATAAAACTTCTGGTTGTTTTCCTTGGGCTAGCATTTCTGCCATTGTTGGCACAACTAAACTTTCTGACATCTTCTTTTGTTGTTAAATCGGTTAATCGTTTACTTGGTTAATCGTACTCTTTACTATAACCTTACTAAAAACCTTTAATATTTTATTCAATCGCTTAAATGGATAAACAAATAACCCTTTAAACTATCTTAATTTTCGTTTTTCCAGTTCAATCTATCTTGCTGATTGTATTGCCATGGCGCTCCATTATTCTCAATATTTGTCATCATCGCGTTTAATGGCATTGGCGCAGCACTTTGCTCCATAACCAAGTAACGACGCATATCCATGATAATCGATAACGGACTAATATTTACAGGACATTCCTCCACACATGCATTACATGATGTACAAGCCCATAATTCTTCTGGAGTGATATAATCATTTAATAAAGACTTATTATCTGGAACAAAAACTCCTTTATTAGCATCTATATTTTTACCTACTTCTTGTAACCTATCTCTTGTATCCATCATAATCTTACGAGGAGACAATTTTTTTCCTGTTTGATTTGCAGGACAAGACGAAGTACAACGACCACATTCTGTACAAGTGTAAGCATTTAATAACTGAACCCAGTTTAAATCCTGAACATCACTTGCACCAAATTTAGCTGGTGCAGCATTTTCATCTGCTGGAGGCGCTGCTGCAAAAGGATCAGCATTAGGATCCATCATTAATTTAACCTCTTTTGTAACCGATTCAAGATTATCAAATTGACCTTCAGGTTTCAAATTAGCAAAATAC
The DNA here is from genome assembly GCF_000737695.1 of Flavobacterium hydatis. Taxonomy (GTDB): domain Bacteria; phylum Bacteroidota; class Bacteroidia; order Flavobacteriales; family Flavobacteriaceae; genus Flavobacterium; species Flavobacterium hydatis. The sequence continues at coordinate 60,941 of NZ_JPRM01000009.1, forward strand.
GTATTTGGGAAAGCCAATAAAATATGTAAATGCTTAGAGAAGTACAAGTAGTTCATAAAAATTAAGATACCTGTAATATGTAACCACCAAAATGCTTCTGATAGTAACATTACCAACTCATTTGACATTCCGTTGAAAATTGGCGCTATAAATTGACTTACAGGAAAACTTCCTGCTTTATGAAAATGTGAAAATCCTCCTGGAACATTTTGCAAATGAAAATCCGAAGCATTCATCAATAAAAATAAAGCCATTAATACAACCTCAAAATACAAGATGTAATTTGCATCGTTTTTAGGGAATCCATTTAGATCTGGATTAATAAAACGCTTCAATCGAATAACATTTCTTCTTATCCAGAAAACTGATACCGCAACTAGAACTAATAATGCTAATATTTCAAAAGAACCAATAAGTACGTCATATACAGGTCCTAAATATGGAGCAAATACTCTATGTGTACCAAATAAACCATCAATAATGATTTCGAGTAATTCGATATTTATAATAATAAAACCAACATAAACAACAATATGCAATACTCCTGCAATTGGTCTTTTTACCATTTTAGACTGACCAAGGGCAATCATAGCCATGTTTGTCCAACGCGCTTTAGAATTATCTTTACGGTCTACATCTACACCAAGTTTTATGTTTCGGATGATTTTTTTTACGCTAGACGCAAAAAATCCAAAACCAATGATAAGAAGAATGGCAAATAAAATATTATCTAAATAACTCATATTTTAAGCTTATTTTTTAGAAATCGAATCGTTTACTGGAGCTACGTATGGTTTGTTTTTCTTACCAAAAAGAGAAACGTTTACATAACGTGTTGGCGACAAACGCACATCTTGTAATAGCAACTCTAATTCTTTAGATGTTGCTTGTAAGTTATTATAAAGCGCTTCGTCTTTTAATAATTTACCCATTGTACCTTTACCTGAATTTAACCCATTCATTATACCATCAACTTTAGCCAATGTTTGGTTTAAATTTCTAACCGTTTTACCTAAATCTGCTTTATTTAAAGAGTCTGACATTTTAGAAAAATTCCCAGAAACTTTATTAAAGTTTGTAACAATACCGTTAATTTGGTTTTTGTTAGTATCTAAAATTGAATTTACACTAGCAGAAGCTTTATGAAATTGAGCCATAGTTTGGCTTAATTCTGCTAAACTCTTTTTTAAATCCTCTTGTCCTTTTTGATCTAGGATATTATTTAATCCAGAAACTAGTTTATCTATATTAACTAGCATCTTCTCTACTTTATCCTGAACTGGAGCTAATTTATCTGCTAAACCTTCTGTTAAACCAAGTTTAGTAGTTCCTTTTAACATTTGTCCTTCTTCTGCAGGTTGTTTATCATTAAAATCTGGTAGGATTGCAATTTGTTTTCCTCCAATAAATCCAGGCTCATATATAGATGCTACACTAGATTTAGAGATTGGGAAATCAGTTTTTAACTGTAATTCCACTAATAATTTCCCTGTAGCTTCGTTAATTTTTATACCATTAATTTTACCAATTGCTAAACCATTTAAGGTAACAGGTGCAGATGTAGCTAATCCTTCTACATTATCATATTCAACATAAAATGTCTTGTAGTTTGTAAAGAGGTCTTTGCCTTTTAGAAAGCTATACCCCCAAATAAATAATAAAATTGATGCGATGACTAAAATAGCCGTTTTAATTTCTCTTGTTAGTTTCAAAATTGTAAGTGTTTGTACAAATTTAATATAAAAATATTGAACTTGTAATTATTATTTAAGCGAGTCTTGGATACTAATTTTTTCTCCATTTTTAAATGCAATCAAAAAAGCAGAGTCAAACCCCTTATCTTTTGCTTCTTGCAAATATTTTTTTGCTTGATTATAATCCGCTGTTTGTTGGTAGGTGTATTTATAAACATTATTCTCATATACTACAGAAACCCCAGATAATCCTTTAAAGTTTGCTGGAGACAATGGTGTCTTTTTTATACTTGCCAAAAGTTGTACCTTATATATAGAACCTGTTAAATTAGGTTTTACAGTAGTTTTTTGAGCTGGCGCCGTATTTACATTTCTTACTGGTGTAGAATCTTTAACTGCATTTTCGATCATCTTAGTAGATGGTTTTTCATCGGCAGCATCAGCAGAACCTGTACCAAAATATTCTTTTTTATAACTGATAATAGCTTCGGCAATAGCCTTTGCATATTCATTTTGTCCCGCTTCAGAATTTAAAATATCTCCTTCTGTCGGATTAGAAATAAAACCTGTTTCTACCAAAACTCTTGGCATATATGCTTTATGAAGTACCATAAATGGAGCTTGTTTTACTCCACCATGACGTAATTTTTTTCCAAGAACATCAAATCCCTCTTCAATTTTACTTGCTAATGCAATACTATAATCTAAATATTCTTCTTGCATTAATGTCATTCCAATCATAGATTCTGGCGAATTAGGATCGAAACCTTCATATTTACGTTTATAATCTTTCTCTAAAGTAATAACAGAGTTCTCTTTTTTTGCCGCTTCAAGATTCGAAGCAATTTTATTCATACCCATAACATAGGTTTCTGTACCAAATGCAGCAGTATTTTTGTTTGCATTACAGTGTATAGACACAAAAATATTAGAGTTAGCTCTATTGGCAATGTTGGCTCTTTCGACCAAATCTATAAAAACATCCGTTTTTCGAGTATAAATAACATCAACATTCGGATAAGATTCTAGTAATTTACCTACTTTTAAAACAATAGCCAAAGCAATATTTTTTTCAATCCTTCCGCTATAAACGGCTCCAAAATCGTGATCTCCATGACCTGCATCCAAAGTCACTTTAAACACATTGGACTGGCTATAAGCAGAAAACGATATTATAGTTAGAAATAAACTAAATATTACCCTAATTTTGCTAAATATATTCATAAATTTAAAAGTTAATTTTAATAAAACACAACTGTTATAATTTTTTCAATTGATTATTTTTGACAAAAAATTATATGTAAGTTTGACATGTCAAAAAACAAGCCATATTTTTACAAAAATAGTATTTAAACCTTTGCATACAAACTTATTTAATATCGTTTTATTATCATTTTTCCTAACGCTAGGATGCGGTAATCTATATTCTCAAGAAACAAACAAAAAAAAGAAAGCTGCAAGCGCTAGTAAACAGCCAGATAGCATCAAAACTGCAACTGTCGACACCATAAAGGTAGATAGCATAAAACCAAAAAAAGCTTTTTTGGATGGCAAAGTAAAATACAAAGCCAAAGATTATGCAAAGATTGATCAAAAGCGTAAGCTTATCACCTTATATAATGAAGCAGAATTATATTATCAGGATGTTGAACTAAAATCTGGTATCATTGTTTTAGATTACGAAAAAAATGAAGTCTATGCAGGTCGTCTTAAAGATTCTGCAGGTGTTTATACACAATATCCAAATTTTAAACAAGGAGCAAGTGCCGTAGAACCCGATTCTATACGGTTTAACTTCAAAACTCAAAAAGCTTTAATTTGGAATTCAAGATCTGAACAAGGAGAGTTTAGAATAAAAGCTAGTATTACAAAAAAAGAAAATGACTCTGTTTATTTCTTAAGAGGAGCTCGATTTACTACTGCAAAAGATGTAGATAATCCCGAATATTATTTCCAGACGAGTAAAGTTAAATTTATTCCTGGAAAAAAAGTAATTACTGGTTTAACCAATATGGTAATTGCCGATGTACCTACTCCTATCGCTTTACCATTTGCTTATTTTCCAATGACAAACGAAAAAAGTGTCTCAGGTTTAATTTTACCTAGCTACAATGACTCTAATACCAGAGGATTCTCTTTACAAAATGGAGGTTATTATTTTGCTTTAAGCGATAATTATGACTTAACAGTTCTGGGGGATTATTATACTAACGGAAGTTACGCCATGCGATTTGAGTCTGCTTATGCAAAAAGATATAAATATAGAGGTAACATAAATGTACGTTTTGAAAACCTGATATCTAGCGAAAGAGGATATCCTGATTACTCTAAACAGAATATTTACAACATTCAATGGTCACACTCTAAAGACACAAAAGCGAGTCCTAACTCGAGTTTCTCTGCATCGGTGAATATGGGTAGTAGTAAATACTTTAAACAATCTATCAATCAGGCTAACATCGGATCGAGCTTAAACAACACATTAAGTTCATCTGTTTCTTATAGCAAAAACTTTAATACGTTACCACAAATACGTACTTCGATAACCGCTACACACTCTCAAAATACACAAACCGAAGTTATTAATATGACTTTACCAACGGTAGAAGCTAGTGTAGACAGGATATATCCTTTTGTAGGTAAAAACGGTGTTAAAAAAGGTTTTATCAAAAACATTAACTTTCAATACAACTTGAGCGGGAAAAATAGTATCGTTACAACCGATTCTCTATTTTTTAAACCTCAAATGTTTGATGATGCCAAAATTGGAGCAAAACACAACATCCCTATTAGTACCAACTTTAAAATATTCAAATATTTTAGTGCCAGTACAACCGCAAATTACCAAGAAGTATGGCAAACTAAAACCATCCAAAGATATTACGATAGCGACCAAAGTAAAGTGGTGGATAAAGTTGTAAATGGTTTTGACGCTTATAGAACGTACTCTTTTAGCTCTAGTCTTGGTACTACTATATATGGTACATTTAATTTTGGAGCCGATAAAAAAATAAAATCAATACGCCACGTAATGCGTCCATCTGTTTCTTACGGATACACGCCAAGTTTTGATAAATATTACGATACTTATGCAAGTGATGCATCTGGAACTATTATTAAAGAGTATAGCCGTTTTGAAGGAGGTATTTTTGGTGCTCCAGGTAATTCTAACTCAAACATTGTAGGATTTGATTTAAGCAATACTTTTGAAGCTAAAGTTACAGACAGAGACAGCACAAAAACAGAACCTAAAAAAGTAATGTTACTTAATAACTTAAATTTTTCTACGAGTTATAATTTTAATGCTGACGGAATTAACTCATTTGCATGGCAACCTGTTAGAGTTAGTGGAGGAACACAACTTTTACAAGACAAGATGAATGTCAATTTTGGAGCTACATTAAATCCATATGCGATTGACAACTCTGGTAGACAAATAAACAAATTCAACATTGATAACGGCGGAAGTTTATTCCGAATGACCAGCGCTAATATGACGTTGAACTATTCTATCTCGAATAAAAACAAGGATAAAAAGAAAAAAGACGAAAACAAACAAAGCGAGAGAAATGGTGGTCGTGAAGATGATTTGTTTGGAACAAATACAGACTTAAATGACCAACGTAAAAGTCAGTTTGATGGATCTGAAGAAGATGATAATGCAATAACTGAATTCTTTAATGCAAAACTTCCTTGGGATATGACACTTGCCTACTCCCTAACTTATGGAAATAATGCCAGAGAAAACAAGATTATCGGAAACTCTATAATGATTTCTGCCAATATGGATATTACTCCTAAATGGAAAGGTGGTATCTCTACAGGATATGATTTTGTACAAAAAGGGGTTACTTTTACTCAACTACGTTTTGAAAGAGATTTATTAAGCTGGAGAATGGATTTTAACTGGACTCCGTTAGGTACTAATTCTAACTGGAACTTCTTTATAGGAATAAAATCTGGAGTTCTTAGCGACATCAAATGGAACAAAAGAAGTACTATTAACAGATAGATTTATCTTGTTACAGACAAAAACACATTTAATTTAAATTGAGATAATCATGAAAAAAATCATTTTTACCGAAAATGCACCAGCTCCTATCGGACCATATAACCAAGCTGTTTTAAAAAACGATACACTTTATGCATCTGGACAAATTGCTATTAATCCTCAAACTGGAGAATTAGTTACTGATAACATTCTTGATGAAACAAAACAAGTAATGGAGAATATAGCTGCTATTTTAAAAGCTGCCGATATGACATTTGAACACATAGTAAAAGCAACAATTTTTATTATGGACATGAATAATTTTGCAGCGATAAACGGTGTTTACGGCGCTTATTTTGACGAGAAAACGGCACCTGCACGCGAAACTGTACAAGTAGCTTGCTTACCTAAAAATGTAAATGTAGAGATTTCTATAATTGCAATACGATAGCATCAAGTAGTAATTGTGCCGAGGCTACATTTGTAGCCAACGGTACATTATGAACATCACACACCCGCATTAGCATATTAATATCTACTCCATGTGCATGACTCGCTAGCGGGTCTTTCAAAAAAAGAACTATCTGAATTTTACCCTCAGCTACTCTTGCAGCAATTTGAGCATCACCTCCCATAGGACCAGGAAGCATTTTGATTACTTTAAAACCTGATTTCTCAACATTTTTCCCTAATACCCCTGTTGCTATAAGCTTCATTCTTTCTTGTTGCAAAATGATTCTGTTTTTATCTAAAAACTGAACCATGTCTGCTTTCTTGTTATCATGAGCAATAATCGCAACTACTATGTTCTTTTTCATGAATTAACACTAAATTTAGTATCAAATTTACACAAAAAGACAATACAAAGCATAAATCAATAAATATCAAGTAATTACAAACAAAACAAGTCATAAAAAAACCGTCTCAAATAACTGAAACGGTTCATATATAATTATACTATTTTGATTTCTATAATTGCAATGCGATGGCATTTAATAATAATTGTGCCGAAGCTTCATTTGTTGCCAATGGCACATTATGTACATCGCAAACTCGGATTAGCATATTAATATCGACTTCATGTGCGTGACTTGCAAGCGGATCCTTAAAAAAGAAAACCATTTGTGTTTTACCCTCAGCTACTCTTGCAGCAATTTGAGCATCACCTCCCATAGGACCAGATAACATTCTTCTGACTTTAAAACCTGCGTTCACAGCCTTACTTCCTGTAGTTCCGGTAGCGATAAGTTTAATATTTTCCTGAAGTAAGAGTGCTTTATTTTTATTCAAAAACTGAACCATGTCTGCCTTCTTTCCATCGTGAGCAATAATAGCAATCTCCATACTTTTCATGTATCTTATTTATTAGAAATATGATATGCAATAAGTCCATCAATTGGACGTCTCAAAACATTACCTAATTGCAATTCATATTTATCAAAAGTTTCTTGTAACTCATCTTTCAAGTAATAAGCGATAGAACCTACAAAGTGAACTGGCACTTCTTTACAATTATCAAATTGTTTGATGTAATTCTTAACAAATGATTTCATCCCCTTGAAGATGATTTTTCTACAAAACTCTGAATCTTTATGTTTGATTAAGAACTTTGCAAAAGTAGCCAAATAAGCATTTGGATTTGGCTCTTTATATAATTTGTTTTTAATAAAATCCGGATCCATGTTGTATTCTTTTGCAAATTCAACTGCCAAATCCTGAGGCATTTTATTAAAGTAATATTTTCTAATTAATTCTTTTCCAAAAACGTTACCACTACAATCGTCCATTGCGATATAACCTAATGATTGTACTTTTTGGTATAATTGCTTACCATCAAAATAACTACAGTTAGATCCTGTTCCTAAAATACTAACAATTGCTTTTTCTCCTCTAGGAGTTGTAGCATATACTGCTGCATAAGTATCTTCGTGAACATCTACGATTGCATTAACGAAATATTCTTGAAAAATTTGTGATAGAGAGATTTTCATTCTATCTGTTCCACAACCTGCTCCATAAAAGAACAAATGTGTGGCTGTATTTTTATTCTGTAAAATATCAAAACGATCATTTAATCGGCTTACGATTTCATCTCCATTAAGAATTTCAGGATTTAATCCTAAGGTTTGTGTTGTGAATAATATCTTACCATTATCATCAATTGCTATCCAATCTGCTTTAGTAGATCCACTATCAACTATTAATTTCATTTTATTTTATTTAGTTTTCGGTTTAGTTTTTCATCATACAATATTAAGTGTAATTATTTACATTATTGGAGAGTCAAACAAAATAATAAAAATCCCGCTATCTATTCAATAACGGGATTTTGAAATGTATATAAAATTATTTAAGACCTGCGATATGCACAGATAAATCAATTAATTTGCTAGAGTATCCGTACTCATTATCATACCAAGATACTAATTTGAAGAAAGTTGAGTTTAAACCAATTCCTGCACCAGCATCAATGATTGAAGTTCTTTTATCAGAAATGAAATCTTGAGATACAACAGCATCTTCAGTATATCCTAAAATACCTTTCATTGTAGTTTCAGAAGCTTTCTTTAAAACAGCCATAATTTCTTCATAAGAAGTTTCTTTAGCTACTTTTACAGTTAAGTCTACTACAGAAACGTCAGCAGTAGGAACACGGAAAGACATTCCAGTTAATTTTCCATTTAAAGCAGGAATTACTTTTCCAACAGCTTTAGCAGCTCCAGTAGAAGAAGGAATGATGTTGATGCTAGCAGCACGTCCACCTCTCCAGTCTTTTCTAGAAGGACCATCAGCAGTCATTTGAGTTGAAGTTGTTGCGTGAACAGTTGTCATTAAACCTTCAACAATTTCGAAATTATCGTGAATTACTTTAGCTAATGGAGCTAAACAGTTTGTAGTACAAGATGCATTAGAAACTACTAAATCAGAAGCTTTTGCAGTTTCATGATTTACTCCCATTACAAACATTGGAGCATCTGCAGACGGAGCAGAAATAATTACTTTTTTAGCACCACCTTTAATGTGCTCATTTGCAGTTTCGATAGTTGTAAAGATACCAGTACATTCAGCAACTACATCTACATCTACTTCATTCCATTTTAAGTCAGCAGGATTTCTTTCTGCAGAGATACGGATGTTTCTTCCGTTTACAAAAAGTTTTCCTTCTTTTACTTCTACAGTTCCGTCAAAACGACCGTGTACTGAATCATATTTTAATAAATAAGCTAAGTGATCAATATCTAATAAATCGTTAATTGCTACAACTTCTACATTATCTCTATTGAAAGATTCTCTGAAAACAATTCTTCCAATTCTTCCAAATCCGTTTATTCCTAATTTTACTTTTGACATTTTACTAAATTTTTATTTATTTTTTGTTATTCTACTTATTTTCAAAGTCTAATTTCCTCACAATAAACTTCAATTTTTTTTATTCTATATTTTTATGTTGACATGATCTCAGAAACGCGTAGCAATTCTCTATCTATTTCAGATTTCCCTTTAATTGCTTGTTCTAAAGGCGTTAAAGTCACTTTGTCACTTTGTAAACCAACCATATAATTTGATTTCCCTTCAAGTAAAGATTCTACAGCTTTTACACCTAATCTACTTGCGAGAACACGATCAAAACACGAAGGCGAACCTCCACGTTGCATATGCCCCAGAACAGAAACTCTTACATCATATTCTGGTAAATTTGCTTCTACGTAATCTTTTAATTCAAATACGTTTTTACCGATTTTATCTCCTTCGGCAATAACAACAATACTTGATGATTTTCCTGAAGCTTTACTTTTTTGAAGTGATTCTAACAATCGATCTAATCCTAAATCTTCTTCTGGAATAAGAATTTCTTCTGCTCCAGCTCCGATTCCTGCATTAAGAGCAATATGTCCTGCATCTCTACCCATTACCTCTACAAAGAATAAACGGTTATGAGAACTCGCAGTATCACGTATTTTATCGATACAATCTACAACAGTATTTAGTGCCGTATCATACCCTAAAGTATGACTCGTACCAAAAATATCATTATCTATAGTTCCTGGGATTCCCATTACTGGGAAATTATATTCTGAGTTAAATAATAAGCCTCCGGTAAAACTTCCGTCACCACCTATTACTACCAAAGCATCGATTCCTGCTTTTACAAGATTTTCATGTGCTTTTTTTCTTCCTTCTGGAGTTTTAAATTCCAATGAACGAGCCGATTTTAAAATCGTTCCTCCTTTATTTACAATATTATTTACACTTCGAGGTCCCATCTCTTTGAAGTCACCTTCAATCATTCCTTGATACCCTCTATAAATTCCGATACATTCGATGTTATGATAAGCACAAGTTCGAACTACTGATCGAATGGCTGCATTCATTCCTGGTGAATCTCCTCCTGATGTAAGAACACCAACTTTTTTTATTGTTTTTGGCATTATTTAAGTATTAAAGTGTAAAATTAGCAAACATTCACCACTATTCGGGCTATATTTATAATAAGTTAATAAAATATGTTAAATTCAAACGTTTTCGTTAATAAGTTTTCGTATAGAAAAAAAAATCAATAAAATAAAAAAAGACATTTATTTTAATTGATAATTTAAAAATAACAATACACGGTTGAAGTGTTACAAAATTTGAATAGAATCAAACTGAAAGATAAGGAAATTGTAAGGCTAAAAAAAATGATTAACAAAACTAAAACACAATAGTAATATTAAGCGTGTTAATCTTCTTCAGGAATTAATCCCTGATCATTTGTTTTTACCTTTTCTTTTTCCTTTTTATTGGTCTTTTTTGATTTTGAGAAATCAATATAATCTGGATTTATAGCAGAATCCGGAACATCATTATTCTGGTTCGAAGTTTTAATGGCACGTTCTAGCTTATGGTTTTTAAAGATTTTGTTTACTAACTCTCTAAAAGTATCAAAATCGACTTCATAAGAAACTCCTATACCTTGTGTATAACCAACTCCCTGACCTATATAATTAATATCGTTTTCTCTGTTAAATAAACGTAAGTTCATACTTCCGTCCTCATTAACTCTATATTGTACCTCTACGTCGCCTACAATTGCCGATTCGTTAATCCCTCCTACTGGCACACCAACTTTACCGTTTATAGTAATTCTCTCATTGATTTGAGATGAAATTGTAGCCGCAAATTGACCATCGGCTTCCTGACCAAGTCGTCTGTCGGCAGAAGTATATGTAAAACCAATATCTATTTTATCACTATCAGAATGAATTATTCCTCCTAGTAAGTTTGTTGCTGTTTCAAACAAACTACTAGAAAAATCAGACTGACTAACTCCCTCTGGACTCAAGAATCCTCCAGAAGACAGTAAATAAAGCGCTTGTGTTTGTCGAACATCTTTATCGACTAACTTATACTGAATCTCAGATTTTAATACATTACTTACTGTTGGGAACTCTATATTAAAATCAGGCTCTGGACTCGTTAAATCTCCTCGAATACCAATAACCACCTCTACAGGTACTTTTTTGCTAAAAGATGAATTCTCTAATAATACGGCTGGATTTGCAGATGTTTTATAAACTGCTTCAAGGTTTAACTGTGCTTTCATCGGGTTACCTTCCCAAGAAATCGAACCACCTTTTTTCACAACAAATTTCTTATCGATTAATCCACCATACTTAAAGTTATAGGTTCCTTCGTATGCCTGGAAATCTCCCCACATATTAAATTTACCTAGCGTATTAATTTTAAATAATAAAGATCCAAATCCTTTTCCTTTCATTCCGTGTCCAGAATTTCTATCTAAGATTACCTCGACCTCTGCATCTGGAGTAATATCAAAATCGAACTCTAATTCCAGACCATTATAGTTTCTTGTTTTTTCGACAATACCATTTGCCAGATTATACTTTTCTTTGGCTGTGATAAAATGAATAAAGTTATTATCACTCATTGTTTGCGCATCATTAATTGGAATCTTTACAGAGGTTCCTTTTTCTGATTTTGCATCTACCTTAATAAACAATGCCGATGTTGGCCCTTTGATAGTTGCTCTACCATTAATAAATGCCGTACCAAAATAAGCTGCATCCTCACTATCTTTAGTATCTAATGCTAACAGTCTTTTTGAACTGATGTCTAAATCTAGTTTCCAATCGCCAAAATTATTATGTTCAATAGTACCATTTAAAATTCCTTTAGTACCGTATTTTGTATCTGTAATGGTATTATTTCGTAATAAAAACTTCTCATCAGTTACATCGACAATAGTTTTATCACTTAGCTCATAATCTATGTTTAAATAAGGAATTGTCATTCCGGCTTTATCCAAATACAAACGCCCATTAACATCTGGTCTTTTTAAATTACCAATAATAGCGGCATTACCCGAAACATATCCTCTAATATTCGACAATACTTCTCCTCCCAAAGAACTAAGTGAGGCTAAGTTAAATGTGTCAAATTTAAGCTGTAAATCGAGTATTGTTTCTTTATTTATAACTTCAAAGTTTCCAAATAACTTAAACAACTCTGCCTTATCATTTTCGATAGAGGAGTTTATTGCAAACTTTCTAAGATTCTCATCTCCTACAATATCAAATTTCAACGCTCCTAAATCGGTCTTATTTACACTTAGTTTATCAATAAGAATAGAAGCTGTTGGCTGAAAAGCATTCTTCTTTTGCTTAAAATTAACCTCTCCATTAATATTTCCGTTTAAAACGAGCTTATCATTTGTTGGAGTAATTTTATTAAGATCAACATCTTTAAAACTTAATTTCAAGTCCTTATAATCGGCATCTTTTATTTGTCCTACCAATTCTATCTTTTGGTTTTCGTGAGATAGTATGATATTATCGATATCAAAATTCTTGAATTTTTTATCAAAAACAATTTGATTATCTGGCTCGTCATTTTCATTTAAATACCATAAATAGTCTTTAAATTTTAGTTCAGATTTATTGATTCCGACAACGTTATTCTTATTTTTATCTATAGTATGATATAAGTTGAAGTTAAAATAATCTTCTCCTTTTGAACCTCCTTTAAACTCAGATCTTACAAACAAGGTATCTTTCATAGTTACGTTTATCAAACTAAAATCACGTACCTTATAATACTTTGTTTTAATACTATCTAACTCTACATAGGCATTATACAAAGGATTTTTATTATCTACAGAAACTCTTATATTATCAAAAATATTTTGTGCAGCTTTAATTTGCGGAGAATTAAACTTAAGCTTAAACTCTTGCTTATCAGCATCAATTTTACCTTTTACAACAGTATTAGTTGCGAGTTCTATCTCTGGATAAAAGATTTCGATAATCTTATTATATATGGTAAAATTAAAATGCAAGAACTGTCCTTTACTCACTTTCAGCGGTTTATAATTGGCATATAAACTACCTACAGAATTTGTAACTAAATTTTCTAATTGATTAAATTTAAATTTACCTACGATTTCACCATCTACAACATCGGTAGAACTTATTGTTATTGTACGTATTTTATCGGCATCAAAATTAGAACTAACTTTTACCTGATCAAAAACATAAGTCGATTTTGGATTTTGATAAACTGCGTCATTAATTTCGATATCTCCCTGAAGGTTTTCGATTGTATTTCCTGATACATGAACTGCTACATCTCCTTTAAAAACAGATATAGAATCTTTTATAAACTTAAGTTTATGTAAATCGGCATTTTCTACATTAATATGGAAATCATAATTACTATCTCTTCTGCTTAAATCTATCAAACCATCAAATGTCATATTCAGGTTAGGATCATTCACAGAAAGCTGTCCTTTATAATGTGGCAATTTAAAATTACCATTTAAGACTATATTATTATAGGTATAATTATTATAATTAAATTTCTGAACATCTCCTTTTATAACTGTATTCAGATATTTCTCGGTAAACCCTTTTCCGTCTACATCCAGATTAAGAGTAGTTTTTCCGATATCCTTACGTCCAAGCAGAGTACCAACATCAAAATTTTCTAAAACAATATTCCCCGAATACGAAGCTTTATCGATAACATCGATATTATTCATATTCAGATCGATAAGACCATTTCCTAAATCGGTTGTCATAGTAAAATCTGTATCCAAAGCTGTTTTAGATACTTTTGCTTTACCTATAATCGAAAATTTACCTATACGTTTTAATTCTTTAGGCAATTTTTTCCCTAATACATTTGGCAGCAAAACAACGAGGTTATCATAACTAGACGAAAGTCTATCAAATTTCCCGTTCATAAGAAACTCTTGTCCGTTTTTGCCAAAAAGATTTTTGAAATTAATATTTCCATCGATAGTCGATTTATGCAAATCTGTTAACCTCAGATGTTTTAAATTTAAATCATTTAAAGTTCCATCTATTTTAGATTTAACACGGAAGTATTGATCTTTTCCTAGTTCTTTATAAAAATAACGAATATCATTAGATCCAATATTAGCAGAATCTAGAGCAACATCAAATTGTACTTTATCTGTAAACTTTGCAAAATCTTCTATACGATAATTTAACGTAGCCGCTCCGTAAATCTTAGAGTACTTTGTTAGGATAGACAATTTTTCAAGCTTCATCTGCTTTTTAGTATAGCTAAATCTTGAAGTTAAATTAGCTACATATAAACCTCTATGATCCAAAAATGATAATTTATGAATCTTTGTACTTACATCGGGCCCATAAAGTTTAAAATCACTTATATGTGCATTAAGTTTTGTAAAATCGACATCCTTAGGAACGACTCTATTTTCGTCTGTAAGAATAAAATGTCCGTTAGAGATATAAGCATCTTTTGCAGTAAGCAAGAAACGTTTTGCAGAAGGTTTTTTGGGTGGTCCTGTCTCAAATGCCTGAATGAATACATCTAGATTGGTTTTCTTTTCGTTTTTATAGGTTTTTAAATTAAATAACAAACCTGTCATGCGAATTTCGCCAAAAATCAAATCGCCATCAAGAACTCTCTTAACGGCTAGAATATTAGTTTTAATTAAATCAGAATAGATTAAAGTATCCTTATGATGATCCATTATTAAAACTTTCCTGAGTTTTACGCCACCAAAAACACTTACAGAAACTTTATCGACAGATATATGTGTACCAAAATCTGAGTTTAAAGTATCGGTAATATAATTAGCAATTTTTGTCTGAACGACTGGTAGAGACAATGCGATAGCCAGTACTAACAAAAGTAGAATTAGTCCGATTAAGGAACGTGATACTATTTTTTTTATTTTTCTGATACTGGTTGTTTTTTAGTTTTTCTTTAAATTTAATTTTAGAGCAAACAAAGGAAGGTTCCTTTGATAAAAATTCTTTAATTTTGGCTTCTGCTTTTAAATAAAAAAATTTAAAATTTGATTCGTCAAATATAATTCAAAATTCGTGCCTTTACATGCAAAATCCTGAGGTTTTTATTCTAGCTATCGAAAGTTCTTGTGATGATACCGCAGCGGCTGTTTTACATAACGATAAAGTTCTGTCAAATGTTGTTGCCAACCAACTGATACATACGCAATATGGTGGTGTTGTACCCGAACTTGCGTCTAGAGCTCACCAACAAAACATTGTACCCGTAATTGATGCTGCTCTTCGCAAAGCAAATATAAAAAAAGAACAATTATCTGCAATAGCCTTTACTCAAGGTCCCGGACTTATGGGATCATTGCTCGTAGGAAGTTCTTTTAGTAAATCGATGTCTTTGGCATTACAAATTCCTCTAATTGCAGTTAATCATATGCATGCGCATATTTTAGCTCATTTTATTGATGAAGATGGTTACGACAAACCAACGTTTCCATTTTTGGCATTAACAATAAGTGGAGGTCATACACAGGTTATTAAAGTAAATGGCTTTTTTGATTTGCAAATTATCGGAGAAACTACCGATGATGCCGTTGGTGAAGCGTTTGATAAAAGTGCTAAAATTCTTGGTCTTCCCTACCCTGGTGGTCCACTAATCGATAAATATGCACAATTAGGAAACCCTAAAGCATTTGTGTTTACAAAACCAAAAGTACCTGGATTAGACTTTAGTTTTTCTGGTTTAAAAACGGCTATTTTATATTTTATTCAGAAGAAAAAACAAGAGAACCCAAATTTCATCGAGGAGAATCTTAATGACATTTGCGCTTCTATACAATATACTATTATCGAAATTTTAATGGACAAATTAAAATTGGCGGTAAAAGAAACTGGAATCAATCAAATTGCGATTGGCGGTGGTGTTTCGGCTAACTCGGGCATTAGAAATAGACTAAAAGAAAGCGAAAAGAAATACGGATGGAAAACTTACATTCCTAAATTTGAATACACTACCGATAATGCTGCAATGATTGGAATTGTAGGTTACCAAAAATATTTATCAAAACAATTTGAGACAGCTGCTGTTGTCTCTAAAGCAAGAATACAATTTTAAATTATGCAATTATTTTACAACCCAAATATTGACGAAACGACTCAGGAATTTTCTTTTGATAAAGAAGAAAGCAAACACATTATAAAAGTATTACGAAAAAAAGATTCTGATATATTACATGTAACAAATGGATTGGGTTATTTATTTGAAACCGAAATTACATTGGCTTCTGATAATAAATGTACTGTAAAAATAATTTCGATTGAGAAAGCTCAAGAACCAAAATACCGTTTGCATCTTGCTGTTGCTCCTACCAAAATGAATGATCGCTACGAATGGTTTCTAGAAAAAGCTACCGAAATAGGTATTCATGAAATTACCCCGATTATTTGCGACAGATCAGAACGTAAAGTAATTAATATAGAACGTTTTGAGAAAATTATTTTATCGGCAATGAAACAATCGAACGAATTGTATCTTCCTAAGCTTAATGAAGCTATCTCGTTTAAAGAATTTGTAAAACGCAAAAACGAAGGTTTACAATTAATCGCTCATTGTGAAGAAACCGATAAAAAATCTTTAAAATCGGTTTTAAAACCTAATGAGAACGTAACATTACTTATTGGTCCTGAAGGTGACTTCTCGGAAAAAGAAATCGCTTTGGCTCTAGAAAATAATTTTCAGCCTGTATCGTTAGGTAATACAAGATTGCGTACCGAAACTGCTGCAATGGTAGCTTGCCATAGTGTTGCTTTTTTTAATGAAACACCTAATTAATTAACGCTAACTTGTCATTTCTGACGAAGGAGACTCGAGTAATAGCGAACTAATGAAATAAATCACGCTTACAGATTAAATTTACTGAGCTTTGTCAAAGTTTTGAACTTTGACAAAGCTTTAAAAGCCGAATTACTAGTGAAGTTGCTTCGCTTATCGCAATGACAAACCGATAATTTAAAATTACATGAAAAAAATATTTCTTTTGTTATTATTGATTTCAGTTTCTTCTTTTTCGCAAGAAATTGCATTACTAAAATATAGTGGCGGTGGCGATTGGTATGCAAATCCTACTTCATTACCTAATTTGATAAAGTTTTGTAATGCTAATATTGATACTCGTATAAAAGCAAAACCCGGAACTGTAGAACCTAGTAATCCCGACTTGTTATCCTATCCTTTTGTACACATGACTGGACACGGAAACGTAGTTTTTAGCGATGCTGATGTTACTAATCTTCGTAATTATTTATATGGTGGAGGATTTCTTCATATCGATGATAATTATGGAATGGATCAATACATTCGAAAAGAAATAAAAAAAATATTCCCAAATAATGATTTAATAGAACTTCCTGCCAATCATGCTATTTTTCAGAAACCGTTTCTTTTTCCTGCTGGTTTACCTAAGATTCATGAACATGATGGCAAAAGACCTCAGGCATTTGGAATTTTTATCGAAAATAAATTAGTGTTACTTTATACATTTCAATGTGACCTTGGTGATGGCTGGGAAGATGCCGAAGTACATAACGATCCTCTCGAAGTAAGACAAAAAGCCCTAAAAATGGGCGCCAACATTATCAATTATATCTTTACCAATTAATTTAAGTCAGGTGCAATTAACACACGAAGAAATACAATTCGAAAGAAAAACTTTTCCAATTACACTAGTTTGTGATCATATTTATTTTCAACAAAACATTGGTTCGCTTTTTAGAATAAGTGAAGCTTTTGGAGTTGAAAACATTATTTTTTTAGGTAAAGACATTCCGCTCACTCCAAGAAAAATCAATAAAACCTCTCGTAGTACGCATCTTCAGGTACCTTATACTGTTATCGAAGAAACACAGAATTTAGTTACACATCTGGTTGATTTAAAATGCGAAATCATTTCATTAGAGATCACAAATAGTAGTAAACCTTTAAAAGAAGTTATTCTACCTGCCGATAAAAAAATCGTCTTAATAATTGGAAGTGAAATTAATGGAATTTCAGAAGAATTATTAAAAATTTCGAGTCAAATAGTTCATATTAACATGTTTGGAAAAAACAGTAGCATGAATGTTGTGCAAGCTGCTAGTATAGCATTGTATGAATTTACTTCTTAAAAAATAAACTTCTTTTTTTGTAAGAACTAAGCTATACAAGGGTTTCTAAAATTCTAACAAACAAAATAATAATAAAATTTTGTCTGTTAAAATATTTGTTATAAAATTGTTTTAATTATTAACTAATCTAAAATTTTATAACAAAACCCCAAACTATTATGAAAAAGATTGCTTTATCCGCATTTGCAGCGCTGCTGCTATTCTCGTGTCAAAACAACGACCAAGCAGAATCTACAACTCCAGAAGCTTCAGCTACAATTACTCAACGTGGCTGTGCAACTCAAGATGTTCTTGAAGCTCAATTAAAAGCCGACCCTACTTTGGCTATTAGAATGAATGAAATCGAAGCATTTACACAAAACAAGATACTTAGTGGTAAATTGGTAAATGGAAAAGTTCAAATTCCTGTTGTAGTTAATGTATTATACAGAACTGCTGCAGAAAATATTTCTGATGCACAAATCCAAACACAAATTGATGTATTGAACAAAGATTTCAATGCTTTAAACTCTGATTACGGAAGTGTTCCTGCATTATTTGCTGGAGTAAAAGCTAACGTAGGAATTAGTTTTGTTTTAGATCAAATCATCAGAAAATCAACAACAAAAACTTCATGGGGAACTAATGATGCCATGAAAAAAACTGCCTCTGGAGGTCTTAACCCAACTTCTCCAACTACAAAGCTTAACTTATGGGCTTGTAAAATTGGTGGTGGAATATTAGGTTATGCTCAATTTCCTGGTGGAGCTTCTGCTACAGACGGAGTTGTAATTGACTCTCAATATTTCGGATTATCAGGATCTGCTGCTGCTCCTTATAACTTAGGAAGAACTGGAACTCACGAAGTGGGTCACTGGATGAACTTACGTCATATTTGGGGAGATGCTAATTGCGGAAATGACCAAGTAGCTGATACTCCAGTTCATAACGCTGCAAATTATGGTGTACCTGCATATCCTCATTATAGTACTTGTACAGGAACTCCTGTAGAAATGACTATGAACTACATGGATTATACAGATGATGCTGGAATGTACATGTTTACAGTAGGTCAAAAAAACAAAATGGCTGCCATTTTCTTAACAGGTGGTCCTAGAGCTGCTTTTGGCATCTAATATTAAAATCAAATAACTAAACTAGGTTAATAATTATTAAAAGCGAGATTATATATCTCGCTTTTTTTGTTTTATAAATGTAATCTTTCCCTCATTTTTTCTATATTTATCCTCTAAAGAAAAACAAACTATGATTACATCTAAAGTAATTTCAAACGGGATTTTAAGAGCTATCGCAACTATTTTGGGTGTATCGCTAATTTTGTATTTTTTATATCAAATACAAACAGTAATTATTTATCTATGTGTTTCTCTCATATTGTGCTTAATAGCAAACCCTTTTGTAAAATTCCTGAAGGAAAAATTAAAATTTAATAGCTCATTTGCAGCTATAACTACTATCGTATTTTTTATATTATTAATGATTGGTTTTATACTATTATTTGTACCGTTAATAATATCTCAGGCAAATAATCTATCGCTTCTTGATACTGATAGTCTTCAGAAACAATTTTTACTGATAGAACGTGATTTTGAAGCTTACTTTAATTTGCAACATATCGATTTACAAACTCTTTTAAAGAAACCCGAAATAACGTCTAAACTAGATTTTAGTTATTTTACAGCCTTTATAAACTCAATCTTAAATATGCTTGCAGGTTTTGGAATGGGATTGGTATCTGTTTTCTTTATTACTTTTTTCTTTATTAAGGATCAGAATATTTTTAAAGAAAATGCCAAAAGAATTCTTCCTGATAATAATGAAGACAAAATTATAAACTCAATTACTAAAATAAATCACTTACTAACACGCTATTTTGTAGGCTTGTTACTGCAATTAACTGTTGTGTTTATTCTTTATTTTATAGTGCTAATAATTTTTGGAAGTCAGAATGCATTTGTTATTGCTTTTTTATGTGCTGTCTTAAATATCATTCCTTATGTTGGGCCTATAATAGGAACAATCCTTGCGGCTCTATTAACTATGTTGAGTTTAATTGGTGGTGATTTTCAAACTGAAATTTTACCTAAAACTATATATATCGTAATCGGATTTTTATTGGTTCAGGCAATTGATAATAATGTTAGCCAACCAATTATTTCCTCAAAAAGCGTAAATTCGCACCCGCTGGAAATATTCTTAATTACTTTAATTAGTGGAATAACTTTTGGAATCGTCGGAATGATTATTGCAATCCCGTTTTATACTTGCCTTAAAGTTATTGCCAAAGAATTTTTTCCTAACAATAAAGTTGTTATTGTATTAACCGAAAAAATATAAAATTGAATTTAGCCCTTTTACATAATTCTGTTCAGGATTTTATAAATAAAAAAGTAAATGAATCTATTTCAAAATTAGCACTTCAAAAAAATCCTTTTCCAGAAATAGAATGGATTGCTATTTTAAACCAGATTGAGGCTAAAACAAAAGCAAAAGATAAATTGCCTACTTGGTTTGCTACTGAGAATATAATTTATCCGAGTAAAATTTCGGTTGAACAAACCTCATCAGAGAAAACAGCTTTGTATAAAGCTAATTTAGTTTCGGGAGATAGTTTAATAGACTTAACTGGAGGTTTTGGTGTAGACGATTATTATTTCTCTAAAAAAATAAAAAATGTAGCACATTGCGAGATAAACCCAGATTTATCGGCAATTGTGCAACATAATTTTAAGCAATTAAAAATCGATAATTGTACGTGTTATCCCGAAGATAGTTTTAATGTTCTAAAAAAACTAAACCAAAAATGGGATTGGATTTACATAGATCCTTCTAGACGAAATGATGCCAAAGGCAAAGTTTTTATGCTAAAGGATTGCTTGCCTAATGTACCTGATTTATTAGATTTTTATTTTGAAAACTCTGATTCTGTTTTAATAAAAACAGCTCCTTTATTAGATATTTCTGCTGGTCTTTCGGAATTAAAGAATGTAAAAAACATTCATATTATTGCTCTCGAAAATGAGGTCAAGGAATTACTATGGGAAATTCACAAAGGCTATTCTGGAAAAATAACACTCAAGACGGCTAATATCTTAAAGGATAAAACGGAGACTTTTGAATTTGCATTAAATGAAGAACCTGAATTTATAAGCTACGATTTTCCTCGTAAATACTTGTACGAGCCTAATAGTGCGATTATGAAATCGGGAGGTTTTGATGAAGTAAGTTCTTTTTATAAAATAGATAAGCTCCATAAACATTCTCATTTATATACTTCAGACGATTTAATTGCTTTTCCTGGAAGAACTTTTGAAGTTCAAGAAACCATTCCATACTCTAAAAACGAAATAAAACTTCATCTTTCAAACAAACAAGCCAATATTACTACTAGGAATTTTCCTGATAGTGTAGAAACCATTCGAAAAAAATGGAAAATAAAAGATGGTGGAAATTTATATTGTTTTTTTACAACTGATAAAAATGACAATAAAATAGTTTTAATTTGCAGAAAAATATAATAAAATGAAACAACTAATTACTTTAACTCTTTTCTTATTAACATTTAATTTATTTGCTCAAAAAGATTGTGAATACTCTATAAACGTTACTGATTCTTTAGGAACTTACAAATCGACTAAAGAAACCATGATTTCCGAAAAAAACTTTGCAGGAACTGCGAGTTATATCTTTTTCTCTTTGGCACAAACTGATGGTTTACCAACATTAAATGTACAATTGATTAAAAAAAGTAAAGAATTTACAAAGGCTAATTGCTTTGATAAAAACTCAAAATTATTTTTACAATTAAGCAACGGAAAAATTGTTACATTAATTCATATAGATCAAGAAAACTGCGGTACCTTAATTCGTGATGAAAAAGGATTTGACAATCGAGTTACTCCGGGAATTTTTATGTTCTTAAAAGATAATTTCGAAGATTTAAAAACTTCTCCTATCTCTATGATTCGTATTAAATACTTAACAGATACGGAAGATTACGTTATGAAAAAAGAATTTACATCTGAACTAAATAATAAAACATACCGTCCAGAAACTTTCTTTATAGATAATATAAAATGTGTAGAATAATCTAATTACAATTCCATTTTGTATTAGAAACTTTATCGTTTAAACCTGCTTTTAAATTATAATGCCACCACTCCGAATCGAAGGAATTAAAATTATGTTTTACCATTATTTTTTTCAGCAATAGGCGATTGGCTTTTATAGTATCAGATAAATTTATATAACTGTGGCTAGCTTCCTTTCCGAAAAAATCAAAAGGAGTTCCCATATCTAATTCTTTACCGTTACGGTCTACAAGAGTAATATCTACGGCTCCTCCTCTATTATGGATGGAGCCTTTTTTTGGATCTGCCACATATTTAGGGTTCGAAACTATTTCCCACATTCTTTTTTGGATAAATAAAGGTCTGTAGCAATCAAATAGCTTAATCTTATATCCTTTCTTCATAAAGCTTTTATTAGCCTCTACTAATGCTTTTACGGTTTTTAAACGCAAGAAACATTCCGCACAATCATACACTTTTGCTTTAAGAAAATTATCTTCTGTAGCATACTTCATATCATACACAAAATCATTACTGTAATCTTTTAAATTAACGAAAGTCGTATCTGCAATTACCTGATTACTTTCGCCTGTATATGACTCGTTCTGAGCTTTTAAAGACATTACCCCAAGAATAGAGAATAGCAAAAATAAAATTCTATTGAATTTTGGCATGGAATTGGTATTTTAAATTGTACAATTTTTCTCAAAAGTAACTATAAATAATAAATAAATCGAAACAAAAATTGAAGTCTAAAACTTCATTCGATTATACTTATGCTTTAAGAATCACTTTTAAAAACACCTTATAAACAAACAAAAACAGTGCATTATGAAAAGATTTACTTTGTTATTATCTATCCTTCCATTTTTAGGAATCTCACAACAAATAAGCTATTCTGAACCTTCTCAATTTATCGAAAAAGCTGGTTCTGTTCAGATTAATTTGGTCGAAAGTGAAAAGACCATTTTTAAATCTGGGCTTGGAGAAACGGTATCATTTTATCCAGCTGAACTAATTGATTTGAATCAAAGTCAAAACAAAATAAACGGAATAGAGGTTGAAAGTACTTTTATTACAAAAGAATATCAGAATAAAAAAGACCAATCCACTAAAGAAACCGCATGGATAGGAGTTAATGAAATCCCTGAGTTAATTAGCTGGCTTGAGAACTATATAATTCCAAATTTATCTAATCCTGCCGGAACGAAAAAATCAGTAAAATATATACATAGTACTAAAGAAGTTCTATTTAAGTTTGATGTTTATAATGGCACACAAACTTTTACGATTGCAGTAAAAAACACAAATTATAGAGATAAATACTTTTGGACAGAATCACGCACAAAAGATATCCCTAACATTTTAAAAACACTTAAATATATGCAGACGAGAACGCTCAACTAATATTAATCAACAAAAAAACATATAAGTGATGTAAGTAAATATAAGCAAGGCCAATCGGCATAAAACTTAAATGAACTTACATCACTTATAGGTTTAAACTACTTAATTTCTACTTCTTCTTTCGGATTTGGTTGTCCTTTACCTGTAGTAATTAAATTGTACAAACTATTTTGTATGTAATTTGTCCAAGCATTAAAGCATATATCGTAGCATTCATAATCTGGAACTAAACCTTGATGTGTAAAACGAACTTCGGTTTTATTGTTTTTTGTACTGATCTCAAAAATAACTTTTGTTCCTACCCATTCCTTTTTATCAGAAATAAAATTAAAATCATTTTCTAAAACATCCCAAATTACTTTTTTGTTAGGAACAACTTCTACTAATTTCATTTTGCAAATATGAATGTCTTTAAAATGATACTTAAACACATCACCTAGTTTGGCTGTACCTCCTTCAATTTCTTCCGACCACCATCCTCTTACATTCGTTATAGCATCAAATGCTTCTTTAGGGCTTTGGTCTACCAAAATACTTGTGGCAAAATCTTGATTATCCATAATTTTGATTGTTTAAAAATTAAAATTTCATTAGAACAAAACAAAGTTAACAATCTCATTTACAATTATCAGGGTGCAAAATAGACTTTTACAGGGGTAAACAAGACAGTTATTATCTGACATGATTTTAATGTCTGACTTTTCCATTTCTTTATTTGTATTATCTTACTGCAAAGTAACCCTAAAATTGACTACACCCGAAATAAAACTTTATAAATAAAAAATCATTACTTACTTCGTACAGCTTTAAAATAGGATAATATAAGCAATTCGGGTTTTATTTTTTTATAATCAATTTCCTTATCATTTTTAAAAGTACTAAAATTCATTTTCAGTTTTTGAGTAGTTCCTTTTTTTATATCTTCAAAAAATGCCATTCCATTTATGTCGTCATTTTCACTATAATCCGCATAGATATTTAAAACTTCTAAGTTGTATTTTGAATTATTTTTTATAACGATATATCCATCTTTATACGTAAAACTAACTCCTTTAACAGTTTCTTTCATATACTTATTAGATGGTTGCAAATATTTTTGAGCATAACTTGGCGTTAAACCCAACATTATAAATGTTACTATTGATAAGATGATTTTCATAAAATATATTTTAATCTTTTTTGTATTAAACTAAGTCCATAAACCAGAGCTAATTTAAGAATTAAATTACAACTAAATAATCTGATATTATCTTTACACATTAAACTTTTAAAACAAAAAACCCACTCGATTGAGTGGGTTTCTATAAATTATAGTAACAGATAAATTTATCTTTGCTCTGTAATTGCTGATTGGTTAAGTTTAATAACCCTAATTTTTTGGTTTGAATTATCCGATAAAAAAAGACGGTCGTTAAGTTGTGCAGTACTTACAATAGTTCCAAAATTATTTTGTCCCATAACATCCGAAGCATTTACTCTTGGATTATATATTTTATCTAAAAATTCTCTTCTAGGATAAATACGCAAATAATTTAAGCTCCCTACATTCTCTGATGTAACTGCCCAATCTGCACTAAAAGATAGTGCCAAAGGTTTTGCTTCTCCAAAAGGAGCTATACCCGGTGCTATAGGTGCTTCAAGCGAAGCTGCCCCATTAGCACGAATGCCAGCAATGTTGTAATACAAATACCCTTTTGCGTTTCTTCCTGCTACAACTAAGTTTCCATCGGCTACATCCATAGAATAAACCTCATCATAACCTTTTAAAGTATTTAACTTAGCAATTGGAGCTAAATCCCAAATACTTTTATCAGTTATTTGTGATGTTGCAAAAACCTTAATACTCGTTTCTTTTTCTTTTACAAATACTAATCCGTCTCTTACTACAACCCCAAAAACATGTACAAAAGTTTTCCACCATTGTCCGTTTCCTACTGTACTAATTCCTGCATTTGTAACTTCATCAATAACAAAAAGTCTAGACTCAACACTACCAATATAAATTCTTCCGTTATCTACAGATACAGATGAAAGTTGCGTTAACGGAATTGTTGTACTTCCTTTAGTATAATTTGTAATTGTTTTTATGTGCGCCAATGTTTGAGCGTTAAAAATCTCTAATACATCGCCATTACAAACATATAATTTGTCATTTGCTACAGCTATACCTTTAGGGTTAAATGTCCCTTTTCCGTCTCCAACTTGGCTTACTGTAATCGATGCTTCGTCAGTAGGGTAATAATAACTATGATTTGGAGAAGTCCCCTCGAAAGAATCTTTGCTACAGTTTGTAAAAACGCAAAGCAATAATATAAAGAAAGCTATTTTATTCATTTTGATTTTATATGTTAATTCCATTTTCCTTCTCCTTTATATTTTATTAAGAATGGATTTTTTGGATTAATATTAAAAACAGGTTTTTTGTAAGTTCCTGTTAAGTATTTTGTCTTAGTCCATCCTTTTAATACTTCTGGATCTGTAAAAGGAAGATCTTTTAGGTAAATTAGGTATTTGTAAAAATGAGTCAACATTTCTTGTTGTCCACCACCTTGACCGCTATTGGCCAAATTACTACTATGACTAAATCCTATGTGATGTGAATATTCGTGTGACCAAACCGACATTTCGCCTACCCAATGACCTGTTACATAACCTGATTCCCATTGAGAAGCTAATGGTCCGCCTCCCCAAGCTGAATCTCCACCAACCATTGCCAAATAAACAGTTCTGTTATCTAGATAGTTCAAATATATTTTCTCTATTTCGGCTTTAGAGAGATAATCATAAACTCCATCAACATCTTCGGCATTTCCATGCCAATAAGTTGCACCGTTTATTGCTGTACCTGCCTGAGCGGCTTGTTCTTGCTTGTATCTATCAAAATTAATAAAAGTATCATAGTACATTGGGTGACTTAAAGCGTATGAATAATTAATAATCATCGCGATTGCCTCTTTTGCCAAAACTGGATTCATTGGTAAATATTTACCTAGTTCATTAATATGATACCCGTCATTAAACTGAACTAAATGTGAAGACTTTATCTTTTTGAATTTTGCAAATAATGGATCACTAGATTCTACCGAAAATTCGATTGCTCCAGAAGAGAAACCTGCAATTTTATCGATTGTTACTGCATTTCCAGTTTCTAATAAATAATCATTTTTTCCTGCTACCAAAGGAATTTGGTGAAACGAACGATGAAAAGCTGGAACTTTAGTAAAATTGTAAATTAAGAATCGTTTGTCATAATTAGGCAATTTTGCATAGATTCTTACATCTGTAAGTCCAACTGGAGAATAAAGAGAAATTTGTACGGAATCTTTTCCTTTTTGGATTACTTGCATTGGCTGATTTACTCTAAACCAACGGTCTTGTTTGTCATACATTTTCGAAGAACTTTCGTCGTCTTCAAACATAGTCATAGCACGATTGCCTGGCTGTAAATTTGTAGCATCAATACTTGGTAAATAATTGGCTTCATAAGCCGTAGATTGGTCTTCTTTATCACAACTTGTTGAAATAAGAAAACCACTAATTAATAAGCTGGCATAAAGCCACCTTTTGATGTTTGTAATCATTACTTGTAGGTTAATTAAATTTGTTTTTGTTTTGGGAATATTAGATTTTCAATCCAATACGTGCAAATATCTCTTATTCTTTTTTAAATAAAAATTTGTTTTTCTTATTTATAACAACGGATAACCGTTAAATAAATTTTAACAATAAACATAATTGTTACAAAAACGTGCTTATTCTATTTAAAAGTTATAAAACATCATAAAAACAAAAAACCACTCGATTGAGTGGTTTCCAGCATAAATTTAATACTATAAAATTCAAGTCTTTTTTACTTCCCTTTAGGGAATGTATAAATTATTCTTTCTTCAATGCATACCAGCCAAAAGCCCGCAATCTTATTTTAAAAAATGAATCGGGCAATACTTCATCTAATTTTCCCCATGCTGTTTCTACAAGATCTTCTGCTGCTTGTCTGCATTCCTCAATAGCACCACAATTGTGCAATACCCTAATTACAGATTCTATTACCTCTTTTTCCTTTGGCAATGTTTGGATTGTTTTCCAGACATATTCCCGTTCTTCTAATGGTAATAAACGCATTGCTTTTGCGATAGGCATGGTTATTTTTCCTGCTGTAATATCTTCTCCTTTGTCTTTAAGATTGCCATCATATCCTTGCAAATTCAACACATCATCCATTATTTGATAAGCAACGCCAATTGCTTCAAAAAAATCACTCAACGCATTTATCTCTTCTGGGTTTCCGCCTCCAATCAATCCGCCCATTTTGGCTAATGTACAAGCTGGTGTTGCTGTTTTTAATCGGTGAGTTGTATAAATTCTTTTCTCAAGAATAGAACTATCTCCGCTACTTACCGCATCTGGCATAAGATGATGGAGTCCACTTATATCTAGCGCCTGCCCTGCATGTGCAGCTCGCATCATTTCAAAATACAGTTCATATACCTTTAAACGGATGTTTTCTGGGAGTTGAGGCTGATATGTAAACAATTCGCCGATAAAATAACAGATATTCCCTGTATTTATAGCAAGCGGCTCGCCATAAAGATGGTGTAAGGCTACACCTCCTCTGCGTGTATCTGATCTGTCTTGTACATCATCTACAATTAATGATCCTGTATGTATTAACTCTGGCATTGCTAACCAATCAATAAACGGTTGTGAATCTCCACCTACACTATCTATACAAGCAAGAAATACATAAGAACGCCATGCCTTTTTACTGCGATCAACAACTTCTCTTATTGGTTTAATAACAGAAGAAACATATTGTTCTTTATCTTCTTTATTAAAAAAATCTACTCCTACTGGACTATTAACCAACTTATAAAACTGATCATCACTAGGGTCTAAAGGCAATAAAGATTCTATCGCTTTTTGTGTGGTCTTGCCAATTGCTCTTAAGAAACTTTCAATATTTATTTTAGTATCAAATCCGTTTCTTTCGATATATCCAAGCCCAGAAGCTTCGGTTCCCATAAAACTTCCACTTGCATTTACAGATCCTTCCCAAATTGCTGGTGCAGAAAGAATAGTAATAAACTCTTGTTCGGGAAAATCTGCTTTAACAGAAAGAGAAATATTAAACTGCGGAATTTCTAATCTCCAAGAAACAGGATAGGAAATAAAAGTTCGGGCACTTGTCCAGTAATTTTCAGGAGAAAAGGAGTAATGTTCAGTACTAATTTTTTTTCCATCTGGATCAATGATAATCATGGTGCCACCAGCATGTTCGCCATCATTAGTATTATCAAAAAGATCATATCCAGATAACTCGTAGCCATTTTTTAGTTGTAGTGCTATCCAGTTCCAAGCCATATCGTGTTTAAATTCAAATGAAGCTTTTTCATCAGCTGGTCTGCTAAATTCATGATCGTACCAACCGTTTCCTTCTACTTCATAAACGGTATTATCTATCCGAATTTCTCCATTCACGGCACACTTTGGAATAAAATAATAAAACATATCCTCTTTTCTTATGCCTCTTACCAATCCATTATTTCCATGCCTTATCGGATCTATTAACGGAATAAATTCAAGTTTACACTCCACTCCGTTCAATGGGTTCTCAAGTTTTAAATGATAATTACCTTGTTCATCCTTTTTAAAAGAATTCTCATCATATTCGAGTGAAAGACTCTTCATAGCTATTCTGGCAGGCTGTTTAAGAAGTCTGTCAGGCAATGGAACATTTCCTTTTTCGAACACTTCTTTTAGCGCACGTCGAATGGATTTACTTCCTTCATTCTTTTCTTCATTTTTCTTTATCATTTTTAATGCTTCTGCCGGAAGGCTTGAATCTACAAGAGAATCCTTGTAATATTTCCCATCAGTTACATCTGATAAAGACCAGATTACAGAATGTGCGTAAGTCAAGTTTCCTGTTTGTTCATCTTTTGAGGCTACTCTAAAAAAGGAAGCAAATAAAGACAAGCGCTTACCATCTTTAGATGTGAGATGGCAATTTTGATACCACCACTCGATTACGGATGCTTCGTGTGGAAGATCATGAATTTTTAAATCAATCGGGCCATTGGCTGGCCAAGTCGAATAATGTTGATCAGAGATAATTTCAGAATTTGTTTGTTGTAGGTTAATTTCTTTTTCCATAATGTAAGGCATTTTAGTTATTACAAATAATATTTTTACCCTCCTTTCGAAATCTTTTCGATAACGAAAACTGTATTAGAATTTGATAGCATCTAAACTTCTTGAGTATTTTATCGGAGCTAATAAAATCTCATATAAGTAGTTCTATGCAAATTCAAGTAATTGTCCTCTTCAATACAATAATAAAATTACTACAATTAAACCAAACAATCATTAATGAATATATTTTATTTCACTGAATATCAGTAATTTAATAATAAATCTTTATTAAAACTAATTAAATTAAAAACTCTGTAATAACTGTTAATTGACTTTCGATAATGAATTCATACTTACCTTAAAAAAGCTATAAAACAAAAAACCCGCTAAATTAGCGGGTCTAAAATATGAACTCATAAAACGTTATTTCACGTTATCATTCTAAGATATATTATCTCTTTATTTCATCAAAAAATACTACAATTGTTATTTCCAACCGCCACCTAAAGCGCGATACAAATCGACAACTGCTTGTAATTTTTGTAAATTATCATTTATTCCGCTCAATTGTGCAGCCAAAAGATTTTGCTCAGAAGTAAGCACATCTGTATAATTGGTAGCAGAACTATATTCTAAAAGTTGTTGCGTAAAGTCAACTGATTTTATCAGTGCTTCAATTTGTTTTGTTCTCGAATCTTCTTTCTCAACTGCCATTTCATAAGCATACATCGCATTCGAAACTTCTTGACCCGCAACAAAAAGACTTTGTTGGAAATTATTTAATGCTTGCAATTGTTGTGATTGTGCCGTTGTTAATCGTGCTTTATTAATTCCCTGATTAAAAATTGGTTGTGTTAATCCTCCAATTAAAGAATAAAAAACTGATTTATCGAAAAAGTCTGTTAGTTGTAAATTCGAGAATCCACCACTTGCCGTAAGAGTCAAACTCGGATAAAAATATGTTTTTGCCAAGTTGGTATTTTCAAAAGCAACTCTGAAATCAAATTCTGCCTGACGAACATCTGGACGATTTTGCAACAATTGCGAAGGCAATCCTATTGCTAAATTTTGTGGAGTTACCTGATTTTCTATAACAGATCTATCAATTGGTCCAGAAGCTTGCCCTAATAAAATATTCAAAGCATTTTCGGTTTCACGAATACTTCTTTTTAAATCCGGGATCAAAACTTCCGCCGCATGTTGATTGGCTTCACTTTGTACTACTGCCGCACCTGTAACTACAGCTCCTTCTTTTAAAGCTTTTATAACTTCTACATTTTTAATACGACTTTCTAATGTCGCTTTTGTAATAGCTAATTGCTTATCATAGGCTAACAATAAAAAATAATTGTTTGCAATATCAGCAATCAACTGTGTTTGAATAGCTTGTTTAGCCGCATCTGTAGATAGGTATTTTGCCAAAGCTGCTCTTTTAGAACTACTCAGTTTACCCCAGATATCAGCTTCCCACGAAGTACTTAAACCTAGCTTATACGTTGTTGTTAAGGTATTAATGTTAATTCCTGCAGGAAAATTAAGCCCAGCTTCAGACTGTTTATTACGGGTTA
This sequence comes from Flavobacterium hydatis, assembly GCF_000737695.1. Taxonomy (GTDB): domain Bacteria; phylum Bacteroidota; class Bacteroidia; order Flavobacteriales; family Flavobacteriaceae; genus Flavobacterium; species Flavobacterium hydatis. The sequence goes on from NZ_JPRM01000009.1 coordinate 92,261, forward strand.
CATTAGCATCAACATTTAAAGTTGGATAATACGCTAATTTAGTCTGACGCAAAGAGGCACGTGCCTGAACTATGTTTTCTATCGCATTCTTTAAGTTAATATTTTGCTCTAATCCTTTTTGAATTAATGCACTTAATTTTTCATCCTTAAAAACACTCTGCCAAGACATATTTGCCATTGTAGTCGAATCGGCAGCTACCTGATCGCGATACAACTTATCTGTTGAGATTGCCGTTGGGCGATCGTACTTTTTGGTAACTGAGCACGCACTTAAAAGTGCGGCTGCAACTACCAGTATAATATATTTATTTGCACTATGAGTCATCTCTCTTCTTAATTAAATTACTACTCTTTGTGAGCTTCTATTACTTGTACTTCATCTTCGTCGTCATCTTCATAATCGTAACTTTCTTTGGCTGGACCACTAATATTTTCCTGTAAAGTTTGAAAAATGATAAACAATATCGGAATAACAAAAACTCCTAAAAGCGTTCCTATTAACATCCCTCCTACAGCTCCTGTACCAATTGATTTATTACCTACTGCTCCTGCTCCAGAAGAAAACATTAAAGGAGTAAGTCCTAAAATAAATGCAAATGAGGTCATTAATATTGGTCGCAAACGTGCTACAGATCCTTCGATAGCCGATTGTACAATTGGCATTCCTTTTCGTCTTCGCTCAAGCGCAAATTCAACAATCAAGATTCCGTTCTTCGCCAGTAACCCAATCAACATGATAAGGGAAATCTGCAAGTAGATATTACTATTTAGTTTAGATACTATTGCGAATAAATAAGCTCCTGCTAATCCAAACGGAATAGATAATAATACTGCAAAAGGCAAAATATAACTTTCGTATTGTGCACTCAACAAGAAGTAAACAAATACCAGACAGAGTATGAAAATAAAGACTGTTTCACTTCCTGAAGCTAATTCTTCACGTGTTAATCCTGAAAATTCATATCCATAACCTGCTGGAAGTTCTTGTGCTGCCACTTCCTGAATTGCTTTAATCGCATCTCCCGAACTATAACCCGGATTTGGTGCTCCTGTAATAGAAATCGAAGTAAAAAGGTTAAACCTAGAAATCGATTCAGGTCCAAAAACTCTGGTCATTGTTACAAACTCTGTAATTGGAGCCATTGTTCCTGCACTGTTTCGCACAAATATCTTATTCAATCCTTCTTTGTTTGTTCTGAATTCTGGAGAAGCCTGAATCATAACTCGGTATTGTTTTCCGAATTTATTGAAATTTGAAGCATACAATCCTCCGTAATATCCTTGCATCGTAGACAAAATTCCATCGACAGTAACACCTGCTTCTTCGGCTTTAGCCAAATTAATATCCATCATATATTGTGGAAATCCAGGATTAAATGGCGTAGTCGCATATTGTATTTCCGGACGTTTACTTAATTTTTCTAAAAACTCATTATTGACTTTATAGAATTCTGCCGTACTATGTCCTCCTTTATCCTGCAATTGGAATTCAAATCCTCCACTTTGTCCAAATCCAGAAATTGTTGGTGGAGAAATAAAGAAAATACTAGCCCCACGAATACCACTTGTTTTTGCAAACAACTGTCCGATTACATCATTAACAGTCAGATCACGATCTTCCCATTTTTTTAATCGTACAATTACCATACTATATGCACTACCCGCACCAGCCGTAAAGTTTTGCCCAACGATTTGTAACGTTGTCTGAACTCCAGGAATTGTATGTGCAATACTATCTACTTGTTTAGCAATAACCGCAGAACGCTCCATAGATGCCGAAGGTGGTAAACTAATATTAGCAAAAACAACTCCTTGATCTTCTGCAGGGACGAAAGCTGATGGTGTCGTTTTCATCATATAAAACAGTGCTCCACCTGCGATAAAAATGGAAGCAAGTACAATCCATTTTTTTACCGAAAGGAAACTAATCGAGCGTTTGTACTTTCCTGTAAGATTATCAAAAGCGACATTAAATGAGGTATAAAATCGTTGTATAAAACTACTATGTTTATGATCGTCTGAATGTGGTTTTAAAAGTAAAGCACATAAAGCTGGACTCAAGGTCAAAGCATTAACAGCCGATAAGATAATGGCTACCGCCAATGTAATACCAAATTGCTTATAGAATACTCCTGTAGATCCCGCAATAAATGTTACCGGAATAAATACAGCCGCCATTACAAGTGTAATTGATATAATGGCACCCGAAATTTCATTCATAGCATGAATCGTCGCTTTTCTAGGCGATTTATAACCGCTATCGAGCTTGGCGTGAACAGCCTCGACGACCACAATGGCATCATCGACCACAATACCAATGGCTAGTACCATCGCAAAAAGCGTTAATAAATTAATCGTAAATCCGAATAAATTAAGGAAGAAAAATGTTCCTACAATAGCAACCGGAACTGCAATTGCCGGAATTAATGTTGATCTAAAATCCTGAAGGAAAATAAATACTACAATAAAAACCAAGATAAAAGCTTCTATTAATGTATGAATTACTTTTTCTATCGAAGCATCAAGGTTCTCATTAACATCGACTAAAGTGGTATATTTTACTCCTTTAGGAAAACTTTTTACAGCTTCATCAATAATTAGTTTAGAGTTGTTAATTACATCTCGTGCATTAGAACCCGGCGTTTGACTAATAGCAATTGCTACCGATTGAAATCCATTGGTAATATTTGCCGAAGCATAACTTAAAGATCCTAACTCTACTTTTGCAACATCTTTTAATCGAAGTAATTGTCCGTTTCCAGCCGATTTAACTACAATGTTTTCAAATTCTTTTGCACTTGTTAAACGACCTTTATATTTTATAACATATTGAAAATCCTGTTTTCCGTTTTCTCCAAATTTCCCTGGTGCTGCTTCAATATTTTGTTGTGCCAAAGCTCTAGATATATCACTCGGGATTAATTTGTATTGTTGCATTATGTCTGGCTTCAGCCAAATTCTCATAGAATAATCCATGGAGCCAAAAACATTCACATCACCTACCCCAACTACACGCTGAATTTGAGGTACTAGATTAATCTTTGCATAGTTTTGAAGAAACGTCTGATCATAGGCTTTGTCTTCACTATACAAAGAGAATATCAATAAGTTACTACTCTGGCTTTTGGTTACCGTAACCCCAGCTTGAGTTACCTCAGCAGGTAATAAACTTGTAGCTCTCGAAACTCTATTTTGTACGTTTACAGCAGCAAGATCGGGATCTGTACCTACTTTAAAGAAGATTTTTATCGAAGTATTTCCATCATTAGTTGCAGAAGAAGTCATGTACGTCATGTTCTCTACACCATTAATTTGCTCCTCTAGCGGAACTACGATACTCTTAAGTACCACATCGGCATTGGCTCCTGTATAACTTGCCGACACATTTACTGTTGGCGGAGCAATATCAGGATATTGCGCAATAGGCAGCGAGGCTAGTCCTAGAATACCTAAGATTACGATAATAACAGATATTACCGTAGAAAGTACTGGTCGTTGTATAAATATTTTAAACATCTCTTTTTATTTTAAGTCAGCATAGACAGTTTCCGCATTCTGATTTTTAGGCTTGATTTCAGTACCATCTTTAAGCGAGGCAACTCCTTCTAGAACAATCTGATCTCCTGATTGCAAACCGCTTGTAACTACATAATAATTTCCAGCAGGATTTTCTAATACCGTAATATTGGCATTCTTTGTTTTTCCGTCTTTCCCAACTGTTACTGCAAAAATTTTATCCTGAAGTTCAAATGTCGCACTCTGTGGAACTAGCAATACATCTTTTACCTCATTAGGGATTCTTATTGTTGTACTACTTCCGCTTCGGATGATACCTTTAGTATTAGGAAAACGTGCTCTTATGTTTACCGAACCTGTTTCTGTATTAATTAATCCATTTATGGTTTCAATACGTCCTTTTTCATTATACGTTGAGCCATCTGCAAGAAGCAAAGAAACTTCAGGCATCTTTTTTATTTTTTGCTCTAATGAAGCATCAGAATTATCTGTTTTGGTAAAGTTTAAAAGTGCTTTTTCGTTTAAAGCAAAATAAGCATACACATTTCCTATGCTTGAAACTGTTGTTAATGGATCTGCAGTATTTGAACTCACTAAACTTCCTAAACGAAACGGAATAGAACCAATTACTCCATCAACAGGGCTTATTACAGTGGTATAACCCAAATTTGTTCTTGCATTTACCAAACTTGCATTAGCCTGTGCCAATGATGCCACAGCCGATTCATAAGTGTATTGTGCCGATTCAAGCTCATATTTGCTAATGATACCTCTTTCTACCAAAGGTTTAACTTTATTTACAGCCAATTTTGCTGTGCTTAAATCTGCCTGAGCACTCTTAATGCTTGCCTCTGCAGTACGAACTTGTTGCTCGTATTCGGGCGCACTAATTTTAAACAATGGCTGCCCTTTTCTAACAACAGCACCTTCATCAACAAAAATCTTATCGATATAACCTTCTACCCTTGGGCGAATCTCTATATTTTGCTGTCCCTGTATACTTGCAGGGTAATCAGTATTTAATGTTGCAGATTTAGGCTGTAAAGTCAGCGTTTTATATTCTTTAACTTGCGGTGCACCTCCGGCCTGAGCCGATTTATCGTTTTTATTACCACACGATGCGATAATAATAGACGCTGCAAGGATGCTTAAAAAGGATTGCTTATTCATTGTAAACTGTATAATTATCATTTATATTAAGGCAAATGAACTAAAACAGAACACACAAAAAATACTTAATAGACATACATCCTATAGATAATCGACAGAGACATCTTTACAACCGATAAAAGTTAATATAAGTAAAATAAGACCTTTAAAGCAATCTCATCGGCTATAAAATGGTTTTTAAAGGTTATAATTCCATTTCTGACGATTGGTTTTATATCGCGTTCAAATAAAATGTAATATTGTCATTAAAATCTCAAATCATAATGGCACTAAATTTTTTTAAACCGTATTTATTTACTGGATTACATATCCTCGTTTGGTCACTACTAGGGTTTATCTTGCTATTTTACATACCTTTAACTTGGAATATAGTACTTCCTCCATTTTTTTGGTTGTGGCAATGCACCGTATTATTTATTATGATAATTCTCTTTTATACCAATGCAAAAATTATAGTTCCAAAAACTATTATAAAAGACAAAATAGGTCCTTTTTTGTTATGGATTTTTCTAGTTATATTTTCATTACAACTTATTGCTTACCTATACACTTCGCAAACAGATATGCACAGTAAAATTGCTGCATTACTAGGTTTTCAAAAATATAGAAATCGGTTTTTCGACAATTTTGTTTTTACCATAACCTTATTAGTTTTAGGAATTAGTACCAGTTGGGCTATGTTACAGCATTGGCAAAAAGCGGCACAGCACAAACAAAAACTTGAGCAAGACAAAACCGTGGCTGAACTTGCAATGCTTAAAGCACAAATAAATCCTCACTTTTTTTTCAATTCGCTCAATAGCATTTATTCCCTTACTTATTCTAATATAGAAGATTCTCGTAGTGCACTCCACACACTAAGTCATATGATGCGCTACTTACTTTATAATACTGAGGGAGAAAGAACAACATTACTTAAAGAAGTAGATTTTTTAAAAAACTATATAGCCCTAATGAGACTGCGTGCTAACAGTAAACTAAATATTGTCACAAAAATTCCCGAAAACCTAATAGACTATCCCATAATTCCAATGTTGTTATTACCATTGGTAGAAAATGCTTTTAAACATGGTGTACACGCAACCGATAAAAGCGAAATCAATATCACAATTAAACAGGATAATAACAATCTTGAACTTGAAGTAGAGAATACTTTTTTTGAAAAAATGAATACCCCATTAGATCAGGGAGGAATTGGATTAATCAATACCAAACGTAGGCTACAACTGGTTTACCCAAACAAACACACTATGAATGCTGGTACTACCCAAGATGGTAAATACAAAGTAACCCTGCAAATAACTTTAGAGCAATGAGTATATTAAAATGTATAGCTGTAGATGATGAACCATTAGCTTTAAAACTAGTAGAAACGTTTATAGAACAGACTCCTTTTTTACAATTAATAGATAGTTGCGATAATGCAATTGAGGCTATGGCATTAATACGTGAAAAACAACCCGATCTCGTTTTCTTAGACATTAATATGCCTAACTTAACTGGTATGGAATTAGCTCGGCTCTTACAGCAACATCCTGGGCCAATTCCTAAAATTATTTTTACTACAGCCTACAATCACTACGCCATAGAAGGTTATAGAGTAAATGCTGTAGATTACCTTTTAAAACCTTTTAATTACGAAGAGTTTTTAAGAGCATCTAATAAAGTATTAGAATTGTTTGAAGAATCATCAAATCTGCCTCAGGCAAATGTTATCGATGATGAATTTATTTTTATAAAAGTAGAATATCAATGGGTCAGAACCAGCCTAAAAGATATTTTGTATATAGAAAGTTTAAAGGATTATGTAAAAATACATCTTGTAGATTCTCAAAAACCAATACTATCGTTAATATCATTAAAAGCGCTTGAAGAAAAATTATCCTCTTCAAAATTTATGAGAATACATCGTTCTTATATTGTTTCTCTCGAAAAAATAAGTGCCATTAGCAAAAACTCCATATTTATTGGTAAAACAGAAATCACTGTTGGCGAACAATACAAAGAAATGTTTAAAGTTATTGTAGATAGATGGATAAAATAAAAAATCCGTTTTCTTAAACAAACAAATTATTTTCTCCTCTTTACATAGATTTATTTTGTGAGGTTATCGGTTATGTCCTTTTTAGAAGAAGAAGCATAAGTTTAACAAATAGAAAACCTATTTGATATTGCCTTTTGGGCGAAAATACTTAACTTTATTAGATTCTTAAAATAAAAATCTAATGAAAGAAATCACATCTAAGTTCGATAAAGTTTTGAATGCCTCTACAGAAAAAGGGAAAGTAAATCATGAACCCGATTCTAGCAAAGAGCAACAACGTAATACCCCAGAAAAGTCTATGCCGTTTTCCGATCAAATTGGAAACTATCAGCGTAACATAGGAATTCCTACTAAATCCTATAAAGACAGTAAAGTCTATATTATAGGTAGCGGAATTGCTGGTATGGCAACTGCCTATTATTTTATTCGCGATGGACAAGTTCCCGCCAAAAACATTATATTTTTAGAACAATTACCTATAGACGGAGGTTCCTTGGATGGTGCTGGTAATGCTAAAGATGGTTACATCATTAGAGGTGGTCGAGAAATGGACATGACTTATGAAAATCTTTGGGATATGTTCCAGGATATTCCAGCTCTAGAAATGCCTGCTCCATATACTGTCTTAGATGAATACCGTTTAATTAACGACAATGACTCTAATTACTCCAAAGCAAGACTTATACATAACAAAGGCGAAATAAAAGATTTTAGCAAATTTGGACTGAGCAAAAAAGACCAATTAGCAATTATCAAACTTTTATTAAAGAAAAAAGAAGAACTAGACGATATAACCATTGAAGGCTATTTTAGTGAATCTTTCTTAAGCAGTAACTTCTGGACTTTCTGGCGAACTATGTTTGCTTTTGAGAACTGGCACAGCTTACTTGAGTTAAAACTTTATATGCACCGTTTTCTCCATGCTATTGATGGATTAAACGATTTGTCCTCATTAGTATTTCCAAAATACAACCAATACGACACTTTTGTAACTCCTTTGCGCAAGTTTCTACAAGAAAAAGGTGTTAGCATTCAGTTTAATACACTCATAAACGACCTGGATATTCACATCAATACCGATGGTAAAGTAGTAAAAGGAATTATCACTGAGAAAGATGGTAAAGAAGTAACAATTCCGGTCGAGAAAGATGATTATGTAATTGTGACTACAGGATCTATGACCGAAGACACTTCTTACGGTGACAACAAAAAAGCTCCTATTATAACTATAGACAACAATACCAGCGGGAAAAGTGGAGGATGGAAACTATGGAAAAACCTTGCTGCAAAATCAAACGTTTTTGGAAATCCTGAAAAATTCTGTAGTAATATCGAAAAATCATCTTGGGAGTCTGTTACGTTAACTTGTAGACCTTCAGCATTAGTAGAAAAACTAAAGGAGTATTGTGTAAATGATCCTTACTCAGGAAAAACCGCTACTGGAGGAATTATTACCATTACAGATTCTAATTGGTTAATGAGTTTTACCTGCAACAGACAACCCCATTTTCCAGAACAACCAGATGATATTCTAGTGCTTTGGGTTTATGCATTGTTTATGGACAAAGAAGGAAATTACATTAAAAAGAAAATGCCACAATGTACAGGAGACGAAATTCTTGCCGAATTATGTTATCACACAGGTATTATCGATCAATTAGATAATGTAATTGAAAACACCATCGTACGTACAGCTTTTATGCCTTACATCACTTCGATGTTTATGCCAAGAGCCAAAGGCGATCGCCCGAGAGTAGTACCTGAAGGATGCAAAAACTTGGGATTAATTGGCCAGTTTGTAGAAACCAACAATGATGTAGTTTTTACAATGGAAAGCTCCGTGAGAACAGCAAGAATTGCCGTTTATGAATTATTGAATTTAAACAAACAAGTACCCGATATTAATCCTTTGCAATACGATATCCGTCATTTACTAAAAGCAACAAAAACACTAAATGACAATAAACCTTTTTTAGGTGAAAGCATGTTACGTAAAGTCCTAAAAGGAACTTATTTTGAACACATCTTACCTGTTACAGAAGTTGAAGAAGAAGAACATGAATCTTTTATAACAGAACAAGTAAGCAAATTCAAAGATTGGCTAAAAGGTGTAAAAGGCTAATTGTCATTTCAAACTTATATAAAAACAGAAAATCCTCAAAATTTTTGATTTTGAGGATTTTTTATGTAACCACGGTAGGATTCGAACCTTAAACCCTAACGATTTTAATTAAGAAAGTCTTTTTCAGTTAAGCTTCTTGTTCTTATTAAAACAAATACTTATTATAATTTTAGTGGAGTTCCCTCTGCGTTTGCAACAACTACATCAATTTGGATTAACGCATCATTAAGTAAAGCTGACACACCAACAGTTCTTCTTGCCGGAGTACCGCCTGGGAAGAATGTTCTATAAACTTCATCTACAGCATCCATATCTTCGATATTTTTAAGGAATAGATTTACTTTAACCACATCATCCATAACATGATCGATACTTTCTAAAATTGCTTTGATATTTTTCAGACACTGCTCAGTCTGTTCTTTTACACCACCAGCAACTATTTCTCCTGTTTTTGGATTAAGAGGCAATTGAGCAGAAATATGATTATAATGAGAAAACGCTACAGTTTGTGTCGATAAAGAACACTTTGGCGCATTTTCAGTGTTTTTTGCCTTAATAACAATTCCATGTCTGTCTTCAATAGCTTGCGGAGGTGTACCATCTCCGTGTGACACTACTGCCTCAATTTGCACCAAAGCGTGCATCGGCAAAGATGAAGCGGCAACTACAGTACGTGCAGGCACATAAGCTACGGCTCTGGCGATAGCAGAATCTGGGAAAAATGTTGTGTAGACTTCGTTTACGGCTTCAATATCAGAAAGATTCTTCAGGAAGACATTAATCTTAACAATATCGTCAAAAGGAACATCGATACTTTCTAAAATTGCTTTGATATTTTTTAAACATTGTCCAGCTTGCTCTTTTACACCACCTACTACCACTCTACCCGTTTTTGGATCTATCGGTAATTGAGCAGAAAGGTTATTATAATGAGAAAATGATACCGTTTGTGTAGATAAAGCACATATTGGTGCATTTGCTGTGTTATTGGTAAGTTTAATAAGACTAACCGCCTGTGGGGCGTTAGGAATCGTCCCTTCTCCGTTTGAAACCAGCGCTTCAATTTGTACCAATGCATCCATAGGCAAAGCTGCAACAGCAACTACCGTACGTGTAGGAACATAAGTTGAGAAGAATGCTTTATAAACTTCATTTACAGCATCAATATCTTTGATGTTTTTTACAAATACCGTGATTCTAACAACATCACTCATAACATGATTGATACTCTCAACAATTGCTTTGATGTTTTTAAAACACTGTTCAGCTTGCTCTTTTATACCGCCAGCTACCAATTTTCCTGATTTTGGATCAATCGGTAATTGAGCAGAAAGATTATTGTAATGAGAGAAAGCTACAGTTTGTGAATATGGACTAATACTTTTTGGAGCATTATCAGTATTTCTTGCTAATAATGCATTTACTTTATTTGAAATCATCTTGTCTATAATATTTATCTAATTAATAATTTAGCTTTAAAATTTTAGCTAAATCAAAATTATCGTGATTACGATTTAAAATCACACACCACAAGACATAAGAATATAACCATAAGACTTTCTTACTAAAACAGAATTGTTGAAGACAGAAGGATTCGAACCTTTTGCCATACTAGTTAAAAATTGCGATGTTTTATTCAAATTGCATATAAACAAAAAAACCACTCGATTTGAGCGGTTTTTGATGTGAAGGCTAAAGAACTCTAGTGATTACAGCTAGAAATATGCTCTATAAACTTTACTAAAAAGAATTCACAATCTTAAATATTTTAAACTTAATCTTATAAGTTTGAATTTTAAAAAACTTCCTTTTCCGATTTATATGGAATATTTACTCCAAAAATCTCATCTAAAATTATCATAAA
>NZ_JPRM01000010.1 GCF_000737695.1 Flavobacterium hydatis
CGCTATAACTGTTCTCTGATTTTATATTGTAAAGCTAAATAGCTTCATTTTTAGTTTATTGCAAAAAAAAAAAGTCCTTTCAAATAAATGAAAAGACTTTTGTCGGGGTGGCAGGATTCGAGTTTGCGTTCTTCCCGATTTTGAATCGGGACGCTATAACTGTTCTCTGATTTTATATTGTAAAGCTAAATAGCTTTATTTTCAGTTTATTGCAAAAAAAAAGTCTTTTCAAATAAATGAAAAGACTTTTGTCGGGGTGGCAGGACGACCTACCTATTCCTTAATTCGTTGATTTTATTGGTGTTTCCAAGTACTCCTTCCAAAAGGGGTAGCCGAATAGGTCTCATTTATAACAACTTACCTTATGGCGCTTTGTTTCCTTGATCAATTTAATCGCAGTCAGTCAATGTACTTTTATAGATGTAAATATATTAAAAATGCAGTTACGACACATTTAAAAATAGAGTTTTCTCTACTTTGTTTTTAATTTTTCTATTGGAATCCCTAGGTTAAATATAAAAGATGTTTAATTAGCTAATATTTCCTTAATGCATGCAAAACTCAAATCGGCGCTCAAAGTTTTTTTTAAAACAGTATTAATCTACAACATTAATTTATTAGATAGTTGACAGTCGTCTATTGTACAATTGTCTACTAAATCCGATTTTGGCTACATGGAAGATGTTAGAATAAAATTTGGCGCAAAAATCAAAGCATTAAGAATATCAAAAGGTTATTCTCAAGAAAAACTTGCTGAACTCGCTGATTTAGATAGAACTTACATTCCTGGTATAGAAAGCGGAAAGCGCAATGTTTCAATAATTGTAATTGAAAAAATAGCTAAAGCTTTTCAACTTTCCATCTCTGATTTGACAAACAGCATCTAAGCATTAGATCTTATTCTCAAAATTTGGGACTTATTCTACATTATAGCCACTTTTAATCTAATAAAAATTCGATGTCATTAAATCCATTACTAGAAGAATTAAAAAAACTGAGGGATTCATCAAAGTACGCAGTGGCGCAAGGTGCTTATTCAAACTTAAATGAATTTAAAAAGTATCTGCACATTGAGCGAGACGTTGAGAAAAAATTAAAAAAAATCATATCAGGAGCAAGTGTAAAAGATAATGCACAATTATTGCTGGTTTGTGGCAATGTTGGTGATGGAAAATCACATATACTTTCGCATCTCCATGATGAGCTAAAAAGTGTTATCGCACAATTTAAAATTCATAATGACGCGACAGAATCCCATAATCCAAATGAATCCTCCAATGAAACACTTTATAAGTTATTACAGGGATTTAATGATGAAAATATAAATGCTTCAAAAGACAAAATTATTCTAGCTATAAATCTTGGTACTTTAAGTAAGTTTATTGAAGAATTTGGTGAAGAATTTAAAATCTTAAAAAACTATATTTCATCCAGTAAAATATTAGATACAGATTTAATTCATGATGATGAATTTAATAGCGAAAGTAATTTTCATCATGTGAATTTTACTGATTATCACATGTATTCACTAACAGAAAATGGCCCTACCTCTCATGTCATTTCTACTCTCCTTGAAAAAATAGTTGCTGAAAATGAAGAAAACGCTATACACAAAGCATATCTAGAGTATAAAGTTATTAGTTCGGAAAAAGTATACTGTCCAATACTACACAATTATGAATTTCTCTTTAGTGAAAATAATAGAAATATCATATCACAACTCATAGTAAAGTCCATAATTAAAAGTAAAGAAATAGTTTCGATTCGTACTTTATTAAACTTTATATATGATATAATTGTCCCGGTTGATCTTTCTGTTCTTAATGATGTTGATTATTTCAAAGCAATTGAAAGAATGGGTGGTCCTCAATATATATCAAATTTAATTCCCAACTATTTATTTGAGCATCCAGAGCTTTCCAGTTTATTTGAAAAAATTGAAAGTTTAGACCCCTGTATCTATAGAGATGCTGCTACAGATGATGTTTTATTGACCTTGATAAATGCAGAGAATACACTTGATATTTTTTCAAAACATATTGATAAAAAATATTTGGAGAAAATTGAACCAAAACTAGTAAAGGCCACAATTTCAAAACCTGAACTCTCTCGTTTCTTTATGAGGTTAAACTATTTTAGTAATTATTTTGAAAAAAAATATTTAAAGGATGCTGATTATAATGAGTATTTAATTTGGCTCTTCCATTATAATAATCACAATCCTGTTTACATAAAAAAAATATATAACCTTGTTGAAAATGCGGCAAGGAATTGGAATGGAGACCCAAAAGCAGATGACAAAGTAGTTATAAATGTTGGAAAAAAACAGACTCAGTATAGAGTATTTAAAGATTTTGAAGTCCTTCCAGATGTGGATCCATTAAAAGAAAAAAATGATTCCGTCATTAATAAATTCACACAAGAATTTTCTTTATGCTTTAGAATAAATAATGAAAAAGAAACGATAAGAATTCATGTAGATTTCAGTTTGTTTAAAATATTAAAAATGATTTCGCAAGGATATAGGCCTAATAAAAAAGACAACAATAACTATGTCTATTTTGTTAATTCCATCAATACTTTAATCAATCAAAACAACAACAAAGCCGCATTGTATATTGACGAAGTTAATATTGGAAAACCGGTTGATTACAAATTTTCCAAAGACGCTTTTAGTGGTTATAAATTTCAAGTGATATGATGCAAATAGAATTAAATAAAGCCGGAACAAATAGTCTTGAAAAAAGATATTTAAAAAACAAGACCTTTAGTCATGTCACTGGTAATCAAATAAGATTATTGCCATTTAAAACCAATCCTAGCGGCGATACTTTTACTGAAGATTTCAAATCTTTTCAAGGTATAATTGGTGAATTGTTTAGAATTTTGAATAATAAAACTCAAGTTGAGTTAAAGCAAAGTAACAGTTCCTTTAAGATTGAACTTAAAGAAACTATTATACAGCAAGCCATATCTAAAGTCGAAACTCAAAATATTGAGGAATTAAAAAACATGCTTTCCAAAATATTCTTTGATGAAGAAAATGGATTGATAAAATTCAACATTAAGACTCTTTCTTACATGAATTTTATCAATTCTAATAATGCCATTAGAGAGGTTTCGAAATTTATTTTTGATGTTTTTTTAAATGACAATTTTGATCCAAATAGTTTTGATGAGGATACAAATAGCGAAAACATTTTACATCAATTAATGCTACAATGCTTACCTGAACTATCAGTTTTAACTTCTAAACCAAAGGGTCTAACTTATCAAAATTTATTTCCAGAAATAAAGGATAGATTTGTTGAAGACTTTGCATTTTTAGCACATAACAATTCTTTTCTATTAAAGCACGTTGAAGACTTTTTTAAATATTATTATTTTCATTATCTAAGCCAATTAAACCTCCGTTTTAATGATTTTGGAACTGCCAAAGCAAAAATAAAACCTATCTATTACACAATGGATTGGGAAACTATCTCAGAAGCAAGATTATTAAGTCATACTGTTGGTTGGAAACAATTAAATAAATCTTCGGAATCTATTTTTGCACATGTTAACACTTTAGAATTATTGAATTATATCTATGTTGATGGAAAACTGGTTCAAGACTATCAAAACATTAGAAGTATCTGCAATAGCTTTAATTCTGATGAAAAAGAAAAATTTCAAGGTTGTATCAGTGAATTAATAAATTTTTACACAGAAAATATTACCGTTTTTGACACAGGAAAAAATTGGATAGATTGTGATCGTCTATTAGAGCTTGATTTATTTTATAACAATCTTTCAGATAAGATATCTCAAGATATATATTCTCTTTGGTTTAAAATAAAATATCAGTTTGAAAACTCGTCCAGAAGCAAACCTTATAGCGACTATTCTAAGTGGTACTCCCAGTTTGGTAAAGTGAACTACACTAAGTTCAGAGGTAGATTAGGTAACACAACTGTTTTATCACAAGAACTTTTATTGTTCCTAACGAGATTATGCATCGGAAGCGATGATAAGATACGATTAAAAACATTATGGGATAAATTTAAGGACAGGGGAATTGTCTTTGATGAAACGACAAAATTGGAAATTACCAAATTGTATGAAAAAATTAATTTAATAGAGAAAAAAAGTGATAGCGGAGATGCACAATACGTCAAGTCAACTATATAAATATGTTTCAGATTTAATAATCGGATATTTTATTTCACAGAAAATCCAACCTGGTGATCGTTTTAATCTATATCTGGAAGACAAGGAAAATATTGAATTTCTTTATGAGTCGTTGCATCATTCTTCAACGGTAGCTATTGAACCATTTTCATATACTCATCCTGAAGGAGGCGAAGCTTATACTACTTTCTGCTTAGTAATCGATAATACGAAAGTAATCATTGCCTCCAGTACTTTTGCTTCTGAGGATTACTTCACCATGCTCAGAAATAAAGTCGCTGATCAAAATGATATTTTTGAAGGAACTGCCATTCTAATTTTATTTAGTGGAAAATTGGATAGCTTGTTAGGTGGTAGTGGTAGTTTAATTAAGGAAGGAATGCCTTTGCATTATTCAAGATTTAAAAATCAAATTGAATATGATATTGAAAATAATTCTACATTAAAAAAGTACGAGAAACTAATTTTAAAATCAGTATTAGATAGAAAAACAAAAAGTGTTGTTGAAGACAATAACTCTATTTTTGATTATGAACAGGTCATTAATTCACTGCAAAAAGGCACAATTGATTTAAAAGATTATCGGTTTTTAGGACTTTTCCCGCAAGAAGAATTAGGTAGTAAACATGGAGACCTTTCAAAAGATTTGACTAGTAACTTTAGTCTTTATGAAAAATTTGAAAATATTTTTTTAAACGGAAATCCTGCTTCGGATTTAGAGCAAGATTTACCGAGTACAGCTCTTACCAGAATTATAAAAGAGGACTGGCATGACTTTGATTATTCGGAAATAGTTAAATGGATGGATAAGGAGAAAGAAAAAGCTCCGCCAGTCTTTCAAAATATTGAAGGTGACAATTTACTGCAAACCATATGGTACAATACCGACGGTGATTCAGTATCTAAAAAGAGGAATGTAAACCTTATTGTGTTTAATCCTTCATTGGAACTTCCATTCAAAATAAATGTAAAATATGATCAATTTGTAAAAAAGGAAGGTCTTAGCATTAAGCACGGTTCAAAAAACATTAGTGCAACCACTAGCGGATTCAGTATTGTTTTAGAGTTTAAAGAATTCGATGCTCAGAATTTATTTACTTTGATTGAGTACAAAGATTCTGAAACCGATAAAAAGTATGTAATCAAGATATTGCACCTACCATTTAATCCAAATATCTTTTCGCAATTTGAAGGAAACTTTCAATTAAACATACAAAAATCGAACTCTTACCTCCAAATAAAAGAAAGTCCATCATTAGTTTTTAATCCAGATGGTGCAATACTTACTACGGAACTTTTAAGTTTGAATAGAACTTTTGAAATAAAAGAAGAAAATAAATTAATAATAAACAATGATTATTCACTAGCTCAGGAGGACCTAATTCATTTTAAAATAGAATTATTTGATGTTGTAATACCTATTGCTTTTAAGACAGATTTTGAGGCACCAAAACCAATATCAGGGCTTGATGTATGGAAAGAAAAAAGAGTTAATTGCCTTGATTTTAAATACAAAAAGGAAGGAAATATTATAAAATTGTTGTTTAAAAATAATGAAAAAACAGTTAGTGGTGAATTTAGAAATAATTTGATTCAAGAAGAACAGATTATAAACTCTGAAGGATATTCCTGGCTCTTAGGTAATGAAAATAGTATTTCAAATAATGAGTTAGAATTAAGTGATGACGTGAAATTAGCTTTTAATAAACTCAGGGCTTATTATAAAATTAAAGAAACCCAACCTAGTTTAGTATACTTGAATGAAGAATTGAAGCAAATTGCAATTGAATATGTTAGCTGCTTTATAATGCAATTGGAACAGTTAGAGGAAAACAAACCGTTGACGTTTAAACAAAAAAACCTCTTATGGTTAGGTGTGGTCAAGGAAATTGGAGGTGAAGAAAAAATTAAGTTTAGTCCCTTACATCCCCTCAATGTAGCTTATCAACTTCAATTAAATAATGATTTAAAAAATGAAGAAATTTACAATGCTATCTTAAAACGTTTAAGTCCTACTAATTTGATTCCTTATATCGAAGGAAAACCAAATGAAATCTATATACCGATTGAATCGAGTCATTCTCCGGAATGGCTTTATTACACCGTTTATTTAAATTCAGAGCAAGCTGTTCCAAAAAGTTTTGTATCTAATTTAGTTACTGATAAAATTAAAGACTTCACCACAAATTTTGAATTTCTTTTTGATCAATCTAAAAAATCCCCTATAAAAATCAACGTTATAAACCTTGGCGATTGTAGAGAAGTTGTAGATGGGATATTTGAATACTACAGAAAATACTTGAACAGCAACCTAACTAAACGTTTGACTGATTTGCTGCCTATTGAAGTAAGCATTTATGGCTCTGAAAAATTAGTTACTAAATTTGAAGAACTTACTTTTTACGAAAAGGTTGATGATATAGAAAAACATTTGAAAATAGAATTGAAAACGAAAAACTTTGAAAAGGAAGACCTTTTGAATTTCTTTCTCGAACGAGTAAAATTCTATTCTAAAAAGCAGCCGACAAAAGCAGAGAAGTACGAGTACGCCCATATTACTTTCTATCAGTTTGATGTGACTAAAACTGAAAAATCGTATGATGAAATGAGTTTGGTGAAAACAGGTATTTCATTTAATGGCTTAATGGCTGATGTAGCCTCTACTCCAGGACCGGAAAATTACAGGACCGGATTTGGTACTATGGATTTGCCTGAAAATCAAAATGAATTAATAAAACTTACTTCTTTATTTAATTCATTTGTTCGTGTTGCATCTAATAATCACCCGTATGGACGTAATAATGCACTTTGTACCACTATTGATTATGATATTAAAAAGCAATTAGAAAAGTTATATCATGACTCACAATGGGTAACATATATTGATCCTAAGGTTGACTTAGATTTTTTTAAGGAGAATAAGGATTTAGTTATTATTCATTATAGTGACCAATACAATAATTCTAATGGATATGATGCAATAACCGTTAGCCGTAAAACCAGTCAATATGAATTTGTAGTAAAAGAATTTTTAGAGAAACATCAAGTCCAATTTAATCCGGTTACAGATACAATTAATATTATTAATTTTTTCAATGCTATTAATGGCGAATGGCTATTAAAGCTAATACGTCAACATAGCCAGTTTCCACGAGAAAAATTAAGTCTTTTGTCTGGTATTAAAACTTCATTAACTTTTTTACATCATCCTAATATTATTTGGATTCCAATCTCATTGGAAGAAATTTTAAGAGTTTCCGGTAATGCCGGCTTAAATATGGGTGAAGGTTTATTTTCTACTAAAAATCTTGGTGCAATAGGTTCTTTTAGTGATGATTTATTATTTATTGGACTGGAAGAATTAGACAATCAATTACTAATGCATTTATACCCTGTTGAACTAAAAATTGGTGGGTTAGGTATTGTAAAAAAAGGGGTTGATCAAGGAAAACATACCGCTCAGTTACTTTATGAGCACTTAAATAAGGAAGGATTCTTAAGTGAGTTTTACAAAAATTTCTTTGCTAAAATTGCTCTCACTAATGCTGAAAAAATGAAACTTTTCCACGTATGGGATAATCAAAACTGGGATACTATAACCAAAAATTATCGTAATGATTTGTTGAATAATAACTTCAAAATAAGTAATCGATTAAAGAATACTATTGGGGTTTTTGGATTAATACACTTTGGAAATGATGTCTTTAAAAGAAAAATAAGCATTAACGAAGAGTACATGAGGGTAGATTTACAAGAAGCCGATGGTTATAACTTTCTTGTAAAATCAATCGACGATTTAATTCATCTCTTTCATAACACGGAAACTACAATCGAGAAAGACAGCTTGTTAGTAAATGCCTTTCCAAATGCAAATTTAGAAATATTTACACATGTTGCCCCGGTAGTTGATGGACCAATTAGGCAAGACTACCTTAGTACAGATGAGCAGGATATAGAACCTACAGAGAATTTTAAATCAGATGAAGACCCTTTACTTTATAACAGTGGTGAAGGAATCGAGATAGAATTTGGTACTGATTTAAATAGTTTAAAAACTATTTATTGGGAGCCTAATAATACCAACAAAGTAATGCACACTAATACTGGTATTATTGGTACAATGGGGACAGGGAAAACACAATTTACTAAATCGCTGATTACTCAATTAAATTCTGATTCAAATAAAAATATTGGGAATGAAAAGCTAGGGATTTTAATCTTCGACTATAAAGGTGATTATATTAAAGAGGACTTTGTCTCTAAAACTAATGCTACGGTATTAAATCCTTACCATTTGCCATACAATCCATTGGCACTCGACGCTACAGAGTCATCAAAACCTATGTTGCCTCTACATACAGCTAATGATTTAAAGGAGACTATTTCCAACGCTTTTAATTTAGGGAATGTGCAAAAACAAAGATTACGTGACGTTATAGTTGAAGCTTATGAAGAGAAAGGCATACTTAAAGCCAATAAAGACACCTGGACACGTAATCCTCCAACTTTAGGGGACGTCTGTGACATTTATTTGGGAAGTGAAAAAAACTCTCAGGACAGTTTGTATGCTGCAATCTCTAATCTTTCTGAATTTGAAATTTTTGAGCCAGATGTTACTAAAACACAATCGCTTTATTCTTTGATTGAAGGTGTCGTAGTAATTAATTTATCTGGTTATGATGAGTCTATTCAGAACCTAATTGTAGCTATTACCCTAGATGCTTTTTATACTCAAATGCAACGACATGGTCACAGTTTAATAAAAGGAAATAATCGACAGATTAAAAAGATGATTTTGGTAGATGAAGCGGATAATTTCTTGAGCAAGAATTTTAATTCTATTCGAAAAATATTAAAGGAGGGACGAGAATTTGGTGTTGGAACAATACTTTCTACCCAATTTTTAAATCATTTTGCTACCAGTGAAAATGAATACTCAAATTATATTCTGACTTGGGTTATTCACAGAGTAAACGAAATCAAAATGAAAGAGGTGGAATCCCTATTTTCATTAGACAGTAAATTGCAAAAAGAGAATTTAATTAAAACCATCAAAGGTTTAGAGAAGCACCAAAGTATTATTAATCTTGCAGGATCAGATCCTATATTAATTAAGGATAAAGCATTTTGGGAATTATAAAATAATGATTGAATATCAGTAAAATTCTAAAAGTCAAATTTATGAGAGTAGAACCAGAATATGCAGCTGTTGGAACTTTTTTTACAAATAACCCAATGTTTAGAGTGCCAAAGTATCAAAGAAGTTATGCATGGGAAATTTATGAAGTAGATGATTACGTAAAAGATCTATCAACTTGCTATGAAAAAAGAAAGGCTGGTACGCCAATAAATCATTTTTTTGGCGGAATGGTTAGTGTTGAAAAATCTGTTGTTGGAGTTGTTAGACAACACGAGTACGAATTGGTAGATGGTCAACAAAGATTGTCAACATTTGTACTAACAATTGGAGCCTTAATATCTGTTTACAAAGAAATATTAGTAGAAGCAGTAAATCTTGCAGATACTGTTAACGAAACAATTATAAATAGAAGAATAGATAGATTAACAAAAAGATTTATTGAGTTCGAACAAGAAGTAAATAGAGAGACCATAAATGTAGATGCATTAATTATGTCTACAGCGGATGAACAATTTTTCAAAGATATTATAAGACAAAATAATCCGACATCATCAAGAGTGTCCCACGATAGAATTGAATTTGCCTACAAAAAACTTAGAGAAAAAATATTATCAACTATTAGTACAGCTTCAACATTAATAGAAAAAATTGATAATTTGGAAATATTTGAGCATATAATTGATGATGATTTCTCCATGATACATATCATTACTTACGATAAAAAAGAAGCTTATAAATTATTTCAAGTTTTAAATGATCGAGGTAAAAGTTTGACAGAGGGAGATTTATTACGTGCCAAGACTTTAGAAATTTTAGAAAGCTATACCGCAAAGCAAGATTCTGCGGAAAGATTATGGGACGATATTTTAAAGGACCCTCCAAAAATAATTGATAATTATTTGAGGTGGATTTATTCTTCTCATAAAGGATCGAGAGCAGGTAGTAATACATTATTTGATGACTTCCTAAATCAATTTTATCCTCAGCATCTTCTTTCTGTAAACGCAACTAATGCACAAAAAATTTTAGATTCTACTTTATCTATACAAAAAGAAATAATAATATTAAGAAAATTATCCGAAGGTACCTGGCCGTTTCAATCGACAAATCCTATAACAGCTTGGGATAGAAACAGACTTACACTTTTAATTAGAGAATTAGGTTTTACTGTAACTATTCCATTATTACTTTCATGTTATTTATTAGGTGAAAGAAAATTTTCGGATATAGTTCAAATTTTAGAGAAATTTTTATTTAGATATAAAACAGTCTCTAACGAGCACATAGAAGCGGTGGTCACAATCTTTCACGCTCAGTCTGTTTTAATAAGGGCAAACCCTACAACATATAATGTTAATACTTTAAAAATCGCATTACGAGCATTACTTACTTCAAGAGTTAATGATGTTCACTTTAAAAGTTCTTTGGACACTATGTCTTATAAAGAGGGAGGTGGTAACAAGCCTTTAAAATATTTTTTAATGACTTTAGAACATTATAAAAGATGGTATAATGCAGGAGCAACTGGAGTACCTATCTGTAATGACAAAACTAGGGTTTATGATTTCTCAAGTACAACAATAGAACATGTATATCCAAGAAATGCACATGGAGCAGTTATTAATACATCTTTGGAACCATTTAAAAATGAGATTGAAAATTTAACTTTTATGGGGCCTACTGATAATGTAGCTGGTGGAAATGATGATTTTGCTACAAAAAAACCAATCTTTTCAGCTTCATCAGTTAGTTTAAATATTGATATTGGTAATATGACTCAATGGACAAATACTGAACTATCTTCAAGAAAAAATTTATTAAAAGATATGGCTTGTAAAATATTTACAATATAATGAATGAGTTTTCCTTTGAAAAAGAAATTGTAAAAGTTTTTCAAAGTACTACCAATAGTTATAAATATTATTGGTGGTACTCTGTGTTGCAATTAATAAAAAATAAGGAGAGAAAAAATTTTAAATTTGATGAGCTAGCTATACAGATGATTGTACTTGCATGGTATCCAGTAAACTATTACAAATTGTCTTTAGGAAAACAAGATCAATTAGCTAAATATATTATTGAGATTAAAAATAATTTTAGTGAATTAAATGATGATATCAGTGAAGAGGACTTATTATTATTTTTAAGGTACAATAAAGAGCGAAGAATATTAAAAGAAATTCTTAGCAAGTTAATTAAATATGTTCCTTATAGATTTGTTAGGCCTTGGTTTAATGAAACTATTGGAATTGATGATAGTAAGGTCAACAATTTCATTATTTTATTACAAAGTACACCTAATAGACAAGCTCCTTATTTAATCGATACTGAAGCAAATGAGATTGTTTTGAATCCGAAATGGTTTGAGTGGATTTATTCAAATATAAAGATCATACAAAGTTTTACTTTATTTGAGTTGTTCAAATATGTTGAAAAAAATAATCCATACGTAACCAATATATCTTTAAAGCTATTCAAACCCCAAACAAGAAAACTATCAGAACCAACAAAATTGTGGAAAAACTTTATAGAAATAAAAGGATTTGAAAACAAATCAGTTTTTGAAAATAAGCCTCTACTTACTTTGAAAAATTTTTGTATAGATCATTATTTACCCTGGTCTCTAGTTACACATGATAAACTATGGAACTTGCATCCTATAGAAAAAGTAGTAAATAGTTCCAAGAGTAATAAGATTGCAGATAGTAAGTATTTAGGCAATTTTACTGATCTGCAATTCAACTTTATTCATCATATTTCATCTCTAAATCCTAAATACTTAGAAGATTACTTTACTTTGTTTTCAATAAATAAAACAGAACTTTTGAGTATCCCAAGCTTTAGGTTTACAGAATTACTTAGTACAAAAATTGCAGTCGAAATTGAGCTCGCCAACAATCTAGGATATTATACTAAATGGTCATACTTAATCCAAGATTAATCTTTTCTGTTAAAAAATCAAAACCATCAATGTTCGAACGATTATTTACTTCTTCATTTAAAAGTTGTAGCCCTTCATCTACGTGCATTTTGATATAGCGACCTATATCTTTGTCTGTTTTGTATAAGCCATAATGTACACAAAGCAATCCAAGGTAGATATCATAATAATCTCCAAAGAGCACCGATTTAGAATACTCCTTGCCTCCAGCATCTTTTATGTCATTTAAATCTAACTTTTTATCTTGGGAGAGAGAATATGTATAGGCAATTCTTGCTATCACATTTTCGGTTCCTAAACCCAACTTACGAGTCAGTAGCGCAACCACTTCTTTATTTTCTTTACTAGTTTTAATTTGCGTAAACATCTTGCTCTTGTTTTAGGTGTGTAAATAATTGGTCTACTGCAAATGGTTTAAAGCTCGAACCGTTATTGTTGTTTTCGATAACAAAAACCTTATTTACGTTCGGCTTTAAATAGTCATATTCCAATTCAGACAATTCCTTTTCCAAAAGCGGGAATAGTACCACTTGCTCTGATATTGCAGGGTAAAATTCTTTTATAATATTTTTAGAATGGTATTTGTCAAATTTCTGCAATGGACTATCAATGAAAACTGGAAATTTAATTCCGGACTCGTCTACTAATGCCTTCAACAAAGCTGTAGCGTACAACTGTTGTTCTCCTTTAGACAATGAATCCTTATCTATAATTTGATCACTTTTATCCAGCAAATCAATATCCATTACATCATCAATCACATTTACACGAATATTATGAATGAAATCACTTTTATGCATAATTTTTTTCAAACCGAGCATAATGGATTTTTGAAGAGAAAATTTCTTATCTTCTTTTATTTTTAGTATTATCGAATTAATTTTTATTAATAGCTTCTCCGTTACTTCGTGTTTTTTCTGATCAGTATCCACCAATTTGAAATTCTTTTCGTATTCCGATAATACCTTTCTAACCGAGGCTAATCTAGTATGTAAACTTTCGTTTTCTTCAAGTAACTTACCCTTACTTAGTGTTAAAACAGTAATTCTGTCTTCTGCTTCCTTTTTCTCTTCTCGCAACTTTTGGGCTAAAGGATTGTCTTTTCTTGCTTCTGCCTGTTTAATTTGTTGATAAACCTTATTAAGATAAATTCTATTGTTCTTCTCTTCTTGAACTACAGCGGTAAACTGGCTTGAAAACGCTCCTTTTATGTTATTATAAACAGCCTCAAAGTTTCGGAATTGCTCGGTGGTGTAATCTAAAAGTACCTTGTCTGAATTAATGCCTTGTTTCTCAGTTTGCTTCTGCGAAATGGTTTGTTTTAGCGCTTCCTGTACTTTAGATTTAGCACTGCTATCTAAGTTTAAAGCATCTAGTTTTGCCAGTAAAACAATCGAAAATGAGTTCAATTCTTCATCTAAGAAGGTTTTATCAATCAACTTATTGTTTGCACTTTGTTCAGAAACCAATTGTTGTTTTAACTGTACTAATTTTTTTCCTGCAATTACCAATGGTGCAATATCCATTAGTTTTTTTAGCTTATTTTTAATGTCTGCTGATTCATGTTTTAATTTATCTCTCTCTAACTTCATTTTTTGAAGTTCTTCTAAAGTGATTCCATTACCCTCACGAATTAACTTCTCTTGGAGACCATCGCTAATAATTTTATGATTCCCAATTTCACGGTCAATATTTAATTGCTTGTCCTGATTGATTTCAATTAAACCATTTATCTCAGTTTCTGTATCTGTCAACTCAAATAATTTGGTTTGCTGTAGTGGGGAAGCACCGCTTCTACGAAGTTTTGTTAGCAACGTTTCCAAATTCTTTTTCAAGTCCTCATACTTCTTAATCCCTAACACCTCCGAATAGGCTTTACTTAAATTTTTTAGTTCTGATTTAGACTTAGCCTCAGCAAGCGAAACTATTTTTTCTGCATCAAAGAAGAAAAATTTGGCGATTTCACGTGGTAGAATAAAATCGTTAATAAAAACCTCAAAGCCCACCTCTTTAGTTAGCTCATTTTCTAGTCCATCAATGTAGATTTTTAAATCCTCCGAATCTTTCCGCAAGTCATACGATCTTTTGATAACTACAGATTTGCAAGGTATGGAAGGTATTAAAATGTCTTTTAATTCGATTTCAACGGATACGACAGGACTACCTTTTCCAGTGTCTTCAAAGTGGGTTCTTACCTCCCTATTTAAAAGCGTTTTACTAAACTTCTCATAACCTCCGGCATTTTTAATGTCTCTTTTATACTTGTCTTCCACTTCGCTCATCATCTTACCATAAAAAACCCAGATAAGAGATGTTAAAAATGTTGTTTTACCAAATCCATTTTTACCGGCAATTATGCTAATATTCTTAGAAGCGTTTGGAGTAAAAATTATCTCATTTTCATCTTTGTAAATTCTAAAGTTTTGGAATTTTATTTTATTGATTTTCATAGCTCATTTTCATTTACAAAACTTTCAATTCTTTTTTCGACATCATTGTGAAGTCCATATTTAGAAATCATTAGAGTTTTGGTTTCTTGTAAAGAAATCAAATTATCAATTAAATGGTAATAATCTGGTTCATCCTCACATACTTCTCTCAATATTCTTCGCTCAGTGTCATCAAGCGATTTAATATTGTTGGTACTGATTTCTTTATTATAAATTTCTTTATACAAATCTCCTACAGTATGATCAAAATATCCATCCCTATTCCAAGTTACTTGAATAGCAATAAGTTCCTGATTATTAATCAGTGTAATATGAGGTCTTTCCTTTTGAATATCTTTTTGAACCAATAATAAATCTCTCAATATTTGGTATCTGTATTCTGCAGTATAATTACCGTTATAAGTACCGTCGTCCCTTACTGCTTCTTGACCATTTCGTCTAGTATCTGATCTGTTTTCAGAGATATTTCTTCCCTCAACCAACCTATTTCTAAATTCCAACAAAGGGTGCATCCAATTCTGACCATTGTTAACTAAAGACGACATCGATTTGTCATTTTTAACAACTGTACAAGTCCAGCAGCCGAAGCGACTTTGCCCACAGGAAGTGTGCTCTTTATTCACTACTACCGTTGGACATTCATAATCATCAGCACTGGCGTCGGCATATATTTTAAAAAGGATTGAATTATCAAAACCCCAGGGAGTTTTTACAGCATTAATAATATACCATATCTCATCTACAATCATTTCTTTAATTGGAGCGTAAACATATGTATTTGCTGTAGTTTGATGCTTTGATAATCTACTTCCTGTTACCTCATGTTTTCTGATAGATCGCTCTCTGGTTGCACTTTCATCATAACGTGTTCCTAATAAAACAATAGCTTCTCCCTTTTCATCTATCTGCTCTAATAAAAAATTGGAAGTTGGTCTTATTTTTAGTTTATCTGTACACCATCTAAAAGCATTATTTGGTACCGGATATCCTTTACCAATAACATTAGTCCAAAAAGTTTCCTCAAGTTTAGGTGTTGTTTTTTGAACAAATATTGGCAGATCTTGATCTCTTGCAGCTTCAGTAATTTTTACTAAAACATCTTCCACATAGTTTGCAATAATTGGGTTTTCAACCATTGTATCGTTGCATACTACATAAATCTTTCTTTTTAACTGAAAAGGAAATGGCAAGTCCTCTCGTATTCTTTGTAGTGCAATCCAAACAAGCATTAGTAAAACAGTTGAATCTTTACCACCACTAAATCCAATTATCCACGGTCTGTCTGATTGATCTGCATAAGCATATTGATCAATAATTTCGGCTATTATTCCCTCAACTTTTTTATTTTTTATGGGTGTCATTAGAAGTATTTAAGTCTCTTTAAAAGTAGAGAATTGTAGACATATTTTTCTGCAAATCTACTCTTATTTATAAACATTTATTTTACTTTAAGAATATTTTATTTTCCCCCTTTAGCCTATGATTTTACTCATATTGTAAATAGGCAATTCAAGTATACTGTTGAAAACCCTAGTTGAAATCGATAACTTATTGGTAATGATGGCAGTTAAGGGGAAATGCCAGATTTCAAAAATGATGCTACGATACTTATCCAAATAATAAAGTAGACTTAAATATTTCTGTAAGATTTAACTCTATTTTCATAAGTAAGGTTTGTTATTTAGTCACACCTAAATTTATCTACTATAAACCTTATTGCTTCCCTTCATTTTTTTTATCAAGAAACCAGTATGCTTTTGTCTCATTTCAGCAGCAAAGGTATTTCCGTGTCCTTAACGCAACAGCAAGGCCAGGCCCTTCAGGTTTGATAAAAAATCTCCACCCATCCGGGTTGTATTTTTTGTCAAAACCTTGCTATTGCTAAACACTAACCTTTTTATGCTCCTGAAACGAAACATAGCATACTCCGGCTCTTTAGACGAATAAAAAAAATGTCAGCAATGAGAAATAAAATATTAAAAATGGATTTGATGAAACAAAACAGCACCTCCTCTCATTGCCGAATAAAATTTCAAAAAAAAAAGAATCACTAAAAATCGTAGAAATTATGAACATCACAGGAAGAGTGACAGCGGATGCGCAGGTACGCAACGTGTCGAACAGTAAAACAGTAGTAAACTTTTCGGTAGCCATCAACGACAGCTACAAAAACAAAGCGGGCGAACGCATAGAGCAGACAACGTATTTCGACTGCGCCTATTGGCTTAGTCCAAAAGTAGCGCAGATACTCACAAAAGGCACGGTGGTAGAACTTACTGGCAAAGTGAGCGCAAGGGCTTGGACAGGCAGTGACGGACAACCGCACGCAGGACTGAACTTCAATACCTCGCAAATCAAACTGCACGGGGGCGGTAAAAAATCCGAAGCGGTACAGGCTCCTACAGGAAACAATACTGAGGATACAAAGGACGACCTACCATTTTAACAACTAGAACCTAAGTAATTTAAACAATTTAAAATTTTAAAATCATGGCACATAATATCAATTTTAACAGCGAAACAGGACGTTATTCATTCTTTAGTGTAAAGGAAAAAGCGTGGCACGGACTAGGGCAAATTGTAGAGCAATACCCAACAAGCGAGGAAGCTATCAAATTTGCAGGGTTAGATTACGAAGTCGTTAAAAGTCCGCTATTTACCAAAGGTTCGGGTATTATTCAAACGGCTGACAGTATCGAGATTGGCAGTAACGAATTGGAAGTCCCTAACTATTTTGCCAATATACGCACGGATAACAATGCAGTATTGGGTGTGGTAGGCAAAGACTATCATATCGTGCAGAACCGTGAAGCATTTAATTTCTTTGATGCAATTGTAGGCGGTGGAGAGGGAATACTATATGAAACCGCAGGAGCGCTGGGTAATGGGGAACGCATATTTATCACAGCCAAACTGCCCGACTATATCCGAGTTGGAAATGGCGATGATGTAACCGAAAAATTCATTTTCCTGACCACTTCGCACGATGGTAGCGGAAGTATCACAGCCGCTTTTACGCCTATTCGTATCGTATGCCAAAACACGCTTAACGCCTCCTTACGCAGTATGACTAATGTAGTGCGTATCAAACACACTTCGGGAGCAAAACAGCGTATTGAGAACGCTCACAAGATTATGGGTTTAGCCAACACCTTGAGCATCCAGTTAGAGAATATTTTCAATGAATGGGCAAAAGTAAAGGTAACAGACAAGGAAGTGAGAAAGCTAATCCAATTGGCACTTTGTCCCAATAAAGAAACTTTCGATTTACTAAAAAAAGGTGCGGAAGATGAAATTTCCACCATATTCAAAAATACCGTTGAGGATGCCTTTGCGTATGCTATGACAAGCGACACACAGCAGATGGACACTACCAAAGGCACATTGTTCGGAGCATATAACGCTGTTACAGGCTACTATCAGAATGTACGCAAATACAAAGATGATGAAGCCAAGTTACAGAGCATTGTTTTGGGCGGTACTGCTCAACTCAAATCACAAAAGGCATTTGAATTGTGTACAGGCTTTGCCTTGGATGGTGCAGAAGTCTTAAACTTTAATTAGATAACCAATGGCTACCGCTTTAATCGGTGGTAGCCTGTTATAAATTAACTGATATGAAAGCAAAATCAATAGACGAAGCTAAAAGTATGGCTAAATCACAAAGCCTTGAAACGAAGTACAAAGACGAGGCTGTATATATCATTTATTGCAATAGAACGGAGTATTTCTATATAGATAATAATTGCATTTTAAGGAATTGGGAACAGCTTACAGGCTATTATGAGAACGGAGTTTTTACCGCTGAAAACTGAATGACAAAGTTATGAAGATAACAGATTTGAACGGTTGCCCTATTGAGGTGACCAACCTGAAAGAAGCTATTACAATGGCAGGACAGTACAAGGAATACCGCCACGAGGATACAAGTTTCTCCGAGTTCGATAAAAGGCAGAAAACCTATTGGACAGATATGTACGAGAAATTGAGAGCCATTAAAAAACAATTAGACGACAATTAAAATTTTAGAACGATGAATGCAAATTTTTTCCATCAGATAGCACAGTTGCAGATTACAGGTGATTTGCAGCTTACCATAGCAAAAGGAGCAGAAAACAGCCTAATCGTATCGGTTATGCTTCAAAACGAAAAATGCGGAGATAACGCAAAAAACATTATACCACCCCTTAATCTTCGGGGAACAGCCGAGGAACTCGACAACGGTTTTTTCGAGAAGATAACCACACCCATACAAACCGCTTCAGGCTTAATGGTGGATATGGAAAGCTTTATGAAACAGTTGGAAGAAACCAAAAAACAGTCGGCAATGGAAAAAGATAAAGCCGACAGGCAGAAGAAAGCACAGGAAGCCAATGAAAAGAAGTTTAAAGACGCAATGGCAAAAGCGGATGAACTTGAGAAAGAAGGAAAGCACCGTGAGGCGTGGGTAAAAGTACCCGAAATAACGGAGTTTCCTGAAAAGGCTGACGAGATACGCAAACGTAAAAGAGAACTCTCCGACAAGTTTTCTGCGCCAAGTCTTTTTGGAGCTATCGAGGAAGAAAAACCCGAACCTGCAAAAGCAGAAGAAGTAACTGCAGATTACTCAGCAGAAACTCCGGAGGAAAACTAAATGTAATAACTTAAATTTCATAATCATGTTATTAGCAACCCAATTGGAAAGAGTGTTTATACTTAAAGATAAAGGACACGATATTATATTGACCGATCCCGAACCACGTTGGAGCGTGGAAGCAGTACTGAATTTTTATGCCAGCAGATATCCCATTTTGACAACCGCCAAAATATCTGCACCCGCAATAAAGGATGATGCAGTAGAATACCGATTTGAGAGCGTAATGGGAACTAAAGGATAATCTAAAATTATAAAGAAATGGACTATGCACAAACATATCATATCGGGAACAATAAAGCCACCCGAAGAAAAACGACAGAGGCAGTTGTACAAACAGCTCAGCGAGTTCAACCAATGGATGCAAAAAACCAAAGATGCGAGCGAGGTTCAAAAAGACAAACGCAGGTCAGTCCCTGTGGAAATGTTGCCAATGGTTTTCTAAAGACTGCATTCCTGCCCAGACTGAAAGAAACGCAAACTGTACAGGCTTGTAAGGAAACAGTAAAAACAGAAAGTGATTTTTACAAGTCGCTGTCATTACTTGCAGAGCATTATAATATTGAACCTATGCAAACCAACCAATTTGACTATCCTTACAATATGGCATTGGCTATATGGGATATGGAAGAAAAGTTAAAGCAAAGCGTACTGAATTGGCAGGAAATACGTTTGGTGCAGGACTGTAAGAAAACCTATTTCATCAGTGAGGAAAAATACAACACAGGTACAACCCTGTATTATATACCGATTGAACCGCTGTATCAGATGCTCCACGACCCCAAGCGCAAAAGAAACGCCCAACTGCTTATTTCTGTTTGCTCTTACCTGTACCATATTGCCGACATTCCCTATTTCAGACAGGAAAGCAGTTATCTGTATTGGATGTATGAAATGCACAAAGAATGGGTGGAACAGGGCGATGAAACTGAAGAAGACGAAGCATATAAACTTGAGTTTGAAAAAGTGGAATTCTTTGGAGATTGTATCGAGCAAAAGATTTTTAACCCGACAAGTTTGCAGGTATTTGGACAGCGTTTAGAAACTTTTAAAAGAAGTGATTCATTCGACACCGATTGTTGGCAGATAGCTTGTAATGCCTTTGCATTATATACAGAATATCCAAAGGCAAGCATTTTCCGAAATGCTCCAATGCCCGAACAAGACCCTGATAATGACGACGACGACAATGAAACCATTGGTATGGAAAAGTATATTTCCTTTATATCGCACACAAAAGGATGGCTTTACGAGAACCTTGCTGAGAGCATCAATAACGAATTCAACGAATACGTAGCAATGCAGGAACCGATCATCTGCAAACGTTTTGACAAAAAAGAGATAACGAAAAACAGTCTTGATTTTGAGAACGGATTATTTGCCCTATTGGACGATATGTGCAGTTTACTTTATAACTATAAAACAACAAGAAAATGAAAAATACAACCGATATAACAGAAAGCTTTGGTACACTGTACCATCCTAAATCCGCACTTGTTTTCTATGAAAACAAAGGAGCTAACAGCGATGTATATGTGGAGTATTTCGATATGGACAAAAACGGTACTCCTATTAATGCCCACCCACTCACAGAACGGGAAGCAAAAGCATTGGCAAGGGCATTGATAACAGAAAAGAACAAGGATAAAGCCTTTTTAAAATCGAGTGGAATACTGCCGACAAACATACTACAAATCAATGCGAACAAAGATAAAGGTGTGGTGCTATGGTATACCAAAGCACAGCAGAGGCAGATGTACTTTGTGGACAATCTGGGCATACCAAGCGGAAAGACGCAAGTACCTGCAATGCTTTGGTTAGCAAGCAAAAGTAATCTTACGGTATTTGCTTTGGCAACCGACAGAAGACCAACCGAGCAAACGCCTTTGCATTACGCACCTTTCTTCAATATTTACGAAAAGGGTAATGTCTGTATGGGAACAGTTAATATTGAAATTACAAATTCTGCTTCGGTGGAAGAATTTACCCGCGCGTGGGAACACTATTTTTTTAATTCCTACTTCAGTCATTCATTGTGCGAAAACCTGATAAGAAAAAACATTGTTAATCTTTGGAAAGACCTTATCCAAACGGGAAACCCTTTTCCTAAAGAAGTGTTGAAAAAGAATAACAAAACCCTTAAAAACCTATTATCATGAATACTGAGAAAACAAAAATACATTTTACGGATAACTATCTCATAAATCCGACCAACCCTATTACCGTAAACGTAATCGGTGCAGGCGGTACAGGTTCAAAAGTACTCACCGCTTTAATGGAAATGAACCACAGCCTTATTGAACTCGGACACGCAGGATTAACCGTTCGCCTTTGGGATGACGATGTTATCACGACTGCCAATTTAGGCAGACAGCGTTTTGCAGAGTGCGAGGTTGGGTTATATAAATCCGTTACCCTGATAAACCGAGCCAATCGTTTTATGGGAACTTATTGGAAAGCGGAAACGGTGAAATTCGAGAAAGATAGTTTGGGAAGACTGCCCCAAAATGCACAGGCAACTATCTATATTACTTGTGTGGATAATGTACAGGCGAGATTTGGCGTTGCCGAAATACTAAAAGAGTTAAGTAACGGTAGAAATTACAGAGATACACCCAAATATTGGTTGGACTTTGGCAATAGCCAACATACAGGACAGGTCATATTATCCACTATTGATGAAATTAAGCAACCCAACTCTGAAAAATATGAAACGGTGGCAAGCCTGCCATTTGTTACCGAAGAATTTGGGGAATTATTAAGACAATCAGAACAGCAGGACGATACGCCAAGCTGCTCTTTAGCAGAAGCCTTGGAAAAACAGGAATTGTTTATCAATTCTGCCTTGGCACAAATGGGATGTTCGCTGTTGTGGAGTTTGTTCCGCTACGGCATGACCGAGTACAGGGGTTTTTTCCTTAATCTTGGAAACTTTCAGTCACAGCCCCTAAAAGTCGCCTGACCCGAAAATCGGGCGGCAAAAAGACACACCCTCCCGAAGGTCGGGGCAGTCTTTTTGCGTTTAAGCGGTGCAGCCACTTTAATAAAAATGCACAATGCGCCATTTTATCAAACAGGCTGCGAAAATTTTATAAGGGATATGCAGTATCCCTTTTGTTATTTTAGAGGACTTCTTTTCTTTCCGTAAAAGCGGCCAAAGAAAAGAAGCAAAAGAACGCCGCAATTCGGACAGCTTTTTATAATTGTTATCCTATTTAACTGCAACCGTTTTCCAAACAGAAAAGCCCTTAAAAAGATGCTCAATGTGTTCAAACTCAATAAAAGCGATCAGTTCATTTTTACACTTCCCTTTAAATCCCCTGAAACACTGAAAATCCTTGAGGGGGATATTTGCAAGTTCTCCTATGGTAGTAATCCCTAAAGCCTCGATTATACTGA
This sequence comes from Flavobacterium hydatis, assembly GCF_000737695.1. Classification (GTDB taxonomy): domain Bacteria; phylum Bacteroidota; class Bacteroidia; order Flavobacteriales; family Flavobacteriaceae; genus Flavobacterium; species Flavobacterium hydatis. Next base: position 22,734 of record NZ_JPRM01000010.1, read on the forward strand.
ACATTCTCTTGCTGAAAGGAAAATGGGTATCATATAGCAATTTATTCAGGTCAGTTTCAGCTTTACTTCTTCTTTTTTTTATCCGCCCTGTTTCGTATTCAAAGTCCTCTTTTAACTGCTCTAATTTCTGTTTGTAGTAGTCTATGTCGCCAAGCAGCTCAGTAATACACTTCACTTTTTCAAATGTCCTTTCGTACTGTCTACGGACACTCTCTCCAGTAATGCCGTAAATTTCACCAACTTCCTTGAGGGTCATTTTATCTATCAAAAGTTTCTTGAGTATATCATATTCCTTTTCAGAAAGTACCTTTCTCGACATTTCGATGTAAAATTTATTGGTGCGGTCTATCAGAGTATTAGTTAACATGATTCGTAAGATTGTAGTTAGGTGTCGTCACAATGTATCTAGTGCCGAGCATTAAATTTGCAAAGAGTACCATTCAATTATTGGGAATTGCGGTTTTCAGCAATATAGCTTAATGCAGTTTTAGTTATTGTCTCGCTAAAATAATAACCTCCTTGATCCAGCTTTATTAGAGCTGTTTTAAGTTTTTCAGGAGCAGAACCTTTCAGTACATAGCCCCGAACGCCAAGCCTAAGCATTTCGATTATACTTTTCTTATTGTCAAGACTGCTGAAAACCAATATCTTGATCTCTGGGTATCTTTCTGCCATCTGCTTGGCTGTCTGGTAACCATCCATAACAGGCATGCTGATATCAAGAATACAAATGTCTGGCAGTACTTCCTGCATCTGCAAACCCTCCATTGCTTCCCGACCATTAGCAGCATGAAGCACCACTTTAAAATTACTATATTCCAAAAAATTTTGAAGGGATATTCTAAGCCCTTCATGGTCATCAATTAAGGCAATCGTAATCTGATTCTCTTTTTCCATTATTCCTTATTTAATGTTGAACAAATTATAGAAAAAAATGACCCATAAATTTGTCGCCATAGGACTTTCGTCCTATACTGAAAAACACTTTATAAATACTTCAGCGTAAAATAAAGGTCTTTATAAATTACTTGCCTATACTCCAAATAGGTTCCTGCTTAATTAAGTAGCCTTAAGCACCGTTATATAAAAAAACATGGCGCAGACCACTACACTTATCGGAACTGAGGCACTGGTATACCCGACCACGAATAAGCGAGCGCCCACGCCAATGGCATGAGCGTCCTTACTTATTTGTCTCGCGGTCGTTAAAAATTACCAGTTTTCAGTTACCGAGCCCTAAGCAAAAACACTATAATGAGTTTTCTATATTTTGTCCAAAGATAGTAACGTTTATCAAGTTATCAAATGTTTCTCTAACTGAATCAATGGACAACTGACAATAAAACAACCCGAAGATTATCTTCGGGTTGTTCTTAAAATGCGAAATATTACTGCTTGTCATAAACTGATGCGGTACTGCTAATCGCTACTGTTAAATTCAAAACTCAATTGTTTTTCATTCCCAAAGTTATCTGAAATCCACACTTCAAAAGACTGGGAAACGGTGGAGTTTGAAGTGTAATACAGTCTGAACTGCTCTGTTGGTATCGAATATAAATCATTTGGCTGGTAAGGCGGTTCATTGTAATAACGTAATGTGCCCTGTCCATCAAATTGAAAGTAGCGAATAAAATAGTGCGTGCCAGTATAATGACCTGCAGGCTGTATTGTTAACCTTATTTCTACGGTATCTCCATTAGCAACGTCCTTGGGTACGGGCATGACATTTACCTCAAATGGGAACTCATGCTGTATTTCCAGTTCTTCCTTATTGCAGGATAAGAGTGTGGCTGTACTTATCAGGACTGCCAGCAATACCGGCATTAATCCTATTCTCAACTTATTAAAAAATGCTGTCATCGTTTTTCGTTTTAAAAATTAAATCTTAATCCCACACCTGCGGATGGGCGGAACTGCTTCAGGTCAGTACCCCACAAAACTTTTGTACGCCCTTGCAGGACTAATACAAAATGATCGGACAGGTATGTTTCAAAAGACAGCCGTCCGCCAGCACCGTAAATGAAATTGTCTTCACTTATTATTTTCGCCCCGTCAAATAAAAGCTCTTCGCCTCGATTGATACTTTCATACCCAACTACACCTGTTATGGCTGCATTGAATGTAATGTTCTTACGGGCATCACCCAGCAGTAAGAAACTGTAGCCGCCTTCTGCGGTATAGGTCTCCTGCGGAATTCGGAGGTCTTTATATTGATAATATTGGTGTGCATACTCTAAAGCCCAAAGCTGGTAATTCCCGTTTTTACCATTTACGGTCATAGTCGTATTAATGTAATAATCAATGCCGATTTTGTCATTGGATAATACACCTGCATTTACTTCCAGTCCTTTTTGTTTAGGCAGCATACGTTGTGCCTGTGCAATTGTGATACTCATCAAAACGAGCATTACTGTATAGATATACTTTTTCATTTTCTATTGCTTAATGGATTACTAAAACTTCAGATGCATGTCGCTAATTAATCGGGCTTTTATCAAATCCGAATTTTCCACCTGAAGCGTCTGATGCCTTCCACCGTTCTTCTCAAAAATCTCAATCAGCAATACCTTATCATCGGCGATGGTAAACTGGTCCAAAAGGAATACGTTTTGTTCGACTTCTTTACCGCCAATCACACCCAGTGACTTGTAACTGCGAAGCGGTATCATCGGTCTTTCCTGTATCACGGTGCGTTTAGCTATTTTCTTATCTACCACCTTGAAATTCATAAATTCAATCTGGAAAGGAACATTCGTGCGATTATCCAGTTCCGTATGGAAATAGTATTTACCGTTGTGGATGTAAATTCCTTTGAGAATAATTTGAATACCGAAACTTTTTGCCCCAATATGTTTTACAAAACGTTTATCCTTTTTATAGATCGTTTCTAGTATCAAACCTGCCAGGGATGGCGAGTTGTTCCCTAGCTCTTCAAATAGCACATCTTGTCCGGCGGATCTATCCACCACCTTTTGCATTGCCAGAAGATTGTAACTTAATGTAGATGGGCAGGCACTATAAAAGGCGTTGAAGCTGTAAAAACGACCGTCGTCGGTAATCACCGAAAAATTAGTTTCAGGCTCAAAGTCCTTTACCGAGGCTTTTACGCGAAGCACATTTTCTGCGTCTTCTGCTTTTCCTGCAATTATGTACTCACTTCCCAGATCCACGTAACGTATTGCGCTTGGGAAAATCAGATGAGAAGTCTTGTCGTAAGTAACCTGCATTTCGTACGATTCTATCCTGCCCAGGGCAAGCGAAGTTTTTGCAGTTATCTGCGCAAAAGAGGCGGCGGAAAAGCCGATCATAAGGGCAGCTGCCCAAAAGGTTTTTAAATAATTTTTCATTGTTAATTTATTTTAGTTTATTATTATTTTTTAGAGACAAGAAATACCTGATAGCCCGCTTTCAGGGTAACTTTTGGCGTTTTTACTTTTTTGGAGAAATAGCCCGAAATGCCCTGTACAACGCCTCTGCTCAAATCTGCCGCAACCTGCTGTCCTGCTGATTGGGTCAGCATCAGGCTCGTTCCTGAAGTCTGGCTCATATTACCTGCCATCTCAGTAAGGGCATTCATTTCAGGAGAATACGGAACGTACAAACCCTGCTGGCCGTCAAGGTCATAAATGGTTATGTCTACAGGGATAATATTACCATCGAGTTCTATGGAAGTAATTTTCATCTGTAAACGGCCGCCCTGGAATTTAGCGATTGCCGTTAAGAGCGTTCCCTTCGGGATGGTACGTTTAGGGGTTTGGGCAGGTTCCAATAAACGAAGGCGCACTCCGCTTTCACCAATAATGGTCTGTGTTTCCTGTATGCAGGCTTTCACACTGTTTTTCGGCTGTGCAATCTGCTGTACAGATCCAGGAGTATAAAAATTCCTGTTTTTGTTTACGCTCCAATCCGCTAAAAAAGTACTATCTGAAGGCTCTCTGTACAAAGCCGAAACAGCTTTCTTTCCTACAGGGGCGAATGCCACAAAATATTCCTTTTGCGTACTGGCAGAAGCTGTACTGCCTTTGTTGGGGGAAGCTTCACCATTATTTGTGCCTGTCGGAAGATATTTTGCAACCATCTGATAGGACTTTTCCATGAGTGCCAGCTGGTCATCTACTGTCACGCTTTTGGGAACGTCTTTATCAGCCAGCTTTTCTTTCAGCTCATCAAGCTGTCTGCGGAGTTCTTGCGTTTCATTATTGTCATCCTTATAAAAGGAGCCTAGCGCACTTTGAGAATTGCGGTAACTGTTTAATGCCGGATTACCTGATTTTCTCGAATTATTACCGTAACCCATGCTTTGATCTTCCTGGTCAGTGAGTGTATCCTGATTGTCTTTAGATATACTGTCCTCATTCCAGTAATCGGACAGCGTGGTCAGGGCATTACGTTTTTCCTGGTCTTTCTGTTCCAGCATTTCCTGTTCATATGCTTTCTGTTTGTCAGCCTGCATCCCGGCTTCGCTGGCCTGCGGGACGGCATCGTTAAGCCCGATATTGTCGATTTCCTTCTTGTCTGGAGATGGTTTAAATATCAGGTACATACATCCGAGAAAAACGATTCCCATAAGTATAAATATTACCGGTTTTTTAAGCTGTTCTTTGCCGCTCTTTTTATCATCGGGCAGATTGGATGCTCTGGATTGGTCAGCTTCTTCAACCAGAACGCTGACCCTTTTTTCATTTTCTTTCATAAATCTTTTCTTTTAATTTTGTTGATAATGTGTCCAATTGGGAGGCAGGACTTTCTTTTTTACGGACAGGGTTGTCAATATGCTCGATGACCATCCTGTTATCAGATTTTGCCGTGTCGTAGCACACTTTTAAAATAACCACGGCGGTAAGCAGCAGGTACACTAAAAAAAGGCAGAGCGTATATCTTCGCTGTCTGTCTAAGGATAAGGCCCGCCAGCTTTTGTCCTGTTTGTCGAACCACTTGTCTATATTTATTCTTATTGTTTTCATACTTTAAAGATTATGGGTTATCACATTCTAAACCCTCTTTTTCGCGGAGCAATCTCTTCCTTAGGTTTTTCTGACACTTGGGCAATAGCCTCCTTTATTGTCGGAACCGGACTTGCTGGAAGGTTTGTCAGTTTAGATTCCTTCATTAAATGCCCGTAGCGGTCTGTTCTTTTTAAATACATTTCTGTATCCCCTAAATCGAATTTCCCGTTCTCGTATCTTACCCGCATATTGCACTCAACCTTTGGCCTGTCTTCGCCATTCCATTCGAGGTAGGTAGATAAATGCAGATAATTCGTTGATGATGGAGCATTAGTACCATTTTCCCAAGTATGTAAAAATCCACTGATGCTATCCTTTAGTTTTCCTGGATAACAGCCCTCCGTATGGAAATAACCGTCATACCCCTTATCAGTCAAGGTTTTTACCAGTGCGTCCAAATCAAGTAAAAGTTTCATATCCCTTAATTTTTAGCGTTCAATGACTTCTATGTCCTTATTTTCCACCACGGAAAATTTTTCGATATTGAAGCCCTGCGGGTTATTATCCGAGCGGACGGAGTTAACCAGAAAACAGGACGTAACAAGGTTACGTTTTGTCACATTGCTCGAACGGATGATAAACTGTTTGGCATAGGTGTGCACAGCATACGGATACTTTTCAAAATTGCAGGCGACGCTGTCAATTTCGATACGCTGCTGTACATTGCCCGATATGATACGGTTGTAATATCCTTTTTCCGAAAGGTCTTTGTAATAATCAAAGGCACTTTTATCGGCAAGATTAAATGCCCTTTTCATGTTACTCTCAATGGCATTTTTATCCGGAGCGAGCGTAAAGAACAGTTCGTGGAAGCGCCTTACGTGTTCCCTTGCTTCCACAGGACGGTTGATTGACGCATCTTGCGCCAGTGCCAGCATGAGTGATTTGCCATTGTCCAGCACATATATTTTTTGTCGCTGCTGTTCAGCAAAACTGTAAGATTTCCACACGGCATATCCTGCAATGCCTGTGCAGAGCACGGCAAACACAATAGCATATAATCTTATCTGCCTGAAACTGTTTTCGATATTTCTTAGCGTTTTAAATTCCATTTTCTTAAATAATTAGTTAATTTATTTGCTCATCAGCCTGCCGCCGATATTTCCTGCTGCTGAACCGGCTCCCGCTCCGGTAACATTTCCTACTTTCATCGCTGTCTGATTTACATTTCGGGTAAAGTTCCCAGCTCCGCCGGCCTGGATAATCCAGCCTGTTACTGTTGGAATAGTGAAGTAACCCACAATTCCTATAATCATAAATATGATATACACGGTATTTGAAGTGTCGGGAATGAATGTCGGATCAGACAGCATTTCAATGTCACGTTCTAGTATCAGGGATTGAATCCTGGCCAGCATCGAGCTAAAGAGGTCCGCTACAGGAAGCCAGAGGTAGACACTTATATATCGTGTGAACCACTGATTAAGCGTAGACTGAAAACCATCCCACACGGAAATAGCAAATGCAATCGGGCCAAGTATGGAAAGGACGATAAGAAAAAATGTCCTGATGGTATCGATCACCAATGCCGCCGCCTGAAACAATACTTCCAAAAGATTACGGAACCATTCTTTCATGGCTTTCTCAATCTTATACTCCTGACGATCCATGTACATACCTGCCATTGTCCCAATGTCTGAGGGCGACCAGCCGAGTTCATCCAGCTTCTTGTCGAACTCTTCATCTGAAACCATATAGGCAGTTTCGGGATTTCGTACCATTGCTTCGTATTCCAATTGGTCTTTCTGCTGCTGTAGTTTGTTCAGGTCAAGCACCTGGTCTTCGAGTATAGCATGCGTTCCTGTAACTATTGGGCTTAATACCGCATTTACGGTTCCAAGGACAATCGTGGGAAAAAACATGATACATAATCCCAAGGCAAAAGGGCGCAGCAGTGGAAACATATCGATAGGTTCAGCACGGCTTAACGCCTGCCAGACCTTTAATGCTACATAGAACAGCGCGCCCAGTCCGGCCAGACCTTTAGCTACCGCTGCCATATCACCTGCAAGCGGCATCATGTCATCGTAGAGCGAACGCAGGACTTCGTGAAGATTATTCCATTCCATCCTTTACCAGTATTTTTGATTGGAAGTCCCATAGAGTTCAAGTACGCGCTTAGCGTCATTTTTCTTTTTTGCTCTCAGGTAGCTGACAGAAATATTCTTGCTGGTATAGTAGCGTACAAGACTGTGATACTCTTTGACTTCTTTATAAACTCGGTCGATAACGTCCATGCGCTCTTTGTCATTTAGAGAAAGATTCGATGCGGTTACTATCTGCTTGAGTTCCTTCAGAAGTTCAGTACTCTCATTGAGCAGTGCAGAATAACCGTTTCCAATAGCCGCAAGTTCCTGCGGTGTAAAATTGGGATCGTTCATCATTTTGCCGAAATTGGTAACATACATCTCCGATACGTCCCCAACCAAAAGCACGGTCTGCTGCACTTTACGGGCATCTTTCACAAGGTTGCTTACGGCTTTGAGTTTGTCGTAATACTCTTTTCCCTGATTGTACACTTTCTCCACCTCCTTGAAATTTTTAACAACATTGGATACCGTAGATGAAGTCTGTACGATTTCATTAGCGCTGTTGAGGATACCTGAAGCCAGGTTCGTAGGATCTGTAACCACCCACTGGGCTTTTACCGAGGGCGCTGCGGCAAGCATAATTGCTGCATACACCATGAAAATTAGTTTTTTCATTTTTCTTAAATTTAAATTGTTAATTATTATTACTGATTTGCTTTCTCGCGCCTCTGCATAGCAATATGCTTGATGGCGAGTTCCATATTGCCGTCCAATTCTGATGCGAGCTGCATCACTTCCATTTTTTCTGTTTCTTCCGTGGTATAGGCGAGATATTCCTCAAGGCTCACTTCTGTTGCATACACCGCTGAATCCGTACCACCGAGGCCTATCCATACTTCCTTGTAAAGGCGCGAAGCATCATTATTCATATTGATAGAAAGTACCTGTGCCTTTTCCTTATCGGTTAGACCGAGCATCGCCTGAATGTCATCGAACTTGTTCATGTACTTGCGCTGGTCCAGCAGGATTTTGCAGTCGGAGTTGTTGATAATACTTTCTTTTACAATAGGAGATTGGATGATATCATCCACTTCCTGCGTAACGACTATTGCCTCGCCAAAGAATTTCCTAACCGTCTTAAAAAGATACTTTATGTATTCCGCCATTCCTTCCTTGGCAATGGCTTTCCAGGCCTCTTCAATGAGGATGAGCTTACGGATACCTTTGAGCCTTCTCATCTTATTTATAAAGACCTCCATAATGATGATGGTCACGATGGGAAAAAGAATTTTGTGGTCTTTAATGGCATCAATCTCAAAAACGATGAATCGCTTGGAAAGCAGGTCTAACTGCTTATCGGAATTGAGCAGGTAATCGTACTCTCCGCCTTTGTAATAAGGTTCCAGAACATTGAGGAAATTGGCAATATCAAAATCTTTTTCCCTAACTTGTTTTTCCTGAAGTACTCGGCGGTAATGGCCCTGAACATATTCATAAAAGCCATTGAAAGACGGATATACCTCATCATGTTTAATGCGTTCGATATAGCCGCTGACGGCATTGGACAAAGCCACTTCTTCAGATCTTGTGGGTGGCTCGTCATCCCGTTTCCAAAGGGTAAGAATGAGTGTTTTGACACTTTCCCTTTTTTCAATGTCAAATACTCCATCATCTGTGTAGAAAGGGTTAAAGGCAATGGGATTGTCCTCTGTATAGGTAAAATATACCCCGTCTTCTCCTTTGGTTTTGCCTTTTATCAGCTCACATAGTCCTTGATAGGAATTACCTGTATCGACCAGCAACACGTGTGCGCCCTGCTCGTAATATTGCCTGACCATATGGTTAGTGAAAAAAGATTTACCGCTTCCTGACGGACCCAAAATAAATTTGTTTCGGTTGGTGATAATCCCACGCTTCATCGGCAAATCAGAAATATCCAGATGAATGGGTTTGCCTGTAAGCCGATCTGCCATTTTAATACCGAACGGTGATGGCGAATTGTGGTAATTCGTTTCTTCGGTAAAGAAACAGAGCGCAGGTTCAATGAATGTGTAAAAACTTTCCTCGCTTGGAAAATCACCTGCATTTCCAGGCATTCCAGCCCAATACAGCGTAGCCACATCGGTGGTATTGTGTCGTGGCTTGCATTCCATTAGCGCCAGTGCACTCCCGCTATCATTTTTTAGCTGTTTCAGTTCTGCCGGATCATCCGACCATGCCATAATGTTGAAGTGTGCCCTAATAGAAGAAAGACCAAATGAATGTGCTTCGTTCAGGTATTTTTCTATCCACTCTTTGTTGATCTGGTTGGCACGGCTGTAACGGGCCAGAGAGTGCATATTTCTCGCTGATTTTTCAAACTTCTGAAGGCTCTCTTCGCTGTTATCCAAAAACAGATATTGGTTGTAAATGTGATTGCAGCTCAGCAAGAGTCCAACAGGTGCAGCAAATGACAGTCTGCAGTCGCTTCGGTCTGTAGAAAGTTTTTCATAACGGGTATCTGCCGAAACGGTTCCGGGCAGGTCATCCGTATCGGACAAGGTATGCAGGCACAGCCTTTTGTTTCCGATACGAACCTCTTCAGCGCCCAATACAATATCCTGCATCGGTGTCGCGGCTTCTCTGGAAAGCGTTAGGTATTGTTCTAGTAATCCCTGCTTTTCATCTGTACCAACAATGTCTTCTTCGCTCAGGCGGTTCAGCTTGATAAGTCCGCTGTCGTTAATGATACGCTCAAACTGTGCGACGGCTTCCATAAAACGATGAATCGCTTCCTTGTCCCTGATTTCCTTTGGTATGAGCGAACCTTTGCATAGCGAGGAGAAATTGCTCTGCATCCGCATCCTTTCCTTAGTGGTCTTGGTCAGAAAGAGGTAGCAGTAATGATTCAGGAACGGACGCTCATTAAAATGACGCTGGTAGGATTTCGCCAAAAAACTTTGGTCATCCTTTGCCAAATCAGGGGCATAGTTTTCCTTGATATACCAATCCTGTTTGTGGATTACCGTAAAATCAGGCAAAGTCTTGATAGCCTTGTGCCAAGCGGAATGAATGGCTTCATATTCCGCAGACGCAACTGTAAAGAGTTCCGGCAAACGCACCTCAAAGCAAGCCGTAATATCTGCATCTTTTGACAGGATGCAGTTGTTCTCTACTGCCAGCAATGGAAATTTATTTTCCAGCGTTGTTGTCTTTGCTGTGTTTCTCATAAGGCATCGGGTTTAGAAGTGATTCTTAGGTAGCGATGTACAGGCTTGCGGCAGATGATGTAGCGGGGATGCCTTTTTTTTGCGCCCACTTTCATAAGTCCGTGCTCACCGTACTTTTTATTCAGGGAGAAAGTCTGCCACACAATAAGAGAGGCGCCACCGCCTCCGAGAAACAGGCAGATGAAGGAGTTAACTCCGGCCATGTATAGTACCATGACCAGGATAAGAGTTCCGAGCAGTCCGCCGGCAAAAATGAAAAGGTATTGTGCTTTTAGGCCCTTAAACTCTACGGTTCTCCCAATGCCCTTGTTGATGTTATAATTACTCATAAGACTGTGGGATTAAAGGAAGAATGAGCGAAGGATGGTTGCAGCTACTATTAGGAAGATACACGCACCGAACCAGCTTGCTGCGGTTTTGCTTGTATCGGGATCGCCGCTGCTGAATTTGTTATATACCTTAACACCTCCGATAAGGCCTACCACGGCTCCGATGGCATAAATAAGCTGCGTGGCGGGATCGAAATACGAGGTTACCATCTGCGTGGCTTCATTGATACCCGCCGTACCATTTCCCTGTGCCAGAGCACCTAAACCTGTCAGCATTGCCACTGCTGCCAACAGGATTTTTTTTGTTTGTTTTTCCATGATTAAAAACTTTAATTGTTTCTGATTTCCCACACTTTGCGGGCGTTCAGTACAAAGATGTTATGGAAATCAAGGCGTCATAACAATATGGCAGTCAGTGGAATTACTTGGCTAACTTTGGCATTATTGAAGATATTTAAGCATAAAAAAACGCCAGACTTTTTTACAGTCTGGCGTTTTGTTCTCGGAGTTCCGACTTACATTTTTCGTCCTTTAGGTTTGCTTATATCCGGTTGTGCAAGCAGCTGTTTTTCGTTGGCTTTTTGGTGGTTCTTTTCGGTTTTGAGGTTGCTTTCAATCAAATCAGGAAGAAAGGTTTTTTTCCACGGAATAGGCTTCGCCCTAAACTTTAATTTCAAACCGTGCTTTGCAAGTCCTTGCGTAAGTTCAAATCCGTGTTGCCTGTTCCATCCAATTCTGTCAAGCAATCTTTCAGAGGGAAACCGCACAGCTATTAAATCTTTGGGAAGCTCCTTGATATTCTGATAGTCGGGCTCTTCGAATTCGTGGGTGTTAGGATTATAAGGTATGGTATAGGTTCTTTTGTCTTCATCGTAGTAGTTTTCGATATCCGAGAGCACAATACCTTTAGAAAGGAAATCATCTTTTGGTCGGAGCATATCCATTCGGATATCAACGTAGAATGTATGTCCTGCAATATCCATCGTTGGCAATATTCCTTTATTTACACGCATATCAAAAGTTTTTTGATCTACCATTAGCTCAAAATCAGATTTACCCTTTACCTCTTCTTGTGCATAATTATATTGGGCAGCCATTCCTTGCGGATCAAGTGCCACAAATTCAGAAATCTTAACTGTTATACATTCACGGTCAAACATAGATGGAAGATTTTTATTTTTCAGGCTGTAGTCAAAAGTATAACCATCTCCGACATCACGCATATTTTCAAATGCAATGATATTTGTCGGGTCAGCCTTTTCCCTGAGTTCAAGTTTGGATACATCTACAATAAAGTCGGTACCTTCAATATTTATGACTGGCAGCTCTCTTTCCATGATATTCTGTGTTTTTTATTAAACAATAAAGGGGAGTATTGCCCTTTCAAACAAACTCCCCAATATCAAAATCACCCAAATCATTTTTCCGCAAAGTGGAAGAACCGGAATCAGCTTCAGAGAGACTGCTGTCCAACAGCATGGCTATTTTTCTTGAAGCACCCTCTATGGAATTTTCCAGAAGGCTGAATAATTCAGTACCCTGTAATTTTTGAACTATTGCAATTGCCGTTTCTTTTTGGGCTTGCTCCAATTTTTCTTTTTGGAGTAACACCCCTACGGAGCTTAGTTCATCATAGGTAACCCCTTGGGCAAGACTGTCATCACCTGAGGATATTCCGTACCTGTTCCATTCTTCTTCTTCCTGTTCAAAATCAGGCATATTACTGAAAACTTCGTCCAGCTCTTCCTGCGGAATTTGAATACCTACGTTTTCATTTTTGTCGTATTCAATGTCTAAATTATAGGGATTTATCTCTGTTTCCTCAATTTGGCTCTCAGTGGCATTGTTTGGAATTGAAAGGCTTCTTACAGGCTTGGGCTGACCCATAATATCCGGCAGGTTTGGGTTAACTTTTTCCTGTTTCGGCTGCTGTTGCTCCGACCTTTTCTTAATGACAATCTTGTCCTGCAAAAGCAGGACAATGACTATCAGCAGGCATATCACAATTACATTTTCCATAGCTTATAAAATGGGTTTAAAACGTTCGTTGAAATAATCAGTAATATCATCCCCAAACTCCTTAAAGTGATGTTCAAGGATGTTGTCAATATATGAGTACAGTGTTGTCTTTTCTTCCCTCGTTAATTGCACAATGCGGATTAACCTTTCGTGATATTCGGGACGTATATAAACAACTTTTCCATTACGACCTGAAGGAAACCGGTTGACCATAAATATCTCCTCATAATCCACCTTCTTTGAAGAAGCAGTGCGGACTTTTTCTTTTGGCTTTGGTTCCTTTTGTATTTCTTTTTGATGATTAGCTTCGGGTACAGTAGAAGACTTATTACCACTCATGATGTTCATGATTAACTCCTCATCAACAGCAGGTTTATCAAAGTCTTTTCTTCTTTTATCTATGGACATCCTTAAGTGTTTTAGAGATTAACAATTTTTAAAAACTCATCGACAAACAAATCTATTCTAGTTGCTTTCATAAGCTGTGGTTCGGCAGGTAGCAAACTTGACCGAAATACACTGTTGAGTGTATCATCCGTTTCTTTCCTAAAACGTTTACTATCCATTATTTTTGAGGTCATTACAGATAAATCAAGCTCGTTAATAACACTTTGATAAGCCTCGTATATTCCTGTCTTTTCTCGACCATCTACCTGGTTCCAAAACATCCACATTTTTTGATCCTTATTACTCTCATCTGTTTCGGGTAAACCAAGGAATGCTTTAGTAAAGCTCAATGTACTTTCCATAACTAGACGGTCAGCACTGATTGGAGAAAAAATAAAATCCATTCTTCTTAGGGTAGTAAGCACACCTTTTGTATTGGCTGTACCAGGAAGGTCAAAAAAAATTATATCAGGCTCTATTGCAGATTCATTTACGTATTCCAAAGCCTTTGACAAGGCATCCTCCGCTTTACAACTGATAATCGGATATGCCTTTTTATTGATACTTTGATACAACTTCATTGCAGCTCTTTTATGGTAGTTATTCTGCATAATCGTTTTCAAATCTCTTTCTCTCATATTGGCTAAACTGTGTTGTGGAAAATCACAATCTATTACAACTACATTAAATCCTAAACGATAATGCAATACACTTGAAAGTAGTGCAGTCATAGTAGATTTTCCAACACCGCCCTTAGGCGTTGAAAAACTGATTTTTAAGGTTTTCATTTTTCTTTCCATTTTTTAAATATTTATTGTTACACATTTTATTTGTTTGGTAGGTTTAAATATTGGTGTATTTGAATAGTACCTATTTTACATATGCCGGTATTCCCTTTTTGAAAATTTCCTTGATTGTTGTTTGCTTTCATTACAGCTTGGTGAGGAATAATTTTTAGCAAATGGTAAACGTTGCAATCGGTAAAATGCTTTACCACTTTTATGCTTTTACATTTTTAAAGTTCTACGCTTTTAAAACCTTATGCTTTTATTCCAAAATATCTGTATCCAAATACTCCTTTCTTATTTACCTGTACACATTTTTTATAACCTGCATTAAAACCATAAAGCAAATAAAGCGATTGAATTAGCTCCTTATTGCTGTGTGGCAGTGTTTGGCACTCAAAGGCAGAGTTTGTCTGGCGATTACATTACAATACTCTTGCAGACAGACCTTTACTTTGTAAAATGATTTTTATTAACAGATTTATGCGAAGCATCTCGACAGAATGGAAACTAAACAGAACGGTCTTCAGCCGTTTTTCCCCGTTACATTTAATCCGTCCCGAAGGGCGGATCTTTGTGTTCACCAGAACACGGCAAGTTGTGTTTTGAGGCACTCTAAACCGGGTTCGTGCCTCAAAACAACTTGCCCTGCCGGGAGCTGAAAAACACCTTCCGAAGTCAGGGTTTTGTGTAAGGATTAAAATGGACAGGTTATGGACGAAAAAAATAACAACAAACGCAATAAGGGTGGACGTTCGCCAAAAGACGACCCAAGCATCCACCGCCACGTATTTCGATTGACGGAGGCGGAAAATGCCAAACTAGTATCGCTTTTTGAAGCATCGGGAATGCCTAATAAAGCAAAATTTATCATTTCGCTGCTTTTCAGCAAGGAGATGAGATCGGTTAAAATTGACAAAGGAACAGTTGATTTTTATATGCGATTGACTTCTTTTCACAGCCAATTTCGTTCGGTAGGCGTGAATTATAACCAGATTGTAAAGCTGTTGTACCGTCATTTTTCAGAGAAAAAGGCGGCAGCTTTTCTCTATAAATTGGAAAAACAGACCGCTGAAATGGCGGTACTATGCCAAAAAATCATTCAGATAACCGAAGAATTTGAAGCAAAATACCTCAAAAAAAAGCCTTAGAAATGATAGCAAAAATAGGAAGAAGCGGAAAATTATACGGAGCATTGGCGTACAATCAGCTCAAAGTGGAGAATGAAAACGGGCAGATTTTGTTTGGCAATAAGATGATTGAAACCGCGAGCGGTCACTATTCCGTCGCAAAGTTAGCCCAGTCTTTTGCCCCTTATCTCATTGCCAACCGCAATACGGAGAAACATACGTTGCATATTTCGCTCAATCCCGATCCGAAAGATAAGGTAAGCGATGACATGTACAAGGAGATGGCAGAAGCATATATGCAGGAGATGGGTTATGGCCAGCAGCCTTATGTGGTGTTCAAACATACTGATATTGACCGAAGCCATATTCATATTGTATCGGTTTGCGTGGATGAACAGGGCAAAAAGATTTCGGACAAGTTCGAGAAAATGCGTTCTATGAATGTGTGCCGTGAGCTGGAAAGGAAATATGGATTGGTACCCGCAACAGATAAAGAGCATAAACAGAACGACAAGGTTTTCCGTCCGGTAGATTATCGGGCAGGTGATGTAAAAAGTCAGATAGCTTCAATAGTACGTCACCTGCCGAATTATTATAAATACCAAACTTTGGGAGAATACAATGCCTTGCTTTCCCTCTTTAATGTTACCACCGAAAAAGTTGGAGGGGAATTACAAGGAGAGATGCGACAGGGTTTACTATACATTCCTTTAAATGAAAAAGGCGAAAGAGCCGGACATCCGTTCAAAGCTTCTTTATTCGGAAAGAATGCCGGACTGCCGACTTTGGAATTGCACTACGCGAAATCCAAAAAAACTTTAAAAGACCACCCGGCAAAGCCAACCATTAAAGCTGCAGTTACCATTGCTTTACAATCAACAAGTGATGAGCTGGCTTTTAAAAAACAGTTAGGCGAACAGGGAATTAACGTAGTAGTACACAGAAATGATACAGGACGTATTTACGGAATCACCTTTATAGACCATAATTCTAAAACAGTATGGAACGGTTCACGATTGGGAAAAGAGCTTTCTGCCAATACCTTTAATGATTACTGGAACAATAATATCAAACCGGAAATTATAGAGCCTGTGGAAGTGCAGTCAAAAATGACAAAATCAAAAGATGCAGATCTTCCTGAAGAGGAACCTCATCATTTATTCGACTTCCTGAATACCGCTGAAAAACACGAAGACGGTTTGATTGAAGCACTAGGCGGTTTGCTCCCTGAAGCACAGGGCGAAGATTCCCAGGAACAGGATTTTGCCTACAGAATGAAGAAGAAAAGAAATCGCCAAAGAGGTCAGAAATAAAAATCAGCCAAACACTGCCCCGCAACGCCATTGACTTCCACATTCTTATAGTCAACCTGCACAGCTTTTAAATTCACGCCCGAACATTAAAAATTAAAATAATGCAGGGAGAAGATGATTTAAGAGGATTAGCCAAAATTATGGCTTTTATGCGGGCAGTAAGTATCTTATTGGTACTGATGCACCTTTATTGGTTTTGCTACGGTTACTTTATAGATCGCGGATGGACTTTAGGGCTAATTAACAAAATATTAGGCAATTTTCAGCGTACCGCGGGATTGTTTTCGCATACTTTATATACCAAAGTATTTGCCCTGGTATTATTGGCACTAAGCTGTTTGGGTTCAAAGGGAGTCAAACACCAGAAGATAACCTGGACCAAAATTTATACTGCTTTGGCGATTGGGTTTGCATTTTTTTTTCTGAATACACCTTTATTAAAGCTATCAGTAACTACCGCCACAATTCTTTATATCCTTACCACTGGTGTAGGATATATTGCTTTAATGGTTGCCGGAGTCTGGATGAGCCGATTCCTTCGTAACAATCTCATGGACGATGTTTTCAACAACGAGAACGAAAGTTTTATGCAGGAAACTACATTGATGGAAAACGAATATTCTGTCAATCTTCCCACGAAATTTTATTACAAAGGAAAATGGAACAACGGCTGGATTAACATCGTCAATCCTTTTCGGGCAACTATTGTGTTAGGTACGCCCGGTTCGGGTAAATCATATGCAATCGTAAACAATTACATAAAACAGCAGATTGAGAAAGGTTTTAGTATGTATATCTACGATTTCAAATTTGATGATCTTTCTACCATTGCCTACAATCATTTAATGAAACATCGGGATAAGTACAAAGTGCAGCCCAAATTCTATGTTATCAACTTTGACGACCCACGCAAGAGCCACCGTTGCAATCCCCTTAATCCTGATTTCATGACAGATATCTCAGATGCTTACGAAGCAGCTTATACAATTATGCTGAACCTCAACAGGTCGTGGATACAGAAGCAAGGCGATTTCTTCGTCGAGAGCCCCATAATCCTTTTGGCGGCCATAATATGGTATCTGAAAATCTATGATGATGGTAGGTATTGTACCTTCCCACACGCTATTGAACTCCTGAATAAAAAATATTCTGACGTATTTACCATTTTAACCTCATATCCCGATTTGGAAAACTATCTGTCGCCTTTTATGGATGCATGGCAGGGAGGCGCACAAGATCAATTACAGGGACAGATTGCATCTGCAAAAATTCCTCTCTCAAGAATGATTTCGCCACAACTCTATTGGGTTATGACAGGTGATGATTTTTCATTGGACATCAACAATCCTAAACAACCTAAAATATTATGTGTAGGCAATAATCCCGACCGCCAAAATATCTATTCTGCTGCACTGGGATTGTACAATTCACGTATCGTAAAACTCATTAACAAAAAGGGTCAATTGAAGAGTTCGGTTATCATAGACGAGCTGCCCACCATCTACTTTAGAGGATTGGATAACCTTATTGCAACTGCAAGAAGTAATAAGGTCGCAGTATGTTTGGGATTTCAGGATTATTCACAGCTGACAAGAGATTATGGCGACAAAGAGAGCAAGGTAATTCAGAACACCGTAGGTAATATTTTTAGCGGTCAGGTTGTCGGAGAAACAGCCAAAAGCCTTTCGGAGCGATTCGGGAAAGTATTACAGAAAAGGCAAAGTATGAGCATCAACCGCAACGACACATCTACCTCAATCTCTACCCAATTAGACAGTCTGATACCAGCTTCCAAAATATCTACCTTGACGCAAGGTTTTTTTGTTGGATCTGTATCGGACAATTTTGATGAACGTATCGAGCAGAAAATCTTCCATGCTGAAATTGTCGTGGATAATGAAAAGGTTGCTTCCGAAACTGAAGGGTATCAAAAAATACCGGAAATCTTATCTTTTGTTGACGAAAACGGTAAAGACAATATGAAGCAGGCAATCGAGGACAATTACAGGCAGATAAAAACGGATATTGTACTGGTTATCGAAACCGAATTGGAACGTATAAAGAATGATCCCAATTTAAAGCATTTAGTGCCAAAGGATAGCCCTAAAGGGGATAAATAAACCATATCCTCCATAGTTTATGACCTGGCTAAGCAATCTTCTTAAATTAAAATATCTCTCTATTATTTATAAAAAGTATATTTACCACTAAAATAAACTAAAAACTTATTACACAAATCCAACACGAACTAGTTGTATTGTGACATTAGTAAACATACATAAAAGTTGTGCGACACCAACTTATACAGTCCCGCATATGGGACAGTAAATTTTACATGAAAAAAGATAATTCTATGGATATAGTAAACTTGCTAAATCAAGTCACGATTATAAACAAAAAAAATACAGAAATTTTAGACGCAACTGGTGGTCGATTTAATATGTTTCGGATATGTGGCGTTAATCATTATGAAAACACTCATTCTGCAATTATTTCTGAGTTTTTAAACCCAGTTGGGACACATGGATTAAAATCGAATTTATTAAAATGTTTTATTGAATCACTTGGCGATTTTTTTGCAGTCAAAAATTTTAACGTTGAAAGCGCAAGAATTCGTACCGAACACTCAACACGACATGGACGCATCGACATTCTAATAGAGGATAATCAGCATAATGCGATAATCATAGAAAATAAAATTTATGCAAAAGATCAGCCTGAACAATTAAAAAGATATGACAAGTATGCTAAGATATATCGAAATGGCTACCAAATACTCTATCTGACACTATTCGGGGATCAAGCTTCTTTGCAAAGTGGAGAAGGAATATCTTATTTATCAATCTCATATAAAGATCATATAATTAAATGGCTTGAAGAATGTGTAGCAATTTCGTCGCGTTATCCTATTGTAAGAGAAACAATAATTCAATATATAAATCATTTAAAGCAGCTAACACACCAAGATATGAGTATAAAAAACCAAACTGAAATTACTGAAGTTCTATCTAAAATAGAAAATTTACGTGCTGCTAAAGTAATTTCACAAAATTACTCTGCAACTTACAATTACCTTTCTGAAAAGTATTTTAATCCTAAAATGGAAGAATTTGCATCGCAAAAAGGATTTGAATACCACTTTGAATATAGCGAGGAATCATATATAAAATTTCATATAACAAAGTCGAGTTGGCAAGGAAGATATTGGATAGGATTTACTTTTGAAGCTAACAGGTGCTTCTACGGTCTATGTAATAATCCTAATGTTTATAGGATTCCCGACGAAACTAGAAAGAAAATTCACGAAGAGTTGGAAAGTTTAAATGTTGGCTCTTATAAAGAAAGTAATTGGTGGCCCTTTTACTCTTACTTTACAAATCTAACTCTCGATGTTTGGGAAAACGACATTATTAAGGACGACTATTTCTTCGATGATTGTAAAGAAAAAATTAAGCAGCTACTTATAGTAATTGAAAAAATAGGAATGTAATTTCAATAGGCGATCGCTTACGTCTCTAACCAAAATAGCCGATTTTAGGTGATCGGAAATTACATTTACACTTAGAACTTCCATCTTGGTCGAGAGAATTCAGTCCACTTGCATCGCCGACTTCGGTTAGGCCAAACGCTAACTACAATTTTATGACAACAGCACTCTTTAAAAACATCAAAAAAAACATTGAATCGAATATTTATTCGGCGAAAGAATCAATTGTGGTTTCTGTTGCATGGTTTACTAACAAAGATCTTTTAGGGCAATTAAGCGACAAACTCGAAAGTGGCTGCTCAGTTGAAATAATAATCAGTGATCATTTTGAAAATACAAGATTGTCATTTGAAAATTTTATTAAAAAAGGCGGTAAAGTTTTTATTTTACAAACGCGAAGTGGAAAATTTTTACATGATAAATTTGCTGTTTTTGATGGGGTCAAATTAATTGCTGGCTCTTATAATTGGACATATTCTGCGGAGCATTATAATCATGAATTTGTTATTCAAAGCGATGATTTACAACTTTTAAAGCAATTTTCTATTCGCTTCCGAAACCTTAAAGAAATCGTTACTAATTACGACAAATTAATTTTGAGTACTCAGGACGCGCTCTTTTCAGAAACAAAAGAAGATTCTTTTTTAATGTTAGAGAATGAATTGCATGACGAACTAATTGCTTCTGTGGATTTATCAATAAAAGCTGGTGCAAAAATTAATAGATCAATTATCCTAAATCAGATTTACGATTATGGGGCTATAGGCGCCGCAAATCGTCTAATACAAGAAGGCACAGAAAAATTACATTCAGGATTAATAAAGATGTTTCATATTAACAGACTCGATCTCACAATTGAAAGTATTATTCAAAAGGATAAATATAGAGTTTTATTTACTGACGAAATACTTTTAAAAGCCAAGCAAAGATTGGCACAATTACAATAATTACAGTAGCTGGTAACACACGATATACGAACATTGCCAAGGTTTATTGTAAGTTCGAGTTTCCACTCACGCAGAAATTAGAATCTACACCGCAAATAAATAGGCAAGCGATATTCGGCAACTTCGCCAAGGGCGAAACTATTAGTGGCTATTTTATAAAAATCGATCAATGAAAGACGTAATAATTATATCAGTATTTTTATTTTTAATAAACTTTATTTGCTTAGGTCAAACGAGAAATACAAAGTTTCAATTAGACGATGATGATAGATTAACAATAACTTTAAATGGCAACGTCAGAAGTGCTAAAGTAAAAAATGAAACTTTAGTCGGTAAGTTTTCTGATTCATTAGCCTATTTTTTTAATGAAAAAGGATTCCCAGATAAAATTATCTATTATGGTTTGGGCTTAGATGTAGTTTTGGCAAAAAAACTCGTAAATGAAGAAGTTCATTACACCTTTAAAGAAGGCAAATTACTTTCTAAACTGAATAAACTCAGTTTTGGCAATGACGGCGACATTTATGAATATGATGAAAACTGGAATCTGACCTTATTAAAAGAATATTATACAAATATTCTCGTTAAAGAAACTTCTTTCAAGTATGATGATAAAAATAGAGTGACTGAAAAAACAGAATACCTTTTTGGAGGATTCAGTGATTATAATCCCAAAACTCAAGAAGGAAAATCAAACTACCTGCGCGGAATGGAGAAATATGAATATAACAATCATGACAAAGTGGTTTTAAAACTTACTTATAAATTCTGGGAAAACAAAACAGTTGAGATGACTCAATATAAATATGATGAACATAACAATTTGATTGAAGAAGGTAATTGTTTAAGTTACGGAGATCCTAATTGTACAATCAAGCCATTGTTTGCATATGAGTATAATTCGAAGAATTTACTCGCTAGAAAATATCAATTAGCAAAGTTCTCTCCGAATAATACTGACGAATATTATTTTTATGACGATAAAGGAAACGAAGTTGAAGTTAAGGGTAATTACATTTACCCCGATAAAGAACCATTTGTAGGTTATAATTATAAATCTGAATATGACAAGTTTGGTAACAAAATAAAAGAGCAGGAAATTACAGGAAATTATAGAAGTATTAGATTTGAGAAATATAAAACACAAATTACTCAATATGATAATTTTCAAAACATGACTTTAGATGAATTTATAGCTTCAGATGGTTCATATATTAAAACAGTAAAGAAAGTTTACAATTATGATAAGAAAGGTAATTGGATAAATATGGAAACTTACGAAGGCAAAAATCAAAATGATTTAAAACTAGTGGAAATTTCTAGACGAGAAATAAAATACTTTAATTAAAAATAGCCACTTAACGGTACTAACTAAAACGGCTGATTTTGTACATCTTGAACGTTTGTTCAAACTAAGAAAGTTATATCTTAGCAGAGAACTCTGCGTCTTTTCTACAACTGAAATATGCAGGCAAAACTTTAGCCGTAATTTGATCTGCCTATGAAACATTATTGGACATTTTTTGTAATATTCATATCGAATTTTGTATTCTCTCAATGCGATAATATTGAGAAGCTAAAATTAGGTGGAACATATATGTCTAAAACAAATAATTATATTCCGTTCGAGGTAAAATATAAAGACAGTATTTATCATGATAGTGTCAGCTATCCAAATGATATAAATAAAATCAAAAAATATTCAGATTTCATTCTTTCCAAAGCAGAAAATTATATTGTGACGCGTGCCAATCGAAGTTTTTATAATAAATTGAAACTTTATGGAGTTGAGGTTAATTATCCTGAATCGAACAGAATAAAGACTTATGATGATCAATCTTTATATAAACTTTCTAATTTTGAAGTTACATACTGGATTATTTATACTTATGAAAAAGATAAATTTCGATATGCTTTTGGTTTGGAATTCAATAAAGATGGAAAAATGATTTCTGAAAACAAATTTCCTGATTACGCTAAAAATAAAGATTTTGAAAATTTGATGAATCCATGTAACGCTTTACAGTTGGTAGAGAACAAAAAGCGTTTTAAAAACAAAAAAGTAGATTTCATCGAATTGAGTTATTTAGACGAAAAAAATTCATTTTGTTGGCTCATCCAGGAGAAATTTGAAATTGAAAAACTTGGCGTTTCAAAATACTCTCTTGATATGTATTATATAAATGCAAATAATAACAAACTGGAAACCATTAAAAAGAAAAAGGGAAGTGTGATTGCATGTGGCATTAAGTATTAAACTCGGTTTTATTATTTTGTACTACGCTAAGCTAATTAACAAGTTTTAAAAATGCCATTACTTAACAGCGACTACCGTAATCATTTCATCCGATGTTAATTGGCTGTTTTCAAGCCTTTAAGGGTGCAACAGACTTTTCCTGCATCTGAATACCATTATTTTCAATTGTTTCTTCCTGCTGTGTATTTTCCGGAGTAATAGATAATTGTAACTTCCTCTCAACTGCGGCAAGTTCCGTTTTGAGTTCACTCAAGCGGCTTTCCTTTGACCACCCATCGTTTATCACTTCCTGAAGAACAGGCAGGTCTTTTTGTATTTCTGTGATCTTCTTTTTTTCCTGTTCGATATAACCAGGTAATTTCTCCAGTGCATTAAGGAAGTTCATAGCTGCCAGCTTTTCATCTTTAGCGATTAAACCGTTGTTATAGGTATATTTAATATTGCCCTCACCTTGTATCATAAATCGGTTTACCCGCATATCTACGCCCTCTTTTTCGGACATTTCTGTTTTGACCAAAAGCGTAAATCCGTATAACGTACCGATTTCTTCATATTGACCTCCGGTACGTGCTTTCTCTGCAAACTCGTTAAGCTTTGTACCTATTTGTTTAATATCAGCATTGAACGGTAAACTGTCCAATCTCAAAGGATTTTCGATAGTACCGTCCGGACATTTTTGTATGCGTTGCTGTAAGTTTTCCCAATCAAGGCTCATTCGGTTAAAACGGGATTGAGCGCTTTCAAGTAATTCCGTAAAATCTTGCAGCTTGTATTTGGCACTGAACTTAGAACGGTTAAACGCCTGTTTTTCGCTTTCCAATCCGGCAATCTGTTTTTCCAGTTTGGCTTTATCCAAAAGGTCGGTATTTCCCGAAAGTATAGCCACATATTCTGAAAAGTTCATTCCCGATTTTTCGTCCATACTGCCTTCGTCAATAGTCCGTTTGCCCAGATTGTTGTTTTTTAACTGGTCTATGAAAAGTTGCTTATTGTATAACAGGTTAAACTTGTAGCTATCCAGTGATTTTTCCACTGCATAAATAATTACATCCACTTTATTACCGGCGAAGAATTTGGCAATTTCATTGCCCTTGCGCACTGCCCGTCCGTCGCGCTGTGCCAAATCACTTGGTCGCCACGGCGTATCCAAATGGTGAACGGCTACAGCTCTCTTTTGTGCATTTACACCCGTCCCTAACATGCTTGTAGAACCAAACAGCACACGGATTTTACCCTCGTTCATGTCCTTGATAAGCTCCTTACGCTGCTTATCGGTCTTGGCTTCCTGTATAAACCGGACTTCGTGTGCAGGTATACTGTGGTCTTCCACGAGCTTGCGTTTGATTTCGGAGTACACATTCCATTCGCCCGGCTTGTAGGTTCCCAGATCGGAGAAAACGAACTGCGTTCCTTTCTGTGCGTTGTATTGGTTGTAATATTTGGAAATGCTGGTCGCACAATGCGAAGCCTTGTTATCAGGGTGGTCATCATACCTACCGCTTACCATTCGCATATCAAGCGACATCTTACGGGCATAATCCGTAGCGATGAGCATTTTCGCTTTTTCTTCGCTTGCACTTAGCTTTGGTCTTCCCAACAGTTCGGCATTTCCTGTTTTGGCAAATTCCATTAGCTTTCTGATAAAATTTTCCTGGTCTGGAGTTGGCGGTATATTATACAATACCTCATTCTTATTGGGACGGTCAATGCCTATATCTTTTGCCGTCCGATAATCCGTGATTTCTGAATAGAATTGGGCAAGTTCCGGCACTTTGATAAAGTATCGGAAACGTTCCTTCGCCACAATATTGTTAGCCACCGAAAATTCATAATCAGTTGTTTTTCTTGCATATATAGCCGCCCACGCATCAAAAGAGTGAATGCCTTGTTTTTCCATTGCTCGTGGTCGCAGGTATTTGAAAAGCAGGTAGAGCTCAGTTAATGAATTGCTGATAGTTGTACCCGAAAGAAAGGTTGCCCCCATATCAGCATTAATGCGTTCCTGAATAGTGCGGATAGCAAACAAAAGGTTCATTGCTTTTTGGCTTCCGTCCACGTTACCCAATCCGGCAACCCTTGTATGTCTTGTGTTAAACATCAGGTTTTTAAATTGGTGGCTTTCATCCACGAACAAATGGTCAATGCCCATCATCTTGAAGTCCACCACATCATCCTTTCGGTTTTCAATATCGTGCTGCAGTGTTTTAAGCTTGACTTCAAGGTTTTCTTTCCGCTTGATTACTCCGGCAAGCATACCCCTGGTTACTTCCTTGCCCTGCGATTGCAAAGCATCGAGGTTACGCTCTACGCTATCCAATTCTATTTCGAGTATTTCCTTTTGTATTTCGGGAGATTGCGGTATCATCCCGAATTGGTCGTGTGTGAGGATTACACAATCCCAATCGTTATTTTTGATATCCCCAAAAATTCGCAGGCGTTTTTGGGGTGTAAAATCTTCCTTGCCCGGAAATAGGATTTTAGCGTGTGGATAGGCAGTGCGATAAGCTTCTGCAATTTCGTGAACATTGCTTTTTAGCCCGATAATCATTGGCTTGTTGGCTAACCCCAAACGCTTCATCTCTTGTGCAGCCGTACACATTACGAGCGTCTTGCCTGCGCCTACTTCATGGTCGCAGATCGCACCATTGTTAAGCTTTATCATCCACACGGTGTCCTTTTGGCTGGAATACAGGTCCTCGATACCCAATGCTTTACGGTCCAGTCCCGGAAAATCCTGATGGCTACCGTCATAGTTTGGTCGGACGAAACAATTAAAAGTGTCGTTGTATTGGTCGGTCAGCCTGATTTTAAACTCATCGTTTTGGGCGTGAAGCCAGTCGGTAAAAGCAGTGCGGATTTCATCGATCTTGGTGTTGGCCATCTGTATGGCTTCCATATCCCGTACCTTGACCTCCTGGTCGCCAACCATTATTTTTTTGGTAATGTCCGGTGTGGTATTGACAAGGGCGTGTTTGAGAAGGGCAATACCATCAAACGTGCGGCTTTCTGCCTTGACAGCATATTTTTCCCATATATGCAAATTCCCCTGATGGCACTTTACCGAAAAGTCATCGGAACTTTCCGAATAATTTATAAGTACATCTGCATCGAAAAGATGTGAAGCAAAACGGGCATAAAGGCCTGTGGGTATCCATCGTTCACCCAAATTAAAATCGAGTTCCTCAAATTCGATACGTCTTGGTCGGGCTTGATCCAAAACGGTGAGGCTTACTTTAGCTTGGCTGTCTTCAGGATTGTTTTCGAGGTAGGTTTTGACCTCTAGGGCTTTTTCAACTACGTTGCCTGCAATCCAACGTTCGGATATTTCATATCCCTTTTGCAGGGGATTGAAGTAAATACGACCGTGTAATGCTTCTTTCAGGGCATCGCCCGTCATACTGCTAATCTCGGTCATAAAGTCCAAATCCACCCACCCGTATTTGTTCAGCGATGCCGCTAATGCTTCATCGGGATTGTCAGTTGCAATGGTTGTGGTTGAAAAACTTACAGGATGACTGAATATATCGGCTTTGCGTACAACGCCACCAACGACACGTTCCAAATAAGGGATTTCCTTACCCGAGCTATCCGTTTTAATGAGCTTGATATTATCGGCACTATTAAGGCTGCCATACCTTTTGACAAAGGCATCGTATAATCGGTTAAGGTTTTCCCTCTCTTCTTTTTGTTCAGTCTGAAACGTTGCCTCTTTATTGTAGAGCTGTTGGTAAACGTCACGTATATTGATGTACGCTTCTGCTCTGGCTTTCTGTAAGGTCGGCAACTGCAAAGGATGGAAAACTGCTGTACCGCCTGATGCATCTACATCTTGCAGGTGACCGACCCAGCCATTATCTACAGCAAGGCAGTCGTTGCGATGGAACGATTGCATTTCGCCACTATACCGAGCAGGTTGGGGAATAACTGGCGTAACAGCATGACTATTCCCTGTGGCAGTCGAAAACAGGTCGTCGATAGATTCCTGTTTTTTATTTTCGGTTGAGGTATTTGCACTTTTAAGTGCCGGTGTATAGGGTTGCTGCATCGAAGTGAACAGGTTGGTTTGCAGACCTATCGCACGGCTATTCTTTTTAGTGGTTTGTCTTTTAGCTTTGGGCGTTCCTTTGGGCGGATCAGTCAAAATCGCAGGTTCGCCCATATTTTCAAGCAGGTCAAAAATGCTTAACTGTTTTAATTCCTGCGGACTTTCCCGATTGGTTACAGGAGTTGGAATAGGTACCTTTTGCTGAATGGGTATATGTTCAACAACCGCAGGTGTAGCTGTTGTTTCAATCGGGATTTGTATTATAGGTTCTTGGTTTCGTTCGCCTTTGTACAAACTTACATCCAGGTACTTTCCAAAATCTTCTGAAAGCATTTGTTTCAAGTCTTTGGCAATTCCCTCAAGGCCTTCCTTATGCGTATAGACTAATGCAGGCTGCCCATAGGCATCGGTATCTAATTTACGGTCGGTATGTACAATCCTTGTACTGTCCTGAAAGAGTGCATTTCCCGGTGTGTTGTACTCCGTTCGACTGCTTTGGCAAAACAGATTTTCTCTTTCGGTCAAACTTTGTTTTGCTTTGTTCTTTTGAAGGATAATTAAATCACTGCCAACTGCTGTTCCGGCATAATCCGTAAACAGGTTGTTGGGCAAGCGAACAACTGACACCAGATTATTATTCTGCATGAGCGCCCTACGTATCGGCTCATTGTTTGGGCTGTTGAGAATGCCCTGCGAGGTAATGTAAGCCAGAAGACCACCTTCATGGAGCATATCAGTACCTTTCAGCAAAAAGTAGTTGTGAATGCTTCGCGCTGCCTGTACTTTTACACTGTCTTTGCTTCTGGAATAGGAAAGATCGAAAACGGAAGTGTCACCAAAAGGTATGTTACTGGCTACAACATCATAGCTGTTTTGTTCCTTTTCAGGGATTTCTTCAAAACCGGAAATACGGATATTGCTTTGAGGATAAAGCTGTTTTAAAATCTTGCCCGTGAGCAAATCCTTTTCGTAAGCAGTAACATTGGCTTTTTGATTTTCTGAAAAGGATTGTATAAATGAGCCGACACCGGCAGAGGGTTCAAGGAATTTATCAATGTTCAGACCGCTTTCACGCAAGGTTACGGAAATCGCATTTATGACCTGTGGCGGAGTATAAAAAGCCGTCAGAACGGAGCTTTTCATACTATCAATATATCTGCGGTATTGCTTTTCGTCTTCTGAATTTTCTTTGAGTAGTTGGTGGAGTTCGCGGGTGATCGGGAAAAGGTCGTGTTCGGGTTTTCTCCAATTATTGATGTCAATTTCATTCGCTATAGGGTTCAACACGAATTTAAGACCGCCAAATCCGCTGTATTGCATCATTAGCAGTCTTTCGCCTACGGTGGCTTGTCGTTTCTCCTTTTCCAGTTTAAAAGCAATTCGCAGGGCATCAATGTTCTGTTGGAGATGCTGCTTTTTACTGAAGCCCATGTTTCTGTATCCATATTGCGATGGTTCCGGTTATTTCGGTATAGAGCAGGGCAAACTCATAACTGTATGCAAAGTCATCGGTTAGCTCGTATCTGGAAAACACAGGTGTGCAGACAGGAAACATTTTAAGGGCAAATGGTCTCAGTTCCTCGTCTGCCATAATGGTATCAAACTCATTACAGACAACCTGAAAAACAGTGTCAAACCTGGAGAAATACAGGTTTTCAAAGAGGATATAATTTGCTATTTCATTGCATTGCACAATGGTATTTCCCGAACTAAATGCGCCATGGTAAGCATTAACTGCCCATGAGGAACGCTGTTCAATAAACTTTTGGTCGTTTGCTTTTTCGGGAAAGCTGGTATTTAATAGTTCCTGAAGTCGTAATCTGAAATACGATAGGTCTTTTTCCTGTGTGTTCATAGTATAATTTTGTTTAGAATTGGCATGAAACCTAAAATTATAGCACTAGATAAGAGCCTTTGCTGAAGTTGAATGCTTTGTCTTTGTGAGGCAGGATTTGACGTGATGGACAATAAAAAAACCTCTGAGTATTTAGAGGTTTTTAAGGACTATTTAAAATTATGGCTTTCTTTACCGTATGGTATAAATGTGGCCCATGATTTCTATTGTGCTACTGGTAGGCTTACTGTCCATTACTTTTTATAGCTTTTATTATTGGCAAACTCAAAGGAAGTTTCGGCATTATTGTTCAGTACGATGTACGCATCAAACATCTTTCCTACTTTGCTTTTCATCCCCTTGATGAGTGAAGTCTTACCCTTTCTGACAAGGCTTTCAATATTGTCTATACCGATTTCCACGCCGCAGACATTGCGGAACTGTACCCAGCTGCAAGCTTCCTCAGGACACTTCACAATTTTGTCACGTATAATGAGCTGTTGGCTTTTACATTTCGGACAAATGATTTTTTGCAGGTTGTTTTGGGCAATGGAAGTTTGCAACAATTCATGAGTAATAGATGAAGCGTAATTTTCCATTTCCTTTTGAAATGTTCCGGCATCTGATTCACTGTTTTCGATTTTCTGCAATGCAAGTTCCCACTGGGCGGTCATTGCCACATCTGCTATTTTTTGGTCTTTGACCAATTCATATACCTGCAGTCCTTTTTCTGTTGGTATCAAGGATTTCTTATCCCTTTGGATATAATTGCGTGTAAAAAGCGTTTCAATTATCGCAGCTCTTGTCGCCGGGGTGCCGATACCAATATTTTGCAAGACTTTCCGTTCGTCTACATTTTCAATTTCTTTTCCGGCACTTTCCATAGCCGACAAAAGGCCTGCTTCGGTATAAAGTACAGGCGGTTTGGTTTTCTTTTCCAAAACGCAAGCTTCTTTTATTTTGAGATCATCGCCTTTTTTCAACTGGGGCAAATCCTGTACCGGTTCTGTATCATCATCGGAGAAACTACCTTTAATGGAACGCCATCCCGCTTCTATGATCTTACAGCCTTTTGTGGTAAAATCATAATGCAATACCTGTAAACTGACATCCGTTAACTCTTTGATGCAGGCTCCGGAAATGGCTTCGAGTAATCGAAAGGCAATCATATCATAAACCGCATTTTCCTTTGCATTCAACGCTGACGGGATTTTATCAGTAATCAATAATCCATGATGGTCCGTAACTCGCAAATCGTTTACGATACGTTTATTAAAACGACCCCATTTCACTTGAGATACAGCTCTTTTAATGTTTTCCCTGTTTTGCAAAGCTCTTACAAGGCTGGGGATTTCTGCCCACATATCCTCAGGAATGTATTTGCTTCCGGTACGCGGGTATGTGATAAACTTTTGTTCGTAAAGGCTTTGAGAAATATTGAGTGTTTCTTCGGCAGAAAGATTCAATTTTTTGTTGGCTTCTTTCTGCAAGCCAGTAAGGTCGAACAATAAAGGCGGTTGCTCCGTAACGCTTTTGGTTTCTGCCGATGTAACTATTGCCGTTTCACTTCGCTGAATGGCTTTCAGCGCATCACCGGCAAGTTTACGGTCTTCCCATTTGATTTTTGAGATACTTTTAAAATCTATCAGCTCTTTGTTATGTGACAACTGTATCTGCCAATAATTCTTTATTGAGAAACACCTGTTTTCCAAATAGCGTTTGCATACTAAAGCCAGTGTAGGTGTCTGCACTCTTCCGAGTGAATAAACCCCATTGGCTGCTGCAATGGAGAGTGCTTGTGTAGCATTGATACCTACGAGCCAGTCGGCACGGCTTCTGCCTTTTGCTGCCTTATATAATCCGTCAAATGCTGCCCCGTCTTTGAGATTATCAAAACCTTGTTTAATGGCTTTTTCAGTAAGCGAGCTTATCCAGAGCCTTTCAAAGGGTTTGCTACATTTTAGGTATTCATAAATGTACCTGAAAATAAGTTCGCCCTCACGTCCTGCATCGGTGGCTACGATAATGCTATTGCTGTTGTTAAAGAGCTGTTCAATGATTTTCAGTTGTTTTAATGCACCTGTATCGGCCGTATAGGCTTTATCTTTTTTGACCTTTCGGACGGTCAGTAAAAAAGGGTTTGGGAGTATGGGCAGTGATGCTTTATCAAATCCCGTGATCCCGTAATCTTCGGGCATTCCCAAACCTATAAGATGGCCCAGTGCCCAGGTAACAAAATAGCCGTTACCTGTCAGGTAGCCTTCCTTTTTCTCGAATGCGCCCAACAAGCTGGCTATTTCCCTGGCTACGCTTGGTTTTTCTGCAATTATTGTTTTCATACCTTTTACATTTTACGTCCTTTCGATTTAGCAGGTGCGTCGGGTGTTTCCTGTTGTTCCTGTTGCTTTCTGTTGTTGGGATTTGTTTGACCAGATTCCAGGGGCTCTTTGATTTTCTTGGTTGCCTCATTGGTTTTGCCTTCTGAATTGACCGCAGTCTGCGTTTTATGTGCTTCAGTAGGTGTGGCCTGTTCCTTAATCTTGTTCGGATTTTGGAAAGAGAAATCGGTTTTATTGGTTTGCTTGTTGAAAGTGATATAACCATTATATTCCTTTCCGTTCTTATCAACCAAGCCACTTACATAAACGGTTTGTCCGTCTTTGAACTTTTGGTATTGCTCTTTATCCAGCTCTTTGTCTCTGAAAGTTTTCGGAACTTCTTGCGATTGGTTTTGCTGGGTGTCCTGCGTCTGTTTGTTGGAGTTGTTCCTGTCGAACTGGAACTCTACAAAACGCTTGTCGGCATTGAATTGTACGGTTGCATCGAACTGAGTTCCTTTCTTGGAAGTCATTCCTTCTAAATAAAGTGGCTTGCCCTCCATTAAGGTTTGCTTCTGCTCATCATTAAGTTTTACACCTTTGAGCTCATCAGGGATTTTGATATATTCAGTACGTAATGCCACCAGTTCATTGGTAAGCCTGTCCACACTGATAATGGAGGGAATGGTCTCGTTTGGATTTTTTATATTGACCAGATTAACAACACGCCCCATATTTCCTGTTTCTAGCAGGTTGTTCTTGTCTGCCTGACTGAAGCTATGCCCGAAAAACTCAAAGTTCAGGTTGGGCTCTTTTCGAATTCCGTGAATGGCAACTACTACCTGTCCGTCGTCATTCGATTGCAGCGATAATCTGGCGTCCATTCTCGTAACGGCGGTACCCAGGTTTAGGCTTACGGGTACAAGCTCATTTGTCTTGTAACCTTTAAGCAGTGGATCGAGCAGGTTCATTTTTTCAAGTTTCTCCTTACTTAATCCCAAGTTGTTCATGGTTTCCCAATCAATCTGTTCCGGTTTGTATTTATACTCACTTGTATCCGGTGTGCTCTGCGTTGTTTCCATATTATTTTTATTTTCTTGTTTATGATTCTCTACTGGTTCTGTCTTCACTTCGTGCTGCTTCATCAACTTATCACCTTCTGGGGTTGGTTGATCTACCTGTTTTTGCATTTCTTTTGCAGTATTAATAGCCAATGGTGATGGAACATTGAAGAATGAAAAATTTGTAGGGTTCTTCAGCTGGCTGAAAAAATTGGAAAAGAAGTTGGAAAATAAATCTCCTTGCTTATCCACCCGCATGAACTGGTTCTGGTTTTTCTTTGTAGGTTCAACGGTTTCCAGTTTTCCATTTTCATCAATGCCTTTTACAGCCATAATTTTCATTTTCTCTTTATTCAGCACCAATAATATCTCCGATAGTTGTTCAGGAGACTCTGTTTTTTCTGAAATTTTTTCGCTCATAGTTTAAATTTTTTAAATTCAATCCCGAAAGTAAATGAGGTCTTTGTTGCCTGGTGTTAACTGGTATCAGCTGGCGCTATTTGTCATTTATTGGCTTTTTTTTAGGCACAGGGGCGATAAAGCTTTCCCTGATCAACTGATGTATATCTGAGAGCTTATAATAAATTTTTCCGCTGATTGTATAATATGGGAGCTTGCCTGACGAGCGGTATCTTTGGAGTGATCGTGCACTTATCTTGAGCATCTGAAGGACATCCTGACTGTCCAGCAGCTCTTCTCCATCAACAGCAGTATGCTGATTCTTACCTGTGTTTACCACCTCCATAAGGATGTCGAATCTCTCCATAATTCGCTCCATCCACGCTGTGAATTCCATTCTATCGATATTCATAACCAGTAATTTTGGTTTAACGCCACAAAATTGACAAATGGAAAACTTATTGCTTGCCAAGTCCTACCCATTGGCATGGAAGATTTTTTCTGCAAATCGTTCTACAAAATGGTGGAATATCGAAGGCTTGGATTGAGTGATCATTACGATAAGTAGGGGCTTTGCCTTTTGCCAATGGGCAGACATGGGCAATAAAAAAGCAGTGCTGTCGGCACTGCTTTAAGAAAAAAGTTTCTATTATAAAAGCTACAGCTCTTTATCCATATATTGTTCCAATGACAATTTAAGATGGTCAAGAAATGATGTTCTAGTTCCCGCTCTGTCTTTCATCCGGTGAAAAGAGTGATGCACATCGCCGAGCGGTACGCGGAAAAGAATTTGAAATACAAGAGTAATTTTACGGATACCAATCTTCCCATGTGATATCACTCCCGAAGCATAAAGCGCATAAATGAGTTCAATGAGCGCACTTTTAGAATCGGTCCAAAAAACATCCTTAGTTGTCTCAGGGTTATTAAGTAATAAGCCTGAATGCTCTTCGGGATTAATTTTTGTTAGGAGATAAGTATAAATTAATTCATTGGCCATAATCCGAGCAACTTTAGAATCGTAATAGGTAGAAAATTGGTTATCTATTTCAAAAACGTAACTGTTGAGCCCATCCCTGTAATTTATCTTTCCTCTCATGAAATATTCCTCATCACGGTCAGTTCTTCCCGACCTGTAATAGCGATAAAAATGAGAACCGAAGATATGCTCTTTAAATTCCTGTTTAAGCTGCCCAAGCTGGCTTGTGAAAAATTTCTGATACATTTTGCCGTCCTTTACAGGGCAGACCGTCTCGATTCGAAATATTTTATTATAGTAAATCAATTGTCCTAAAATCTGGGGCTTGATATCACGGAAAAACTCTATTTCTTCTGCCGGACTTTTAAATCCTTCCTTTAGAATGTATTCCCGAGTGGTATTGAGCAGTTCTTTGAGATAGAGTGTCATTTGGTAAGCCTCATCGATGAGATGGGAAGTTTCCCGCGAAACTTGATCTTCCTTAATACGGATTTCGGAAATGATTGCATTCAGTGATTTCATAGCTCATTGGTTTTAATGTAATATCTTTCAAAAAAACTTATGGACTATATAAACATTACTGTGCTTACTGTACAAATACATGCTATACGACTAAGGTGGGGCTATTCACAAGCAAATCAATTATGAAAAGGATATTACGGTTCAGTAGATTCAGTTGTATTGTAGGGACGGATTAAAATTTTAGATTAAGGCGATATTGGGTTGGAGTTAATTTGGTGTGTTTTTTAAAAAAATTGCTGAAAGATTGGGGATTTCTAAAATTTAAATGCTCACCTATCTGATTAATAGTAAGATTATCGTCTGCGAGCAATGCGTATGCTTCCGATACGATAGCCATCTCAATATAGTGTTTAAGAGGCATACCGATAACCTTTTGGACAGCCTTGCCGAGGTAGCCCCTGCTGATAAATAAAGAATCAGCATAAAAACTTACTTCATGGTGTACTCTACAATGCTGCTGGACCAGTGTCATAAAGCCCGTAACGATTTTTTCCCTGCGGCTGTGCACAGCAATTGTATTTTCGTTGTGTTTATAACATAACCCGCTAAATTCATAGAGGATAAGGTTTACGTAGAGCAGCACCATTTCTTCCTGAAAAATGCTGTCCTTGCTGGAAATCTTTTTCTTAAGAAATCCAAAGACCTGTGTCAGATAATTTGTTTCGGTCTGCGTAAGTGATATTACAAAAGGCGAATATCCGGTCAGGACTCCTATATAACCGATCCCGGATCTTGAAAACCTGCTGGTAATGGCAAAATCCCTTTTACAAGACATAAGGCAGACAGTCAGGGAATGTGTGAGTTTAATTACTTCAGCAGTTCTGGGAACTGCATACATATCTCCTTCGGAAAGACGGACCGTTGACGAGCCGTCCATAAAATATATTGTGCCGGACACCACCAAAAGGAGAGAAAACCAGTCTGGATTCATAAGGGTTTTGCGTGACTTAACAGATTTAAAATCTGTCAGATACAGGACTTTTAAATCCTTTTGCCAGCGTTTATTTTTTAAGGTGTCCAAAATGTTAGTGTTTTATATTAATAAAATGCCAGTCAAAGCGTTTCCTCGCTTAGTCAGCTTTTAGTACAACATGCGCACAGTGTAGTAAAAACAAATAGGATATTGCATAATGCAGGAATTAGAAAAACATAAACAAAGTCATGTGGATCGGAACTCTTAAGTCCCCCGTCAGCGAGATAACCCACCATTTCATCATAGCTCAGAAGATCTATGATGAAATAAAGGCTACCTACATTCAATGTTATGAGCAGAAATCCTGAAGCTATAGCAACAGTTCTCTCATAGCGTTCCAGCAGAATAATAATCCAGTTCACAGAGTGGGGTCGTTGCTTTGATATATCTCGACGGTTAATGCCATTTTTAGCCCAAGAATCAAGTTTTGCTCTGCACCGCTAACCGTCGCAGCAATACTGGTAACGTTGGTCTCCCAGTCTTTGTCCTTTCTTTTTTTCTCATAGGCTGCATATCTGGCAATTGAAGTAGCAGTTAGGATTATACGTTTATCCTCACCAGAGAATCCAGTATTGGCGAGAACACCTGCCTCATAGGAAACAATAACTGAATGGATATTATTATATGGATCATTAGCAACTAAAGGAAGGTTATTTACAAATGTTATAAAGCTTGCCTTGGCACTTACTCCCATTGTACATGATGTCAGCACATCATTAATAGCATTTCCGTTATTTACTATCCATGTGATTTCTGACAGTCTTCCGGACAGATTATAATCGCTGGATAATGGTATCAGCTCAGGGTGGGCAGCTGAGACCGAATCAATTAAAATAGCGATCTCTTCAATAGACTGGGAGTTAAAGTCGGTATCGCCGATAATCTCTAGGATTTCATTATGCATACTTCCTGCGGTATCGAAGGGATTCGCTGAATTACCAGGTCCAATGCCTGATTTTTTTGCACTTTCATTTAGATAAGCAATTTCCGTAGTCTTACCTGTATAATCACCTGTATAATCATCTGAACAGGCAACAGTGAATAATGGCAGGATTGCCAACAATACTTTTAAATTTTTCATGTGTACTAGTGTTAAATGTGACTGATTACTTTTTTTTCGTCAGTTCATTTTTCACCTCGAGGGAAAGCAGAACGGTGCTGGTTTTAAGCCAGACTTTGCTTTTGAATTCAGAGCAAAACTATTTGCTAAATGCAACATCGACAAATGGTTGTCTGGACATTTACAGTATTTTTACTATCGTTTTTCAGAAAATCGACACAGCCTTTTTGTGTCCGCTTTGTAGGTTTTTCCTGTTTTTATAGTATATTTGATATATTCATCACTATTTCGTTCGCCCCAACTCTCACTATGATACTTATTGTATTAAATGGGGGTGCCTACCAATGAAAATAGCTTAAACTTAACCTATGATTGTAAGATATTTCCTTGCAATATCTTTATGCTTTAGTCATTGTATACATGCACAAAAGCATATGATTCAAATTCCTGATTCGTTAAAGAGTAAGGATTTCGACTATATATTTGATCGTATCGAAGATGATAGTATAAGTGATGGTGTCAGATCAGTATACCTGACCTCATTTCTGATAAAGGCCAAGTCGGAGGAAAACTGGGAAGAACTTTCCAATGCCTATAAAAATTATGTCCATTATGCCACAGACCAGTCAAAGCTTGTCTACGCCGATAGTATGGTTTGGGCAGCTAAAAAATCAAACATCGATGAAATTATAGGATCAGCATACCTTTCCAAAGGCATTGCGTACTATGGTCAAAAACGTCTCAAAGAGGCAATGGATATTTACTTAGTCGCCGACTACTACATAAAAAAAACAAATGATCCATACCTCATTCACAAAACCAGGTATCAAATTGGGCAGATAAAACTTTATTTGGGATATTATAGGGAAGCGATCGCGCTTTTTAAAGAGTGCATCAGTTACTTTAAGAATTCCAATGTCAGGGCATACTTAAACTCTCTGCATGCATTGGGCGTCTGCTATAAAATGGTAGGCAATCACGGGCTGTGTTCTTCTACTAATAAAATAGGTATAAACGAAGGAATCAGGACCGGAAACCTCGACATGCAATCCTACTTCATATTTTCAGAAGGTGTCAACCAATGCCTGATACGTAACTATGCCATAGGCATTGAAAAGCTGCAAGCTGCAATGCCAAGCATTATGGATAGTAAGGACTTCTCTAATGAAATGGTGGGATACTTTTATATCGGGAAATGTTACTGGGGATTAAACAATAAGGAAAAGGCCCTGCGATACTTTAAAAAAGTTGACCAAATTTATATGGAGCGGGATTTTATGCGTCCTGACCTTAGGGAAGCATATGAGTTTATGATTACTTACTACAAGGACAGGAATATGATCAAGTTGCAATTACACTATGTCGAAAAATTACTCGAAATAGATAAAAAATTGCATCATACCTATACCTATCTTCAAGGAAAAATCCGTAAGGAATATGAAACTAATGAATTGCTGGCTGTTCAGCGCACGCTTAAGGGAAGGCTGGATAGGCAGAACTATAACAATCAGATATTGTTTTCTATCATTGGAGTAATGTTCATTTTTATAATATACGGGATAGTTAATTATTTTAAAAATAAGAGGGAGGCTAGGATTAAGTATGAAGAATTGTTGAAAAAAATTGAAAACTCAGAAAAGACTAAAGACAATAAGGTAGACGAGCACGATTTTTCAATGAGCAAAGATGCCGAAGACGCAGTTTTACATAGTTTGAAGAAATTTGAAAATAGTAAAAAGTTCCTTGAAAAGGATCTGAATCTAACTAAGCTGGCAAGCTATTTCAAGACCAACACTAAATATTTATCACTGATTATTGCCCGTCACAGAAATAAAAAATTCAATGAATATATCAATAGCCTTAAGGTAGACAATATCGCCAAGAGGATTCGTAAGGAAAAAAATCTTCAGAATTATACTCATGACGCACTCGCTGATGAAGCGGGATTCAGCAGTACGCGAAGGTTTGTAAAGGCCTTTGTAGCCGATACTGGAATAACCCCTAAATATTTTATTGAAGAATTAAAGAAGGAAGATATCCAGTTATAAAATGCAAAGAATCACGCTTAATATTAACCAGACAATTAAATGCAGTACTTATTTTAGTTATCAAAGTTTAAATTTATCCATCTATTACTATTATAGATCAATTTTGAGTAAAGAATTATTTGTCTCTCATTAAACTCTCTATCTGTTAGTTTGCTAAGAATTAAAATTATCAAATCTTTAATAATTCGATATTCGATCATTTCGTTTGAAAATTCTCTGTGGCTTAAAGTAATCAAATCGTGCAAATCTCTATAGACGGTTCTTTCGATAATATACCTATCATTTTCACTATTATAGCTAAAAATCAAATTGGCTTCAGAATTTGTTCCCATTCTGATTTGCTGAAAACTTAAATTGTCGTTACTCCAAAAGTAAAGATTATAGTTACTCCATAAATCTTTCAAAATATCTTCTGTGTTCATCTATTTGTTTATTTTATTTATTTATGAATTTAGCACCATAATTATTTGTAGTAGCTGTCGTTCATTTCCGGATTAGATTTCAGGTCGTCGTAAACGATTCGCATCTCTGCCAAATCAGTTTTAAATTTTTCTTCAATTTGCTTACGAGTATCGTTTATTTCATCACATTCGGATTGAGTTAAATAAAAGTTGATATTCTGGAAATCGCTCATTCCATAATTAAAAGATTTATGGTTCAAAGTACTTCCAGAAAGTATATCCTTAAATTTTGATATAGCTTCACTAATATCGTGTTTTTTTATTTGGGGCTTTAAATCAGGTATAAGATTTATCATGCCGTCTTCCGATATAATTACTAAAGCCAAACCACCTTTTTTACCGAACTGCTCATAATAACGAATTGCCGAATTGTATCTCGCTCCACGCGACGAATCTCCTTTTTCAGTTGCAAGTCCGTCCAGTATAACTCCAATTGCATAACAAAAACAGCTCCTGTCTAATAGTACAGCTCCATCTATGGAAGTAATCTGCTGAACTAAACTGTCAGTTAACTTAATAGGTTTTAGCGGGAAACACTGATTACCCAATCTTTCCGATTCCAAATTTGCATTATCGGAAATTACAAGCATCGTCCCATGCTTCTGTTTGGTTGCTTCCAAGGCAATATCCCACAAGTCGTTTATATCATCTTTAGAAATGGAATCAAAAAGCCGTGGAAGGTCGGAATAAAACTTTTCTCTGTTAATTTTTTCCTTTGGTAAACGAGGTTCCCGATATTCAACTTCCATCAGGATATTATTGTCATGAGAAAGCTCCCATTGAAAATGGCTTGTAAAATTGACTACGAAGACAGATTCTTCCTTTGGATTGTATTTGCCTTTTAATTCTCCAAGACCGTAAATGACTGCAGAGTCTGAAACTAATGCTGATCTATCATCAGAAATTTCCAAAAACTTTCTAACCTTTCTGTAATCACTCACCCTTATCGGAGCCTTGAGTTGAAGTGTGAATTTAAGATTTTTATGGTCTTTGGGAGCTAGTATCATTTTCCCCAATCCAATAGCACCTTCATATTTCATTGAAGCAATTTCATTGCATGCATCATATAAGCCATGCAATCCCATAAT
Organism: Flavobacterium hydatis; assembly: GCF_000737695.1. Classification (GTDB taxonomy): domain Bacteria; phylum Bacteroidota; class Bacteroidia; order Flavobacteriales; family Flavobacteriaceae; genus Flavobacterium; species Flavobacterium hydatis. The sequence continues at coordinate 62,421 of NZ_JPRM01000010.1, forward strand.
GTCGCCACCTGAAGATGCGGCAGTGTACATAAACTGGCGTCCAGCTTCTCTCAATAGCTCTTCAGCACGACGGTCAATTGCTCCGCCAGAAGTATTAGGATCCTTTAATGCATTTGAACACTCACCTAAAAAAATATTTATTGCACTTTTTATCAGAGATCGGAATATTGTATATCTGTCGTTAAAGAAGTCCTTGGCTAGCTCGTAATGACTGTTAAGCACTTTTTTATTTAAGGATAAAACGGTAAAGACGTGGTAGCCGTCAATATATGTTGGCGTTGCAACAAAATACTCCTTTTCTCCAAATACACTTTCCCGCTTTAGAATTTTGCTTATCGCCTCCTTGTATGATCTGGTAGTAATTCTTCTGTTATGGTTTTCCTGTGCTATCTCATGAGTGTGGAAAATTCTATTCTCTTCATCGACCTTTTCCAATTCTTTTGCCAATGAGTGCACGTCGGAAAAACGCTCCGGCAAAAAACCGATGTCTTCAGGTTCAAGGCAGATAGGATGCCTGTCTGGTTTTTCTTCAACGAGAACTCCAACAAAAAAAACTTCCGGATCAAGTCTAGCATCTATTTTTTTAAATAAACTTTCAGCACTCACTTTAAATGATACCTGTACGTGTAGCTGATATCCCCACATAAAATAATTAATAAGATTTCCCTTCATGTTTATTGTTGAATAATTTATATATTGGTGGTATTGTGAGTGAGATAATATGCCTGTGTTACTGACACATTCTTTGACGCGAAAGATACAAATTTAAGAAAATCTTGATCTCACTTTAGTTATATCAAATATAAATTATCAAATCGTTAAGGTTGGCAGTGTTATTTTCTTAACCTTTCCTCTTAGTAGTAAAAGGTCTTTTTTTGAAATATTGGTGCCTTGATAATGGTTTTTCCCATCATATAGATCACCGTTACTTAAATCTAGTTTTTGTCCCGTTTCTTCATTATGTGCATGCGGATTAGATGGAAGTGGATCTTTATCATATTTATGGATAACCCAAATTTCACCCTTGCTTTTTATTGTTTGCTCGTCAAGCCTCTTTAAAGCTCCATCGGGAAGAATAGATTCACTTAGCTCAATGATTTCTGATTCATCTGGAAATTTAAAATCGTGATCTTTCAGCATCTCAAATATTTGTTCGGCAGTGAGATTGTGTGATGCGGTGCGTGTACTATTCTCGGGTGTATAACCGTAATGTTCTGCCAAAGCCAGCTGGATGTCTAGGAACTCCAGATCATGAGACAGTTCCTCAATAAGTAGTAATTTTGCTTTTTCTACTTCTTCAATAAATTTGTTTAATTGTGAACTCATATTTTTAATATTAAATATATTTGGACAATATATTAGGTGATTTTACCATTGGATAACAATCTCTTTAAAAGGCTTATCATGACTAGACTTTCAGTAGCGATTCCCAGAATTTATTCTTGCAGATCTTTCATTAAGAAATAATCTTTTCTAGTTTTCAGATCTTCGAATATTTCGGTAAGCTTATGATCTACATACTTGTTTGTATAATCATCAGAGAAATATTTTAGATCTGGATAGTTTTTGAGCAATGAGCTTTTGTAAGTGGCTTTAAGTTTAGATTTATCGGCTGTCAGTCTTTCAATATCTGCAATTGCGTCAAAACAGTATTCAGCGGTTACGTGAATCAATTTATCTTTCGGATCACTTATGACAGAATTGTATTTTTCAAGCGATTCTACTGAATCTAAGTCAAAGAAAAAGTGCTTGTAAAACTCTTCAAAACCCGGGACCAAATCTTGCACGTATATATCTTTTTCACTTGATATCAATGCCCTAAAAGGGGCTCTTTCCATTGGATTAATATATTTTAGAATTCCTGCACCGCGACAGATTCCAAGGAGTATGAAAAGATAATTATGAAAGCGTATGTTGATTTCCTGAAAGTATGGTATCATTTCTCCCCAAGTGACTTCCTCTCCGTTTTTTAGTTCGATTCCGTCATCGAAGCCATGGGCTTCAATATGTAAAATAAAAAAATGATTCTCATCAACGGCCTTGCGTACCAGCTCCTTTAAAAGCCAGAATAAATTTTTTCGGTCACTGACATCATAAAATTCAGCACTTAGGTCTGGAAATTCAAATGTCTTATATTTTATTATCGTTGAATGTAAATTGAAACCGGTCTTTTTTTCATCATCAGGTAAAGACTCAATAATTACCAATCCAAACTGTTTAATTTCTTCGCTTGTCATAATCGAACTGTTGAGATTGATTTCAGATTAACACCAATATAAAATTTCTTTAGTAAACCGGGTATAGTTGGGATTATCGTCATTTGGTAAAATTAACCTCTACATTATCCGATGTATCTCTTATGATTGTACAGTTTACAAATCCTAGTTTTCTACACCATTTGCCGGTTGGAGTATTTTTAGCAGCATCAATATCACTCATCACTTTTTTATGATTTGAATACTCTAAAAGGTTAGTAGACATTCCATTTTCAAAATCCTTAAATTCTCCATCTTTATTCCAACTTGCCTTGATGGTTGTAATTGGAAAATCAGAATCAATTAGTTCAAATGCCTTTTGGAAAGCTGCGAAACCTATACCATATTTAAAGTTTGCAGAATCATAAATCTTTACAACACTAATAAAATCGCCATACTTATTACCAGCGCCCTCCGCAGAGCCAATTTCAATGCCCGATTCATCTAAAATCTGAAACGTTAGGTAATCTTTTGTTACGTAATTCGGGTTACTAAAAGTATATTTCATTGTATTTTTTTTACATAACAACTAAATTGTAAATAGTCATTATCAGTTTTTATCACCAAACCTACAAAACCATTTTTTCTCTACTTTACGGGTTTCCGTAACTCACTATTAAAACTTGCAAAATACTTATTTTAGTGATTAAAAGACCCAAGTATAATTACCTGTTTTGATTTCGAAAGGTCATAAAAAAAGATGCAAATGCATCTTGGTATTTTTATTCCTTGATATACTTATAATAGCCACTTTGCCATTGCCAGAGCTATTATTCCAAAAATAATAAGCAGGCCACCGGCAAGTGTTAAAAGATTCTCCCAAAAAGGGGTTATCAGTGAACTTCTATAATTTTTAAAGCCTTCGCCACCTAAAGAATTTCGGCGATAAAATCTTCTTCTGCCAATGAAGAGTTTAAGGAGAATTCCAATTACCAAAGCTAAAATGCCAAAAATTATTAAGACAGCATTGTTTCTATCCATAAGATTTCTTCTTTTTTATACTTATTTAATCACAATTAGATGTAATATGTTATAACATCTTAATAACTCCTTATGTACTATTTCTCAATAATGGTGCAATACTTATAAGTTTTATTTGCTTTTAGTTGCTCTATTTCCTCAATTGATATTGATGTTTTTTTAAGCTCGATTAGTCTTTTAATAACTTCACCATTCTCGTCAATATTTTGGCTTCGACTATTTATATCAAACAATTCTATTTTAAGACGAACCATATCATTAGTCATAATTTCATCTGGAAAGAAGTCAATATAAGATTTTAATTCAAGAGCATTCGCAATTCTTGCAAGCATTCTAATATTTGCCTTTGCAGTGTGTTTCGGATTTTCAATGTTCCCTATATAACCTTCCGACACACCAAGTTTTTGTGCTAGAGCAACTTGGTCAAGTCCAGCTTTAATTCGCAACTCTCTTATCTTTTCAGTGATATAGAAGTCAAGTTCAGATGTAATTATTTCAATAATCATAAGCTATTAATTCTATAGCAATGAAGGCATTTCAAAAATTAATTTCACATACCTATAGGTGTGTGATAAATTTTTAATATATTTGTTTCTGATTCAGAAATGAATCGTAATTTTGCGATTCTTCAATAAAAATATTTGAAGCATTCGCTTTGAATCTTGCTTAGAAAAACTGGACACTTTTTTAGCACCCAAGATGATAAGTGTAAATGCTCACGCCTTTAAAGGGCGTGGGCTCACTTATTTGCGTGCGGGTAGTCCAGTAAATCCTTCTAAGCAATAAGCTGAGTTCCGCGCCTCTTTTTTTTGGCTATATCTCAACTTATCAAAGCTACTTCACAATATCTAAAAGGATCGCAGCGTATCTGTACAACCTTTAACCGGTTTGCCTATGTTGTAGTTTCTTTATTTTCATTTTTATAATACCTGGCCCGTACTGGTATCCTGCTGAGTTAGTCGGGGGAAGGGCCGGGTTATTATGCTATCAGCTTCGCCACCCACAAATACTGCAATATGCAGATTCGAAAATCACACAATGAACAGCTATTAACTTATTGAATGACCAAAAAACAAATTATGCCTATGGAGTATTAATTAACAAGAAAAGCCTTCTATAACTCGTGGTCGAATACTAGCATAGAAGGCGAGAGAAAACCAAACTTTCGTTCAATTTTAATCTTTTTTAAATTTATGAAAAATCTTTCATTTAACAAGGGCAGGCCATCCTGTCTTTGCATATTTATTTTCGCGATTCTGCTTTCTAATCATATTTACGCCATCGAACCAACGTTCGGAAGCTACACGAAGCAGTCACAACATCAAATTACAGGTACAGTTACCGATGCCACTGGACCACTTCCAAGCGTGACGGTTATCGTTAAGGGAACCGCTCATTCAGCCGTAACAGATGAAAAAGGCAACTTTTCAATAACGGCTAATCCTACTGACGTACTCGTCTTTTCGTTTATAGGCTATGCCACGCAGGAAATCATCATCGGAAACCAGACTTCTCTTAATGTAATATTGTCTGAAGACAGTACTCAGCTTAAGGAGGTTACTATTAATGCCGGATATTATTCGGTTAAGGATAAAGAGCGTACGGGAAGCATTGCGAGAGTTACCGCAAAGGACATCCAAAAACAGCCGGTCAGCAATCCCTTGGCTGCCATGCAGGGAAGAATGGCAGGAGTCAATATTACGCAGACCACTGGAGTGCCGGGTGGTGGCTTCAATATCCAAATCAGGGGGAAGAGCAGTATGCGGGCAGATGGAAATTCTCCCCTTTATATTGTCAACGGCATCCCTTTTGGCAGTGAAAATCTTGGTAATACGCTTACCTCTTCGGGCATACTTCCTGAAAATGGCCTAAGCCCGCTTAACAGCATTAACCCTGCCGATATAGAAAGTATAGAAGTACTTAAGGACGCAGATGCCACCGCTATTTATGGTTCCCGTGGAGCCAATGGCGTAGTGCTTATTTCGACAAAAAAGGGTCAGACAGGAAAGACAAGATTTAGTATCAATACATATACAGGCGCAGGCAACGTGACACGTAAGCTAAAACTGATGAATACAAGCCAGTATCTTGCTATGAGAAGACAGGCTTTTTCCAATGATGGTTTTACCGACTATCCAGCCTATGCTTATGATGTGAATGGAACGTGGGACCAGAACCGTTATACAGACTGGCAGGAAGAGTTAATTGGCGGTACAGCCATGACAAATAGTATTCAGGCAACCATTTCTGGAGGATATGAAAAGACACGCTTTCTGATGAGCGGCACTCATTATAAGGAAACTACTGTGTTTCCGGGTGATTTTAATTACAGGAAGAATACTTTTAATTTTAATCTCAACCATATCTCAGAAGATAATAAATTTTCGGCATCGCTTTCGGGGAATTACACAGGAGACAGCAATAATCTCTTGGGAACCGACCTTACTGCAGAAGCCTACTCACTCGCACCCAATGCACCCAAGCCTTACAATGAAGATGGAAGCCTGAACTGGGAGAATTCGACATGGAACAATCCGTATCGCTTGCTGGAAGAAAAATATCTAGCTAAAAACAACAATCTTATTGCTACCGGAATGCTCGCTTACAGACCTCTTGAAGGCATGGAACTAAAAGCGGGATTGGGCTATACGGATGCGAGGCTTCAGGAATCTAAAACCTCACCACACACTATTTATGATCCAGCATTTGGATTTGGCAGTGAAGCATCGAGCCTGCTTTTAAGCAACACCAATGTACAGTCCTGGAATTTTGAACCGCAGATATCCTATCAGAAAGAAATTCTTGGCGGCAAATTAAATACCTTGGTGGGCGCGACCTTTCAAAGCAGAAATGGAAGACAGTCAGCTTTTTATGCATGGGGATTTACCACCAATGACCTCATTAATAACATTGTCGCCGCTTCAAGCTTGACAGCATTAAGCAATACCAACACCCAATATCGCTATAATGCTTTGTTCGCAAGGATCAATTATTCACATGCCGATAAATATTTCTTAAACCTGACCGGCCGCAGGGATGGTTCCAGTCGTTTTGGCCCAGGTAAGAGATTTGCCAATTTTGGAGCAGTCGGCGCGGCGTGGATTTTCTCAAATGAAGAATTTTTAAGCAATAACACCAAATGGTTAAGTTTCGGAAAATTGAGAGGAAGTTTTGGTACAACAGGAAATGACCAGATAGGAGATTATCAGTACTTAAATACTTACAGTCTCTCAGGATTGCCTTATCAGGGAACTATTGGCCTGCAGCCTACAAGGCTTTTCAATCCTGATTTTAGCTGGGAAAACAATAAAAAGATTGAAGCGGCCTTAGAACTTGGTTTCTTCAGGGATAAGCTGTATCTGACAGTAGCACATTATCGCAACCGCTCTTCTAACCAGTTAGTTGGAATTCCTTTGCCTGGCACAACAGGTTTCACCTCTGTTATGGCCAACTTAGACGCAACGGTACAAAATACAGGCTGGGAATTTGAGCTACAGGTTCGTCCTGTAAGCGGTGATCATTTTAGCTGGACTACGGCCTTGAATATGACCATTCCACGAAACAAATTGATTTCTTTCCCTGATCTTGCAGGCTCGACCTATTCCAATCAGTACGTTATAGGACAACCTTTGGATATTCGTAAGGTATACCATTATACAGGGATGAACCCACAAACCGGAGTATACGAATTTGAAGACTATGATGGCGATGGGCAAATTACTGCCAGCGGCGACAGGGAAAGCATTGTAAGGACCGCACCTGAATTTTATGGTGGCTTGCAAAACAGCATCCGTTACAAAAACTGGCAATTCGATTTTTTAGCGCAGTTTGTAAAGCAGTTGGGCAGTAACTATCATTATCTTGGAATTCTGCCAGGTGTTGCCAACAATCTTCCAGCGGACTTCTCAAATGCCTGGCAGCACCCAGGTGACAACAGCACAATTCAGCCTTATACTACAGGACTGAACAGCGAGGCAACCAATGCCTACTATCGGTACTTAGGGAGTGATGGCGCGTACAGCGATGCTTCTTTTATCAGGCTTAAAAATATTTCCTTATCCTACACGCTTCCACTTGCTTGGCTGGAGACTACAAAGTGCAGGATTTATATGCAGGGGCAAAATCTTTTTACCATTACCAGATTCAAAGGCCCGGATCCCGAAAACCAATCCTCAGGAAAATTACCACCCCTGCGTATTATTTCTGTGGGTGTCGAATTGAACTTCTAACCACTATTACATTATGAAAAAATATATCACATACAGCAAGTGCAATTGGCTATTGATCCTCCTTACTACATTACTTATGAGCTGTGAGGATTTTATAGAGACTGGACAGCCTGATTCGCAACTTACCGGAGAAACGGTATTTAATAATGTCGCAACAGCCGAGGCTGCTTTGACCAATATCTACAGTAAATTATCAAACGATGTATTGGTCTGTGGCAATTCAAAGGGAATATCAATATTGTTGGGGAGCTATGCCGATGAGTTGCAAACTTATAATACCGGACTAACAGAACATCAGTTCTTTTTGAATAATATCATTCCTGCCAATACCGATATTGCAGCTTTTTGGAACGGGAGTTATAATTTGATTTATGCCGCCAATGCTGTAAAGGAAGGTGTTCAGAATTCAACTGGAATTCAGCAGGACGATAAAAACCGTCTGATTGGAGAAGCATTGTTTCTTCGCGCCTATATTCACTTTCACTTATTGAACCTGTTTGGTGAAATTCCATATGTTACCACTACTGATTACGTCATAAACAAAAAGATTGGAAAGCTGACATCATCCGAATTGTACACTGTATTGGTTGATGATCTGGAACATGCAAAAACACTGATGCCTGCAATAAATCAAAGTATGCTCAGAGTCCGACCAAGTGTAGATGCTGTAAAAGCACTACTCGCAAGGATTTATTTATATAACAATAATTGGGAAGCTGCTCAAAGCGAAGCGAATGCTGTTATTGGTTCAGGAAACTTTGTCTGGGTGGAAAATCTGGATGCAGTATTTCTTAAGAACAGTACGGGTACCATCTGGCAAATTATGCCGGGGCAGGAAGGACTCCCAACACAGGAAGGGCAGAGCTTTGTTTTCTCAACGGCTCCTCCACCCAATCGAGCCTTAAGTCAGGAATTAGTCAACGGATTTGAAATCGGAGACCAGCGTAAAGAGCATTGGACAGGAAACGTTTCAGAAAATGGGATCATCTATTATTATCCTAATAAATACAAGCAATTTAATAATGGAACGGAGTCGAGCGAATACTCTATTCTGATGCGGCTTGAAGAACTATACCTCATAAGGGGCGAAGCGCGAATGCACCTAGGAGATTTTGACGGTGCAAGGGAGGATATTAACAAAATCAGGAACCGTGCATCGCTTGACAACATTATAGCAAATACAGAACAGGAAATTCTTGACGCGATTATTCAGGAAAGACGCATCGAGCTTTTCAGTGAACTGGGGCATCGCTTTTTTGATCTAAAACGTACGGGCAGGATAAACTCTGTGCTAGCATCAGTTAAGCCAGGATGGAATGCCACAGATATACTTTGGCCAAAACCAGAATCTGAATTATTACTTAATCCAAACCTGCTGCCTCAAAATGCTGGATACTAAATCTGTAATGTTAGTTCATATGAAAAATTTTAGTTTCCATATCTATTTATGGCAGCCCTATTTATTGTTTTTAATAGGCTTGCCTTGTTTTTCACAAGAAAAAAGACAACTTACCGTTGAGGATTATAAATTGTGGAATACATTGCACATAGGAGCTTTGTCAGATGATGGAAATTGGACTTCGTACTCCAAATCATATTTAAGTAAGTCGGATACCCTGTTTTTAAAAAGCACAGTTACAGATGTTCAATATACATTAGCTGGAGGCTACGGAGATAAGATAACTGCGGACGGAAGCCTGTTTGCATGGATGAGAAATGATTCTCTATTCCTCTTAAGAACGGTAACAGGAAAGACAACTTCTTATCCAAATGTCTCTGGGTTTGAACTTCTAAGAAAAGGCAGTCATTTTATGTACTTAAGTGCAAACAACGACCATAACTCCTTGACCCTTTATAATTTCTTTACGGGCAGGTCAGAGCTTTTTGAGAATGTAATTGAGTATAGACTGAACCCGCAAGAGACAAAACTCTCCGTTGTTCAACATAACGAGAATGAAACTGTAGCAAGCATAATCGATCTGCAAGGCAAAAAAAAGCCCAAAGTATTAGCGAAAAGTAATGATGAGGAATTTCAATACCTTACTTGGAATAAAGCTGGTACTTCGCTGGCTTTCTATAGTTTTGACGCAAATAAAGGCGAACATGCTATCATCCTTGCCAGTGAGAATGGGCACATAAAAAGACTTGATCGTTCATCTGCTGGTTTAGCTTTTGATAGCAGGATTTTCAAGGGAAAATTGTATTTGACGGAAAAGGGAGACAAAGTTTTCTTTGATGTCATTGCAAAAACAGATTCTCAGCAGGAACAATCGCAAGTCAGGGTCTGGAGATCTTCGGATATGGAGCTGCGACCGACCCAGAATGATAAAATGCTGTATTGGCACGTTTGGCTCCCAGAGAGAAACAAGGTTTATCAAGTTGAGGACGACAAGCTCAGAGCATGCGCTTTAATGGATAATGACCAAAAAGTAGTCTTGCTGGATAATGAGGCTTATTTACCATTTTATAAGTATAATGACTATTACAGTGATGTTTACTTGCTGGACCTTGCTACGGGAGATAAGAAAAAAATTATTGAAAAGCAGTTAAGGGTTCATAAGCACCTTGTAGCCAATAAGGATGGGGAATTTATTGCTTATTTCAAGGATTCGAACTGGTGGTGCTACAATATAAAGAAAGATTTACACATCTGCCTGACGAAAAATCTTGATACCCATTTTAATAAATCTACAAGTGATCGTTTAGATCAGCATCAGGCCTACGGCTTTGGTGGGTGGACAACTTCCGGACAACTTCTTTTATACGATGAGTTCGATATTTGGCTTATATCGCCTTCAGGAGATAAGAAGCAGAAAATCACCGCTGGCGGACCACTAAAGATAAAGTATCAGGTATATTTCGATTCAGGCTCCTCTATCAGGGATGGTTTTTTTGGTTTTTCGGCAGGAACTTATGATCTAGATGAAGATCTGATTCTAAAAACTATCAACACGGAAGAGCTCAGCGAAGGATTTGGTATCTGGAATTCTAAGACGGGATTCCAGAAAATTATACACCAGAATTCAAAAATAATGTATGTAAGGAGATCAGGAAAAAGAAACATTTTCCAATATATGGAAAGCTCGTTTGATGTTTCACCTCAGCTCATATCCTTAGATGAAAGGGGACAGCCAAAACTTATAGCCAAATCCAACGAACAGCAGGAAAAGTTTTTTTGGGGCAAATCTGAAATCATCCACTATTATAGTCCGGATGGAAAGAAACTGAACGGAGCTCTCTTTTATCCAGCAGTTTACAAATCAGACAAAAAATATCCGATGTTAGTTTCCATCTACGAAAACGTGGCATCAGCAGTTCATGAATATATACCGCCATCCCTTGAAAACTATGAAGGGTTGAATATAACTAAATTAACATCGGAAGGATATTTTGTACTGCTTCCAGATATTGCGTACGTATTGAATAAGCCTGGATACTCGGCACTTCAGTGTGTATTATCTGCTGTTGACCAGGCTGTAAAAACCAGTTCGATCGATGAACAAAACATAGGACTTATAGGGCATTCTTTCGGAGGATTTGAAATTTCCTACATTGTGGGACATACTAACAGGTTCAAGACTGCAGTGGCGGGTGCTGGCGTTACAGATTTATTGAGCTTCTATCTGGATATCGATTCATCTGATATCTCAAATATGGAACGTTTTGAAAATTCGCAATTCAGAAATAGAATTGCTTTCACAGATGACGAATTTTTATCAGAGTCTCCAATTATGAATGTCAAGGGAATAAACACACCACTTTTGATCTGGACAGGCGACAATGACCAAATGGTAAAATCTTCCTATGCTATTAAATTGTTTGCTGCTTTATGGAGACTTCAGAAGAAAAGTACAATGCTAATCTACCCCGATGAACCACATGTAATTGTCAATCCAGTTAACCAGAGGGATCTTACTCTCAAACTAACCCAGTGGTTTGACTACCAACTTAAAAATTCACCCAAAGAAGATTGGATGAATGACTAGGTTTATACTTATTGAATTTTGTATTGACCCAATATGTAAATCAGGTTATTATAGTGGATGAAAATCATGTTTAAAAGAGTTGCTCTCATCAAATACTTATCAAATAAAAGCGGTGCCTGTAAAGGACACCGCTTTTTTAAAATTAATTAGCAGGTCGTGAGAGTACTTTGTTACAAGCCATCGCCTGTGGATTTAGTTTTCCAAAAGCTTGGTGTGAAGTTCCCTGATAAATTGCTGTACATACAGGTCCTGGGTCATTATTACATTGAACCTGAACGGCACAAGGCTGTCCCGGCAGGTTAATCCATCCGCTCTCTGGAGCGAGAACTGCTTTACTATCTGCACCTTTAAATGCAAAAGCACCAAACACTGCCAACAGTAATACAAATGCTGGCAAAACCATTTTAAAAAATTGTGTTCTCATGATATTTATTGTTTGATTATGATCTACTCTTTTTCAGGTTTTCGATCTTCCCCTGACACGGCCGGCCCGTATATTTTTAGTTGCCAATATCGAAATTGAGTGATTGCAGACGATATAATACCAAATAATGATCGCTCAAGCCAATTAGTATATTTCCATACACATTGAAACTCTTGATTTTTTCTCCTTCATAATCATAGAGATAAAAACTGAATTCGTAACTCTGTTTTTTTACGTCGTAAACATCTATAATTGATGCATCTTTTAGCATTTCTTCAGATTCATATTTGCCCAATCTATTTGATTTTGTGAACAAGTATTTTCCAGATACGGTAGACTGTTGTTGTACCAATACTGGGCGCTTCGCCAGTGTTCTTATGCGGCCAGAATCCTGATATGCCAATTTAATTGATGATTGTGTGATCGTATCGATTGTGCGGCCTTTATAATTTAGTTTTAGGGTGGTATCTGATGTCAAATATTCATTTCTATAGTAATATACGTATACTACTTTTTCGAGATTCGCATTATATCTGAGCATTCCATCTGTATCAAATACGCCGTCAATCTTCTTTTCAAGTAATTGACTCGTTTCTATAATAGGGATGCCCTTGGAAAAATCAAGATAACTGATAACATTCTGACCTCTGGTTTTATCCAGGCCACTCAAAATAAATCTTGAGGGGGAAATAATTTCAAACTGTGAAAATGTATGATTGCCTTGCCAGTATTTTTTGGCTTTCCAATCTGACAGATATCCTCTAAATATTGTAGGCACATTGCCGTCAACTAAAAAGAAATATGGCGGGTGAATTCTGATTTGAGGTGCATAGAACGTGGTATTATTTTTATTGTACAATTGTATATTTATTGTCTCTGGGTTACTAAGAGTAGTATCAATACTAAAAACATGGGATGGAGCTGTAGTATTACCAAGATAGATACGATCCTTATCTACCCCTGCAATATAATAAGAGTTGTATTTAACATTGAATCCTTTTATTGTAGTTACGGGATGTGGAGGATACCTTCTTAAAAAGTTATTGTTTCTATGTATTTCATTTTCAGATAACAAGTATAAAAGAGAGACTGCAGAAACACCTCCAATAAAACAGCTAAGTAAAATTATAATAGGACTGTTGTATTTTTTATTCTTTTTATTGTGTACATTTTCTCTTTCAAGCAGTATACCCACAAGTGCAATGATTGTAAAACAAATATTAAATATTAAATGTTCTGTCCATCCCATTTTTTCCAGGACACCTCCGCAGGAACATGGAACAAAAGAGCTAAAATTTAATATAATGATTATATACATGGTAAACATAACCATCAAAGTAAACGCTCCAAGTATAGCCCAAAACCGAATACGCTGGTAAAATAAAGCTAATGCTATAGCAATTTCAATCGCAGGTACAAGTAAAGAAATGATTCCTGCATATGCACTCAACATAGGAGATTGTCCAAGTTGGATACGGAAATTTTCAAAATCCAGTAGTTTACTTACAGCTGCATACACAAACAACAGAACATAGAGCAAACAAATTATGTCAACTATAGCGTTTTTAAAAGATGCTGATATTTTCATGTCGTCGATTTTAACTCTTCCAGTGCTTATAAGACATATTAAACCAGCCTCACATTAGCGGTCTATTGTTATTTAATTATCACTGTTTAAGTGTTTTACAAAGCGAAATTAGAATAATAAAATAAAAGGATTGTTAACAAAACCGAGCCAAAATTTATAAAAACCGAGCCATTTTACATTGTTCTAAATATTCAGGCATAAAAAAGGCTGACAAATGCCAGCCTCATATCGAAAAAGTACTTTGCTATCTTTTCCTTTCCAATTTCCTAATATCATTTTTTAATTCCAAAAACATTTCTTCAATACTGCCAGGAATAACGTTTGCACGCTTGGTGTCCTTTTTACCTAGATTACATTTGAATTCCCATATCTGCTCAATCTCCGATGCTTTAATCTCATAAGGAATATAAAAAGGTTCGTCCGATTCGACCACCAGTAAGTTTTTCTTGTTTTTATTCAATCGTTTATAGACAATGCCGTCATTTTTGGTCATGATGATATAAGTCCTGCCATTGACTACTTCACTAAGCTTTTCAACATATTTGGCTACTATCACATCTCCATCTTCATGCGGAGGCATGGAATCTCCATCAACAGTGAATCCCCTGTGCAAGCCTGAACTTAAAAAAGGCAATGAAATACGAGGTAGGCTTTCAATATACTCCGGATCTGAATATCCATTCATATAGCCTGCCTTTGCTTTTTGCGTAACAATTTCTATAAAATTCTCACCGTCGTTATTTGCAATAACCGGCAATAACACCTTATTATCTTCAAGATTAACCAAATCATCAATTTTGACTTTCCTTACGTCAACACATAATAGTATATCGATGCTGATCTTGAAATATTTTGATATTCTTTTCAATATTTCATAGGGCGCTTCAGAGGTTCCGTCTTCATACTTTGCGTAGCGTCCACGCGTGATTAGAAGACTTTCAGCAAGTTTTTCCTGCGAAATTTTATTTTTCAGCCTTAGGCTTCTGATGTTATCGGAAAATAAAGACATATTGTTTTTGTTACAAATTGTATCAGCAAATATAATTTATTTGTTACAATCTGTACTAATTTTGTCCAGTACAAAGATGAATATTATGGGAAGGGCAATTGTACATATGGATCTGGATACTTTTTTTGTGTCTTGTGAAAGGCTGACCGATTCACGATTGAACGGTATCCCGCTTATTATTGGCGGAGGTGAAAGAGGTGTAGTTGCCTCTTGCTCTTACGAGGCTCGTACCTTCGGTGTGAGGTCAGCAATGCCAATTAAAATGGCATTGCGTCTTTGCCCGCAGGCAAAAGTAATGAAGGGAGACATGGAACTCTACTCCAGGCTGTCACACACCGTTACGGAAGTTATCGAAGAAAAGGCTCCGGTTATGGAGAAGGCCAGCATCGATGAATTCTATCTTGACATTAGCGGCATGGATAAATTCTACGGTTCCTACACCTGGACTAATGAACTTGCACAATCCGTAACAAAAGAAACAGGGCTTCCCATAAGTTTTGCACTGTCTGTCAACAAGACTGTTTCCAAAATTGCAACTGGCGAAGGAAAGCCTAAAGGGAATCTGGAAATACCGGAAGATATGGTAAGACCTTTCCTGAATCCTCTTTCCATTAGAAAGATACCAATGGTTGGCGATGCAACTTTCCAATTGCTGTCGCGAATAGGCGTTAGAAATATTCAGACACTTTCAGAAATGCCGGCTGAAGTACTGCAGCAGATGATTGGCAAAAACGGAATTGAGCTGTGGAAAAAAGCAAATGGTATAGACAATAATCCTGTCGAGCCTTATACGGAGCGTAAATCAATTTCTACTGAGCATACTTTTTCAGAGGATACCATAGATCTTGATAAGCTTAAACGAGTCCTTCAGGGTATGGTGGAAAAACTGGCCTTCCAGCTTCGTTCTGAAGAATGGCTTACCTCGACGGTGGTCATTAAAATTCGCTACGCAAACTTCGATACCGAAACCAAGCAGTGCAGGGTGCAATATACTTCTGCAGATCATATCCTGATAAAGAATGTCACAGAACTGTTCAATAAACTTTATCAGCGGAGGATGCGCCTTCGTTTGATTGGCATCCGATTCAGTGGTTTGGTAAGAGGTACCTATCAAATCAATATGTTTGAGGATACCGAGGAAATGCTTTCACTCTATCAGGCTATGGACAGGATGAAGACTCGTTATGGTTTTGATTCAGTTATGCGCGGGGGTGGCGCTATTCTCAAACCCAATAACAAAAATGAAATATTAAAGCGTAAAAAGTAAGCCGTGTACCTAAACTGCCATTCTTTCCACAGTCTTCGTTATGGTACCATTCCTGTTGAGGAATTGGTAGAACAGGCCTCGCATTGTAATGTAAGGGCTATGGCGCTGACCGATATCAATACGGTTACTGGGATTTATGATTTCATCAAATTATGCAAGGCCGCAGATATAAAGCCTTTGGTTGGAATTGAATTTCGCTGCCAGAATGCATTGCGATATATAGGTCTGGCTGTAAACCGTGACGGACTCGGGGAAATGAATCGTTTTTTGACGCAGCACAATTTTGAGAATTTGCCACTTCCGGTTCAGGCTCCTGCTTTTGAAAATGTTATAATTATTTATCCATTTGAAAATGCTCCTTCAATATTACAAGAATATGAGTACATTGGAATAAGACCTGATGAGATCTTATTATTGTTTCATGACAAATGGAAAAGCAGGCTTAAAAAAATGGTGCTATTGCACCCTGTCACTTTTAGGAACAAGAAAGAATACAATTTGCATAAGATATTGCGGGCCATAGACCTAAATATTTTAGGCTCTAAATTATCCCCAAAGGACTACTGCAGCAACCTAGAGATAATGCTGCCACTATCGCAATTATTGGAAAAGTTTGCTCAATATCCTGCTGTCATTGAAAATACCCAAAGTGTTATTGACCAATGCAATTTTGAATACGAATTCGGCATACCGCGAAATAAAAAATACTACACCAAGAGCCGCCATGAGGATATGCAGCTGTTGCGCCAAATCGCTTTGCAGGGTATGCTCAAAAAATATGGAACAGATAATGAAATTGCTGTCGAACGGGTAAACAAAGAACTTAAGGTCATTGAAGAACTGGAGTTCAGCGGTTACTTTCTTATTACCTGGGATATTATTCGTTACAGCAACAGCATGGGCTTTTTGCACATAGGGCGCGGCAGTGGTGCTAACAGCATAATTGCTTATTGTCTGGGTATTACCGATATCTGTCCTATTGAACTTGATTTATATTTTGAAAGATTCCTAAATGTAAACCGTAAAAGCCCTCCGGATTTTGACATCGACTGGTCTTGGAAAGAACGTGATATAATTCTTGAGTATATTTTTAAACGCTACGGCGCCGAGTATGTCGCTTTCTGTGGTACAAATGTTGAATTTAAGTACAGGTCTATATTCCGGGAGGTTGGCAAAGTATTCGGCCTGCCGAAAGAAGAACTTGATGCCTTGGCTAAAAACCCGATGGATCTCCATGATACCAATAACGTAGTTAGGATGGTTCAGGACTATGGCATGATGCTTGAAAAATATCCCAACCAGAGAAGCATGCATTCGTGCGGGATATTGATATCTGAGGAACCTCTTACGAATTTTACAGTTTTGGAAATGCCTCCAAAAGGTTTTCCAATTGTTTTGTTCGATATGCATACGGCCGAAGACATCGGTTTTGAAAAGTTTGATATATTGAGCCAGCGCGGAATAGGTCACATTGACGATAGTGTTAAGCTGATACGGAAAAACCGTGGCATCAATGTCGATATTAGGGATACTTCACTTTCTAAAGATGAGGTTTTGTGCAATCAGTATTTAGGTCGTGGTAAAACTATTGGCTGTTTCTATATCGAAAGTCCTGCAATGCGTGGGCTTCTCAGAAGACTACAATGTAATAACTACAAAATCCTTGTTGCTGCATCGTCCATTATTCGTCCTGGTGTTGCCCAAAGTGGAATGATGAAGGAATATATTTTCAGACACAACAACCCGACACAATTTGAGTACTTCCATGAAGTATTTAAGGAGCAACTCGGTGAGACGTATGGCATAATGGTTTACCAAGAAGACGTAATAAAGATAGCCCTTCATTATGGAGGACTTCCCGCGGCAGACGGGGATATATTGCGCAGGGCAATGAGCGGAAAAGGAAGGTCAAAATCCGCACTTCAGAAAGTAAAAGATAACTTTTTTGAATGCTGTGAGCGTCAAGGCCATCCTTTGGAACTTAGCCAGGAGATTTATCGCCAGATCGAATCGTTCGCCGGATATTCTTTCTGCAAAGCACACTCAGCATCCTATGCAGTGGAAAGCTATCAGAGCTTATACCTTAAAGTACATTATCCAATTGAATTTATGGTTGCTGTTATTAATAACCAAGGAGGTTTCTACAGAACTGAAGTGTATGTGCATGAAGCCCGGATGTCAGGAGCAGCGATACATAATCCATGTGTAAATAAAAGCGAATATGAAACTACACTATATGGTATCGACGTTTACCTTGGGTTTATGCATCTTGAAGGATTGGAAACAAAAATAGCAGGGCACATAGTTACCGAGCGTCAGTTAAATGGAGAATATAAATCACTGGAAGATTTTATAAATAGAGTACCGATTGGTATCGAAGGAATCCAAATATTAATATTTATCGGAGCATTCCGTTTCACAGGAAAAACAAAGAACCAGTTATTAGTCATTGCAAGGCTGATAATGGTTAATTTCAAACCTGAAAATCGCAGTTTGATGCTTCTTCAGGAACCGGTAAAGGAATACAACCTCCCGGTTTTGGAGCGTTCAACATTTGAAGATGCTTTCGATGAAATTGAATTATTAAGCTTTCCTGTTTCGTGCACGCCTTTCGATCTACTACAAACAAAATTTCGAGGCGATGTAATGGCAAAAGACTTATTACAACATCACAAAAAAACGGTAAAAATGCTGGCTTATTTGATCTCTCGAAAGCACGTTCCTACAAAGATGGGCGCAATGTTTTTCGGAACATGGATAGATGCAGAAGGAGAACTGTTTGATACGGCTCATTTTACTGGCAGTCTTAAAGAATATCCCTTTCAAGGAGGAGGATGTTATCTGCTATTAGGAAATGTTGAGGTCGATTATCACTTTCCTACGATAACAGTAACCAAGATGGCTAAAATGCCTTTTATACCAGATCCAAGGTATTCTGAAAGTGATCAAAAACAATACGATGCACATAGAAATATTCGCGAAGATATAAGTATGACCCAGAGAGCGCCATACCCGCAGGAGCATGAGATAGGTCTGCCGCGACATAAAATGGGAAATGCCTAAAGATGATCATTAAAAAAACCACGTAAAAATACTTGTTTTTACTTTTTGAGGTTTTTCCGTAAGGATATAGGAAAAATATTTTGTATGTTCGCTTCGGAAAAGTCTTACCTACTAGAAGCCAATTAGCTGCTTCATATCCACTCCAAGTGCGTCAGCAAGATGTGTGATATAGATTAGGGACGGACTTATCCTGCCGTTTTCAATACGGCTGATATAGGAGATATCCAAATCGCTGTCAATAGCAAGCTGGGCTTGAGTAAAGCCTTTGTCTTCGCGAATTTTCTTAAGGTTGGCTCCAAAATTTTGTAAATATTCTTTGTCTTTATCCCTCACAGGACAAAATTCAGAGTTCTAATAATAAATACTGTAGGACGTACGTCCAAGTTAGAAATAAAGTGAGAAATAATAAACTTTTCAAAATTTACAAGCTTATTAAGATAACCTTTTGTGTTTTTCTTTATACAGCACAAGTTATTGGTCAATCTGTACCTAAGACAGATTTGCCAGTAATTCAACCAACTCTGCCAACTCTTATTTCTCCGAGTATGCAGAATTTTGTTATACCTACATCAAATTCAACATCATCTGGTAATACCTATCAGCAACACCAGATTAAGAGTATCATGAATGAAGTAGATCAGCATGAAAAGCTTCGTCAAGAGACTTTGAACAGCGTAAAATCTGACATTGAAGAGTTTCGGCCTTCAATATATGACCTTCCATCCCAGTCAAAAATCCCTGGAACAGAACATTACAGAGAAGTGTTTGACAAGATGCTTCATATTGATGTAGATAATTATTCGGTGAAAGATGTTAATTTCGATATTGAAAATGCATACTTCGAAAACAAACTTGATAAAGTAGAATTTGATAAAGTTATAAAACAAACTGCTGAATTTATTTTGGCGAAGATGAAAGAAAAAAACTTTGATACAAATAGTAACACAGCTAAAAACTTTATGCTTTTTGAATTCTTTACTCAACCTATGCAGGTTAAAGGATTTAAAGAAAAACACTTTCCGATCAAATATGATTTTGAGGATTATTGGGGGAGAGAAAATTGGGCGAAAATGTTTGTAACAAAACTCCTAAAAACAAATTCAGGACAGTGTCATTCAATGCCGTTACTTTATTTGATACTTGCAGAAGCAATAGATGCAGAAGCTTATTTAGCACTTTCTCCAAATCATTCTTACATTAAATTCGAAGATGAAAAAGGAAAATGGTACAACCTCGAACTCACAAACGGAATGTTTACTGTATCATCTTTCATTCTAAATAATGGCTTTATAACAGCTGAAGCCATTCAGAATAAACTTTATATGCAGAATCTGTCAAAGAAGGAAATGCTTTCGCAATTTTATACAGATTTGGCCTCAGGTTATCTGCATAAATTTGGCTACGATGATTTTGTTGAACAAGTTGCAAATAAGGCTTTGGAGTTGAATCCCAACAGTATTAATGCCAATATGGTGAAGTCAAATTACAATGAGGCAAGGTTAAAATATGTTGTTAGAAAGCTGGGAATTAATACTCAAACTCAGGAAGGACGGGAAAAAATATTAAATTATCCAAAGGCAGTAGAAATTCTGCAACAAATGTATGCACAGTATAGTATAATTGATGAATCAGGTTTTCAACAAATGCCGGCCGAAGCATATGAAAAGTGGCTGGGCTCGTTAATGGCAGCTGAAAAGAAAGAGGAAAGCGAGAAATTGGCAAAACAATTTAAGGGAACAATAATAAAACTTAAAAATTAATTAATGACAAAAAAAAACTTGACGCTTATTTTACTGTTGTTCACAACATTCTGTTTGGTTGCTCAGGACAAGCAAAAACTATTTGATAACAGCTATGCTCTGCTAAATAATATGATTGAAAATGAGAGTAATTACAGTTTTAAAAAAGCAGTATTCTCTGTTGAAAATGCTTATTTAGATGGTAATCTGGACACACTTAAAATAAATAAGCAAATCAAATTATTAAATACTCTAAGTAGGTCATTAATCAAGGACAGGTTTTTGGTTTACATTGAAAAAGACAAAGAAAAGGTGAATAAATGGGCTTCTGTTTTTGAAGTAATGCACGACACAATTCCATTAAATATCAATGACACCATTTATAAATATGTGCCTTTCGGATATGATTTTAATGATGTTTTTGGCCATAGTACTAGAGAAAATCTCTTCGTGTCTAAACTATTAGAAACTCGAAAAGGTAATTGTCATTCTTTACCTTATTTATACAAAATATTAGCTGAAGAACTAGGTGCCGAAGCTAATTTAGCACTAGCACCCAATCATATATATATCAAGCATCGAAGTATAAAAGATGGTTGGTATAATACTGAACTCACAAGTGGAATTTTTCCTATTGATGCGTGGATTATGGCTTCAGGTTTTGTACATATAGATGCAATTAGTAATGGAGTATATATGAAAGCATTAAATAACAAAGAAAGCATTGCCCTTGTTTTAATTGATTTAGCAGATAATTACAATGCTAAATTTCCCTATAATGACGGAACTTTTATTTTAAAATGTTGTGAAACAGCAATAAAAGCTTATCCCAATTTTGCCACTGCATTGATTTTAAGAGCAGAAACACATTACAAACAAATTGAGAAAATACAAGACAAAGTAAAACATGATCTTGAATTTAAAGATTTAGAAAAAGAATATGCACATATTCATCAAATTGGGTATAGAAACATGCCGGAAGAAATGTACCTCAACTGGCTGGTATCTTTAAAAGAAGAACGCAGTAAATATGAAAATAAAAAAATGAATATCTTTAATAAAAATTAATACTTATGAAGAAGTACTATTTCTTAGGTATTTTTTTGTTCACAATCGGAATATGTGCTCAGAAAAAAGAAAAACTTTCTAAAGAAGAAAAAGCCAGAAGAGAAAAAAATATTCAAGCAGGAAATCCTTTTATAAAATTTGGCAGCAAAGCACCAGTCGCGACCTTGAGTAATGGGAAATATTTAGAAGTTCAAGACCTTGATAGTATTGTAACGATTGGTACAATGCGTTGGCACGTTGATAAAAAAGAAATTGTAGGCAGAATCAGTGTTGATACATTAAATATTGATGCACAGCCCATTGGTGATACTGCAGGTAGATGGATGTCACCTGATCCACTGAGTGAAGAATACCCCGACTGGACACCGTATAGATATGGACTTAATAATCCTATATTTTATAATGATCCAACAGGATTATTAGAAGATGATTATGGTGTTGATGCTGATGGTAATATCGAACTAATTAAAAAAACTGATGAAAAAGTAGATAGACTTTTTGCAGTTGATGATTCAGGAGCGAAAAAAGATGTTAACAATAGTGGTGAAGTAGATAATAGTGATAGTGTTGAAGTAAAAAAAGGAGTATTAGGAAATGTTAAAGAAGGAACTGATGCAAGTGGTATTGCTTATGATTTTATGAAAACGGATAATAATTCTCAATCGAAAAATTTATTTGAATTTTTAGCGGTTAATACAAATGTTGAATGGGGAAAAGTTGACGTAAATAGCAAAAGTTTTATTTCAACAGAACATAATACTACCAGAGAGGCTGGAAGTGCTGATATTCTCTATAAAAGTTTACTTCAGGGCTCAGCAACATCAATTGCACATACACATAGTCACCCCGCCGGAAGTTATCCAGGTTACGTTGGGCCTTCTGGTTTCAATAAGAATTCAGCAACATATGGAAAAGGAGACGATGCTTTGGCAAGATGGACAGAGCAATATTATAAATCAAAAAATGTAAATTTTAAAGTATATGAAACTACCACAAAAAAATATATTCCATACAACAGTAAAGGTATTATCAAAAAGTAAACTGTTGCCGTTCTTATTTATTTTCTTTTTTATAAGTTGTAGATCACAAGAGCTAAAGTATGAGGATTTAAAAGCACTACCTTCAACACATAATATAAAAAATGATATTGTTTTTAAGTTGTTAGATAAACTAGAGTTACGCAAGAATTTATTTAGTAATAAATCTGATTGTATTTATTTGGATTTTAAAAAGATTAAAACAAATGATTATACTGTTTCAGCAACACAATTAAGTTATCTTGATTCTAAAATCCTAGCACACGATAGTACTAAAATTTTAAAAGGGTATATTAACAACTCTAATAAAATAATATTTCTTTTTGGTGATATTGATGATTTTTTATTTACTAGAAATAATGTAAGGATGGAAAGTGTTTTAAAAACTTCATATAAAGTTGATAAAAATCATCCACCACTTCCTTTACATATCAATTTTATCACATACCAAATACTTAATAACAATCTTATTGAGTTAAATGATTAATAGAAGGATGAACAAGGTGTATATATAAAGACAGCTTTTAACAAAAATAATTTTATGAAGAACTACTATTTTTTAATTTTTCTTTTATTCACAATCGGAACTGTTTCTGCACAGAAAAAAGAAAAGCTTTCGAAAGAAGAAAAAGTCAGAAGAGAAAAAAATATTCAGGCAGGAAACCCTTTTTCGAAATATGGCAGTACAGCACCTGTTGCAACATTGAGCAAAGGAAAATATCTTGAGGTGCACGATTTAGATAGTATAGTGACTATAGGCACAATGCGTTGGCATGTTGATAAAGGAGAAATCGTAGGCAGAATTAGAATTGATTCATTGAATATTGATGCTCAGCCAATTGGAGATACTCCAGGACGTTGGATGTCTATCGATCCACTAAGTGAAGAATACACCGAATGGTCTCCCTATAACATGTGTTTTGATAATCCTGTAAAGTTTGTTGACCCTGACGGAAGAGGCCCCTTGACAGATTTATTTAACCTTTCTGGCAGAAAGATTGGTACAGACGGTGTTAATAACGGAGTTAAGATGGTAGTTACTGATAATAGAGAAGCTCGACAAATTTCACGAACACAAGGAAATGTAGATTTAAGTACTGTGAATTCCGGTGTTACGTTACCAAGTGATGCAGTATTACAAGAAAGTCTAAATGTATTGAGCCGAACAGTTGCCAATGGGGGGCAAAGAGAAGAATCTTCATTAGTTATGAATACAGGAGCGGTCGTTCAAGGGCAAACTGGTCCTATGCCAACAGTAGTAAATGGTGTGCAAATTGCTCCTTCAAGTTTACCCGCTTTACCTGCAGGTACAACCCCTGCAGATGTTGCATCTACAATACACTCTCACCCAACAACTGTAGCTCAAGTAGGCAATCAAGTTTTTCCTCAATCTGCTAGCGTTCCGTCAACAGGGGTTGGCTCAGATGGTCCAACTTTTCAACAATATAATACTAATATAATAGTTGGTCCAATTGGAACAATTTCAAATGTTACTTCAAACCCTAACGGAACATTAAACATTCCAAGTAGAACTAACGGAGCTGTTATCTATAATAGCGACTCTACTCCAAGGGTTACATTAGAAAAAAGAGCAATTGAAAGAATATTAACTCCACAAAATTAATAAGAATGAAGAAGATAATAATAATCTGTTTTTTGCTCCTGAGCTCAAAAAACCTTGTAGCACAGGAAATAAAGAATCTAAGTTTTATTTTAGTTGTAGATGACGAAATCATAAGCACGCAATCAAAACTTACTTTTATAATCACCACAGACACATCAACAGAAAATTTGTCAGCGCTATATTATCCTGGTACCTTATCATTAAGTAAGTCAGATTATGAAAAAATAGTGTCTCCCGCGACAAAGACTATTTATTTAAAATACAATAGCACAGTTTATTTAGATGGTAAATCTACTTATTACGATTTTGAGATAGAATATCAGAAAGCATGGTTACAGGATCTTTATAATATACTTAGAATCTACGATCTGAATAGCAAAAAATACAAGAAAAAGTTCGAACCTTTATCTTCAACTAAAAACTATACTTTTGAACTTTCAAGTCCTAATTCAACATTTTTGAGGGTTAGAAAAAAATAATGCGAAGTGAATTATCTAAATAGTTATGTTTTCTTGTTAGTAAATATATACTGCGGATGCTCACGAAACATTACTAACCCCATCCATCAGTTTTTGAATATCCTCATAGCGATAGTACATAAGTCCACCTATTTTATTATAAGGAAGGGTGCCATTTATCCGTAGGTTTTGCAAGGTTCCAGCGGAAATATTTAGAAGTTTACGAACTTCGTAACTTTTGAGCCATACCCGCGTTTCCTGACCTGGTTTGCGAGGATATTGCTGGTATCTTCGAATTTCTTCTAAAAGTTCTTTTTTAAATTTATCAAGGTCATCCTTGGTAATAAGATCTACATTCATAATTCTTACTTTTACATTAAACAATATCTAACTTAGATTTTGGCAGCTTTTACAAACCATTTGCAAAATAAAGTAATGACTGAACAAAAGGAGTGATACTGTCCATGTTTGGCTGATGATGGCACTTCTTTACCACCAAAATGCATTTGTTATATTATACACAAAAGGTGGTCGATATCGACCACCTTTTAAATTTCTATTTTTTGATTGTCTTACATACCAGTAGACATTCGTAGTTTAAGATTATGCATATCTTCACTAAGTTTAGACTCTACAACCTTTGCATATATCTGAGTAGTTCGAATACTGGTATGGCCAAGCATTTTTGAGACGCTTTCAATTGGTACACCATTGCTCAATGTAACAGTAGTTGCAAAAGTATGACGTGCTATATGAAATGTCAACGTCTTGGTTATCCCACAAATGTCAGCGACCTCTTTCAGGTAACCATTCATTCGCTGATTTGAAATTACAGGGAAGACTGTACCGTTATTCAGAGCCCTCGGATCATCTCTATACTTCTCCATCAATTCTATTGCCTGTGGCAGCAGTGGTACACGCACACCTGTATCTGTTTTTGCCCTGCTTGTAGATATCCACAGTCCTCCGTCTATACCTGTGATAATATTGTTCGGGGTAAGTTCAGCGAGTTCAATATAGGAAAGACCAGTGTAGCAGCTATATAAAAACATATCCCGAACATGCCTTAGCCGCTCAATAGTAAACTCTTTATTTGCTAATGCTATTAGCTCTTTGCTGTTTAATGACTCCCGTTCCACTTTATCAAAATGCTTCTTGAAACTAGCGAAGGGATCTTTGGACAACCAATCCAACTTAACAGCCATATTTATCATTTTGCGCAGCCTTTCAATATGCTTCATGATTCCGTTATTGTTAAGCGGCTTTTGGTGGTCCTTGGGAACATAATTAAAAAGGTAGCGTTCAAAGTCCAGAATAAATTTATAAGTAAGTTGTGAAAGGATAATATCATTCCTGTAATATTTCTCCCTGAGAAATTTTTCTATATACCTCTGTGTTGTATAGTAGTTTTTCATGGTGCCGGGAGCCAATTTAATTTCCTGTTGTTCATTATGATATTCTATCAATGATACCAATGTAGGTAATAGATGGTCAGTGCCCAATACCTTGTCACGGATTGCTGGACCGTCTATCGCATCATCACTCAGTACCATCTGCTGATACGTATTTATGATCTTTGCCTTAAACTGATTAAGGTACATGTTGAGTTCAACTGTTTCTTTACGGCTTCCCTTTGCCATACCTTTTCTTTCATCCCATTCATTTGCGTTCACAGAACGCTTTACGGAAATCTCAGTGCGTTTTCCATTTACAGTAACCCTGGCGCATATTGGCGCCTTGCCTTGCATGGAGGTTTTTTGTGTCTTTAAATAAAAGAGCACCCCAAATGTTGTAGTAGCTGTTTTCATATCTCAAAAATTTAATGTTCAGGACATTTGCACATTAAATGGGTCCCAAGAAAGCTGGATTTCTGCTGAAAACTGGCATACTCAGAGAAGCATAAAATGTTAAAATTTGAGTACAACAGACTGAAAACGAAAGTGTTAAAATGATTTTTGGGACCTAAAGTTAAAAAAAGAAAAGGGGTAGCCGAATAGGTCCCATTTTCTTTGATATAATTTGAACATTTTGGAGTTGAATAAATAGAAAAACCCCTTAAATCGAATGATTTAAGGGGTTTTGACGGCCTTTGAAAGGCGTTAGTGTCGGGGTGGCAGGATTCGAACCTGCGGCCTCCTGCTCCCAAAGCAGGCGCGATAACCGGGCTACGCTACACCCCGTAAGCGGCTGCAAAGATAGACATTTATTTCAGTTGTCAAAACATTTTTTGAAAAATAAATAAAATTTATTTCTATATAGTTAATTAGGATTTATTTAAGGCTCTAATTTTTATAATATAGATTACATTTGCATCTCAGTAAAATTAAAAATATGTCAGATACAATCGAAAAAATTAAATGCCTAATTATAGGTTCTGGACCAGCAGGTTATACTGCCGCTATTTATGCTGCCAGAGCTAATATGAATCCAGTTTTATATCAAGGAATGCAACCTGGAGGACAATTAACAACTACAAACGAAGTTGAAAATTTCCCTGGTTATGTTGATGGAGTTACTGGGCCAGAAATGATGATACAATTACAAAACCAAGCACAACGTTTTGGTGCAGATATACGAGATGGTTGGGCTACTAAAGTTGACTTTTCTGGAGATATCCATAAAGTTTGGATTAACGATACTATCGAATTACATTGCGAAACGGTAATTATTTCTACCGGAGCATCTGCTAAATATCTTGGATTACCATCTGAGCAACATTATTTAAAAATGGGAGGTGGAGTTTCTGCTTGCGCTGTTTGCGACGGATTCTTTTACAGAAACCAAGAAGTTGTAATCGTAGGAGCTGGAGATTCAGCTTGCGAAGAAGCACATTACTTATCTAAACTTTGTAAAAAAGTAACGATGTTGGTAAGAAGCGAAAAATTTAGAGCTTCAAAAATTATGGAAGATCGTGTTCGTAAAACCGAAAATATCGAGATTTTAATGAACCACGATACTGTAGAGGTAGTTGGAGACGAGCAAGTAGTTACTGCTGTAAAAGCTAAAAACAAAACTACTGGTGAAATTTTTGACATTCCAGCAACAGGATTCTTCGTTGCCATTGGTCATAAACCAAACACAGATATCTTTAAAGACTATTTAACACTAGACGAAACAGGATATATCATTAATACACCAGGAACATCATATACAAATGTACCAGGAGTTTTTGTAGCTGGAGATGCTGCAGATCACGTATACCGTCAGGCAATTACTGCTGCAGGTACAGGATGTATGGCTGCTCTGGATGCTGAAAGATATTTGGCATCAAAAGACTAATTAAGTAAGTCGAAAGTTTTAAAGTCGTAAAGTCAAAAGGACGAATATTGGTTTTAGTTACAGAAAATCAATGTATTGTTTGTTTTGTCTAATTTTAAAATACGACATTATAATGTGATTATTACTTAGTTCTTTAGAACTCATAAAAAAAGTTCCATTCGCCGAGGCGAATGGAACTTTTTACTTTTATACAATTATTGATTGAAGTTTCTACTCTGCTT
The DNA here is from genome assembly GCF_000737695.1 of Flavobacterium hydatis. Taxonomy (GTDB): domain Bacteria; phylum Bacteroidota; class Bacteroidia; order Flavobacteriales; family Flavobacteriaceae; genus Flavobacterium; species Flavobacterium hydatis. Next base: position 90,649 of record NZ_JPRM01000010.1, read on the forward strand.
AATTTAGCAAATTGATTATAGCATTTATTTACTTCAATCTTTTAATCAGTTTTGCTTCTTCAGAAAAACGGGTAATTTCAACTTTAGGTGTTCCTAAAAGCTGAACTTCGGCTTTGTCACCCGCAGCAATAACAATGGTAGTTTCGGCAAGTAAGCTAGAAGTACTATAACCTTCGGCAGTAAGATTAGCGTTCTTTACAGTAAATTTATTTCCTGTTAGTACAGAGTTGTTATCTAGCCTAAAAGTTGCATTAGTAGCAGAACCTTCGATAGCTGCATTTGCTTTTTGATATAAATCGCATTTAAAATCTGTTGCAACAACCAATGCTTTTAAACCAGCATTTTTACTTAATTGCACACTTCCACTTTCTGATTTTAAATTCAGTTCTGTTTTCGATTTATCATCAGCTATCAAAGCAAATTTCTTAGAATTTACATTCAGAAATAACTTCGAGTAATCCACAGAGTTAAAAGTAATATCCTCAAGCTGAATTTCCTGAATAGCATTTACGACAGTTGCATTTTTTGCAGTAACTTTAATTAAATCTTTAGTATAGGTTACTCTTACGATTAGCTTTTTAAAAATAGTCGCATCCTTAGAGGTGTAAAGACGAAGCAATTGCCCGTTTAAATCCATGCCAATAATTTCATGAAGATTATCATCGGCTTCGATTTTTATTTCATTTTTTTGTCCACGTTCTAAGTAAACTTCAAGATTGTCATTAACTTCAAGACTATTAAATTCACCTACTTCTTTGGTTGCTATAGTAACTGTTTTAGAACCTTTTATCTTTTCCTTTTTTTGTGCAAATGTTGTTGTAGTAACAACTAAAAGCAGGAGCGCTAGTGTGTAATTTTTCATTAAATTTTGTTTTTTACAAATATAAAAAAATCATCCACTTTGGGTGGATGATTAATATAATTTTAAGTACTATTTAAGTATTAGTCTTGATCAATGCTTCCGCCAGAACTAGATTTTTTCTCGATAGATTTTGGTACAGAATTGTAATTAATGTTACCTCCACTGCTCGCATCAGCTTTCAAACTTACTATTGGATGTACATATACAGTAGCTCCACTAGAAGATTGAGCTTCAATCTCGTTTGCTAATAATTTTTTAGCACTAATATCGCTTCCGCTAGATGCAGATACATTTAGTTTTAATGCTTTTCCTTCTATAGAGATGGAGCTACCACTACTTGTTTCGCAAGTTATAGCGTCCGACTCTATGTTTAGACTCATGTTTGCAGAGCTCGATGCATCCAGGCTAATATCTTCACCTCTTAAAATATTCTGACTTTTTACAGTTGATGCACTCGAAGCTTTTATCTTATCAATGATTGGCATTTTTACAATTACCCTTTTAGATTTTATGTTTTTAAAAGAGTTGTAGTCAGATTTTATTACCAAAGTATTTCCTTCCACTCTTGTGGTGATTCCGTTTATCAAATTATCATCGGCTTCTACAGTAATTTCGGTTTTGTCCGATTGTTCAATTACAAGATCTATAGCATTGCTAACAGATACATTTGTAAACTCTCCCTGAACATTTCTTTTTTCAGTAATAACTTTTCCGCTTCCTACTATCGATTTAAAATTACCCGAGTAGTTACAAGAAGCAAATAACAAAGCTGTTAAGGCAACAACTATAAACTTGGTAATCCACATAATTATCTTGATCATGACTAATTAATTTTAATTATAACTCCGTTTTTATCTGTAGTTAAGTGTCCTGAAGTTTTCTTTCCGTTCAAGACTTCTTTACCATTTATTTTAACCGATACTTCATTTATAGTATCGTTAGGATCATTATCTTCATCATTTTCAACATCGTCAAATTCATTTTCAGATATCGGGCAGTTCAAACATTTAACTTTAGAACTTCCTACTTTATAAATGTAATTATCAGAACTAAAATGCAAATTAAAGAAATTGTCATCAGACTCATCATAATCTTCTACCGAAGCATCTGGTTTTAGTAATTGACCTTCTGGTAAGTATAAATATATTTTTACTTCTTGGTCTCTAAATTTGTTTTTAACATCAGTAAGAAGATAATTGTCAAGTAATAGTTGATTCCCTTTAATTTCGAATTTATAGTTTATTTTTTCAGCTCTTTCCTTAGCATCGATAAACGATTTACCTCTTGCTTGTTTTTCTATTTGTATGTAAGCTGTTTTTTCATCCGTATGCAATACATGAAAGCTAACATTTGTAGAATAAATTAATTGTTGGTTTGCCGAATCCTGTACAAATTCAAAATCTCTGTGATGATCAAGATCTTTTGAGTAATAATCATTGTATTTAAACTTTACAAAAAGAGTATCCGTTGTTTTAATGTTTATAGGTTGTTTTTGTACCGTTTTGTTTTCATAAGAAATCTCAGTTGCTTGTTTTATCCCAACACTTATTGCTAATGCCATTGCAATAATCCAAACTGCAAGAAGTGTATATTTAGCAATATTACCAATAGATTTCATGTTTGGCGCTAATAATTTAAAACCTAAAAGCGTTAAGAAAAAGAACGGAATTCCAACAGCAAAGAACATTAATAAACCAAACATCCATATAGGATAATCAGTAAAGTTTCCAGCGTCTATAAAGTTTTGCCAAGGAAAGTCAATAAATATGTTTGTTCCCAGAGTAAAAACCCCAATAAGTAATAAGATCAGAGTAGTGATACCAGACATGATTAAAATAATTCCTAAAAACTTAGCAAAGATTTTAAAAACAGTCATGATAAAATCACTAAAACCATTTCCTATTTTCTCAGCGCCAGATTTTACCTGGTTTCCCATTTTGTCATAATCTGCATTTTTAAATTTTTCCGAAAGAGAATCAATTTCCTCACGTACCTTTTTTTCGATATTCGAAATCGTAACCGGTTCCCCAGTCATTTCTAGTTTTTCCGAAGTTGTTACAGCTTCGGGAGTTACAATCCATAATACGATATAAGCAAGTATTCCAGTTCCAAATCCAGCAAAAACAAATATCAAAAACATGATTTTTAACCAAACAGAATCTATTCCAAAATAGTGACCTAAACCAGTTGCTACACCACCAATCATACCTTTTTCTTTATCACGGTATAATTTTTTAGATCTACGAGTTCCAGAATCGCTAAATGATTGATGAGATGCATTAGCTTCTTCCTCGATAATGTAGTCCTCTGGTTGTCCCATTACAGCAATAACCTCATCTACATCTTTTAATCCCACAACATGTTTTTCACTTTTTTGTTTCTCGGTTAATAATTCCGATACACGCATTTCAATGTCTTTAATGATTTCATCCTTACCAGAAGAGTTACCCAAAGAACGTTTTATAGCGTCAAAATAGCGCGTCAGTTTCAAGTATGCATCTTCATCTATATGAAAGAACATGCCTCCTAAGTTAATATTTACAGTTTTGTTCATGACTATTGTTTTTGATTGGTGATTAGTGTTACAGCTTCCGAAAGTTCATTCCAGGTGCCATTTAGTTCGTTTAAAAATGTTTGACCTATTTCAGTTAATCCATAATATTTTCGTGGTGGTCCAGAAGTCGATTCTTCCCAGCGATAATTAAGTAAACCGTCGTTTTTTAATCTGGTTAATAATGGATAAATAGTTCCTTCTACAACCAGTAATTTTGCGTTTTTCAAAGTGTCTAATATTTCCGATGTATAAGCATCTTTTTCTTTCAGTACAGATAAGATACAAAACTCAAGAACACCTTTGCGCATCTGTGCTTTTGTGTTTTCAATGTTCATAATTTCATTTTGTTTTGTTTAGATTGACGTTTCGTTTTTTGATCGATGATTGATTGTGATTGATTGATGATTTTTTTTTGAAGCTATTTCCTGCTCTCCGCTATATCTTTTTCTGGCAAAAAGAGCCAGAAAAAGGATGCCGCTTCTATCAGGGCTAGGCTCATATATTGTATATAACTTTTAACTTTTTATCTTGTCATCCTGAGCGGAGTCGAAGGATAAGTATTATTTAATAAAAGGAATCGTAAGCGGGTATTTGTATAATTCACCGTTCGAAGCTTTTATCGAAGCATAAATAACCAAGAAGAACTCAACTACTTTAAGCATTCCAAAAATTAAGATTGCTAAAACTCCAATACTTAAGATTCCGATATTGTCGCTAAGATTAAAATTATTCATTGTAAAATCATTGTCATTAATAATTACATCCATCGGAATGTTCTTGAAGATTACAAAAACAAAAATTGGAATAGCAATTAAGGCAAGAATCAAAGTGTATAACAATAAACTTAACTGAAAATTTAAAGCTTGTTTACCATGATGATCCACAAATTCTGATTTGTCTTTTTTACTCGACCATAATAGTATTGGGAAAATATAATTCCCAAACGGAATGAAATATTGAGTTAATGTACTCAAATGAGTAAACGTTGCGAAGTTTCTTTCTGATGATGTTTCCATGATTAGTGGTGTTGATTTTTCCATGATTAAAAGTATATAGTAATTTCTTATACAAATATATGGCTAAAAGACAGTATCTTGTTTTGCATAGTACTAATTATTAACAAAATTTTAACAAAGTTGAAATTTTATTTCTACAAAAAAGGTGCTGGAAATCAGTGGTAAGTATTGTATTTGTTGAGGTTTTAGGAAAGTAATAACAATTTATTGTGCGTGCATAGTTTTTTTGTATTTTTACATAAAAAACAAAACGGTATGGCACTTTCAGTTTCTAAACTCAATAAATTTGTATTATTCAAATTACCATCGGCCTTCATTTGTGGAGTACGAGTAAAAGAAATCGACGATAATAAATGTGTCGTAACGGTAAAACACCGTTGGATAAACCAGAATCCTTTCAATTCAATGTACTTTGCAGTACAAGCTATGGCAGCCGAACTTACAACAGGAGCATTGGTAATATCCGGAATCCAGAAAAGCGGACGCAAGATTTCTATGCTTGTGGCTAATAATAAAGGAAACTTTACCAAGAAAGCAACTGGGCGTATTACATTTGTATGTAACGATGGTCATTTAATAGCCGAAGCGATACAACGAACAATCGAAACAGGCGAGGGGCAAACCTTCTGGATGAAATCGATAGGAACCGATGAAAAAGGAATTCAAGTATCCGAAATGGATTTTGAATGGAGCGTACGCGTAAAATAGACATATTCAAGAAAGACTACTTCATTCTTTGTAATGAACAAACATAAAAAAATGCCTCAATTTCTTGAGGCATTTTTTTATGGAATACAAAGAAGTATTATTTCTTAGCGCAACATTTTTTGGCATCTTTACCAGCCATGTCTTTATCGCATTTTTTTCCTTCGGCTTTGCATTTAGCTTTACATTTTTCAATATCAGCTTTGCTCATTGTTTTCGAAGTAGTTTCTTTTTTAGCAGTTGGTTTAGCTTCTTGAGCACTTACACCAATTGAGAATAAGGCAATGGTTAGAACAGTGATTACTTTTGTCATTTTGTTTAGTTTTTTTGAATGTTGATGATTTCATTTTTAGATAGTTCTAAAAAGATGAATCAAATATAATATGAATTACTCTTTGTAAGAATAAGAGTAATGTTAATGTTTTTGTAAAAAAAGGAAGGTTCTTAGTTAAGGTTCAAAGGTTTCCTGTAGAGACGCACCGCAGTGCGTCTACATAATATAGGTTTACGCATAAAGTAACCCCAATCTTGTCTTTCTGAGGAACGAAGAATCTCCGCTAGGAGCTCGACTAAGATTATACGCGTGTATCTTTGTCAAAGTTCAAAACTTTGACAAAGATTAAGGAGTTTCTAATAGAGTTATTTTACCATAAACGGCAACACTCTATTATGATTTAGCAAATCCTCATCGGATTCACTATAAACTTTTTGCCAATCAAAATTCGGAATCTCTATTTTGGTAAGAGCAGTTCCGTCCCAAATTATTTCGAAGCCATTATCTTTTAGTTTTTCGGCTACTTTTTTACCTACCTCTATAGTAACCGAATCATCTGAATTGTCGATTTTCTGAAAAGCAATCATTAAGTTTCTGCTTTCAGGATCTATAGCTCTTTCTAAATCCTGTTGGTGGTAAAAACAATACCCATCCGATTGTACATTTTGTTTTCTTAATTCTATTTCTACCTCAACAACTTCATATTCACCTTCGCTAGTAGTGTAACCTGCATTATGAAGCGCAATAATATTTGATTGGCTCAATTCATTAAAAGCTTTTATGAGTCTTTCGGTATCAGTTGGCGATTTCCAATTTTTGCTTGCTTCTTGGTGTTTCTTAAATTCGGTATCAATAGTTTTATTAACCCATTTTTCAGAGATATCATCTTCCATCCCTTCATCTTCTACTTGTTCCCAAGTGATATCTTTAATTTCATCAACAGGAAAAAATCCCATTTTTATTTGGTTCACTAATGAATCGTATATGTATTCTTGATCTTCGGTCATTATTTTTAAATTTATTTGTTGAGAGAAACTGCTTTTGATGGGGTATTATAATTTTACTTTAAACTCTTTAGCGGCATTATATTCAGGTTCATAAAGAATAAACTCATTATCTAAGTTTGAAACTGCTGCAATCATGATATATTCAGGATTTTTAGGCATCACATTTTCAGGCTTAATATTTTTCTTAAATTCATCAAAAGTAGTATTTGGGTTTTTTGAGATAAAATCATAATAAGTACTATCTATTCCTCCTGTCCAAAGAAGTGAATTTTGGGCTCTATTGCCATCGTCAGACACTATTAGTTTTTTGTTTTTGTCAAATAATAATATTTTAATATTTCCATCATATTTAAAATCATAGAGTTTTTTTAGAATAATCTTATTACTGGCTATTTCTGTAACTTCATATTTTAGATGGTTTAGAACGATAGTTTTTCCAACATCTTGTTTCGTTAATTTCTGAGTAGAGTAATCAGTCAGAATTGATAATTCATAAGTAATGTCACCTTTTATATTTGCATTATTAGTAAAAGCAACGGTTTGGTTTTCGATACTTCTGTACTCAAGTTCAGAATTAGAATTTTCTTTTATTTTTCCTCCAATACTATTAGAATTGGAATTTGCCATTTTGATTTCTTTGCCCTTGGAATCTGTTATTGCACTGTTTTTTCTTTTTAAATTAACGATGCCAAACAATTCTTCCTGATAAGAAGTTGGGAAATCAGAATTTAATAAAACATTGAGTTGGTTTTTATCTTTTTGTTCTAATGAGATTTTTGCGTTTTTAATAAAAAAATCGATATAAGTAACCAAGGACTCTTTACTATATTTCGATTTAATGAAAGTTATATCAGGATTATAGGTGATCGATTTTACTTTTTCGAGAGTAGGATTTTTATAATCTTTATACATTTCGTAGCTAAACCTTAATAAATCGTCCTTAGACTGAGAAAATGTATTTAAGCTCAGAAATAATAAAAAGAAAAGTGCAATATGTTTCATTTTGTTTTTAGTGTTAATATAAGGATTAGGTTAATTAGTTTTATTTCGGGTAAATGGTTCGTGTATTTAAAAGTCAATTTTGGGAGCTTTTAATCCGCACCAAGTAGTTACATCTTCAGGATCAAATCCGGCACAATTATCAATGTCGGCTTTAGGGAAAACAAGCACACTATTATTAGTATCACTTAAGTTAAAGTAATAATTAGTATAATCTTCTCCATATCGCCATACATCGCTAGAACCATTATTATGCACGGTTTCATTAAAAGTAAAAATAGAAGATTGCTTCGGGATAAAGTATTCTTTCTCGATAGCAAGCGAAAATATATTTCCTAAAAGAGGCGTGAAGAATAAAGCAATAAAGAACGAAAACAGAATAATAAGAAATATATTCTTCTTACTTAGAGTCCTTTTTTTATTAATATTCATATAAGGTTGTTAGTGTATTCTGTTCAATTAATATCTCTTTGATTTTATTTCTCATAAATAGTTTTAGGATAAAAAGCTTTAAAAGCATTGTAAACTCCCTGATGTATTACAGTCGAGTGAATTTCGTTTTGGATATAATCATAATATACTTTAGTATTCTTTTCGTCATTTTGCTTTAGCGTTTCGCTTAACGATACAGCAACGTCATACATTGTTTTGTCTTCGTCTTTATCACAAGCAGCAATATATACTAGTGCTGGTTTGTTCTCTTTTGCTTTAAGCAATTTAGGAGCTTCGGCTAATAATGATTGATCTCCCCACCATAAACTTGGCGCAATGATGATATAATTGTCAAATAGATTTCGGTGTTTTAATAAAATTTCCGTTGCCAAAAGTCCAGCTAATGATTCACCGATAACAGTTTTATGATTGCTCGTATTGAATTTTTTATCGATATAAGGTTGTAATTCTTTTTCTAGAAAAGCGATGTATTTATCCGATCCGCCGTATTGAGGAAAGTTTTGTTTCTTGAATCCCATTTTTTCTACAAAGTCCAAATTAGGAACAGCAAATGTAAAATCACGTCTTCGGTTTGTATTCTCGATACCTACAACAATAGATTTCGGGAATCTGGCAATCCACGCTTGGGTATTAAAACGAACGATTCCTGTAATATGAATAAAGTCTTCCTCGACACCACCGTCTAGGATATATATTACGGGATATTTCACAGTGTCTTTCTCCTTATATCCTTCGGGTAAGTATATGTTTATTGTTCTTGTTTCGCCCAGTTCGGTCGATTTTAATTTATCTGTAATCCCAAGAACTATCGGTTGACTTTTATCTGTGGTTTGTTTGCTTTTTGTTTGTGCAAAATTAAGGTTGGTAAATAAAAGGAAAATAAAAAGGTAGAATGTTTTTTTCATGAAATGGGTAATGTATTATTGGCGTACTATTATTTTATATTTTTCTATTTGGCGGCGATGTCTCAAGACGTGTACAATGGCGTGTTCTAAAATTTGTTCGATATCGTAAATTTGCCCCCAGGAAGTGATTAGTTTTTTATTGTTATCAGATTCTTCAAGCTGATTATCATTTATACCATTGAGAGAATCAACCATAAAATTAAAAGAATCATTTAAATGATTGTTATAATCTTGTATAGAAGTATGAAATATTTCATCTCTAAAATTTATTGTTTCTCCTTTAAAACGTCTGATATAAATAGCATAAGCATAACCAGAACAAACAACATGAGATAAAATTGTCTGGATAGATCTGCAACTAGAATCACTTGTTTGATTGTCTACAATTTTTATAAGTTCAGTTTCTGATATATCCGAGATCGTATCTTGTAAATCGATAATCGCCCGTTCATACTCGTCAAGCAATGCGCCACTGGCTCCTTGTCTGTATATTTTTGTCATATTAAATTGTCTATTTGGATATGTGCCAAAGGCTCATTTTTCGTCTTGTCGTGAATCCTAGTTTCTCATATAGTTTTATAGCTCCAACGTTACTTTCTACAACATGTAAATAAGGCATTTTGTTCTGGTCAAAAATATTGTTTACCGCGTGAGCAATTAATTGTTTAGCAAATCCTTGTCCTGTATATTCAGGATGAGTAACAATTGCACTTACCTCGGTAAAATCATTCATTTTCATACGTTCGCCAGTAACTGCAATAAGTTTGTTGTCTTTAAAAATTCCGAAATAATTACCTAGCAAAGCAGTTTGTCTTTTAAAATAACCAGGCTGAACCAAATTAACCAATTCAAATAAAGCATCAATATGTTCGCTGGTTTTAAGGGGAATGATTTCTTCTTTTATCTCCACATCTATTCGGCTATTGATAATCATTTGCAAACAGATTAATTCGTTATTCAATTTTAGTTGATTTGAAAGTTGAGGTTTTTCTCCAACTACAAAAAAGCCATCTGTTAATTTTGAATATTCATCAATAGATTCTGAAATGTTTTCTGGAATTATAAATCCTCCAAAAGGACAATAATCAGGATTGTAAAATTTGATGTTATTGTAATTTATTGAAAATTCCTGATGCGTTTCGGATAAAGAATACCAAGCAGGATTGTCTAATTTTGTGTAATCGGTATTCATATATTTGATAGTACCAGAATCACTTCGGGCATTTAATATTATGGGTTTGAGTAAAAAATATAATTAATGAGTTTTAGTCATTGTTGTTTTATCTTTTTGTAAAAGCTACTTTTAAACCAAGTAAGATGAAAACAATTCCAGTCATTTTGTTTAATCGGCTTTCGGCATTTTTGTTTTTATTAAAAAGAGTTGCAACGTTGCTTCCCATTAATGCAAGAAAAGAGCACCATATTAAGGTTATTATAAAGATAATAAAACCTAGTAATAAGTAAGGAACTGGATTGTTTATCTCGGAGGTTTTTACAAATTGAGGTAAAAAAGCTAAGAAGAAAATGGCAATTTTAGGATTAAGAACATCGCTTAAAAGTGCAGTGAAAAACAATTTTCTGTTAGCCGTATTCTTAACTTCAATAGATTTTATTTCTGTTTGGTCTGCTTTTGCTGTAAGCGATTTATATCCTAGATAAAATAAATAGGCAGCACCTAAATATTTAACAATGCTAAATGCCAGAGCTGATTGCGCCAGAATAAGCGAAAGTCCAAATGTAGCAGCAAGCGTATGAACAATTAGCCCTAAACTAACTCCTAATGCCGAATATAATCCTGCTTTTTTGCCTATCGAAATACTTCTTGTTAATACCATGATAGTGTCAATCCCAGGGGTAATAACTACAATTATTGCTGCTATTATAAAAGTTCCTAAGCTTTCTATTCCTGTCATGGCTATCGTTATTTGGTGTTAATAATCGGTTTTGTTACCTACTTAAGTTTTAAGCATTAGCTAAAATATGATTTATTTATCAAGGAATCAATTTTTTTATTAAATCCAAATCAGCTGGTTTATCGCTCGGAATAGTTACAAAATAGTCTAATTGCCATTGTTGCGTTTTCTGGGCTTGTTTACTTGTTGTGTTATCCCAAGGCGGATATACACGAATGGCACGTTTGCCTTCTTTCTTATCATCAGATAAAATCCCTTTTTGATGCAATACCGATTTAGGAAAGATAAATTGTCCAAAATGAGAATCATTTCTAGTGCTTACAATAAACAAATCGATATCGTCTGTAATCTCAAAAGGGGCAATAGGACCTTTCTCGCTTCTTTTCCATAACGTAACAAATTGTCCCACTTTAGTAGGGGTAATTTTAGCCACACGATATACAACGGCCTGTTTGTTAATTTTAAAAGTATAAGCGCCATAATCGGCACTTTCGGCTTCTGCAATTGGTTGTGTACAATCTAAGTTACACGTATCGTATAATTGTTCTTTTGCTTCAAGCAAATCTTTATGAATAGTATTTGCAGACCAAATAGTTGAGGTTTCCATGTTTTTTTATTGAATTAATCCGTAGGGTAATTGTTTTTAGATGTGTAGAAATATAGTTTTGAAAATTTAAAAAAGAAGTTTTGCTCAAAACAAACTACATAAACTCTTAATTCCTCAAAATCCTTTTTACCATATAAGTTATATAAGTAAATATAAGTGTGACTAATCACAATAAAACTTAAATGAACTTATATGACTTACATGGTTAATTTTTGTTTGATTTTGAATTTATGTAATTCAATTATTTTTTATTGGTTTTCAAAATCCAATCAATGCAGTTGTCAATCCATTGTACATCGCTGGTAGGATTGTCCATCCCAAAACCATGACCCCCATTGGCATAAAAGAAAGATTCAACTGGAACTTTGTTTTTTTGCAAAGCAGCTATAAACACAAGAGAGTTTTGCACTATAACATCATTATCATCTATGGCATGAGTTATAAATGTAGGAGGAGTATTTGACGTTACATGCAATTCATTCGAAAATTCTTTAATTTCTTCGGGAGATGCATCTTTGCCAAGTAAATTATTTCTGGACCCCATATGAGTTAACCCGTCTGTCATGCTAATAACAGGATAAGTTAGAATCATAAAGTCGGGACGTAAGTTTGTTTTTAGCGGATTATCGATATATGATTTTGTATAATGTGTACCTGCTGTGGCTGCTAAATGTCCTCCGGCAGAACTACCCTGAATTCCAATTTTGTTTGGATTTATTCCCCATTCCTTGGCATTTTCTCTAACCAACTCGATAGCACGTTGGGCATCTTGCAAAGGAACTATTTCTTTGTTTTCGACGTATTTTGTAATTGGTAAACGATATTTTAATACAAAGCCTGCGATTCCGCTTTCGTTTAGTTTTTTTGCAATAGCATAACCTTCATGATCAATTGCAACTCCCGAATAACCGCCGCCAGGGCAAATAATTACAGCAATTCCTGTAGCTTTATTTTTTTCGGGAAGAAAAACAGTCAGATCAGGAGTAGCAACTCTGGTAATTACGGTAATTTTTTTAGGATCAGTTCCATAAACCATAATGGAATCTTTTAAGTCTGCAATGTCTTTTGAGTTGGGAACTTTTCCGTTATATAATGGGATAACTTTTTGTGCGTATTGAGAATTGGACATTCCGATAAGTAAATAAAGAGTTAGAAGTAATTGTTTCATGGGATTGCATAATAGAACCCGAAATATAAGGAAAATATAAGAAAGAACAGTTTACATTACTACTCGATTCTCTGTTATTGCAAGTTTGTATTCTTCGGAGTTGTGAAGTTTTTGAAGATTATCGATTAGATAATCTATTTGAGCAATACCTATTTCTTTATATTTTTTTATGTGTTCCTCGCTTAATTTTATTTCACGTTGTGCGTCGGCAAAACCTCCAAGAAAACACCAAAGAAAGTAATCATTGTCTTTTTCTTCAAAAACATAATCCCAATCTTTCCAATAAATTAGTTTTCCTTTTAGTTTTTTGATTTCCAAATAAACAGACTCAATTTTAAAATGCTCGTATTTGATACATGTATATCTATGGTACTTTATTTTTTCGTTTTCAAGACATTTCTCAATTTCTTCAATCTGGGTTTGATTAAGGTTGTACTCATAAGTAAGTTGTTTTATGAGTTCGTTATCATCAATAAAAGCGGTATATCTAATGAATTTATCCAGTTTTTCAGCCCATTCTTTAATCGAAAGTTCTTCTCGGGTTATGAGATTTGTGCCTTGAGAATTAATTATAAATATCATTTGAGAGTTTTTAATTTCGAATGATTTTTTCGAGTTTTTCTAATTCAGTTTGTAATCCGAATCCATCAGTATCTACTTTAGTACCTAAGAATTGAGAAATCCCACATCCAAAACAAACTTTTGCTATTCCAATTATAGAATCATTCTTTTTGAAAATAAATATATCGCGATATTTAGGAATACATGCAGCATATTCATTTCGTAAAGAATCCTGTTGACTAAAAATATTTTCAACTTCTTTTTTCTTTTCTTTGCTTAGTTCATGTTTTATAAAATGAAACTTTTTTAAGTTTAATTCAAAGTTAGGTTCTGAAACAGAATCTGGGTAACTGTACATTAAAATTTTATTCAATTTTATTGTATCTTCATTTTTACTTTTTATTCGGATGGGGTCAAAAAAAATGTCTTCTGAAATGTCTAAATAGTAATGGTCTATTTTATCAGACTCATAGAATTTTTTTAATTCTTTTTTTTGAGCAATATTTTCTTTTGGAATAACTTTCGTTGAATTGTTACAGCTAATAATAGTTAAGATTAGTAATAGGTAGTATTTCTTCATATCAGCTTTTTGTTGTTTTATTCTAAACAAAAATAGAGATTAAAAAATAATCCTACTAGAATTACTATTTCTTTAAAATGGATATTTGTAAAAAAACTTAATCAATCCAGACTTCTTTTTTCTTAAAATCGATAGTAAAAATATATTTACTGAGGGATTCAAAATTAAGTACACCATCGTAAATTATATTTCTTGTAAATGGTTTTACCATAAGTTTATTTTTACCGATTAAGAATTCAGATTTAGGGTTGGTTATTTCAATCGCATTGTTTTCGGGTTTTAATCCCCAAACGATAGCACTTTCATTTGAGAGTAATAATGGTCCACTGTTACCAGAGTCAAAAAGAAACCAGTAATAAAAATTATTTTTAGGTATTCGAACGAAAATATTTAATTCAGAACCTTCCAAGCCATTGGCAAATTGAGTTGGTAAAAGAGACTTTCCTTTAATTCTTTTTTTTGCGGAAACGCTATTTTCAATAATTAGAATATTTTTAGAAAGCTCTATAGTCAAAATAGTATTGTTAAAAGATTTAAGAGAAATAATGCCGTCAATTTTAGGAAATTCTTTTGGCAAAATACTCATAATGTCCCAAACACCAACAGTTGGGTGGAATAGAGTTGTAGTGCCAATTATAAGTGATATACTATCACTTTTTTGTGCCTTTATTATTTCTCCATCCATTCTAAATCCTGTTAAACTTCCGTATATGCTTTTGTTTAGCATATTTGCTATTTCAGGTGAAATAAGAGTTTCTGCTCCGCCAGTATCAAAAAGGAAATTGTATTTTTTTCCTTTTATAAACACATCTACAGTTTTCATGTTTTCGATGTACGTTTTAAGTGGTATTGTGTCTTGTGCGAGACTAACTATAGCATTGCTTAAGAATAGCAAGCTAAATACTATTTTGGTTATTTTCATGATTTGATTTTTGCTTACTCTAAACTTGGTTTTCAGCATATCCCATTTTGGCAAATTTGCCTGTTTTTATCTGAGGCAAATTTGGTTTAGATATTTTGTAAAAACGTCCGATTAAAAAAAGTCGAACCAAATAGTATGAATAAATTTGGTTCGACTTTCGCTAAAATATTGTCCGACTTATGTAAGTTGTTTATAATAAGCTATTTCTGTATTCTGTAGGAGTTAATGAAGTATGTTTTTTAAACGCAGTATGAAAGGAAGATTTAGAATTGAAGCCTACCTTGTATAAGATTTCCAGAACAGTCAATTCACTTTTTGAATAATTTCGTAAAATTTCCATTGCATTCTCGATACGATATTGGTTTACAAAGTCAAAAAAATGTTGATGCATGTGTAGATTAATCAGAATTGATAATTCACGTACAGGAATATTAATTTGATTTGCGAGGTCTTGTATAGTAAATGATTGATCTAGATATGGTTTTTTATCTAACATGTGTTTTTTTAAGATATCTATTTGTGATGCAATCACGGTAATATCTTGATTTTTGGAAGCTGCTGTTTTAGAATTAAAATCTTTCGCTAATTGTAATTTAGAATCGATACCTCTAAAAAGCTCAGGATGGTTTAATGCTTTTAAGACAAACCAACATGTTATCAATAAAGCTATAATACCTATAAAATCATTAATAAAAATCAAGAGGTTATGATAATCGGTATACCTTAAGAGATTTTTAAAAGCATCAAAGTAATGAGCAACTAGAAAAACAATCGTCATCTGGAATAACCATTTGTATGTTGCAGTATTAGAGTTTGCAAAATTCTCAAGATAAATTTTCCTGTATTTTTTCAAAATTAAAAAGATACCAATGATATAAAGTAAATATTGGACTTCTATTAGAAATTGAAAAAACACCATTTCGGTTGTTTCAAAATGATGTTCGAAAAAGTATTTTTTATAGGTATCATTTGCTAAATATATTCTCGGTATTAAAATTATATTTAAGATTATAAATGGGACTGCATGTAATGTATGTTTAAACTTTAATCGGAAATCGATATAACAAAGTGATAGTACATACAAATAAAACAATGGAATGTTTAATAAACAGAGTGTCCATCTAAAAATTTCTAAGTTGGGGTAGTTGTTTGTAATTTTCTCTGCAATAAAGAATCCACTAATATCGATAGCAGTAAGGATTAGATAGCTTGCAATAAGTCGATTCGACAACTTGTTTTTAGTTTTTACTGTCAGCAAAAAAAAGACAAGAAGCAATAAAACAAAAACAGCAATTAAAGCGATGATTTTTAAATAACTAAAATTATTCATTTAGTGTTCTTATGAATTGTTTTCTATATGTTTCAATTAAACGAAAATACAAATAAAAACTACAGATCTACTCAAATCCTAAACTTCCTAATTCAATCCTGTCTTTCTCTTAGATTTACTGAATATCAAGATTAAATTTCTCTAATAATCCCGCAAGTTCCAAACGGGAGAATTTAGCGTTTTTGACTTTGTTTTCTTCGGGATCGAATGAATAGTTTTTTGCCGTACGAAAATCGGCTTTCTCCAGAATGCTTCGTACAAATGTTGCGTTCGACAGATCACAATTTTTAAATACAGCCTGAGTTAAATCGGCTTCGGAGAAATCTACATCTTTTAGAGAACAATCAAAGAAGTTTGTTTTCTTTAATTTTCTTTGTAAAAAAGTAGAGTAATCCAAGATACAACCCTGAAAGTTCATAGAGAATAAAAAGGCATTACTATCACTAAAGTCTAATCCCATTAATTTGCATTCGGTGAATTTAATGTTTTTTAATCCTGTGTTTCGTAAGGTTGCCAAAGAGAAATTACAGTTCTTAAAGTTGCAATCTATAAAGTCATTATTGCCTAAATCGCTTTTTGAAAAGTTACAGTTTATAAAATCACAATTTAAAAATTCGAAATCAGTTAATTTCTTTTCTGAGTAATCGATGTTCTCAAATGTCTTGCCTTGATGAAGTAATGTGTCCATAATAAATTGATGATGAAAGTTAATTGTTGCAAATGCGATATTTATTCTAATTCGATACAATCGAAAACATTGTTGTTAAGTATCATTTCGACTATATCGGTTTTACTATCAATTCTTAAAATATTGTCCCAATCTTCAAGGTCGAAGTTCCACTTTGCGTCTGGTAATAATTCGTTAAGGATTGTTGTTGCCGATTCTAATTTCGATTCTGTGTTTACCGAAGTTTTGAAAACGTAAATCATTATTTGCTTTTTTTAGTTTGCAAATGTCAATAATAAAGAGACAATCCTATTAGGATTCAATAAGCAAGAGTTAGGATTTATCAATCATTTTTCGATATTCGATAGGAGTAATACCTTCGTGCTTTTTGAAGATACGACTAAAGTACGATTGATCATAATGACCTACTTGTATTGCAATTTCGTTAATGGTAAGATTGGTTTGGTACAATAAGTATTTAGCTTCTAGAAGAATCGTTTCGTCTATCCATTTTGTAGGCGATTTTCCTGTAACCGATTTTACCGATTTGTTTAAATGATTTGGTGTGACATTTAAGAGTGAAGCATAATAACTCACCTGATGTTGGGTTTTTATATGCAAATATATAAGCTCTTTAAACTTAGTTGTAAGCGTTGTTGCTGCTGTGAGGGTTTTGTTGGTTTTTACAGCGTTCTTATTTATTTCGAAAAGTAAAGCAATAAGATAAGGCTGTATAATATCCAGATTAATACCGCCAGTTTCGGTATATTCTATAAGTAAACGGTTTAATAGATTCGAAATAAATCCAGCTTCTTGTTTTTGGAAAGTTACACTAGGATTTCCCCAAACCTTCAAAAAATCAAAATCATTAAGCATTTCTCTATTGCCATATTTCCCAACTAATATATCCTGATGAAACTGACATATAATACCTGTTATCTTTTTACTCATAAAATCTATAGCGTAAATCTGTCCAGCAGGAACTAGTATCATTTCATTGGCTTTGGTGGTATATTCTTCGAAACCAACTTTTAGTTTATGAATTCCAGAAGTGATAAAAAGTAAAGTATGACAAATGTGTTTAGATGGAGGTACGGGATATTTTAGTTGATTTACATCTTCAATCCTCAAACAAAAAAAATGTTCTGAGTTAGATTTAAAAAGATGTTCTACCGTGTTTTCAGATTCAAGGAATTTGTCCCGAAAATCTTTTGCACCATAGGTTTTTATATCTTCCTCTTTTTTCATCTTCATTTTCCTGATTGGTATTCGTAGTAAAATTTACTCAGCGAAAATAGGAATTAAAAAAGGAAATTCTGTTTCCATTTCAATCATTCGAAAATGTAATATCATTTAGGATTTAAGAATTGGATGGTTTTTCCTTTTAAGGATTTCTGTGTATTGATTATTCTTATTTACATACTTTTTACGATTGTACATTTTATAATAAATATAGTAAATTATGATAATCACTATAAAAGCGACTAACATTGCAAGGTCGAATAAGCTATAGAAATTATTAATAGTTTGCCCGTTTATTGATAATACTTTTGAATTAGTATTTCCTACGTACAATTTTTTTAATGTGACAAAATCACCGATATTAATATTGTAATTGAGTCTTTCATATGAGGTTAAGAAGGATTCATTTTTAGCAGTATTCATTTTAAATTCAAAAGCATTGAGAGTACCGCCACCATTTTTTGAGTATGTATTTAATACATTGACAGCTGTGACTTTCCCGCTTATAGTTTCGTCTTTAAAGAGATGCTTTAAATTGTTGAAAGTTGTTAGGCCAGCAACAACAAAAATGAATAACCCCAATACGTTTGCAATAAGAATAGCAATGAAATTCTTTAACATGTTAGTTTTATGTATTCTTACTTTTCAATTTCAAGACCAAAGCTTTTAGTAGGGAAGATTACCCAACGATCATTTACTTTCATTGCCTTATTTACTTTTATACGATATATTTTATTATCATTTAATTCGATTATGATTTTTAAGTCGTAAATAGCAGCATCAATCGTTACTTTGTTTCTTATTGTATTTACTTTTTTGGTTTCTACCAAAGTAGATTCTGTTTTTACAGATTTGATATTTTCCCAATTAAATAAAGCATGTGCCTCCGAAATAAACTGATTTATACGTTTGATATCTTCAGGTTTTCTTTGTTTTCCTTTTCGGATAATTAACTTTATTAAATCCTCATTAGATTTTAATCTCGAAGATTCTTCTGGAGTTATCGTACCATTTACAAAACCATATGAAGCATTTTCTTTGGGAGATATAAACAAAGAATACAAATCGTCTGCATCTTTATCCTTGATGCTATTTGTAATTTCTATGGCAAATTCATCTATGTTTTTAGGCTGATTACAAGAAACTAAAGTAATAAGACCAAAAAGTAGAATGAGTTTTGCGAATTTTATATTTTTCATTTTAAGGGATTTAATTTTTGAATGTATTTTGGTGTTTTATTCAACGTCAGATTTAAGAAGTGAATATAAATTCAAGTCGATAAATTTGTCGTAAAGTAATTCTCCTTGGCGAATAATGCCTTCCTTGGTAAAGTTAAGTTTTTCTGGGATTGTTTTGCTTTTAAAGTTTTCGGTTCCACATTTTATTTCGATTCGATTTAATTGCAAACCCGAAAAACCAAAGTCAATAATCGCTTTACAAGACTTAGTTATAATACCTTTTCCTTGTAGGTTTTCGGCAAGCCAATATCCGATTTCGCCAATTTTATTCTGACCATCAATTTTATAAATACCAATTCTTCCAATAACTTTCTCGTTATCAACAATAACAAAACCATATTCGTTTCCGTCTCTGTTTCTTTGCATTGTGCCTTTTACAAAATTCTCTGCAAAGTCTACAGTTTGCATTCTGTCTACAAAAGGTAACCATTCTCTTAAATGAGTTCTGTTTGCATCAACAAGGTCAAAGATTGGTTGCGCGTGATTCTCATGAATTAACTCAAGTTTTAGGTTTTGGTCTATGTTTATGGTCATGATCAATGGGATGAAGTATTATTTTTTATTTGTATCATAAATATTCCTAAAATTATTGAAGGAACCCAACATATAAAAGATATTTCACCAATAAGTTTTATTAATGGATTTAGTGTTCCCATATAACTAAACAACGCTCCAGTTATAAGAAACATTATTATACCATTTATGATAAAACCAATTCCTATTTTTTTGTAAATACTCATGAGTTGAATTTTTTTGTTGTTTATAGGATGTTAGCTTATATCTGTTAGTTTAGAAATTTTATCACCTGAAAATTCAAAGATTGATTTTCCTTTTAAATTTAGTTCTTGCCCTTTTTTGAGTCCATTAGGGAAGTCTATTCCTAAAACAGCAAAGTAGTTAATCTCTATTTCGGTTTCGTTTTCAAAATGTTTAAACGATGTTATGCTTTGTGTTCTGCTTGAGAAATAAGCTTTAGCCTGTTCCGCTTGTTGCTTAAAAGAGGTTAATCCCGTTAAAGACATATTTGTTTCGCCACCTTGAATATTCTCAAAGATTATGGCTTCTTCAAAATCTGAAACCATTTTGTCAATATCAAATTGGTTATAACCGTCAATGTAATTCTGAATTGCTTTTTCTCTTTTGATCATGATAATAGTCTTATATACGAGGAATCTATTTCTTTAGCTAATATATAAAATATTTATCAAGAATTTCTTCAAAGATTTCTATTTGAGGCAGGATTACACGAGCGATAGCGAGCTAGAGAATGTAAATATTGCCAACGGTTTTAACCGTTGGAGCGTAATGCATTATCACAATCCGTATCCCACGGTTGAAACCGTGGGCTATGCAAAATACGATAGAATCGTAGCACCTCTGCGGCTTAAAACCTTTGTACCTTTGCTTCTCTGAACCTTAGTGCCTTAAGCAAAAAAACTCAGCCCCACCATTCCGAAGAATGACAAGACTGAGAAATATGACACGTTAAAATGTCTTTATATTATTTTGCTCCTGGAGGAGAATTTTCTCTTATGTATTTCATGAAGGTATCTGCAAGATGTTTGCTTGTTCCTTCGCCTTCATATATTCCATGCGAGCGATTTGGATAAATCATCAAGTCGAACATTTTATCATATTTAACCAATTCGTTAATTAAAACTTCGGCGTTTTTATAATGTACGTTATCATCGCCAGTTCCATGTATGTATAATAAATTTCCTTGTAGGTTTTTGGCATGAGTTACAGGTGATGCTTTAATATAAGTTGCTTCGTTTTCGCTTGGCAATCCCATGTATCTTTCTGTATAAATATTGTCATAAAAATGCTGATCGGTTACAGCAGCAACGGCAATTCCTGTTTTGTAAATCTCAGGATATTGAAACATTAAATTTAATGTTACTGCTCCACCGCCGCTCCATCCGTGAATAGCAACTCTATCATTATCGATAAATTTCCATTTTAGAACTTCTTTGGCAGCCATCGCTTGATCGCGAGTATTTACGATTCCGATGTTTTTATAAATCGATTTTCTCCATTTTGTACCTTTTAGTACAGGAGTTCCTCGGTTATCCATTGCGATTCCTATATATCCTTCTGGAATTAAATAGGCGATATATGGGTAAAAATCTGGTTCATCATTTGCTACAGAAGCCATTGGTTCTCCGTAAACATAAAAGAATACAGGGTATTTTTTATTAGGATCAAAATTTAATGGTTTAGCCATTATCCCGTCCATTTCGATACCATCAACCGTAGTAACTTTAAATTTCTCTAAAGAATAATTACGGTCTGGAGCCGAAAAAGAATCTGGGGTTAGTGGGAATATTTTTTTATGACTTGGTAAAGCGACTAAGCGTGTGTTGAAATCACGATTAATACTTGAATTGGTATGTTTTGCATATTTACCATCTGTAGAAAAACGATATCTATTTGTTCCTTCAAATTCTTTTGGAGTAATGCGTTTTGTTTTCTTGGTATTTAAATTAGTTTCATACAAATAACGCTGAGTAGCATCTGTAGGGCTTGCAATATAATAGATAGATTGTGTTTCCTGATTGTAAGCTTTGTAATAAGCATCAAAATTTTCGGTAGTAATTAATTCTTTCTTTTTACCATCGGCACTAATTTTATAAACATGCATCCAACCATCGGCATCTGAGCTCCATAAAAAAGCTTTTCCGTTATCTACAAACTGACAAGGAAAAACATCGTATTCTCCCGATGAGATGTCAAAAACATCAATCCATGATTCTGATTTTTCTTGGTAGATTAAATTTGCTGCTCCAGATTTTGCATCACAAGTATAAATAGAAGCTTGGTTTTGTAATCTGTTTAATTGTACAACCATTACATTTTGGTTGTTGGTCCATTCCATTCTAACCAAATAGTTATTGTCTGGCTCGCCCGGAATATTTAACCAATTTGTTTTTAATGAAGTCATATCGATTACTCCAATTTTTACAGATGATGGTTTTTCGCCTGCTTTAGGATATTCTACCGGAACTGTAAAAGGATATAGTGCATCGGTATTGTTTATCATTAAATGGAATTTTGTTTTTGATGCATCTACGCGCCAAAACGAAATACTTTTTCCATCAGGACTCCATCTAAAACCATCTCGAGCTGCAAGTTCTTCTTCATAAACCCAGTCAAAAGTTCCGTTTATAATTTTATCCGTTCCATCGGTTGTTAAAGGAGTTATTTTTCCTGTAGTAAGGCTTTCCAGATAAATGTTGTGTTGCGAAACATAGGCTACGTTCTCATTATCATTAGAAAATTTAGCAAACATTAATGATGATTTTTCTAAGCTTGTACCAAGTTGTTTTCCTTTTCCAGTTGCAAGATCAAAAAACCAATAATCACCTTTAGTATTCGCTCTCCAAACTTTCTTAGAATTAGTGTAAACCAATACTTTTGTTTTGTTTTGGTTCCAAACCAATTGTTCTATTTCGCCTGTAAAACCAGATTTTTGTAACTGCTCCTGAGTTAAAATAGTCTTGTTTTGGTTTAATTTATCAACATCGTAAACAACTACGTTTCCTTGCGAGTTTACCCAAAAAGAATGGGAGTTTGGTAGCCAATTTAACTGATTAATATCAATACTTTCCTGAGCGAAGATACTCGAGGAGATTAATAATAATAGTAGAAAATACTTTTTCATTATACTTATGTAATTATAGATTAATAATAGCGCTATGGTTAATAGCGCTATAAAATTAATGATTAATGCGAATCAAGAGTTGAATTTGTGAATTTTAGTTTTGATGTAAATCTAATAGGTTTTTAAAACCTGTTAAATTTAATCTTAGGATGTAGTTGTGTTGTTTTGCCCCTCGATTCGCATTTTTGTTATTCCTTTATTAGTTTGCTTACGGATATTTTTCCGCTTGACGATTTAATTTTTAAAATGTAAACACCATTTACTTTTCCTGATAAATCAATTGTTAGGGCATTTGAGTTTATCTTCGAAGAAGTAGCGTTCAAAATTAATTGTCCTGTAACACTGTAAACAGCTGCATCGTATTGTTCTGTATTTATTGAAGGAAGAGATATTGTAAATAAATCTTTTGATGGATTAGGATATACAACGATTCCGTCAATTTTGTTTTGTTTAATATTTAATGTTGGACTGTTATTGATTTTAAAATTATCAAACCAAACTCTGGTTCCATAACCTGATGTGTTTCTTATTTTAACTAAAACACTCGATTGGTTTTTTACAACACCTAAATCTACAGTTTCACTTCTCCAATCAGAATCTTGAGTTGGTTTCCAGTCATTTGTTTCATTTGCCTGAGCAGTAGCTGGGTCATCCTGAATAGGAGGGGACACTGTTTGTAATTGCAATTGGTTTTTAGAATATACATTTGTCCAACTTACACCACAATCTGAAGAAACCAAAATGTCAATTTTATCTGGTGCTGGAGCAGGATCGTAAGCGCTTAAATATTGTGTATATCCAAGATCAAAATGTAAATGAGGTTTATCGGCAGTTGTGAAATCCATTGATTTTAAAATCAATTCATCAACCATTCCAGTTGGAGCATCGGCATTATTAATTACCAAACAAGACAAATCTCCTTTTCCTACATCAGTACGTTGTTCCCAAGTAATAGGATCTCCGTCTAGATTTAGAATTTGCCAATCTTGTTGTGGGAAAGTAGTATTAAAGTTCTCACTAACTGGTAAACTATTTTTACCTTTTATTGTTACAGCGCTAGTTTTTACCATATTTGTTCCTTGTCCATAAGAGTTGGTAGCAACTAGGGTAACATTGTAATTCCCTGGAGTGTTATATATTACTGATGGATTCTTGCTTGTAGAAGTTGATGGTGTTCCTCCCGGAAAAGACCATAACCATGAAGTTGGCTCGCCAAAAGAAGCATCTGAAAATTGAACAGGTAAATCACTACAAATCATTGAACTTGTAATTTTAAAATCAGAATATGGTTTTTCTTTACTATCAAAAGTAAATTTTAAATTATCGATCCAAATTCTAGCACCATAACCAGACGTGTTTACAAACTTAATTAGAACATTAGGATTCCCTTTGAAAACAGTTAATGAAATTCTTTCGGTTCTCCAATCTGCATCTGATGTCGGAACCCAATTATTAGCATCTGTACTTACGGCAGTTTCTAATACGGTGTGCGTTTTAGAGTATAAAGTTGTCCAGGTAGATCCACAATCTTTAGAAATTAAAACATTTAGAAGATCTGGGCTAGCGGCATCAAATTTTGCATAAGCAACATCAAAAGAAAAATCGGTTGCTCCAATAGCTAAGTTTACTGGTTTTAATGTGATTTCATCTACATCGCCTGCAGCATTATCGGCATTATTTATAATCATACAAGAAGAAGAATTTCTGCCAGCTGCAGTGCTTTTTTCCCACGTTAGGTTATTATTTAGGTTCGTGATTTCCCAACCTGCAGGAGGGAAAACTCCTTCGAAGCTTTCTGTAAACGAAGCACTTATGGGAGTAGTCACTGTAATGAAGTTTGGTTTGTTTATAACTGTACCGGCACCAGAACCATTTAAAGTTGATAAAGAAACAGCATAAGAACCATTTGTAGTATAAGTTACAGTTGGGTTTTGTTCTGTAGAAGTTGATGGTGTTCCTCCTGGAAATGACCATAACCAAGTTGTTGGGTTTCCTGTTGAGGTATCTTTAAAAGGTACAGTTAAACTTGCACAATTTGTTTTGGTAACCGCCGCAGCAAAATCAGTTGTTGGAGTAAGACTTTGAGTAATGGCTACATTTACATTGTCTATCCAAATGCGGGTTCCATAACCTGATTTGTTTTTAAAACGAATTGTAACATTTGGATTTCCTATATATGCACCAAGATTAATAATTTCTTTTCTCCAATTTTCGGGAGTACCTGGAATCCAGTTGTTAGGAAGTGTTACAGGAGTAGTTGTTGTTTGAAGATCAGTATGAGTTTTAGAATATACCGATGTCCAATTTGCGCCACAATCCGTAGAAACTTCTACATCAAGAACGTCAGGACTTATATCATCAAATTTTGTGTAGGCTACATCAAAATATAGTTGGCTATTTACTCCATTTGTAAAATTATAATAAGGAAGTTGTATGTAATCTAGTTCGCCAACAACTGCATTATCTGCATTATTCATAATCATACAAGCTGAATCTCCGTTGCCAGTATCTTTACGTTTTTCCCATGCTAAACCTGCATCTGGATTTGTAATAGCCCATCCGTCTGGAGGAAAAGCTCCCGAAAAAGTCTCCGTTAAGTTTACTGTAGATTTTTGATCAACTTTTATATAGCTAGTAATCATTTTCGTATCGTTTCCTAATGCATTAGTAGCGGTAAGTGAAACGGGATAAACTCCGGGTGTCGCATAGGTAACAGTTGGGTTTACTGCTGTAGATGTAGCAGGAGTACCTCCGGCAAAAGTCCAGGTTCTGGAAGTTGGTAATCCAAGAGAAACATCTTTAAAAGTTATACTTTTATTAGAACAAATAGAAGTTGTACTTGCTGTAAGTTGGGCAATTGGTGCTGTACTAATAACTCCTACAGAAGCTAAATTACTGTTTTGCCATAAAAAACCTCTTGGGTATTTGGCTACAGTCATATCATCCAACCAATACGTCATAGCATTCGTTTGATCTTTGGTAAACATAGACTGACAATCTACATTATAATCCATTAAATTTTGATAGTTTGCAATAACTCCACAGCTATTTACTGCCGATAAGTTACAACCATATCCCTGCGTTGTTGGTGGCGTATCTGCCATACCATCATTAATCGGGTCGCAACCATTCTGGAAAGTATGTTGTAAACCAAAATAATGTCCGAACTCGTGTGACATTTCTTTAGCAAATTGAAAATTAGCATCAGATCCGCCTGTTGTACCAATATATCTGTGGTTGTAAGTTACGTGAGGTACAACATCTTGCACTGGTAAAAAAGCGTGTCCAGAACCATAAACCCCATCAGCTGGGTTAGGTTCGTCTACAACAACTATGTCTAGATAATATTTTCCGTTTTTACCATAGTACATATAATTATAAATCTTCGAATCATATCCATCTACAATATGTGCTTCAGGATGCCAGTTCATTCCAGGAGTTTCTAATAAGTTACCATCTGGATCTACCGTAGCCAGAACAAATTGAATATTCATTTTGCTTTTTACTGCTTCAAAACGAGGGTCTACAGTATTGTATGCAGGATATAAACCATTAAAATCTTTGTTGCAAACATCTATTGCATCATTAATTCGGCTTTGCATTTGAGCTTTGGTGAATGGTTTTTTAATATTAGTTCCATCATTTAAGATATGAAATACTACAGGTATAATATAAGGTGCAGCATCCTTTTTCTTGGTTAATCCTGCTTTTCTTGCAGTTTCAATTTTAGGTAAGGATTGTCTAAATAAATCTTGCTCCTTTTGAGACAAATTAGTTCCGCACCCCATTATGGTTTGTGCGGAGGAGTTTATTGCAAAAAGCGATAAAAACACAAATACTAAGTAATTTTTTTTCATAAAAATTTAGATTAATTTGTAGTAAGCTTAGATTCAGTAGTACCAATCTTCATTTTGTAAAGCAGAAATTGATTTTATGTTGTGGACTTAATCTTGGGCTAAATATTTTTTTGATAAAAGTACAGTAGTGAATTGTGGCACATTTATATTATATTAATATTAAATAATGGTATATTATCTGGTTTAATGTTAAATAACGTGTTTTAATGTTAATTTACGAATGGTTATTTGGTGGTATTCTTTGTTTTTGTGGTAAAAAAGTATGGAAAATATAAGTTTACGTGGAGCTTTGTAGGATTTTGCTACACCATAGGTTAGGTAATCGAGTTTTTTAATTGATGATTAAATACTCGCTTTTAGGTAATGTAATAATCGTTGGAGTTATTTTGTGGAGTTATCTTTTTGTTGTTTAATTCCAACAACGTGTTTTCTATCATTTGCGACATAGTATCCAGAGCCAAATCATTAGGTTGTAACCCAAAAGGATCTTCGAGTTCATCTGCTATTGCTTCTAGGGCTACAAATGTATAAGCTATAAATACAATTGCAAATGGGGTAATCCAGCCCAATGTTTCTACAAAGCCAAAGGGCAATATAAAGCAGTATATATAAACAGTTCGATGTAATAATACACTATAAGTATAAGGAATAGGAGTGCTGGCAATTCTTTCGCAACCACCAACAATATCCGAAAGTTTATTCAGGTTTTCTTCGAATGCCAATTGGGTGATACTATCAATTTTGCCTTCTTTTTTCGCATTCTTTACCCAATTTCCTAATTCTCGTAAAATGATAATAGGTTTAAAATGAACTTCTTTTAAGGTATCTGCAAAATCTTTAGGAACAAGGCGATCGATGTCTTTGCGAGAATCAGTATGTCTGAGTTGGTGTTTTAAAGAGTAAACAAAAGAAATAAGTAAATTGATAAATTGGTCACGCTTTTCATTATAGTCTGAGGCTTCTATTAAGGAATGACTTTGTCTGGCTAATGATCTGGTGTCGTTAAGTAATGCGCCCCAAAGTTTTCGACCTTCCCAGAATCTATCGTAACTAACGTTATTACGAAAACCTAAAAAGATAGCGAGGGCAATCCCAAATAAAGTAAATATAGCTGGATTAATATGTAGATTGTGTTCTAACAAAAAGGGTTTGAAATACACCACCAATATCGAAAACAATAACAATAATATCAATCTTGGCATAAGTTGAGGTAAAACGGAACCATTCCATTCAAACAACATTTTAAACCAATTGCTTTTTTTCTTTATAATCATTGGGTAAAATCAATTTAGTTAATACAAAAGTAATAATTATATACTTTAATGTATTCGTCAAAATTTTGCCAGCCAGAAGTGTAATATATAATTATTGTGGCTAGGATTTAATTATTTCTGGAAGATACAAATTGATATTTCTAAAATTTGAATCTAATGAAAAACCAACGAAAAGATAGTATTGAGTTTTTAGTAGAAAAACAGCTATTATTTTTACTAAGCTTTATTCAATACTATTTTATTTCCTCCTCTTGATTATCTGCAGCAGAAATCTGGTCAAGAATATTAGTTTGGTTAGGAGCAATGTAATTTTTTGACTCACTTGCGATTTCTTTCTTAAAGAGAAGGTCTAATGCATTGTAGAGTCTTAATAAAACTTCTTTGTCTTCTTTTTCAATCTCTAAAGCCGTATTAAAATTAAAAATGTAATTATTAGAATTGCGAACTTCTACTTTTATTGTTTTAGGAGTGATTTTAAATTTAACTATATCCATGTTATTTGTGAATTACTTAGTTTGCAAAATGCTATTTTTTTTGGGTTTTTGCAGTCATGCAAAAGATGCAGGTGCTTTAATTTGCATTTTATACACGAAGTTTATGAGAAGCTTCATGTAGATTGAGCGAGATTAGGCGAGATTGAAGTAGCATCTTTGTCGGCTAAAATATTTAGTTAGGGTTAATTTATCACTTCTAATTTATGATTTTATTCTCATTCCTAAAAGATTAGGGCAGTATTTTCTAAGCACAAATTCAATAAAAAACCCTTAAACAATTGTTGTTTAAGGGTTTGTTTTGGTAGCGAGACCGAGATTTGAACTCGGGACCTCAGGGTTATGAATCTGAAATAGATTTCCTAATCCCTTTGTTTGCTGTTAATCACAAAGCCTTTTATTGCTTGAAAAATATAAATCGTATGCGATTTTGTATTCATAAATCTGTTTAGTTGTTTATGATTTCTGTATTTTCTTTTAGGGGCTCAGCCATATTAGTGAAATTAATTAGTCCGAGCATTAAAATACGAGAATTAGCCTGTAATGTGAGAGTGCTAACAAATGCACGTAAATATGGGAAAATAATAGGGATTGAATTAGTAAAAAAATGAGAGGGCAATTGATCAAACTTGCAAGGTTTTTCAAACTTAAAATGAGAAACTGAATTAACGTTTATTATTAATTTTTTACTGTTCTGTTTGTCATACGCTTTAAAGTTGACTGTTAGTTCATAAGAACCTTCATTTTCATTATACTTCCCTTTAGGACTGAATTTAATATCGTACCCATCGTTTTCTTTTTCAGGTTCGTCAAATGAAAAGTTTGAAACACGAAACTTTACAAATTTAAATGCTGTAGTTGTATTGCCTTTTATCATGCTACAATATTAATAAAAAAAAAAGACTCTGATTTAGTTTCAGAGTCTTTTTTCTTTTTTTTCAGTATGGGCTGTCTTATAAACTTTTTCAAAGATGTTAGAAAATCACTACCATTATCCATTTCACGGAAATCATAAACGCAATTTTGTTCAATTTCAGGAATAGGGTTTTTGTATAGAGTACAATCTATAAAATTGTAATCTTGAAAAGGAATGTTTTCAATAAGTACATCTAATTCTTTTAGTGTGAGAATTTCTTGATTAACATTGATTTCTGAAACTCCTAATTTCAATATCGGTTGGTCAATTTGAATTAACTCATTTTCAGTTATAAAAAGGATTTCTTCATTATGGAATAATTCTTCAAATGAATTTTCTAAGCTTATTTGTTGGTCAATATATTTCTTGTCTGATTCGAAGCAATGTGCAGGTTTGACTTCAATTATATGTGTTTTGATTTGACTTCTATATTCATATTGTATTTCTAAATATGAATGTGTATTAAAGATGTCACTTAATTTTTCCTTTAAAAAAATTATTGATTTCATGGTTACAGTTTTTTATTTATTAACTGAATTATTTCATTGCTTAATTCTAAAGCAGCCTTACTTTGTGGGTAAGTTACTACCTTGTTATGGTAGTCTGATTCTTCTCGAAATGTTTTTAATAATTTTATTTTATCATTAACTTTTCTTGAATAGTATGTATCATCAGTCACTTTTGTTTTTAATTCTTTGACAATTAGACTTATTGGGTATTTGTGAGAATGTAGTGTTTCACTTGCTGCAATTTCTTCGTTAACTTTGGTATATGTATAGCCTAAGCTATTTAGTTTAGATTTTATGAATTGAAAACAACCATAGTATGAACAATGTACACTTGGAGCATAATTGTCATAATCTTCAATGAGCAACTTTGCTGCTGCAAGATTAAATTCTGATTTTGATTTTAAATATGTCAATATTGATATTTACAAATATATTACAAGAATGAGTTTTTTTTGATCGTTTTAAGAAAATTTTAGGCTATCTCCTATATTTCAAATATATGTAAATATTATGGATAATTTTTTTGTATGTAAAAATTATTATCAGTATTCGTTTTGTGTTTTTATGATAATACTACAGTTGATATTCGTGCAACTAATCGGTCAACGGATGTGGATTTCATAGAATTAACACAGCCACTTTTAATAGCGTCATGTTCTATATTTGAGATTAGATGACAGCGCACTTGTGAAAAAGGCTTGTTGTTTTTTTTAACTAACATATCGTCGGTCACTATAAAAGAATATTTATCATTATTTGTAGAGCTTGTCATCATCACGCAAATGTATAGACCATCTTCTTCATAAACATCTTCATTAGATATTATAATTGCAGGATGTGAGTCGTTTGTTTCTGAATAAGGTAAATCAAAATAAACCATAACGATATCTCCTCTTTGAAAAGCCATTAAAAACTAATTAATTTTGACATATTTCGCCTATTCATTTTAGTTATTCCTTCTATGATTTTCGGAGATGTTTTTTCAATAGGAATATTTTTGTATTTTGTTTTATGAAGAATGCTTTCTATTTTGTAAAATGCTGCAAGAATTTTTTCTATTTTTTCATGGACTTTAGATTTTTTTAAATAATCTACTTTGCTAAAATCCTCATCTAACTTGGTGATTTGTTGGATTGCATTATTCACATCTATGAGCAAATTTTCAAGTTGTTCAGGAGTTGCTTTGGTAAAACTTTCGGTGTCAGTGTTTTCAAGTCCTTGTATGAGTTTACCTAAGTGCCTGTTTAATCTTCGTCTGACATTCCATTGCATGAAATTAATTATTCCAGATAATATACCAATATATTCAGTGTCTTTTACTAAAGGTTTTGTATATCTCTCTATATTTAATTCGTTAAAATTTAATGCTATGCCCATGGTGTTGGTCTTTTGAATTTATAAGGTCAAAATCTTTAATGTTGTTATCCTTAACACTTAGTCTCAATTATAGTTAGTGTACTAAAGATATACTTGATTTGATATTGAGACTAAGTGTTAAGGATAACCTTGCAAAGTTAGGTTTTTTTTTTGATAAAGTCAAGTAGCTTTATTCTTGCAACAAGATGTGTGCCTTTTCTGAATAGGTTAGTTGTGTTATTCTTTTTTTTCTAAAGTGTTATTGTCATTTTGATCAAAAAGAGTTAATGTATCTTCATGAAAATTTCCATTTTGCAGTGTGTTGTTTGAATCAAACCAATTTGCTAGAATAGTATTTCTAAAGCTCGGTATATATCTTTGTACAGTCATTTTGGGACCTCCTGATTTTAATTGAACTAAATCACCTGAATTAAATTTACTCATAATATTTTATTATTTATTAAGTTGCTAAATTATATTATGTGGTATTTGGTATGCAGAATTTTTTTTGAGATTTTATATTCATTAGGCTTAATTACTTGTCTAAATAACCCTATTTTGGATAGCTTTTTAAATTTTATTTCTTGAATTTTTTGAGAATTTCATTTATAGATTCCCTAGCAGATGCTTCTGCTTGAGATTTCATTTCTTTTTTAACATGAGATGTTAGTTGACTTTGAAAAGTATCACAACAAGAAGTGATTTTTATTGAATCACCAATAACTTCTGCTTTAGGTGTTTCATTATGTTCTTTGCATGAGATTTTTTCGATTTTCCTGCTTATTTTTTTTAAATCAATCATAATTATTATTTATTGGTTAGTAAATGATAATATGTGGTATTTGAAGGGGGATTATTATGCAAAGTACTTGCAGTATTTTTTGAGATTTTATGTGGTATTTTTTTTGTATACTGTTGTTTCAAACAATCCGCATAGTTGTTCTATGCGGTCTGACTCCTATCTGGCGGAGTTCCTTTTAGTTCAGCAATTTCTTCTTTATATATTTCGCATCGGTCTTTATATAGGGCTAGATTCTCTCTTAATAAGTCATTTTGTTCTTCTAAAGTTTTTATTTTTTCTAATAAATCACTTGAGTTTTCATTCTGTATAGGTATTTCTTTCAACATTTCGCCTTTTCCAGTAATCAACCATTCTAAACTGAGATTAGAGTATTTTTCTAAAATTAATTCTAATTTGTCAATTCCAATACTTTTGGACATATTGTTTACATAGCCATTTGAGACATTTATCGACTTTTCAAAGTTTGAAACACCTAAACCACAATGTTTTATATATGTCTTTAAACGATCTTTAACGCTCATTTTTAAGTAATTAAGAATTTTTATAGTAAATAATTAGAATATTTCTCTAATAAAAGCTTTTAAAATAGAATATTTCTCTATATTTGTATTGTTGAAACATAACTGATGTGTTACTGATGTTCAAAATACACATAACAACAAATATAGTAAAAAGCGCATTGCAAAAGTTTTAATCTTTTGTAGGAATCTTAATGAATAAAAGTAATGCAAAACAAGTGCCAAGTTTTACGGAAATCCTTAAATGTTAGAGTGGAAACAAATCGAATAACAAGTTGAAAACAAGAACTATAATAAACAAAGAATTTTGTCTATGTGTTTACATGATTTTGATAAATTGATTTTTAAGATTGCTTGTACTTTAGTTGCTGTTGGTGTTTTCTGCAATATTATTAATAGTTGTTTTGAACTTACGATATGCAAAAAAGATGCGAATAGTTGCCCAAATAAATGTTGTGTTGGTAAACAAAAAGAAATTTGGACGGATTTGAGTACAGGGAATAAACTCATTCGCGTAGTAGTAACAAAGCCAAAGTAATGGACAAAAATAAGCAACCGAATAGACGAAAGCATCTATTAATGCAATGCTTTGGTGATTATCATTGGTTAGATCGAAAGTTGTATGACTAGAAGATAAAATACTAATCATCACATTCCAGAAAAAATAAATAATACCAAATAATAAAGATAAGATAATTGATATAAATATTGGATTGTTTTTATAGAAGTTGGGAGAAATCAGGTAGATAGTGCAGAACCATAATAGTGAAAAAAAGATTATTCCTGAAATACCTACTAAATGTTTGGATTTTAGATTATTGCCAAAAGTCGCAATAGCTTGTGAGATAGCTTCATTCATTAGTTGGGAGCCAACGAATTTAAAAGGTTAGAGTTTTGGTTCGTTGGTAATCACGAATGTAATAAAAATCACTCACATTTTAAGACTTAATTATGAGAACAGCTAAAGAAAACAGACGTTATCGATTGCATCAAAAAATTGGTAAAGAGGGAGTTAAGTATAATGCTTATTTAAAAACCATTTACGTGCCTTTCGATAATGATTTACAGAATAAGGATATACTGGAATTGCAAAAGAATTTTAATTATCAAATACAATTAGAGATATGATTTCTAAAAAAGAAAAAAGGCTATTGATAGAAATATTAGGATGTCAGTACACACCGAAAGTGATGCCTTATTTGCAAAAATTAGGAATCAAAAATGAAAAAGGGAAAAGCTTTTCAGTAGATAGCATCCGCATGATTGCAAATGGTTTTCGTGAAAATGAAAAAGTAGAATTGGCAATAATGCAATTGGTGAACAAAACTATTAAAGCTAAAAAAGCAATGGCACTTAAACGTAAAAAATTATCTAAAAAATAATTCTAATGAATCCAAAAGTATTATCAATATTCAACAATGCTAAAATCTTTCTTTCCCCTGAGGAACTGAAAGAATTAGCCTTGTGTATTGATAAAGAATTTGGAAAACCATTGCCGAAAAAAGCTAAAAAATCAAGGGGACTTGATAATTGGACACTCGAGAGTGTTACTGAAAAGTTACTCGCTACACAATTCAAGAAGAAAAGTAAAGCATAAAAATACCTCCAGCAAATGCTGAAAATTCCTAGGTGCATTCGGGCGCATTGCGTCCGATGCCGAAAGGTTATTAGAAAGAAGGACTTATGAGCAAACAAAATTTAGACGGTAGAGTATTTTCCTTAGCATCCAATCTTTTTGGATTTGGTAGCACTGCTGTAAAAACGATAATTCAGGAAACCATTGCAACAAACGTTGCAACAGCTTTGCAAAAAGAAAATCGCATTATGGCGGTTTATCCTGCAATTAGCATGGAAGCATTCAGTATTACAATGGATAATTATAGAAAGTATATTGCCGCTTATAATTTTAAAACTGCCGCAGAAAATGAATTAACAGAAAAGCATAATTCAGAAGTTAAAAAGTTTCTATCAGAGAATCATTTAAACGATGTACAAAGAGAATTTACAAAAGTTTTTCTGCATAAAAGTAAATTACTTAAACCTAGAGTGTATAATGAACAAGCTGATGCTTTTATGAAAGACCACGGTTTGATTATTGAAAAAAGGAAAATCCAAACTGTCAAATACGCTACAGAATTAGTATTCCAAAATTTATTGCATTTGTATAATTCGCAATTGATGAAACGTAACGAGCAGTATATGAAGTTACGTGTTACAGCAATTAGACCTATTGAGGAATTTAAAATCAACTCATTTTTAGTAACTGCATTGCAACGTAATGGAGTCACAAGTTTAGATCTCTGTAAAAAGACTGTGCGTAACCATAGACAGCGTTTAGAAGAATGTGGGGTATTTGTTGATTATCATTTTTCGGGGCAAAATAGACCCGTTGAAGTGCATATAAACAGCGAAATTTTGACAGTTTTAGACCTCAAAACTTCAAAATTAACAACTACTGAGAATCAGTGTGTTAGCCCTGTAAATGAGAAAGTTTTACCTGATAACAATGAGAATACAAGAACAGATTTAAATGAATTTCAAATGAAAGAGAATGTTAAGAACATTTCTCAATTTGATAAGGAGTTCCCTTCGGTCACGCCTTCTTATTTGTTTTTTACTAGAACACCAGCCAGCAAACTGCAAAATCCAACTGAGGGGGCGGGGGCGGAAAGTGTTAAAGTTTTAAATACTTTGTCTGAAAAGCTTCAAAATCTGATAATCCACCCACAAGAACTAGCAGTTAACCTTGCTAATCAAGAGTATAATAACTACAAACCAATTGATATACGGTATTTGTTTAAAGAAGCCTATTCAGGAACAATGCTTAAAGAAGAGTTTAGAGAATTAGTTATTCAAGACTTTTTTAAGGGGATTGCAAAAATTTATAAAAATGCAACTCCTTTCGCAGGTTCATGGAAGAAAGCAATTTCATTGTATATGCAAAATAAATGGATTGCATTTACAGGCGAATCGTTTAATAAAGCTGCAATTGTGGAGGATATTCAACAAATGCGTTGGCGTGCTGAATGGGCTAGAAAATGGTTTGTTAAAAACGAGTTTCCTCCTTTGTTTCCATTCGATTATTTTGACATGACACGAAAAACATCAAAAGAAGTAGGGTTCGAGTATACCAAAGCCAAATGGGGAGAACATCTGCAAAATAAATCAAAATATGAAGCCATAAAAAAGAAACAGGAAGCTAATGCCGTAAGACGAAAAGCAACTATTAACCATGCTAAGAAATGCGAAAATGAAGTAAATCGTTTCTTTAAAAATAAAATTACGATGCCGCAATTATTTGATTTTGTAGAAAAGAATTTACCGAAAGAATACCTAGAAAAATTGCCTCAAATGATTGAAAAAAAATCGTTAAAAATGAATGAAAGAATAATTCATATCGATAATGATTTTGCACAATATGATTTTAGTGAATTTTAACTTAACCAATTATAGCTATGCCAGTATTTGCCCCTCAACAATCAAAAATTAAAATGGTAATCCTTACCAAGACAAAAGAAAAAAATGCGGTTTGGTGGTCGCCAATAAATCAAAATAAGCGTAACACCCAATCAATTGTAACGAGCATGCTAAGAAGATTTGAAAAACATGCACTAGCAAAGATCACAAATGTAATTCAGTTTTATGAAAATGGGAATTTAATAGCGAGTAAGAAATTATGAAATCTATTACTCTCAAAAAAATCGAGGTAGAAAATTTTCAAATTCTCCAAAGTGTAGTTGCACAATATAGGATTAAGAAATTAAGAGTGATGCAAACTATAAAATACAATGATGTGTATTTTAATAATATGTTGACTGTTGATGTTACTACTAATTTGTTTTTTCGGTTTAGAATGAAAATTGAAAATCAAAATAAACCTATTTCTAATTTTAAATTAAAAATATATGAAGCTGTTATTTTGCTCCAATGCTGCAATGATTATGAGGCTCGAAATGAATATGAAAAATTTATTGTTAGGAAGTATTACAATGAGATTTATGAGCTACTAATAAATTTATAAAAAGTAGACTTTTAAGCGAACCAGGAAAAACTGCAGCTGCGGATCTATTTGAAAAAAATCTACAATTCAACAACATGATAAAGAAAAGTACCTATATAAGAAGTTTTACTGCAGTTCAACATAAGCAACTAGAAAAAGTTGCAAAGGAGCAAAATATTAAAACAGTCCCCGAAATTCTGTTTTTCTCGCTTGATGCCTATTTAGAACAAAAGCAAGAAATAGAAAGATTAAAAAGAATTATTCAGCTTAAAAAAGATAAGATTGATGAACTGAATTTGAAGATTGATTTTTTTAAATCAGCATCCAAAAAAATACATGAATTAAGTAATTACTTGAAAAATCAAAAATAAAATCAGCTAAGTAACTAACCTCAAATTTCCATTTTATGAACCTTAAAACTCTTAACTACATTAGAAATAAAGCGCAATTACAAGAACTTTTTATAAGCCAATTTACAGCTGATTATATTCGAAATGAAATAAACGAAATAATCTCAGAAACTAGAAAATGTATAAATGTTGGGACACGATTATTTGCTAAAAATATATCAACTTTTGAAGCTATTATTTTCATCGATAGAAATGGAGTACCTGATGGATTTATTCTTTCAGAAGAGTTAAAAATCAAATTGGAGGAATACAGGGAATCCTTTGCAAAGAAAATAGCGTTAGAAAAGCAACTTATAAATCAATAGTTATGATGCATGATTTAAAAATTAAGTATGAATTTGCGCAACTTCATTTTATAGGTAAAAAGAATTGGGAACTAAGAAAAAATGATAGAGATTATAAAGTTGGCGATACTATTAGATTTACTGTACTAGAATGGGAAAGCTCTTCAAACTGGAAATATGAAAGGACGATAACGAATGTTTTTGATGATACTAATTTAGGGCTGCAAGAAGGATATGTAATATTATCAATAGAAAAAAAATTATGAAATCAACAGCAAAAAAATCCGACAATCCAACAAACGCTTTAATTAATCGTAATTTTATTATACGTGTATTAGAGAATCCGAAAGAAAATTTGCTCAAAAACACAAAATTAACCTCTGCAAACAAGCTTTCAAACTACATTAATGACGATGAAATGAAAATAAAGCTTTTTAATAAGATATTAGACGGTGGCAAAGATAAATACACCTTTCTAATAAGAAATCGCCTTAAAATCGATTTTCAGTCAAAATAACTTTTTAGGTAATAAACACTAAAAAAAAAGCATTTTTGGAATTATCCCAAGAATGCTTTTTTGTTGTTATATGTTAATACTTTTTTTAAAATCTAATTTGGGTAAAGGAATTAGATAGCTGTATTTTGTTGTAGTATATTTTTTATAAAATCATTAAAAGTTGGTATTGTTTAGATAGATGATAAGTTTTAGTTTTGTAGGATAATTTTACACAAAGTATAATAGTAAAATTAAGATTATGTAAGCTAAATAAATCAATGCTATGAATTTACATATAGTAATTAACAATAAGTATTAGGGTAATTCATAAAAAAATGTAGAAACTGCTTAGAAAATTGAAATTGTTACAAACAAAAAAAAACTAACATTACTTTCGAATAAGAAAGTACAATTACAAGATAATAATATGGGCAATGTAATACTTGGAGAACCTAGATTTAAAAAACCAGAAAAAAAAGAAAAACAAATAGGAAGAATTAGCTCGAGTGCTGAAGGAGATTATTTTGACATCCAAGGAAAATATTTAGGTTCGACAGCAAACAGTCAGAAAAAAATTTATATTATTGGTCGTGATTCTTTAAGGAATAAATATTCTATGAGTAACATTCCTGATGGCTTTTTTGATAAACAAGTTTCTTTTATAGGGACAGGAAATATTGTAAATTTAAGAGCAGGAACAAAATACGGGACTATAATAACTGATTTATCACTTCAAACGAGAATTAATGTTGCTGAAAACGTTTACAACCATTATTATACTGAGGCAGGCTACAGCTTAAACGAGTTGAAGTATAAAACCATTACTGATGCGACAAATGACCCATCTAACACTGGATATGCTGTTACTAAATTTGGAGGAGTAACCTCAGATTCTGAATACTTGAAAGATAGAGAAGCAGATATTAGGATAGTTTATGGGCATATAGGATTAAATTTTGACACAGGGTATGATATCATGAGTGTTTGTGCTCATGAATATAAACACTTAGAAGAATTAAGAAGATTAGGTGTGAAATTTTATGATGATGAATACTTTGAAGATGTCGCATATAGACATCAAGCATTTGTTGATAAAAACTGGAAATATGTCTCTATTGGTTTTAGAAACGCAATGGTAACAATGATGAATTTGAAAATGAAATATGAATCAGATTACATAAAAGCAAAAGGAGATAATGAACAATATAAAAATTTCAAAGGATGGAAAGCTGGAAAAAATATAACTTTATAACAAAGTTGATTATTCTATTATTGTTGGTTACTTCTTGTAATAATAAGACAGTAGAGACGATTAAACCAATTGTTTGTGTTAACAAAATTTGGTATCATGAAGATAAACACTCATTAGGTTCGCCAACTGTAAATTTTAAAATTAGAATTGAAGATACTGTAATATCAAAAAAAATAAAATCAGGAAGATTAAATGATATTGTCATGTATAATTTAGACAAACAATACAGTAATTTTGTTCATTTAGAGCCGTTTGAAATCGGTAGGCAATTTACAGAGAAGAATAATATATTTTCATTTAAAATACTAACTGTGCTTTTTGCAAATAGCCCCAACAAGAATAGGCATCAATGGACCAGTGAAGAAATTAAAAAAACAATACAAGGTGATGTGGGTTTAGTTTTTGAAAATGATACTATTAGAGTAAAAATGTGTCAAAAGTGAAGAAGATTATATTCATTTTCATAACTATGATTTTATGTAATCCGAATAATAACCTCAAACGGATAATCTTAAGTGAATTAGAAAACTAAAAATATATTTCCAAAGCCAATAATACCTAAATTCCCCCGCTTCCACAAAGAAGCGGGTATTTTTTTGCAATACCATTGCAAAACCTTTGCAAAGCTATGCAATAGTACAAAACCTCCCGCTACCCTTACC
The DNA here is from genome assembly GCF_000737695.1 of Flavobacterium hydatis. Taxonomy (GTDB): domain Bacteria; phylum Bacteroidota; class Bacteroidia; order Flavobacteriales; family Flavobacteriaceae; genus Flavobacterium; species Flavobacterium hydatis. The sequence continues at coordinate 130,140 of NZ_JPRM01000010.1, forward strand.
AAACCCTTACCACTTTACAACAACATTCCAATATTTGTAAACGAAAAGCCTAACAACCTAATACAAGAACGAAAATGAAATAAATGGATATTGATAACTTGTTACAAAGGAACATCTTAGGCGGTCAAGAGTACGAGCCGTTGTTTCCAGAGGTAAGCTGTGATAAGACTAACCTCGGCAACGGCAATACTTTTGATACGGTCAGAATGATAAAACAAATGGTTATTAAGTATAACCATCAGACAAAGGAAGTTGCAAAGCTGTTGCAACAAAGTTCATTGAAAGAAACATGCGATAGGATTTATTGGTTTTTGTACAACCATATCCAGTATAAAGCCGACGGAATGGAACAAATGCTGCGGAGTCCTGCCTGTGCGTTCAAGCAACGTGTCGAAGGAGTCGATTGCAAAACCTATTCGATTTTTGCAAGCTGTTTACTGGCTAATATGGGAATAAGGCACTATATCCGACAAATCAAACAACCTAGTTTTCGACCTGATTTATTTACTCACGTATATGTAATTGTACCATTCAACCAAGAAACAGGCGATATCAAACATGGCTATTTTATTATCGATGGCACAACCAGTACTAACCGAGAACCTATTCACATTATGGCACACGACACAGAAGTCAACTTACCCCACTTCGGGCTAAATGCTCCCAAAGGAAACCGCAAAGGCATTGCAAAGAAACCGACAATCGTTGCAAAGAAAAGCACGAATCTCCCCATCTTGTTGGGAATTGGTGCATTTTTAGGAGTTTTATTTTTAAAGAAAACTAATTAAACAATGAAGTATGATAATTATTAATGAAGAAGAAACAGGATTAGGAAAGCCCAAGTTTTTAAAAAAAATCAGGCTTAGAAATGTCAGTTTAAAAAACGCCATTAAAGTAACCAAGTTTGCAGCTCCTATTGCAGCAGGATTTATCCCAGTAGGTGGCGGTGTAGCTTCCAAGTTTTTAAGTTCTAAGGGCGGTAAACTTGTGAGCAGAATAGCAAAATCCAAAGCGGTCAGAAAAGGGATATCCCTTTCCAAAACTCCACTAGGAAGAAAAGTAGTAAGTGCCGTGCAGAATCAATCACGACCACAAATAGAAGCGGTGAGCACCATTACCCCTGCAACCTTTGCAGCGACCTCAGATTTAGCAAACCCACAAAATGAAAGCAGCACTTACAACGAATCGGTTGAGAGTGTAACCAGTGATAGTCAGCCAGTAGGAGAACTAATGCCAGTAAGACCTGCAACTACAGCAAAAGGAGCAATCGCAGAACCAACAATGCAAATGTCAACAGCAGTAGAAAAACCAAAGAACAATACCCTATTGTATGTTTTGGGTGCAGTAGTTCTGGGCGGTGGGATTTATCTAGCCACGAAAAAAAGTAAATAATTAAAATCAATCACAAATGAATAAAGAAGTAGTAGTCATTGGAGGAGGAATTGTTGGCGGTATGCTATCAAATGGAGCGAGTACATTATTACCTCAGTCAGAAAGCCCAATTATGAACATTGTTCTTGCAGCTGCATCAGCCTTTGGAGCAACTAAAGTAAGTGGTACAAGTACAAAAGACAATTTGCTTAGAGGGGCATTAATGGGAAGTACAGTCATTCAAGCCTTAATCGCAGTGAAGAAAGTGTCAGAAAAAAGCCTGGGTTCAAAATTTACAGGAACAGGAAAAGGAGCGATGTTCGCCAAAGGAGCATTTGGTTTAGCCTGTCCATGTGATGAAAACGGTTTAAACGGTCAGTTTATGGGTGGCGACGGTCATGTCTATGAATACGACGAGCAAGGTTTAAGCGGAACGTTCATTGATGAAGCAGGAAATGTTTTTCATCAGGAAGACGGATTAAGCGGAGCGTTTGACGAAGTGTACACCGACGAAGAAGGATTACACGGAGCAGAAGCCGACGTGTACGGAGAAGAAGAACACGGATTAAACGGTGCAGAGGAAGATGCATTGTACCAAGAACTTTACCAATAAACATTAAAAAATAAAAGTAAAGCCGTCAAAGGCTTTGCTTGAATCATCAATCATCAATCAAAAAACAATTACAATGAGCAGAAAATCAGAATTAGCGTCAGCGGTAGCGACAATTAAGGCTAAAAGAAATGGAGCAGTTCCAAGAGTAGGTCAGGTAGAATTAACAGACAAAACCTTGTATTTGAATGTTGCCATCAAAGGGCAAGCGGGTACTGTAGGGATTGTTGATGTAAATACCAAACGTGAAGTAGGTATTACCAATATTGACGGGAATAAACTTAATGCAGGTCGTGATTACATCATAGACAGTATTAGAGTGCTCAGAGGTTCAAATGCGAGTGCTAACCTTAAAAATGAAACTTGGGATAGCACCAACATCAACTCAAACAAATTGTTTGATGCTGCTTTCTTAAATGCAGAATTCAGAATCAAACAAGATGGTAATTCTTTAATCGATATGCCGATAACGGATTTACTTGGAGATACAACGAACTTTTTCAGATGCATTTCTACATCACCTTTAATTCGTTCGAATTTGGAATTTGAAATCGAAATCGAATACCCGAAAGGTGTTTCTGTTTCAGCAGCTGCGGATTCAAACGTTCGTTTTGAATTCAGAGTACATCAAGCAAAACGATAATTGAAATAAAGAGGTTTATTTAATCATATCAAAAGCCGTAAACGTAAGTAGTTACGGCTTTTTTTTAATCCTATAGAAATGGCAGTAAAAGAAAAAGTAATCAATTTAACAATGCTAAAGGGGGAAAGTGAAGTTTCGTATAGTACAGCCCTTGAGGTAGGTTTCGTCCTTGGAGCAGAACTCCACACCAATCACACCGATATCGACAATTTTGCACAATATGGTATTTATGATGATAGTGGTGTTTCCTTTTCCAAACCCACTCATATCGACCATTGGAAACGCAGAGAAGGGGCAGGATTTGACGACAGCTACAAACCGTTATTCTTTAATACCGAATCCAAAACATTCGGCTTCAAAGCAAAAACAAACCAGCCAGTAGCAAAAGACACCTATTTTCATTTGATACTGATCTATAAAATTAACCCTGAGAGTTGCACCTAATATAAAATCAAATGATAAAAGACATTATATCGATAAATACGGGAGTAGTTTTTTTGAAGTTTAAACAAGATAACGAACTTACAATTGATGATGTAACGACCTTGCAAGTTGTCAATAGCGGGTTTGTGACTGTCTTTGTCAATGATTTTGAATTAGCCAGTAAGGAACGATTGACTATAGTTCCTCCCGATGGTACAACATCAAAAGTAGAATTAACTATTCGCTTTGCAAGAGTCGATACCTCGCCATCAATCGAGTATTCCCGCGAGAGAACAATAACAAGTGATTTTTCAATGTTCACTTGGAACAAAAAAGAAATAGACATTATTTACAAAAAATACATCCGATGCAAGCATTAGACAACCTGATAGATAAATTAAATACCGATTCGTATTCGGCAGTTTCTATTTTTAATTTGGATACTAATTCTTTTCTGTTTCGCAATAAATCTCATGCTGAAATCATTGCGGAGTATGGAAGTGCAGAAGAGTTTTTCGAATCCTTGTTTGCAAAAGGATGTAGCCGTTTAACACTTACTCTGAAGCGTAAAAATGGAAGCTCGTATAAAATCGATGGAGAATCTTTTGATGTGAACTTTTCTAAGATGGAGCAGAGCCAGAACCAAAACCCACAAACTCCAGTAGAGGTTATCAAAACCCCACAAGTAGATTTGTTCTCTAATTCTTTCGGATTAGGCACACTCGATATTATGAATCTGATGGTAGCCAAAAACGATGCTTCAAGACTTTTTACCGAAGTAGAAACACTAAAGGCAGAAAACAAAGAGTACAAAAAGAAATATGAGGATATTAGAGAAGAACAATTAGCATCCAAGTATGACACCAACAAAAGTAAAGGTACACAAGAAATGCTTTTAGGAGCGATACAGCAATTACCAACACTTATTGGTTTTGTAAAAGGGACAGCACCAGTTGCAGGACTTGCAGCACCGATGGAACTATATTCTAGTGAGGTCAAGCAACACTTTGCAACGGCTTTGCAAAGCATTGATGATACTGTTGTGGGTGTATTGGAAAGCATTGCCAATGGACTTAATACCAATGTTGAATTTTCAAATGAATTAGCACAATTATTAAAAAAACACCAATTATGGGAAGCATAAAAAATAGTGTTACAATAGACATAAAAACAATCAATCCTTTTGAGATAAAGGCAAAAACAAGAGCACTTACAGAATTAGGACAACTCGACACCGATGTACTTGACAAACTGGCGGAGTTATCCAAAAGCCCCAAAGCCATCACGCAGCTTAAAACCAATTTTCCCATGATAAAAGGTTTTTTGTCTAATTAAAAACCACAGTACATGAAAAAGAGAGGATTGTCGAATCCTGCTGCTTTGGCAACTGTTTTATCAAGCCCGCAAGGACAAAAAGCAATGGCACAATCACAAGAAAACGCAAAAATGGGAATGAGTGCAGGAATCACGCTTTTTAAGTTTTTACTCGTTGGCTCTTTAGTAGCAGTTATCTATTACAAGGTACTTAAAGGATTTTCCAGAATCAAGGAAGATGTACGATACAAACCTAGTAATATCAATGTAACACAAGCCAAAGCAAGAGCCGAAGCCATTTACACCGCTTTATTAGGCTTAGGAGCAAATTATAAAACTGTGGAGAACAATTTAACAGGACTAAATCACAACGGGTTTATTCGGGTCTACAATGAATTTGGAGAACGTCGAAGCGCCACCTTAGTAAAAATGAATTTAGTAGAATGGTTACAGGACCAGTTTAAGGAAGATGATATTGCCAAATTACGATTTTTAATAAAAGGATTTTTCTAATGATGACAACAAAGAAAAAAGTAATTGTAATAACTGCATCGGTGGTGATTTTAGGGTTAGGCATGTACTTCTTAACCAAAACCAATAAGAATGGAAAATCTGTTTTAGGAGGGAATAAAAAGTATGTCGATGAAGGCGATATTAATTTAGTTCCTGCTTTTTCTGCCAGTCAAAAAGTAGCTCTGTTATATGATGCGATGAACCGTTATAGCGGGACGGATGAAACACAGATTTTTGAAACCTTAACAGGAGTTTCTCAGGCACAATTTGGACTAATCAGTAAAACCTTTGGACTTAAAAATTACAATCGTGTGCTGGGTTACAATGCCGTAGGCGGAAGCAAATTACCACTTAAAACATGGCTCAGGGAAGAATTAAACGATGCCGATTATAATTTGCTAAGAAAGAAATTCCCAATGTATTTATAAAATCAAAAGTAGATTTTTTTGCGTGCCTGGAAAAACTGCAGCTGCGGATCTATTCGAAAAAAATCTACAATTAAAAAAAGGAAAGCATGAAAGTGAAAAATGAAGATAAAGTATTAATAGGCGTTGGAGTGGTCGGAATCGGAATTGTAGGCTACTTGTATTGGAAAAAAAAGAAGAATGAAAAAGAGCAGGAATTTTTAACCGATATTCCAGAGCCACCGCCAGTAATTTTAAATAACTCTCCAAATACTATCCCGAGTACTGGGGCAGTTTTAAATAAAAATAAAATATTGGGCAGAGGAATCAAAGGTGTTGAAGTTAGAGAACTACAACGATTGTTAGGTGTTACTATCGATGGGAATTTTGGAGCAAATACCCTAAAAGCGTTGCAAGGTAAAAAAGGAGTTTCTAAAATCAGTCTGAATGCCTATTTGAAAATGCCTACAAAAACTACATCGATAGAAACCCCTACGGCACTCGTTACACCAAGAAAAGGACAAAAAGTAATGGCAAATGCAAACGCTGTAAGTCTATTTAATGCTAAGAAGACGGCAAGCGGTACGTATTTCAATGATGGTACAAAGCCTTTTATGGGTGGTAGCTTTGATTACGGAGAGCATTTGGGGTTTTTTGTTGGTTCTAAAGTAGGAGGGCAATATTTAATCAATCGCAACGACGTGTATTATTTCGTAAACGCCAACGCTGTAAAAGGATATTAAAATGGGAACAACCGAAAAATTGATTATCGGAGCAATAGCGCTCACAGGATTATTTTATTTCCTGACACAACCAAAAGTAACCCCTAGAAAAGTGATTTTATAATGAGTTTTATTTTAGATAACAGCAGCATTTTCTTAAATGCATTTGTACGATACGGGGTAAACACCCCGCTTAGAATAGCCCACTTTTTAGCGCAGGTATCGCATGAATCGGGCAATTTCACCCGAATGGTCGAAAACCTGAATTACACCCCACAAGGGCTATTGTCTACCAGTCCGTTTAATAGCCGACTGACGCTAGCCGAAGCAAAGAAGTACGGACGAACCACTGAGCACAAAGCCAATCAACAAATGATAGCCAATATCGGTTATGCAAATAAAAATGGTAACGGTAGCATTGCCAGTGGTGACGGATGGAAATATAGAGGGCGTGGTTTTATACAATTAACAGGTAGAGGAACATACGAAGATTACAAAAAATACTCGGGTCATGATGTGGTGAATAATCCCGATTTGCTTTTACAAACAGCGATTGCTGTGGATTGTGCCGTTTGGTTTTTTGCTGTATACAAGAAATTAAATCCTTTAGCTGATGCTAATTTAATCACGAAGATTACTCAGAAAGTAAACGGAAAAACCAACGGACTCGCTGACAGAATTGCAAAGTTTAACTTTTATAAAGCGCAAAACATCAGTTTGGAGTTATTAAAAAAAAAAGCGAAACCCCTACCTAATTTTACTAGCATCACTAGTTACGCTTGGAATTGGCTTTCACCTTATAACCAAAAAAAACTAATATGAAAAATACAATCATTAGCCCAATCTTAAATGAACTTAAATACTATCAGGATTATTTTTTATTTCTAATAGTAGTACTGGCAGGCGTTTTTATGAAAATCTACTTAGCGATTCAAAAGGGAAAGAAACCAAGGCTTAGTTGGTTCTTGGCAGAAGCAGTCATAAGCTTTTTTGTTGCCTTCTCCGTTTACGCTGTTTGCGACCAATACCTAAGCATCAACAAGATGTTTACCTATGTGATTTGCGCTTGGGGTGGTTCACTCTCCACCTTAATACATAGCGAAGTAGAAGCATTAATAAGCAGTTTTTTCGATGGATTAAAAGCCATGATAAAGCTAAAAATAAAAAAATCATGAGTACAAGTACTAGCCCAGAGAACCCAATAAAGCTATTCTTAAAAGTAGTTTTATTTATAGCGTTTTATTTCGCTCTTTGCATTGCTTTACACGGTTGTAAAGCCAAACCAACGGAAAACAAACACGAAGTTGAAACAGTTATAGCCAGTAAAAAAGACAGCATTAAAACAACTGTTATCAGTGGCGCAATAAACGACACTTTAAAAATACAACTACCAAAGGTCCAAACGGCAAAACCTGAATGTGACAGCATTACTAAAGTAGAAATACTGCGGGTATTGCAACTACTGGATAGTCGTAAAAAATCAGGAGATAACGAAACAGGGATTTATTACGATAGTTTACGGAATCAAATTATAGCGTGGCAAAAAATAGCACAAACAAAAAACGTAAATATAGCTACAAACAAAGAGTATATCCACATTAAAGGGGACAAACAAATTAAATACATTTCCGTAAAATACATTCCTCTTTGGGTCAAAATACTGGCTTCAATAGGCGTAATGACTTTGCTGTTTATAGTCTATCGTATTTCGAGAATTTTTATTTAAAAAATCAAACAAATGAGTGTTAAAAAAATAGTTATTGGAGCAGGAATACTAGCCATTGCAGGATATTTCTATTTAGAACAACGAGTGAAAAAGATAATCGAACAATTTGAGTTTGTCAGGATATATCCAGTAGCTTTTAAGAAATTAGATGCGAAGTGGAACGATGCAAAGCCTTTTGTTACTTTTAATTTAGATCTGAAATTGGTTAATCCGACCGCTCAGAATTTCAGTGCACAGCTTACAGCGGTAACTCTAAAGCGAATTTTGTTTTATGACAAAAAGAATATGCTCTTAGGAACGGCAAATGTAAATGTAAAAGCGATTAACATTGCTGCTAATTCCAGTATGATAATTCCGAATGTACCCGTTCAGTTGGATCTACAAACTGCCATAACTAACGTACTTGGGGCTTTAAATGTCAGTAGCTTTAATAGTAGCGATATTCGAATTGAGGTTATTGTAAGCATCTTGGGTACGGAACATAAAATTTCTTAAAATGACATTAGCACAAGAATTTAATAGTCTTAATGGACTTATCGTTTCAAGAAAAACGCTTGAAGATTTGGTTATGAGAGCCGAAAAGGAAAAGCATACGGTTGTTTCCAAACGTGTTATAAAAGTGTTGCAAGCTTTTGCTGATGATACTTTTTTAATTGAAATCAATAATCTGGTCGAGCCTTTCGGTTTAAATGGTGTAGATGCAGAAATGCTATTGCCTACGCTCGAGTATATCTCTGAGGATCATAACGACGGATTAAATGCGGTTTCTCCTGATGAGATTTACAATTACATCACGGATTTGATTATAAATACCATTAAAAAAGTAGGTCATTTACCGTGGCAAAAAGAATGGACAGGTTCAGGGGCTAGTAATTCGGTTATGAATTATGTATCTAAAAAAGAGTACACAGGTGCAAACTTCATTTTGAATTTCGATATTAAGTTTGATGAAAAACTACAACCGTATTTAGTTCCTGCAGATTTTATACAGCCTTATTATTTAACTTTTAATCAAATTGAAGAAGCCAAAGCAAAGCTTAAAAAAGGAAGTAAAGCAAGGCGGGTAATTTATTATACCTTAATTCATGATTACCATAGCGAACAGTTAAAATTCAAAACCAACGATAATAAAAAGTTTGCGGATTTTGTAAAAAAGAATGGACTGACAAAGGAGGATTTAAAAAAGAACCTAACCAAGTTTCCTGTTTTAAAATACTACAATGTGTTTCGAGCGGATGATTGTGAGGGATTAAAGTTTCCTGCTGCCAAAGAAAGGAAAACAACAAATCCTATTGATTCAGCTCAAGCAATTATCGACGGATTTAAGAACCCACCTAAATATACCAATATTGGAGATAGAGCCTATTACCGTCCAAGTACAGACGAATTGAATATGCCGACTATTGAAGCTTTTACCAGTGAAGCTTTTTATTATTCTACATTCTTTCATGAAGCAGTACACAGCACAGGAGCGGAGCATCGACTAAGTAGAGATATGACAGGAACGAGAAGCGGTGGTGGGAGCGGAAATTATGCCTTTGAGGAATTGATTGCAGAACTCGGAGCGGTATTTCTTTGTAGCGAATCAGGAATATTATTCCATACCAAGGAAAACTCTGCTAAGTATTTAAAGAGTTGGAACAATCATTTAATAGATGAACTTAATGACGATAATCGTTTTTTCTTAAAAGCATCGGCACAGGCTCAAAAGGCAAGCAATCATATTTTAGGGCGTGAAGTTGCAAACGCTGAAACCACAGAAAAGACATCAGAAAAAGCAGTAGAGAAAAACATTATAGTCCCAAGCCCGAAAGTAGCACCTATTAAAAAGACAATTGCGAAACCTATTGTAAAAAGAAAGACAAAACAAAAAATCAAACAACCTGATTTGTTCGGTGGACTCAGTGGAGCAGTTAAAAAGAGCAAACAACATGTTATCGAAGAAATTATTGTAAAACCAATCAAAGAAAAGGCAATCGTTGCAAAGCCCATTGCAAAGGAAAATGTAAACCGTAATTCTCTAGCTTATAAAATGGCAAACAAGCCTACTAAGGTAGATTTTTATAAAATTGAGAGCAAAGACATTGCTGAGTTTTTAGGAGAAATTGAACACAAAGAAAAAGAAAGTATTGTTATCTCTCTTACTGGTGGTCAGGGTTCAATGAAAACTAGAATGTGTTTCCAGTTTATGAATGCCTTAGCGCAAAATTACAAAGTCGGTCATGCCAGTATCGAAGAGCATCCCGAGAGTAGTTTGTACTACAACAAAGCCGAAGAATATTTAAATGCAAAGGCATTGCAAAACATCGAAGTTCCTGAAATTAAAAGTGTTTCTGATTTGGATAAACTCATACGAAACAATGACATTGTCATAATCGATAGTTTCTCTAAAATGCAGGAAATGCACAAAGGCTTTGAAGTGGATAAGGATTTAAGAAAGAAGTACGACGGAAAATTATTCATTGTTATTTTCCAACAAACCACAGACGGCAAAATGCGTGGCGGTAGTAAAAGCCAGTTTGATGCTGACGTAGTTCTCTTTACGGAGAAGAAAGCGGATTACCGAGAAAATTACATCTGGGCGGATAAGAACCGTTACCAAAACAAACCGCTCGATACTTTGAAATTTAATATTTTCAATAAAAAGTTGGAGCGGGGCGAACCCGAAGTAGTGACAGAACCACTAAGAATTAAAAAATTATCGTTCACCGTAAATTAATAGAAAAGTAGATTTTATAGAAAACCGGCAACACATTTCTCCAGGGAATTTTGACTTAAAAATCTACAATTAATAATCATCAATCAAAAAAAACAATCAATCATGGCAGTAAAGAAAAAAACAACCGTAAAAGGGTTAAAAAAAGTATGTAGCAGAGTAGTGAAAGCAACAGGGCTTAAATCTGATGGAACATTAAAAAAGGGATTTAAATACGTAAAAGGCGGTAAAATCGTAAAAGTGAAAGCTGCGACAGCAAAAGCTAAACCAGTTAAAAAGAAAGTGCCTCAAAAGAAAGCGGTAAAAAAGACTTCAAAATCTAAAAGATAAAAAATAATGAGTGCAGCAAATCCCGTAGTAGATTCAAAAAGTTTAAAATTTATAAAAGATAAAAACGGTAATGTGTTGTTGATGAAACTAGACAACACCTTAATCGCTTCTTTTAATCCTGCTCAGAATCTTTTGAGAGTTTCTGAAACTCCAAACAAATTTAAAATTCAATCGAATGCTGCATTTGGTGAAAATTCTTTGATATTAGATTACTCGCAGGTTAAATGTAATCAATGCGTTCCTATGATTGAAGCTGTAAATTTTAATGACTTTTTAGTTGAATTGTCAAATAAATTTTTCTTTTGGAAAGGTACTGGCGATAGTGGTTCAGATATTCCTAGTAATGCTAAATGTTCATCTTATGGACTTGTTAGACCCACATTTGTTTATACTAAAAGTTTAATTACTAAAAATTCAAAATTTATACGTTTAAAGAATGTTGATAGTGAACGTTGGGGACTTAAAATTCAATACGGAGGTTATTTAGAGGGCTCTTTAGAACCGTACTTTAAACCTTATTTTGGAGGAAATGATTTGATGCCTGATACTGAAATCGGATTACAGGTAGAGTCTTTAATTTCTTTGGATGATTTGTTTATTAGGCTCTATATTAATGCCCGTCGTATTGATTTTGATGTGTATTTTATTGTCAATCCTGATAGTAATACTTTTACACTTTTAAATGCTGATCCTATGTATTTTGTTTCTACTGCAGATTATCAATATGATGCTATTAGCGATACTTTGACTATTCAGTCTTTAAAGCGTACTGGAGATCCTCTTAGTTTCTATGTTCGTTGGAAAAATGTTCCAGAATTAGAGGCGATGCCAGTTTAAAAAAAAAAACGGTTTGGAATATAAGAAATACTATTAGTTTTGTTGTCTTTTAGAGAAAACGAATTAACAAATCATATGGGAAAAAAAACTCACTTTACCATTATAATTTTACTGATATTAACATTGTCAGCAATTATATTGTTATTGTATTAAATTTAATTCATAAAAAAACCCATTGTAGTTATCTTTGCAATGGGTTTAAAAAATTATAACATTATGAGTTCAAATGTATTAACCAAAGATATAATTTTTAGTCATAACTACAGCTCAAAATATTGATTTAATTTTTTAGGGATTACTGCCCTACAAAAAAAGTTTTTGCAAAGCCTTTGCAAGAACTTTTTTTTTATCTGTTATGACAACGATAAAGGCTAGGAAACTGGACGTGATACCATTATAGTTAAATTCCCTAAAATCACATCTTTGCAATTACCAAAAAAACGAAGCTATTATAGGATATGATCTTACCGATTATTTTCAAGAATATACTGCCGAACACTTCCAAAAAATCATTGATTTAGCTTTAAAGAGCAAAAGTGATGTTGCTGATTTACAAGAGAACAAAGAAGAATACGCACAATTTGTAGATTTATTTCGATTCCTGGACAAACTGCAGCTGCGGATCTGTTAAAAAAAAGTCTACTTTTTATTTTATATGTTTTGAATAATCATCAGGAAGTACGGCATCAATATCACGCAAATATTTTTCTAATGCACTCATTGTTGTATGTCCGGTGATAAGCATTAATTTACTTTTTGCTTCGTTTGGCGTACTATTTTTAACCAATTCTTTATATAGCTTGGTTATAAAAGTATGCCTGAAACTATAAAGCCCATAATCTTTACTTAGTTTCAAACTGTCCTTTACTTTTTTAAATCTATCACCGAAATAACCACGTTTATCTGTTTCGTTAGTCGTCCAGTCAAAACCTATTCCTTTAGGAGTAAATAAAAAGCTTTCATCGTCAAACTTGTCTAATTCTGGTAATTCATTCAGTAGAATTTCAGGAATAATTTTGGTTTTTACAGGTTTATTCTTTGCTCGAACATAAATAAGTCTATCTTTTATATTAATGTCTTTTATTCTTAATCTAACAACTTCAATTGGGCGTAAGTGGTTAAGTGAAACAAATTGAATAAATAAAAGTAAAAGAGTGTCATTCTTTAGTAGATATTCTAGTATGTCTTTCTCTTGTTCGGTGCTAAATGTTTTGTTTCTCTCTGGAGTAGATTTTAAAACATTGATTTTTTTTATGAAATTATCTGTAATTATATCATTGTCTTCAAGAGTTTGAAAGAACATAGATAGATTTGCCCTTGTGTTATTTCTGTTTTTTGGGCTTGTTGCTGTTAAAACATCATTTAAGAAACCAATTGCAGTTTTTTTGTTTACACTTGTAATGTATCTATTTTCGTAGCCATTTGCCAAAAGCCACTTTTCAAATGATTTTATTCTAACTCTGAAATCACGGTAACTATTTTCTTTTAAAGAGTTTTTCTTTAGTTCGAGTGCAAAAGTAATAGCATCAGGAATACTATATTTCTTTAAATCATCTACAGAAATAGAATCATCATAAGGATTATAGCCATTCTCGAGAATGGTTTCTATTGCTTTAGCGAGAATTTTTATTGCTTCTCGACGTTCTTTGATGGTTTTGAATTGATTTACTCCTGAATAAATGGGGGTTTGTCTTTCTAATTTATTTGTTTCAGGATTTCGAAAGGAATAATAAACGTACCAGCGCTTTGATAAGTCGCCTTTAGCATCATAGATGCTAGGGGAGGAATATAGTTTTTTATAGCTCAAATCGTATGCGTTAGCGTATTCTTTAGTTAAGAGGTGTCTAATTTTGGACATAAAAAAAGCGGTTTTAAATTTCTTTAAAACCGCATAAAATCTATATTTTTAACCTTTTTAGTTTGGTAGCGAGACCGAGATTTGAACTCGGGACCTCAGGGTTATGAATCCTGCGCTCTAACCAACTGAGCTATCTCGCCATATTTGCAGTAAGAGTATGTCCCTCATTGCGGGTGCAAATATAGAAATAAATTTAGAGTTAGCAAGCATAAATGAAAGAAAAAAAAATATTTTTAAAAAACTCTTTTTTTCAGAGATATATTCTTATATTTCCAAAAAATTAAATCTGGCACATGGATCTAAAAGTACGTTACGAAATCGAGTTTCCTATAAATTCATCTCCGCAGTTATTGTATCAGTATATATCTACACCATCAGGATTGTCTGAATGGTTTGCTGATAATGTAAATTCACGTGGGGAGTTTTTTACATTCATCTGGAATGATTCTCAGGAAAAAGCACGTTTAGCATCCAAAAAAACGGGCGAAAAAGTTAAGTTTAAATGGGTTGACGAAAGCAGCAAAGACACCGAGTATTTTTTCGAGCTGCATATTCTCGTAGACGAAATAACGAAAGATGTTTCGCTTATGGTAGTCGATTTTGCCGAAAAAGATGAGCTTGGAGAAGCAAAACAATTATGGGAAAATCAAATATCAGACCTAAAACATCTTATCGGATCAGTTTAGTAAAAGTCTATTTTATAACTTATATTTGCCCTGAACAAAAATTCAGGGTTTTTTTATGATTAATTTTAACGGAAACATAGTAGCACAGAACGATAATTTATTAATTCAAAATCGTGCTTTTTTGTATGGAGATGGTGTTTTTGAAACACTTAAAATAGTAAATAATAAAGTTCTTTTTCTTGAAGATCATTATTTTAGATTAATGGCCTCCATGCGTGTGGTTAGAATGGAGATTCCGATGAACTTTACAATGGAATATCTAGAGGAGCAAATTCTATCCTTGGTTAATCATAATTCTATTTCCGATTCAGCAAGAGTAAGGATTACAGTATATCGTAATGACGGAGGATATTATTTACCACAAAATAATACAATCTCATTTTTAATACATGCAACAGCTTTGGATAATAAAGCGTATGAAGTAAATGAAAATCCATACGAAGTAGATTTGTACAAAGATTTTTATGTTACTAAGCAATTATTATCATCAATAAAAACGACCAATAAAATAATAAATATTACAGGAAGTATTTTTGCAAATGAAAACGGACTGGATAATTGTATTTTATTAAATGATAGTAAGAATGCTATCGAAGCATTACAAGGAAATTTATTTATGTTGTTGGGTAATAAGTTAATTACGCCACCAGTTTCTGAGGGATGTTTGAATGGTGTAATGCGTAAACAAATTTTAGCTCTTGCTAAAAAACTAACAGACATAGAAGTTGTAGAAGAACCAATATCGCCGTTTGATCTTCAAAAAGCCGACGAATTGTTTCTTACTAATGTTATAAAAGGGATTCAGCCAATAACCAAATACCGTAAGAAAGATTTTACTACTAAGATATCTGTTATCTTAACGCAAAAACTTAATGATAGTATTGCTTAATTAATTGAGATACGGATTCTCTGGTGCATTAGACCAAATGAGATAATCACCTCCCAGTTCAATAATTTGTTCTTTCCAGAAATGGGTTGGTGATTTTCCGATAATTTTATTTTTATAATTATTATCGGCTATAATCCAGGAGTTGCCCTGCATTTCTGTTTCGAGTTGGTTTTCATCCCAACCAGTGTAACCCAAAAAGAAACGTATATTGTTCTTGTTGATTGCTCCACTATTAATTAAGTCTTTTGTAGACTCAAAATCTCCTCCCCAATATATACCATTTGAAATTTCGACACTATTCGGAATTAAATCAGGTATGTTATGGATAAAATAGAGATTGTCCTGCTCAACTGGTCCACCATTATAGATCTTGAATGTGGCGTGGATTTCTGGTATTAAGTCATTAATAGTGTATTTTAGTGGCTTATTTATGATGAAACCTATCGAGCCCTGTTCGTTGTGATCTGCTAATAAAATCACTGATCTGTTAAATGATAAGTCTCCAATTATAGAAGGCTCGGCAATAAGCAGGTGTCCTTTTTTTAATTTTTCTGAAATCATATCTTTACAATTTTTATTAAATTTAAGAATAAAATTTTTAAAATCGTAAATAAAATCGTTAAACAGCAAAAAAAAACCTTCCATATGGAAGGTTTTAATTATATTAAAGGCGTATGTAACTTATTCTTAGTTAACTGCACCTTCTAATTCAGCACCTGCTTTGAATTTTACAACATTCTTAGCAGCGATTTGAATAGTTTTTCCAGTTTGAGGGTTTCTACCATCTCTTGCAGCTCTAGCAGATACTGACCAAGATCCAAAACCTACCAATGATACTCTTCCACCTTTCTTCAAAGTAGCACCTACGTTTCCTAAAAATGATTCTAAAGCTAATTTTGCCGCAGCTTTTGTAATTCCTGCATCAGCAGCAATAGCATCGATTAATTCTGATTTGTTCATAATAATTAGTTATTAATTGTTGGTTAAAAAAAATTGTCAATACACAAATTTAGTAGGAAATACGTTCCTTGCAAGCGTTTTGTTTAATTTTAGTTTGAATTGTTAATAACTTGCTTTTTTTGTTCATAAAGCCACCCAAAAGCATCACTAAATTTAGTGAGTAGCCTTATTTTGTTGATGTTAGTAGACCTTTGCGTTGTCAGAAAAAGTAATCCCATTTAGTAATTCTGCAACCGCCATTCGTTTTTTTCCTGGCAATTGTAAACTCAATAATTGGATATAACCATCAGTAACCGCAATTTTGATTTCTTTTTTGGTACTAATTAAGGTTCCAATTTCAAGATTATGGGCTTCTAAAAGCGGCTTAGCTTCATATATTTTTACGCTTAATTCTTCCTCTTTATCTTTAAGAAAAGTCCAAGCAGCTGGATATGGACTCAAGCCTCTTATTAAACCATTTACTACAGTTGCAGGTTTTGTCCAATCTATTTTGCAGTTCTCTTTGTTTAATTTGTATGCAGTTTTAATTTCGGAATTATCTTCCTGAATAATAGTAGTTACATTTCCGGCTTCTATAGCCTGCAAAGTCTCTATAACAGTTTCGCTTCCTAATTGCATTAATCTGTCATGTAGTTGACCAGCATTTTCAGTAGGTTCTATTTTTGTTTCAGAACTAAGAATCATTGCACCGGTATCAATTTTATCATCAATAAAAAAAGTAGTAACACCAGTTTTAGTTTCACCATTTATTATAGCCCAGTTTATAGGAGCAGCACCACGATAATTAGGAAGAAGGGATGCATGAAGATTAAATGTTCCTAATGATGGCATTTCCCAAACAACTTTAGGAAGCATTCTGAAAGCAACAACAATTTGCAAATTAGCGTTTAGAGCTTTTAATTCTGATAAAAAAGCTTCGTCTTTTAAATTAGTAGGTTGTAATAAAGGAAGGTTATTTGCTAAAGCATATTCTTTTACAGCCGAATATTTTATTTTCTGGCCACGACCCGCAGGTTTATCTGCTGCAGTAATAACGCCTACTACATTATAATTGTTCTTTATTATGGTGTCCAGAATCCCTACTGCAAATTCAGGAGTTCCCATAAAAATGATTCTTAATTTTTCCATTATTATTTTAGGGTATATTTATTATTTGATTTTATGATGATGCGATTGTCTTCAAGTAATTCTTGCAAAGCATGAACAACATCATCGGCACTAATATTAGTACGTGTTTGGATATCTCTAGAACTCAAATCTTCAGATTTTAATAAATCTAGAATAGTTTGTGTAATGGAGTTGTTAGTTTTTTTGACTTTCTTAGTAATGCAATAAGAGCAAATACCACAATCGGTAGCTGTTTTCTCTCCAAAATAATCTAGAATCAATTTGCTTTTGCAAGTTTTCTTCTCATTTACATAATCCAGAACCGATTGTAATTGATCTTTCTTTAAATTATTTTGTTTTTCAAGATATTTCGAAACTCTATTAATAGTAAGGTCATCTTCTCGTACCTCATTAAATAATATAAAGGAATCATTGTTTTTGCTATTATACTCAATGATTTCTTTATCCTTTAATTTTTCTAAAACCTTATGTACTTCAGCTTCTGTACTATTTGATTTTTTAGCTATCAATTGCAGGTTAAACGGAGTTTTCATTTCGTAAATACCGGGGTAAGTACGTAAAATTGCCAGAATGATTTCTTCGTCATTAGAGTTTAAACTCGTATAACGTATTACTTCTCTAGATTCGATAAGAAACTGCATTGTGATTTTTTCCGAAAAACTCTGAGATAAAGTAATGATACCTTGTCGGTCTAAAAATTGTAAAGCGTTGTATGTTTTTAAAGCAGGGAAGTCGTATTTATGACAAAAGCGATTCAAATTAAAAGCAAACTCTTCATTAATTCCTTCGCCGTAGGCAATCTGAAAATAATTACAAAGTTTAACGTACATCTTTTTAAGGAAACTTTTATCGGCTAAATTTTGTATAAACTGACTTTCAGCATTAGCAGTGTCTGATGCGCTAGTGAGCAAAACCGAAAAAGATTTTTCGCCATTACGTCCCGCACGACCAGATTCCTGATAATAGTTTTCGATATTTTCGGGTAGTTGGGTGTGAATTACCGTTTTTACATTCGGTTTATCAATTCCCATCCCAAAGGCATTTGTGGCAACAATAACCTGAGCTTCTTCGCTCATCCATAATTGCATATTCTTGTCTTTTTCTTTAGTCGTAAGACCGCCATGATAATAGGTAGCTTTAAAACCTAAAGATTGTAATTGAGCCGAAATACTTAAACATGATTTTCGGTTGCGTACATATATAATAGATGGCTGAGGATTTTTTTTAAGAATCTGTTCCGTTCTGTATAATTTATCTTCCACCTCAAAAACCATGTAGGCTATATTTTCTCTGGCAAAAGATTGCTGGAAAAGTTTTGGGTCTTTTAAGCCTAGTTCAGTTTTAATATCTTCAATAACTCTTGGAGTCGCCGTTGCGGTTAGTGCAAGAAACGGAATCTTAGGAAAGTGCTTCTTCAGTTCCGAAATTTTAAGATAAGCAGGACGAAAATCGTGCCCCCATTGCGATACACAATGCGCCTCATCTATGGCAATAAGATTTATAGGTAAGTTTTTTAAGCGGTCAAGAATCCAATCCGATTGTAAACGTTCTGGCGATAGGTATAAAAATTTATAATTCCCAAATTGGCAATTATCAAGAAGATTAATGATTTCATCAGTCGCAATTCCGCCAGTAAGAGCAATCGCCTTAATGTTGCGCTTTTGCAAATTAGCAACCTGATCTTTCATCAAGGCTACCAAAGGCGAAACAACCAGACATAATCCTTCCTGCATCATCGATGGAACCTGAAAACAAATAGATTTTCCGCCGCCAGTTGGCAGTAAGGCAAAAGTATCCTGACCATTTAAAACCGAATCAATGATTTCGTTTTGTAAAGGTCGGAAACTATCATGTTTCCAGTATTTTTGAAGAATTGATAATGCTTCTTGCATTTGTCAGGATTAAAGTTAACAATTTAGAAAACAGTTTCTAGTTTTACCAACCTTAAAACTCCGACTAAATTTTATCTAAGATATAAAGAATTCGGTTAGATACAGTATCCTTGGGAACCTCAATAAGTTCGTAACCGTATTTTTTGTACGTTTCTACAAGATGGCTGTAAATAGTTTTGGCTTGTTCAAAATTTTCGTAACGTTCACCGTCACTCATGTAAATTTCTTCCCAGGGCGGAAGCAGAAAAATTTTAGAATATTTGCAATCCTCACATGCAGTTTTAAAATGCTCAGGATAATCATCACCTATATAATCCATATAAGCTACAACATCAGGAATTCCGCGGTCGATAAACACAACTTCCGAAGGTTCTTCTTTTGCGCTTTCGAATTGTTTAATCCGTCCTTCAAGCAATTTTTCACTAAATAACAAGGGTTTTTCAAGAAACAATTGTTCGATTCCTTCCTTTTGGGCCTCCAGAGTTACTTGTCTCGAAATTTCGGGATAACAGCAATATCCATCGGCTACCAAACCATCAATAATAGTAGACTTTCCCGTACCTGGGCCACCAATAATAACAATAATTTCTTTCTGCACTTTCTAAAAATAAAGTGCAAATTTACCTAAACTTATTGGTATTATACAAGATTTTTTTCTTGAAGCGAGTGATTTAGGCTTTTTTAGTAAGGAAAGTTCCTGCTGTTTGCTTCAATCTTTTTCTTTTTTAACCAAAAAAAGAAAAAGGATTTCCACTTCCATCAGGGCTATTTAGGTTTTATTTAGGATTGTTTGGAGTTTATAAAAAACAAGGCGCTAAAGTTATATATAGTTGTTTTAAAACTTTTTAGGTATTAATCTTTTTCTTAAAATACATATTCGGATGTACTTAAGTGTAAAAAAAATCTTATATTTATTGTGATTACTGAGATTTTTAGTAATAATATTTTGTGTAGTTGAAAAACTACTTCCAAATTATTTAACGTTAACCCTAAATTATTTTATCATGGAAAAAACAATTAAAACCCTTTTGTCCTTACTTTTTATTATTATAATAAGTAGCTGTAGTAAGGATGATGATAATAATTCAGCGCCCGATGATGCTGAACGACCTTATCCCGTAGTTGCTCAAAATAGCTATCCCATTGTGTTGGTACACGGAATGCTAGGGTGGGGACGTGACGAAATGGACGGATTTCATTACTGGGGAGGAAAAGGAGATATTCAGGAAGATTTAAAAAAAGAAGGATATCAGGTATATACCGCTTCCATGGGACCCTTGTCTAGCAATTGGGATCGTGCAATAGAATTGTATTATTATATTAAAGGAGGAACAGTAGATTATGGTGCTGTACATTCGCAAAAATATGGGCATAGTCGTTATGGGAAAACATATCCAGGAGCTTACCCACAATGGGATGGAGTAAGTAAAGTACACTTAATTGGTCATAGTATGGGTGGCCCAACACCTCGCTATCTTATAGAGCTTTTAGAAAATGGAGATGTTCAGGAAATGGCTTATGTGGCAGCAACTGGAGAAGCGCCAACAGCTGACTTATTTAAAGGAGGAAAAAAATGGGTACACAGCCTTACAACAGTTGCAGGAGTGCACAACGGAGCATTAACAGCAGATTATTTTGAATTTCGAGAAACAATAGAGAAAATTTTTTTTGGAATAACTGCGCTAGCTGGAGTTACCAAAGAGAATTTTTATGACTTCGATGTTGAGCAATGGGGAATTAAGCGTCAGGAAGGAGAAGGAATTTCCGCCTATTTTGCCAGAGTTAAAGAAAGCAAGTTCTGGAATACAGAAGATAATTGTATGTATGACCTTTCTGTAAAAGCATCAGATTTGCAAAATAAAAATGCAAAAGCATCTTCAAGTATATATTATGCGTCTTATAATATAGATGGTACAGAAGATCTTAATAATGATGGAATACGAGAGCCGCTTACTACAATGATGGAGATGTTAAAGCCAGATGCCATAAAAGTAGGAGCAACTACAATATCGCTTCCTTTTGGTTATATGCCATGGAGAAAAAGTGATGGTTTGGTAAGTATTCCTTCAGCTCAATATCCAATAGGCGAAAAATATCAGATAATGGATACTAAAAAAAGAATGCTTGCAGGATTTGGTATTTGGGATGTACATCCTACCATTATGGGATTAGACCACATGAGTATTGTGATACCAGATAATAAGGCATCTACCTATCAGAATTTACTAGATTTTTACTCGCAAATAGCTAAAGATGTATCTTGTTTGCCTAGATAAAAAGTTTATCAAAAAGCATAAAGTACTTCGCTGTAAATAAGACTAGTTTTTATGCAGTTTTACCATTAAGAAATAAGAAAAGCTGAGTTTGTCTTATTTCTTAATGGTGAAATTAATTTAGTTGCAAAATGAATATTGTGATAAACCTTCTGGTTTCTTCGTATTCGGGATAATAATATGTGATTCAAATTTTCTTTTAGAAATCACATTGCCTAGAAAACTTAAAACATAATCAGGTTGTTTGCCGAATAAATAACCACAAAAACCATGTCCGTTACCACAAGAAGTAATAAGTTCAATATCTTTTTTTAGAGAAGTCATTTTGTTGTAAACAGAATAAGAACCTGAAAGAGTCATAAAGCCCATAGCATCTGTAGGGCAAGACCGATGAGATCCCGTTGCGTAAGGAACTGTAGAATCCTCGCTCCCGTGAGAAAGTAACATCGGAATTGCATTTTGAGATGTGATTAAATCAACATTCATAATCGCGCCCGATCCGCCAATAAGTCCTTTGTATTTAAAGTTTTTCGGTAAATTATTAGCGTATAAATTCATCGATTTATAATCCCAAAAAGCAGCATGAAAGGCAATTTCGCCACCAGCACTGATTCCTGCAATAAATATGTTAGAAGCATCAATATTATAAGCGTTTTTATTTTTAATCATATAAGATGTTGCTTGCCACATATCGCTAACCCCAATTTGAATCGTTTTTAATTTTTCGGATAAAGTCGAGTTGCACCCAAAATCTTTACCTTTCATATATAAAGAATACGAAATGCTAGCAACGGCAATTCCGTTTTGAGCAAGACTATTAGCAAAATCTTTTTCGCCAAAACGATCTCCGCCCGAAAAGCCACCTCCGTGAGCAAAAATGACAAGAGGTATTTTTTTGTTCGATTTTTTTAGAGGCAAGTATAAATCAAGTTCCAGTTTTGTAGAATCATTCTCAAAATAAGTTAATGTTTTGATTTCTTGAGCAGTAAGAGGAAATGAAGTAAAAGAGATAAAAAGGAATAAAAGGAAAAAAGGCATTCTCATTATAGTGGTATTTTATTATAAAGTATGTTCAATTTTCCAAAGATAAAACAATTAAACAGGTTGGGCTATAATCTGGAGTTTTAACAATTTTAGTAAAGCACATTTAGACTTGTAAAAGAGTAAAATAAGGCTAATTTTAAGTAATGTTTCGTATTATAAAAAAATCACAAATGCTAAATATCAAATCTCAAATCAAAAACGTATATTTGCGTTTATTTTAATGAAAGAATGGACGAAGATAAAGAAAAAACCACCGCCGAATTTTACGAAAGATTAAAGGTTGAGTTAGACAACAGTAACACTTGGCCTGCAGAGTATTTGTATAAATTTATTGTGCCTACAGTAGCAGATAATGTTGAGCGCGTAGAGAAAGCTTTTGATGGTATGGGAGCAGTAATTAAAACTACAAAATCCAAAACAGGTAAATTTACCAGTGTTTCGGTGGATGTTACTATGAAAGGCTCGGATGAAGTAATCATTAAATACCAGGAAGTTTCTACAATTGAAGGTATAGTTTCACTATAAATATGATCGAAAAATATAAAAAAGAAAATGCGAATGATGTTGTTTTTAATTTAGAATACAATTCTGAAAGACAACATTTAATCATTCCAGAGTATGGTCGTCATTTGCAAAAATTGATTGATCAGGCTACTGCTATAGAAGACGTTGAGCAACGTAACAAAGCAGCCAAATATATTATTCAGGTAATGGGAAGCTTGAATCCGCACTTGCGTGATGTACCCGATTTTCAACACAAACTTTGGGATCAGCTTTTTATCATGTCTGATTTTAAACTAGATGTAGAGTCACCATACCCAATACCATCTCGCGAAGTATTACAGCTAAAACCAGATGTATTAAAATACCCTCAAAATTACCCAAAATACAGATATTACGGTAACAATATCAAGTACATGATAGATGTTGCGAACAAATGGGAAGAAGGCGA
Organism: Flavobacterium hydatis; assembly: GCF_000737695.1. Taxonomy (GTDB): domain Bacteria; phylum Bacteroidota; class Bacteroidia; order Flavobacteriales; family Flavobacteriaceae; genus Flavobacterium; species Flavobacterium hydatis. The sequence continues at coordinate 153,431 of NZ_JPRM01000010.1, forward strand.
GATGAAAAATGCATTAGTATTAGTAATTGCTAATCACATGAAAAAATCTTACCTGAGCTGGAATAAAGATACTGTAAGAGATGATGTTATTTTTGAGCATTTGTATGAACTATCAGATGGTAAAATAAATCTTTTGCAAAGTTCAGAAGAGCTACTTAATACAACCGATTTGTTACGTACTAATAAACGTATATCAAATAAAATAACACCCGCTGGACAACCTAAAATTCAGAACAATAAGAATACAAAAGGACCAGGGAAATCAAAGCCGTTTCAAAAAAACAATAATCAGAAGTAAAAAAAGTTGCTAAGATGCTAAGTGACTGAGTTGCTAAGTTTTTTGAAAAGAGAAAACTTAGAACCTCAAAGCTTTAGGAACTATAAAAAGAATAATCAAAAAAGGTGCTAAGTTACTAAGAGACTAAGTTGCTAAGAAATTTTCAGCTCAGAACCTTAGAACCTTAAAAAAAGAAGAATCTAAAAGAAAAATATGGGAATTTTTAAAATCGAAGGTGGAATCCCTTTAAAAGGAGAAATCACTCCACAAGGAGCAAAAAATGAAGCGTTACAAATTTTATGCGCAGTACTTTTAACCTCAGAAAAAGTAAAGATTAATAACATTCCTGATATTATTGATATCAATAAATTAATTACGCTTTTAGGAAACTTAGGTGTAAAAATTCAAAAGAACGAACCAGGTTCAATTACATTTCAAGCTGATGAGGTAAATGTAAATTACCTAGAAACTGAAGCTTTCAAGAAAGAAGGTGGAGCACTTCGTGGTTCAATTATGATTGTAGGACCACTTTTGGCACGTTTTGGTAAAGGATATATTCCAAAACCAGGAGGAGATAAAATAGGTCGTCGTAGATTAGATACTCACTTTGAGGGATTCATTAATCTAGGAGCAAAATTTAGATATAACAGAGAAGATCACTTTTATGGTGTAGAAGCTCCAGAAGGATTAGTAGGAACAGATATGTTGCTTGATGAAGCATCAGTAACTGGAACTGCAAATATTGTAATGGCCGCAGTTTTGGCAAAAGGACAAACAACAGTTTACAACGCTGCTTGTGAGCCTTACTTACAACAATTGTGCAAGATGTTGAACTCAATGGGAGCTAAAATCTCAGGAGTAGGTTCAAACTTATTGACAATAGAAGGAGTAGAAAAATTAGGAGGTTGCGAGCATAGAATTCTTCCGGATATGATCGAAATCGGATCTTGGATAGGTTTAGCTGCAATGACAAAAAGTGAAATCACAATTAAAAATGTAAGTTGGGAAAACCTAGGACTTATCCCAAACACATTTAGAAAATTAGGAATCACAATAGAAAAACGTGGAGATGATATTTATATCCCTGCTCACGTAAACGGATATGAAGTAAAAACTGATATCGATGGATCAATCTTAACTATTGCCGATGCGCCATGGCCAGGATTTACTCCAGATTTATTAAGTATCGTTTTGGTTGTGGCAACACAAGCAAAAGGAGATGTTTTAATTCACCAAAAAATGTTCGAAAGTCGTTTGTTTTTCGTAGACAAACTAATCGATATGGGAGCAAAAATTATGTTATGTGATCCGCATAGAGCCGTTGTTATGGGACATAACTTTGAATCACAACTAAAAGCAACAACAATGTCGTCTCCAGATATACGTGCTGGAATCTCATTATTAATTGCAGCTCTATCAGCAAAAGGAACAAGTACAATACAAAATATAGAACAAATCGACCGTGGATACGAACGTATCGACGAGCGTTTAAGAGCAATTGGAGCCAAAATCGTAAGAGCGTAAATATCTTAAATGACAAACGAACAAAAAGCTATAAAAGCTACATACTTTAGTATAGTTGGAAACACCTGCTTAGCCGTTATAAAAGGCTTGGCAGGTTTTTTTGGCAATTCTTATGCCCTTATTGCAGACGCGATAGAGTCGACTACAGATATATTTTCGTCTTGTTTGGTCTTATTTGGGATTAAATATTCTAACAAACCAGCAGATGAAAATCATCCTTACGGACATGGTCGTGCAGAACCTTTAATCACATTTTTAGTTGTTGGTTTTTTAATTACTTCAGCAACAATTATTGGCTACGAAAGTATTGCCAATATACAAACCCCGCACGATTTACCAAAATCATGGACTTTGTACGTATTGGGTGCAATTATAGTCTGGAAAGAATATTCGTTTAGACTAGTAATGAAACGTAGCAAACAAACTAATAGTTCATCATTGGCAGCAGATGCTTGGCATCATCGTAGTGACGCTATTACATCGGTAGCAGCATTTGTCGGAATTTCGATTGCACTAATTATGGGTAAAGGTTATGAATCTGCGGATGATTGGGCGGCACTTTTTGCAGCTTTCTTTATCTTATATAACAGTTATAAAATTTTCAGACCTGCGCTTGGCGAAATAATGGATGAGAATTTGAATGATGATTTAGTCGAAGAAATAAGAATAAAATCGTTAACCGTAGTAGGTATTCTAGGAACCGAGAAATGTTTTATCCGTAAGGCAGGAATGAAATATCATGTAGATCTACACGCTATCGTATCGGCTAAAATTTCGGTAAAAGAGGGACATGAATTATCACATAGATTACAAGATACACTAAAAGAAAAAATACCTCAATTAGGTAATGTTTTGATTCATATTGAACCAGATGATTATCAATAGAAAGAGGTTCAAAGGTTCTTTTAAAGGTTCAAAGAGACAAAGGTTCTGAGGTGCTAAGGTTTCTTTGTAAAAGTTTAAACTTTGACAAAGATATAAGGAAGACAAAAAAAAGAAATCCGTTTATTCTTTTATGGAGTAAACGGATTTCTTTTTTTAAGGTTCAAAGAGGTAAAAGTTCTGAGGTGCTAAGGTTTCTTTGTCAAAGTTTTTAACTTTGATAAAGATTTATCTGCAAAACTCAACTTATATGTTTTTTACAGAAGTGAAAAAAATCAGAATTTAGTTTATCAAAATCTGCCGAATCTACTTTGTTATGCGAAATCTGCGTGAAATATTTATGTGAATATCTCCTAAATTACTCTAGGATATTAAGAAACTTCAATCCAAAAACTACTCCGTTTTGTTGTATTCCGCTTTGGTAAGAGTGAACATAATCTACACGAAACATTCTGAATTTCCCGAAACCAAGATTGTCTAATCCAACAGTAAATTCAGAATACGGTTTAGTATTTGGAATTTCAAGAGAATGAAATCCGATGTTTAAAGTCGATTTTAATTTATTCAATAAAGGAATTTTGTTCATAATATATCCATTATCATTATGTTCCATATGAACTTCAAAATAACTATCGTTTGTACTATTCGTATAATAAGGTAAAAGATTAAATACATTCAGATATCTATCTGCTTGACCTATATGAGTTTGGTTTCCGTTAAAATGTTTGTAATCCATAAACGCGATATTCTCAGCATTAAAAAACTTACCCGCTTTTATATTTATACCCAAAAGACCTTTATTTCCTAAAGTTAAATCATATCGTACAGCAGCACTTAAAAGATCAAATTCATATTTTTTCTCGCTGGCAGCTAAACTTTTTTCATAACCTAAAAATAAGGTTGGGTATTTCTCATTCTTGATATTATACTTTCCGTCTGGTCTGGAAATATATTTGTTCCCAAAATTAATTCTAGTGTTTAAATTGGCTTTAATCAAATGATGTTTCTCAAAAGGAGAATTTATAAAGTCATTTGGCGCAAGCGGATTGTTAGAAGAGTATAAATCATCTTTATTAAAGAAAGAGTAATCAGTAGTATTAAAAAGAGGTTTGCGTTGCTCGTAAGCTACTTTTGCACCAATACTAATGCCATTAGCTACATTTTGAGAATAGGCTAGTTGAGCATATTCCAGATTGTATACTTTCATATAGTTATCCTTAAAAAATAAAGAACTCACAGAGTTGATAAATTTACTTATAGGTTCACTATTATTAAACTGGTTTACTTTAGTTCCTCCAGAAGCAAGGATTGTTGCATAATTTTGATGATTAAAAGTATGCTTAAATTCACCCGTAACACGTAAGCGCTCATCGGAAAAACCATAATTTATTGCAGTACTTATAGCAGTTTCTTTGCCTTTTTCCTCATTCCAATTTTTATAAGAAAAACCAGTTCCAATATTAAAACCTTGCACAGTATTAAAACTAAGCGCACTCAAGTCTAATAAACCGTTGTATTGAAACGAGTATTTTTTAAAAGTATTCTTGTGTTCGTGACCGAGTAATATGTCGGAAAAACTAAACTTGTTATTTTTGGCATCAATAGAATCCGTGTATTTTCTCGATGTTCGAATAGTTTGTAAACTATCTTTCTTAATGTAATCGCTACTTTCTTCAATTGTTAACGGAATCGGACGGATAGAATTCCAATAAGAATCATCTTTTTTATTCGCATTAGCTTCAAAACTTACGATTTCGTTTGTAAAAGTTTTCTTTTCAAAAGAATCCGGAAACTCATAATTGGTATATACATAATTAAACTTTCCTGTAAATTGTACGCCAAAAGCCCCTGCTGTAAAAGATAGGCTTTGAGCATTTTTTGCCCACAATTTGTTTTTAGGGTTATAACTAAAACTTTGTTTAAGGTTCATTATTTGTGTAAGCTCATTTTTCATTCGGTATCCTTTTATATCCAGATCAATGGCATAAATGGCAAAACTATCATCGATAATATAAATGTATCCTTCAAAAACGGGTTCTTTATCACGTTTCGGGATAACTTTTATTTTATAGATTTGCTGGTTGTTATCATCAAAAAAAGTTCCCTCGAGTTTGTATTTGTAATAATTAAAAGCATTATCCGCGATAGGCGAAATCATCCTTACGTTGAATTTTAATGTGTTATTGTAAAAATCATAAGTAGACAAACTTGCTGTATTATAGCTATAACCTTTATTGTTGCCAGAGATTTTTGAGGCTATGATTTTCTCTTTAAGATTATCAGGTTTCTCAAAAGTAATTTTAGAAATAGTTTCAGATAGATACAAAACCCCTGTTCCTGTAGAATCTAGATTAGAAGCCATTTCATCTCCAATATCTATCTTCATTCCCATAATCTTTTTAGGAAGGTCTTTGATTTTAAATAACCCTTTAGAATAAAAGTCAGCGGTATATCGACCTGTTTTTTCAGAGTTGTCCTTTTTATTAGCAATAGCACTTTTTATAATGTCATTGGCAGGATTGTCCTTTGGGTTAATTATTACCTCGTTAAGAGTGAAATTTTCTTCAACGAGTTTTACATCGAGCGTATAAGCAGATGCAGAAGATGGTACGGTTAGTTTTTGGGCTTTAAACCCTAGAAACTGAAATATGATTTTGTTCTTTCCAATCTCCTTTACATTGAGTTGGTATTTTCCTTGTTCGTTAGATGTGGTACTATTATAAGTGTTCTCTTCGAAGACAGAAACAAATGGTAAAGGATTTCCTTTTTCATCAGAAATTGTTCCTTTAATCTGTGCGTAATTTGAAAATGAAAGTAATAAAAAGGCAAATAAAATAGAGTTTTTCATATAGGTACATTTCTATTTCAAAAATAAAAGAAGTTAGAAATGAACCTATTAAAACTATGTTAAATGATTTATAGCGCTTTAACTATAAAAAAGAGCGTATGGCAAGTTCGTAGCTTTTTAATCCAAAACCAAGAATAACACCTTTGGCATTTCCCGAAATGTACGATTGGTGGCGGAAGCTTTCTCGGCCATAAGTATTAGAGATATGTACCTCGATTACTGGAGTTGTAACCGCTTTTATAGCATCGCCAATACCTATAGAAGTATGTGTATACGCACCTGCATTTAAAATAATACCATCATAATTAAAACCAAATTCTTGTATTTTACCAATCAGTTCACCCTCGATATTACTTTGGTAATAGCTTAGTTCTATATTTGGGAAAGAAGTTTGTAGTGTTGCAAAGTAATCTTCAAAAGTTTGTGATCCGTAAACTTCAGGTTCTCTTTTTCCTAAAAGATTTAAATTCGGTCCGTTTATAATGATAATTTTCATAATTCTAATTTGTGTAAAAATAAAAAAACCGTTCCAATAAATAGAACGGTTTTTATAAAAGTATGTGAAATTTGTTAGAACATGAATCCAGCAGAAAGTTGGAATACAGAGTTTTTAACATCAGCATTTTTTGAAGCTTCAGTTAATCCTAATCCGTAACGACCTTGAACAAATATATTTTCAGTAAGTTTAAATCCTAAACCTGCATTAAGACCGAATTCAAAAGTTTCACCATTTTTTACATCAAAATCATTTTTCTCGCTTAATAAGAATGATGCTTGAGGACCTAATTCTAAACTAAATGATTTAGTAAGGTAAAATTTAGCCATTATAGGAATAGATAAATATCCTAATTCATTTTTAAATTCACCAAAGGCATTTTTATAAGTAGCTCCTTGAGTAGAGTATAAAAGCTCAGGTTGGATAGAGAATTTTTCAAGTAATTTAATTTCTGCTACTACACCCGCATGATAGCTAGTAATACCTTCTTTGTCTACTGAAATTCCGTCAAAAGCACCATCTCCAGTTTGATTTGCAAAGTTAACCCCTGCCTTTACACCAAAACGTAATAATTGTGCTTGCATTGTTGCTGATGTTGCTATGAACAGTACAGCTACTAAAATTATTCTTTTCATAAAAATTCTTTTTAAAAGTTTGATTGATTTTTCTGTATGTTAAAACTCTTATAATTTGCAAATATTGTTTAAATAATAGTAAGATTCCAATTTTTAATATTAAATAATTGCTTGCAAATGTCTTTGTTCGTTAGCAAAAATAGATGCTATTGGCTGGTAATCAATTATACTTATAAAAAATAGTTTTATAGAATTTACATACTATTTTTTATTTAATAGTATTTTAT
>NZ_JPRM01000011.1 GCF_000737695.1 Flavobacterium hydatis
ACTGGTTGTATAAGTTCAGTTCGATTAGCTGTAACTGTAACCGTTACCGATCCAGCTAAACCAACAACTAACGATGATACCCAAGAATTTTGTTTGGTAAATGATCCTAAGGTATCAGATATCCAGGCAAATGAAACAGGTGTTGTTTGGTATACTTCTCCTACAGGAGGAACTGCATTGGCACCAGGAACATTACTAACAAGCGGACGATACTACGGAGCAATTCTAGATCCGATAACAGGTTGTGAAAGTAAAGATAGATTGTTGGTAAGTGTAACAGTTAATGATGGACCAAAACCAACAACGACAAAAGCTACACAAGACTTCTGTTTAACAGCACAGCCAAAAGTTTCTGACTTGCAGGTAAATGAAGTAGGTGTTGTTTGGTATAATGTCGAAACAGGCGGAACACCGTTAGCACCGGGAACATTATTAGTAGCAGGCACCTATTATGCTTCTTTAAAAGATCCAATAACAGGTTGTGAAAGTAAATTACGCTTAGCAATACCAGTTACTTTCAGAGGAAATGCAATAGCAACAATAACAACGAGTAAAGCTGCTCCATGTGTTTTTGACGAAATTACGTATACAACTTTAAGTGGAATGTCTAACTATAATTGGACAATCACTGGAGGTGGAACCGTAACAAGTGGAGGAACTGCTACAGATAATTTTGTAACTGTTTCATGGCCAGCAATAGGAGCTGCAAGTGTAAACGTTTCCTATACTAATCAATGTAATGAGGTAAATAGTAAATTACTAACCCTTGCTGTTGTAACTTGTTCAGATATTACAATGAGCAAAACGGTAGACAATCCAACTCCTAACATTAATGATAAAGTAACTTTTACTGTAACAGTAAATAATGTAGGATCAGGAAACTTTATAGATACAGTAGTTAGTGAAATTTTGCCAACAGGATATGATTTTATAAGTGCACAAACTACTACTGGAACATATAGTAATTTAACAGGAGCATGGAATATTCCAGTCTTAAATGCTAATGAAAGCGCAGTACTTACTGTAGTTGTTCAAGTATTGCCAACAGGAAATTACTTAAATGTAGCTTCGATTGTTATTTCAAATCCAATAGATTCGGATACAACAAATAATAAAGGAGAAGTCTCAGTAACACCTGTATGCTTAGTGGTTTATAATGAGTTTACTCCGAACAACGATGGTGCAAATGATGTTTTCAAAATCGATTGTATCGAAAATTATCCAAACAATAGTTTAAACGTTTATAACAGATACGGATCATTGGTTTATAAACAAGACCACTATAATAATGATTGGGACGGAATGGCAAATGTTTCGGGCGCAATTAATAAAGGAGATAAATTACCAGCAGGTACATATTATTATGTTCTAGACATTGGTGCAGATGGAATAGTTAAAACAGGTTGGTTATCTATTATTAGATAACCTCCTGTAAAACATAAATCATCAAATTAAATTAACTGACTAAATAGTTATAGTATGAAACTAAGTGTAAAATTTATAGAGTCCTATTTTTTAATATTTTGCGGGTTTGTATCATTCCTTGCAAATGCGCAACAAGATCCAGAATATACACAGTATATGTACAACACAATGGTTATTAATCCAGCTTATGCAGGTTCTACAGGATACTTGGAGGCAGTATTATTACATCGATCACAATGGGTCGGTATAGATGGTGCGCCTCAAACACAATCACTTTCTGTACAATCACCTTTGAGAAATGAAAAAATAGGTTTAGGTTTAAGCGTGGTCAATGACAAACTAGGACCATCAAATGAACTGTATCTAGATGGTAATTTTTCATATTCCTTACCATTAGGCTATGAAAAAAGATTAGCATTTGGGTTAAGAGCAGGAATGCGAATGATGAACATAGACTGGTCAAAAGGGCGATATTATGATGGTAATGATGCATTATTAAACACCAACATAAATAATGTTATTAAGCCTTCAATAGGAGCAGGAGTATATTACTATACCGATAGATGGTATGCGGGAGCATCAGTTCCGAGTTTTATAAGAAGTGACTATTATAATGATATACAGGAATCGATAGATTATGATAGATTGCATTATTACTTTATGGGAGGTTATGTGTTTGATTTGAGTCCGAGTTTAAAATTCAAACCTGCATTTTTAGCCAAACTGGTAAGTGGAGCTCCAATGTCAGTAGATCTTTCTGCTAATTTTATGATTCAGGAAAAAGTAGTGTTAGGAGTATCCTATCGCTTTGATGATTCAGTTAGTGCATTGGCAGGATTTCAAATTTCACCAAGTTTTTACATCGGATATTCATATGATTATACCGTAACCAATTTGAATAAATACAATGATGGTTCTCATGAATTCATTTTGCGTTATCAATTTCATAAAGATCCAAGTAAAATCAAATCTCCAAGATTCTTTTAAAACCTGACCTATGAAAAAAATCTATATACTTAGTTTGTTATTTTGCTTTGTATCAGTTTTAGCGCAAACAAATTTAAAAAAAGCAGATGCTTTATTTAAAAACTACTCCTATACAGACGCCGCAAAAGCATATGAAGAGTGTTTGCAAAAAATAAACAAACCATCAGTTCAAACGTTAAAGAATGCAGCCGACTCGTATTATTTTATTTCAGATAATCGAAATGCATTAAAATGGTATCAAAAGTTATATGAAATTCAAGGTGATAACCTATCCGATATCTATTATCTAAGATATATCCAATCCATGAAAGGAGTTATGGATTATGATAATGCCGATAAAATAACCAAAGAATACTTAAATAAAAAAGGAGACCAAAAAGAAATAGACAGATATGTTTATCAAAAGAAATTATTAGACAGTTTATCAAAAGCTAAATCACTTTATGTCATAAAAAATATTGATATCAATACAGATAAATCTGATTTTGGAGCTACTTTTTATGGAGATAAAATAGTATTTACATCAGCGAGAGATACAGGTAATTTTGATAAAAAACTATACAATTGGAACAAGCAACCTTTCCTGAATTTATATGTAGCCGAAAGAAGTGCAATTGATGGTAATTTATTTAATGAAGTACTTTTTATTCCAAACGTAATGTCTAAGTATCATGAGGCAACTGCAACGTTTAGCCCAGATTGGAAAACGATGTATTACACAACCAATATTCTTAAAAAAAATAAATTGGTGATAGATGAATCCAGAGTCAATAATTTTCAAATTATAAAAGGAACAATAGAAGATAACAAATTGGTTAGAACCGAAAAAGTATTCTTCGATAGCGATAAATATTCAGTAGGGCACCCTTATTTAAGTGATGATGGTAAAATGTTATTTTTTGCTTCGGATATGCCAGGAGGATACGGAGAAACTGATTTGTATGTAGTAAGAATAGCCGATGATGGAACAATGAGTTCTCCACAAAATTTAGGACCAACTATTAATACTCTGGGTAATGATGTTTTTCCTTTTTTTAGAAATGGAGTACTTTATTTTTCTTCAGATGGACATTATGGTTTAGGCGATTTAGATGTATATGAGAGTAAATTATCAGATGGATTAAATTTTTCAGTTCCTAGAAATTTAGGAGCACCTATAAATAGTAATAAAGATGATTTTTCATTTGTAATAGATCCTAAAGAAAATTACGGATATATATCCTCAAATCGTGCTCAAGGAAAAGGAGATGATGATATTTATTATTTTACAAAAGGAAAACCAATCTGTAATCAACTCGTTTCTGGTAAAGCAATAAATACCAAAGACAAAAAAGGTATAAGTGATACATTTATTATAGCATATGATGTTTATGATGCAGTTGTTTCCGAAACAAAAACGGATGCTGACGGAAATTATACCTTGGGAGTTCCGTGTAATAAACGAATAAAAATGACGGCCAATAAACCAAACTTTAGCGGAGACGAAAAATTTATTGAAACCACAAAAGATAATAATGCCGAAATAAAAGATGTTAACTTTTATCTTAGTAATTATGATGATTTAGTTGTGAAAAAAGATGGTGTTGAAAAAGTTGATATTAACCCTATTTTCTTCGATTACGATAAATCAAATATAAATCCTCAAGCTGCAGCCGAATTGGATAAAGTTGTATTTGTGATGCAAAAATTCCCTAAGATTAAAATAAAAATAGAATCACATACCGATTCCAGAGGAAAAGATGCTTATAATATGAAGCTTTCAGACGCAAGAGCTAAATCTACCCAGACTTATATTCTCTCTAAAGGTATTGAATCTTCAAGAATTGCAAGTGCAATAGGTTATGGAGAAAGTCGATTGGTAAACAAATGCAGTAATGGTGTAAAATGTACTGAAGCAGAACATCTTGCCAACAGACGTTCAGATTTTATTGTAATAGAAAAATAATGTTCAAAAAACTTTGTGAAAACCATTCTTAAAAGAGTGGTTTTTTTGTTTTTAATTATACTTTTGAATGTCTATTTTAGACAAACTTTTTTAGGATAATAAAAGACAATCGAATTATAATAAAATATGAATATTCAGGATTCCATACAAGCTTTAAGAGATGAACTAAACGTGCATAATTACAATTATTATGTACTCGATAATGCTACAATATCAGATTATGAATTTGATTTGAAATTAAAGCAACTTCAGGAATTAGAAGAGCAGCATCCAGAATTTTTTGATGAGAATTCGCCAACACAGCGAGTAGGAGGTACAGTAACCAAAAATTTCCAGACAGTTGCCCATGAATATCGTATGTATTCATTAGATAACTCCTATTCAAAAGAAGATCTGGTAGATTGGGAAACTAGAGTTCAAAAAGTATTAGGAAATGTTGAATTACAATATACTTGCGAATTAAAATACGATGGAGCTTCGATAAGTATTACTTACGAAAACGGAAAATTAAAACGTGCAGTTACTCGAGGAGACGGATTTCAGGGAGATGATGTAACCAATAATATCAAAACCATAAAGTCGATTCCGTTACAATTAAAAGGGAACTATCCACCAGTTTTTGCAATTCGTGGCGAAATAATTTTACCATTTGCAGGATTCGAAAAAATGAATCAGGATCTAATCGAAATAGGAGAAACACCCTATTCGAACCCGAGAAATACAGCTTCAGGAAGTTTAAAATTACAAGATAGTGCAGAGGTTGCCAAAAGACCATTAGAATGTTTGCTTTATTTTGTAACAGGAAATAATCTGCCTTTCTCATCACAGTATGAAGGTTTGGAACTAGCAAGAAAATGGGGATTTAAAGTACCTGTAGAAGCTAAACTAGCAAATAATTTACAAGAAGTATTTGACTTTATAGATTATTGGGATGTACATCGTCATGAGTTACCTTATGAAACCGATGGAGTAGTAATAAAAGTAAATAGCATTCAGCACCAGGAAGAGTTAGGCTATACATCAAAATCACCTCGTTGGGCAATAGCATATAAATTCAAATCAGAGCAGGTTTCGACCAAGTTAAACTCGATTTCGTATCAAGTAGGAAGAACAGGAGCAATTACCCCAGTTGCAAATTTAGAGCCAGTACAATTGGCGGGAACAATTGTAAAAAGAGCTTCTTTGCATAATGCCGACCAAATAGAAAAATTAGATATTAGAATAAATGATACCGTTTTTGTAGAAAAAGGAGGGGAAATAATTCCGAAAATCATCGCAGTCGATCTAACACAGCGACCTGCAAATGCCGAACCTACAAAATATATTACACATTGTCCGGAATGTAATACCGAATTAGTTAGGTCAGAAGGAGAAGCAAATCATTATTGCCCTAATTTTTATGGATGTCCACCACAGATTATAGGAAGAATCCAGCATTATATTTCAAGAAAAGCAATGGATATTGAAGGACTTGGAGGAGAAACCGTAGCGTTACTTTTTAATAATGGGTTAGTTCATAATTACGCCGATTTATACGAGTTAACAGTAGAGCAGATTCTACCTTTAGAGAGAATGGCTCAAAAATCGGCAGAAAACCTGGTGAAAGGAGTAGAGAATTCTAAAAAAATCCCATTTGAGAGTGTTTTGTTTGCACTTGGAATTAGATTTGTAGGAGAAACAGTAGCCAAGAAATTAGCTAAGCATTACAAAAATATCGATGCATTGAGCCAAGCCACTTTAATGGATTTGGTTCTAGTAGATGAAATAGGAGAGCGTATTGCAAAAAGCGTAATCGAATTTTTTGAGAACGATGAAAATAAGAGAATCATTGAGCGCTTAAAAAGTTATGGAGTGCAATTTGAGATTATCGAAAAAATCAATCCAAATGCAACTACCAAATTTGAAGGAAAGACTTTTGTTGTTTCGGGTGTATTCTCTAAATTTTCAAGAGATGATATCAAAAAAACGATCGAAGATAATGGAGGTAAAGTAGGAAGTTCAATTTCTGCCAAAACTGATTTTGTTGTTGCCGGCGAAAATATGGGACCAGCTAAATTAGAAAAAGCTAATAAACTGAATATCCCTATAATTTCAGAAGATGATTTTATAACTAAATTAAATGAAAGCTAATACACCATCATTAATTCTTTACTTCTTAGCATTAATATTAACCATTATCTTTGATTTCTTAGAGCAAGATTTCGTTGGTATGTACGCAAAGGCAATAGTAGTGCCTTCAATATTTATATATTATCTTATTACGACCAATTATAAGATAGATATAATTCAGGGATTTATTTTTGCGTTTTGTTTTATCGGAGAAGTATTTAATTTAATGGAGGTAGAAGCTTCAGAGTTGGGGTCTCTTTTCTCATTTCTATTAGTTTACTTGTTATTGTTAAGACTAATAATAGATGATTATCGAAAAATAAAATTAAGAAAAAACGACTATTTGCCAATAGCAATAGTCGTTTTATTTATTATATACCTTTTAGTATCCGTTCTTGGCTTACAATATGAGAAAGTAAGCGAAAATCATTTCATATATACCATATACGGTATTGTGTTGAGTGTGTTAGGTTGTGTCTCATTTATTAGTTACATAACCAAAGGTACTTATATAACCCTTTTAATAACCTTGATGACAACTTGCTTTATCTTCTCAGACATCTTTTTTATTTTTAACCAATCCTTTGATCATTCAGTAGTTTTGGCGTTAATAAGAGATGCAACCCAAATGTTGTCCTATTATTTTATGGTAAAATATTTTATCCAGAAAAGAATTGAAAATATTAAAGTTAAACAATAATAGATTTTCCTTGAGCTGATTTTGTTTTATCATTATTAAGATAGAAATCAATTCTACCTAAATTAATTCCGTAACAACCCACCTGATTAACCAATACATCTTGACCCGCTTTGTTTTTTACAACAGTAGGCTTATCTAGAAAGGTATGAGTGTGTCCACCAATAATTAAATCGATATCCTGAGTTAATTCAGCTAATTTTAAATCACAGATTTTAGCGGCATCATCGCGATATTTATAACCCAAATGCGATAAACAAATTACTAAATCACATTTTTGTTCTTTCTTAAGAATGCGAACCATATCAGTAGCTGTTTCAACAGGATCGTTGTATACAGTTTCCTTATACATTAATTTATCTACCAAGCCATCAAGTTGAATTCCTAAACCAAAAACACCTATTTTAATACCATCTTTATTAAAAATCTTGTACGGTTTTACAAGCCCGTCCATTACAGTATTTTTAAAATCGTAGTTAGAAGAGATAAACTCAAACTTTGCATGAGGCATTTGTGCATATAATCCATCTAAACCATTATCAAAATCATGATTACCAATAGTAGATGCATCATATTTCATCATGCTCATTAATTTAAACTCCAATTCACCACCATAATAGTTAAAGTAAGGAGTTCCCTGAAAAATATCACCAGCATCCAACAAAAGAACGTTTGGATTTTCTTTACGAATTACATCAATCAAAGCAGCACGTCTAGACACGCCACCCATATTTGCATTGCGAGGATCATCAGCAGGAAAAGGGTCAATATGACTGTGAACATCATTGGTATGTAATATAGTTATCTTTTTTACATTTGATGATGTAAAACTACTCATAGATAAACCCAAACTCAATAATGCTGTACTAGCAGCGGTTTTTTCAATAAAATCTCTTCTTTTCATTTTAATTTATTTTGCGGTAAAACGCTTGAACCCAAAGTTCTTAAATATTTTTTAATCGTTTATTTTACTCTTGTGTAACTCGGATATCAGTAGGAACCGGAATTGTATCAACAGATTTAAAATAATCAATAAGAATGTCTCGTAGTTTGTAATTTAAATCATATTTCTGAACACTCTTTTTAAAGAAGTTCATATTGTCACCACCATTTGCTAAGTAATCATTTGTAGCAACATAATAAACTTTGTCTTTTTCGATAGGTTTACCCTGAACTAAAACATTTGTTGCTGTATTATTCTTAGTTATAGTAAAAGTCATTCCAGAAAGAGGGTGAGGTTTCTTTTCACCAATAAAATAAGTAACCATTTCTAACACTTGCTCTCCTTTTAGAGCCATAACAACCAGGCTGTTTTCAAAAGGCATAATTTCAAATGCATTTCTAGCAGTAACATTCCCTTTAGGAAGAATTGCTCGAATCCCACCATGATTAAGAAAACAGATATCAATATCTTTTTTCTCTCTGGCTTTAAAAACTAAATCACCTCTTTGCAGACATACATCAGCCATTAAGTTACCAATAGTTGTTTGCCATTTACCAGTGCTTTTGTCCAGTGTTTGAGGACAATAAGCAAGCACACTATCTAAATCTTTATTAATGTGCTCTCTGTAAGGCTTAATAAAATTCTCAATCTCAGGAGTTTGATTTTGAGTACTTGTAATAGGAATTAATTTACCTTCAATTTTAGAAACTTGATAAGTTTGTTTGCTACAAGAAACTCCAAAAAAAAGTGTTAAGAATATAACAAAAAGTTTTAAAAATCCGTTATACTTTTTTAGTTTTACCATCTTAAATGCGACTTAAATAATTAATTTTGTAATCTAGTAAAAGTACTATGTTTTTAAATTATACAAAGGTTTTTTTTGTAAAAAAATCGTTAAAGAAAAATCTTAATAATGTAAAAAACGGTGCGTTTACTAATGATATACAAAAGGTTGGTTTACTTATAGATGAAAGTCATTTTTCAGAAAAAGAAGCTTTGCTGGCCGAATTGGTATCAAAAGGAATTGAGAAAAAGAACATCAAAATTATTGTTTATAAAGACAAATTCAATAAAAAAGAGACGTATTCTTGTCCAACTTTTGGGATTGATCATCTTAATTGGAATGGAGAGATTACTGAGGGGTTTTTAAAAGACTTTGTAAACGAAAAATTCGATTTATTAATAAGTTATTATGATATCGAAAAAGTGATGCTGATGCTCCTAACACAAAATTCAAATGCCAGGTTCAAAGTTGGTTTCGCATCAATAGATAAAAGATTAAATCGATTGATGATTGATACCAATGTTCGGGAATATAAAATTTTCGTGAATGAATTATTTAAATATTTAAAAAACATTAAACCAAATACAATCTAATATGCAATCATTAATAGGGACAGGCGTTGCACTAGTGACTCCTTTTAAAGAAGATTTTTCAATTGATACAGAAGCATTACAAAGAATAGTTAATTTTTCTGTAGATGGAGGGGTTGAGTATCTTGTAGTTATGGGTACAACTGCAGAAAATGCAACATTAACTAAAGACGAAAAGGAGCTTGTTATCACTACAGTTATTAATGCAAATAAAGGAAGATTGCCTTTAGTATTAGGTGTAGGAGGGAATAATACAATGGAAATTGTTGGAGAATTAAAAACTAGAGATTTTTCAGCTTTTGAAGCAATATTGTCAGTGTCACCTTATTATAATAGACCTACACAAGAGGGAATTTATCAGCATTTTAAGGCTATTGCCGAAGCATCGCCAATACCAGTAATATTATATAATGTTCCAGGAAGAACATCTAGTAATATGTTACCATCAACAGTTATACGTTTGGCAAATGATTTTGCAAATGTAGTTGCTATAAAAGAAGCTGCAGGCGATTTGGTGCAAGCAATGCAATTGCTTAAAAATAAACCAAGCGATTTTCTCGTTATATCAGGAGATGATATGATAGCTTTGCCAATAATTTTAGCAGGAGGTTCAGGTGTTATATCAGTTATTGGGCAAGGTTTTCCGAAAGAATTTTCAGAAATGATTCGTTTAGGATTGAATAGAAAAGTAAACGAAGCGTTTAAAACACAATACTTTTTATCAGATTGTATCGATATGATTTTCGAGCAAGGGAATCCGGCAGGAATCAAACAAGTATTTAAATCACTAGGTATTGCTGAGAATATCGTAAGATTACCACTTGTTGCGGCCGATGAATCACTTGCAAATCGTATAGATGAATTTGTTAAAAAAAGCATTAAATAAAAATAAAAACGCGGTATTTTATTATACCAAAAAAATATTTTGTAGTAGCTAAATTAATAACTAAATTTGCCACCGAAACTTCGGTGTGGTTTTACTTGGGTATAAATATCCTGGGGATCATAATAAAAGTAAAAAAATGAAAAAAATAATATCTGTATTGTTTGTAGTTGTTCTTTTTTGTTCTTGTAGTGATTATCAAAAAGCACTAAAAAATGATGATGTAGCAGCAAAATTTGAAATTGCAACAAAAATGTACGATGCTGGAAAGTATACCAAGGCAATCCGTTTGTTTGAGCAACTAGCAGCGTCATATAGAGGAAAACCTCAGGCAGAGAAATTGTTTTATATGTTTTCTCAATCCTATTATAAAACAAAACAGTATTATTTAGCAGGGTATCAATTCGAAAGTTTTGTTTCTGGATATCCAAGAAGTGAAAAAGTAGAAGAAGCTGCTTATTTAGGAGCAAAAAGTTATTCGATGTTATCGCCAGTATATAGTTTAGATCAAACAGATACTAATAAAGCAATAGATAAATTGCAAGCTTTTATAGATAACTATCCAAATTCAAAATATATAGTAGAGGCAAATGCAAGTCTTAAAGTGTTAACTACTAAATTGGAGAAAAAAGCATATGAAAATGCAAAAGGATATAATACTATTTCAGATTTTAAATCGGCAATAGTAGCATTTGATAATTTTGTTGGAGAATATCCAGGAACAGAATTCAAAGAAGATGCATTGTATTATAAGTTTGATTCAGCATATCAGTTAGCAATCAACAGTATTTCAGCTAAAATGGAAGACCGTTTAAAAGTAGCTAAAACTGCATATTCTAATTTAATGAAATATAAAAGTGATACTCATTACAAAGTGAAAGCTGATGAGATGAATGAGAGAGTTGAAAAAGAGTTACAAAATTTTACTAAATAAAATAAAGTCATGGATTTAAAAAAGACGAATGCTCCAGTAAATACAATTACCTACAATAAAACGGTTATTGAAGAGCCTACAGGTAATGTGTATGAGGCAATAACTATTATGGCTAAAAGAGCAAATCAAATTAATTCTGAAATTAAAAAGGAATTGACTGAAAAGTTAGAAGAATTTGCTACCTATAATGACAGTCTTGAAGAAGTTTTCGAGAACAAAGAACAAATCGAAGTTTCTAAATTTTACGAAAAATTGCCTAAACCACACGCTTTAGCAGTTCAAGAATGGTTAGACGGTAAAACATACCACAGAAATTCAAATAAATAATATAGTACCATGTCAGTTTTAAACGGTAAGAAAATTTTACTAGGAGTTTCTGGTGGAATTGCAGCCTATAAAACAGCATCATTAGTACGACTTTTTATAAAAGCAGGTGCCGAGATTCAAGTAATCATGACACCTGCTTCTAAGGATTTTGTAACGCCACTTACGTTATCAACCTTATCAAAAAATCCAGTACATTCTTCTTTCTTTAATCAAGAAGATGAAAATGAAAAATGGAACAATCATGTCGAATTAGGACTTTGGGCCGATTTGATGATTATTGCTCCAGCTACCGCAAATACGATGTCTAAAATGGCAAATGGTACTTGCGACAATCTATTGATAGCAGCTTATTTATCGGCAAAATGTCCAGTTTACTTTGCGCCAGCAATGGATTTGGATATGTATAAACATCCCTCGACATTAGCGAGTTTTTCATTATTAAAACAGTTTGGAAACACTATTATTCCAGCTGAAAGCGGAGAGTTGGCTAGTGGATTGTCTGGAGAAGGTCGTATGGCTGAACCAGAAAATATTATTGCATTTTTAGAAGCTGATTTAGAAAGCAAATTACCTCTTAAAGGTAAAAAGTTTCTAATAACGGCTGGTCCAACATACGAAGCAATAGATCCGGTGCGCTTTATAGGAAACCATTCCTCGGGTAAAATGGGCTTTGATATTGCATCAGAAGCTGCAAACTTAGGAGCTTCGGTTGTTCTTGTTGCGGGACCTACAAATTGCAAAGTAACAAACACATCAGTAAAAGTAATTTCGGTAACATCGGCACAAGAAATGTATGATGCATGTCATGAGTATTTTTCAAATGTTGACGTTGCAATTGCAGCTGCGGCAGTTGCGGATTATAGACCGAAAACAGTTGCATTACAAAAAATAAAAAAAGCTTCAGAAGATTTTACAATCGAGCTGGAGAAAACAAAAGATATCTTATTGTCATTAGGTGAAATAAAAGAAAAACAATTTTTAATTGGATTCGCTTTAGAAACTGAAAATGAAATTGAGAATGCAAAGCTGAAAATCCAGAAAAAAAACTTAGATTTGATAGTTCTAAATTCTTTACAGGATAAAGGAGCAGGTTTTGGTGGGGGAACGAACAAAGTAACCTTTATTGATAAGGCTTTCACGGTCGAACCAATGGAATTAAAAACCAAAGAAGCAGTTGCAACTGATATTTTAAATAAGGTGATAAAGCATTTTCATGAATAAAATACTTACTTTTTTGTTGTTTTTAACTATTGGCCTTACGCAGGCACAACAGTTAAATTGTACGGTAACCGTAAATTCGCAAATGCTTCCTAATGCCAATCAGCAAGTTTTTAAAACACTGCAGACAGCATTGAGTGAATTTGTCAATAATACAGATTGGACAGGAAGTTTGTTAAAACAAAATGAAAAAATAAACTGCTCGATGTATATAACAATTACATCAAATAACTCAGATCAGTTTTCGGGTACTATACAAATACAATCATCTCGATTAATTTATAATTCTACTTACTCGTCTCCAGTGTTCAATTTTAATGATAAGGATTTAAGTTTTAGATATACAGAATTTGAAAATTTATTGTACAATCCAAATGTTTTCGAATCTAATCTAGTATCTATAATGACTTTTTATAGCTACATGATTTTAGGGATGGATGCAGATACTTTTATGCCAGCATTAGGGAATCCTTTTTTTGAGACTGCGCAAAGTATTGCCAATGTAGCACAACAAGGAGGTTACAAAGGATGGAGTCAGGCAGATGGAGTACAAAATCGTTATTTCTTGATTAATGATATGCTTTCGCCAACATATAATGACTTAAGACAGTGTGTTTACGGGTATCATACCGGTTTAGATGTAATGAATCAGGATTTAAAATTGGCAAAAGAAAAAATTAAAGCTTCATTATTGCTTATAGGAAAACTAAATGCAACAAAACCAAATGCTTTTCTAACACGTGTCTTTTTTGATGCTAAATCAGATGAAATTGTATCTATATTTTCAGGAGGACCAAGTGTTCCTATAACAGATTTAGTAGAGAATTTAAATAGAGTTTCGCCAATGAACTCTGCTAAATGGTCACAGATTAAATTTTAAGCACACTTATTAAGGTTGCTTATTTCCAAAACTTATATTACAAAAGAGATATGATTACTTCATTGTCAATAAAAAATTATGCACTGATCGAAAAATTATCAATTGATTTTTCAAAAGGCTTTTCTATAATCACTGGTGAAACAGGAGCAGGAAAGTCGATAATATTAGGTGCATTGGGCTTGGTTTTAGGTAAAAGAGCCGATTTGACTTCATTGAAAAATAAAGAAGAAAAATGTGTTATCGAAGCACATTTTAAAATTTCTAAATATAATCTCGAAGCTTTTTTTGAAGCCAATGATTTAGATTATGAAGATGATACTATAATAAGACGTGAAATTTTACCTTCTGGGAAATCGCGTGCTTTTATAAATGATAGTCCAGTAAATCTTCAGGAATTACAAGAATTGAGTTTATATTTAATAGATATTCATTCGCAACAGCAAACCCAAGAGCTTTCGGAAGAAAGTGTGCAATTTCAGATTATAGATGCAATTGCTGATAATTTTGGTGTTATTGCAGATTATCAAAATGTTTTAAAGAAATATAAATCAGATAAAACAAAGCTGATTTCCCTTCTTAAAAAACAAAGCGAATCTGCCAAAGAGCAAGAATATAATACTTTCCTGTTAAACGAATTAGTTGCCGCACAATTAAAATCAGGACAGCAAGAAGAATTAGAAGAAGAATTTGAGAAGCTTAACAATGTTGAGATTATCAAAGAATCATTAGATAAATCTTTGGCTATAGCCAATGAAGAACAATTTGGAGTAATCCAAAATCTAAATGAAATAAAAGCTTCGTTACATAAAATTGCTACTTTCTCGACAGAATATGGAGCTTTTTTTGAGAGAATAACAAGTCTAGCAATCGAGTTTGATGATGTTTCCGGTGAATTGCAAAAAGCATCAGAAAAATTATTAAATGATCCTGCTCAGCTTGATTTTATTAGCCAGAAATTGCAGGTTATTTATAATTTGCAAAAAAAGCATCAAGTTGCTACAGTCGATGATTTAATTGAAATTCAAACCAAACTAGAAAATTCAGTTCTGGAATTAGGTAATATTGAAGAAGAAATAGCAAAACTTACCACTTCAATAGAGCAAAAAACAATTGATTTAGATGCTTTTGCAAATAAAATTCACGAAAACAGAATTGCAGCAGTTCCATTATTGTCAGATAAATTAATAACAATATTAGAAACATTAGGAATGCCAAATGTTCGTTTTAAAATTGATATTAATTATGGAGAAACATATTTCCCGAATGGAAAAGATGAACTTCAGTTTTTATTCTCTGCTAACAAAGGAACTGATTTCGGATTGCTTAAGAAAGTTGCTTCAGGAGGAGAGATGTCGCGTATTATGCTCGCAGTAAAAGCAATCTTGGCACAATATTCTAAATTGCCAACATTAATTTTTGATGAAATCGATACTGGTGTTTCGGGAGAGATAGCCGTAAGAATGGGAGAGATAATGAAAGAGATGAGTCAGCAAATGCAAATTTTTGCAATAACACATTTACCGCAAATTGCTGCCAAAGGGGAGTCTCATTTTAAAGTGTTTAAATCAACGGTAGATGATGATACGCAATCAGAATTAAAGCTGCTGTCGCAAGAAGAACGCATTCAGGAAATTGCACAAATGTTATCAGGTTCAGTCGTTTCTGATTCGGCTTTAAATCATGCTAAAGCCTTGCTTAACTAAAAAAATGAATTATATTTGTCAATTAAATTAATCAGTTTTACCAAGTGAAAATCGGTAGTTAAAATACCATCATTTTATAAAATAAAAATAAAAAACAGTTCCAAATTATGATTATAGAACCAAGAATGAGAGGATTTATTTGTTTGACATCACACCCAAAAGGATGCGAGCAAAATGTAAAAAATCAAATAGAATATATAAAATCTAAAGGACCAATTGAAGGTGCTAAAAAAGTATTAGTAATTGGAGCATCAACAGGTTTTGGATTGGCATCTAGAATTACAAGCGCATTTGGATCTAACGCTGCTACAATTGGAGTGTTTTTTGAAAAACCACCAGTTGAAGGAAAAACAGCTTCTCCAGGATGGTATAACTCAGCAGCTTTTGAAACAGAAGCTCACAAAGCAGGATTATATGCAAAAAGTATCAATGGTGATGCTTTCTCTAATGAAATCAAACAACAAACATTAGACTTGATTAAAGCTGATTTAGGTCAGATTGATTTAGTTATTTATAGCTTAGCGTCTCCAGTACGTCAGCATCCTGTAACAGGAATATTACATCGTTCAGTTTTAAAACCAATCGGAAAGACATTTACAAACAAAACGGTTGATTTTCATACAGGAAAAGTAACAGAGGTTTCTATTGAGCCATGTACAGAAGAAGAGATTGAAAATACTGTTGCAGTAATGGGAGGTGAAGATTGGTCTATGTGGATGGATGCATTGAAAAAAGAAAACTTATTAGCTCCTGGAGCTACAACAGTTGCTTATTCTTACATCGGGCCATCACTAACCGAAGCAGTTTACCGTAAAGGAACTATCGGTCGTGCTAAAGATCATTTAGAGGCTACAGCATTTGCTATTACAGATAGTTTAAAAGATTTAGACGGTAAAGCATACGTTTCGGTAAATAAAGCTTTAGTTACACAAGCGAGTTCAGCAATTCCAGTTATTCCTTTATATATATCATTATTATATAAAATCATGAAAGCTGAAGGACTTCATGAAGGTTGTATTGAGCAAATTCAGCGTTTATTCCAAGATAGATTATATACAGGACAACCAATTCCTACAGACGATAAAGGAAGAATCCGTATCGATGATTGGGAAATGCGTGATGATGTTCAGGAAAAAGTAGCTAAGCTATGGTTAGAGGCAACTACAGAAACATTACCAGAAATTGGTGATTTAGCTGGATACAGAAATGACTTCTTGAACCTATTTGGATTTGAATTTGAAGGAGTAGATTACAAAGCAGACACAAATGAAGTAGTTGATATAGAAAGTATCAAATAATTCAACTGAATTTATATAATTATTTAAAACCATCAACCCAAAGTTGATGGTTTTTTTATGGATATAACTTATCTTTGTTAAAATTTTACAGTTAAAACAAATACTACCTTAATACCACATACCTAATTATGGTGTTTTCTTTAATTATACCAGTGTATAATCGTCCTGACGAAGTTGAAGAGCTATTAGAAAGCTTACTATTATCTGAATATAAAGAACCTTTTGAAATTGTGCTTGTAGAAGATGGCTCAACTTTGCCATGTGATGATGTGGTTCAGAAATTTCAAGATAAATTAAATATCTCATATTATTTTAAAGAAAATTCAGGACCTGGAGATTCCAGAAATTTTGGAATGCGCAAAGCACTAGGTGATTATTTTATCATTTTTGACTCAGATTGTATTATTCCGCCAGATTATTTATCAGAAGTAGATAAAGCACTAAGAGAGGATTATGTAGATTGTTTTGGTGGGCCTGATAGAGCATTAGCTAGTTTCTCGAATATCCAGAAAGCAATTAATTTTGCTATGACATCTTTCCTTACAACAGGAGGAATAAGAGGAGGATCAGAAAAGATAGGAAAGTTTCAGCCAAGAAGCTTTAATATGGGATTATCCCGAAAAGGATTTGAAGCATCAAAAGGATTTGGGAATATTCATCCCGGAGAGGATCCAGACTTATCTATACGGTTATGGAATTTAGGTTTCGAAACCAGACTTTTTTCTAAAGCATATGTATATCATAAACGAAGAATCGATTGGGATAAATTTTCTATTCAGGTCAATAAATTTGGTAAAGCCAGACCGATACTTAATAGTTGGTATCCACAATACAACAAACTGACTTTTTTCTTCCCAACAGCCTTTATTTTAGGACTAGTTTTGGCAGTTATATTGCTGATTTTTAATATTGATATATTATTGCAATTGTATTTTGTTTATTTTATCATAATTTTTATAGTATCGACAATTCAAAACAAGAGTTTAAAAATTGGTTATTTATCAGTTATTGCGGTTTGGAAGCAATTTTATGGTTATGGAATCGGTTTTTTAGAGTCGTTTATTAAGATAATTATCTTAAAGAAAAAACCACAAGAAGCATTCCCAGGATTATTTTTTAAGATTTAATATGACAAAAGTAATTGGCTTAACAGGAGGTATTGGTAGCGGTAAAACTACCATTGCAGGATATTTTGCAGAAATGGGAATACCTGTTTATATTGCCGATGATGAGGCTAAAAAAGTAATGCAGTCCGATGAAATAGTTGCCGCTATTCGTAAAACTTTCGGTGCTGAAATTTTTGATGATAATACATTAAATAGAGCCAAATTGGCTGATATTGTTTTTAATAATGCAGATAAATTAGCATTACTTAATGCAATTGTGCATCCTGCAGTAAAAACAGATTTTGAAAATTGGTTACTAAAACATAAAAAAGAGCCTTATATAATCTACGAAGCAGCAATTTTGTTTGAAAGTGGGCGTTATAAAGAATGTGACATTATAATTACGGTTACCGCACCCCAGGAAACCAGAATTGAGAGGGTAATGAATCGCGATAAAACTACTCGCGAACATGTTTTAAAACGAATGAATATGCAATGGAATGATGAACAACGTTTAGCCAATAGTAATTATATTATTCATAATTTGAATCTTAAAATTGCAAAGGAGGAAGTTGTTAAAATTCTTAAAATTTTAAATATTAAACAAAATCACTCTTAAATGTTAATATTTGGTTAATGTATTATTTAGTATATTGTTAAAATATTAATTTTGTTTCGATGAATAAATTGTTTTTTAGAATTCTTGTTTTGTTAATGAGTTTATCCCTAATTGGGATAATTCTTGTTCAGGTTTATTGGTTTACTTCTTCGTTTAAAAATAATGACGAACAGTTTAAGTTTCATGTCAAACAAGTTATTGGAAATGTAGCCGATAAGCTACAACAGCAAGAAGCCTATAGTTTCTATGATAAATACAATCATTATAAAGATAGTACAGGAAAAGTACCGCAAAAAAATGATTTGTTAGAATTTTATTACGTTCAAAAAAATCCTAGAACAAATAAAACAATTGTATATTCAAATAGTATTATATCAGAAGATTATAATATAAATGGCTCGTTCTTTGATAAGAAATTTAGTAGCGAAAGGTTTAAGAATTTTAATTCTAAGCGTACAACCGAAGTTTATAATAATAACAGTATAGATAATTCGTTACAGCAAAGTATAATACCAGATGTAAAGATTGAAAAATCAGGAAATCTGGATGTTTTAGATAATGCACAATTTGAGATATTCTTTAAAGACATAGCTTCGGCAATGCCAATTAATGAAAGGATCACCAAAGAGAAGCTGCAAAAGCTTCTAAAAAAAGAATTAGAAGAATATGGTGTAAAAACAAAATTCGAGTTTGGTATTTATAGTAGTGGTATTGCTACCAAAATTAAATCAGATGGATTTAAATATGATAAAGAATCAACCTACTCGATACCGATTTTTGCAGATAATGAAGGGAATAACAAATATGAGTTATCGGTAACATTTCCTCACAAGAAGAAATTTTTACTCTCAGAGTTGGTAAGTATAACCATATTGTCAATCATTTTTACGCTTATTATTATAATTGCTTATACAAGTGCTTTAAATCAGTTAATACGTCAGAAACATATATCTGAAATTAAAACAGATTTTATAAATAATATGACGCATGAGTTTAAAACTCCAATTGCAACAATAAATCTGGCTTTGGATGCCATTAAAAATCCTAAAATAATCGAAGATAAGGAGAAGGTCTTTAGGTACCTTCAGATGATACGAGATGAGAATAAACGTATGCATGCTCAAGTAGAGAATGTATTGCGAATCTCTAAATTAGAGAAAAGTGAATTGGATATTAACAAAGAACCAACCGAAATCCATGGGATTATCGATGATGCCATTGAGCATGTAAGTTTGATTCTTGAGGATAGACAAGGTACTATTACAAATCATTATGATGCAGCCAGAGCGACAGCATTAATCAATGAAGTGCATTTTACTAACGTCTTGGTTAATATCTTAGAGAATGCTATAAAGTATTCGCCAGGTATTCCTAAAATAGAAATTTTTACAGAGAACATTAAAGATATGATTCTTATAAAAGTAAAAGATAATGGATTAGGAATGAGTAAAGTGGCTCAAAAAAGAGTTTTTGAGAAGTTTTACAGAGAACACACGGGAGATTTACATAATGTTAAAGGCCACGGATTGGGCTTATCATATGTAAAAAGGATAGTAGAAGACCATAATGGTCAAGTCTATGTAGAAAGTGAAAAAGGGAAAGGTAGTACCTTTATAATAAAAATACCACTAATAAATTAAAATATGGAAAATATCAATAAAAGAATTCTTTTAGTAGAAGATGACCTTAATTTTGGTGCAGTTCTTAAAGACTATTTAATGCTAAATGACTTTGAAGTTACATTGGCAAAAAACGGAATGGAAGGCTTCGAGAAATTCAAGAAAGACGTATACGACTTATGTATTCTTGATGTCATGATGCCATATAAGGACGGATATACATTAGCAAAAGAAATCAGAGAGAAAAATAGCGAAGTGCCTATTATCTTCTTAACAGCAAAATCTATGAAAGAGGATGTGTTAAAAGGATACAAAGCAGGAGCAGATGATTATTTGAACAAGCCATTTGATTCAGAAGTATTATTAATGAAAATCAAAGCGATTATTCAAAGAAAATCTTCTGATACTAAAGCTGAGCAAGTTCAGTTTGAGTTTAACATTGGTAAATTTCATTTAAATTCAAAACTTAGATTTTTAACTTTTGAAAATGAAGAGCCAATAAAGTTATCTCCAAAAGAAAACGAATTATTGAAAATGTTAATCCTTCATGAAAATGATTTAATGCCAAGAGAATTAGCATTAACAAAAATCTGGAGAGATGATAATTACTTTACTTCAAGAAGTATGGACGTGTATATCGCCAAACTTAGAAAGTATCTTAAACCAGACGAAGATGTTGAAATTCTTAACATCCACGGTGAAGGTTTTAGACTAGTTGTTAAAAACAAAGTAACTGCATAAATAGAAAAGCTTCGAGAAATCGGAGCTTTTTTTTTTGTAACTATTTCCTGCTTTCCGTTACAAGATTTTTCATAAAAAAGGCATTTCCAATGATTAAAAACGAGCTTCCGTTGGTCGCTGTTTTTGCTCAGGAAATGCTTTTTTTTATTTCAAAATGCTTTCCACTACAATCAGGGTTAGGAGATTCTTACTGAAAATAGATTAAGTAAAATTAGATTGATTTCCTGCAAGGTTTCCAAAACTTTGTAGGTATGATGTTGAGATTAAAATTTAAAAAAATATTGTTGTTATAGTTGTGAATTGGCTCCAGCTTTAGCTGGAGTAACATAATAAGCACATGAATGGCTTTAGTCAAAATCTGTTATTATTTCGGCAGAAGCCATATTAATTGTCAAACTTTTATCTCCAGCTAAAGCAGGAGGCAATTTAAAAAGAAGAAGATTAAACGGAATTACAGATTATCTGAGGTGATATAGTTAATATTCTTATTATTGAGAATAGGAAGAGTTAATGTTGTTATTCTAACAGGTTTTTAAAACCTGTTAGGTATTAGGATGGTTATCTATCACACTTACTAGGGCAAAAAAAGACTTTGGAGGACAGATTTGTGCGCTGTTATAGGAAAAACAGAGGTTTTTAAAACCTTATTTCTTCCAGTTAAGTTGCAGTGCAAAGCAAGATTTATCGCCTTTTGTAATGCTGAAAGTTGTATTTTCTTCGGTTTCGCTTTCGTGTATTACAACAGCATCGTTTAAGGATAATTCTTTTAAGAAATTCATTTCGAAACTTTCTATTTCTTGATTCAGAATATGTTTTGGGTCTACATGATCCAAACACCATTCTAGATATTTTACATTATTGGCATGATTTACAATATCTAAGTCAGATAGATAAACTGTTTTCTCAAAAACAGATTCTTTTTCGGGATGGATATTAATCTTTGAGAAACCTTCTTTTGTGGCTCTGTTATCTGGATATAACTCAAAATGATCATACGGAAGGGCTAATCCTTCTGGACGACGTGCTTTGGTATTAAAAACAGCCCAGAATGTCTCGCTACCAATTATTTTTTTGCCGTTTACATACATTTCTAATGCACGCACAGAACGTGAGTTTTCAAGACTATTAATCCATGTTTTTACCGTTACTACATCTTGCCATTTAGGCAAAGCAGTAACTTCTACACGCATTCGGCTTAAAACCCAAGCTTGGTCGAATTCTTGCATATCTGTAAAACTAATTCCTCCAACTTCTGAGTGGGCTGCGGCTGTTAGTTGTAAAAGATTGCACATATCGGTATATTTCAAATATCCATTTGGGGTACATTGTGTAAAGTTGATTTCCCAGTCTTTGCTTAATACAGACGTGAAATTTGGTGAGATTGGCATGAGTCCTTTATCTTATTTTTTTATACTTTCTTCGATGAAGTTTATTATCTCATTTTTTGGAGTGAGATAATCAAACCACTTTGTGTTTTCATTACGCTTAAACCAAGTTAACTGACGTTTTGAAAAGCGTCGGGTGTTTTTCTTGATTTCTTCGATTGCAAATGGCAACGTAAATTCTTCATCAAAATAACTGAATAATTCTCGATATCCCACCGTTTGTAGCGCATTTAACGCTTTATTAGGATAGAGTCCTTGTGCTTCGTCTAGTAAGCCTTGGTTAATCATGATATCGACGCGTTGGTTTATTCGGTCGTAAATTACAGCTCTGTCGGCTTCTAAACCAATAAGAATAGGAGTGAAGTTTCGATTGTTCTTTTTCTGGTTTAGGAAAGAAGAATAAGGTTTTCCTGTACCTAAGCATACTTCGACAAAACGCATCATTCGTTGCGGGTTTTGCAGCGTTTGCGGATTTTCGATTGTTAGTTTATCGTAGTAAGCAGTGTCTAGTTGCTGTAATTGTTCTTGTAAATAGGTAATACCGTTTTGTTCGTATTCTTGTGCTATTTGCTCGCGTATTGTAGCATCTATTTCGGGAAATTCATCAAATCCTTTTAGTACTGCATCTACATACAATCCTGAACCACCTACAAGGATTACATAATCATTGTGTTGGAATAGTTCTGCTAGTTTGGTTATAGCTTCTTTTTCGTAATCGCCTACAGTATAGTTTTCGAAGATGGATATATTCTGGATAAAATGATGTTTTGCGGCTTGTAATTCGTCTTGATTGGGTACAGCTGTACCAATTGTCATTTCTTTGAAAAACTGACGGCTATCGCATGATATTATCTCACATTTAAAATGTTGTGCTAACGCGATGCTTAAGGTTGTTTTACCTATAGCTGTTGGTCCGACGATGGTGATTAAGTATTTCATATTTTTTAGCCCAGATGGAAATGAAAACCCCGGACGTATATTTGTTTATTTTTTTTGGTATAAAAGAGCGACTTTACGAAGCTCCTTTTTTGCCTTAAAAAAATTGCAAATATAAGGAGGAGTTGTAATGTACAGCTGGAAATGGCTTCATAAATTAATTATCGGGTAATGTCTCGCCACATTCGTAGCAATATTTTGCATTATCAAAATGGACTTGTGAGTTGCATTTTGTGCATTTCTTTTTAGTGCTGATAGAATTGTTTTTTAGGCTGCTTTTTGCAAATTCAGCAGTTACGATTCCTGTAGGAACGGCAATAATTCCGTAACCCATTATCATTACTAACGAGGCTAAAAATTGTCCTAATGGCGAGGCTGGTGAGATATCGCCATAACCTACGGTTGTTAGGGTTACGATAGCCCAGTAAATACCCATAGGAATGCTGGTAAAACCGCTTTCTTTGCCTTCGACTACGTACATTAAGGAGCCAATAATTATGGCGCTAATTACTACGAAATAGATAAAAACTAAGATTTTTTCTTTACTAGCTTCCATCGCTTCCCGCAGCTGTAAGGATTGTTGGGAGATTTGTGGTATATGCAAAATCTTGAACAATCGGAAGAATCGTAAAACTCTTACGATGGTTAAAACATTTGTGGCTGGGAAAAATATCGATAAATACATGGGTAATATCGCCATTAAATCGATAATTCCGTAAAAGCTAAATACGTATTTTACAGGTTTTTGTATCGAAATAACACGCAGAATAAACTCTATTGTAAAGAATACTGTGATTATCCACTCGCAAATAAGAAGTTGTGTATGGTATTTTTGATTGATTCCCTCTACGGTATCCATCATGACCAATAATACGCTTAATAAAATAAGTCCTAAAAGTACCAAATCGAATAAGCGTCCTAAAACGGTATTAGTACCATAAAGGATGATTTGGGTTTTTTGCCTAAAAAGGTCGTATTTTGATTTAATTCTTGTCATATCTGCGAAGATACTGAAAGTTAATATGTATTAAAAATGAATTACTTTTAATGATTTACTTTTTCTCATGTAATTCTGAATTATACTTTTGGCATCGCGATTGTTTTGCATCGGGATTATAATATTTTTCAGAATTTCGATGTTGGTAATCTGATAATTTAAATCATAAAAAGCATAACCTTTATAAACGCCATTTTCTATTAATATTGCGCTGCGCTCGTTTATAGTTCGGCCACGATCTATTAAAATCATGTTTTTGTTTTCGAAACTATAATCGGTAATAAAATTTTGAACTCTCGCATTATATTCTTCGGGAGTAACTTCTCCTATACAAGCGCCGTCACATTCTTTTATTTTATATTGAAAACATTCTTTTTTGGTTTGATACAAACCAGTAAGTTTTTGGCACAATTTGTATTTATCGGTGATAAAAAATAGTGCATTTTTTCCTTCTTGCAGGCTTCCGTAGGATGTAATTTCTTTTTTACGTCCGTCGGTTTTCTGAAGTTTTAAGTTTAAATATCCTTTTTTATCTTTTTCGGCATATAAGGAAAGCGGAAATATAGTTTTTTTCTGCGAACGATTGTATTTGGGTTTGTTGACTTTTATTTCTTCGCTTTCTTTTAAAAGTGCAATAAGTTCGCTTCCGGTTTCTTCATAAGTTACAGTAAATACTTCGGCTTGTATTTTTTTGCTTTTGATATTTGTTCCTGTAAAATGCTGATTGATGCGTTTTTTTATATTTCGGCTTTTGCCAATGTATATTAAACTTCCGTTTTCGTTATGAATGTAATATACACCTGTTTTTGTTGGTGCTTGAGCTACGAGATCTAATAATTTTGGCGCAATCCCTTTTTCGACTTCGAGTTTTATGAAATCTTTTATGATTGTTTTCTCAGTATCTTTTTCCAGTAGCATTTTAAACAACTTTACCGTTGCCATGGCATCGCCATTGGCGCGGTGTCTGTCGGCCATTGGGATTCCGAGTGCGCGAACTAGTTTTCCTAAACTATAGGAAGGTTGCTCGGGAATTAATTTTTTGGCAAGTTCTACTGTACAAAGGGTTTTAGCTTCGAAATCATAACCTAAACGACGAAATTCGGTGCGTAAGATTCTGTAGTCAAAAGACGCATTATGTGCAACGATAACACAATCTGAAGTGATTTCGATAATTCGTTTAGCAACTTCAAAAAATTTTGGAGCCGAACGTAACATTGCATTGCTAATACCCGTAAGTTTTACTACAAATGGCTGAATAGGAATTTCAGGATTCACCAGACTAATGAATTGGTCGATTACCTCATGACCATCAAATTTATAGATAGCAATTTCGGTAATTCCTTCTTCATTAAACTGTCCTCCAGTTGTTTCTATGTCTAGTATTGCGTACATTATCAATGTCAATTTCAAAAATCAATTTCAATATCAAAGTCAATAACAATTATTAAAATTACTATTGGCATTGTGATTGTTATTGACTGTTTTTATTTATTATCATTTTTGATGAAATTGCAATAAGTTGTTCTACTTCAATTAGAAGTTTGTTTCTTTTATCGTTATCACCTTCTTTAATATAATTCAGAATTTTTAATGAGTTTCTTGATTCTTTCAACTCTTTTGCTACTAATGAAACTTTAAAAATAAAGTCTTTATTAGTAATTGTAGCTTGGGCTTCTCCAAAATTTAAGGAGGCACTTCCTGATGATCTGATTAATTGATTTTTATAATATTCATTTTCAAATAATTTATCCAATTGCCTTGTAAAGAAAATACATTCTCCTGCAAAACGAACTAATCTATCTTCAAAATTGAATATTTTTTCCATTAAGCATTGATTTTTGCAATTGATATTGATTTTTGAAATCTATCGTCCTCCAAATATACTACTTCCAATTCGAACCATGGTACTACCACATTCTATTGCAAGTTGGTAATCTCCAGACATTCCCATTGAAACAGTATTTAGGTTACAATTTACAGTTTTTGTAGCTTGTAAAGAGTCAAAAATAGACTTTAAATGTGTGAATTCTTTTTTTATCTGGTTTTGATTTTCGGTAAAAGTTGCCATTCCCATTAAACCCAAAATTTGGATATTTTTCAGATTATGAAAATCTTCTGAAGCTAGGAGTAATGCAAGTTCTTTTTCGTCAAGGCCAAATTTTGTTTCTTCTTCGGCAATATGTATTTGAAGCAGGCAATCAATAACGCGGTTATTCTTTAGTGCTTGTTTGTCTATTTCCTGTAATAATTTTAAACTATCTACGCCATGAATTAAGCTTACAAACGGTGCCATAAATTTTACTTTATTCGTTTGTACGTGCCCAATCATGTGCCATTGGATGTCTTTTGGCATTTCTTCCCATTTATCTGTCATTTCCTGGATTTTATTTTCTCCAAAAATGCGTTGACCAGCTTCGTAGGCTTCCATTAAATCAGTAACTGGTTTGGTTTTAGAAACCGCAACAAGGGTTACATGTTCTGGAATAGTCGATTTTATCTGGACTAAGTTTTGCTTTATTGAATTCATTTTTTATTGTAAATCTTAAGTATGTCCTTATTTTTATTGATAATCCAATATTTATAATCAAATAAAAAGACAGTTTTAATGACTTTTATTTTGTTTAATTCTGAAATGCTAATATTGAGTGAGTCAGATGTTTCCTT
Organism: Flavobacterium hydatis; assembly: GCF_000737695.1. Lineage (GTDB taxonomy): Bacteria > Bacteroidota > Bacteroidia > Flavobacteriales > Flavobacteriaceae > Flavobacterium > Flavobacterium hydatis. The sequence goes on from NZ_JPRM01000011.1 coordinate 26,791, forward strand.
TTTTTTATTTTCGCTTCTGGTGATTTTTACTTTTACATAACTAAGCGTATCTGCTAAATAATAAAATTGCCCATTTATAATCTCAGAATTTGAGTTTTTATAATTAATCTTCTCACGATAGTTCGCTTTTATTAGTTTCAAATATTTATCAGAATCATATTTTTTTTGTTCTGCATTTGACAACTTATTATAGTTTACTTTGTTAAAATCAAGTGTGTAAAGACTATAGGTGAAACTTCCATTTCCATTGATTACTGTTCTGTCTTTTTTGGATTTACTTTCTACTTTAGAATTTATTTTTCCTCCTGAAGAGATATATGGTCCATTTGTGCTAGAGATGCTATCAATTTCATTTGTTGTAAATAGTTTATCAGAATCTATTTTTATGTTTTGAGAAATACAAATTGCTGTTGCAAAATGAACAAAAAATAAAAGTAGATTCTTCATATTTTAAATAAATTGCTTCGAAATTTTCTCTGCTTTTTTGCTTTCACTGTAATCATAGAATCCTTCGCCAGATTTCACTCCTAATTTTCCTGCGCGTACCATATTTACTAATAATGGACATGGAGCGTATTTAGGATTTTTGAAACCGTCGTACATTACATTTAAAATGGCCAAACATACGTCAAGACCAATAAAATCTGCTAATTGTAATGGTCCCATTGGGTGTCCCATTCCTAGTTTCATTACAGTATCTATTTCGTAAACGCCAGCAACTTTATTATATAACGTTTCGATTGCTTCGTTTAGCATAGGCATTAAAATTCTGTTTGCCACAAAACCTGGGTAATCGTTTACTTCAACTGGAGTTTTACCTAATTTTACAGATAAGTCCATGATGATTTTGGTAACTTCATCGCTAGTATTGTATCCGCGAATAATTTCTACCAATTTCATAATTGGCACAGGATTCATAAAGTGCATCCCGATAACACGCTCTGGATGTGCTACAACAGCTCCGATTTGTGTTATAGAAATAGACGAAGTATTAGTAGCTAAAATAGTATTGTGCGAACAAGCTTCGTTTAATTGTTTGAAAATATTTAGTTTTAAATCAATGTTTTCGGTAGCAGCTTCTACAACTAAATCTACTCCTACAACACCATCTTTAATATCGGTATAAGTAATAATATTAGTTATTGTTTTAGCTTTTTCTTCTTCAGTAATACTTCCTTTTGCAAGCATTCTGTCTAGATTAGCGGCAATTGTTGCCATTCCTTTATCTAATGATTTTTCGGAAACATCTATTAGTTTTACTACAAAACCACTTTGTGCAAACGTATGAGCGATTCCGTTACCCATTGTTCCTGCACCGATTACAGCTATTGTTTTCATATTGTTTAAGTACTATATTTTATAATTTTAGCCACAAACTCACAAATTAATTCGTGAATTTATGGCTAACTTTTTTTTTAGATTATTTTATTTGTTAAAACAGTCAATAATTTGGTAAGCTACTCTTAAAGCATCTGTTGCTTGTTCTAGAGTTACAACTGGAGCTGTATTTGTATTGATTGCATTTGCAAAAGACTCTAATTCATCAAGAATTGCGTTGTTTTGCTCTACATCTGGATTTGTAAAATAAATTTGTTTTTTTACTCCTTCTGCATTTTGCAAAATCATATCAAAATCTCCTGGAATTTCAGGCGCATCTTTCATACGAACAACCTCACATTTTTTTTCTAAAAAGTCAACTGAAATATAAGCGTCTCTCTGGAAAAAACGTGTTTTACGCATGTTTTTCATCGAAATTCTGCTTGCAGTTAAATTTGCAACACAACCATTTTCGAATTCAATTCGAGCATTGGCAATATCTGGAGTGTCACTAATTACTGAAACTCCACTGGCATTAATGCTTTTTACTTTAGATTTTACAACACTTAAAATTGCGTCGATATCATGAATCATCAAATCTAAAACTACAGGAACATCTGTACCACGAGGATTAAATTCGGCTAAACGATGTGTTTCTATAAACATCGGATTTTCAATCATATTTTTTGTTGCTGTGAATGCTGGATTAAAGCGTTCAACATGACCAACTTGACCTTTTACGTTATATTCTTTTGCTAAAGCAATAATTTCTTCAGCTTCTTCAACAGTATTCGAAATGGGTTTTTCGATAAATATATGTTTTCCTGATTTTATGGCAACTTTGGCACATTTATAATGTGATAATGTTGGGGTTACAATATCAATTACGTCTACAGCATGTATTAATTTGGCAATTGTATTGAAATTTTTATAACCGAATTCTTTGGAAATTTTCTCGGCGTTTTCTTGATTTTGGTCATAAAAACCAACTAATTCATATTTATCAGATTGTTGTAATAAACGTAAATGTATTTTACCTAAGTGACCAGCACCTAAAACTCCTACTTTTAACATGAGAATGTATTTTTAACAAAAATATAATTTATTTGTTGAAAGTGAAAGTGAATGCTTTAAAGTTTTAGTAATTTAATATTTAAGAATCAATATTTGAATTACTATTTACTTTCTTATTTTTACCAAAATTAAAAGAACAAACATTGAAAGACACTGCCAAACATCAAGGACTTCGGAATCAATTAGTAAGCACTTTGCAACAAAAGGGAATTACCGATAAAGCTGTTTTGGAAGCGATAAAAAAAATCCCAAGACACCTTTTTTTGAACTCTAGCTTTGAAGATTATGCTTATCAGGACAAGGCTTTCCCGATTGGTGCGGGGCAAACTATTTCTCAACCTTACACTGTTGCGTTTCAATCGCAGCTTTTAGAAGTTAAAAAAGATCATAAAGTATTAGAAATTGGTACTGGGTCAGGATATCAAACAGCAGTATTATATATGTTGGGAGCCAAGGTATTTAGTGTCGAAAGACAAAATGAGCTTTTTAAAACAACATCTGTTTTATTTCCTAAATTAGGAATTCGTCCGAAACACCTTTCATTTGGAGATGGTTATAAAGGATTGCCTACTTATGCGCCATTTGATAGTATAATTGTAACTGCTGGTGCGCCATTTATTCCGCAACCATTAATGGCACAGTTAAAAATAGGAGGAAGGTTAGTCATTCCGCTAGGAGAAGACGTTCAGATTATGACGTTATTAATTCGTAAAAACGAAACACAATTTGAAAAACATGAGTTTGGAGAATTTAGATTCGTTCCTTTATTAGAAGATAAAAACTAAAATATTTTTTGGTGTTGTTAACCAAAGAATAAAGAATTTTACCATTAAGAAATTAAGTTTTATAAAGCTTTAAATTTTTTAATGGTTTTTTTATGTCCCAAATTTACTTCGTCTGTTTTTTTTAAGTGCTTATATTTAGTGTTTTGTAGATTTAGATTGCCTATAATGGACGCAGATGACACGGATTTACTTATGTAAAGACGCGGATAAAAACGGATTTTTTATATTATAAAAAGTAAATCTGTGTTCTTCTTTTACAGATTTACTTTATCTGTATGACTTTCATTTACATTAAACTTAATTTTTCTTAATCTCTTAATGGTAAAAAAATAAATGTTTAAAAATTTGATAAAGCAATTATTGAGAAACCAATTGGATTGCTCGTTGTAAATTTTCCTTTTCTACTTGAGCTACATAGTTTATAAAGATGGATTCATCATTTTGATTTTGGCTTTGCTCGAGCATGGCTAGATATTTATTTTTGTGTTCTGTGTCGCCTTGTATCGTGGCAAAAACATAGCCATTTTGTATTAATATCCAATTCATTAACAAATGAGCTATTTGCGTATTTCCGCTTTCAAATGGACTTATTTTTAGGATTCTTAAATGTACTTCTGATGCTAATAATATTGGATGTAAGGTATTTTTGTTAGTTTCGAACCAGCTAAAAAAAGAACTCATTTCGCGAATAATCAAAGCATCGTTTTTATATTTTCCGGCATGATCGGGTTTGATTCCTCTTGAAATTAAGTTATGAATATTTAGTAATTCTTTTTCGTTAAGAGGACTATTCTTTTGAGTTAAATCCTTGATATAAGAAATAGTTTCATGATGATTAACAGCCTCTAAATGTTCTCGCATAGTTTTGCCTGCAATTGTTAATCCTTCATTAATTACTGCTTTGGTTTCTTGTAATGTTAATGAATTCTCGTTAAGGCGATTGCTTTCGTATGTAAATTCCAGTTCTAGGATTTTAGAAATTCGATGTAACTCAAAATGTTGGAATGATTGGATTTTGGTCTTTAAAATTTCAATTTCATCCAAAACGTTTTGTAGCGTTGACATAATTACTGATGCAACTATTTTTTTATTATTCTGAATTTCGATTTCGGCAAGATGCAATGCTTTAAGAGCAAATTCTTCATGACCAATTTCGTGTATTATTTTTTCTTTAAGCCAAAGAATTAATAGGTTTTCAAAATCAATTTCAAGCAATGAAGCGAGTTTAACAATTTGATCTCTTGTAGGCTTTCGGGTTCCACTTTCAAATTTGCTTATTAGAGCTTGGTCAATTTCTAATAATTGTGCTACTTCTCTGGTTTTAAAACCTTTTTGCTCTCGTGCATTTTTAAGAATCATTTTCATTATAGAAAGAGGGTTTTAATTGTCAAGACAAGTTTAGTCATTATTTTTAAAATAAAAAAAGCATCAAATTAATTCGATGCTATTTTATGCTTTATATAAAGAAACTATTTTTTAGGAATCGTTCCGTCTTTTTTCATTTCATTTATGATCGTTCTCATAATATCATCTACAGTTACACCTATGTCAGTAATATCTGAGGATTGTGTGGTTCCTGTCCAGATTAGTTTATTATGTTTTAAGGAGAAAACATTAGTTTCTACGATATAAAAAGTGTTTTCTACATAATAACCTGGTGAATAGAAATCAGTTGCATACATGCCATACCAGCCGCCAAAAGCACCTCCGTATAAACCATTATAGCCGCCATAATAAATACTGGTATCTATTCCGGGAACGTAATCGGTTTGTTTTTCTTTGCTTACCAAGCGCATGGTAACAACACCATCAAAATTTTCATCGTTTAATATTTTTAATTTCTGATCATTTGTAAGGTCATTATTAATTTGATTCAGGAATTGATAAGAAGTATGAAAAATAGGACTACTGGCAGCGATTCTATTCTCGGTAATTCTTCTTGTTTCTTCGTCTTTAACTAAAGCTACGACTAATACTTTTTTGAAATTTTCTGAACTAATTGTTATTTTCGGATCTCTCCAACTACTTACAATTGTAGAACTTGTACCGCAACTATAAAGTAAGATGGCGGTTAATACAACAAATATTCTCTTCATAACTCGAAATTTAGAATTTATTGTAGTAAAAATAAGTATAAAAAATGAGAAATAGCTCTTATTAGAGAAGGATTAAGTTAGAAAGCTTTCTTAATTCGATCTAAATCACGTTTAGTGTCTTGTTCTTTTAAAGATTCACGTTTGTCGTAGTTTTTCTTCCCTTTACAAAGTCCGATTTGCAGTTTAGCTAATCCTTTTTCATTAGTAAAAAGCTTTAAAGGGATAATTGTTAATCCTTTTGCTTGTACACTTTTCTGAAGATTTTTTAATTCTTTCTTATTCAAAAGTAATTTTCGTTCGCTTCTTGACTTGTGATTAAATTGATTTCCAAAAGCGTATTCTTCTATATAAGTGTTTATGGCAAAAAGTTCATTACCACTAAATTCACAAAAACTCTCGGTAATATTTGCTTTACCAAGGCGTATTGATTTGATTTCGGTTCCTGCCAAAACAATTCCAGCAGTATAGGTATCTATTATTTCGTAATCGAAGCGGGCTCTCTTATTGAGTATATTGACTGTTTTTAACATAGGACTGCAAATGTAGAATAAAAAAGAAAAACTTTAATGAATTCAAAGATAATTAAAGATTTTTTTAAACCTATGATTTTAATCATTTTTCAGGAAAAACCTTACGCTTAGTTTTGTTAAATAATTTAAAATAAAAACTTAAAAAAATGAAAAAGATTTTAACATTAGTTAGTATTGTATTAGTGGGTTTTTCAGTAAAAGCTCAGGAAGCAAATGAAGGTTTAAAGGGTGCATGGTTCGTGACATCACAATTTGGTTACCAACAAACTAAAACAGACGATGTAAAAAGCACAAATTTATTAGTAATGCCTATTGTAGGTAAGTTTATTACACCATCTGTAGCGGTTGGAGCAGGACTAGGATTCATTAATATAAAAGCAGATTCGGATAAAGGAACTGCTGCAAATTCTAATTTAGTAGTTATACAGCCTTTAGCTAGAAAATATTGGAATGTAGCTGGTTCTTTATATTTCTTCGGGCAACTGGCAGCACCAATAATCACTGGAAAAGAAAAAGAAAGTGAATTAAAAGTAAATCAATTTGGTTTGTCTTTATCAGGTGGATTTGATTTCTTCGTAACAAAATATTTTTCAGTTGAGTTTTCTTATGATTTAGCTAATTTTACATCTACAACTTTAGATCCAAAAGATGGTTCTAAAACGACTGTAACTAATTTTGGTTTAGCGCATGTTGCTAATGTTGATTCTTATTATAATGGAGCTTTAGGAGGTAGTAATCCAAATTTAACTTCTCCGCTTTCTTTCGGATTTAAATTCATATTCTAAATATTAGAAGATTATTTAAATTTCAATTTAGTAATTTTGTAAAAAAGAAAGACCATACTTTTTATAGTATGGTCTTTTTATTATTTATTTAAAAGATATTAAATGCAAAATCAAGATAAAAATCCTTTACACGGAATTACACTTCAGGCAATACTCGAAAAACTAGTTGGATATTATGGGTTTGATACTTTAGGAGAATTAATTCCGATTAAATGTTTTACTTCGAATCCTAGTATAAAATCTAGTTTAACTTTTTTAAGAAAAACGGATTGGGCTAGAAAAAAGGTTGAAGATTTATATATAAAAACAATTCCTAAGTTTCCTGTATAAATTAGTTTAATTTATAAGAAACCATTACACCTCCGCCATAAGGCATCCATTCGCCACTTTTGTTATAATCATGAGCTTTTTCATAACGTCCTGGTGTACCGTCATTATAAAGACCTTTATAAAAACCTTGGTGCCATCCTCCGCTAACAAAAAAGTCAAGCATGAATTTATCATTTAGTTTCTTTTGGTATCCTATTGTAGCTCCTAATCTGTATCCAAATCCATTTTCGTACATATTGCTATCCCAGTAGTTCCATTTTTGAATTTTATATACATCAGCTCCAATATGTCCACCCGCATATAAACCATTAAATTTTTCATTAAAATGGTAACGAACTTCAGGAGTGAAAGTGGCAAATTTCATTGGGCTTTTCCCATCAAAAGATTCCCAAAAGGAAGCCATTAAATCAACATTCAGAGTTAATTTTTCTCCAATACTTGTTTCCACAGCAATATCGGGAACTAATACTAATGCTGTAAGTGCATTAGCTTTTATGTAAGTTTGACTTTGGGATTGAATTGAAAAGAAGAGAACGATTAGGGCAAATAAATTTTTCATAAAATCGAGTAATTACTAGCAATAAGTTAGTTTGGGTTGCTAGTTTTGGGTGCAAATATAACGGAATGAACTAGGTTGTATTGTTATAAAATTAAAATTTAACAGGAATCAATATGAAAAGAAGTTTTGTTATCAATTACTTTTTGTTGATTAAGGAGTAGATTACACTATCTAAAAAACGACCTTCGTAAAATTCTACTTCTTTTAGATGTCCTTCTTTTACAAAACCTATTTTTTGTAAGACTCTTTCAGATGCAAAATTATCAGGATCTATAACGGCTTCGATTGAGTGTAATTTCATTTCGTTAAATCCATAATCGATGACAGTTTTTACTGCTTCAGGAATAATTCCTTTACCATGATGCTCGGGTAATAATATATAACCAATTTCGGCACGGAAATGCGCTGGCTTTATTCGGTAATAACCAATCATTCCAATAATTCTAGGGTTGCCTTTTAGTGTTACTCCCCAAGTGATTCCTTCATTAGTCTCGATAGTACTATCAATCTGGGCAACGTGTTCTAATGCCTGTTCATTAGTTTTTGTAAGTGGTCTCGGGATGTATTTCATGGTTTCAGGATTAGAACGTAATGCTATGATTTCGTTTGTATCCTCATTGGTTACTCTTCTTAAAAGTAAACGTTCCGTTTCGAGTTCAGGAAATGGAGAAAAATTAAATGTTAACATAAAAATATCAAGATAAGATTATAGAATTTCGATACTAAATTTTGAATTAAAGGTTTGATTTGCATCCAAAGTTATTATTCCTTCTTTTCCGAAAAGATTTCCTGAGTTTTCATCTGTATCAGAATAACCAAACCAAGGCTCGATGCAAATAAAAGGAGCATTTTCTTTTGTCCAGATACCTAAACTAGGAAAATCTGCAAAATCTACTTTTACATATGGTTTATTATTCTCTAGTATTGTTAGCGAATTTGATTCTAACGATTTAAAAATTAAAGCATCATTTTCAAATAGTTGATAATTTAGCGCAATTTGATTTTCTTTCGTTTCTAATTGTTTTGTTTTATTAGAGATTAAATCATTTTCGAGCAAAGAATATTTTAGAGACTCTTGTTTCTCGAATTCTAAAGCATAATTCTCAAAATTTTCAGGTAAGGCAATTGCAGGATGTGCACCAATAGAAAATGGCATTTTAGAGTCATTTTTATTGATAACTTTATATTGAATGTCTAATTGAGAATCTATCAGAGTATAAATTATTTGTAATTCAAATTCAAACGGATATACTTTTAACGATTCAGCATTCGATTGAATCGAAAAAACAGCACTTTCATCTGTTTTAGAAACTAGATTAAACTCCATATCTCTTGCAAAACCGTGACGTGGCAAATGATAGGATATGTTATTAATTGTGTAAGTATTGTTTTTTAAAGTACCAACAATTGGGAATAAAACAGGGGAGTGCTTACCCCAAAAATCTGGATTTCCTTCCCAAATGAATTCTTTATTATCGTTGTTTTTTAATGAAAATAATTCGGCTCCAGCATGTTTTATAGCAGCAGTAAGTTTTGAATTTGAAATAATTGTAGTCAAAATTTAGTTTTTGAATGGTTTAAGAATGAGATGTAAATATATTTATAAATTTAATTTATAGGTGAAAAAGCTGATGAAATATTTTTTGATAAAATTGTATTAACCGGTAGGATTTAATTCATAAATAGCTTTTTTTTTCATTAATTTGCTAGATAAACAGCAACAAAAATGAAAAAACACTCTTTGAGAGCCTTATTATCGATGGCTTTATTGTTTGGAATTTCGGCCATTTGGGCACAACAAGTTCCTACTGCGACAACTAATCCTATTTCTAAATACGATTATTATGATGCATTCTCTCCATTATTTTATTCTAAAAACGGTACAACAACCCGTTCTGCAAGCGGTCAGCCTGGTCCAGAGTATTGGCAAAACAGAGCAGATTATAAGATAACTGCGAAGTTAAATGGAGTTACTAATGAAATTATTGGTACAGACGAAATTACATATACCAATAATAGCCCAGATAAGATGTCATTTGTTTGGCTTCATTTGGATCAAAATTTATTCAAAGAAGATTCACGAGGAAATGCAGTAGTGCCATTAACAGGAAGTCGTAATGGTGCTCAAGGGCAAGTTTTTGATGGTGGAAACAAAATTAAATCGGTAAAAGTTACTGTACTAGGTAAGAAGAAATCGGTTGAAGTTGATGCTAAATATGTTGTTACAGATACAAGAATGCAAATTTTTCTTCCAGAAGAAATTGCAGCAAAAGGAAGCAGTGTTAAAATTAAAATTGATTTCTCTTATATAGCTCCAAACGAAGGATCTGATAGAACAGGAGTTCTTGAAACTAAAAATGGTAAAATATTTACAATAGCACAATGGTATCCACGTATGTGCGTGTATGATGATGTAAGAGGTTGGGATACACATCCGTATTTAGGAGCTTCGGAATTTTACTTAGAGTATGGTAATTTTGATGTAAAATTAACGGTTCCTTCTAATCACTTTGTAGTTGCGTCAGGAGAATTATTAAACGCTCCGGAAGTATATACTGCAGAACAACAAAAACGTTTTAAAGAAGCTGCACTAAGTGATAAAACGGTTATGATTCGTTCTGCTGAAGAAGTTGCTGCTGCAAAAGGTTCTGGAAGTGGAGAAAAAACATGGCATTATCAAATAAAAAACTCACGTGATTTCTCTTGGGCATCTTCAGCTGCTTTTATTTTAGATGGAGCTAAGATTAATTTGCCTAGCGGGAAAAAATCATTAGCGCTTTCTGCATATCCTGTAGAAAGTGACGGAAATGCTGCTTGGGGACGTTCGACAGAATATACTAAAGGGGCAATCGAAAACTACTCAAATAAATGGTTTGAATATCCTTATCCAGTTGCAACAAATGTAGCAGGAAATGAAGGAGGAATGGAATATCCAGGAATTGTGTTTTGTAGTTGGGAATCAAAAGGAGAAGATTTATGGGGTGTTACAGATCACGAATTTGGACATATCTGGTTTCCTATGATTGTAGGTTCAAACGAAAGATTATTCGGTTGGATGGACGAAGGATTCAATACATTTATTAATTCATTGAGTACTGCCGAATTTAATAAAGGAGAATATAAAGAAGCGCCGAGAGATTTACATAAAATGGCCGAAGCGTTTACAAACCCTAAACTAGAAACTATTATGAGTTCTCCAGATAATATGAAGGAGGCAAATATTGGTATGTTGTGTTATTTTAAACCAAGTTCAGGTTTAGTAATTTTAAGAGAACAAGTACTAGGAAAAGAACGTTTTGATACTGCTTTCCGTACTTATATCGAGCGTTGGGCATATAAACACCCTACACCAGATGATTTCTTTAGAACAATGGAAAATGTTTCAGGAGAAGATTTAAGTTGGTTCTGGAGAGGTTGGTATGTTAATAACTGGCGTTTTGATCAAGGTATCAACTCAATTAAATATGTGAAAAATGACCCTGCAAAAGGAGTAATTATTACTATTGAGAACTTTGAAAAAATGGTAATGCCCGTTGTAATTGATGTAAAAACGAAAAGTGGAAAAGTATCTAGAGTAAAATTACCAGTTGAAATTTGGCAGAGAAATATCGAATGGTCTTTTAAATTTAACTCTACAGAAGAAATCGAAAGCATTACGATAGATCCTGATCACGTTTTTCCTGATAGTAATGAATCAAATAATGTATGGAAAGCTGGAACTGGTAAAATTGAAAAAGATGTTGTTCTAGATCCTTATTTAGGGACATATTCTAGCAAAAAAACACCTTTGAAAATTACTTTTTCGGAAAAAAACGGGGCGTTAAATGTAGACATTCCTAATTACCCTAAATTTCCTGCTCAGCCTGTAGCTAATACAGAAGATACTTTTGAATCGGTGGGAGCTGGATTAAGATTTGCTTTTACTAAAACTGGAATGAACATGACAATTTTAGAAAATTCGCAAGTATTAGAATTTACAAAAGAATAATTTGAATTGATAAATATTCAATGAAAAATATAGTTTTTAAGCTTTTTTAAAGGGTTATAAACATAATAAATAATTAAAAACGGCTATTTGAGTTTAACTCAAGTAGCCGTTTTTTTTATTAAAAGTTTAAATTTTAGTTGGTTTTTTAAGTATAGAAATGAGATAAATTGACAAAAGCAACATTATATTAAAAAAATGTTACAATTTTTTAATAATGTATTGTAATTAAAAAAAAGATGTAAATTTGCACCAATGAATAAAATGAGTTTACATATAATTTCTATCTCACGGACAAACTTGCCTGTTACTTCTCCTGAAGTACGGATACTATCTCTATAGTATTCACTAGAGTTTTTCGTCGTATGTATTTATATTCATTTTTTTGTTTTGAAATTACCTAAGTTGTCCTTTGGACAAACACATCCTACAAGTACATTTTATTTAAAATTATCTCAATTCCATCTTCTTGGTATTAAGGGTTTTATGTATTTTTTATTTAATTTTGCTGAAGCAACTCTTGGGTTTCAGAAGAAAAATCATGTCTTATTTTTTAACCCTAACTTCAACTATTGAAATGAAGATCTCTATTGTTGTAACACAAGAAGAACATTATAAATATGCGCAAGAAATATGCGATACTATAGAGTCGTCTGCCTTATTGAGAGGTACCGGAATTGCTAAAAGAACTCCTGAATATATCCAAAAAAAGATGGAAAACAGGGATGCATTGATTGCTTTGGCAGATGGTAAATTTGCAGGTTTTTGTTATATCGAAAGCTGGCAACATGGCAAATTTGTGGCTCATTCTGGATTGATAGTACATCCGGATTACAGAAATTTAGGTTTAGCCAAAAAAATCAAATCTAAAGTTTTTGATTACTCCTTAGAAAAATTTCCAGATGCTAAAATATTTGGAATCACAACTGGTTTAGCAGTTATGAAAATCAATTCGGATTTAGGATACAAACCAGTTCCTTTCTCAGAACTTACAAGTGATCCAAGCTTTTGGGCAGGTTGCAAAACTTGTACGAATTATGAAATATTAAAAAGTAAAGATAATAAAATGTGCTTATGCACAGGAATGTTGTACGATCCAAAAGAAAAACAGAAGGATCCACCAAAACATCCTTTTAACGTAAAAGTACTCAATAGATTAAAATCAATTAAACAAGCCCTTTTCTTAAAAAAATAAAATTATGAAAAAAGTTGTATTAGCTTATAGCGGAGGATTAGATACTTCGTATTGCCTTAAATATTTAAAAAATGAAAAAGGATATGAAGTCCACACTGTACTTATTAATACAGGAGGTTTCGATGAAGAAGAATTAAATGCTATTGAAGAAAGAGCTTACGAATTAGGAAGTGCACAACATGCAAATCTTACCATCGTAGATAAGTATTATGATAAAGCTATAAAATATTTGATTTTTGGAAATGTATTAAAAAATAATACCTATCCATTATCTGTAAGTGCTGAGCGTGTTTTTCAGGCTATTGAAGCAATAAAATATGCTAAAAAAGTAGGAGCAGAAGCGATTGCACACGGAAGTACAGGAGCAGGAAATGATCAAATTAGATTTGATTTAATTTTCCAGACAATCGCTCCGGAAATTGAAATTATTACCCCAATTAGAGATTTAAAATTGTCGAGACAAGAAGAAGTAGATTATTTGTCTAAAAACGGCGTTCATTATTCTTGGGAAAAAGCACAATATTCTATCAATAAAGGACTTTGGGGAACAAGTGTAGGAGGAAAAGAAACCTTAACTTCAGGCAAACCATTACCTAGTGAAGCGTATCCTTCGCAATTACAAAAAGAAGGTGAAGAAAAAGTGACTTTACATTTTGAACAAGGAGAATTAGTTGGGATAAATGGTAAAACAGATAAACCATCAAACAATATTGTGGCGCTTGAAAAACTAGCAAATGCATACGCAATAGGTAGAGATATTCACGTAGGTGATACCATTATAGGTATTAAAGGAAGAGTAGGTTTTGAAGCTGCTGCACCATTAATTATCATCAAAGCGCACCATTTATTAGAGAAGCATACACTTGGTAAATGGCAACAATATTGGAAAGAGCAATTAGGAAACTGGTACGGAATGTTGTTTCACGAAGGTCAGTTTTTGGATCCAGTAATGCGTAACATTGAGACGTTTTTACAAGACACACAAAAAACGGTTAATGGAGTTGTAACTGTTTCTCTTAAACCATACCATTTTTCGCTTGACGGAATCGAATCAGATAATGATTTAATGAATACAGGATTTGGTCAATATGGGGAAATGAATAATGCTTGGACATCTGATGATGCCAAAGGATTTATTAAGATTTTAGGAAATGCTCAAAACATATTTTCATCTGTAAATCACTTAGACTATGATTAATGTTGGAATAATTGGCGGTTCAGGCTACACAGCTGGTGAATTGATAAGAATATTGATGTATCACCCAAATGTAAACATCGATTTTGTTTACAGCACAACCAATGCTGGAAAGCCACTTTCGGTAGCGCATCACGATTTATTGGGTGATATAGAAATGGATTTTACAGATGTTCTTAATCCAGATGTAAATGTGTTGTTTTTGTGTTTAGGTCACGGAAGATCAGTTTCGTTTCTAAAAGAAAATAAATTTGCAGGTCATACCAAAATCATTGATTTAGGAAATGATTTTAGATTAAATAAAGACGCTAATTTCGATGGAAAAGAATTCATTTATGGTTTACCAGAATTGAATAAAACGGCTATCAAAAAAGCACAATTTATTGCCAATCCAGGTTGTTTTGCAACAGCGATTCAACTAGCATTATTACCACTAGCAAAGAATGAGTTATTAAAAAACGATGTGCATATTAATGCAACAACAGGAAGTACGGGAGCTGGAGTTAGTCCTTCAGAAACTACGCATTTTAGTTGGAGATCAAACAATATGTCGCATTACAAAGCATTTGATCATCAGCATTTAGGCGAAATAAATCAAAGCATAAATCAATTACAAGCGGATTATTCAAACGAATTGTTATTTATTCCGAATAGAGGAGATTTTGCAAGAGGAATTTTTGCAACTTTATATACGACTATCGAAGAAAGTTTAGATGAAATCGTTGCTAAATACGAAGATTTTTATAAAAACGAACCATTTGTAACCGTTACTACGACTAATATCAATATGAAACAAGTTGTACAAACTAACAAATGCATTATAAGTTTAACCAAAAGTGGAAACCGGGTATTGATTACTTCAATAATCGATAACCTAACCAAAGGCGCTGCTGGACAAGCAATTCAAAACATGAATTTAATGTTTGGATTATCAGAAACGACAGGTTTACATTTAAAACCAAGCGGATTTTAAATTGGTTGTTGATACGGTTAATCGTGAATTCGGTTAATCGATTAAACAAATAACCGATTAAACATTTAAACAAAAAAAGATGAACTTATTTAACGTATACCCACTTTATGACATAACTCCTGTAAAAGCATTAGATTGTACTATTACAGACGATAAAGGAATAGAGTATTTAGACTTATATAGTGGTCATGGAGTAATCTCTATTGGTCATACACAACCAGATTATGTAGCAAAACTTAAAAACCAATTAGATAATTTAGGTTTTTATTCGAATGCAATTCAGAATCCTTTACAAGTAGAATTAGCTGAAAAGCTAGGAAAGCTTTCGGGATTAGAAGATTATGAATTGTTTTTGTGCAGTTCAGGAGCTGAGGCTAATGAAAATGCTTTGAAGCTAGCTTCATTCCATAACGGGAAATCAAGAGTTGTAGCTTTTGATAACTCTTTTCACGGGAGAACTTCTGCGGCAGTTGCTGTTACAGACAATAAAAAAATTGTTGCTCCAATAAATGCGCAACAAGTAGTTACTTTTCTGCCTCTTAATAATATCGAATTAGTAGAAGCTGAACTTGCAAAAGGAGATGTTTCGAGTGTAATTATCGAAGGAATTCAAGGAGTAGGAGGTTTAGATGAAGGAACAACTGAATTTTTTCAGGCTTTAGAAAAAGCTTGTAAAAAACATGGTGCAGTTTTAATTTTAGACGAAGTACAATCAGGTTACGGAAGAAGCGGAAAGTTTTTTGCGTACCAACATCACAATATCAAAGCCGATATTATTTCGGTAGCAAAAGGAATGGGGAATGGTTTTCCGGTTGGAGCTATTTTGATTTCACCTGAATTTGAAGCTAGTTTCGGATTATTAGGAACTACTTTCGGCGGAAGTCATTTATCTTGTGCGGCAGGAATTGCAGTTCTGGATGTAATCGAAAAATTGAAATTACAGGATAATGTAAACGAAGTTTCTGCTTACTTTTTTGAGCAAATCAAGCAAGTTCCTCAAATCAAACAAGTAAAAGGAAAAGGATTAATGCTTGGAGTAGAATTTGATTTTGAGATTGCACCGCTTCGTAAAAAGCTTATTGTCGAGAAACATATTTTTACAGGAAGTGCCAACAACAAAAATCTATTGAGAATTTTGCCGCCATTAACAGTGAAAAAATCTGATATAGATACATTTATCGTTGCATTAAAAGAAAGTTTAGAAGAACTTAAATACTAATGAAAGTATTAAAAAGTATTTGGGGTGTAGTATTGATAATTAGTGTTTTATTACCAATGCTGCTTTTTCTGAATCCATTTGCGTGGGGGATGAGAAGAACTCCCGAATATACGCCTTCTGCAGGACTTGAAAAAAATTTGAAAAAAATGCAAAATGAAATCAATGAGCAAGAAGATATAGAAATTGATATTTATAATAATAAAGCTAATCTATGGTATCTGAGAGATTGTGAAAATCTAAAACTCGATTCCTTAGAAAATTTTAAGATTGAACTTTCTGAAGTTAGAAGTGATTCTTTTATTAAAGAAAAAATTAATAAATATGCACCTTTAATAGAGAAAGAAATTGGTGATAAATGCTATGATTCTTTGATATTTACTTATAAAATGAAAGGGAATGAATTAGATGAATTTGTTTCCGCATTTAAAATTAAATAAAATGAAAAAGAGCTTTTTAATTTCGGACTTGTTTCTTAAGTATCAGTCGATAGTCTATTTGTTTATTATTTTGTGGGCTCTTTTAATTGCAAATTTTCAGAACCTATTTGTTATTTGGAAATATATAGAATTGATTAATAGAATTGTCTTTTTTGTGTATTTTTTAATTGGATTATCTTCAGTTATAATATTGATAATGCAGATTTCAGGGATTTATTTTTCCTCGGAAAATAACATAAAAAGACGCGTATGGATAGTCGTAAATATTTTACTCTATTATGGAGTTTTATCCGGAGATTTATATCTCTCAACACAATTTAGATTTTAGAAAACAACCAAGAACAACCAACTACAAAAATTATGAACCACCACTTATCAATTGAAAAGCGAAATTTGGTTTTACTCTCGATGGCAAAGCTTGTCGAAGAGGAAAGAAACCAAATTATTCTGACGAATCAAGCTGATTTGGCCGCTTACAATGGCGCAGATTTAGCGATGGAAGAACGTTTAAAAGTAGATAACGCCAAGATTGATGAAATGATTTTATCATTAAACCAACTGGCATCTCAAGAAGATCCAGTTGGCGTGGAAAGGTTTTATTTTGTGCATGAAAACGGAATTAAAGTCAGTAATAAAACAGCAGCTTTTGGTACGATATTAATTATTTACGAATCAAGACCCGATGTAACTATCGAAGCTGGAGGAATTGCCTTTAAATCTGGAAATAAAATTTTGCTAAAAGGCGGAAAAGAAGCTCTGAAATCTAATTTAAAGATTGTGAGTTTATGGCATCAGGCTTTAAAGGAAAATAATGTTTCGACTGAATGGGTTGAATATTTAAATTTCAATCGTCAGGAAACACAAGCTTTCTTAGAGAAACCAACGCAAAAAGTAGATTTAATTGTACCTCGTGGTGGCGAAAAATTGATAGAGTTTGTAAAAGCCCATGCTACTTGTCCCGTAATTGTAAGTGGACGTGGAAATAATTTTGTTTACGTACATAAAGAAGCAGATACAGATATTGCGTTAAAAGTGATTCTTAATGCAAAAACGTCTAAAATCTCAGCATGTAATGCAGTTGATAAGGTTTTGATAGATCCACAATTGCCAAATTTCGAAGGTTTTTTGGCTATTTTAATAGAAGAGCTAGAAGAGTCCAAAGTCGAGATTATTGTAGATAAAACATTAGAATCTTTTGCAAATACAAGTGTTTTAAAAGATGAAGATATTTGGTACGAAGAATTTCTAGATTATAAAATCGTACTAGGAACAATTGATTCCGAGCAAGATGCTATTGCAAAAATAAATAAATATTGTGGCGGACATTCGGCTGCAATTATTACAAGAAATGCAGCTATTGCTCAGGAATTTATGGAATCTATAGATGCAGCAGCAGTTTATCATAATGCATCAACTCGATTTACCGATGGAGGACAACTTGGCTTAGGCGGAGAATTAGCCATAAGTACAGATAAATTGCACCAACGGGGACCAATTGGTTTGCAACATCTGGTTACCAATAAGTGGTATATTTACGGAGAAGGGCAAATTCGTTAGAATTTTAGATTTTAGAGTTCAGATTTTAGAGTTCAGATTTTAGATTGATGATTAACGATTTTTGATTTCAGATATAGCTTTGCGAACTCAGCGTTTGTAAACACAAACAATATAAAAAAACTTGCGCCCTTTGCGGTTAATTTAAGATTGTCGATTAACGATTTTAGATTTCAGATATAGCTTTGCGAACTCAGCGTTTATAAAGGTTTAGAATATAAAAACCTTGCGCCCTTTGCGGTTATTTTTTTGATTTTAGATTGATGAATAACGATTTTAGATTTCCGATATAGCTTTGCGAACTCAGCGTTTGTAAACACAAACAGAATATTAAACCTTGCGCCCTTTGCGGTAAAACGTTTACAATATAAAAAAACTTAGAGCCTTAGTAACTCAGAACCTTAGCCACTTAAAAAAATGACTAAAAAAAGGATTTTATTAAAAATAGGAAGCAATACGCTAACCAAAGAAACCAATCATATTTCCAGAGGAAAGATTGAAGATATTGGAATGCAAATAGCTGCTTTAAATGACAAGTACGAATTTGTAATTGTAAGTTCTGGAGCTATTGCAGCAGCAAAACAATTTGTAAAACTAGAAAGCAAAGGCAAGGAAATTATTGTAAAACAAGCTTTGGCATCGATTGGACAACCACATTTAATGCGGATTTTCCATGAGAATTTCAGCGATTTAGGATTGTTGACCTCGCAATGTTTGTTATCCTATTCAGATTTTGAAAAAGAACAATCTAAAATCAATATTGTAAATACAATAAATGTTTTAGTCGAGAACAATTACATTCCGATTATCAACGAAAATGATACCGTTGCAACCGACGAGATTCAGTTTGGAGATAACGATAAATTAGCAGCATTAACGGCAGTTTTGTTAAATGTAGATATCCTGATAATCGCCACAAACACAAGCGGAATTTACACAAAAGCATCTATACATAACGAAGTGCCAGAAACAATCGCATTAGTAAATGATTTACAGCTTTTAGAAAAAGAAATTGGAGAATCTAAATCGTCGCACGGAACAGGAGGAATGCAATCAAAAATTGAAGCAGCGGCAATTGCCAAAGCAGCAAATATTGAAACGTGGATTGTAAACGGATTAGAAGACAATTTCATTTTAAAAGCATTAAAAAACGAAATTCCTTTTACCAAGATTGTATAAAGATGTTGATTTGTTTAATCGTTAATTCGTTTAAATGATAAACTATCTTTTTAATTCGAATTATAATTATTAAAAGGAACACGGATGATACGGATTTTTAGAAATTATAATAAGTAAAGAAAAGAAATCTATTTTTTTCAGCGTTTTCGCAATTGCGAATCAGTTTAATCAGCGTCCAAGCACACACAGAATAATAAAAAACTAACATAAACTATATTTTTAATTCAAATAATGATGATTGTCAAAAGAAGAACGCGGATAGTGCGGATTTGCTAATGCAAAGACACAAACAAAACAGGTACTATTCTTAAAAAAGTTGAATTCGGTAATTCGATTAAACAATTAAACAAAAACGATTAAACAATATATTATGAACTATATTTCAATTCAAGATATCAACTCATTATCAAAATGGGTAAAAGGTGCGTTAAAAATCAAGAAAAAACCACTAAAAAACCAACACCTAGGTAAGAACAAAACCTTAGGAATGTTGTTCTTTAACCCAAGTTTAAGAACACGTTTAAGTACTCAAAAAGCAGCTATAAACTTAGGAATGAACGTAATGGTAATGAATTTTACCAACGAAGGCTGGACACTAGAGTTTGAGGACGGAGCAGTTATGAACTCAGGAGCTTCAGAACATATCAAAGAAGCTGCCGAAGTAGTTTCGCAATACTGCGATATTATTGCCATCAGAGCATTTGCAGGATTATTAGATAAAGAAAAAGATTATGCTGAAACCGTTATTTCAGGATTTTTAAAATACGCTACAGTTCCAATTGTAAATATGGAAAGTGCGGTTCGTCACCCATTGCAATCATTGGCAGACGCAATTACTATGGAAGAGTTTAAGACAAAGCACAAACCAAAAGTAGTACTTTCTTGGGCGCCACATCCTAAAGCATTGCCACAAGCAGTTGCTAATTCATTCGTAGAAATGATGCAAATGCAAAAAAATGTCGACTTCGTAATTACACATCCAGAAGGATACGAACTAAGTCCAGAAATCACGAAAGATTCAAAAATAGAATACGATCAGGATAAAGCATTTGAAAATGCCGATTTTGTTTACGTAAAAAACTGGAGTAACTTTAATGATTACGGAAAAGTAACCAATTCAGATCCAAATTGGACCGTTACTGCCGATAAAATGGCATTAACCAACAACGGAAAATTCATGCACTGTCTTCCAGTTCGTCGTAACGTAATTGTAAGTGATGAAGTTTTAGATAGCGAAAATTCAATAGTAATCGAGCAAGCAAATAACAGAACATACGCTGCACAATTGGTGTTGCAAAAGATTCTTAAGAAGTTATAAATTAAGTTGCTGAGGTTCTGAGTTACTAAGATGCTAAGTCACTTAGAACCTCAGAACCTTAGCGTCTTAGAACCTCAAAAAAAATGAAAGTATCATTAATAAAAATTGGCGGTAATATAATCGATAATCCATCAGAATTAGAGAAATTCCTAACAGATTTTTCTAAGATAGAAGGGCATAAAGTATTGATTCACGGCGGAGGAAAATCGGCTACAAAAATGGCTGAGAGTATTGGTCTAGTTCCTCAAATGATAGATGGTCGTCGTATAACCGATGCGGCAATGCTCGATGTTGTCGTGATGATTTACGCAGGACAAATCAATAAGAATATCGTAGCACAATTACAGGCAAAAAACAATAATGCAATTGGATTTTCGGGAGCCGATGGAAACTTAATCCAATCGACAAAAAGAAACCACCCAACAATCGATTATGGTTTTGTGGGCGATGTAAAGCAAGTAAATACAAGTTTATTGGCTACATTGTTAGAAAACAATATAGTACCTGTTTTTTGCGCGATTACACACGATAAAAACGGACAATTACTAAACACAAATGCAGATACAATTGCAAGTGAGTTAGCGATTTCCTTATCCCAAGATTTTGATGTAACGCTTACGTATTGTTTTGAAAAACAAGGAGTTTTGTCGGATTCAGAAGAAGATGATTCGGTTATTACCGAAATAAACGCCGAATTATATGAAAAACTAAAAGCAGAAAAAGTAATTCATTCCGGAATGATTCCAAAACTAGACAATTGTTTTAATAGCCTGTCTAAGGGAGTTCAGACCATAAAAATCGGGCATCATAGTATGTTGCAAAATTCAAGTATATTGCATACAACGATTAAATTATAAAAGAAAAAAGTTGCTAAGTTTCTAAGAAACCAAGACTTTTGTAATCTTAGAACCTCAGTATCTCAGTACCTATAAAAAAAATGAAAAATATAGAAACGCTTACCCTAGAAGCAATAGCATTATTAAAAAGTTTGATTGAAACCTCATCTTTTTCAAGTGAAGAAGATCAAACGGCTCTTTTAATCGAAAATTGGTTCAATCAAAACGAGATTCCTTTTAACAGAGAGAACAATAATGTGTGGGCTTTCAATAAATATTTCGACAAAAATAAACCAACACTTTTACTAAATTCTCACCACGATACAGTAAAGCCAAATCAAGCTTATACCAACGATCCCTTTAAAGCAATTGTAAAAGATGGCAAATTATTCGGGTTAGGAAGCAACGATGCAGGAGGATGTTTAGTTTCGTTATTGGCAACGTTTGTGCATTTTTACAACAACCAAAACTTACCTCATAATCTAGTAATCGTAGCTTCGGCAGAAGAAGAAAGCAGCGGAAAAAACGGATTAAACAGCGTTTTACAGCATTTGCCTGAGCTAGATTGCGCCATAGTAGGAGAACCTACATTAATGCAATTAGCAGTAGCCGAAAAAGGATTATTAGTTCTTGATGTAAAAGTAAAAGGAACAGCAAGCCACGCCGCACACCAAAACGACGACAACTCATTATACAATGCTATTCCTGTTATGGAATGGTTCAGAAACTATAAATACGATAAAATATCCGATGTTTTAGGACCGGTAAAAATGACCGTAACCCAAATAAACGCAGGAAAACAACATAACGTAGTACCGTCAGAATGTGATTTGGTTGTTGATATTCGCGTAACCGACCGTTATTCTAACACCGAAATTCTAGAAATCGTAAAAGCCAATGTAAAAGCCGAAGTAACACCACGGTCTATGCATCTTAACGCTTCGTCTATTCCTGTTGAGCATGGTTTAGTACAAGCCGGAATCGCTTTAGGAAGAACAACCTACGGTTCGCCAACGCTTTCCGATCAATCAGTTTTAAGTTGCCAATCATTAAAACTAGGACCAGGGGAAACATTACGTTCACACTCGGCAGACGAATTTATTTTTATCAACGAAATCGAAGAAGGAATCGAATTGTATATCAAAATACTAACCGATTTCTTTAAATTATAGCCATTGTCATCCTGAGCGAAGTCGAAGGATAATTAGGAGCTATTTCCCGCTATCCGTTCCAAACGAAGTTCACTGAACTCCGATTGAAATAAGAATTAAGTGAAGTAATCTTTTATTTTTTAAAGGAAAAAATAAAAGGATTTTCACTGCTATCGGGGCTAGAAACAACATAATAAAAAAACATGGCTTTAGCCATAACTAAGAAATATAAAGATTTAGGAAGGTCTAAAAATCTAAGTAGTCTAAAAATCTAAAAATCTACCTATGAAACTTTGGGAAAAAGGAATTGCAACAGACAAACAAATCGAACAATTTACTGTTGGAAACGATAGAGAACTAGATTTGGTTCTGGCAAAATACGATGCATTAGGTTCAATTGCCCATGCAAAAATGTTGGGACAAATAGGGCTTTTAACTGCCGATGAAACCAATTCGTTAGTAGACGCACTAAACGAAATCATTGCAGATGCCGAAAAAGGAAATTTCGTAATCGAAGATAGTTTTGAAGATGTACATTCCAAAATCGAATATTTGCTAACAGTGAAACTAGGCGATGCAGGAAAGAAAATCCATACAGCACGTTCACGTAACGACCAAGTTTTGGTAGATGTACATTTATATCTAAAAGACGAAGTAAAAGCATTAAAAGAGCAAGTAAAAAGTCTTTTTGACTTGTTAATGGAATCTGCCGAGAAACACCAAAACGTATTATTGCCAGGATATACACATTTACAAATAGCAATGCCGTCTTCATTCGGAATGTGGTTCTCTGCGTATGCCGAAAGCCTTATCGACGATATTACGATGTTAAACGCAGCGGCCAAGATTGTAGATCAAAACCCACTAGGTTCAGCTGCAGGATACGGAAGCTCATTTCCTATAAACAGAACCTTTACAACACAAGAACTAGGATTTGAAACCTTAAAGTATAATGCCGTAGCAGCACAAATGAGCCGTGGTAAAGCCGAGAAAACTGTAGCCTTTGCAATGAGTAGCGTAGCAGCAACCTTGTCTAAATTTGCAATGGATGTTTGTTTGTATATGAGTCAGAACTTTGATTTTATCAGTTTGCCATCACATCTTACAACAGGTTCAAGCATAATGCCACACAAGAAGAACCCTGATGTATTTGAATTAATTCGTGGTAAATGCAATAAAATCCAAGCATTACCATACGAAATCACATTAATAACAAACAATTTACCAAGCGGATATCACAGAGATTTACAGCTTTTAAAAGAAGGATTGTTTCCAGCAATCCAAAACCTTAAAGCCTGTTTAGATATTGCGATTTTCTCCATAAAAGACATCACAGTAAAAGACCATATTCTAGACGATAAAAAATACGATTACCTATTTACAGTAGATACCTTAAATGAAATGGTTGTAGCAGGAATGCCGTTTAGAGATGCATACAAAGAAGTTGCTGAGCAATTAGAAAACGGCACATTTAAATCGCCTAAAGAAACAAAACATACACACGAAGGAAGCATCAATAATTTATGTTTAGATGCTATAAAAGATAAGATGAAGAGTTCTTATTAATTCAGGAAAATGCGCTATGATATCATAGCGCATTTTTTTTGGTAAAAACCTTTTTTATTGAAAACAGAAAATGGATCATTGCTAAATGTCGTGGAGAAACATACTCCTTAATTATTTTTTACCGCAGAGAACGCAAAGATTTTCGCAGAGTTCACTGCCATTTAAGTTGCGTTTACATAATTTAAGTACACAAAGCTTTGTGAACTTTGTGTTTTTATTAAGCTTAGCATATTTAAAAACTTTGCGTTCTCCGTGGTATTTTTTTTCTTCTCCACAGGTTTTAGAATTGATTCCAGAAAATTCATGCTAAATACATATATTTGATACATAGTTATCTTAAAGTAATAGTATGACACAATTTGATGAACAGGCAACTCAAAAACTTTTTGAGAACAATTTAATGACCGAAGAACAATTTGTGCAGGTAAGAGCCTATCGTAGTTTAGGGATTTTTTCGCTGCATAACGAATTAAAATTGTTCTTGTATCTGTCGGTTTTGTTATTTACAACAGGAATCGGAATCTTAATTTATCAAAATATCGATACAATAGGGCATGTCGCTATTTTATCTTTATTATTAGTTGTAACAGTAGTCTGTTTTTACTTTTGTTTTAAAAACTCCAAAGGATTCCAAAAAGAAGATACCAGTTTTGAGAACCCTGTTTTACAATATTTAGTCCTTGCAGCGACAATCTTGAGTTGTATTTTCGTAGGATATATTCAGTTCCAATATCAGCTATTCGGTACCCATTATGGTTTAGCAACATTAGTACCTACAATTATAAGTTTCTTTTGCGCCTATTATTTTGATAATAAAAGCGTGTTAGCAATTGCAGTAACAGGTCTAGCGGCTTATATAGGGCTTTCGGTAAGTCCGCAAACATTGCTAAGTAATGATTTTTATAGCTCAGATACCTTAAGTTATTCAGCAATTATATTAGGAGGATTATTAATTCTTTTGACAATTTATAGCACAAAGATTAACTTAAAAACGCACTTCAATTTTATCTATCTTACCTATGCCTTACATCTAATAAGTATTGCTGCAATTAATAATTTATTTCAAGATTATTGGCCGATTTTTGTAATTGTTTTAGGCGCTTCTACCTATTATTTCTATAATGTAAGTTATCAAATCCCCGCAATTTCATTATTTGTATTCACAATAATATATGGGTACATTGGAGTAAATATTGTAGGATTTAAAATATTAGATTTTATAAATGCTTACGAATTTTACGGATTGTTAATATTTGCGACACCTTTATACTTAGTAGGTTCGATTATATTATTCATCAAATTAATTAAAAACTTCAATAAACAAAAAGCAGATGATAGCATACGATAAGAATTTATTGAAGAATATTTTTTTGGTCAATGAGGCCGAGAAATTACAAAAAGGTAATTTTATTACTAAAGAACAATTAGATACCGCTTCTGGAGAATTGCCAGTGCTTAAAAGTCAGGATAATATATTAATCCGTATAGGTTTTTTTCTGTTAGGAGCTTTCTTATATTCGTCAATTTGTGGAGTATTATCTATTTTCGGACTTACTTATAATGACGATTATTTTACTGCCTTGCTTTATGTTTATGCGCTAATAGGTTTTGCGGGAACTGAATTTTTAGCACAGCAAAAATATTATGGTTATGGTTTGGATGATGCTTTTATATTAGGAGCACAATTAACTTTAGGCGCAGCTGTTGCGATGTCGTTTATAACTGGAATCTTCGGGATTAAAAGTGCCGATGTGTTATTTTGTATGATTATAGTAACGATAGTTTCTTTGGTATTATACCTGCGTTACATACATTTGTCCTCAATATTAATTTTTTGTTTGGCACTAACTGCAACATTAGGATTTTTTATCTTTAAATTTATTGAGCTAGGCAATGTGATTCTTCCATTTGTATTAATGATTTACGCAATTGGAATGTACTGTGTGAGTAAAAAACTTCTTAAGGATTTAACTGAACCATTTTATTATAACGGCTTTCTGTTGATGAAAAACTTCAGTTTGATAATGTTTTATTTTTCAGGGAATTATATGGTTGTAAGAGAGTTTTCGGCTTTTTTATCAGGTACTTATTATGAGTTAAGTCCAGATGTTCCCTTTTCATTATTCTTTTGGGGCTTTACGCTTGTAGTTCCGGTTCTTTATTTGTTTTTCGGATTACGTAATAAAGACAGAATCCTGCTTTGGATAGGCTTCTTATCTTTTTGTTTTTCGATTTTTACTTTTAGAACCTACCATCATGTTTTACCTGCCGAAGTTGCTTTAACTTTTGGAGGTTTATTGCTTTTTGCATTTACTTATTTTGCAATAAGAAAGACAAGAGACAATGAAAAAGGAATAACATTTAAACCAGATCGTATTGATAATACTAATTCATTACTAAATGCCGAAGTATTAATAATTGCTTCAACATTTAATTTAAAACCAGAAATAAAAGCCGAAGAATCGCCAATGGAGTTTGGAGGAGGAGATTTTAGTGGAGGAGGCTCAGGAGGAAGTTTTTAGATTGTATATTTATAAGAAAAACGCTGAAATTTTAATTTCAGCGTTTTTTATTGTTAGCTAGATAATAGACTTATAAGCACTAAAATCAAAGTAAGTATAATTTCAATAATAGATAATTTTCGCGGATTTATAAATGAAACTAATGCTCTGTCAATTGCCAAAAGAATCAATAAACCAGATACACCCCAAAGGATTACAAACCCACCCATGCTGCCATAATTTGCTAAAGCATATAATCCAAAAGGAAAGCCAATTACAATTCCAATTATTGAAATTACAGAAACAAAAGTTCGTTTGTTTTTAATTATATCCATTTAAACTTTAAAGTATATATTTTCAAAAATCATCTTTGCTATATATTTATAAAGAAGAATTCTTAATCAAGGTATTGCTCGTATTCTTCAATTTTTGAGCGTAAACGATTCTCTAAATATTGATTTGCTCCTTTTAATTTTTCTAAAATAGTCTCAGCTTCATTTTTGTATTTTCTTTTTTTAAGACTATCCCAGCTTTTAGGAGGTTTCTGTAAGTTAGTTATCCTATCTGCTAATTTTACAGCCCAAACTTCTTTTCGTTGAGATGAAATTCGGGTCAAACTATCAAGCATTCTTTCCTCTTTTGGTAAATCACCATTCTTAGTGAGGGCAGAAACACCTTCGGCTATTTCAGTTCCAAATTCAAGTTCTAATTCATCAAATGTTGTTGTTGTTGTATCTTCTAGAGTATCATGTAATAATGCAATCTGAGTAGCGAAATTTAAGTCAAATTCCTTAGTATTACTCGCAGCAATTAAAATTTCCATCGCTACATTACTTAAATGAACAACATACGGTAGTTGAGAATCAGGGATGAGTTGATTATTCTCTGAATGTTTAAGGGCAGCAAAAATTATTGTTTTTTGATAAATTGATTGGATATCCATTTAGATTTATTCAAAAATTATACTTTACTTTTCAGCGCTTCAGCATCAATATCACTATGAGAAACATCATAAATTGATTTTCCGTCTTTGATAAGTAATAATTGAGGAGATTGATGAACAACGTTAAAACGAGAAGCGATTTCATTCGAAACCTCGCGGTATGCTATTAAATCGAGAAAATAAGCCTTAACTTTATCTTCCAAATCAAACTCTTTTTCAAATTGTTTTAGCGCCATTCTGCTAATACTACATCTTGTACTATGTTTGAATATAAGAATTTGCTTATCTTTAGACTCCGTTACAATTTCGTCTAATTGGTATAAACTTGTTAAAGGAATCCAGTTTATTTTGGTTTCTGACGATTGATTTTGATCAGAATCTCCAAATAGTGATGATAAAAAACTCATATTTTGTCGTTATTTATGACTTTTTGACATTTGAAAATGATAAAAATCAAATTTTAAGCGTCATTTTGTCTGTTTTATTGTTGTGGAATATAATTTGAGAAATAATAAACAAAGTTACTTATTAAAATAGAATCATAAATCATAAATCAAATAAAGATGAACATAAATAAATTTACAATCAAATCGCAAGAAGCAATTCAGCTCTCTCAGCAATTGGCTCAACAATATGGCCAACAGCAGATAGAGAATGAACACATCTTCAAGGCTATTTTTGAAGTTGATGAAAATGTAGCACCATTTATTTTGAAAAAACTCAATGTAAATGTGCCTTTATTTCTTCAAATTCTAGATAGTA
Source organism: Flavobacterium hydatis (assembly GCF_000737695.1). Classification (GTDB taxonomy): domain Bacteria; phylum Bacteroidota; class Bacteroidia; order Flavobacteriales; family Flavobacteriaceae; genus Flavobacterium; species Flavobacterium hydatis. The sequence goes on from NZ_JPRM01000011.1 coordinate 55,081, forward strand.
CAATTCAAAGCTTCCCGAAAGTTTCGGGAGGAGATGTAATGCTTTCCAGAGATGCAAACAAAGCATTGAACGAAGCAGAAATTATTGCACAAAAAATGAACGATGAATATGTTTCAATCGAACATTTAATGCTTGCAATTTTTGATTCAAAAAGTAAAGTTGCTCAAATCTTAAAAGATCAAGGAGTAACAGGCAAAGGCTTAAAAGCTGCTATTGATGAATTACGTAAAGGAGAACGTGTAACTTCTGCATCTGCCGAAGAAACATATAACTCATTAAATAAATTTGCTAAAAACTTAAATGAATTAGCACGTACAGGAAAATTAGATCCTGTTATCGGACGTGATGAAGAGATTAGACGTGTATTGCAAATCTTAACACGTCGAACTAAAAATAACCCAATGTTAATTGGTGAGCCCGGAGTTGGTAAAACTGCAATTGCCGAAGGTTTAGCACGAAGAATCGTTAATGGTGACGTGCCAGAAAACCTGAAAGATAAAATTGTGTTTTCGCTAGATATGGGAGCATTAATTGCTGGGGCAAAATATAAAGGAGAGTTCGAAGAAAGACTAAAATCGGTAGTAAAAGAAGTTACTGCTGCTGATGGAGATATCGTCTTGTTTATAGACGAGATTCATACACTTGTAGGTGCAGGTGGAGGAGAAGGCGCAATGGATGCGGCTAATATTCTAAAACCAGCATTGGCTCGTGGAGAATTAAGAGCGATTGGTGCAACAACTTTGGATGAATACCAAAAGTATTTTGAAAAAGATAAAGCACTTGAGCGTCGTTTCCAAAAAATTATAATTGATGAGCCAGATACCGAAAGTGCGATTTCGATTTTACGTGGAATCAAAGAAAAGTATGAAACGCATCATAAAGTTCAGATAAAAGACGAAGCTATTATTGCTGCTGTTGAGCTTTCTCAACGTTATATTACCAATCGTTTCCTACCGGATAAAGCGATTGACTTAATGGACGAAGCTGCATCTAAATTGCGTATGGAAATCAATTCAAAACCTGAGGAATTAGATGTTTTGGATAGAAAAATAATGCAGTTAGAGATCGAGATTGAAGCCATAAAACGTGAGAAAGAAGAAAGTAAGCTCAAGGTTTTAGGAATGGAATTGGCTAACCTAAAAGAAGAACGTAATGAAATCTACGCAAAATGGAAATCTGAAAAAGATGTTGTAGATGGAATTCAGGCTGTAAAATTAGAGCTTGAAAACTTTAAACATGAAGCAGATCGTGCAGAGCGTGATGGTGATTACGGAAAAGTAGCCGAGATTCGTTACGGAAAAATTAAAGAAGCTCAAGAAAGACTAGATGTTTTATTGAAACAAATGCATGAGTACCAATCTGGACACTCTTTGATAAAAGAAGAAGTTACCAGAGAAGATATTGCCGAAGTTGTGGCAAAATGGACAGGTATTCCAGTAATGAAAATGCTTCAGACCGAAAGAGAAAAACTATTGCATCTAGAAGATGAATTACACAGACGTGTAGTGGGTCAAGAAGAAGCAATCGAAGCAGTAAGTGATGCTGTAAGACGAAGCAGAGCTGGTTTACAAGATATGAAAAAACCTGTGGGTACATTCCTTTTCTTAGGAACTACTGGGGTTGGTAAAACAGAGCTTGCAAAAGCATTGGCAGAGTACCTATTTGATGATGAAAATGCCATGACAAGAATTGATATGAGTGAGTATCAAGAACGTCATAGTGTGAGTAGATTAGTAGGTGCACCTCCAGGATACGTAGGATATGATGAAGGAGGACAATTAACGGAAGCTGTACGTAGAAAACCGTATTCAGTAATTTTGTTAGATGAGATTGAGAAAGCGCACCCAGATACATTTAATATTTTATTACAAGTATTAGATGAAGGACGATTGACTGATAACAAAGGGCGTTTGGCCGATTTTAAAAATACGATTATCATCATGACTTCGAATATGGGAAGCCAGATTATACAAGAAAAATTTGAAAATTTAAAAGGTGGAATCGAAGCTGCTACAGAAGCTGCAAAAGTGGAAGTACTTGGATTATTAAAACAAACAGTACGTCCAGAATTTATAAATCGTATAGATGAAATTGTATTGTTCCCACCTTTAACAGTGGATAATATTACTCAAATAGTTGGTTTACAATTAAAAAGTGTTACAAAAATGTTGGCTTTGCAAGGAATTACTATGGATGCAACTCCAGAAGCAATTGCTTATTTATCGGATAAAGGATTTGATCCACAATTTGGTGCAAGACCAGTAAAACGTGTTATACAAAGAGATGTTTTAAATCAATTGTCAAAAGAAATTTTGGCAGGAAATATTACAACAGATAGTATTATTTTATTAGATGCTTTTGATGGTAAGTTGGTTTTTAGAAACCAAACACCAGTACAAGCTAATTAATGTTTAATTTTTAGTAGAGACGCACAGCAGTGCGTCTTTACATTTATACAAGCACCAGTCGAAAGGCTGGTGCTTTTTTTTGTATAAACTGAAAATCAGTAAATAATGAAACTTTTTTTTAAATTATTATAAAAAAAAATCTAATTAAGTTCTCACCTTTACATAAGCTGAGTTAAGCTAGAATTAGTGCTATATAAAAACTTAAAAATTAAATATTATGAATAACATATTTAGAGGATTGATAGCAGGTTATGGGGCCAAAAAGCTAGGTAGCGGATGTTTTGGTACTATTTTCGTTTTTGTAATTATTTGGTTGCTTTTAGGACAATGTAGTTAAAGTGAGTCAGATTGATAATATTTGATTAAACTAGAAGAAAGAGATTCAAACAAAAAGTATTAGCTTCGCACAAAATAACAAAATGCGTCAATTATTTTTTGTGCTCTACACAAAGAGATTGCGCAATTTCTAAAACAAATATATGGCATCAGGTTTTTTCGTTCTATTAGATGATATCGCAGCAATTATGGATGATGTTGCAGTAATGAGTAAAGTTGCAGTAAAAAAAACTGCGGGAATTCTAGGCGATGATTTGGCAGTAAATGCCGAAAAAGCCTCAGGGTTTGTTTCCTCAAGAGAACTTCCTGTATTATGGGCAATTGGTAAAGGTTCATTTATAAATAAACTAATCATTTTGCCAATAGCATTTTTATTAAGTGCCTTTTCTCCAGTGGCGATTATTGTAATCTTGGTACTTGGAGGGGCTTTTTTAGCTTATGAAGGAGCCGAAAAAATATTTGAATTTTTCTTTCCACACAAACATGCAAAAGTCGAGGTTACAGAACAAACATTTACAGAAGAAGAAATCTTAGCCGCAGAAAAAGGAAAAATAAAGTCAGCAATCGTAACCGATTTTATATTATCGGTCGAGATAGTAATTATAGCATTAGGAACCGTAATAGGAAAACCTATTTTATCACAAATTATGGTTGTTTCGATAATTGCGATTGTTGCAACTATTGGAGTTTATGGTATTGTTGCGCTTATTGTAAGAATGGACGAATTAGGTTTAAAACTTATCCAGATGAGTAAAAAAGAACGCAGTCTATCAAAAACGATAGGGAATTTATTGGTGCAAGCGCTTCCAAAAGTAATTCAAGGTCTATCTGTAATTGGTACAATAGCTTTACTCTTAGTTGCTGGTGGAATATTTGTACATAATATTGAATTTTTTCATCATTTAGTACCGCAATTACCATCTATAATAAAGGAGTTTACCATCGGTCTTGTAATTGGGTTTGTGGTTTTGGCAATTGTAACAGTAATCAAAAAAATGCTTCCTAAAAAAGCGGTAGCTGAATAAAAATAAATATCAATTATAAGGAACATCAATCTCACGATTGGTGTTTTTTTTATGTCTAAAATGAAAATTTTTAATTTTTTAAATTATTGATTTTTAGTTGTTTAGTTTTTAAGTGGAATTATTTAACAACTTTATGAAGCAACCTTACTACTTTATCTGCATCTATGTTATAATTAACAACAAATAATTATTTATATGAAAAATTTTAAATTAAAATCAGTTTTAGTCGTATTATTCTTGTCAACGGTATTAATGTCATGCAGTAATGATGATAATAAAGATGAAGATAAGCCAGTAACTCCTGAGTTTACAATAAAAGGTGCTTTGGCAACAGAAGTAAAAGGCCCTGAAACTGGAAAAATAAATGAAGAACTTAGTTATGATGTAACTTATATAGTTGATAATGCTTGTGGGGAATTTAGCAAAATCTCTGATGTAACAGTTGGTAAAGACAAAGGTTTGCAAGTTGAGGTTAAATACCCAACAGGACCTTGTACGATGCAAGTACCAGATCCTAAAAAAACTACTTACAAGTTTAAATCGGCTACAAAAGGAACTTTTGAAATAAAATTCAAAAAATCAGAAACAGAATTTGTAATACAGAAAGTTGTTATTGAGTAATTTATTCAATAAAAGTAAATTGTTATTAGAAGTGTAAAGCTTTATATAACTAATTTAAAAGCCGTTTTATATTTATTTCTTTTATCAAAAACCATTGAAAAAGAATATTTATAAAACGGTTTTCTGTTACTATCTAGAAAATTAACTATTTTTGCAGTCTAAAAATTTTAAGTCATGCCGAATAAGAAATATAAAATTGCTGTTATTCAATTGAACCTTAATGATGTTGCCGAAAACAACTTGAAAAAGTGTATCAGTTGGGTAAAAGACGCTGCAAATAAAGGTGCTGAAGTTATATTATTACCAGAATTGTATAGCAGTCATTATTTTTGCCAAAGTGAAGATGTTGATAATTTTGCTTTAGCAGAACCATTATATAGTACTTCATTTATTGCATTTAGCGCTTTAGCCAAAGAATTAGGTGTAGTAATTATTGTTCCTTTCTTCGAAAAAAGAATGGCAGGAATATACCACAATAGTGCTTATATTATCGATACAGACGGATCTGAAGCTGGATTATACCGTAAAATGCATATTCCAGATGATCCACATTTTTACGAAAAATTCTATTTTACACCTGGAGATTTAGGTTTTCAAGCTATAGAAACTAAAAAAGGAAAAATAGGAACATTAATTTGTTGGGATCAATGGTATCCAGAAGCTGCACGTATTACAGCTCTTAAAGGTGCTGAAGTATTGTTTTACCCAACAGCTATTGGATGGCATCCGAAAGAAAAAGAGCAATATGGTGAAAACCAATATGGAGCTTGGATGAATGTAATGAAAGGACATGCTGTTGCAAACGGAGTATTTGTTGCTGCTGCTAATAGAATTGGTTTAGAGCAGTATATCGATGGTACAGACGGAATTCAGTTTTGGGGAGCTTCATTTATTGCAGGACCTCAGGGTGAAATTTTAGCGCAAGCATCACACGATAAAGAAGAAATTCTTATTGCCGAAGTTGACTTGGATTTACAAGAAAACGTACGTCAGAACTGGCCATTTTTCAGAGACAGAAGAATTGACGCTTTTGGAGATATTACAAAAAGAGCAATCGACTAATTAAGTTGATTTATATAAAAGCAAAAAGGACAAAATTTACATTTTGTCCTTTTTTTTGTTTCTAAAAGTAAAATTAAATTTATTTTACCTGAAAAGTAACTCTTCTTACGATTTGACGAGCTTCTTTAGAATTTTTATTCACAGAAGTGTCTTCACCGTTAGCAATTACATTTAATCTAGAACCATCTATTCCAGCATTTAAAGCTACTTTTTTCACAGCTTCAGCTCTTTTTCTAGATAGCTCCGTGTTATAGCTAGAGCTTCCAATTTCGTCTGCATAACCTATGATGTCTGCACTTTTTGATGGATTATTTTTTAGGTATTTAACCAAAAAGTCAACACCAGATAAAGAAGCATTCGTTGGTTTTGATGAGTTAAAGTCAAAATAAACGTTTACATATCCTCCGTTAATCAACTCCTCAACAGTATTGTTTGTAGCGGTAGCATTTTTTTGTCCGTAGGTTTTGTCTAAATAACTTTCTAATTCATCTGGAACACCATTTTGGTTGTTGTCAATAGATTGTCCTTTGGTATTTACGGCAACTCCAGCAATAGAATTTGGTTCTAAGTCATATAAATCGGCTACACCATCTTTATCGCTATCGATAAGACCTGTTTCGATAAGACCAACTCTTTCTTCTAACTTATTGTACTTGTCATTGTCTTCAGAATACCAATCGGCATGTTTTTCGTTTTTACCCAAGTAGAACGTTAAACCTACAGATGCATTTAACATCACACCATCAAATGAACCAGTTGTTGTTGGGCTCATTCCATCAAAATTGTAATTTTGTCTTCCATTAATTATTCCAGTTAGATCTCCAGTTAAAGCAATTCTGTTACTAAGTCTTACTTGTCCTGTAAGACCAAGAATTCCGTGACCTGTATAATCTTTTCCATCAAAACCAGTATCAGAACTTAACTGAGAAACTCCAAAACCACCATGTGCTAACAGACCAAAAGTATTTGTCCAGGTTTCAAAGTTTAAAGCTCTACCAAGGTTAATAACCCCTTGTAAACTTGTTCGTAATTGTCTGCCTTCGAAATCGGGAGTATTATCACGTTCTTTAAATTGATCATATCCAAAATCGAATTTCAAACCAAATTTTGGATTGAACATGTATCTTACCCCTAAATCTGCGTGAAACGGGCTAAGTGTAGCAGTCGAATACCCTTCGGTCATTGTTCTGGTTGGTTTGTTTATACCGCCATTTAGTTCGATAGACCATTTATTATACGGGTTTTTTTCAATTGTAGGTTGGGCAGAAGTTGTTGCCATGTTTTGGGCACCTGCTGCCACGGATAGTAATAAAAGCGATACGGAAGCTAATTTCTTTTTCATGATATCATATGTTTAATTTGATTTTTGTGAGCTCTTTTCTTTAAACTCAACATAAAATTAGAGTAATGCTTTTAAACGAGTGTTCTATCGGTATTATATAATTCCCATGTTTTAGGGCTTTGCCTAGTGCAAGATTGCTTTATTTGTATTGTATTTTAAATTATTTTAAAGAATTTATATTTTGATAAGAGAGGAAAAAATGAATATTGGACAATGATAAAACTTATGAATGATTATCTTTGCTTTTTTTAATTTAGAACCTTTTTATGACAACGAATAATAGAAGATTTCCTGCAGAATGGGAAAAACAACAAGGTATTGTATTGTGTTTTCCTCATAATGGTAAAGATTGGCCAGGAAAATATGAGGCAGTTCAATGGGCTTTTGTAGAGTTTATAAAAAAAGTAGCTACTTACGAAACTGTTTTCTTGGTAGTTGCCGATGAAGTTTTAAAAGCTAAAGTGAATGATATGCTCGAAAGAGCACGCGTAGAGTTAAATAATGTTACTTATATTGTTCATAAGACTAACAGAAGTTGGATGCGTGATTCTGGACCAATTGTGGTTAAAAATGGAGATAAAAGAGAAGCATTAAACTTTAATTTTAATGGTTGGGCTAAATACAAAAATTACCAGTTAGATAAATTTGTACCAGCTAAAGTTGCCGATGTTCTCGATATTCCGGTTACGCAAGTAATGTATAAAGGAAAACCAGTTATTGTAGAAGGTGGAGCAATAGATAGTAACGGAAAAGGAACTTTGTTAACATCAGAAGAGTGTTTGATGCATCCAAGTATTCAAGTTAGAAATCCAAACTTCACTAAAGAAGATTACGAAGCGGTTTTTAAAGAATATCTTGGGATAGCCAATGTTATTTGGTTAGGAGATGGAATAGAAGGAGATGATACTCACGGGCATATTGATGATTTATGTCGTTTTGTAAATGAAGATACGATTGTAACGATTGTAGAAACCGACAAAAATGATTCAAACTATGAGCCTTTGCAAGATAATTTGAGAAGATTGCAAAATGCAAAATTAGAAAACGGAAAATCTCCAATAGTTGTTGCTTTGCCAATGCCTAAACGAATAGATTTTGAAGATTTAAGATTGCCAGCAAGTTATGCTAATTTCTTAATTCTGAACAATTGCGTTTTGGTTCCTACGTTTAATGATAGTAATGATCGTATAGCGCTTAATATACTTTCGGAGTGTTTCCCTGATAGAGAAGTAATCGGAATTAGTTGTATTGATTTTATCTGGGGATTCGGAACATTACATTGTTTGAGTCAGCAAATTCCAGTGTAAATTCTGCTGAAGTTGAAAAAGGGTTCTAGGAGCAAAGGTTCAGAGGTTCAAAGGTTTTACGAAGATTGCAAAGTTTTGAATTTGTGAAAATTTGTGCAATTGGTGGCTAGATTCTTTTAATCATTTTAATAGGTGGGAAGAGAATTAGTCAGAAAGAATAAAAATAGATTTACGTAAAGATCACAAATTTTAAGAGCATAAAAAAAACGCATTGAAAATTTTCAATGCGTTTTTTTGTTATTCGGAATCTATATCTCTTCATTGTCTCACGAAAGGAGCAAGTAATTGGCTTGAAACTTCTCCAAAACCAATACGAACTTCATTGCTTTCGCAATATCCTCTCATAATTACAGTGTCGTTATCTTCTATAAATTTACGTTCGCTACCGTCATTTAACTTTAAAGGATTTTTTCCTCCCCAAGTTAGTTCTAGCATAGATCCATAACTGTCTGGAGTAGGTCCGGATATTGTTCCAGAACCCATCATGTCACCAGAATTAACACGACAACCATTTGAGGTGTGATGCGCTAATTGTTGGCTCATTGACCAGTACATATATTTAAAATTCGATCTAGATATTACCGTTTCTTCTTTGTCTAATGGTTTAATAGAAACTTCTAAATTGATATCAAAAGCTTTTTTTCCTTTAGTTTGTAAGTAAGGAAGCGGTGACGGATCTTGTTTAGGTCCTTTGGTTCTAAATGGTTCTAAAGCATCCATAGTAACAATCCAAGGAGAAATAGAAGAAGCAAAGTTCTTGGCCAAGAAAGGTCCTAAAGGCACATATTCCCATTTTTGGATATCTCGCGCACTCCAATCATTTAATAAAACCATCCCGAAAATATAATCTTCGGCTTCATAAGCAGGAATAGGTTCTCCCATTATGTTGGCATCAGTTGTAATAAATGCAGTTTCCAATTCAAAATCAATAGATCTTGACGGACCAAAAACAGGAGAGTTCTCCCCATTGGGAAGCGTTTGTCCCATTGGTCTGTGTACAGGAATACCAGAAGGAATAATTGTCGAGCTTCTTCCGTGGTATCCTACAGGAATGTGTAACCAGTTTGGTAATAATGCATTTTCTGGATCACGGAACATTTTACCTACATTTGTAGCATGCTCTCTGCTAGAGTAAAAATCGGTATAATCACCAATTAATACAGGCAATTGCATTTCGACATCATCAATTTTAAAAATAACAATATCTCTATCTTTTGTAGAATCTCTTAATTGTGGATTGTTGATGTCAAATATATCGGCAATACGGTTTCTAACCAATCGCCAAGTTTTTTTACCATCAGAAATGAAATCATTTAAGGTGTCTTGCATAAACATATCATCAGTTAAATCAATTCCTGAGAAATAACTTAATTGTTGTAAAGCACCTAAATCTATGGCGTAGTCACCAATTCTTGTTCCAACCGTTACTATATTTTCTTTGGTAAGAAAAACACCGAAGGGAATGTTTTGAATAGGGAAATCGCTATTCTCTGGTACATCTAACCATGATTTTCGTTTAGTATCGTTGGCTGTTATCGGCATGTGAATGTTAATTATTTGTTGAAAAATTCTATGTCAAATATATCATAATCTAGCAGTTTGACAAACGTTTTTTTGTATTTTTGCATCAAATTAACGAAAAACTAAAAAATGCAACGCGACGAACAAATTTTTGATCTTATTCTTGAAGAACAAGACAGACAAATTCACGGATTAGAACTAATCGCTTCAGAAAATTTTGTAAGTGATGAGGTAATGGAAGCAGCTGGTTCTGTTTTAACAAATAAATATGCAGAAGGCTATCCAGGCAAAAGATACTACGGAGGTTGTGAAGTAGTTGACGTTATTGAGCAAATTGCTATCGATAGAGCCAAAGAGTTATTTGGAGCTACATACGCAAACGTACAACCACACTCAGGATCACAAGCAAATACTGCAGTTTATCATGCATGTTTAAAGCCTGGAGATAAAATCTTAGGATTTGATTTATCTCACGGTGGTCACTTAACTCACGGGTCTCCAGTAAACTTTTCGGGACGTTTATACACTCCAGTTTTTTATGGTGTAGATAAAGAGACAGGACGTTTGGATTATGATAAAATTCAAGAAATTGCTACTAAAGAGCAACCAAAATTAATCATTGCAGGAGCTTCGGCTTATTCTCGTGATATGGATTTTGAGCGTTTTAGAGTAATTGCAGATAGCGTAGGAGCAATCTTATTTGCAGATATTTCGCATCCAGCAGGGCTTATCGCCAAAGGATTAATGAATGACCCAATTCCTCATTGTCATATCGTTTCTACAACAACACATAAAACATTACGTGGACCACGTGGAGGTTTGATATTAATGGGTAAAGATTTTGAAAACCCACTAGGATTAACAAATCCAAAAGGAGAAATCAGAATGATGTCAGCATTATTAGACTTAGCTGTATTCCCTGGTAACCAAGGAGGACCTTTAATGCATATTATTGCTGCAAAAGCAGTTGCTTTTGGAGAAGCATTACAAGATGAGTTCTTTACTTATGCTATGCAATTAAAAAAGAATGCAAATGCTATGGCAGAAGCTTTCGTGAAAAGAGGATACGATATTATTTCTGGAGGTACAGACAATCACATGATGTTAATTGACCTTAGAAATAAAGGAATTTCAGGTAAAGAAGCAGAAAATGCATTAGTAAAAGCTGAAATTACTGTAAATAAAAATATGGTTCCATTTGATGATAAATCACCATTTGTAACTTCAGGAATTCGTGTAGGAACAGCAGCAATCACAACTCGTGGTTTAGTTGAAGACGACATGGAAACTATCGTAGCATTAATCGACAGAGTATTAACAAATCACACAAGTGAAGAAGTTATCGAAGAGGTTGCAAACGAAGTAAATGAAATGATGAGCGAAAGAGCGATCTTCGTTTATTAAGAATATTTTATTTAAAAAGTTTAAGGTTTAAAGTTTAAGGTTTTGTTGATACCGAAAGTTATCGCAAAAGTTTTAAACTTTAAACTTTTTTACTTCCAGCCCTAACTTTAAACATTTTTTAAACATTAAACAAAAAGAAAAATGGGTGTATTAAGATTACAGTTGCCAACTGATCCAAGATGGGTAAATATTGTTGAGAAAAATATTGAAGAGATATTGACAGATCATGCGTGGTGTGAACAAAAAGCTGCAACAAATGCTATTACGATAATTACAAATAACTCAGAGCATCAAGATTTAGTTAAAGATTTATTGGCTCTAGCCAAAGAAGAAATTGACCATTTTGAGCAAGTACATAATATTATTATCAAAAGAGGATTGAAACTTGGTCGTGAGCGTAAAGATGATTATGTAAATGAATTGTATTTATATATGAAGAAAAGCGGCGACGGAAGTCGTGTTTCTAGCTTAGTCGAAAGATTATTATTCTCGGCAATGATTGAAGCCAGAAGTTGCGAACGTTTTAAAGTGCTTTCTGAAAACATAAACGACGAAGAATTAGCCGTTTTTTATAGAGATTTAATGGAAAGTGAAGCAGGACATTATACTACTTTTATCACTTATGCCAGAAAATACGGAGTAGGAATTGATGTAGAAAAACGCTGGAGAGAATGGCTTGCCTACGAAGAATCAATCATTACCAATTACGGAAAAGGAGAGACGATTCATGGGTAGAGTTAGTTTTTAGTTTTCAGTGGCAGTATTCAGTTTCAGTATTCAGTCTCAGTATTCAGTCTTAGTATTCAGTCTTAGTATTCAGTTTCAGTATTCAGTTTCAGTGTTTAGTGTCATCTTGAGCGGAGTCGAAGGACAATTCTAATTATCCATAAAGTCTAAAATTCTAAGCTAGTCTAAGAAGTCTATGTCAGTCTCAGTATTCAGTTTCAGTGTTTAGTGTCATCCTGAGCGGAGTCGAAGGACAATCCTAATTATCAATAAAGTCTAACAATCTAAGCCAGTCTAACTATCTAAGCAAGTCTAGCAGTCTAAGAAGTCTAACAATCTAAGTAAGTCTAAAAAAAAATAACCATTTAAGCAGTCTAAAAAAATGATTACACTTAAAATAGCATCACCATCAGATATACCTACAATAAGAGAAATTGCATTTAAAACTTGGCCAAATACGTATGGCGAAATCCTGTCTCAGGAGCAACTTGATTATATGCTGGATAAATTTTATGAACCAGCACTTTTAGAAGAAAGCATTCGTAACGGACATATTTTTACAATGGTTTACGAGGATGATTTTTGTCTTGGTTATGCAGGATATCAACATAATTATCAAGATAAGAACGCTACACGCTTAAACAAACTGTATTTACTTCCTGAAGCACAAGGAAAAGGTATGGGAAAAATATTAATTGATGCAGTTGAGGCTGCAGCCAAAGAAAAAGAATCAGATATCGTTACTTTGAACGTAAATAGATTTAATAAAGCAGCTTCTTTTTATAAAAAAATGGGATTCGAAATTGTAGCCGAAGCTGATATTGAGCTTGATCACGGGTACTTAATGGAAGACTTTATTATGGAAAAGAAAGTAAAATAATAACCTACTTTATTTAATTCTTAAATAAGTTAGGATTTTGTTTTGTTAATGCCAAAATTAGGAATGTAGCCGTGTTTTAAAAAACTTTTTTGTAATATTACTATATAAATCATTTATTGAATGAGAAAAATAAAATACAAAAAAGGCCGAAAACTACAACCCTATTCTTTAGAATATACAGGTCGGCATAAAGACACTCAGTCGGAAATGCAACTTTTTGTTTACGATGATTTAGAAATCACCGAATATGAGAATTTCAATATATTAGCCATAAACACATGTATTGATTACACTAAAAATAATTGGCTAAACATTCATGGTTTAAATAATATAGAACTTATTAAAACCATTGGAGCATATTTTGGTGTAGATGGATTCATGCTTGCGGATATACTAAATACGACCAAGAGAACTAAACTACAAGAACAACAAGAAATCCTGTTTTTTAATATAAAATCACTTTTACCTTCTGAAGATTCAGATAACATTAGTGTAGAGCAAATCAGTTTTATTATTAAAGACGGGGTTTTAATCTCTTTTCAGGAAAAGCGAAGTGATTTCTTTACGCACATACGCGAACGAATTAGGCAACACGCCGGAATCGTACGAACCAAAAAAGTAGATTATTTACTCTATTTGTTATTAGATGCGGTGATGGAGAATTTTTATATCACGCTCGAGGACGAAGAGAATAAAGTAGAAGAGCTGATTAATATTACCAAAGGAGATACAAACCCTGTTATTCTTGAAAAAATAGAAAAACACCGTGATAACTTCAACTTCTTAAAACGCTCTATAATACCACTCCGTGATTCATTATATGATATAAAAAGTATAAAAGACGATGATACATTTAATGGAATCGAAAAAGAGAATTTTAGTTTCTTTTCCCGATTGCATCAAAAAAGTTTGGAGCTTTTAGAGCAAATAGAGTCGGATATGAGTTCGTTAGAAAGTGCTTCTAATTTTTATTTTTCGGCGCAAAGCCATAAAATGAATGAAATTATGAAGACATTGACTATAATTTCGGCAATATTTATTCCGCTTACATTTATAGTTGGAGTATACGGGATGAACTTTGAAAATATACCAGAACTTAAATATCAATACGGATATTATTCTGTTATGGTTGGAATGTTTTTATTGGTGATTGCATTGATAATTTATTTTAAAAGAAGACGATGGTTTTAGGGAGTGTTAATGGTTTATAGTATCTAGAAACATGGACGAAAATAATAATGGATAATCTTATCCTTTATATGACAAATGTCAGCAGAAGCAAGAGGTAATTCCTTTAGTTTTGTTTCTTTAAAATTAAAAGGATTTAGAACTCGAATATTAATTATATCAGGATGAAATTTTAAACTTCTTGAGTTAGGTTTAGATTACTTTTATAATATTTTTAAATAATAAAATTATGAGTAAAGCGGTATATATAGCGACAAGCGAGCAAAATAGTGGTAAATCGATTATTACTTTAGGATTGATGAGCATGCTAATGGGAAAAACTGCCAAAGTAGGTTATTTTAGACCCATTGTAGAGGATTTTATCGACGGCGAGTTAGATAATCATATCGAAACTGTAATCACGCATTTTAACCTTGATATAAAATTTGAAGATGCATTTGCTATCACAAAAAGTAAATTAATCAAGAAGAAAAATAAAGGTAAAATAGGAGAAGTACTTGACCTAATTATCGAAAAATACAAACGTCTAGAAGAACGTTTTGATTTTGTATTGGTTGAAGGAACCAGTTTTACAGGAGAAGGAACTGTAATCGAGTTAGATACAAACGTTTTGATTGCTAAAAATTTAGGAATTCCTACCATTATTTTGGGATCAGGAATTGGTAAAACATTAGACGAATTGGTCGATAACCTTTCTTTAGTTTATAATTCATTTAAAATAAAAGAAGTAGAAGTTCTGGCTGTAATTGCAAATAAAGTTCAAATCGAGAATGTTGATTTAGTAACATCGGGATTGAAAAAAAGTTTGCCAGAAGGTGTTTTAGTTAATGCTATTCCGGTTATTTCAAGTTTAAACAGCCCAACGGTTCAGGAAATTGTAAATGAGCTAGATGCCAAAGTTTTATTTGGAGCAGCACATTTAAATAATCAAACAGGACATTTTAGCGTAGGAGCAATGCAATTGCATAATTATCTGGTGCATTTAAAAGAAAATAGTTTGGTTATTACTCCAGGTGATCGTGCCGATATTATTTTAGGTGCTTTACAGGCTAATGAATCAGCTAATTATCCTACGATATCTGGAATTGTACTTACAGGGAATATCATCCCAGAGGAGAGTATCTTGAAGCTAATAGAAGGACTTTCGCCTATTGTGCCTATTATCTCTGTAGAAGGAGGAACGTATAGTATTACAAATCAAATCGGTGCAGTTAAATCGAAAATCTATGCAAACAATGAGCATAAAATCGAAACTTCGATTAATACATTCGAAAAATATGTTGATTTAGATAGTTTATCCGAGAGGTTAATCACGTTTGTGGCAGAAGGAATGACGCCAAAAATGTTCCAGTATAACTTGGTAACAAGAGCCAAAAAACACCGTAAGCACATTATTTTGCCAGAAGGAAGTGATGAACGTATTATTATTGCTGCATCGAGATTATTGGCAATGGATGTGGTTGATATTTCGATAATTGGAGAGAAAAAACAAATAGAAAGTAAGGTAACCGAATTAGGAATTACTTTTGACTTTGCTAAAATAAAAATAATAAACCCGATAGAATCTCCATTTTATGAAGATTATGCGAATACCTATTATGAGCTAAGAAAAAATAAGAACGTAACCATTACTATGGCAAGGGATTTAATGGAAGACGTTTCTTATTTCGGAACCATGATGGTTTACAAAGGTCACGCCGACGGAATGGTTTCTGGTGCTGCACATACTACTCAGCACACAATATTACCAGCTTTGCAGTTTATTAAAACCAAACCAAACTCATCTGTAGTTTCATCGGTATTTTTTATGTGTTTAGAAGACCGTGTTTCGGTATTTGGAGATTGTGCGATAAATCCTAATCCTACTGCTGAACAATTGGCAGAAATTGCTATTTCATCCGCAGATTCTAGTGCAGCCTTTGGTATAGAACCAAAAATAGCCATGTTATCGTATTCATCAGGAACATCTGGTAAAGGAGATGAGGTAGAGAAAGTAAGAGCTGCAACCGAAATTGTTAAGCGTAAACGTCCTGACTTAAAAATTGAAGGGCCAATTCAGTATGATGCGGCTGTAGATAGAAGCGTTGGGAAAAGTAAAATGCCAGATTCAGAAGTTGCAGGACAAGCAAGCGTACTTATTTTTCCTGATTTAAATACAGGAAACAATACGTATAAAGCGGTGCAAAGGGAAACAGGAGCATTGGCAATCGGACCAATGTTGCAAGGATTAAATAAGCCTGTAAATGATTTAAGCCGTGGTTGTACAGTAGATGATATTATAAATACAGTTGTTATTACTGCAATTCAGGCACAAGGACTGTAACTTATTAAAAATCTGGAATTAAAAAATTGAGTCTATAAAAAAAAGAACTCAGTAACTTAGAAACGTAGTGCCTTAGCACCTAAAAAAATAACAATGAAAATATTAATTTTAAATTCAGGAAGTTCTTCTATAAAGTATCAATTAATGAAAATGCCAGCAAACGAAGTAATTTGTTCTGGTATGATTGACAGAATTGGTCTTGAAAGTTCGAATGTAACATACAAAACTAAAGATGTTTCTTTTGAAGAAAACTTACCAATTGCAACGCATAAAATAGGATTGCAAAAGGTTGCCAATTTACTTTTAAACGAAGAAACAGGCGTTATAAAAAGTACTTCTGAGATTAACGCTGTAGGACATCGTGTGGTTCATGGCGGAAGTGAGTTTACCAAAACAGTTAAGATTGATGAGAAAATAAAAGCCAAAATCAAGCAACTTTTTGAGTTGGCACCATTACACAATCCTGCAAATCTTGAAGGAATAAATGTTGCCGAAGAGATTTTTGATACAGCTGAACAAATTGCGGTTTTTGATACTGCTTTTCATCAAACAATACCAGTTGTAGCACACAAATATGCTATTCCAGACAAGCTTTTAACCGAGAATAAAATACGTATGTATGGTTTTCATGGAACAAGTCATAAATATGTCTCAGAGAACGCTATTAAATATTTAAAGAAACATACAGATTCTAAGGGTAAAAACATCATTACAATACATTTGGGTAATGGTTGTAGTATGACAGCGGTTAAAGATGGTAAAAGTATAGATCACACAATGGGATTTGCACCTGCTAATGGGTTAATCATGGGGACAAGATGTGGAGATATCGACCAATCGATAATTTTCTATATGAAAAACACCTTAAATTATTCATTAGATGAAATTAACATCATACTCCAAAAACAAAGCGGAATGCTTGGTCTTACAGGTTATAGTGATTTAAGAGATATAGAAGCTCAGGCAGAAAGCGGTAACAAAGAATGCCAATTGGCACTAGCAATGAATGCTTATAGAATAAAAAAATATATAGGTACTTATACCGCCGTTTTAAATGGTTTAGATGCTATTGTTTTTACCGCAGGAATTGGGGAAAACTCATCTTATATGCGAAAATTAGTTTGTGCCGATATGGATTTTTTCGGAATTGAATTAGATAATGAGAAAAATCAAATTCGTTCTAAATCTAATCGTGAAATTAATACAGAAGCATCTAGAACTAAAATTTTGGTAATCCCAACAGACGAAGAATTTGAAATTGCAAATCAAGTGCATCATTTGCTTAAAAACTAGATATAACAGATTATTTTATGAAAAAGGCTTCTCTCTGAGAGGCTTTTTTTATATGAAAAATTGAATAAATGTGATTATATTTGATGATAAATACCAATGTTTTGAAATCAAATCTTCTTAAGTCACTTTTCTTTATTTTTATAACGTTACAGGTTCATACTCAAGAACTTCTTCCTTTTGTCGAAAACTATAATAAATCCAATTACGAAGGAGATAATCAGATATGGAGTGTTGCACAAGGAAATGATAACGCAATGTATTTTGCAAATAATCATTATTTGGTGCGTTACAATGGAGTAGTTTGGGAGAAATATACCTTGCCAAACAAGACTATCATTCGCTCGATTATGGTCGATGGCGATAAGATTTATTCAGGTTCTTATAAAGAATTTGGTTATTGGTATAGAGAAGATGGAAAAATGAAATATGTTTCTATTTCTAAAAACAGGAGTGTATTTGATGAAAATGAGAATGAAGAAGTATGGAAGATTTTTAAATTTAATGACATCATATACTTTCAATCATTCAATCAGGTTTTTGCTTATGATGGTAAAAAAATCAAGAAAACCAAATTACCTTTTTTAATATCCTATTGTTTTGTTATCAATAATCAGTTGCTTGTAGCCTCTGTAGAACATGGTGTTTATGTTTTAAAAGGTGATAAGTTAAGCCCCGTAAAAGGATGGAATACCTTAAAAAACAATGTAATTCATGCCATCGAAAAGTATAAGAACAAAACATACATTTTTACACATAAAAACGGAATTTTCGTAGAGAATAATGGAAGTTTAATTGCTTGGGATAATCCATTAAACGGAATCTTAAAAACTGCCAATATAAATGTTGCCCGATTTTTAAAAAATAACAAACTTATAATTGGTACAGCAGGTGATGGAGTTTATATGTTTGATTTTAATGATAATTCTTTTAAAAACATCAATCGAAAAAATGTATTGATGAACAATTCTATTTTAAGTATAGGATTGGATAAAGAAAATGATTTATGGTTAGGGCTTGATAACGGAATTGCACATATTGAAGTTACTTCGCCAGTATCTATTTTCTATGATAATTCGGGAGTTTTGGGATCGGTATATTCTGTTGTAAATATCGAAAAAGGATATTTAATGGCATCTAACCATGGTGTTTTTAAATATGCAGATAAAAAGCTTTCATTGATTCCTAATAGTCAAGGTCAGGCTTGGAATATAAGTAAGGTCGGATCTAAATACTTTATTGGGCATAACGAGGGAACATTTTTGTATGAAAACGGACAATTCTCTAAATTAAACACAACAAATGGTGGTTGGAATTTAACCAAAAGTAATATTGGAAATTGTTATTTTCAGGCAACCTATAGCGGGGTTGTTGTATATAAAGACATTAATAATCTCGACGAAAAGATAATCTTAAAGGGATTAAAAAAACCTATAAAATATGTAGCTCAAAACAAAAGAAACGAAGTTTGGGCAGCCGATAATTATAGAGGTTTGTATAGAATTTTATATAGTGACGATTATGAGACAAAAAAGGTTGAAAACGTTACGCAACACAGTAAAATTACAAATGATTTTGGTGTAAAAATATTTGAGTTTAGAAAAGAAATTCTCTTTTTAATAAATAAAACGTGGTATACCTATAATTCAATTGCCAATCAATTAGAAAAGAACGAACTTTTTAATTCTAATTTCAGTAATGTCTCCGATGTAGCTGCTATTGATGAGAGCCATTTTATATTACTACAAGACGGATTTTTATATCACATTTATGCAAATGGCAATAAGTTTATTTGGAATAGTATTCAGGAGAAATATTACAAGGGGAAAATCATCAATGACAACTTAAATATTTTTAAAAATAACAATAACTATTTATTAAATCTGGATGATGGTTTTATTTCCTTTCAGTTAAAAGACATCAATAAAGAAAAATTAAATTTAGAGGTAGAGGCATTTAATGAAGAGAATTTAATTAAGAATAATTCGAGTATAAATTATAATACCGAATTGAAGATAAATGTAATCTCAGGAATTTTTGGAGCTTCAAAACCAAATTTGTCTTATAAAATTAATGGAGAGAATAATTTCAGAACAATAAAAGATGGTTTAATTGTTTTAAACAATTTACATAGTGGATCTCATGATGTCGAAATATTTAATCATGACGGTTTAAGTTATAGTAAGATTACAAATTTTGAGTTTGTAGTTGCAAAACCGTGGTATCTTTCTGGTTGGATGCTTTTGTTGTATTTATCTATTATCGCAGGTGTTTTGTATATCTATTATAAATGGAATAATATACGTTATTTGCAAAAGCTAGAATTAAGAGAAGAAGAATTAAGACATCAAAAGGAAATTCTAGAAGTGGAATTGAAAGCTGAGAATGATTTAAATAGTCAAGAGTATCAAAAACATATTCTTGAACTCGAATTGCAAACCAAATCATCAGAGGTAGCAGGTAAATCTCTTTCTATTGCTAAGCAAAGCGAAATGATTGAAAAGATACAAGGCATTCTGGATTCTGAAGCAGATTTTAATAAACTTAAAAGTGAAATTAAGAAAGCGATTAAAATTAATGCTGTAAATAAACATGAGTGGGAAACTTTTGAAAATAACCTGAATCAGATACACAACGAATTTATTACGGCGCTTTCGCAAAAATTTCCTAACCTGACTTCAAAGGATATTAAGCTTTGCATTTACTTAAAAATGAATCTCTCTTCAAAAGAGATTGCACCTTTAATGAACATCTCATTTAGAGGTGTAGAACTACATCGTTATCGATTAAGAAAGAAATTGAACCTTGTACAAGACGAAAACCTCTCTAATTTTCTATTAAATATATAAAAACGCCCTGTTTTTTTAGAGATAATATATTATTTAACTTCAAATTTTATCAAATAACAACACATCATTACTACATCATATTGATGTAGAATGGTGTTTTTATGTATTTGTAATTTATTAAAAATCATTAACTTAATGTCTTATTTGACTGTTTTGATGTAGTCATGTAGTATTTCTATTTAACGTACTATAACGTTGTAATTATCTAAGTTTGACAAACTAACTTTAACAATTTATTAATATATGAGAAATCTTATTTTTAGCTTATTAGCGCTCATTCTACTTCCAGCATATATGTCTGGCCAAGTAATTAAAGGTAAGGTTTTGGATTCACAGGGTATGGCAATTCCAGGGACAATGGTCGTTGCCACAGAATCTAGAACTTCCACAGACACAGATTTTGATGGTAATTTTGAAATTAAAGCCAAAGTAGGCGAGACATTAAAAATTAGCATGGTTGGTTTTGAAGCTTCGACTATTAAAGCAACTTCAACTCCTATGAGTATTGTTTTAAAAGAATCAGAAGATACGGCTTTAAAAGAAGTTGTAGTTATAGGATACGGAACAAGAAAGAAAATAGATAATACTTCGGCAGTAAACTCAATTAAGCCAGAAGAAATCACTAGAATGAAAGTAATGAACGCTTCTCAGGCAATACAAGGTAAAGCTGCAGGGGTTCAGGTATCATCTTCTGATGCTCCAGGTAGCACGCCTTCTATAGTAATTAGAGGAGCTGGTACTGCATTAGGAGGAAGAAACCCTTTATATGTAGTAGATGGTATGCCTACAGAGAATATCAATAACATTAATGCTAATGATATTACTTCGTATGAAATCTTAAAAGATGCTTCTGCACTAGCAATCTACGGAACAAGAGGAGCAAATGGTGTAATTATGATTACAACCAAATCAGGAAAAGGAAAACTTACTGTTGAATTGGAGAGTTTTACAGGTTTTAGAACTCCTTTGAAAAAAGTAAAAATGGCTAATAGTGATCAATACATTAGTTATAATAACTTAGCAGCTTTTGATGATTTTCCAAAAGGTAGATTTGCCGCAAATCAGCCATATAATACAAATTGGATGGATGAAATAACAAGAACGGGAACTTATTCTCAGAACAATCTTGCTATTTCTGGAGCTACAGAAACGGTTAAATACTTTTTTAGTGTAGGTAACTATGAAGAAAAAGGAATTTTAAATGGATCTGATTACGGACGTACAACTATTAGAAATAATAATGAGTTTAAAATTTCGGACAGGCTTAAATTATCTCAAAATTTAAGTGTAACTAGTATAAAAAACAGACCAATGCCTTTAGGTGCATTTTCTGCAGCTTATAGACAATCTCCATTAGTTCCTGTACGTTTCGCTAACGGAAAATATGGTGTGCCATTTGTAGATGAGGCAACAGGAATCGTTTCTGAAAACGGAACAAAATCGTTTAACAATGTAGGAAATCCAGTAGCTCAGTTAGATTATACAGATGAACAACAGCAAAGTGTGATTTTACAAGGAGGGTTAAAATTAGATTATGAAATTAGTAAATCATTAAAGTTTACCTCACAATTTAATGCTGAGTATTACACTTACAAACAGTATAATTATGTAGATAACGTTGCTCTTTGGTTAGCAGCAGATCCTACACGTATACAGGGAGATTATCCTAAAAATTTAAATATAAATACGTTAACAAGAGGTAGAGACGAATATTTCAATTGGAATTTATCTAACTACTTAACTTATAATAAAGTTTTTGGAGATATTCATGATATTGAAGTTACAGTAGGTATGGAATCTAATGTAAATGGTACCAGACAAAAATTAACTATTGATAGAAAGAACGTATATCCAGATTCTAATTACTGGTCTTTAGAAAATGTTAATGTTGCTGGTTCAGTAACAGGTTACAAAGATGAAGCACTTAATCAAAGAAGATTAGCATCTTATTTCGGTCGTTTCCAATATAAATTAATGGATAGATACTTACTTACAGGTACAGTAAGACGTGACGGTTCATCACAATTTGCTAAAGATCAGCGTTGGGGAACATTTCCATCAGTTGGTTTAGGATGGATTATGACAAAAGAAAGCTTCTTAGCAGATATTAAAGGGTTAGACTTATTAAAATTAAGAGGTTCTTGGGGTAGACTAGGAAATCAAAATGTACCGCTTAATACTCAAATATTAACTTCAGGAGTAGATTACCCAGGTTTTGGTTCAGGTACAACGATCAATTCTCAAATTGACCCTAGTTTAGGTTGGGAGATTGTAGAGGAACTTTCAGGAGGTTTTGATTTTGAATTATTGAACAATAGATTAAAAGGATCTTTTGATGCGTATAGCAAAAATACAACAAATACAATTTTGAATGTTAAGCCATATTCAGCTTCAGGAATTACAGTACCTACACCTGCACACGTTGGGGAGGTATCTAATAAAGGATATGAAGTAGCATTACGTTGGGATGATAGAATAAACGACAATTTTAGCTACTGGATAGGAGGTAACTATTCTTATAATAAAAATGAACTTACTAGTCTTAAAAATGTTCAATTATCTCCTGTAATTGGTGGTAGTTTATCAAACGGGCAAAATGTTAAATTACTTGATAATACTGCTATAGGACAGCCATTAGGTAGTTTTTATATGTATAAATATGCAGGTGTAGATCCAGATAGTGGAGATATGTTGTACTACAAAGCAAATGGAAAGAAAGTAGTTCAAGGAGAGTTAGATGAATTAAATGATAAAAGGTATGTAGGTTCACTTTTACCAACTTCTACTTATGGAATTACTTTAGGAGCAAACTACAAAAACTTCGATTTTTCTGTTGATGGTTACGGAACAGGAGGAGCAAAAGTGTACAATGGTAAAAAAGCACAACGTTTTGGAGGAGAAAATGTAGAAGCATCTTTAGCTTCTAATTACGGAACAGCTTCAACTCCTTTTCCTTTTAATACAACTCCTGTCGCTTCAACTTTTTATTTAGAATCTGCAGATTTTTTCAGAATTAATAACATTACTGTAGGATACAAACTTCCTCTTAAAGAAGATCAGTTTATTAGCTTTTGTAGAATATATGTAAATGCAATTAATCCATTCATCACACAAAAATTCTCAGGATTCTCACCTGATATCACAGGTGATGGTAAGTTAGTTGAAGGTACTCAGGGAGTTGAGCTAGATGCTTACCCATCATTGAGATCATTTGTTATAGGTGCTAATTTAAAATTTTAATATTATGAAAAGATTATATATATCAGTATTTGTACTTTCAGGACTATTCTTTTCTGGATGTTCAAATGAGTTTTTAGATGTAGACCCAACTCAAGCTGTTCCGGCTGATCCAGCGTTGGTGAATAGTGATGAAGGAGCTTCAGGATTTGTAACCGCAATTTACAATCAGTTCTTAAACTGGGACATGTCTTCTTTTGGATGGAATGCAGTTACAAGTATCATTTCAGACGATGCTGATAAAGGTTCAGATCCTAGTGATGCTGGTGCTGATAAAGATATCATTGATGCTTTAACTTATAATGCTTCAACTCCATCATTTCAATCTACTTGGGAGTCTAATTATGCAGGAATAAACAGATGCAATCAGGCATTGGCAATGTTTCCTAGATTAGACAAGGTAACACCTAGTTTAAAAGTGAGATTAGAGGGAGAAGCTAAGTTTATGAGAGCTTTTATGTATTTTACTTTAGTAAAAGGATATGGTGGAGTTCCTATTGTAGATCGTTTAGCAAATGTTCCAATTACAGAAGAGGACAGAAAAATGCAATTAACGCGTAAATCTACTGCAGAAGTTTATGCTTTTATAGAAAAAGATTTAAATGATGCAATAGCTAATTTACCTGAAAAATCAGCTTATTCAGGTGCTGATAGAATGAGAGTTTCTAAAGGAGCTGCATATGCTTTACTAGCAAAAGTTAATTTATATCAAAAAAATTGGCAAAAAGTAATTGACAATTGTGATAAAGTAACTGGATATGTTCTAGTTTCAGATTATGCTTCAATGTATAAATTAGAAGGAGAATTTGGTCCTGAATCTATTTTTGAAATTAATGGAGTAGGTTCTACTTCTTCTCCAGGATTTGGAATTGCAAATTACTCAGTCTCTCAAGCACCTCGTGGAGCTGGAGGTTGGGGTTGGGGATTTAACACACCAACAGTAGGACTTGCAAATGCATATGAAGCAGGAGATGTTAGAAGAGCAGCTACCATTATTTTTAGAGGGTCAGTTTTATATGATGGTACACCAGTTCCATCAACAGTTGCTAATGCAATGTATAATTATAAAGCATATTCATCTGCTTATTCTAATCAAGAATTTTCAGATACAAATCTTAGATATTTAAGATATGCTGAAGTATTGTTAATGAAAGCGGAAGCTTTAAATGAATTAGGACAAACGTCAGCAGCTGTTCCTTTCTTAAATCAAGTTCGTAAAAGAGCTGGATTAGGAGATACACCTTTTTCATCTCAAGATGATGTAAGAAAAGCAATCTGGAAAGAAAGAAGAGTAGAATTAGCTTTTGAACACGACAGATGGTTTGATATCATTAGAACTGGTCAAGCTGAAGCTGCAATGAAAGCAGACGTAAGCCCTGCTTTCCCTAACGGAAAAACTTTTATTGTTGGTAGACACGAATTGTTTCCACTTCCAACAACTTTCATAAGAGAATCTGTAGGATACTCAGATCAAAACCCTGGTTACTAAAATACCAAATAATCACTTCCTTCATAGTATGGAGGAAGTGATATTTATTAATTGCATAAATTTTTATAATGATTAGAATTTCAGTTTTATTGGTGTCTTTTGTTTTTTTTGGATGTGGTTCTACTGCCAACAATTCAAAAGAAAAAGCAACAGTAGCTCTCACAGTTGCAAAACTATCGGATGAAGAGCTTATGGATGTAGTGCAAAAACAAACTTTTAAGTATTTCTGGGACTATGCTGAACCAAACTCAGGATTGGCGAGAGAGCGTTATCATCCTGATGGGGTTTATCCCGAAAATGATGCTAATGTTGTTACGACCGGAGGTTCTGGTTTTGGGTTAATGGCGATTGTATCTGGAATGTCTAGAGGTTACATTACAAAAAAAGAAGGTGTTGAGAGACTTAATAAAATAGCTGATTTCCTAGACAAAGCCGACCGTTTTCACGGAGCTTGGTCACATTGGATTGACGGAAATACAGGAAAAGTAAAACCATTTGGAACTAAAGATAATGGAGGGGATTTAGTAGAAACTTCATTTTTAGTTAGCGGAATGATTACTGTTCGAGAATACTTAAAAAATGGTTCAGATGCCGAAAAAGCGGTTGCCCAAAAATATGACGCACTTTGGAAAGGTGTAGACTGGAAATGGTATACCAATAACAAGAATTTCTTGTATTGGCACTGGTCGCCTACTTACGACTGGCAAATGAATTTTCCTTTAGAAGGATATAACGAATGTTTAATTACTTACATACTGGCGGCAGCTTCGCCAACACACCCAATCACGCCGAAAGAATACCACGAAGGTTGGGCAAGAAATGGGGGAATAGTTACGGATAAAACCAAATATAATATTCCCCTAATTCTAAAACACAATGGAGCAGAAGAGTTTGGAGGTCCTTTATTCTGGGCACATTATTCGTATGTTGGACTTGATCCAAATCAATTAACTGATAAGTACGCAAACTATTGGGATCTGAACGTAAATCACGTTAAAATCGATTATGAGTATTGTATAGAGAATCCTAAGAAATTTAAAGGATACGGTTCTGATTATTGGGGATTAACAGCATCTTATTCTAGAAATCCTGACGGAACTACAGGTTACAATGCACACATGCCAAGTAATGATGTAGGAGTTATTGCGCCAACAGCAGCAATTAGCTCAATTGTTTATACACCAAAAGAATCTATTGCAGTGATGCGTAATTTATACGAAAATCATAAAAAAGATACTTGGGGAGTAGCAGGATTTTATGATGCTAGTAGCTTACAATACGGCTGGACAACTCAACGCTATTTGGCGATAGACCAAGGTCCAGAAGTAGTTATGCTAGAGAACTATCGTTCAGGTTTATTATGGAAATTATTTATGAATGCTCCAGAAGTTAAACAAGGATTGATTGGGTTAGGTTTTCACTCAGGTAAATACGGATTCTAAAAAAACAGTTTTAATATGAAGTATAAATTAGCAGTAGTAGCTCTATTATTTTCGTTCATTTCTTTTGCTCAAACAACTGTAAATGGGAAAATCAAAACCGAAATCATTCAAAAGCATGAACTAGGGTACGCATTGCATATTCCAGCGGGTATAAAAGAGAAGAAACCATTGCTAATTTTTCTTCATGGTTCTGGCGAAAAAGGAACCGATATAGAAAAAGTAAAAATTCACGGTCCGTTTAAGTATTTAAAAGAGCACAAACTCGACGCTTACGTTCTAGCTCCACAATGCCCGGAGAATGAAGAATGGGATGCAGAA
Organism: Flavobacterium hydatis; assembly: GCF_000737695.1. Taxonomy (GTDB): domain Bacteria; phylum Bacteroidota; class Bacteroidia; order Flavobacteriales; family Flavobacteriaceae; genus Flavobacterium; species Flavobacterium hydatis. The sequence goes on from NZ_JPRM01000011.1 coordinate 81,849, forward strand.
GTTTTATATCGATTGATATTAAAAATCCAGAAAGAAAACAACATTGATTCCGATAGAATTTATGTTACAGGATTAAGCCTGGGAGGTTGGGGAACATGGAATCTAGCTTTTGCACATCCGGATATGTTTGCAGCAATAGTTCCTATTTCGGGATTTGTAGATTTAATACAATTAGAACAAACCTGTAAAATAGCAAAGATTCCAACACGAATTTTCCATGGATTAATGGATGATGTCGTGAATATAGATTATGCGATTACAATTTATAAAGAATTAAAAAAATGTAATAGCAATGTAGAGTTGACCATTTTTGATGACGCAGGTCATGACAGTTGGTCAAGAGTATATGACAACCAGGAAATTTATGACTGGATGTTTAAACAAATAAGAAATAAATAAAACCCATAGAATGAAAAACAAATTAGTAATACTCTTTTTAGGATGTACTTTTTTGAGTTATGCTCAAAAAAAAGAAGCCAAAAAAACTGTAAAAATTAAGCCAAGATCAGAGTTCGTTTCCGAGTTGATGTCTAAAATGACAGTAGATGAAAAAATCGGACAGCTAAATTTACCTACTTCGGGAGATATAACAACGGGTCAGGCTAATAGTTCTAATGTTGCTAAAAATATTGAAGAAGGTAAAGTAGGAGGTCTATTCAATATTAAATCAGTTCAAAAAATAAAAGAAGTACAAAAGATTGCAGTTGAAAAAAGCCGATTGAAAATTCCATTACTTTTTGGTATGGATGTTATCCATGGTTATGAAACTACATTCCCAATTCCGCTTGGATTATCTTGTATTTGGGATATGAAAGCGATAGAGAGAAGTGCTCAAATTGCTGCGCAAGAAGCTAGTGCCGATGGTATTAACTGGACATTCTCACCTATGGTAGATATTTCTCGTGACCCACGTTGGGGTAGAGTTTCTGAAGGTTCAGGAGAGGATCCATATTTAGGAAGTGAAATTGCAAAAGCAATGGTTAACGGATACCAACAACACGATCTTTCTAAAAACAATACGATTTTATCATGTGTAAAACATTTTGCTTTATATGGTGCACCAGAAGCAGGACGTGATTACAACACGGTAGATATGAGTAAAATAAGAATGTATAACGAATATTTTCCACCATATAAAGCAGCTATTGATGCAGGTGTAGGATCAGTTATGGCATCTTTCAATGAAATTGACGGAGTTCCAGCAACTGGAAACAAATGGTTAATGACTGATGTTTTAAGAAAAGAATGGGGATTTAAAGGATTTGTAGTTACAGATTACACAGGAATTCCTGAAATGATCGATCACGGAATGGGAGATTTACAAACCGTATCAGCATTGGCTTTAAACGCAGGAGTAGAGATGGATATGGTAGGAGAAGGATTCCTTACTACATTAAAAAAATCATTGGCAGAGAATAAAGTAAGCATAGAACAATTAGACAATGCAGTACGTCTTATTCTTGAAGCTAAATACGATTTAGGATTGTTTGAAGATCCTTATAAATATTGTGATCCAAAAAGAGCTAAAACTGAGATTTTTACAGCAAGCCATAGAGCTGAAGCTAGAAAAATATCTTCACAATCATTGGTTTTATTAAAAAATGAAAATCAATTATTGCCATTAAAAAAATCAGGAACAATTGCAGTAATAGGGCCATTGGCTGATGCCAAAGAAAATATGCCAGGTACTTGGAGTGTTGCTACAAATATGAAAACGGCTATTTCATTATTAGCAGGGATTAAAGATGTTGCAGGAAAATCAACAAACGTGCTTTATGCAAAAGGAAGTAACCTTGATTACGATGCTGCATTTGAAGAGAAAGCAACAATGTTTGGTAAAACATTACACCGTGATAATAGAACTAAAGAAGAATTGCTTGCAGAAGCTTTAAAAGTTGCTTCACAATCGGATGTAATTGTTGCGGCAATCGGTGAATCTGCTGAGATGAGCGGAGAAAGTAGTAGTAGAACTAACTTAGAAATTCCACAAGCACAAAAAGATTTATTACAAGCATTATTAAAAACAGGAAAACCAGTTGTTGTAGTTTTATTTGATGGTCGTCCGTTAGTAATAAAAGAAGAAAGCGAAACTGTTCCGGCGATTCTTAATGTTTGGTTTGCAGGAAGTGAAGCAGGACATGCAATTGCAGATGTTTTGTTTGGGGATGAAAATCCTTCAGGAAAATTAACATCTACATTCCCAAGAAGCGTAGGTCAAGTGCCTATTTATTATAACCAAAAAAATACAGGTAGACCACTTTTAAACAAAGAAGGAAAATTTGAAAAATTCAGATCAAACTTTATTGACGAAAGAAACGAGCCTTTATATGCTTTTGGTTACGGATTAAGTTATACAACTTTTGACTATTCAAACTTAAAAATTTCATCTGATAAAATGAACTTCACAGGAAAACTAAATGTTACTGTAGATGTTACAAATACAGGAAATTATGATGGTAAAGAAGTAGTTCAGTTATACATAAGAGATTTAGTAGGATCTGTTACAAGACCAGTAAGAGAACTTAAAGGATTCCAAAAAATTGATCTTAAAAAAGGAGAAAAAAGAACTGTAAATTTTGAAATCACTGTTGAAGATTTGAAATTCTACAATTCGGATTTAAAATTTATTGCAGAGCCAGGACAATTCGACATATTTGTTGGAACTGACTCAAATGCAGATAAGAAAGTTAGTTTTGAGTTAATCAAGTAATTGGTTGGTTTGATTGATTCGTGTTTGGCCCTTCGTTATTGGTTTCGAAGGGCCTTTTTTTTAACTCAAAGTTTAATGATAAAAGGAATGTATATTTTTTGTCAAGCTAAATATCATTAAGTTTTTTAGATAAGTTGTGATTAAAACTTTTCTCGAAAAGTAACAATGAAATCATGTAAAAACTTTGCGACTTTGCGTCTTTGCGAGAGATTTATTTGCAAAGTATTAAAGATATCTTCCTTTTCAAACAAATAAAACAAACATATTAAAATGGCGTAGTTTTAAGCAAACGCGCTACCTATTAACTATTTTAAACCTTAAAATTCTATACAATGAATGCTAGTAAAATATTTAGTGCATCTCTTATGCTAACAATATTTGTTTTCACTTCTTGTAATGTCACAAAAAACGGAATTGTTGCACATCGAGGAGCTTGGAAAAAAAACAATTTACCAGAAAACTCTATAGCCGCACTTAGGCATGCTATCGATTTAAAAGCGGTAGGATCAGAATTTGATGTAGTCATGACAGTCGATGATTCGCTTGTTATAAATCACGACCCACATTATAACAAACTAATTGTAGAAGAAACAAAATATGCTGATTTAATAAAGTTTAAACTTTCTAACGGAGAAAAATTGCCAACCTTACGAGAGTATATTCTGGAAGGGCAAAAAAACAATAAACACACAACTTTAGTTTGCGAAATTAAACCTTCGGGAGTAAGTAAGGAAAGAGGGAAAAAAATTGCATTGAAGGTTGTGGAAACAGTAAAGAAACTCAAAGCTGAAAAAATAACCACATATATCAGTTTTGATTACGACATCTTGAAACAAATTCGCGAAGTCGATGCCAAAACTACTTTGCAATATCTAGAAGGTAATAAATCACCAAAAGAGGTAAAACTAGATAAGATTACGGGTGTAGATTATCATTATTCTGTTTTTAAAAAACATCCAGATTGGATAAAAGAAGCAAAAGATAATAACATTACTTTAAACGTTTGGACAGTTAATGATGTCAGTGATATGGATTGGATTATCGAGAATAATTTTAATTATATAACAACCAACGAGCCAGAGTTATTAAGTGAAAGAATTAAGATTAAAAAATAGATTTTTATAAGATTCTAATTCATTGGGATAGTCAAATTTAACACATAGAAACATAGATTTTGTACATTGATAATAAGCGTTTCACTTATTTAAAAAGTACAGAGTTCTAGCTATGTGAAAGAAATGTATTTCTTTTT
>NZ_JPRM01000012.1 GCF_000737695.1 Flavobacterium hydatis
TCGCTGTGAGGAGTTTTACCATTAAGATATTAAGTTTCATTAAGAAGCAAAGCTTAACTTTTCTTAATCTCTTAATGGTTCAATTTTATAATGAAATGTTTATTTCACTTCGTTGTAAAGTATTTTTATGATTAAGATATAAAACCAAAACCTTAATTTTTCTTAATTCCTTAATGGTTCAATTTTAAATAAAATGTTTTATTTCAAAAGCTCAATTTGATTTCGGTTTAATTTGACCAAACCACGTTGTTCCATTTTTTTTAATAAGCGCGAAATTACTTCTCGTGAGGTATTAAGTTCGGTTGCAATTTCTTGATGTGATACTTTTAGTTCCGTACATCCGCATGCATCTTTATGACGTTTGAGATAAAATTCCAAGCGTTCATCCATAGATCGGAATGCAATACTATCTACAACTTCCAGAACTTCTTCAAAACGACTTCTATAAGTTTCGATTACAAATTCGTACCAACTGCGGTGTTCCATCATCCATTTGTCCATTAGGTTCAACGGAATCATAACTACCGAAACATCTTCGACTACTTTTGCCATAATCTGACTTTTTTCGCTTTTGGTAGCACAAATCATAGATATGGCACAAGCCTGACCTGGTTGCAAATAGTACATAAAAAACTCGCCACCATCTTCGCCTTCACGGTAAATTTTGATTTTGCCTTTGGTTATCAAAACGGTATTTTTTATGTATTGTCCAGTTCGCATTAAGATAGTTCCTGCTTCAGAATCCTGCATAGTAGCATTACTCTCGATAGCTGAAATTAATTCGTTGGAAAAGTTTGGAAAAATGTTTTTTAAAGGAGTTTGCATTGATGTTGTTTTTTGACATTTAGAAAATAATAATTTTTCTTTATCTCTTAATGTTGAAATCTTATATCGAAATTTTATTTTTTGTCACGAATTTGTTTCGCCTGTTCGACTTTTAGTCTCGAGTCACGAATTAATCCATGAAACTTGTTTCGGCTATTTTTGTTAAAATGACTTCAAGAAGTATAATTTATTACAAATATAACCGATTATTATGGTATTAATTAGCTAGAATTTTTATTTAAGTGGCAATTTACTCAAATAATAATATCCTATTTTCTATGGGTTTTGTAGACTGTATTTTTAAAAATCATTTGTAGAAAACAGAATTCATTGATTATTATATCTTTGCTAAAACGTTTTCTACGAATTATAATATAATTCATAAAACAATGGTTTATAGTTTGCTAAAAACGTTGTAATTTTACCTAAAAATACGATATCATGAATTTATCACAAGAAGATTGGGTAGCTCAATTTGAAGCTGACGAAAATGCAGTTCTACTTGATGTAAGAACTGAAGACGAATACAATGATGGCTATATAGAAAATGCTCTTAATATTGATATCAATAAAGGACAGGCTTTTATTTATGAGCTAGAAGAATTAGATAAAAATAAAAATTATTATGTGTACTGTCGCTCTGGAGCCAGAAGTGCAAAAGCGTGCCAAATAATGAATGAAATGGGGTTTAATAACGCCTATAATTTATTAGGAGGTATACTGGATTGGGACGGAGAAACCGTAACACCATAAAGAAATAAGAAGAGGCGCGTGCCTCTTTTTTATTTTCTAAAAACTAAATAACCAAAAAACTAAAATAACCGAATAATGAGTTTTATACCAGAGGAATACCAAATAAATACTCCATTGGTACAGGATACTTATCTTGTAAACGGAGAGTTAAAAAAATGGACAGGGCAAACCACACCTGTTTTTTCTACCATATCATCTACTGAAAAATATACGCCAACTTTATTGGGATCTATTCCTTTTATGGGAGAGGCCGAAGCTATGGAAGTTGTAGAATCTGCAACTGCAGCTTATAATAAAGGACAAGGTTTATGGCCTACAATGAAAGTTGTGGATCGTATAAAATGTATGGAGAATTTTGTTTCCCAAATGAAAACTACCCGTACCGAAGTTGTAAAACTATTGATGTGGGAAATCGGGAAATCATTAGGAGATTCAGAGAAAGAGTTTGACAGAACGGTAGAGTATATTTACGATACTATCGAAAGTTATAAAGAATTAAATTCTCGTGGAGCAAGTTTCTCTAAAGTACAAGGAATAAATGCCATGGTACGTAGAGGACCTCTAGGAGTTGTATTATGTCTAGGACCTTACAATTACCCATTAAACGAAACATTCTCATTGCTTATTCCGGCATTGATAATGGGGAATCCTGTAATTTTTAAGCCAGCAAAACACGGTGTATTATTATTGTCACCTTTATTAGAAGCTTTTAGAAGTAGTTTCCCTAAAGGAGCGATTAATATTGTTTATGGTAGAGGTAGAGAAGTAGCATCGCCAATAATGAAATCTGGAAAAGTCGATATCCTGGCTTTAATAGGAAATAGTAAATCGGCTATTGCATTACAAGACCAACACCCTAATAAAAACAGATTACGATTGGTATTAGGTCTAGAAGCAAAAAATCCTGCGATAATCTTACCAGATGCCGATTTAGATTTAGCAATCCAAGAATGTATTGTTGGGACTTTATCGTTTAACGGGCAACGTTGTACTGCGCTAAAGATTTTATATGTACATGAATCTATAGCCGAAGAATTTAATAAACGCTTTGCAGCAAAAGTAGATTCGTTGGTTTTTGGGAATCCATGGGATAAATCAGTTTCGCTTACGCCACTTCCTGAGCCAGAGAAGCCACATTATATTCAGGAATTAATATATGATGCTACTCATAAAGGAGCAAAAATAATTAATGAAAAAGGAGGATTACATACAGAGAATTTTATTTTCCCAGCTGTATTATTCCCTATAAATAAAAAAATGCGTGTATATCACGAAGAACAATTTGGCCCTGTAGTACCTATCTTGACCTTTAAGGATATTCAGGAACCATTAAACGATATGGCCGAGTCTAATTACGGACAACAAGTAAGTTTGTTTGGTAAAGATATCAAAACTATTGCACCACTTATTGATACCTTGGTAAATTTAGTGTGCAGGGTAAATCTGAATAGTTCTTGCCAGAGAGGACCAGACGTTTTCCCATTTACAGGTCGTAAAGATTCGGCTGTAGGAACCTTAAGTATTCACGATGCCTTGCGTTCGTTCTCTATAAGAACCTTTGTAGCATCAAAAGATAATGATTACAATAATGCCATTTTGCAAGAATTATTAAATAGTAAAGAATCGAATTTTATTAATACCGATTATATCTTGTAGTAGCTATTTTTTAATGTTTAAAGCCGTCTTAATCCATCTGGAATAAGGCGGTTTTTTTTATTTTTATATATAAAGAGAGTTTATTTATTTTGTAGTATTTTTGCTTCAATATATTATATAGAATTATAAAAATACCATGAAAAATTTTACGTTCCTTTTTCTTTTCTTATTTTCTTTTCAATCTTGGTCACAGTCAGATCAAAAAACGTGGCTGCAAAAGAATAAATACGATTCGGCTATTTCTTATTTTGATAAAAATGAATTTGATGCAGCAGCAGACTTTTTTTTATTTGCTTATAAAATAAAACCAGAATCTGAATTAGGTAAAATTTCTAAGAATAAATTTGATTCGTTAAAACCAGTTATCAGAAAAAAACTAATTGATAAATTGGTTGGAACATGGAAAATGAACGGAAATATTCCGAGTTGGTCACATAAGAACATACAGAGTAATAAACTTGATAATGAGCTGATGATTGTTGATTCTGATAAAATCTCATATTATTTGCAAAATAGCACTACCAAAGAAATGAAACTAGTTAAAACCGAAGAGATTGTTTTTTATGATTCTTTTGAAAAAAATAACCATATAACCGAAATCATGACTTCGGATAAGCAATTATGGAGTTATTATATAGATGAATATTCAAAAAATCTTCGAGCCATAAATACAGGCAAAATTACCAATAAAGGCAAAACTAAAATTGATTTAGATAATGATGAAATATATTATATACGAATCGATTAGTAAATACTCGATAGTATAATTTGAATAATATTTTAAGCCGTCTTATTTCCATTTGGAATAAGGCGGTTTTTTTATTCTGTTAAAAAAGGTTTGAGGATTGTGTTATCTGTGTAATTCGATATAATTATTTGATGATAATATAAGATAATAGAATAAATTTGAATAATAATTGTAACAACTTTGCACTATTCCTAACTAATCAAGAATACTATTGATAACCATCAAAATTAACTAATTATGAAAAGAAAAATATCCCAATTGTTATTATTTGCATGCATAGGTATGGTACAATATAGTTTTGCGCAAGAACTGTATATGCCAAGAAATATAAAAGAAGCTTACGCAAAAGGAACTCGTTCTATGGATGGGAAACCGGGAAAAAACTATTGGCAGAATCATGGTAAATATACAATTGATGTAACAGTAAATCCTGATACTAAAATTGTAAGCGGTACAGAAACTATTATTTATGAAAACAATAGTAATGATACATTACGGAATTTACCAATTAGGTTTGTAAACAATCTTCATAAACCATCATCGCCAAGAAGCGGAAGTGTTAGTGATGATTTCCTGAGTGATGGATTAACAATTACATCTTTAAAAATAGAAGGAGAAACCTATAAAGAAAACGGCAGAAGCTGGGGAACGGTTGGGAACGTAAAAATGAATAAACCAATGCTTCCTCATTCTAAAATTACAATTAATATCGATTGGAATTATCCTTTATCTAAAGAAAGTGGGAGAGAAGGACAAATAGATAATACAACATTCTTTGTTGCTTATTGTTATCCTCGCGTTACGGTTTTTGATGATTACAACAATTGGGATAGATTGCCTCACACTGATCGTCAGGAGTTTTATAATGATTTTAATGATTATGTATATTCAGTAAAAGCACCTAAAAATTACGTGGTTTATGGAACCGGAGATTTATTAAATCCAGATGAAGTTCTACAAACAGAATTTTCGGCACGATTAAAAAAATCATATACTACAGATGAGATTTTGCACATAGCAAACGAACAAGAAATGAAAAGTGGTTCGGTGACCAAACAAAACGATTGGAATATCTGGAAATTTGAAGCAAAAAACATTTCGGATGTTTGTTTTGGTTTAAGCGATCATTATTTATGGGATGCAAGTAGTGTTGTTGTAGATAAAAAGACAAATCGTCGTGCAAGTGTTCAGGCAGCTTACGATATAAAAGGAACTGATTTTGTTGTTTCTGTAAAAAATAACAGATATGCCTTGGATTGGTTTTCCAACAATTGGCCAGGAGTTCCATATCCATTTTCTAAAATGACAGCTTTTCAGGGATTTGCCGATATGGAATATCCAATGATGTGTAATGATTCTCAGATGGGAGATCCTGTTTTTGCACAATTAGTACAAGATCATGAAGTAGCACATACTTATTTTCCTTTTTATATGGGAATAAACGAAACACGTTATGCATTTATGGATGAAGGTTGGGCAACCACATTCGAATATTTAATTGGTATTTCGCAACACGGTAAAGAAGCTGCAGATAATTTTTATAAAAAATTTAGAATAAATGATTACATAAATGATCCAGCTACCGAAGAAGATCAGCCAATAATAACAATGTCTACACAAGTTTCTGGACCAGGATATGGAAACAATTCTTATGGTAAGGCATCATTATCTTACATTGCTTTAAAAGATTTGTTGGGAGAAGACCTTTTTAAGAAATCACTACATGCTTATATGGATAATTGGAATGGTAAACATCCTATTCCGTGGGATTATTTTAATTCATTTAATACAGCTTCGGGTAAAAATCTGAATTGGTTTTTTGAAAATTGGTTCTTTACAAATAATTATATTGATATCTATATTGATAAAGTTGATGTAAAAGCAAAAAGTACAATAGTTTATATTAAAAATAAAGGAGGATTTGCAATCCCTTTTGATGTAATTGTTGTGTATGCAGATGGTACAACAGATACATTACACGAAACTCCTGCAACATGGAAAGGCAACCAAAAGAAAACTTCTGTAAATTTTAATACAACCAAAGCAGTAAAATCGGTAATTATAGATGGTGGAATTTTTGTAGATGCAACACCAATTGATAATACTTGGTCAGCTAAATAATGGTTTTGTGAAATTTTATTTAACACATAGAAACATAGATTGTATGTGTAAATAAGAATGTAAAAAGAAAATCATTTCTTTCATATGGTTCTAGATCTGTGCTTTTAAAATAAGTGAAACACCTTTTTTTAGTATATAAAATCTATGTTTCTATGTGTTAAAATTTATTATACGCAACAGGTTAGTTTTAGAAAATAAAAAACCGTCTCTTTCTTATAGTAGGAGACGGTTTTGTTTTATAAAGAGTTTTCTTTTTATCGGGTAAAAACCAAATGATTTCCTTTAGAAAGATTAGCATCAAATTGATATCCTTCGTAATTAAAACCTTTTAAATCATCAATAGTTTCGGCATTAGTATCTATAATATAACGCACCATCATTCCTCTTGCTTTTTTGGCAAAGAAGCTAATTATTTTAAGTTTTCCGTTTTTATAATCTTTAAAGTCTGGTGTAATTACTGGCACTTTTAAAGCCTTAACATCTACAGCCGAGAAATACTCATTACTCGCAAGATTTACAAACAATTCCCCTTTTTTAAGTTCCTTGTTTAATGTTTTTGTAACCGTTTCTTTCCAGAATTCATATAGGTTTTTTGCTTCGCCAATAGGTAATTTAGTTCCCATCTCTAATCGGTAAGCCTGAATTAAATCTAATGGTTTTAAAATCCCGTATAAACCAGATAGTATGCGTAGTTTGTCTTGTAAAACATCTAGTTTCTCTACCGGAATTGTATAAGCATCTAAACCAGTATATACGTCACCATCAAAAGTAAATATTGCAGGACGTGCATTTTCGGGTGTAAAAGGAGTTTTCCATTCCTGATTACGTTGCCAGTTTAACTGAGCTAGTTTGTCTGAAATATCCATTAATTCAGATAATTCCGAAGGTTTTTTTACTTTTAAAACTTTATGAACTTGTCTGGCTTCTTTTAGTAAGCTAGCTTCAGTATATTGAGAAGTTGGTAATTCTTTTTCGAAATTTAAAGACTTTGCAGGCGATATAACAATTTTCATTTTCTACTTTTTTGTACAGATTCAAAAGTACAAATTGAAATCAAAAGAATAACAGATACAGATTGATTTGTTTGATACCATCATAAAGGCATCATATTAAAAGGCTATTTTACCCTTTAGCGGGGATTATTTTAACACATAGAAACATAGATTTTGGCACTCTCAAAAAATGCATTTCACTTATTCTAAAAGTACAAAGCTGGCTATGTGAAAGAAATGTATTTCTTTTAGTATTCTTTATTACACATACAATCTATGTTTTTATGTGTTAAATGAAATTTTTGTGATGCAAGTTGGGTTAATACACGAAGCAATTGTACTCAGCGGGTTGTTTTAATAGAATAAATAAGAGGAAAATTGTGGATAAAAAACAGTTTGCTATTTGTAACGGATAGTTTTTGTCGAAATTATGAAGCTGAAAATGCTAAATAATAAAAAAAATACCCTCTAGATTATAAAAGGCGTACAGTATGTTGTAAATTTGCGCACGGTAAAATTATCAATATATTATTTTACTGTTATTTTATAAAAATTAGAGAATTCGTGGCTAAAAAAACAAATTATAAAGGTGCTTTGCAAAATAAAATCTTCGAAATTATTTCGCAAGCCTCTCAAGAACTTAATGTAGATAGTTACGTAATTGGAGGTTTTGTAAGGGACTTACTTTTAAATCGAAATTCAAAAAAAGATATTGATGTCGTTGCCGTAGGAAGCGGAATCGAATTGGCATTAAAAGTTTCAGAATTACTTCCAAAACAACCCAAAGTACAGGTTTTTAAAACATACGGAACAGCCATGTTGCGTTTTGAAGATACCGATATTGAATTTGTTGGAGCACGAAAAGAATCTTATCATTTTGACAGCCGAAATCCTGTTGTAGAAAACGGAACGCTGGAGGATGACCAGAATCGTCGTGATTTTACTATAAATGCACTAGCATTATCTTTAAATCCTGATACTTTCGGAGATTTGTCAGATCCTTTTGAAGGATTGAGCGATTTAGAAAATAAAATTATCAAAACTCCTTTAGATCCAGATATTACTTATTCGGATGATCCATTGCGTATGTTGCGTGCAATACGTTTTGCAAACCAACTAGGATTTGAAATTGAAGAAAATTCGCTGAAAGCAATTACAAAAAATGCTGAGCGACTTAATATTATTTCAGGTGAGCGTATTGTCGATGAATTAAATAAAATCCTTTCTACAGATAAACCTTCAGTTGGGTTTTTATTATTGTTTAAAACAGGACTTCTTGATATTATTTTGCCCGAATTAACGGCATTGAATCAAGTAGAAGAAATAGAAGGACATACACATAAAAATAATTTTTACCACACCTTAGAGGTTGTCGATAATATTTGTCCGAATACCGATGATGTTTGGTTGCGTTGGTCAGCTTTGTTGCATGATATTGGGAAAGCTCCAACAAAACGTTTCAATAAAAAACAAGGTTGGACGTTTCACGGACATGAGTTTTTAGGCGGTAAAATGGCTAAAAAAATATTCGAACGTTTACATATGCCATTAAATCACAAAATGAAATTTGTGCAAAAAATGGTGATTATGAGTTCTCGTCCAATTGTTTTATCACAAGATGTTGTTACAGATAGCGCCGTTCGTCGTTTGGTTTTTGATGCAGGTGAAGATGTAGAGAATTTAATGATTTTGTGCGAAGCCGATATCACAACAAAAAATCCAAGTAAATTCAAGAAATATCATAAAAATTTTGAGATTGTACGAAAGAAAATTGTTGAGGTAGAAGAGCGAGATCACATTCGAAATTTTCAACCACCAATTTCGGGAGAAGAGATTATGGAAATTTATAATCTAAAACCTTCCAGAGAAATAGGCGTTTTAAAAGAAGCTATTAAGGAAGCCATTCTAGAAGGTGAAATACCAAATGAATATCAAGCAGCTTATGACTTTATGCTCAAAAGAGGAGAAAAGCTTGGCTTAAAGAAAGGTTCAAAGGAATAGAGGTTCAAAGGTTTTCTGTAGAGGCGCACAGCAGTGCGTCTTTGTAAAGAAATAAAGAACTTAGTGTCTCAGTGCCTTAGCATCTTAGAGCCTTAATTAAAAATATTAGAGAATTATTAACCCAAAATAGGAGAGTCTGCAATTTTGCACCTCAAGTAATAAAATGAAAAGAGAAAATAAATCAGTAATCATTTGGCTTTTGTCAGGATGTTTTTTATTGTTTTTAATGGTTGTAGTAGGAGGGATTACCCGACTTACAAACTCAGGATTATCAATGACCGATTGGCATTTGGTAACCGATACTTTTCCGCCTATGAGTGAGGCAAAATGGAATGAAGCTTTTGAGCAATACAAGAAGTTTCCAGAATATCAAAAAATTAATATTCATAATGATTTCCAACTTTCAGATTATAAAATGATTTATTTCTGGGAATGGTTTCACCGTTTTATCGGTCGTATCATTGGTTTGGTTTTCTTTATTCCTTTTGTTTATTTCTTAATCAAGAAGAGATTAGATAGTTCTACTATAAAAAAATGTATTGTACTTCTGGCAATGGGAGCTTTTCAAGGTTTCTTAGGATGGTTTATGGTACGTAGCGGATTAATAGATAATCCAGATGTAAGTCATTTTAGACTTTCACTGCATTTAACTTTTGCATTTGTAACCTTTGCATACACGTTATGGGTGGCGCTAGACTTAATTTATCCAGAAAGAAATAAAATTACCATTAATGTTACGCTTCGTAATATTGCAAGGATTGCGTTAGTTCTCCTTTTAATACAAATTATATATGGTGGGTTTGTTGCGGGTTTAAATGCTGGATTAATTCATAACCATTGGCCATTAATGAGTGACGGACAATTTATTCATGATTCAGTTTTTATTGAACAGTCTACACTTGTAAAAAACTTGATAGAAGGTAAAAGTGGTGTACAGTTTGTACATAGAACATTTGCTTATGTTGTTGTTGCTATTATTCTTTTCTTATACTTTAAAAGCACACAATTTGCTCTTAGCAAAACACAATCTAATGGAATTAAAACGTTAGTTGTCTTTGTGTTTTTACAGTTTATTTTAGGTGTTTTTACACTTTTATATCATGTACCAATTGCATTAGGTTTGATTCACCAAATAATGGCATTTTTCCTTTTAAGCGCCATGACTTATACTTTACACAGACTAAGTAAATAAGCTATATCATGAAAAAAGTGTATCTGTTCCTTTCCCTTGTTTTTGTATGTTTTACCCATGCTCAAAAGAAACCTCAGCCTTTGGTTATTTTGGATGCTAAAAAAATAGGGTATATGGATCAGGTACAAAATATCTTGGAACCTATAAATCCAAATGATATTTCGACAATGACAGTATATAAAGATGCTAATTCAAAGAAATACGGGTCAGATTCTGGAGTTATTATAATTACTACTAAGAAATATATTCTTGATACTTTTTATAAAAATAATATCGAAAACTCACCATTAAAATTAGAAATTCCATCAGCCGAATATCTATCAAAAATAGGAGTAGTATCAGATAAGCCAAAGAGTAAGAATCAGACTTATGATGAATTGTTGAGGTATATTGATACAAATACAGTCAATAATAAAATAGAAAAAATAGAATCGATAGTTTTTATTAAACCAGCAGATTCTCAAAAATTAAACCCTGATTGGAAATTCGGAGCAATAGAAATTACTCCAGCAGAATAAAGTTACAGAGTTACAGAGGTTCATAGTTACAAAGGCTCAAAGGGAAAAACTTTGCGAACCTTGCGTATCCCTTTGTGAATTTTGCGGTTAATTTTATACCACAGATTAGAAAAATTTAAATGTTATTTATTTGTAATCAATAGATTAATAAATAATTATTTTTTTCGTAAATTACACTGACTATATTGTCGCAACTCTTTTGTTTATAATAACATAGATGTCTAAACTTGCTGCACAAGATAAATTTTATGATTTATCAGATTATGGAAGACCTTTTGGAAGGTTTTTTGCGAAAAAGTTACAAAACACACGATTTACACCTATAGATGTAACCTTGCTTTTTGGAATTACTGGGTTAATTGCGATTTATTGTATTCTGGAAAAGTACTTTTATTGGGCAGGTTTTTTTATAATATTAAAGTCTATTATTGATGCCGCCGACGGAGAATTGGCACGGATAAAAAAAACACCCTCCTATACAGGAAGATATCTCGATAGTATATTTGATATTATTTTGAATTTTCTGTTCTTAATAAGTATTTGTTACGTTTCTAAAACTACACTACCTATTACAATCCTAGCTTTTTTATGTATACAATTACAAGGTACATTATACAATTATTACTATGTTATTTTACGAAATAAATCGGTAGGAGGAGACAGAACCAGCAAAATATTTGAAGATAAAATCCCTAAAGCATTACCAGGCGAAAATCAAAAATCAGTTGTCTTTTTACATCAGGTTTATATTATTGTATATGGTCTTTTTGATAAAATAATACATATGCTAGATAGTGATGCTTATAAGGTTAAAACATTCCCAAACTGGTTTATGACTTTCGTTTCATTATACGGATTAGGCTTTCAGCTATTGCTTATCGCACTTATGTTGGCAATGGATGGAATCGAATATATAGCACCCTTTTTCATCGGATATTCTGTTCTTATTTTTGTAATGATAGGAATCAGGAAGTATTTTTATCCAGTGACGTAGTAATATTTAACCGCAAAGAGCGCAAAGGGATACGCAAAGGTTCGCAAAGTTTTTAAATCCGTTTAATCTTTTAATTCTATCTAACTCTTTGCGAAAGGAACGCGGATTATACGGATTCGCTATCGCGAAAACACGGATTAAAACGGATTTTATTTTTGATTGTTTTTAAATCAGTTTTAATCCGCGGCTTTACTTTTGTAAATCCGTATTATCCGCGTCCCTTATAGACAATCCTAAGTTAGCAACTCTTTACTTTGTCCGTTCGCTATCGCTCGGGTGTCAAAGTCTTAAAATATTTTCTTTTAATCTGTGGTAAAAAAAATAACTGCAGAGTTCGCAAAGTTTCACCCTTTGAACCTTTGTAGCTATGAACCTCTGTACCTTTTAAATTCTTTTAAATCCGTGGCTAAAAAAAACTACCCAATCCAGTTTTTAAAATCAGAAACTTTCTCGCGACTTACAATTACCTCATCATCTTTATAAGTAGGTAAAATTATTTTAAGACGTGAATTACTGTACAATACAATTTCTTTGATGGCTGGAAGCGGAATAATAAATTTTCGGCTTACGCGATAAAAATCTTTAGGGTCAAGTTCTTGTTCTAGAATTTCTAGAGTAGAATCGATTAAGTAATTCCTGTTATCTGTAGTATGCAAATAAGTACCTTTGTTTTCGCTAAAAAAACATTCAACCTCATCTGTTCCAATTACTTTTAAATGCTGTCCGATTTTAACGGTGAACCTTTTTTTATATATTTTTTCGAAAGGATTTGAAAGCATTTTTTTAATCTGCTCAAAATCGATTTCAAGGTTTTGGGTCGTGTTCTCTACTTTTGGCAAACGAGATTTAAATTTAGAAACAGCTACATCCAAATCATCCTCATCGATAGGTTTTAAAAGATAATCGATGCTATTGAGTTTAAAAGCTTTTAAGGCATATTCATCATAAGCAGTTGTAAAAATTACGGCACTTTTGATGTCAATCTTTTCAAAAATTTCAAACGATAATCCATCCGATAACTGAATATCAAGAAATATTAAATCAGGATGTTCGTTTTGAGAAAACCAATCGATTGCTTCTACAACAGAGTGAAGCATTACAGTTACGGGAACGTTTATTTTATCAAGTTTGCGTTGTAATAACCGAGCGGCAGGTTTTTCGTCTTCTATAATTATTGTTCTCATTTTTTGGTTTGGCAAAGGTTTTGGTTGGTTAAAAGTAATAGTTAAAATTTAATCAGAAAATATTTTTTATCTTTTTATTTAGTTGAGAACAACGAAAGTTATTCCCATTTTTGATTGGCTTCTTTCTCCATAAATTCTTTTATTTTTCGTTCTTCCCAATCCGTACTAAAAAATAAATTTCTTCCAAATACAGAGAAGCCATGAGCTGCCAGACCAATACCCCAAAAGAGAGCGGTAGAGAAAGTTTCCCATTGCCAGAATTTTTCGTTCCCAATAATACCATGGCTTGTACTGGCAATAAGAATAAATATATTTACAAAAACATATATCATTAAGTGAGAGTAAAAGCCTTTTATTCTGCGCATTCTTTTATAGGCTAAATTATAACGTTCGTCATTTGTTATATTTTCATCATAATTAGTATAATCTCCAAACATGTGTCTTTTTAATCGTCCCATTTTGATTTAATTTAAGGTTATTGCCATTTTTTGTTTCTGGATTTTTCTTTATCCATGAATTCTTTTATTTTTTGTTTTTCCCATTCTTTATCGAAGAAAGGAAAACAATTAAAAACTTTTAATCCGTGAAATAGTACTCCTAATCCCCACCATAATAATGGCCAATAAAACCATAAATAATCAGGGCTGTAGATTAAATTAATGAATAACAAAATAAGGTTAACTAGTATATAGGATGTCAGATTACTATAGAACCCTTTAATGTCATCTACTTTTCTTTTGGCGATAAGATAACGGTCGTCATATTGATTATTCTCTTCCATTATTTCCAGTTTTGTTTGTTTTCTTGTTTTCTTAGAATTTCCTGAATTTTTCTTTCTTCCCAGTTAGAACTGTATCCAAATACTTTAAAAGCATGCATAAGTAAGCCAAAACCCCAGCCTAAAGCCGAGAACCAAAACCATTGAAATCCAGGTGAGAATTTCAGGTTTATAAAAATAAGTAGTGGAATTACACAACAATAAGAAATCAAGTTTCCATAAAAACCTTTAAGTTCTTCAACTCTCTTTTTTGCTCTGTAATAAGCACCATTTTCACTATAATCTGATGTTGTTTCCATGGTAGTAATTTGTTTTGTTAAAATTGGTATTCTAACAGTAAATGTTGCAGCATTTTGCTCAATAAGTACTTTTCGATTGGTAATAATACCATAACGGTTTACGATATTTTGCAATCCTACACCTTGACGATCTTGTAATACTTCTTTTTTTTGAAAATCATTTTGAACGGCTAGATAATCTTTCTCAATAAATATCCGAATGTGTAAAGGTCTTTGTTCGCTAACCACATTATGTTTTACAGTGTTTTCTAGTAAAAGTTGTAATGATAGCGGAACTACTCTGGCTTCGGGGCTAATACCTTGTGTAGGTAACTCATAAAATAAACTATTCTCAAAACGCATTTTTAATAAATTCATATACGTTTTTGCAAAAGCCAATTCATCATCTACCGATACGAGTTCTTTGTCTTTTTGTTCTAATACGTAACGATAAATTTTAGATAACGAGGTTGTGAAGCGTTGTGCATTATCTGGGTTTTCTTCTATTAATGAACTTAGAACATTTAAACTATTAAAAAGAAAATGGGGATCAATTTGGTTCTTTAAGCTTTCGAATTTTGCAGAAGCAGTTCCTGCAATAATTTTTTGTTCCTTAACTCGATTTTCATTGTATGCTTTATAGAAATGTAATGCATGAAAAATTAGCAGTACAATAAAAGTAATAATCGAAGTTTCTATATAATCTGCGGGGTTTTCATTTGCCAAAAAGATAGTTATAGGTTTTCCTCCTAAGATAACTTCTAGAAAAATGCGAAGAAAGAATATAGCGATTATAGAGAGAAAAAAAGAACTTACAAAACCAATTATTATACGTTTTAGAGTATAAGGGTCAGCTTTAAATACTTTGTCTAAAAAAGCAAATAATGAAGCGTTAACAATATATAATGTAACACTATACAACATGCAGCATAAAAAATAAATATATAAATCAGGAGTAAAAACTTCAGTTCCTACCGAAATGAATTTGATTAAAAAAGACACTAAAAAAATTACAGTCCCGATGAATAAAGCTTTAATTATATGTGGTTTTAAATGCATTATTTTCTTTTTTAGAGTTATCGATCACTAATTACTTCAGAAAGTAATTAGTGATCTTAACAAATTTTATTTACAAGTTTTTTGAACTTCAAGAGCTCTTTCTAGACCCCATTTTGGAGAAAAAGGAGTTTCAGGTTTAAAAGTAGCAAAAAGTCCGATAGCTTTGTCAACTTGTGCGCACAAAGGTTTTGTGTCAGCTCCTGTCCATTTTGCACCACCCAATTGAAAGTCGGCTTTACCAAAAACAACTCTAGGATTCTCTGGAGCTAATGCTTCGGCTTTGTTATACATTTCCATAGTTTTAGCCGAATATTTCATTCCGTTTGTCATAGGATCAGATACAACCCAGGCAGTATAAATTAAAGCTTGTAGTACATAAAGCTCAGCATTTTTTTGATCTTTAATCATTTCGATATTCAATGCATTTTGAGCTTTTGTAAGTAACAAATCTATTTGTGTTTTGTCTTGAGTTTTAAAAGCAGATGTTGTATTTATTAATGCAACATAATAATTAGGTAACCAACTTGTTTTTTCGGCAGCAGCAATTCTTTCAAATAAATCAGATGCTTCGGTATTTTTTCCTTCTTTCCAAAGCCCAAATGCTTTTCCCATTCCTTGCTCAAATTGTGTTTGTGCTGTTAAAAAACTGCAAATAAATAATGTGATTACTGTAATAAGTTTTGTCATGATTTCTTGTTTTAAGGTTTAGTTATTTTTTGATGATTGAAACGTTTGTTAATTTATACTTCAAAAGTATTATAGTTTTTACTCTCTTTAAATTTTATGTTACTGAGTTGTTGAATTTTAGGGATGAATTGGTTTTTTTCTTAAGGTTCTAAGGTTCTGAGTGGCAAAGGTTCAAAGGTTTTCTTAAGCTCTAAGATTCTTAGTTACTAAGTTTTTTAAAATTCTAAGGAACTTAGTTACTTAGTGACTCAGTACCTCAGAACCTTTTCCACACAATACTAGGAAAACCTTAGTACCTCAGAACCTTTGCCACTTTGAACCTTCTGCTAAAGATTCTTCAACTGATTCTCGTTTTTATTATCACTGATAGTCCAGAAGAAACCAACAAAGAAAAATCTGTCTGCAGTAGGTGTAACGGCTTGTCTGTTATAAACTCCGGTTGCATCGGGAGTTCTGGCGTAATCATATCCGAATACATTTTTAGTTCCTAAAACATTCGAAACCGAGAAGTATAAGATTTTTTGAGTCGTTAATAAATAAGCCCAGCTAAAACTTAAACTATTGTATGATTTTGTTTTTCCGTTCATGAATTTCGTTTCATTAGGATTGTTGTAAGGTCTTCCTGTGCTAAAACTGTTTGTTAAACCAACTTGAGATTTCCAATCGGTAATAAAATATTTGGTTACAACAGATAAGTTTTGATTGGCAACAAAATCGGGAGTTACGCTTGTTGGGAAATTTTTATAATCTCTTTTGGTATCAATATAAGAGTAGGAAATCCAGTATTCCAGGTTTTTATATAATTTACTATCTCTCCAGAATATATCGATTCCTTTGGCATAACCAGAACCATTGTTATTAAAAACCGAATTGTATTGAATGTTTTGCGTATCGTATTTTACTAGATTGCTATAATCTTTATAATAAGCTTCGGCTCTAAAAGTGCGTCCTGTTTTGTTGTACTGAAAGTTTAAGATATAATGCGCTGCTTTTTCGCTTTCAAACTGATGGTATTTTGAGTATTTGATGTAATCAACAACAGGAGTTTGTGTAAAGTCTCCATAAGCAAGTGAAAACTGACTGTTCTTTGCTACTTTATATCCCAATGAAATTCTTGGCGCTAATGCAGTTTCATCAAGCAAACTATTATTAGAGGCTCTAAGACCTACTTTTGCAGCTAGTTTACTAGAAAAAGAAATCTCAGTTTCGGCATAAATGGCAGCAATGTTAGAGTCGTAACCATTAGTAATTGTAGGAGTTAAATTATCTTCAAAATCTTCACGGTACTTAGTAATAAAATAATCAGCTCCAAAGGATAGTTTCACTCTGTTTGAAAGGCTCTTTTTTAGTTTGAATTTAAGATGAGCAGCATTTTCATCATCGTTTAAATGATCAATGTCGATATCTTTATTATTACTGCTATAACCGTAACTCAATCCCGAAGTAACTTGCCAGTTGCTACCAAATGTACCGTTATAAACAGTGTTTAGATAGAAGTTATTATTTACCAAATTAACCCTTATTTTATCTGCAAAATTTATGTTTTTCTGATTCAGGTCAATTTTTTCAGAATCAAAAGCAGCATATAATTTTAAGGTACCATTGTTAAAATGATAACGATACACACTTTCGCCAGAAATAGATTGATACGGCTGATTCCAATCAACATCTTGTTTTACAACCGATTGATAAGGCGCTAGGTTAATATAACTCACATTAACACTTACCGAACTTTTATTCCATTTTTTAGTATGTCCAACTCCCAATCCTACAGTCATCATAGCAATTTCAGTTTTGTTTTGGTCAGGTTCATCCTTAGTATTCAGTAATAATACACTCGATAAAGCTTCGCCATATTCAGCCGAATAACCTCCTGTAGAAAAAGCAATACCACTAAATAAGAAAGGAGAAAAACGACCACGAGTAGGTAAGTTCTGAACCGTTGCACCGTAAGGCTGAGAAACTCTAATACCATCAACAAAAGTTTGTGTTTCGTTAGCTTCTCCACCACGAACGAATAAACGTCCGTCTTCTCCCACACTCTGAGTTCCCGGTAAGGTTTGCAAAGCAGCAATAATATTTCCAGCAGAACCTGCAGTGGTAACAATATCCATAGCTTTTAAGACCGAAACCCTGGCTTTATCGCCAGATTCCATAGTTCCGGCAGTAATAACAACGGCGTCTAATGAGTTTACACTTTCCTTTAGCTTTATAGTCTGATTTTTAAAATTAGCAGGATCTATTGATGTGGTATACGTTTCATAAATTAAAAAACTCACTATTAATATTTGATTTCCAGAAGTTTCGGTTGTAAATGAGAATTCTCCGTTTTCTGCACTTGTAGCCCCATCATAAGTGCCATCTATATATATGTTTGCTCCAGCGATTGGTTTTCCTTTTGTGTCAACTACTTTTCCCGAAAGGGTTTTTTGAGCAAAAATAGCGGTGCTTAGTAATAAAAATAAGATTGTAAAAACGGATTTAGTTTTTAGTCCCATTACGTTTTTCTTTAATTCTAGAAGCTTGGTTTTCATGTTTTTTGATTTTGATGAGACAAATATATTTTGTTAATTTTAACATTAAAATATTAAGTAACCCAATTGTAGAATTTTGAGGATGAGTTGTAAATTACTTATTTGTATCTTAGCTTCTGCATTTCTAAAAGCGATTTATTATGTCAGAAAATAAAAGAATTTCAAGTCTATATCAGTCCATTTATAATGGAAACCCTTGGTTAGAAGTTAATTTAGCAAATACTTTAAAAGATGTAAATGCAGATCAGGCTTACAAGAAAATAAATCCTAATTTAAATACGATTTGGGAAATTGTAAATCACCTTATACAATGGAGAAGAAATATTTTAAGACGTGTTCAGGGAGAGGTAATAACAACTCCCGATCATAATTACTTTGTGCCTATTATAGATCCATCCGAAGCTGCTTGGGAACAATCACTTCAAAGCTTGGATAAATCACAAGAATTATGGAATTCATTTTTAGAGAATTTCGATGATGCCGATTTAGATAAAATATATGCTAATAATAATCATACTTATTACGAACATATTCATGGAATTATTCAGCATGACGTTTATCACTTAGGTCAAATTGTTATTCTTAAAAAAATGCTTAAAACGGTATAAAACACTTTATGAAAAAAACAATCTTATTACTCGTGTTTTTGTTTATGAATGTTATCGTATTTTCGCAGGAAACGGAGGTTAAATTTGACGAGAATTTAGCAAAATCCCTAAATGCGGACGATTACGGAATGAAGAAATACGTTTTCTGTCTTTTAAAATCAGGAACAAACACAACGGCTTCAAAAGAAGAAAGCAAAAAGTTATTTGAAGGACATATGGCTAATATTGGCAAATTAGCCAAAGAAGGTAAATTGGTTGTTGCTGGGCCTTTTATGAAGAACGATAAAAATTATAGAGGGATTTATATTTTTAATGTAGCAACTATTGAAGAAGCAAAAGAGCTTGTTGCAACTGATCCGGCAATAAATGCAAATTTGCTTGAAGCCGAATTAATACCTTGGTACGCAACTGCAGCTTTACAGGAAACATTAAAAATCCACGAAAAAATCGCCAAGAAAAAAATGTAATATTACTTATGATAACCGAAAAAGAAAAAATGATTGCTGGAGATTACTATTTAGCAGGAGATCCAATTTTAGTAAAAGATCGTAGAAGAGCTAAAAATTTATTGCATCGTTTAAATGTAACTGAATATCGTTTGACTAAAAAAGCCAAACTAATCTTAGAAGAGTTAATCCCAAATACAGGCAAGAGTTTTTATATAGAACCACCGTTTCATTGTGATTACGGATACAATATAACTTGCGGCGATAATGTTTATTTTAATGTAAACTGCGTTGTTTTAGATTGTGCTCCGGTAAATATTGGATCGAATGTATTTTTTGCACCCAATGTTCAAATTTATACCGCTACACATCCGCTTGACGCAGAATTAAGAAAAACATTAGAAAGCGCATTGCCAATTTCCATAGGAGATGATTGCTGGATAGGAGGAAACTCGGTAATATGTCCGGGAGTAACTATCGGTAAAGGTTGTGTAATAGGAGCGGGGTCGGTTGTTACAAAAGACATTCCGGATAATTCGCTTGCAGTTGGAAATCCAGCCAAAGTGATTAGAAAATTAAATCAGGAATCAGAAAATAAAAACTAATGCTTTCATTAAATAAAGTTCACCATATTGCCATTATTTGTAGTGATTACAATAAATCAAAATTGTTCTACACAGAGATTATGGGCTTAACCATAATTAGAGAAATTTACCGCGAAGAGCGCCAGTCGTATAAACTAGATTTAGCTTTAAATGGGGAATATATTGTTGAGCTATTTTCGTTTCCAAATCCGCCAGCACGAACTTCCAGACCAGAAGCTGCAGGTATGCGTCATTTGGCTTTTGAAGTATCTGATTTAGACGAAACAATTGCGTTTTTAGCATCAAAAAATGTTGCTTATGAAGCAATACGAATTGATGAAACAACTCAAAAACGATTTACTTTTATAGCAGATCCAGATGATTTACCAATAGAGTTTTACGAAAGGTAGTTTTCTTACATTGCTGTTAAAAAAATGCAATATTATTATAATTTAAAACGATTACGGTTATGTTTCTCTAAATTTGCAAACCACTTATAAAAAGTGAGTTTAAACTTCAAACTTCTGATGAACAAAACGGCGCAAATCAAAAAGAATCATCAATTTATTAAATTTCGAAAATTAGTTATTGTCTCTGTTTTAATTGGTTTTCTCTCGGCTTTTTTAGGAATTTCACTCAAGAAAATTACGGAGTATTACGAAGAAATATTTTTTCATCAGGCTACAGTAAATCCAATTTTTTATGTTGTTTTCCCTGTTTTCGGACTTTCGATAATTTATTTTTTACGTCAGTATTTATTCAAGAAAAAAGAAAATAAAGGAATCAAAGAAGTTTTTGAAAGTACACAATCAAAGTCTAAAAACTTACCTAATTATAAAATTCCATCGCACTTTATAAATGGCTTATTAACGGTTATTTTTGGAGGGTCAACAGGAATCGAAGTTTCTACAGTTGTTGCAACAGCGACTATTGGTTCGGTAGCACAGCAAAAAGAAAATATTTTTCGCAAGTATAAAACCGAGCTAATTTGTGCAGGAGTTGCAGCGGGAGTTACAGCATTATTTAGTAGCCCGATTGCAGGAATTTTATTTGCAATCGAAGTAATTTCAAGAAAAGTAACCCGAGCATTTATAATTTCAAATTTAATTGCAGTTTCTATCGCTTTTGGCTTAATCACGATTTTAAACGAGGGTCCATTATTTGCAGTAAAAATTACAACTTGGCACTTAAAAGCGATTCCGTATTTTATACTTTTAGGTATTTTGGCAGGAATCAATTCGGTTTATTTAACCCGTTGTGTATTGTTTTTTAAAGGGCAGTTCTCTAAGATAGAAACACATTATTATAAAATCATTTTAGGTTCGATAGTATTGAGTGTTTCCCTATTTATATTTCCACAACTTTACGGAGAAGGATATCATGCTATAAATGGAATTTTTAGTAATTCGGCTATTCCGTTAACGCTTACATTAACTTTTACTTTTATTGGGATTTTACTTTTAAAACCTATTGTAACCTCTATAACATTAGCTTCTGGCGGCGATGGTGGTGTTTTTGCACCAAGTCTTTTTATAGGAGCATTTTTAGGATTACTATTAGCATCGGTTTTAAATACGTTTTTTAATGCACAGGTAATTCCATTAAACTTTATGGTAATTGGTATGGCAGCTGTTTTAAGCGCTAGTATTCATGCGCCATTTACCGCTATCTTCTTAGTTTGCGGACTAACGAATGATTACACATTATTTTTACCAATCTTAGTTGTTTGCTTGATTTCTAAGTACACGGCAAAAATGATTTATCCGCACACAGTTTATACATTTTTACCAAGCATAGCAAAATAAATAATTTATGGGTGTTGACAAAATAAAAAGAAGCTACCGCAAAACAAGATATATACTTTATAAAGAAACCTTAGTTAATTCCAAAGAGATATTCTGGTCTTTCTTAGGTTCGTTTGTGGGTATCGGAATAATCGCTTATACACAAACGCAACATTTTACAGGTTCAGATTTAGTGTATTTAATTGGTTCGTTTGGAGCTTCGAGTGTTTTGGTTTACGGAGAAGTTAGAAGTCCGTTTTCGCAACCCCGTAACCTTGTTGGAGGTCATGTAATTTCGGCATTTATAGGCGTTACAGTGCAACAATTGGCGCCAGATATAGTTTGGATTACAGCACCATTGGCAGTGTCACTTTCTATTGTTTGTATGCAAGTAACCAAAACATTGCATCCGCCAGGAGGAGCAACGGCACTTATTGCAGTTACAGGATCTGCCCAATTAAAAGGGTTAGGATATTGGTACGTTTTATCGCCAGTATTAACAGGAGTCTTAATATTGCTTATAGTGGCTTTGGTATTTAATAATCTTACCTCATACCGTAAATATCCAAGTCATAATAAATACCACAATACATACCATAAGTTCCGAAGAAGATTAAGCAAGAAAATATCTCCAAATAGCTAAAGAATGTGACCGTTAATAACTATTTAGGGCTAAATAGTAACAGGGAAAATATAACTTCCGTAATTTTGTAAACTATGAAATTACGAAGTTTAAATAACGACGACACAACCTTAGAATTTTACATTCCGGATTACTCATCAAAATTAGAAATTCCTTTTTTTGATGTAGGCATTAGCGCGGGATTTCCATCTCCTGCTGATGATTTTATCGAACTAACGATAGACCTCAACAAAGAATTTATCAAAAACAAAGACACCACTTTTTTTGCCAAAGTAAAAGGGCATTCTATGAAAGATGTTGGAATAAGCGATGGTGATTTGTTGATTATTGATAAAAGTCTGGAACCCCAAAATAATAAAATTGCAGTTTGTCAAGTTGATGGTAAATTCACAGTAAAACGTATTAAAATAGAAAAAGATATTGTCTGGCTTATCGCCGAAAATGAAGACTACGAACCTATAAAAGTTACATCAGAAAATGAGCTTTTAATTTGGGGAATTGTAGTTCATTCGATAAAATCTTTTTAAGGGCATAATATAATCACAATATTGTCTTTCTGAGGAACGAAGAATCTCCGTGAGTAATTCCGTAATCTTTGGCGAGCTACTAGTGGAGATTCTTCGTTCCTCAGAAAGACAAGTTTATGGGACACAATCTTTGTCAAAGTTCAAAACTTTGACAAAGATATAATTTGTGAAAATTCGTGTAATTCGCAGCAAAAAAAAAACACAATCCAGTATCGTAGAGACGCACCGTAGTGCGTCTAAACACACACACACACACAGAGATTTTTGCAGAGAAATAAAAAGATAATCTCATATAATATAAAATGTTTGCTTTAGTCGATTGTAATAATTTTTATGCCTCTTGCCAAAGGGTATTCGAACCGCATTTGATAGGAAAACCAGTTGTTATCCTTTCTAATAATGATGGTTGTGTTATTTCGCGTTCTGATGAAGCAAAGTTGGCTGGAGTTCCTATGGGAGCACCAGCATTTAAATTTGAAGCACTGTTTAAAGAAAAGAATATTTATGTGTATTCTTCTAATTATGCATTGTACGGAGATATGAGTAATCGGGTAATGAATATGCTTAGAACATATACTCCCGATATCGAATTATATAGTATTGATGAAGCTTTCTTGAAATTCTCAGGTTTCGAATTATTCGATTTGAATGAATTGGGACTCGATATGCGAAAAAAGATTACAAGAGGAACAGGAATCCCTGTAAGTATTGGTTTTGCACCAACGAAAGCTTTGGCAAAAGTGGCAAATAAAATCGCAAGAAAATTTGCCGAAAGAACTCAAAATGTCTACACGATAGATACAGACGAGAAAAGAATCAAAGCCTTAAAATGGACAAAGATTGAGGATGTTTGGGGAATAGGAAGAAAGCATGCCAAACGCTTAAAGCAAAAGAATATCCTAACGGCATATCAGTTTACACAATTATCTGATGCTTGGGTGCGAAAAGAAATGGCAGTTGTAGGACTCAGACTAAAACATGAGTTAGAAGGAAAACCGACACTAGATTTAGAAGCACCACGAAATAAAAAGATGATTGCGACTACACGTTCATTTGAAACAAAATATGCCACTTACGATGAGATTTCGGAACGTGTAAGCACTTTTACAGCTTCGTGTGCCGAGAAATTAAGACGTCAGAATTGTCATTGCAATATGGTAACGGTTTTTATCCAAACAAATTATTTGGCAAACGATCAATCTCAATATTCCCGTAGTATTACTATACATACGGATTTTCCAACCAATTCAACAATCGAGCTGAATCAAGCAGCACAAAAAGGATTAAAAGAAATTTACAAGAGTGGATATTCTTATAAAAGAGCAGGAGTTGTTGTTATGGGCTTAACGCCAAATGACGAAACGCAACTTAATTTATTCAGTACTTCTAATCCGAAGCATCAACCATTGATGAGTGTTATCGATAAAATGAATTTAAGCTTTGGTGATAACAAAGTTAAATTCGGCGTACAATCATTAGGGCGACAATGGAAAATGAAACAAGAACGATTATCTCCCAAATTCTCTACGAAACTTACAGATGTTATTACGATTGAAGTGTGATATTTTTTAGCCACGAATTACGCTAATTTTCACTAATTGTATTGTGCTTATCTTTGATTGTCTAAAAAAAAGTACGCGGATAAAAACGGATTTTTCCTTTATGAATTAGGCTCGAATCTTTGTCAAAGTTCAAAACTTTGACAAAGATTGTATTGTAATTTTAGGAAGGAATATATTGTAGTCCTTCGACTCCGCTCAGGATGACAAAACTTGTGTAAATCCGTTTTTATCCGCGTTTTCGCGATAGCGAATCTGCCTCATCCGCGTTCCATTTTTCACAACGCACTCACATAATTTTAGCATTAAAAAAAATATGTTGTATCTTTGAATTTCAAAATTTTATATGATTTCAAAAACTCACATATTCTTTTTTGTTTTCTTGTTTGGGCTCTTTTTGATGCCAATACAAGCAGAAGCGTGTGGAATGAAATCTGAAAAAAAGAAACATACAACCGAAAAAGCACAAACAAAATCAACTGATGATTGTTGTGGTTCTAAGTCCAATAAAAAAGGAAAAGAAGGTTGTAATGATAAATGCAGCCATTCTAATTGTCGTTGTGTTACCATTATTTCGGTACTTACTTCAGAAAAACAAGAGGAAGTTGCATTGAATTGTTTTAATTTCTCTAATAAAAAACACTTCTTTGATGCTCATGAAGATGCTTTATCTTCAGGATTTTATACTATTTGGTCTCCGCCAAAAATAAGCTAAAAGTTTTCTGTGATAGCCATAAGTGCGTCTAATAGAAAATGTTAACTTTAGGTATTCAAAAAAAATCAATATCAAATAACGTACAAGAGTTTAGGAATTCTTGATACATAAATCATAAGAAAATGAAATCAATAAAAACTTTATTGGTAGCAGTCGTTGCATTGCTATCATTCACTGCCTGTGATGCAAAAATTAAAAACCCAAAAACTGAAATAGTAAAAATATTTGGGAATTGCGAAATGTGTAAAAAAACAATCGAGAAAGCAGGTAACTTAAAAAATATTGCGGAAGTAGATTGGAATGAAAAATCTAAAATGGCAACGCTTACGTACGATGCGACCAAAACGAATAAAGAGGAAATTTTAAAACGTGTTGCACTAGCGGGATATGACAGCAATGAGTTTTTGGCACCAAATAATGCTTATGCAAAACTCCCAGAATGTTGCCAATATGAGCGAAATACTAAAAAAATGGCAATGGTTCCTGCGGAGAAAATGAATCATGATGCACATGCAAACCACGAAATGACTTCTTCGGATGTAGACCAAAAAGGGAATCTTTTAAAACCTGTTTTTGATGCTTATTTCGGAATCAAAGATGCTTTAGTGAAAACAGACGGCGCTACAGCTTCGGCGAAAGCCAAAACATTGGTTACTGCTATAAATGGAGTAAAAATGGAAAGTTTGCCAATGGATGTACACATGGTTTGGATGAAAGTTTTAAAAGACCTGAAAGAAGATGCTGAACATATTGCTGATACAAAAGATGCCACGCATCAAAGAGACCATTTTGGGACATTATCTAAAAATGTATATGCATTACTAAAAGTTTCAAAAGGAGAAACACCTACTTATTATCAGTTTTGTCCAATGGCAAATAATGGCAAAGGAGCTAACTGGCTGAGTAAAGAAAGCGATATTAAAAACCCATATTATGGTTCGAAAATGTTGAGCTGTGGAAGTACTGTAGAAACTATCAAATAAATGAAGCTATACATTAAAAACATGGTTTGCAGTCGGTGTAAAATGGTTGTGAAGTCTGAGTTAGAAAAACTCGGGCTTCATCCGATTACAGTAGAGCTGGGTGAAGTAGAAATACAAGAAAAAGAAATTGATTCTTTAAAAGAGGATTTGGTAGAAGTCTTGCACTCTTTAGGTTTTGAACTTATAGATGATAAAAAAAGTAAGATTATCGAGAAAGCCAAAACCTTGATTATCGAGTTGGTTCATTATAAAAATAACGACCTCAATACCAATTTATCCAACTATTTATCGACTAATTTGCAACACGACTACAATTCGTTAAGTAATCTTTTTACGGAAGTAGAAGGAACAACTATTGAAAAATATTTTATCTCTCAGAAAATAGAGAAGGTAAAGGAACTGGTTATATATGGTGAATTAAGCCTGAGCGAAATTGCTTATCAGCTTCAATATAGTAGTGTGGCACATTTGAGTAATCAGTTTAAAAAAGTAACCGGATTTTCTCCAACGTATTATAAACAGTTAAAGGATAAAAAGCGGATGCAAATAGAGGATTTGTAAATCTTATAAATCATAACCAAAATTGTACAAGCCTGTACAAGCATTATTTAAGAAATTTGTTAAAGTAAAATTTGTAAAAAAAAATAAAGCTATGACTCATACTTATACAATCACAGGAATGACTTGCGATGGATGTCGTACTAAAGTAGAAAATGCATTAAATGCTATCGAAGGAATCGAAGCAAGTGTTACTTTAAATCCTCCATTGGCAACGATTACGATGGGAAAACATATTCCGACGGAGCAATTGCAAGCAGCATTAACTGCGGTTGGAAAGTATAGCATTGAAATGGCTATGAATCACGGACATGAAAAACCTGCGGACAAATATAGTACTACAGGACATGGAGATAAGAAATCAATAATGACTCATACTTATACTATTACAGGAATGACTTGTGATGGATGTCGTACGAAAGTAGAAAAAGCATTAAATACAGTAGAAGGAATCGAGGCAAGTGTTACTTTAGATCCTCCATTGGCAACAATTAAGATGGAAAAACATATTCCGACAGTGAAAATGCAAGAAGCATTAACCGCAGTTGGAAAGTATGCCATTGAAATGACAATGAATCATGGACAAGAAAAACCTACAAGCAAATCATGCTGTAGCGCTGACGGACATGAGCATAAACAAGATCATAAGAAAGTAGCTGTACCGCATAATCATACGGGAGGTAAATATTATTGCCCAATGCATTGCGAAGGCGATAAAATGTATGATAAAGCGGGAGATTGCCCTGTATGCGGAATGGACTTAATACAAGAACCAGCCGCTATACAGGTACAGCAATATACCTGCCCGATGCACCCAGAAGTTATTACGGATAGACCAGGTTCATGCCCGATTTGCGGAATGGATTTGGTGCCAATGGAGCCAACAGATACGGAGGAGAATAAGGTATATAAAGAGTTATTGCAAAAAATGAAAATTGCAATACTCTTTACTGTTCCTATCTTTTTTATTGCCATGATAGAAATGATGCACGACAATCCGTTATTAAAAATAATGGACGTTGGGAAATGGAATTGGGTTCAGCTAATTTTCTCGCTTCCAGTGATATTTTACGCAGGTTGGATGTTTTTTGTTCGTGGATGGAAATCGATTGTAACTTGGAATTTAAATATGTTTACCCTTATCGCGATTGGTACAGGAATGGCATTTTTATTTAGTATCATAGGAATGTTTTTCCCAGAGATATTCCCAGAAGAGTTTAAATCAGGACACGGAACAATTCATCTTTATTTTGAAGCTGCAACAGTAATTATTACGCTGGTTTTATTAGGGCAATTGCTAGAAGCTCGAGCGCATAGCCAAACGAGTGGTGCGATAAAAGAATTATTGAAACTGGCACCAACAGAAGCAACCCTAGTAATAGATGGTGTTGATAAAGTGATTGCTATTCATGATATTAAAAAAGGAGATTTACTACGAGTAAAACCTGGTGATAAAATTCCTGTAGATGGAAAAATTGTTACTGGAGAAAGCACGATAGATGAATCGATGATAACGGGAGAACCTATTCCTGTGGATAAAAAAGTAGACGATGTGGTATCGTCAGGAACTATCAACGGAAATAAATCATTTGTTATGATTGCCGAGAAAGTAGGTTCAGAAACGTTACTTTCGCAAATTATACAAATGGTTAACAATGCTAGTCGTTCCAGAGCGCCAATTCAGAAACTTGCCGATAGTATTGCTAAATATTTTGTACCAATTGTTGTTATTATTTCTGTTTTAACCTTTTTCATTTGGGCAAAATTCGGACCTGAACCAGCTATGGTTTACGGATTTATTAATGCGATTGCAGTATTAATAATTGCTTGTCCGTGCGCATTAGGTTTAGCCACGCCAATGTCTGTAATGGTTGGGGTTGGAAAAGGAGCACAATCGGGAATTCTGATAAAAAATGCCGAAGCTTTAGAAAAAATGGACAAAGTAAATGTTCTGATTACGGATAAAACGGGAACAATTACAGAGGGAAAACCTTCGGTAGAGAAAATTGTTGCGCTACAATATTCAGAGGATGAACTGCTACAATACATCGCGTCTTTAAATCAATATAGCGAGCATCCTTTGGCGGAAGCCGTAGTAAAATTTGCAAAAGCTAAAAATGTTTCTTTGACGAAAGTCGATGATTTTGAAAACATCGCAGGAAAAGGAGTTATCGGAACTGCTATTGATAAAAAGATTGCATTAGGAAATAAAAAATTAATGGAGCAAGTAGGAGCAATTGTTTCTGGTGCTATCGAAGAAAAAATTATTGCCGAACAAAAATTAGGAAAAACAGTTTCGTATATCGCTGTAGATAAAAATGTGGTAGGATTTGTAACGATAACCGATGCTATAAAAGCAACGAGTGCTGCAGCTATAAAAGAATTAATGCGTCAAGGAGTTGAGGTAATCATGCTTACGGGAGATAATATAAATACTGCCAAAGCAGTTGCCGATGAGTTGCATTTAACTTCTTTTCAGGCAGGTTGTTTACCCGAAGATAAATTAAAAGTAATCGAAAAACTGCAAGCCGAAGGAAAAATTGTTGCTATGGCGGGAGATGGTATAAACGATGCACCAGCTCTAGCACAATCGGATATTGGGATTGCGATGGGAACAGGAACAGATGTTGCGATAGAAAGTGCCAAGATAACTTTGGTAAAAGGAGATTTGCAAGGAATTGTAAAAGCAAAAAACCTGAGTCACGCTGTAATGAGCAACATCAAGCAAAACTTATTCTTTGCTTTTATATATAATGTCTTAGGTGTGCCTGTTGCTGCGGGAGTTTTATTTCCGTTCTTCGGAATATTACTTTCTCCTATGATTGCTGCTTTGGCAATGAGTTTTAGTTCTGTGTCAGTTATTGTGAATGCATTGCGATTAAGAAGTTTAAAACTTTAAAAACTAAAAGATGAAAATTTATCCAATACTTATATTATTGCTTTTTGCAATAAGCACAACCGCGCAAAAAATTGTGAGGTATGATTTATATGTAAAAGATACGTTGGTAAATTTTACAGGTAAATCCAAAAGGGCAATTGCTGTTAATGGGCAAATCCCAATGCCAACGCTTACTTTTACTGAAGGGGATATTGCCGAAATTCATGTACATAATCAACTGAAAGAAAGTACATCTTTGCATTGGCACGGTATATTTTTGCCTAATCAGGAAGATGGCGTTCCTTTCCTGACGCAAATGCCAATAAAACCTGGAGAAACGTATGTGTATAAATTTCCAGTTATCCAAAACGGAACACATTGGTATCATAGCCATAGCGGAATGCAGGAGCAAATAGGGATGTATGGTTCATTAATAATGAAGAAAAAAACTGATGATCCTGATTTTAGAAAAGGGATTGATGACTTGCCTACAATTCCTGTTATGTTAAGCGAATGGACAGATTATAATCCGGATAATGTACATAGAATGTTGCATAATGCTTCGGATTGGTTTGCGATTAAAAAAGGAACAACACAAAGTTATACCGAAGCTATAAAAGCAGGACATTTTAAAACCAAAGTCAACAACGAATGGAAACGTATGATGGCAATGGATGTAAGCGATGTATATTATGACGCATTTTTAATTAACGGGAAAAAAGAAAATGAATTTCCGCAGCCATTTAAAGCGGGAGATAAAGTACGGTTGAGAATTTCAAATGGAGGAGCTTCGTCTTATTTTTGGCTTACCTACGCTGGAGGAAAAATTACGGTCGTAGCCAATGATGGAAACGACGTAGTTCCTGTAGAAGTAGACAGACTGATTATTGGAGTATCCGAAACTTATGATGTTGTGGTTACAATTCCAGCCGATGATACAGCATTTGAATTTTTGGCTACGCCAGAAGATCGAACAAAATCGACTTCGATATATTTAGGAAAAGGAATAAAACAATTGACAAGTCCTTTGCCAAAACTCGATTATTTTGAGGGAATGAAAATGATGAATGGCATGATGAACATGGATGGAACCATGAATGAGATGGGAATGGGAATGAGTTTGCAAAAGATGGATATGAATGCTGTAATGTATCCCGAGATTACAGGAAGCGGAACTAAAGAAGTGAAACATACGCCCGAAGAATCAATGAAAATGGATGATGGAGAAAAAATGGATCATTCAAACCATAACATGGAAGCTAGTTCTACAGATATTGTAACATTAAATTACAGTATGCTAAAATCGCCTACAGTAACTACATTACCCAAAGATGCTCCGGTAAGAGAATTGCGTTTTGAATTAACGGGAAATATGAATCGGTATTTGTGGAGTATGGATAATAAAGTATTATCTGAATCCGATAAGATTTTAATTAAAAAAGGAGAAACATTACGAATCGTATTGTACAATAACTCGATGATGCGTCACCCAATGCATTTACACGGGCATGACTTTAGGGTATTAAACGGACAAGGGGAATATTCGCCATTAAAAAATGTATTGGACATTATGCCAATGGAAACTGATACGATTGAGTTTAGCGCCAATGCTGATGGAGATTGGTTTTTTCACTGTCATATTCTATACCACATGATGGCGGGAATGAATCGTGTTTTTAGTTACGAGAATTCAACACCAAATCCGTTATTGCCAGACAAAGAATGGGCGTACCGACAATTACAAAAAGAAAGTAATATGAGCCATATTATGGCGGAGAATGATTTTGCAACCAACGGGAATGATGGTAGAGCGATGGTGCAAAACGCACGTTGGAGTTTTGGTACAGAGTGGAGATTAGGATATAATAATGAGCACGGTTATGAAACCGAGACACATATAGGACGATATATTGGCAAGAATCAATGGTTTATGCCATTTATAGGATTTGATTGGCGTTATAGAAAATTTGGACATGATGAGGTTGAGAAAAATATGTTTGGGCAAAAAAATACCAAAGACAATCGTTCCGTATTAAGTATCGGTGCTGATTATATCTTGCCTTGGTTAGTTATCGCACAAGCCGAAGTTTTTACAGATGGAAATGTCCGATTACAATTATCGCGAGAAGATATTCCGATTTCGCCAAGAATACGAATGGCTTTTATGGTAAATACAGACAAAGAATATATGGGAGGTTTAAAATATATACTGACCAAAAATTCAGGAATTTCTACACATTATGATAGCGATATGGGTTGGGGGTTTGGCTTAACGCTTAATTATTGAATTGTGTAGAATGTGAAATGCGAGAAGTGAAAAGCTAAACTGTATTTTAAAAGAAAACCATATAAGTTATAAGAAAATATAAGTTTTAAAAACTTAAATGGACTTACATAACTTATATGGTTAAACTAAAATGTTATTTTTTGTTAATCGCTTTCTTGGGTTACAAATTATACAGATAACTTTTTTTGCGGATGATTTTTCCGTTTTCGGTTTCTTTAAATTTAGGAACAAAAATAATCTCTTTCGGTTTTTGGTATTTGTCCAGACTATCAAATATTGTATTATCAATAGGATGTTTTTCGCCTTCGATAACCAAAACCAATTTTTCGCCTAGAGCAGTATCAGGAACACCAATTACAAAATAGCGGGCATCTATTTTTCCAGAAAGTTTTTCTTCTATTTGCTCCGGAATTAATTTTATACCACCACTATTAATAACGTTATCAATTCTTCCTAAAAATATAAACTGATGATCGTTTATCAATTCTACAATATCATTGGTTATGATTGTTTCGCTAGAAATAGTTGGAACATTAATAACAAGACAATTTCTATCATCTTGCGATATTTGTACGTGAGGTAAAACCGTAAAAGCTTCCTCACCAACTTCTTTAGCAGCAATATGAGTAATAGTCTCAGTCATGCCGTAAGTTGCGTACACTTTTGTTTTTAGTTTAGATACACTTTTTATAAGCGTAGCATCCATTGCAGCGCCACCTACAATAAGTTTTTTTACATTTTTAAGTTCAGATAAAGAATTCTGAACCTGCAAAGGAACCATTGCTACAAAATCGTATTTAGTTGTGTTGTTTGTGAGAGGATGTAGGCTAGGAGCAACAAAATCAACATCCAGACCTAGAATTAAACTCCTTACAATCATCATTTTTCCAGCAATATACTGAGTAGGCAAGCAATGCAATGCTTTATCACCAGGATGTAAATCAAAGAAATCACCTGTTGCAAGAGCCGACTCAATCATAGCTTGTTTTTGTAACTGAATCACTTTTGGATCTCCTGTAGTTCCCGATGTAGTTATCTCGATATAAGATTTCTCATCAAACCAATCCAGGATAAATTCACCAATAGCCCTTTCATAAGCTTCGCCTTCCTTAACGAAGCTATAAGCTATCTGAGACAAGTCTTCTCCATTAAAATGATCTCCATTTAATTTGAAGAAATTGTGGACGTTTTTATACGTTATTTTTGACATTTGAGTTTGGTTATAGTTTAATAGTTTCAGACTTATTTTCAATAACGATTTCACCCGTTAATTTTTCTTTCCAATTAGTCCAGTTGTATTTTTTGCTAAAAATATATAGCATGATAGGGTAAATAACAATAACTGGTAAAATGATATCTATACCAGCCGAAGGTTCGGATATATCTTTAAAAACCGAGTGCGTTTGGAATACTGACCAATCTGAGGTAACTAATAAAGCACCAACTAAATTATTGGCCGCATGAAAACCCAAGGCAAGTTCTATGCCTTCATCCATCAAGGTAATAATTCCTAAAAATAATCCAGTACCAATATAATATACCATAACGATATAGCCCATTTTTGTCACTTCGGGATTAAAAATATGCATAGTGCCAAAAATAACAGAAGTCATTACTAACGGGAACCATTTGTTTCTTGCCAAATTTGCAAACCCTTGCATTAAATACCCACGAAAAACATACTCTTCTGTACTAGTCTGGATAGGGATTAAAAGAGTTCCTATTATAAATAAAATAGCAAAGGGAATAGGCTTAAAGTTAATTACAAAATCCTCCGGGCTAGTATAATAAAATAAAACAGTTAGTGCAGCAGTAATAATTCCCCAAAGAGTAAATGAAAATAAGATACGATTCCAATCTACTTTTGGCCTAGAAGTAGTTACGGACAAAAGAGTTTGATGATGTATATAACGTACCACAAAGTACACTCCTGCCAAGGCAAATACAAACGAAATTAAGATAAGAAATAAGGTCACATTCGATTCAAAAATCTTCATTATACCAGCTTCAGTCGTTGGATAAGGTATTTTGTTTACAAGAGTCTGATATAATATGGCGAGTGTAAGTGGAATTTGACCAACAAAAGATGCTGTAATTATAAAGACGGAACCTAATAAATATCTCCAAAATTTGTTTTTTTCTTTAACTCCTTGTTCTAGAAACATGTATTTTTAATTTAAAATAGTACTTCGATTTATTGCATAAATCTTATTTTTGCTAGCACTAATTTACCTTTTTTTATTTCAATTATCTTTACTTCTTTAAAAAAATAAAAATGATACAAATATATCACAACCCACGTTGCGGGAAATCAAGAAATTGTCTGGCTTTTGTCGAGAACACAAAACAAGAATATGAGATAATCCCATATCTTACCGAAACACCTTCGTTTGATGCATTAAAAGAATTGCTTCATAAACTAAATTTAAAACCGTTAGAGCTAGTTCGAACAAAAGAAAAAATCTGGGCAGAAAACTTCAAGAATAAAACAATGACCGATGCTGAGGTTATACAAGCAATGGTCGATAACCCTATTTTAATAGAAAGACCAATAGTTGTAAAAGATGGCAAGGCTATTATAGGTAGAGATTTAGAATTGCTAAAACCTTTTTTAGAAACATTATAAAGAGGGTTGTTAACATTTTTTTATGATTTTTCATTTTAAACCTACAGTTACATTTGCAGTCTAAAAGCCAAATAGAAACTACCAAAAATGAAAAAAAATCAATTAATCATCATGCTTGTATTCCTCTTTACAAGCATGCTCAGTTTTGCTCAGCAACCAGAAGGGCAAAGAGTAAAAGTAAAAGTTACTGGTAAAGTTGTCGAGAAAACAACAAACCAACCCTTAGAATATGCTACAATTACTCTGGTAAATGCTAAAAACCCAAAAGCAATTGCAGGAGGAATAACCAACAATAAAGGAGAATTTAGTGTAGATGCAATTCCTGGTGTTTATGATATTAAGATTGAATTTATTTCATTCAAAGTAGTCGAAATCAAACAAAAAAAGATAACAGAAAATACCGATTTAGGGCAGGTAGGATTATCTGAAGATACCAATCAGCTTAATGAAGTTGTAGTTCGTGCCGAAAAATCTACAGTCGAAATTAAACTCGACAAAAAAGTATATAATGTAGGTCAGGACATGATTGTAAAAGGAGGAACGGTAAGCGATGTTCTAGATAATGTACCATCAGTTTCTGTAGATACCGAAGGAAACGTAAGCTTAAGAGGAAGTGATAATATCAGAATCTTAATAGATGGTCGACCATCAAACGCTATAAACGTAGCCGAAGCATTACGCCAAATCCCAGCCGATGCAATCGATAAAGTTGAGGTAATCACAAATCCATCAGCACGATATGATGCCGAAGGAGGTTCAGGATTAATTAATATCATCCTTAAAAAAGGGAAAAATCAAGGATTCAACGGAACTTTTATTGCCTCTACAGGAATCCCAGAAACCTACGGAGTAAGTGCAAATGCAAATTATAAAACCGAAAAATTAAACTACTTTACTACTGCGGGATATAATTACAGAACCAATGAAGGAGGAGGATTAACAAATTCTGAATATTTTAATCCAGATGGTTCAATAAAAAACTTTCTAAATGAAGATCGTGATACCAAAAGAATCAGAAAAGGGTTTAACGGAAGAGCAGGAGTAGAGTGGGCAATTACGCCAACAACATTCTGGACAAATGCGATAAATTACCAAAAGAATTCAGGAGAAGACCGAGATTTAATCAACTACAATAATTATGACAACGGTTATAATTTTACCAAATCAACATACAGATTAAATGATGGAGTTACAGGAAGCGGGAACGTAGAGTACACGTCAAACTTAATAAAAAACTTCAACGACAAAGGACATAAACTTACTGCCGATTTATCTATTTCTAGAAACACCGATGATGGTAATAGTCTTATTACCGGTTCAGATAATTTTAATAACACATTAAACGACCAAGTACAAAAACAAGTTCAAATTCAGGCAGATTACGTACTTCCTATAAAAGAAGGAAGCCAGTTTGAGGCAGGATACAAAGGTAGTTTTGGAGATTTAAATAATGAGTATTATGTACTAGACGACCAAGGAGAAAAAATCGGGAATTTATCAAACACCTTAGAGTACAAAGAAAACATAAACGCGATTTATACACAGTACGGATTTAAAGTAAATAAGTTCTCTTATTTATTTGGTTTACGTTGGGAAGACACCAATATTCAGGTTAACTTATTAGATACTAATGAATATAATACTAAAAAGTACAACAACCTATTCCCAAGTGCTTTTATCAGTTATGCAATATCAGATCAAAGTAATTTCTCGGCAAGTTACAGCAAGCGTTTATCTAGACCAAGAGGACGTTTCATGAATCCAGCAACAAATTACTCAAGTAATATTAATATTTTTCAGGGAAATCCAGATTTAGATCCGTCTTTAACCGATAAGTATGATATAGGATATATTATGCGTTGGGATAAAGTAACCTTTAATACATCGGCATATTTAGA
Source organism: Flavobacterium hydatis (assembly GCF_000737695.1). Classification (GTDB taxonomy): domain Bacteria; phylum Bacteroidota; class Bacteroidia; order Flavobacteriales; family Flavobacteriaceae; genus Flavobacterium; species Flavobacterium hydatis. Next base: position 36,417 of record NZ_JPRM01000012.1, read on the forward strand.
AGACACAAAAGATGTGTTTAGTTTTGTGCGATCTCCAACAGGTGATGTTGTAGATTCTGATGGTGATGTCGTAACCCCTACACCGGGTCAACCAGTTGAAGGAATTCCAGTTATCTTAAGTAAACCAATTAACTTAGGGAAAGAACAAAAATTTGGTTTCGAGTTTACACTAAATTACACGCCATACAAGTGGTGGAGAATAAACAGTAATTTTAACTTTTACAATGTAAAAACTACAGGGAATAATAGTTATATCGATGCAACAGGAGTAGAAGTAGTTCAAAATTTAGATAATCAGGCAAACTCTTGGTATGCAAGAATCAACTCAAAACTGACTTTACCATACAAAATCGATTGGCAGTTAACAGGAATGTATAACGGAGCGCAAAAAACAGCACAAGGAAAAAACCTAGGGCAATTTGGTATGAATACTGCATTTAGCAAAGACATACTAAAAGACAAAGCGACAGTAGCATTTAATATAAGCGATATTTTCAACTCAAGAATAATGAGGTCATATACCTATCTTGAAGATCAAACATCATATAGTGAAATGCAATTTCGTAAACGACAGTTCAATCTTTCTTTTACTTATAGATTTAATAAGCCTAAAAACGAAAGAGAAAAACAAGGGCCTAAAAATGAAGGAGGCGAAGGTGGAGGAGAGTTTCCTGGATAAGGAAACCTCGTAAATAAAAAAAAGGACTCGTGTAAACGGGTCCTTTTTTTATGTAGTAATCAAATTAATTTAAATTGATTGCTCTTTCTTTGCTTTTCTTTCTTTGTACATTTCCCATAGCGCTCCACCAATCCAATATTGAACGAAACCTACTAAAAAGAACATTAACCAAAACCCTATAGTTAGAATGGTTAAGAAAAGTAAAAAGCCTAAATACTGTGAAAATTCAAACATGTTTTCCGGAATTTTTGAATGTAGCCACAAATGTAGGTCTAATATTTTTTCTTACCAATAAAAAACTAAATCAATTTTTATAAAAAAGTAATTATCCGTATTTTTGAGGTCAGTTTTAAAAAGATAAGCTCATAATTAGGTTTAGGAGCTATTTCCAGCTGTCCGCTATATCTTTTTTGGGCCAAAAAAAGCCCCAAAAAAGGATGCCGCTTCCATCTGGGCTAAAAATCTAGTTTGCGATTAAGGATTGCAACGACAGTTTACAGATAATATAATATTTTACAATAAACATTTTATACAAAAATTATGAAATTCAGAATAGAAAAAGACACCATGGGAGAGGTGCAAGTTCCTGCAGAAAAATATTGGGGAGCACAAACAGAACGTTCTAGAAACAATTTTAAAATTGGAGCATCAGCATCGATGCCAAAAGAAATCGTAGAAGGATTTGCTTACTTAAAAAAAGCAGCTGCTTATGCAAACCATGATTTAGGTGTTTTACCAGTAGAAAAAAGAGATGCAATCGCAGCAGTTTGCGACGAAATCTTAGCAGGTAAACTAGACGACCAATTTCCGTTGGTAATCTGGCAAACAGGTTCAGGTACACAAAGTAACATGAACGTAAACGAAGTAATTGCAAACCGTGCACAAGTTTTAAAAGGATTTGAAATTGGCGAAGGAGAGCAATTTATCAAAGCAAATGATGATGTAAACAAATCACAATCATCAAACGATACTTTCCCAACAGGAATGCACATTGCAGCTTACAAAGCAGTAGTAGAAATTACAATTCCAGGAGTAGAAAAATTAAGAGATACACTTCACGCAAAAGCGGTAGAATATAAAAATGTTGTAAAAATTGGTCGTACCCACCTTATGGATGCTACACCACTTACACTAGGACAAGAACTTTCAGGATATGCTGCACAATTAACTTATGGTTTAAAAGCTGTTAAAAACACTTTAGCGCACTTATCAGAAGTTGCTTTAGGAGGAACAGCAGTAGGAACAGGATTAAATACACCAGCAGGATACGATGTAAAAGTAGCTGAGTATATTGCAGAGTTTACAGGACATCCATTTGTAACAGCCGAAAACAAATTTGAAGCACTTGCAGCACACGATGCAATCGTAGAATCTCACGGAGCATTAAAACAATTAGCAGTTTCGTTAAACAAAATTGCAAATGATGTACGTATGTTAGCTTCAGGACCACGTTCAGGAATTGGCGAAATCATCATTCCAGAAAACGAACCAGGTTCATCTATCATGCCAGGAAAAGTAAACCCAACACAATGCGAAGCATTAACAATGGTTTGTGCTCAAGTTATGGGTAACGATGTTGCAATTTCAGTAGGAGGAATGCAAGGACACTACGAACTAAACGTTTTTAAACCAGTAATGGCAGCAAACTTCTTGCAATCGGCTCGTTTATTAGGAGATGCTTGTATCTCATTTGATGAGCATTGTGCACAAGGAATCGAACCAAATTACAAACGTATCAAAGAATTAGTAGACAATTCATTAATGTTAGTAACAGCATTAAATACTAAAATCGGATACTACAAATCGGCAGAAATTGCTCAAACAGCACACAAAAACGGAACAACACTAAAAGAAGAGGCAGTTCGTTTAGGTTATGTAACACCAGAAGATTTTGATGCTTGGGTAAAACCAGAAGATATGGTTGGAAGCCTAAAGTAATTGTAAATTGTTAATTATGAATTGTTAATTATGAATTGTTAATTTGTAGCGATTCGTAATAAATAAAAAACCCTGCAATGAAAATTGCAGGGTTTTGTTTTTCTGTGACCTTGGGCAGAGTCGAAGAGTGGAATATTATTCTATAATCAATGTTCCGTAAGATTTAGTATAACCTTTGTCAAAGTGAAAAAACTAAGACAAAGGCCTATAGTTCGTAATTATATTCTCTAGGAACGAGAAGTGAAAGGATAATTAACAATTACTTCCCGTCTACATAATCTTGTAAATAACTAAAACGAGGCGTAAGCTTACCATTCTCAGTCATTTTAGCTCTTTGTAAGATACCATCTTTATCGCCGTTAAAAAAGGCTGGAATTACGTGTTCCATAAATTGTTCACCAAAACCTTCACTCGCATCTTTAGGAATTTCAGAAGGCAAATTATCTACAGCCATTACTACAATTGCAGCAGGATGAAAAACATCAACCTCTTTATTTTCTCCAGGGAAATAACCATATATCGGTTCAGCAATTGTCGATGCACGAAGCGTACAAGCAATAGGACCATTTACATCACAAGAAATATCGGCAACCACTTTTATTTTACAATCTTTCGATTGAAGCATTTCTCTAGTTAATATTATAGGAGCTGCAGGAGAATGGAAATGTCCTGTAAAATAAACATCCGTTACTTTAGTGTATTTTTCAAAATCAGAAACATATTCTGTAGGATGTTCGTAAAAATCGGTATAATCCAAAACTTGTCCGTCTTTACGCTTGTTATAATCCAATACGTTAAGTTGTACGTAAACCGCCTGAGTATAATTCTTAGTTAAGTAATTATCTATAGTAACCTCTTTTATCTTAATGGCATCAAGAATCTCTTTAGCACCGTTACCTACTTTTCCAGATCCAGTAATTACAAATTTTAAAGGAGGTAAAGTAATACGTTTTAAATGAGCAATTAATGCATCTTTTCCAGATAAAGTTTCTGCTTTAGGTAATTTAAACAATTCAAATTTTATCCCAAAAGCACGTATACCATTATATACACCAACAATTCCTGCATATCTTCCAAAACCAATAAGTCTGTTATTCTCCGAATTTACAATTGTTTCGTGGTCGTATAAATCGATATTTTTTTCTAAAATAGCTTGTAATAATTTTCGATTACCTGGACTCTTTTTTATAGTATGCGAAAAGAAAAAATATGCCTTATTTGGAATTAAACTTTCAATAGGAACCTCTTTTACTCCAAAAAGGATGTCACAGTCTGAAACATCATCGGTAACAGTTATGCCTAAGCTTTGGTATTGAACGTCTGTAAAAATTCTAATATCTGAACTTTCTACTGCTACAGTAGCTTCAGGATAAAGTTCTTTAAGTCGAACAAGCTCGCTAGGAGTAAATACAACCCTTCTGTCTGGTGGGTTTTTTCTTTCTTTTATAATTCCAAACTTCATTTATTAGTGTTTAAATATTGTATTAATATAACTTTTTTACTTAAATTTGTTTTAAATATAACAAATATAGTTAAAATTTTGTTGTTTTTTTTGAAAAAAATCGAAATCAAATTTATTAAAAGCTGATGTTCAATAGCCTGACGAAAATCAAGCTTAAAACTGTGTTAAAATCTAAGAATTCGGTTCAAAAACACAAATAAACAAAAGTATTCAATTCTATATATTTGTTTTCCTAGAATCCCACACATGAATTTCATTAAAAAAGCAAATATACCACAAATCCTTTTCCTTATTTTAGTTTTAAGCTCTTGCGGAAAAGATAAAAAAACAAATGCAACTACAGCCGATACATTAGAAGATACGCTTCCTAAAATGAAGCCAATGCCACCTGAAAAAAAGCTTCCTGCAAATTACGTAACAGCAATAAAAAATAGAGTTGATTATTTTTATAACAGAAACTGGCCAAACAATACTATGAACGGAAGTTTTTTAGTAGCAAGAAATGGCGAGATTATTTATGAGAAATATGAAGGTTACGCAAATAAAAACGAAAAGACAGAAATAGACAAAGATACGCCGTTGCATATTGCTTCGGTTAGTAAAGTACTTACGGCAACTGCAGTTTTAAAATTGGTTAATGCTGGAAAAATTGACTTGGACCAAAAAGTAAATACAATCTTAAAAACATTTCCTTATCCAGATGTAACAGTAAGAATGTTATTAAACCACAGAAGCGGAATGCGTAATTACGCTTATTTTACCGATAGAGATAAAACCATTTGGGACAGACACAATCAGTTAACCAATCAGGATATCTTAAATATCATGGCAACAAAAGATATTGGATTAGAGTATAAAACCGATACACGTTTTACATACTGTAATACCAACTATGCTATGTTGGCACTAATTATCGAAAAAATTACAGGACTTAAGTATAAAGATGCAATGGCTCAGATGATTTTTAAGCCATTGGGTATGACACATAGTTATGTTTTTGATATTGATAAAGACAGAAAAACAGCAGTTCCATCTTATAAAGGTAATAATGTCGAGATAGGAATAGATTATCTAGATGCCGTTTACGGAGATAAAAATGTTTATTCTACACCTCGTGATTTATTAAAACTTGACAGAGCCAGAAATGCTCCGGGTTTCTTAAAACCAGCATTACTTAAGCAAGTTTACGAAGGATATAGTAATGAACGTAAAGGGGAGAAAAATTACGGACTAGGTATCCGAATGATTAATTGGTACTCAGGACAACACTTTTATTTTCATAACGGATGGTGGCATGGTAATACCTCATCGTATATAACATTACAAAAAGAGAATGTTACCATTATAGCATTGTCTAATAAGTTTACTCGTAAAACATATGCAGTGCGCAAATTGGCACCGATTTTTGGAGATTATCCTTTTGTTTTTAAAGACATCGAATAATAAATTAAGGTTCTAAATTTGGTATAAAAATTGAAATAAATATTTTTGATAATTAATGCTAGATGATGGGACAAAAAGCTTAATTTTGCAATCTCAATTTTTTATTGAAAAGAAATGGGGTCGACTGGTTTTGACAGCAAGTCGAATTGAACAGTAAGCACGTCGAGCATTGAGACCTTGCTCGTAAATATAAGATCTTACAATTTTACACGGCGAAAATAACTACGCTTTAGCTGCATAATCCGAATTATAGTACGATTAAGCCACGTTCCTATCAGATAGGAAAGCTGGATTCTCCTTGAAAGCCTTGGTTTGTGGCGGTCAGTACAGGGGAACCGTAAAAATAAACCTAGATTTCCATGAGCTTCGGGTGGATTTCGAAATTAAGAAGATAAGTGTTGAGTGGTTGTTCCTGACCTAGCTTAACATCGAAAATTCAATCAGGAAATAAACGTGTAGAAAGCTCTTTAGTTGCTTGTTTGGACCCGAGTTCGATTCTCGGCGACTCCACTTAAGGAGACAGCTAGTTAATAGTTGTCTCTTTTTTTATGCCTATAAGTCCACATTTATCTGGCTTTACAGCCTGATGTTTTAGGTTCGATTTTTTCATGAGGAATTCTTAGTCTGTTTAAAATAAACAGTCTAAAAGTAGTTTTATTAGAGATATAATCTGGGCTGAATAATGGTTCGAAGTCCCGTTAAGGATATAGTATTTTCTTCTCTTTGGGTTTGTCGTAATTTTTTGACACTAAATATAACAATTCCAATATAATTTTGGCTTCATTTTCGTTTACCTGAATACCGCTCTTAGAAAGAATGGCAATTGCTTTTTCTACTGAAACATTCTTTTCAATAAAGTTCATCTTTTTTCAGTTTTTCGGTTACCTTTTTTTGATAATATTTTTAAAAATGCCTGATTCAAATCTAAAGATAGATCTCCAGTTTTATAATCAACATTAGTGGGTGGAATAAGATTTACAAGATGTCTTTTATCTGAGACCTCAAATTCAGAAAATCTTTGAAAGATTGCGACTAACGCTTTCTCTTCTATTTGACTTTTCTTATCAATAGCTTTTAATTTAATTAAAACATCACGTACTTCCTTTCTAAGATTTTTCGTGTTGACTTGATTCTCTTTTTTTAATTCGTTGTAGTCATCGAGTTTTAATATTCCAGAAACAAATAATTTTCTGCCTTGAGAAAGTGTTAAACTCTCGTCGTTTATTTTTCTCACTAATACCTTCTTCGCATATAAATAACTTGCTTTCTGTGTCTTTATATTCTGGTCTTCCAAAATATTTTTAAATAATTCAATCGAATTATTTGAGAGCATCAACTGTTGAAGTTTCTTTTGATAGCAATCATTAAGGAAAATTGCATTTATCCTTGTTTTACAGCGATTGCGACAATGGTAGTATGGATATTTTTTTAATCTCCCTGCTGAAAAACTTCCGAGAAGTTTTCGATCGCAAACTGGACAGATTATAAAGCCCTTAAGAAAAAACATTGATTGCAAATCACAATTTTTAGAAGTGATTTTTCTTTTGGTATTAATAACAGACTGGACCTGATTAAATAAAGCCTCAGATATCAATGGTTCATGTAATCCTTTTATCACTTGCTCTTCACCAGAGTCAAGCTTGACTGGTATAAGCCCACAATAAACTGAATTATGCAAAATCCTGAAAAAGTGTGATCTTGAACATACCAATCCTTTATCTTTAGCTATTTTCCTGATTTCAGCTATTTTATGATCGTTTTTGGCAACCTGACAAAAAATCCATTTTATAATTTCGGCTTCAGGCTCTTTAGGAGCGATACCTTTTTTACCGTCCATTGATGTCAAATTGATAAATCCTAAAGGTGCCTTACTAGGATATCTCCCCATTAGCTTTGCTCGACGAATACCGTTCGAAGTATTTTGCGCTCTCCTCGCATTTTCTGCTTCCGGAACAGCTAAATATACAGCCAACATAACTGTGCTTTCCGGCACAGAGAAATCAATTGGCTGGTCAATAGCTTTTGCAGTTGTTTTATATTTCCGAAGTTTCCCAATCATTTCGTAAGCGTATTCAATATTACGACTGAATCTATCCCATTTGATAAATAGAATATTTTTATCTTCTCCTGATGATTTTTTTTTAATTTCTGAAAATAATCGGTTCCATTCGGGTCTATTGAAATTCTTTGCAGAATAATCTTCGCGATAAATTCCTTTGACTTCGATATCATAGTATTTACAATACTTCAATAGTCTGTCTTCCTGCTCCGGCAAAGAGTAACCTTTTCTTTTTTGTTCGTCCGTACTTACATGAACGTATAAATAGGCTGCCTTCATATAATTAATATTTTTATTTCACTTGCTATTAAACATTTTTAAACACGTCAAATTATTGATCACAAAAAATCATTCCATGTACTATTAAGTAAAACGCCATAAACAATAAAAACATATTTAATCAACTAAAAAACAACAACATAATTTCTTACAGTATTGTATTAATTCATTTTTAATTGATATATTTAAACAGTATAACTAGATCAATTAAACATCAATAAAATTAGATATCACTTATTAAGTTAAGCGAGAAAAAATGCTTTTAAATAGAATATAAAATGGCCCAGAAAAAAGAGCTGATTCCAAAAAACCACCATTTCGTTCCACAATTTTTCCAGCGTTTCTTCTCTTTTGAAAATAATGGAGAAACTATTGGCATGTTTGAGACCAATAGGAATGTTTTTAAAAGTCATGTAAAAATATCCTCGCATCTAGGCAAAAAATATTTTTATGGGCGTGATGGGGAGCTTGAAAATTGGCTTTCAAAGCTTGAATCAGATTCTGCACCAATTTTTAGAGAAATGTGGGAAAAAGAAAAACTTCCTATTCCACAAAGTACAAATCATTTTAAAATGCTGCACTTTCTTATTGTTTTGGATATTCGAAATCCAATCCATTTTAAAATTCTAAAAAATTTTGAACAAAAACTTCCAAATACTAAGTCCAAAATAAGTGAAGGAAATGTTTCTAACGATATGATACCTGGATTACAGGAACAACAGTCCGACAAAGGGAAACTTAATTCACTAAAATCTTCCGAACTACTAGTACCCGATCTATTAAACCTTACGTACAAGCTTATTAAAAATAAAACATCAAATCCTTTTATTATTTCTGATAATCCACTTGTTATGTACAATCAGTTTTTAGAGAAAAGAAACTGGAAATTTGGAAGCCAGAGAGATTTTGGAATAAAAGGATTGCAGCTTTTTCTGCCTCTAAATGATTCATATATGCTAGCTGTATATGATTCTGACATCTATAAACTCGGAAATAAAAAAGAGTACCTAGTATCGATAGATGATAAAAATAGTATTGACCAGCTTAATCTTCTACAGTTTCTCAATTCTGAATCTACTGTTAATTTCAATCACAAAGCTTCTGAGTACTATATTCGAACTTTACATGAAAAATCGAAAAAACACAAAAAAGCGAATGATGATTTTATAAACGTGCGTAAATTAAAAGTTCCGAAAGATATGGATAACCTTACAGCACAAATTATCGAAATGGGAGTATCGGACTTAAATATTAAACTCTCTCTTCAAAAATTGAATTTTATCTCAAAATCTTGTGCCGTTAAACTAAATAGCATTTCAGATCAGTATAGAAAAAATATAAATTACAAGGCATATACTTTCAAAGTCTATACGATTATGCCGATTTAGTAAAATTTATAACAACCTTCTTGTGAAACAATTATTTGCTGCAAAATTTTAATCATTTGTAAAAAATTTAAAGTAGTAATTAAAAATAATTATGGGTTTAAATCGCATCCTTATCTTTACTTCCAATTATAGTTAGCAAATACACTTTTTTTTTATAGCGAATTCAAATCATATGACATAGAATTTGTAATACATGATTATGGCAATATTTATGCTTGATTTTTTGTTCAATCAAAATCAAAAAGTATCAAAGTACCAATTTCTTCTTAATTTTGGCTAAGTCAGATGAAATTTTTTCCCTCCCTATTGTTTTTATAGTTTCAATTATTTTTTCATGACAATTCTTAATTTTTTCACCGCTCTTACATGGACATAATCTATTTCTAGTAAGGTCTTTTTTATTAAGTATTTGTTCTAGAAAGACAACTATATTCTCAATTGTAGGGATTTTTAAATCTTCAATATAGTATTGTATTAATCCCTCAATATAATGTTTGTATTCCTCCCCTGCATATTTATCTACCTGTAATTTATATAATTGATTTGCAAAAAAAGGATATATTTTTTTAGTTATAAAATCTCTTAAATTAATTCCGTGCCGGCTAAGTAGTATAAGATTATTATCAAAATCTAAACAGCAGATTCCATTTTCCGAAATGTGCCAGTCGATATTGCGAGGAATTATTTCGCTTATTTCAAGAACGATTGGTACACAATATGGATACGATTCAGGCACTATCATTTTGATGTCAAAGGTATTCCAATAGTTACCTTTGACATCACATATATCCAGTTCTCCAGAAATTATCCAAATTTTGTTTTTTCTATTTCTTCCGTAGCTTAATTTGGGAAAGGATTCTTTAACCTCACCAAAGTCACGCTCAAACAAACTACATTTTTTTCCTAAATCCATAAAAAGGTTTACTGGTAGCTGCTATAGGAGCTAAATTATTTATGTTGCGATCGAAATTTGAGGTAGAAGCTTTTTGTTTCAGCTGAAGAATACCCTGCAAATCAGTAGCTATATAATCTTGTTTTTTAAGAAAAGATAACCATGCAAAATCAAACTGTGTGTAATTCCAATTTTCATCCTGTATTCTAAAAATGTAACGATCATTTTCATTCTGTGTCCTTTGACATACAGGCGTAAAAAAATCAGATAACTCTGGAACTTCATTTTTTATGTGGTCTCCAACAACTATTCCATTACTGACAGCACTTGACTGCATTTTGCTTGCTAAACTTGTATGGAGACTGCAGGTGGTCACTTCACTTATCTCTCCAATACCGGCCATACCCCAAACTACATCACGATCGTATCCAAGATCTATTCCTATTCTAGTAAATATATCTTCAATTCCCTGCTCATTAAACAGATTTTTTAGATCTGTTTTCACAAAATATGTAAAAATCCCAGCGAACTGCAAGGCTCTTTTCACAGAAAGCTGAGTCGATGTTTTTTTATCGCCAAAATATACAAATAAACCGTCTCCCTGAAGACGATGTACGTATCCTCCAAAAATAAGACAGGTATGTATTGCGGCACGTTGAATGGTGTTGGTAATAATCCAAACTGTTTCCGGAAGATAACGTTTAAAAAGATTGGTAGAACCTTTAATATCTACAAACATTGAAATAATATAATCGTTTTCAATATTTTCTGTAAGCTTTAAATGTGCGTGATCTGGATGAAGCCCTAATTTTTGATTAAAATCCGGTTTTAATCCCAGTTCACTTGCAAAATTTTCTAAGCTCGGTAGCAGGCGTTTTTCTGGAACCTGAAGCCCAAGTGCGACAGCGTCAAACGCCTTTCGCAACTCGCCTTTAGCAGGATTCCAGCTTTCATTTAAACTTTTTGACTTAGGATCTGCTGCCATTGCAGCTTTTACTGTTGAAAGATAATCTTCAAAAATTTTCATATTTCAATTATTTTAAGTTATATATTATAAGCATCAAAAGAGGAATAAAAAGAACAAATTGGATCGTAAATAAAATCCCTGCAATTTTTAGTTTGGAGAATTTAGCCGATAGTCCACAGGCGAGCTGATGAACCTGTTCCCGTAGGTCCTTGAGCTCTTCTTGAGGCGAAATATTTTCAATAGATTTAGCACTGAACTCATCATGAGTCTGGCACGATATAGAACCAAAATAGTGCAAGGAATCCGTGCCTTTTGAAATGAATGGAGTAGCGGCAAGTATTACAATAATCATAATAACAATACCAATCAAAATGAGTGCAATCATTAATAAATAAATCCACGGATTACATACAACAAAATCCTTGATAGCAAAGAAACCAACTACTAGGCCTCCTACTATAAATGTACTAAGTCCTAAAAAAACAGAACTTTTGTTATTAACGCTGTCATAATAGTGATCGTAGCGTCCAATACAGAATAATAATCTTTCTTTTTCCATAATTATAAAATCATTTTAACATAGCTTAAATAGAAAGCCGCATATACTTATATATGCTCCATAATTTATTTTTTTTGCCACATGGCAAAAAAAATAATTAAAAGAGCATATATTTATAGGGCCCAAACTAAACCAACTAACAAATGATAGATTCCAAAACTTTAGATCGTCTAAAAAATATTGACGAACGATCCTGGGGATTGATTTATAAATCACTGGTATTGTATGCTTCTAATAAATTAAATAAAGTAGGATTCGAAATACGAACCGAGAAGGATAGTGTGGACGCTGAACATTTTGCTGTATTGGCAATCGAAAAAGTTTTTACTGGAGTACGCAAATGGGACTATAATAAGCATCCGAATATAACTCATCATTTAATTTGGGTTGTAAAGAGTCTTATATCTAGTCACTTTAAATCCTCTAGCCGATCAATAGTAAATGCTGGCGGTTCCAATGAATTGTTAAGCGACAGTGAAGAGTATGATAATTACGATGAATTGACAGATGAAGAAATCCGAATCAGAGATATTCCTGATGAAATTTTGATTGAAAATGAATTTTGGGATAAGATTGAGAAAAGTTTCGGTGAAAATAAAAATGATCACGCCATATTTTGTGAATGGCTCGAAGGAGCTTCAAGAAGAGAAATTTCAAAAGAATTGGATATTCCAATGAAAGAAATAAATAATTCAATAAAAAGGGGGTTGCGGATTGTTAAAAAAATATTTACTAAGCCATGAAAAATATAAAAGTCAATGCTGATAAATTGAATCGTGATATTTATCTTTTAACGGTAGAAGAACCTGAAATTCTAAATGAACTTTTAAAAGATGAAGGATATAATCCTGAACAGCTTGAAAAAAATGGAATAACAGCAGTTAAAAAAATGTTGTTTCAACAGACTGTAGCGCTAAAAAAGGCGCAAAATAATAATTTATATACAAAAGCATTAGAGCTATTTGAGGGAACTAAAGAAACTACGAGGGAGGCAATTTTAGGATTACTAATCCAAAGATCACCACAGTTACAATTCAACAATCTTGATAAAATGGACGAACATGATCTCAAAGATATTCTTAATGAAACGGATCTACTTGATTTAATGCACAAAATCGAGAAAGGAGAACTTTGATAATGAGAAAGAACCCTGCTCTTGCTGCAAGAGCCGTTTTAGGAGAATTAGGAATCGAAGATATTCCTTCAATTGATATTACTGATTTAATTGTTTATCATAATGGTATTGTTAATGAAAAGAATTTAAAGAATTCTGATGGAAGACTTGTTATGAAAAATGGCAAATCAATTGTTACAATAGATTCGAAAATTGAATTTCCGCAGCGAAAAAGATATGTTTTGGCACATGAATTGGGACACATGATTTTACATTCTGACCATACTGCTTCATTTACAGATGATGATACGACTCTTGAAGGATATAAGAGAGGGCCTCAGGAAAAGGAGGCAAATGACTTTGCTGCAGAATTATTAATGCCAGCCGATAAATTCAGTAAAGCGTGCGAAAAAAGAAAATTCAATCCGCAGTTGCTTTTTGATCTAGCAAATAGTTTCAATACAAGCATTACTTCCACTGTATATAGATATATTGATTTGGGAAATCACCCTATTGCAGTTTTTTACAGTAAACAAGGGAAGGTACAATATTGGAAAAAATCCAAATTTATGTATTACAGGATTTCTGATATCAACAAACTGGATGTACCTAGAAATTCTGTTGCAGAGGAATATTACCGTTACAATACAATATATAAAAACAATGATATTCAAGAAATTGAGAAATCGACCTGGTTCGAATTAGGAAAATATGATAATAATTCGCCAATGCATGAATATTGCATCATAACACCACGTTACAATTCAGCATTGAGTATCATTTGGGAAGATTAATTTTTTTTTTAAAACTTGACTTATTAAAATTACCCAAAACTGGAGTTGATACCTTTTTTGCACGTAAAGCTTAAGACGAATCATTCCAAATAATGTTCTTTAATATCCCTGTTTCAGTTTCATGGCAGAATGATGGCATTGATTTTTGGCACATTAAAAACTCAGCAAATAAGGGTCTACCAAGTTTAGGTTCGAAACTATTAGAAAATTCGATAGCTTCAATTTTTCAGTAGGTACGACACAATTATTCCTGATTGAGCCTGTCTTTAATATCTCCCCATTCAAACATTACTTTTCCCTGTTCATTCTTATCACCTAAAACTGTAAGTGGCTTTTTGTAAAAATTGGCCAGAGGCAGCGGTGTACTTTTGATAATACAGTATTTTTTTAAATAATTGGGAGCGTCTAGCCATGGTTTACCTAATACTGAAACAGCATTATAAAACAATAATAACTGTTCATGCGATGATAATTGAGCTCGGATTGACGAAACATAATTGTATTTTGCCTCATACGAAAAAACACTAGCATCCGCATCATCAACAAATTTAACCAATTGAAAAAGATTGCGAATGTAGTGGCTCAGTTTTGACATTTGCCCATTAAAAGGGATGTACCCAATTTTAAGGGTGAAAATTTGATCATTCTCAATATCTACGGCTATCTCTTTATTTTTTATTGGCAAACTCTTCCAATGAAGTACTATATCTTCCAAATATCTTTCTAAACCAACGACAAAAGCCAAATGCTCTTCACCGATAAGATCCCTGACAATTAGTGATGAATTATTTCCTATTCCAAAAAAGAATATTAGGTAGGAGATATTGTAAATGGTCTCTTCATCTATTTCTCCTATTGTTTTAGTCTCGCGTAAAGAATCATAATAAAGTTTTGTAGAGTGGTAGGTGAATTTTAATTCATTGAACATGAATATAAACGATTTTCGTCCCATCAGGGATTTTCCGATAGTGGTTTCATTAACATTATCTCTATGAATCTGTAGCATGGAATAAAACTTATTTTCAAATCTTTCAATTTGCAGATCCTGTTTTTGCTGTTCATTTGCTTTGTATTGAATCCAAAAAGCTATAAAAGTTAAAATCGAAGCCGCGATTGCTATAAATGGGTTCATTATTCCCCCCATTGTATCTCCTATCAATCCTGTATCAGTTGTAGTAACAATGCTTTTACCTATATCAGTACTTGTAAAAAAATACGGTGCAAAAAAGGAGAATAAAATCAGTACTAGACTAAGAATCAAAGAATATTTTACCACTAAACCATATTCCTCTTTGTAATTTGTTAATCTGTTTATAATTTTATTTAAATTCAATAAAGCAATTAAAATCAGTACAAGAACCAAAACAAAACTGAAAAACAAGATATTTGAAATCATACTTTTTAAAATCTATTTATTTTAATTAAGTGCCTTATTTTTTATTCTCAAAACAACCAACATTTCCTATAAAAACAAATTTTACAGAAAGCTTTTCAACAATAATTTTAGTTGTACTATAGCCCATTTCCTCCTTCCTAAAGTGCAAAACGCAAAAACAAATTTAAATGCAGATTTGTTTTATTTGAGATTTTAAAAATAGGTAATTACACTATAGTTTAGCCGAATTATTAATAATTATTTCTTTAATGTAATTGCACAAATATAAAATTATTATTAAAATTTCAGTATCCATTAAGGAGCCTTTCGAGTTAACTCCTCTTTCATAGTAATTTATGACCATGTTGCTTCTTTTAATTATATTTTAGCAACACTACGGTAAATCATAAGTAGGTAATTATTTACCTATTTTTTTCTTGGCATTTTATTCATCTTACAAGAGAAAAAAACTCATTTTATTCGAAACGGCTAATAAAAAAATCACAGAAAAAGTGTTTCAGGTGCTTAACTCCTTGATATAGTTCTTCTGGATCATCTGAAAATAACTACGAATCCTAATTACTCTTTTGCCGATGACAGTTCCTTTTAATACCTTCACCTTTTTACAATTAAAATCTGTTTACAAAGGGTATTAATACGTGGCTTTTTTTGTTTCTTTATTTATATTTTTGAAAACAGCTGCTCTTTTGGCATGAATTACGGTTATCCGTAAAAAAACCGCAAACAAAATACTAATATTTGCTTGACTGTAGGACAATGAAAAAGTAAATTAAAAATAGTGCCCTCAAAGAAACATAAACCAAATAACTAATGAAATTACATATCGAAATTTGGGTTCAGGAAAAAGGATATTCTGCCAATGTACAAGAACTTTTTAAAGAATCTACAATCTGTTACAAAAACAATGCTTATCGGGCATCACTTCTTTTTTCTTATCTGGGTTTTCTTACCATCATTAAAGAAAAGCTTATAAATTCAAAACCACCAACAGCATATAATGCTGGCGAATGGCTGGCACAGCTTGGAAAAATTAAAAATGACCGAATTTGGGAAGAGGAAGTATTTACAGCACTTGTTAAAATGGATAGACCTGTATTTTTAATGTCCGAAGATCTTCGCGATCAGATTAAATATTGGAGAAGCAGACGAAATGACTGCGCACACTACAAAGATAATGAGATCGATTCACATCACACGGATGCGTTCTGGAGCTTCCTAAAGAGCAATATAGGCAAAATTACCGTAGAGGGCGGTATGCAATCCCTTTTACTGAAATTTGATGAACACTTTGATCCGACTCAGACGCCAAAAGACAGTGATTATACACATTTGATTCATGACATTGATCAAAGTGTTTTACAAGCTGAATTAGAGCTATTCTTTAAGAATGTTTATACAATAACTGAAAGTAGAGTCTATTGGGAATCTGAAATTCTGGAAGTTTATAACAAAATTTTAAAACTTTCCAGTCCAAGAGTCCAAGGTGCTTTAATCCAATATTTAAAAGCTTCTAAAAAAGACATTGCCTTTTTATTATTTAACCCGGAAAGAATTTTCGATTTTGGCTACGGCGCCAAAGAAATTCGAAAAATATGGTTTGAAAGGATGCTTGCAGCACAGTCTACTGGAAACCCATTTAATCTGTATGCCTTCCTGCTTCAAAATAATATAATTCCTAAGGATGAAATACCAGAAGCAAATGAAAAAATATTTAACAGTTATAAACAGCAGGGACCTGCTAAAATTCCCGAAAATAAAGATCTGGATACCCTAAAAGCAAACGGTTTCTTCCAAAGCGTCTTTGATATCGCAATAACTAAAAAAGACCTAAAAGATTATCTTTGGGTAAACGGTAAATGTGACCTGATTGGCTGTTTTATAGAAAATCACCCGTTAAATCCTGATACCGTTTCTTCAATAATTAGAAATGCACAGCATCGTAATCCGTCACAGTGGCTGGTAAAAAGAGTCCAAAATATATTTTTGTCAACTCCTGAAATTAAAAGCAAATTTATCGCCATTGCAGCTACAGCAGGATTGCCGGTGCCGGTTGATTTCCAATGACAATTTTAAAATAATAAACACTTTACGTGGCATAATTCAGAAAAAAAATAGTAATATTTAAATCATTATCAATTTTAATTGACAATTAATCCCCTAAATTATTACTTTCTTGAAGATCCTAATAAACTTGTGGTAGATTATATTCAAAAGCGATTATTCATTAGAATTTCAACAGGGCATTTGTAATAAGTCATTAGAATATTTTAAAAATACACTGAAAAAAAGTATCATAAATATTAAATCTGAGCCAATCTTTATTCCAGATCTTGAAAAAAGTGACTTGAGTTAGGAAACACCAACACTTTGATTTTTTTTAAATTGAAAAATTATCAATAATTGCGCAATTATCAAAAGAAATTTAAAAGAACTAAAAATCTGTTATGTTTTGAGAACCAAGGAAGTCATGAAGCAGTATCGCGAAATTATGGTAGAAGTAACTACAGAGATATTGATAAAACTGTATATTATTTATATCAAATTTGTTTCAGCTAAAATTTTAATTTTAAAATTTATTTTATGGATAAGGAAAAATCAACATGCAATATATTAGAGCTTAATAAATAATAAAATGGAATTTAGACCTATTTCAATGTCATCTATTCAATACATTATAATTCAAAAACAATCAGTTAAGACTGACATCATAAACTTCCCTGTTAATTCCTCAAATGAAATTTTTAGAACTTTACTGCAATGCCCGCGCGATTTTATGCAATTTCATGATCAAAGACGTTTTTTTAATCTTGGCCTAAATCCTTTAGGTGTAAATCCAGCAATAAATATTTTAATTTTTGAAGATGGTGAATTTACATCAGTAACAAACCCTATTACAGCTTACAATACCGTACTTAAATTAGAAAATAGAGTTGTGGTATACTGCATCGATATCTCATCAGATAAAATTGATTTAATATTTAATTCAATACTTGAAACCAAACAGAAAAACTGGTATTATACGTACCATGGCAGAAATGACACACCGCCGAAATTTCCTTTTAAAAAAAAATATTTTAAATCAGTACATAGTCTTATTTCTAATTTTAAACGTGATTTTGATCTTATAAAAAAAACTCTTTCTGATGTATCTGATGGATATTTAGAGCTTGAATTTAATCTGGATGAAGATGAAAACAATATACTACTTCCTACTTTTTCTCCAATAGTTCCAAATTACTTCACTTTCATTCAAATTGAAAATAAATCATGGAAAAATGATTATCCTAAAAATATTACCATCAATAGTAGCGAAAGAAGATCTGCTCTTTTGGATATTGTTATGAAGATTGACAAAGTACATTCAGAGGCTACAGAAGCAAAATTAACTGCTCCTATATTAATAGCCGCATTTCCTTTTTTTAATCCAGTGGTAAAATCACATTTAAAAAACAAAGCAAAAACTTCTGATGAAAAGCTCTATCTCAAATTATATGAACTTGAACAATCGATCGATTATATGACTTACTTTTTTAAAGAAAAAGTCTCTCCCGAAGAATCTGAAGGATTTACAGAATCTGAATCTGAAGAAATTGGCGAAATTGGTGCATTTTTGTTTAGTGAATTTGTAAAACCAAAATTGCTCTTTTTAGATGCTATATCATATCTACAATCTTCATTTACTTTTTCTCCGTTTATGAGATTTCCTATGATTGGTAAATCCATCTATCGTGAATTATCTATTTTCAATCCGATAAACAATAATTTTTATACACAAAAATCATTAAACAAAATTTCAAAATCCATAATAGCTTTTGGTGAAAAACTGTCATCTCACACTATTGACAACGAAACTAAAGAATATTTAAAAAACAGAAATGGTCAAATTTTAGCAATTTCTGATTTACCCATTGAGTGGCTTACATTAGATCAAGTTCCTTTATCCTTTACACATGATGTATGTAGAATTCCTGAAACAAATTATCAAGGGATCGTAAATAATTATTCGGCAAATAATCGCTTCTCCTATTCTCTAAACCATGATGTTTTAAAAAAAACTTTAATCATACTATCTGCAGATGAACAAACAAATAATGATCATGAATTTACTGCAAGCTATAAACTGGTTAAAGATTACAGCAAAGAACTTGAATATCATTTTAGATATTGTAAAACAATAAAAGACGTTTCAAACGCAATTAATGAAATAGAACCTTACATATTAATATTTGATTGCCATGGCAATATAGATTCAACAACAGATACAAGTTACTTAAGCATAAATCAAGAAAAGTTGACTTGTGATGAAATTGTCAAGTATAAAATTTCGGCTCCCATCGTTTTTCTGTCATGCTGTAATACCTCACCAAATTATGGTTATATCAATAAATTACATGACGCATTCTTTCAAGTGGGAGCACTAACAGTTACAGGCACTTTCCTTCCAATATCAATTAAAAGAGGAACGATGTATTATATTAGATTATTAACATTACTAAAACTTGAAATTAATAAAAATTTATATGACAATTGGTTGTCTTTTATTTCAAATATAATGCGAACATCTATTATTCACGATGCGATAAGCAAGTCATATTTAAAACTTCAAAAAACTCTATCTGTTGAGGAACAAAAAGCTCTAAGCAATATTTTACTAGAGTTACAGGATTTCAATAAAAGAAGAGAGATTTTTATTAATCTCAGAAATAAAGGAATTAGAATTAGTGAAGATTTAACCATTTCAATTGAAGATACAGATTGCGAATTTTTAATGTATACTCACTATGGCAGACCCGATTTGATAAAAATAAACGATAGTAGCTCTTCGATCCTTTAAAACACAATAAAAAAATAATTTCAAGGTGTTCGATAGTCGAACACCATATTATATTTGTTCAATTTACATTTTAAATTTATAAAGAACTTTTATAGCAAAAAAATGAAATTTTAAACTAAAATTATTTATACAAAAAAGTTTTATTAATTTATACATAATTTTATTTTTCCTTTATTTGCAAGGCTTTACAATTTATTTTTTCAAACTCTCGATAAACATTAAAATAGGAATAAGGTGTTCAATTGTAATCCCGGCGACTCCACAAAAAAGGGAAGATATTTAAATATATCTTCCCTTTTTTTTGATATATAGGGGAGTTTTTTGCTTATGAACCATTCATACCGGATTCATAATGATCTTTATACGGTATTTAATTCAGTTCATCATGACTTCTTCTGTCTATATAGGCATCATAAGGAGATTGTTGCCAATGGTGATTTTCTATTAACATAGGAATCTGTGAAATACAAAAATATACTTCCTAGCACTTCAATTCAAAAAATCACTATTTTTGAATAAACACTCATTAATTTTCTATGATAGATAAATCACAACTCCGAAGTTCAATTTTTAGACATCTCGACGGCTTGGCTGTTGCGCCAGTAGCAATAGCATTGAAAAAGAATGGAGTTTTGGAATTTATCCTAAGTAAAAAGCAAATACAATTAGCGGAGCTTACAATTGCTTTTAAAGCAAATGAAGGTTATCTGAATGTTGGTTTGAGGATTTTGGCTTCTCAAGGCTTTTTAGATTATGAAGTTGATAATCGTACACAAGAAATTACGATTTCAGTTAATGAAAAGACAGAAATAGCGTTTTCATTGTTTTATCTCTATGAAGATGTTGTGGAGTTACTTCACTTTTCTACCCAATTTCATCCGCGTCTCTTTGAAGATGCACCGTTTGAAAAACTTAATCTTATTTTTGAAAAATATAAAAAGAACTACGGAATTGAATCCTCTGAAGATAATCTTACCAAAAGCATTCAGGAGCAAATTCTAAAACACGTAGAAGGTTATTTGATTGGACCAACAATAGTGCATTTGGCAATGAGTGGGATGTTTCACAAATATTTTATGGAGACTTCTTTCAAACCCGAAGAGTTTCATAAATCTCCTGAACATTTTAAAAAGATATTAGATTTCTTTGTGCATCTTGGATGGTTCCTGAAGAAAAACGGGAATTATCAATTTACCGAAGTCGGCTTGTTTTATGCCAAAAGAGCCAGTGCTTATGGGGTTACGGTTTCTTACTTGCCAACATTTGCCAAAATTGAAGAACTTATTTTTGGCGATCCAGCTATTTTAAGAATGGTTCCCGATGGTGAAAACGAAATTCATGTTGATAGAGAAATGAATGTATGGGGAAGTGGTGGCGCTCACGACACGTATTTTAAAGTTGTAGATGAAATTATCGTCAAGCTTTTTAACCTGCCTATAGAAGAACAACCAAAAGGAATCCTGGATATGGGTTGTGGTAATGGCGCTTTCTTACAACATATTTTTGAAGTAATAGACAGGCAAACTTTAAGAGGAAAAATGCTCGATGAATATCCTTTATTCCTCGTTGGTGCAGATTATAATCAAGCTGCTTTAAAAGTAACAAGAGCTAATCTTATAAAGGCAGATATTTGGGCAAAGGTAATTTGGGGAGATATTGGACGTCCAGATGTGCTTTCGGATGACTTGAAAGAGAATTACAATATCGACCTGAAAGATTTGCTTAACGTAAGAACCTTTTTAGATCACAATAGGATTTGGGAAGAACCGAAATACATCAACAGCGATAGAATCAGTACCTCTACGGGTGCATTTGCCCACAGAGGAAAAAGAATCAGCAACAATCTGGTCGAAGATAATCTGTTGGAACACTTACAGAAATGGTCGCCGTATGTTTCTAAATTTGGTTTGCTTTTGATTGAATTACATACCGTAAATCCAAAACTTACCGCTAATAATTTAGGGAAAACTGCCGCAACTGCTTATGATGCTACACACGGTTTTTCAGACCAATATATTGTTGAAATAGATGTCTTTAATAGTGTTGCTGCAGAAGCAGGATTATTTCCTGATCCAACTATTTTTAAGCGCTTTCCAGATGCAGATATAGCAACAGTAAGCATTAATTTATTGAAAGGAAATTGATTTTTATTCTATAAAGCCTCATCATTTAGCTCCATAAAAAAAACCACTCTTTGAGGAGTGGTTTTAGGAAACTACAAGAATACTAATTCTATTTAAAAAAATAACCAATCGATATCTGGAAAACTCTATTTTTCATGTCATTATTGATGAAATAATTTACATCACTTTCTTTAAAAACATTAGAGTAAGAAATATTATATCTTAAATCAGCATAAAATTTATCTTTAAATTGATACCCCAATCCAAAATTTACAGAAGTATCTATACCACTAGAATATTCTTTTAAATTAAAGCTATCATGGTTTTCATAGCCTAAAAAATTATCTTGGTATTTATTATTTGCCTTAAGAAGTATTCCTATTTGTGGTCCTACTTGAATACTTAATCCTTCTATTACATAATATTTAAGCATTACAGGAATGTTTAAATAGTTCAATTTAATAGTACCGTCATAGTTGGAATTGGTTACATCGCTATCAGAAAACGAAACCTTTGTTCCTTGCTGACTGTATAGCAATTCAGGTTGTAACGAAAAGTTTTTCGCTATAGGAACTTCAACCATAATCCCTCCTGTAAATCCCGTTTTACTTGATGAGTTCATTTCGCTTTCATCAAAAGTTAGGCTCGAAATATTTAAACCAGCTTTTACGCCTAATTTAACTTTTTGGTTTTGAGCTATAATGGGCACACCAAAAAAAAGTGTGCATATAATTAACATATATCTTTTCATAACATTTATTGTTTTAAGAATGGTAACTCTCAATTTTGAGAGTTACCATAGTTCTATCTGTAAATTTGTTAGTTCTTAATAATCTTAGTAGTGTAT
This sequence comes from Flavobacterium hydatis, assembly GCF_000737695.1. GTDB lineage: Bacteria > Bacteroidota > Bacteroidia > Flavobacteriales > Flavobacteriaceae > Flavobacterium > Flavobacterium hydatis. The sequence continues at coordinate 59,191 of NZ_JPRM01000012.1, forward strand.
TTTTTGCCTTGTACATTGCAGTCTAAAACATACACTCCAGGAGCCAATGCACTTACATTTATGTTTGATGGAATGCTTGGATATGTTTTACTCCACACAGCTTTACCATCGATTGCATAAATATTGATTTGTGCTTCTCCTTCAACTTTATCTGCTAAGAAGATGTTTACAGTATCTATTGCTGGGTTAGGGAATACTCTAAAAGCATTTGTAATTTTCCCAACTAGCATACCTTTTGAATCAAATGGAGCAGAAATACTACTACATCCATTATTATTGGTTACTTGAAGGCTGTAATCTCCTTCCCAAATTGTTACTATCGATTTTTCGGTTGCATTTGGTATAGGTCTTCCGTTTAAGAACCATTGGTAAGAAGCAGCATCTTTAGAGGCTGTTAACTTTTTATCACCTACAACCTGAATTTCAGATACCATGTTGTTTTCAATAATTGAGATAGTAGTACTAAAAGTTTGACCAATACCATTTTCATTATATACAGTTACATAGTAAACTCCATTTTCAGTTGTAACATAAGTAGGCTCTGTTGAACCATCAAACCATTCGTACGATTTGTAATCTCCTGGAGATAAAGTAACCTCAGGACCACAAATAGCACCGCTTGCTAATTCAGATTCAAAAGTATCAAATGTTGCAGTTACTGTTTCAGTAAGTGTACAACCGTTTTTCATGATTACTGTTACTGTATAATCTCCTGCTTTATTTATTTCGATACCGTTAGTAACATTACCAGTATTCCATTTGTATGATGTAACTCCTAATTTTTTAGCACTAAAATTAGTTGAGGCATCAATGTATAGGCTTTTGCCTGCATATCCATGAATCGTTGGTTTGTCGAATATTTTGAAATCTGACGTTACTTCTTGATATACATAGTTCTTTATTTCATTGTTTTGTTGAATTGCATTATTCTCTAATTTTGCAAGAATGTTAAACACATGAGAGTCACCACTCAAATCAAGTTTAGGCTGTTTTTTGAAAGTATATTCAATGCTTTCTCCAGCAGGAATTGCGGTTTCAACAGATTCTGTAATAGTTTCATTTGTATTAAGATATCCTAAAACTAATTGTATTGCATTTGCTGCAATTGCAATCTGTCCTTCATTAGTTAATTTAACTTTAACGTCAGTTCCGCCACATACATCTTTTGGTGATACCATTTGTAATGATACGTCAGACACAGGATCGCTGATTATTTTTAAATCATCTACTACCATATAAGAATATCCTTGTACTAAAGAATGTTTGAATCTTAGCATTACAGACTTTCCTGCATATTTGCTTAAATTAATTGTTCCTTTTTGCCATTCTTTATCTACATGACTTCCTTGTAGAGAAGTTTTCCAAACTTCATTCCATTCGCCTCCTACGGTTTTAGCATCTACAATAAAACTATTAGTGCTATTGCTTTCTATTGCATAATAAAATTCCATAGCGGTTGCATTTTCAGGTAACTTATACAACGGAAAGATTAATTCTCCATTGTTAGAACCATTTTCAAGTGGATGATAAAGCATCGTTGCAGGGGTATCTCCGGTATGATCTTTAACTGGGATACCTAAATACGTGTTATCAGGTTTAACTGTTGCTATCCATGGGAAATCTCTGTCGCTTTGTCCTGAAACAAAACCTTTTGATCCAAATAATGTGCCCACAGGTACATCAGAAAAAGTCTCAACAGTTAAGTTTGGTGCCTTTGCAATAACCTCAAAAGATTTTGTAAGACTTTCTGCCTGAGCTTTTGGCTGCCCGTTTGAAATTATTTTTACAGTAATATCATATTTTCCTGCTGGTAGTTGCGGAATGCCATCTGCGGTATAAACAATGGTTTGATATTGTAATATCGGATTGTTTCTTTCTACTAGAACTGGTTCACCTACAGGTTTACCATTTTGGGAAATTTGATATTCGATTGTAGCTTTATCAACTTTATTATAAAATACATTTTTTGCACTGATAAAAAATTCGTGCGAAGGCGCATCTTCATAAACAGTCTCAGGCATACTTAAATGAGATAATTGCAAATAATCTGCTGTTTCTTTAAGCTTAATATTATCTACAGCAAAACCACTAGCAAATAATCCATTATCATCATGCTGAAAAGCTACAAGAACACAAGATTTTCCTGCATAAGCACTTAAATCTACTTGATATTCGAACCAACTACTTAGATGTGGCATCTTAAATTCTGTTTTCCAGGTTGTACCTCCATCTGTACTTACTTTTACATACCCGTCTGAAAGACCATATCTATCTCCAAAGCCATCAAATGATAAGTGTGCTCCTTTATAATTACTCAAATCAAATACTGGTGAGATTAACATATCGTTTGATGAGTCGCAATTACATTTATCATCGTTACTCGCCATAAAATTAGTATGCTCAGTTAAGAACCATCCTGGGGAACCTAAATCCTTGCTTGTTCCATGTTTCCAGCCTGTAGCATTTGCATTCTCAGTAGTTCTCCATCCTTTATATTTGGTTGCATCTTCAAAATCCATTGTATAAGGAAGTACAGATACTTTTAGATCTTCATTGTTCCAATTGTCGTAACCAGTTGTTAAAGAATTATTTTCAGGTTTAACATCTTTAGTCATATCTTCTGGGAAAACTGAAACAGTAATAGTATTCTCTCCAATACTTTTTAAATTAATATTTGGAATAGAATAGGTGAGTGTATCTCTAAATTTGGTAAATACTAATGTTGTTTTTTCGGTTTTTGAAAAAACTTCATTTTTTGCATTATCAAGGATTTTTGTAGTAACATTTACAAGCTCGCTTGTGGTTGCAAAATTATTAATGATTTGTGCCTTTAGTGTTATGTTGTCATTGCTAATAGTACAAGCTCCAGCGTCTAGTTTTGCAGCTATAACCTGTAAATCATAAGGTGCATTACCTACACGAATATTGTCTATAAAAGCTCCTAAATATCTACTGCTATTATTATCTGTAACTACACGAAAACGAATAGCAGCTTTTTTGCCAGCAAGTTCAGCTAAACGCATTCCGTATGGGGCTTTTTTTAGATCATTGTTAATTCCGCTAAACCATGGCCCTGATACTAAATCATTGTAATGTTCATTATCTGGATAATCGATTCCTGTAACTTTTTTCCAGTTTTTATTGTCTTCTGAGTATTCAACAATTAAGCCGTGATATCCTTTATAAAATAAATACATCAAGTCAAACTCAACATACGGAGCGGTAACATTAGTAAAATCAAATATTGGTGATTGTAACGTAAAATCAGCATTTAGCTGCATTAGTTCAGTAGTACCTAGAGTTATAGTTGCCCATAAATATTTTGAATTGGTGTCTCTAAATGAATAAGTAGTAGGCTGCCATATAAATTTTTGAGTAGCCAGTAATGATTCAGAAAACCAACCTCCAGGAGTTCCTTCAAAATTTTGAGAATACGGAAATTGACTTATTATACCGCTATAAACTGCATTTATAGTTTTGTTATTAGTTGTCACAGGATCTTTACTATATGTTACATATGCTTCATAGGTATGTGATCCGCTAGCAGATAAATCGACAGTACCATCAAAAGGAATAGTCATTTCTGAATTCCCTTTAAAAGCTGTGGTTAGAGTAATATCTTTCCAAACAGTTTCATTTCCAGGAAGTGTATTTAGATATCCTATTTTTAACTGAGATCCTACAGGGATATCCTGACAACCTAAATTAAAAATAGTAAGTGCTAATGGATGATTTGCAGATAAAGTTTCTCCGGTATATGCAGGAAGATTTAACCCAACAAGTTTAAGATCAAAATCTTTTTGAGCAGGCGGAACCAATAAATTGGCTACAAACGAAACTCCGTCTTTTGCTCCAAATTCTTCAATAGGTTTAAAATCAAATTTTACTTCTACATAGTTTGGAGCAGTTGCGCTTATTATGTAAGGAAGGTTATCTTGAATTTTTATAATAACTTCTTCGCCTAATGCTAAATCTTTTGCAATACTAATGGTGCCATCTTTAGTATACTGTGTATTGAATCGACCACCAAAACCTGCTGTCATTAATCTTAACTTGTAATTTAAATTTTCATTTGCTTTAATTACAGTAGATCCAGTGTTTTTAATTTTAATATAAAAAGGTTCATCTCCTTTTAAAGAACCACAAGCAACTGAAGGCTTTTCAATTGAAACAATTGCAATTTGCTTATCTGCGTAAGAGGCTCCAACCCCAATAGCATACCAAGTATTGGTAACTTGTTTGTATTCTTCAGAACTTAATCCGTATAAATCTTCTACAACCATTAAACTTGCCTGACGCATATCGCTAAAGTTTGAAGCTGGAGATAAATATTCGGTAAGTGTTATGTAGGCTATTTTCTCTGCTTTGGCAAGACCAATAGCTTTAACATCATAGCTGTTGTTAAGATCATTTACACCTTGACCACCTTCACTTAAAAGGTAAAACCAGTAATTTGTGATTCCGCTGTTAAAGTGTACACCACCATTATCGTAACCCACGTTTAATGGATTTACCCAGTTTACTCCTCCATAAGTGTCTGGCTGACTTTGTGCTTTAGGATTAGACATGTTTCTCATACTTCCGTGAGTATACAACTCATTACCTAGCATCCAAATGTCTTCTTTTTTGTCTTTTCCAACGAAAAATTCGACAGACACACCAAAGATGTCACTAAAAGATTCATTCATGGCTCCAGATTCTCCTTGGTAAATTAACCCAGCAGAAAATTGTGTTACAGCATGCGTTAGTTCATGCGCCGTAATTCCTAAACCTACATAAGGTGTGTTGTTACCATCGCCAAATTGTGCCCATCCACCAGTCCATGAAGCGTTTTCGAGATTAGTGCTTAAATGTGCAAGACCAATAATTTCCATTCCTTTATTATCGACACTATTTCGGTTAAATTTTTCCGCATAATAGTCGATTGTTTTTTGCATACCCCAATGAATGTCTATCGCAACTTCATCATGATCTTTATTATGGAGTTCATTCCAAATGTTATCTTCATCGATAAACTCTGTGATTACCTCATCAGATGCGTGATCTGCATGATTCATGTTTAGAGTATACATAGGTACTTTGTATTTTCCTTGTGTAGATTCTAGTTTGTAACCTTCAGGATATTGTTTGGTGTTAAAAACAACTTCTCCTGCATATCGAGCTTTACCTTTACCAAGACTTTGACCAGGAACATTAGAATCTCGACTAAGATTGATGGTAAGGATTGTTTTTCCTGTGTTTGCATCTACATAGATGGTTTGACTAGATTGCGGATTTGTTGCATAAATATCAAATTTCCATGCCAAGTAATATTCCGTTAGTTTAGAAGAAAAGTTAGGACCAACATAAACCAATTCGCCTTGGGGTTTTGTGCTTATATTTTTATTAATTAAAGAACCTAATTTTTTACTTTCCCAGATATATTGTTTTGCATTTATTGTCTTAAGTGCATTTTCTAAAGCAGTAGTAGCATTTATTTTATAATTGCTGGTTGCAGGCAACTTTTTAGCAGTAGAACCAAAGGCATCAATCTTGGTTTTATTTTTTCTAACCTTATAAATTGATCCTTCTACAGGAATCGAGTTATGCAATTGCTGATAAGTAGCCAAGGTTCTCCCGTGATTATCAGAAACAGATTTTAATTGCATTTTATCAGATGTAGATAAATCAAAATCCCCTTTTTTAACTTCAAATATATTTTTTACAGTTAAATTAGAAGATTTAGCAAAAGTCTTGACCTTTGTATTAATCGTATCTTGCGAGCTTGTTTTCTCGGTAGTATTTGATAGTTTTTGTACAAACAGTTTTTGACTTTGCAGTGCTTGTTTTGTCACCGATTCACTTTCTGTTGCAGAAAGTTCTTTGCCACTTATAGTTTCTTCTTCTTTTCGAATGAAGAGATTATTGGCGTCTTTATCCTGACTAGAATTTAGATTACCAGTTTTCTTAGAAACTTGTTCCTTTGTTTCTTCAGGAGCACCTAAGGCCGTTTTCACGCCATCATTTTTGATATTTTGAATAGGTGACTGAGCTATTCCTACGGAACAGACAAAGAAACTTAACAAAATAAACAAATACCTGGTTTTGAAGTAAATTTGATTCATTCTTTTAAATTTAAAATTAATACTAGAGTTTACTTGGTTAATAATCATTGCACCTTTATGGTTCATGGCAAAACTATAAAAGCAGTATTCTAAAAATCAATTTGGAGTTTGATTTTCAGGAATTTCTTTTGTTATTTTTTCCAGAATCTTTAAGAGAGTTTCTTTTTTTGTTTTTGTATCTTCTAAAAGTTCTTCAATGCTTTTAGGAGGTTTAATTTTTTTCTTCCGATTCATTCTGAAATTCTTTTACATCGATTTAGTAAATGTAGAACGGAGGTGTATAATTCTGAAAAAAAGGACTATTACAAAAACACTCTAAGGCATAAAAGAGTCACTAAAAAAACACTCAAAAATCTTTAAGTGCTTGTTTTTTAGTTGGTTAATTTTGAATTTATTGTTGAATTAAATCAGATTAAAAAGTATTTAAGTAGGTAGAAAGATTTACTTTTTCATTTGTTAAATCAAATTTTTTACGGAGTCTGGTTCGGGCATTCTCGATAGATTTAAAAGATTGTCCCGTAATTTGAGAAATTTCTTTTGTAGTTAAATCCAAATATAAAAGCGCACACAATCGACGATCTTTTGGAGTAAGAGACGGGTAATCGATTTTTAATTTATCAAAAAATGATTTATGAACTTGTTCAAAGCTAATTTCAAATTCTTTCCAGGTATCCGTATTCAAATTCTTTTCCAGACGTTTTAAAACTATATCAATAGTTTGCTGCATTTCTTTGTTAATAGTCTTGAGTTTTATCTTTTTAAGATCATTCAAGATTTCATTAATACTGTCTGTACGATGTATTTCTGCCATTGCTTTTCCTATGAGAACCTTTTTTTTAGTTTCAAGGCTTTGTTTCAGGGCTTGCATTTTAGTTTTTAATTTCTCTTTTTCAAGTTGATTTTTAATATTCTTATTTCGAAATTTTATCAATAAAATAATTAAAACCAATATGGCAACAACTAATATCAATCCTATTATAGAGTGTTTAAAAAGCTTTTTTTGTTCGATCAGTGTTTTTATTTGAGCGCGTACTTTGTAATCTTGCTCCAGCTTTATTTTTTCCAGATTTACGGCCTTTTCTTCTACATGTATACTATCGTTGATTGTATTGTATTTCTGGAAATAATGAACAGCATTTTTATAGTCTTCTTTGCTTACATATATTTCATAAAGCATTTTGTTTAGGTTTAAAACAGAGAAAGTATATTCGTTTTCGCTACATAATTCTAATGCTTTTTTAGCATTTATGATTGCAGTATCATAATTTTTTTCTTTTAACTTATATTCTGAAAAAGATCCATAAACAAAAGATTGTATTAAATTATCAATTGGTTTTTTTAATAAAGAAAACGCTTTGTCAAAATAATAGTCAGCATTTATTTTATCTTTTTTTAAATCATAAGCCCTTGCCAAATTAGTGCTAACATAGACCTTTAAGACATCATCTTTTATGTTTTTATTTATTAAATCAGCCTTGCGATAGTAATATAAAGAGGAATCTATGTTTTTAGTTAAATAGGTAGTACCTATGTTGTTTAAAATTTTTACAAGCTTAATAGGATCATTCTTTGTCTTTTGGTAGCGATATACGTTTAAGAAATATTTTAATGCTTTATCTTTATTTTTTCCTTGTGCATAAATAATGGCAAGATTGTTTTCTACTTTAGATACTTCCTCATGATTACTGTTATTTTTGTAAATATCATACGCTTTTAGATAGTATTGTAAAGCAATATCTAAGACTTCTTTTGAAGAATACATTTTGCCTGCCGTAATGTAAACAGAAGCCAAAGTGAGTTCTGAGTTTTTTGTTTTTTTTGCTTCAGCTTCAGCTAATTCAATATATTTTATGGCTCTATCCCAATCAGAATTTTGAAGGCTTAGTGCTATTTTGCGGCACAATTCTACTTTTTTTTGACTATCGTTAATGCTATTTAAGTTATCAATCAGTTCTTGTGTCGATGACTGAGAGTGAATACTTAATGAAAGAAAAAGAAAAAAGGTTAAAAATATTCGTGCCATCATAATATATAAATGATTGAGGGTGAATTTCAAATTTAAATAAAAAAATAAGATTAGTATGACATAAAATGATATTTGTCATTTTATGTCACTTTTAAAATTATTACTAATTTTTAAGGACTATTTCTCGATTTGTCCTAAAAAGGTAGTTGGTTTTGAATCCCTTAATGTGTTATACATAATTTATTCGAAGACAGAATTAAGCACTGGAAGTAATAAATAGCTTGATTGAAATTATTCAGGCTCAAAAAAAATCCTGTAAAGATATTTTACAGGATTTCTCATTATATATTTATGAAAAGTAAGCATTCAAAAGTCTTTGAATTAAAAATTAAACAGGGATAGTTTTAGTTATATTTTAATAGATTACTAAAACTTCTAATTTCCTAATTCCAATTGATTTTTAACTAATTTAAAATAGTCGGCTTTGTTATAAACTAATTCAGAATGATTTCCTTGTTCTACAATTTCACCATTTTTAAGTACTATGATATTATCAGCATTTTTTACCGTGCTCAAGCGATGTGCAATAATGACAACTGTTTTTCCTTTAAAAAATTCTTGAAGATTATCATGTATAATTTTTTCATTTTCTGCATCAAGGGCAGATGTCGCTTCATCAAAGAAAATATAATGTGGATTTTTATAAATTGCCCGTGCAATTAAAATACGTTGTTTCTGTCCACCCGAGAGCCCATTTCCTGATGCTCCAATTTTTGTATTATATCCAAGAGGTAATGTTTCGATAAAACTTTCAATGTTGGCAATTTTAACTGCTTTCTTTAATTTTTGTTTATCAATATTTTCATCTCCGGTAGCAATATTTCTTTCGATAGTATCCGAGAAAATAAACCCGTCTTGCATAACTACGCCACAATTTTCGCGTAAGCTTCTAGAAGAAATTTCGATAATATTTTTAGTATTAAACAATAATTTGCCTTGTGTCGGTTCGTAAAACTTTAGTAATAACTTTAATAAAGTAGTTTTTCCGCTTCCGCTGGCACCAACAATAGCAGTGATTTTTCCTTCGGGAATACTAAAATCAATATTTTTTAATACATGAGGAGATCTAGGGCCTTCATATTGAAAACTAAGATTTATGCCTTTAATTCCTAAAGGATAGCAGTCATTAATATCGCTTATTTTTAGAAAATTATTATTTTCTCCTTCTTCTGTGGGATGATTTTGTACCTCATTTAGTCGCTCTAAACTTAATCGAGCATCTTGAAAAGAGCGGAAAAAACCAACAAGCTGATTTATCGGACTATTCATTTGTCCTACGATATAAGATACACTCAACAGCTGCCCCAATGTCATTTGTCCTTTTACGACAAAAGATGCTGCTAAAAAAGTGACTAAAATGTTTTTGAATTGATTTAGAAATTCAAAACCTGATAGCTGAATTTGATCTAATTTTAATATTCTGGTATTAATTTTAAATAGCTTTTTCTGAATCTCTTCCCATTCATTACGCTTAAAATCTTCAAACTGATTTAATTTCATTTCAGTTACTCCGTTGATGATTTCCAGAATAGATTCCTGGTTTTGACTTCGTTGCTGGAAATGGAAATAGTCTAGTATTTTCCGTTTTTTAAGCCAATAGAATGACCAACTGATAGATACTACTGTCAGAATAAGATAAACGACCAAAATGGTAAAATCATAATACCAAAGAACTCCAAAGAACACCGAAAATGTTATCATCGAAAAAAAGGTGACTAGACTTTGTGAGGTTAAAAAGTTTTCGATACGCTCATTATCCTGTATTCGTTGATTAAAATCACCAGTCATTTTAGTATCAAAGAACTTAATAGGCAATTGTAATAATTTTTTTAAAAAATCGGATATAATGCGAATACTTATTTTTGTTCCTATAAAAAGCATTAACCAATTGCGAATTATTTCGATGGTTATGGATCCAAAAAATAAGCCGAGTTGTGCTAAAAGTATAAGACTTATCAGGTTTAAGTTTTTTTTGCTTACCCCATTATCAATAAGATTTTGGGTTAGAAACGGAAAAACTAAGGTTAAACCACTCCCTAAAAGTAACATAACAAAAAGAAAGCTTAATTGTTTTTTATATGAGTTTAAGTAGTTATAAATATATTTAATATTTAATTTTTCTTCTTTAGGAGGAGTTAATTTATAGAAAGTCTCTGTAGGTTCTAGAAACACTCCAATTCCGTTATCACCATCAGATAGCCAAGATTTTTTAAACTTTTCTTCGTTTAACGCGACAAAACCATGACCTGGATCAGCAATTTTATAAGTCTTCTTATTTGTAAAAAAGTTCGTTTTTATTTTATTTAGAACTACAAAGTGATTTTTATTCCAATGAAGAATACATGGCAAAGGCATTTCATTAAGCTTTTCGATAGTTAGTTTGGCCGTAAGCGTTTCAAAACCTATTTTACTTGCAGCCTCTTTAACTCCTAATAAAGAAATTCCTTCACGTGTAATAAAGGAATGTTCTCTTAGGTATCGTAAAGAATATTTTTTTTTATAAGCACTTGCAACCATACATAAACAAGCGGGGCCACAGTCCATTTGATCTTGTTGGGGGATAAAAATCATTTGATATTTATTTTGGATGCTTTTTGAATTTTTTCTAGAATATTTTTATCATGAATTTGATTTGTAAAAGTATCCATCAATATTTTTGCGTTTTGTATGGAATCTTCAGATTGTAAGTACAAGAAACTTTTATTTTGAAGTGCATTTAAAACATATATTTTAAAAAAGGCATATTTGTAGTCTTTCTTTAAAACATCTTTTAGTAGCAAGGCAATGTCTTGTGAATTCTCATTAATTAGGCATACTAAAGCCAGCCAATCGTTTAGATATTTATTTTCGGTATTATGTTTTTTTTCATTTAATGACTTACAGAAAAATTCAAAGTCAAATGATTGCGATTCAGTAATCATTTGAGTAAGCAAAAATTCAGTAAAAATCTGCATTAACATTTCTTCTTTATATTGAAGTTTAGTCTGATTTAATATCGAATTTTTTAAGTTATACTGATTCTTTATTGGTTCTACTTCTAGAAGGATATGTTCTATTATAGCAATGTTTAAATCGATATAATTCTTGATTTTATCTGCTTTTAAAAATAACCTGATTACGTTATGAATTTGCTGAATTTTGGCAGCATAAATATCTGGATATTCTTTTTCAATAATTTCGATATTCTGAATTGCCAAAAGCAATAATTCTAAAGCTTTTTCATAGTTATTTTCTTTGTATACTCTAAATGCCAGATTAGGATATATGTATACATTTAAATAAAGTCTAGCTCTTTGATTTAAATCAGAATTATCTAAAGCATCTTTACCTTTTGTATAAAAATAGTCTGCTTTTGTTAACCTGTTTTGTTTGCATTCATTTAATGCTTTAGAATAATAACTCCATATTAATTGGATATCCATTCTTTCTGTTAGCTCAAATTGATTAAAAACAAAAGAAGTAAACAAATCATCAAAACTTATGGCTCCTGATTGATTGTCATTTACAAAATCAGAATTTACAATTTCTGATAATGATAAGGAAATGTCATCTTTTCTCATTGTTTATGCTGTTTCGGTAAGGTTATCTTCCTGAATTAAATAGTTTGCGAGCATTAGTCTGTCTTCGATGTTTAATTTCATACTTGGACATGGCGGAACTCCATCTTTCCATGATTTAGGGCATCGTCCTCCACATAAAGGCAAAATTTTGCAAGATGTACACCAATAGCCGTTTTCTTTATCCTGAATTTCATCATACCATTTTGTATAAGGTCTTTCGGCATATTCTTTAACTTCGCTAAAACTGTCTTTTAAATCTCCTATTAGGTATTCGTCTCCATACATCGGTACGAGAGGAATTTCGGTGCAATTGAAGATTTTTCCGTTTGGATCTATTAATTCATAATTTGGCGTAACTGCAGAGCATACTACATCTTTTGTTTGTGGAATTGAATTAATTTCAAATCCTACTTCATGAAGTTTTAGCAAATAATCGATTTCATTAATCGCATATTCTTCTTTCGTATTTGTTAAATGTGCATCGTTACCCCAGCTATATACAGGAGCTGTATAGAAAATAACTTTGTCTTGTAGATTGTTTTCTGCTAATAGTTCTATTAAAGGAATCACACCTTCTTTATTAGTATCGTCTACGTTGCATCGTATTTTTATATAACATCCATTAATAGGATAGTCTTTTAAATTTGTAATGGATAAAATGTTGTTGAAGATAAGGTCAAACGTAGCTTCTTTAGCTTTTGTATCTCTTCTGGTATCATGAAACTCTTTTATACCATCTAAAGTAATTTCTATGGATGTACAATTAAATTCATGGGCTAATTCTTCATATATGTTGCTTTTAAGAGATAGTCCATTAGTAACAATATGAGATCTATAAATAGCATCATTACTTTTTGAAATCTTTTTAGCAAAAGTATTTACCAGTCTCATTTTATTTAATGCCATTAATGGTTCTCCTCCAAACCAGCTTATGCGGAATTCAGAAAAAGGTTTGCTACTAAATAAATGGGTTAATCTTTTTTCTATCAACTCGACAGTATCGTCTTCCATTTTTTTCTTAGAGTGAACTTGGCCACAATAAGAACAGCCTAACTGGCAATTTCCAGAACTCATTACAGTAACATGCAAATAACCATCTTCTGCCGTAGCGTCTAATTTAGCTTTTTCACAAAATTCGCTTAACTCATTTAAATCTTTAGGAACTATGATCTCAGCGATAATTAAATTATTAATTATATCTAAAGGAATCTGATCAAAGTCCTCTTCTTTTAAAAGGGCAATAATTTTTTGGTCAAGATTATAAGCTTTTGCAGTTTTTGTTCCGAAAACAACACAAACATTTGTATTAGGAATTGGATCCGTAATGATAGTATAATAGGATAATTTATATTTCATGATAAGTTGAATTTAATTTTAGGGGATAAGCAGTGCCTATCCCCTAATTAAGAAATTATTTGCGGACTAGTATTTCTACTTTTGGATTACATCCTGATCCGTTGCATCCTGATCCATTGTTTGCTGGAACAGCACCACCAATAATTTTTCTTAAAGAATCGTTCAATTCAATGATTTCGAAAGATTTAGTCGTAGTTAAGCCTGAAAGCTTATTTTTTAAATTTGAATTTTTCATCTTATTAATGTTTTTCAATTGTTAAATAATTCAAGAGAACGATTCCCTTAAATGGTTAATTAATTTGCTTGCAAGCGGGGATATTTAAACTTCTTTTCTCTTTTCGTTGGCCATTGAAAAAATACTGGGAGAATTAAATCAATTATTATTTTCCGGCTCTGTTTTTTTCATCCTGATTTCCTAAATCACGGCTATTAACAGAGATATCACTATTTCCAAAACTGTATTTTAACGATATTCTAAGGTATCTTTCATCATAATAGTTTTTAGAGATTTGTTTGATTCCATTTGTCACGTATGTATATTGAGGTCTATTACTACTAAATACATCATAGACATTGGCTGAAATTTGCAGTTTTTTATTAAGAGACAATATTTTAATTCCAAAATCAAAAGAAGAATACTCTTTAATAGTGTATATTCCGGAGATACTCGGGTAGAAATAGATGTAGCTTAACTCTGCAAAAAAGGTTTTATTTTTATTTAAAGTAAATGTATTGGTAGTTGTAAAGTTGGCGCCCCAGCCAGAAAATTTAGGCTCAACATAAATAGATTTTGTATTGGTCTCGCTGTAGTACCCTGTTAAATCGGCAAAACAGTTCCACCAGCTTAAGAAATTATACGTTATTGATACATCAAGTCCTAAATCGGTTTGGTCGTAATAATTAAGTCTTAAGAACTTTTGAATTTTCTGCCCGTCTATTTCTTCAAAAGTTGATAGTTGTCCAAAGCCATTTTCTACTTTTGATGCGTAAATACTACTGTTTAAGATATTATTATAGGAATGGGATATCTGAAAGTTATTTGTAAAAGAAGGCTGAAGAAATGGATTCCCTTCGGAATACAGGTTTGAATTATCATACCATCTAAAAGGGTTCATCTCCCAATAAGAAGGTCTTCCAACTCTTCTGCTATAGCTTAAATTAAAAACATTTTTTTCATTAAGTTGGTAGGATAAATAAGCACTCGGGAAAAATTTTGTATAGTTGTTTTTATTCGTTTGGTTTAGAATTTCAGAAGTACCAGTAGTTTGTGTAGCTTCCATTCGCAGTCCGAATTTAGACTCCCATTTTTTACCTAATTTTTTACTAGCCAAAATGTATAAAGCCTGAGTGTTTTCTTTATAGTTAAATATATTATTTTGTAATGGATCTAAAATTGGATCTCCTGAGGTTAAATTATAAAAGGAGGCATCACTATTATTATTTGTAAAACTAATTTTACTACCAAAAGATAAATCAGCAAACCGATAAGGCATATCAAAATCAATCTTAGCAGAATAATTAGTAATGTCTTGATTGCTTAGATTGTTACCAATAAGAGAAGAACTTTGCAAAGGATTATTATTGTAGGAATTGAAGGTTTTATCTTTATCCTCTTTAAAATTAAAATAATCCAGATCTATCGAGAATTTTTTTCCTAAAGAATCAATATTAGTCGTCGAATAAATATTTATAGAGCTATTATTGTTTTTCTTAGTATCATCGTCTATAGTATTAATATCATACAGATAGTTGCTGGAAACAGCTTCATTTATGGTTGTTATATTCGAGTTTGATTTTTTTAATTTACCAAGACCGCCCAAATATTGTACTCCTATATCTGTTTTGTTGGTTAGCTTATAATTTACATTCAGCGAAGCATTAAAAAAAGTAAAAGAAGGTTTGTTTTTATTAATAGAATTCCATGTTTCTGTTGGGTAGAAAAAGGTTAAATCCTCTTTGTCTAATGCGCTTCCTTTTCTATAATTAACATCAAATAACAAATTTAATTTGTCTTTTTTGTATGAAAAATTTCCTCCAAGACTACCTGTCGGATAGGTTTGTTGTAAATAAGTACTACGTAATGTTGTATTCCAACTGTCTTTTAATACTTTTTTTAGCTTAATATTTAAAATTCCACTATTTCCTTGTGCATCATACTTAGCTGGTGGTGTAGAAATAACTTCGATGCTTTTTATATTATCTGAAGGAATTGATTTTAAAAAATTAATCAAGTCTTCTCCAGAAAGCTGTAATAATCGATCATCTATCATTACAGCCATGGCACTTTTGCCAATCATTGCAATAGCATTGTTTTGTACTCTTATTCCAGGAGTAACCTTTAGGGCATCAATGGCATCGCCTCCTATTGCTGAGATAGAATTCTCGATATTAAAAACTAATCTGTCTACTTTTCGAACCATAACCTTTTTTTGGGTCTTTATGACTACTTCATTAAGTTGTTCATTTTTCTCAATTATTTGAATAGATCCAAAATCGATACTATCAATAATCTTTATTTTCTTTTTCCATAAAACAGTACCCATTTGTTTTATTTGTAATAAATAGTCGCCTACTGCTACAAATAGTAAAAAATCACCATTACCATTAGTCATCTCGCTTTTTATTGCCGTTGAATCTTTATCTATCAATAAAACCTCTGCAAACTCGACTGGATTTTTTTTTATATCAATTACTTTTCCTCTTACTTGTACTTGTGCAAACAAAAAAGAACTATAAAACAAGAGAGCGGTAATTAGTATTCTTGTAATTTTAAACATAAAGTTAAATCCTGTTTTTTGTGATTTTCTGCAATCAAAACTAGATGAACAAGTTATTAGATGCAAACTATGCTAGTCTAGATTTATAAATATCGTGTCTTTATTCATAAATTTTAGAACAGAAAAAATGTAATTACTTGATTTTAAGTGTATTTTTGTGAATAGTTCATTATTTATTTTAGTTGTGTTTTAGTAAAAAACAAGAGTATAATCTAAAATAAATGATTAATTTCGGTATTTTAGTTATTAATATTCTTACTTTGTTGTTGATATATCAAAATTTATAGATGGATTTTTCCTTTTTTTCTTCTTTCATAATACGTACACCTGCTTATTCGATTGATTTTTATAAAAATCTTACAAAAGGGCTTTCAATTGACGTAGATACTATAAAGGAATTACTGGAAGATTCTCATATAAATGAAGCATTATATTTGGCATCACCAGAATTATATTCGGAGATTTTAAAATTTTGCAATCGAGAAGATTATCCTATTTATAAAAGTGAGAAAGTTAAGTTCTCGATATTAAAATACCTTATACGAATGTCTACTCGGTGTACTCCTTTTGGACTTTTTGCTGCGTGTGGTTCAGGGACACTTACTGATACTACAAAAATACATCTCTATGATGATTTTACCGATAGTACTCTTGTAGATAAGAAAAGTCTCTTCTATAGAAAAACACGTTTAGATATGCAGTTTGTAGCTAGTTTTTATAACAATTTAGCAGCAGATCTGGCAATTCAGAATCAATTACTTTTTTATCCTAATAGTACACTTTATCAATTAGGAGATTTTTACAGATATGTAGAATATACCTTAGAAAATAACAAACGTAAGTATTCTCTTGAGGCATTAAGGCGAACTGATTATTTAGATTTAATCGTAGAAAAAGCCAATGTTGGAATAGGTAAGGACGAGCTGGCATCATATTTAATAACTGAAGACATTAGCAAAAATGAAGCTTTAGAATTTATTGAAGAATTAATTTTTAATCAAATTTTAATTTCAGAATTAGAGCCTAAATTGACAGGAAGTTCTTCAGTAATTAAATTGAAAGGTAAAGCCAAAAAAGAAAGTGAAAGCGCAACTAAGGTTGAAACTTTGACGAATAAAATAGAGAATCAGTTATTAAAAATCGACAAAAAATTAGGGAACGATGTATTGTATTATGAAGGCATAATAGAAAACTTATCGAAGACAAAAGTCTCATTTGATAAAAAATATTTATTTCAAACTGATTTATTTATTGATTCTAATGGTTTCCAATTAGACAAGAAATATACGACTGAGGTATCTAAGGCAATAAAATTTTTAAATAAAATTTCTGAAAAGCCTAAAAACACACCATTAGAAAATTTTAAAAAGGCCTTTGTTGAAAGATATGAATATGAAATGATTCCGTTGGTAAAAGCTTTAGATATTGAAACGGGAATAGGGTATTTGCAAAATAACAATTTCGATTCAACCCCGCTATTAGATAGTATTGGAATAAAGCAAAAAATAAATAACGATAATCAACATATAAGTTTAAATAAGGTAGATAAAATCATTTATAATAAATTACAAAATGCTCTACTAAATAATGAAACTAGTATTGCTTTAGATTATTCTGATTTTAAAAATGAAGATTTCTCAACTGAAAATATGCCAAATACATTTTCATGTGTTTTTGAAATCATCGAAGAGCAAGAAAAAGAATGGATTGCAATTCAGAGTATTGGCGGTTCTAGTGCAGCAAATTTATTAGCTCGATTTTGTTATGGAAATCAAGGGGTAAATAATTTTGCAAGTGAAATTACAGCATTTGAATCGGAACGTTTTGATAATAAAATCATTGCCGAAATAATTCATTTGCCAGAATCCAGAACAGGCAATATATTAAGAAGACCAAGTTTTAGAGCTTACGAAATACCGTATTTAGGGCAATCTAATTTACAAGTCACAAACCAAATAAACATTGAAGATTTAATGTTATTTGTAAAAAAGGGAAGATTGATTTTGTGGAGTAAAAAGCATGATAAAGAGGTGATTGCAAGATTAACTAATGCTCATAATTATTCGTACAATGCACTACCAATTTATCAATTTTTATGCGATATGCAATTTGAAAATTGTAAATCAGCAATAGGATTTAATACTAAATTTGAGAAGCTTTTTGATTATTTACCAAGAGTAACTGTTGGGAGTTGTATTATATCTAAAGCTAAATGGATTTTTAATAAAAATAAATCCCCGGATTTTTTTAAAATATTGAATGATAAAACAAATTTTAATCCTGGTTTATTCCGTTCTGCTATTCTTTCTTCGAATATAAAAAAGCATCAATACTTATCATTGATTGATGGAGACAATACATTAGTAATTAATCTTGAGAACGATACTTGTATTGAAATGCTAGTTGAAACAATTAAAAATAAAACACAATTTATTTTAGAAGAATTTTTATTTCCTTCCAGCAAAGTGGTTAAAGGAAAAATGGACTGTTATGCAAATCAATTTATTGTTGGTATAAAAAACAATGCTTAAGTAATATGCATATGCAAAAAGTAAAGAGAACTTTTATTCTGGGCGAAGAATGGTTGTATTACAAAATTTATTGCGGGAATTATTCGGCAGATCGCGTTCTAACTGAAAGCATCTTGCCAATTGTAGATGAATTGATTCGAGAAAAAATCATTCTTCAATGGTTTTTTGTACGATATAATGATCCTAATAATCATTTAAGATTGCGTTTTAAGATGCGTGATGTAAATGATATCTCAAAAGTGATAAAACTAATGCAGTTTCATTTTAGCGGATTGATTGATGATGATTTAGTGATCGATGTTGTAACGGCAACTTATAAACGAGAAATGGAGCGTTATGGGGAAACAACTATAGAGTTAGTTGAAAAATTATATTATTATCACAGCAAAAAAACAGTAAGTTTAATTAGTAATACCACTCCTAAAGATGATGAGATTGCCAGAGTATTTGCTTCACTACAAATGATTAATGATTTGTTAGAAAATTTTAATATTCCTCTTAATAATCGAATTAGTTTTGTGGAGTCTATACAACAAGCTTATAAAAAAGAACAACAAATCGATAAAGAAAATAATAAGAAATTAGATTTTTTGTATCGAACTTATAGAAATGAAATCGTGTTATTTTTACAAGAAAAACAAGAACCTGTTTATTTAGAAGGATTAATAGATATGGTAAAAATAACCCCAAAAGAAATCGATATAATAAAAGAAATAATAAATAGGAAATCATCTCCAATTTCAGAAGATTTTATTTCATCACTTATTCACATGAATATCAATCGTGTTTTTAGATCAAAACAAAGGCATTATGAAATGTTATGTTATGATTTTATGAATAGATTTTATAAAAATATTGCAGCAAGAATATGAAGTACTTTATCTTAATTGTTTTACTATTATTTACAACAGCACTTTTTTCTCAAAAAAAAGAAACTTTTGTTATTCCAGATTCTCTTAAAGGAACATCTTTTAAAGAATTAGAAAAACGTTTTGAAGATTATTTTATAAGCAAAAAAACGAAAGCGCTTTATGCGGATGTGTATTATAAAAAATCAAAACAACAAAAGGATAAAATAATCCAGGCAAATGGATTATATATGGCCGCCATGAGCACTACAAATGATGCAGTTGCATTGCAATATGCAGACACAATTATTGCATTAACTAAAAAAAGCAATGATTTTAATTATCCTGCTAAAGGATATATATTGAAGAGTAATTTTTTGATGAAAAAAATGGATCTTAAAGCTTCATTGACCAATATCTTAGAAGCAGAAAAGTATTCTTTGCGAAAAGGAAATATTGAGCAAAACTTATTGGTAAATCAACAAATAGCATTAATTAAAATTGAGCTCGGAAAATCAAAAGAAGCCTTACCTCTTATAATAAAAAATTATAATCATTTTAAGTCTAAAAATATTCACTCGATTAATTATGTATACACAACTTGGGTCTTAGCTGATATTTATATTCGCTTAAAAAAAATAGATACAGCGCTTTATTATATTAAAGATTTACAAAAACAAATAAACTCGGATAATCGCTTTTATAAATATTTGATTATGTACGAAGGGATTTGCTATAACTACAAAAAGGAATTCTTAAAGAGCGCCGTTTTATTAGACAAAGCTATTATAATACTAACCCCAACTAGTGATAAATTAAATTTAGCAATTAGCTATTATTATAGAGGTAAAAATATTTTACAAAATGAAAAGGATATAGATAAAGCTATATATAATTTTGAAACAGCAGATTCTATATTAGTTAAGAGCGGTTTGAATACCATAGATTTACGTAATAACTGCATCCAGTTAATTGAAATATACAAAAAATTAAAAAATAACGAAAAACAGCTGTATTATTTGAATCGCTTACTCGAAATAGATTCTTATATAAGTAAAAATGATATTATTTTAGGAGAGCAGATTAACAAAAATTATGATACACCTCATTTATTATTGCAAAAGGAAAATGTGATTTTAAAAATAAATCAGGAAAAACGAATTTATATTGGTATTGGTTTCATTGTTCTTATAGGACTTGGATTTTCTCTTTTTTATTTATTAAAAACTAAAAAAGAAAAACAACTTTATGAAAATAGACTTAATGAATTACTACATATTCATAATGAAGAAAATAAAAAGAACGAAATAGACAAGTCTGCTTTAGAAACTGTTATTGAACCAAATGAAAATAATCAAAAAACAATTGTTCTGCCAAAAGAGAAAGCAAATGAAATTTTAGGAAAAATTGCTGAATTTGAAAAAAATAAAGGCTATTTAGAACCAAATATCAATCTGGCAGATTTTGCAAAAAGATTAGAAACCAATAGTACATACTTATCTAAAACTATTAACCAATACAAGAACAAAAATTTCAGTCAATACATTAATGATCTAAGGATAGAGGATACTATTACGAGATTAAGAGAAGATAAAAAATTTAGAAATTATTCCATAAAAGCTATCGCCGAGGAGGTAGGTTTTAGTAATTCTGAATCTTTCTCGAAAGCCTTTTTTAAGAAAACAGGATATCAGCCATCCTATTTTATAAAAAATACAGAGCAATAATTTAGCATGATTTTTTATGTCTTTAAAATGTTGACAAACTATTTTAATAGTAAAGATTTTCCGCACCCGCATAAATAAGGTTTCCTATAGAGTAAGTATCTATGTACCACAATATATATATTGTAGTAAGCAGCTTGTAGAATTTTATGGGCGAAATTTATAAATTCCGACTACAAGAGTTTTTAACTGATTACAGGAGGTAGTATATTCACTTAAAAAAAATAACCTTATACCTAAATCTATGAAAAAACAAGAAGTTAAAACGGTCAAAAAATTATCTTTAGATAAATTTAAAGTAGCTGAATTCAAAAACATGAAGACAATTATTGGAGGGGAAAGCGAAGAGGATAAAATAAAAATTACACCTCCAACAAATTCAGGTCAACACGGATAGAATCTAAAAAAAACGAGTAGTATTGATATGTTTATATTATTAAAAATGAAGTTATTATAAAGGTTAAATTGTCTGATTGTTAATTCCATAAAAAAACCTGTAAACATTGTTTACAGGTTTTTTTGTT
This sequence comes from Flavobacterium hydatis, assembly GCF_000737695.1. GTDB lineage: Bacteria > Bacteroidota > Bacteroidia > Flavobacteriales > Flavobacteriaceae > Flavobacterium > Flavobacterium hydatis. The sequence goes on from NZ_JPRM01000012.1 coordinate 80,641, forward strand.
TCTTCAATCATTAAAGTAATAATTCAATTTTTTATTTAAGCCGTGCCTTCTGCTATTCCTTTAAGAGACGAGATAGAAGGTAATAAGAAGTAAGCTGTTCCTCTAGTAACTACAAATTGCGGCAGAGGACCAGGGATTATAATTTTTGATCCATCAGGCATTGGTATAGTAAAATTTGGGTCAATATTACTTTGCGCAGGCACGATGCGATTGGCAATCATTGGGTCTTGCGGAGTATTATCGGCAGGAGGAAAAACAGGGCTAAAATTATTCAGGTTAATCCATCCATAAATAGTTTCGAACTGACTACTTAAATCACCACAAAGAAACAAACCTATAAGACCCCGATCAGCTTTTGGATCAACTGCTATTGGAGCTCCGTAAGCCATTCCGCGTCTTAAAATACGGGGTACAAGCGATGAGCCTGCAACCTCAACACCTTCGTCTCGCGGATTTGAAACTCTTGTATGTGCAGAAAATGGACATTTGGTACCTTTCATGTCATCATTGGCTTTATACATAAAATCGGTACTTTTAGAGGTATCGTGTTCAGGTTTATCTGGCGAAAGTACCAATGGAGAACCATTACGCCAGCGACCACATAATTTTGCAGCAAGCCACTCAACAGTATATTCCTTAGACTGATTTATTTTTGGAGCAACTATTTCTGCCTGTTCTTCTAAAAAAGTATTAAATGTTTCTGTATCCTGATGAAGGATTCTAAATGCATTATAACAACCATTTTTGGCAAACTTAGCTTCAGGACCAGAAAGCGGACCTGGTATAGGATTTGGGAGCGTACTGTAACCTATAAGAAAATTGTTAAGATCTTGTTCGTCTTTTCCTGCAGGGTTATCATTAAGGTCGGGATTGTCTATAGAATCTCTGTATCTAAAATGTACATAATCATCTGGGATTAGCGGATATTGTTCTAATCTGCCTGATTTTGGCTGATTAAATCCTCCTTTATTTGGCAGAAGAGGTTTTAATTCAGTAACAGCTTCATTACTTTTTTTGGCTGCAGCCGTTATAATTTCAGCGATTTTATCTAGTGCGCCTGGGTTCATAGCATAAGCGTGTACAACACAATGAATTTCTTCATTTTTAATGTTATTAAACCACCAGTTTTTGGGCGCTCCAGCGTCATAATCACCTAGGGATTGTTGAGCGTTATTTTTGTCCCAAGGACCTTTTTTAAATGTTGCAGAGAAACTTGAAGCAAGAACATTTAGTTCGGGGTTAGTAATCGCAATTCCATTAGCAGTAAGGCCAATGTTAAGCATGTATTCAGGTTTTAAAGGCCCCCAATCTTCGGCATTCTGGAGATAGGGGAGTAAATCTTTAAAAAAACCTCTGATATACTCAATTAATAATGAATCTTTACTGAATTTAAATAACATATGTACAGAACAAGGATGGGTATAACCTCTTATAATAAGGCCTTGTATATCTTGTAAATCAGGTTTAGCTACATTTGGGAGTTGTATGGTAGACATATAATTAAAATTTAAATTATAAAAAAACAGTTGGACTTGATAGCCCAACTGAGATTGTTTTGTTTTTCTGTTATTTTCTTACAGTTAAGAAAATTTGGCAACAATCTGTTTTACCGATTGAGGATAAGCATAATAAAGATCTTCAGATTGGCTAAGATTACTTTCATTAATGAAATTTGAGAAAATAGTATAAGTTAGTTTCGTAGGATCAGTAGGAAAGTCAGCTGGTTTGTTTACCCATAATTGGATAATAGCAATAAAAGCAGTTTTGATAGTGTCGGAATTATTGTAAAAAGCTTCTAGATATGAGTTCATATTACCATCGAATTCGGTAATAACTAATATTCCTGCTATACCAGATCCGTTAGTATTAGGTACAAGAGCAATTCTGGCATAATGTACAATTGCCATTTTATCTAGAGACGCTTTTGTTATCGGATTGTTGAAAGCCTGATATATTGCTAGTGCTTGAGCTTGTGCGTCTGTCGTTTGATAGATAGGCACATACATTGTTAATGGATTTACGGGTTGCATAATAAGATATTGTTTAATGTTTGCCTACTCTTTGATTCCGTTTTCGGCGACGCGGGGATATTGATTTCATAGATATATGTATGCGGAAGAAAATGGTAGAATAATCAAGTAAAGTAAGTCTAAGAATTACAATGGGTTAAGCGTATAAATACTTGTTTTTAAAATATTTATATTGAGTATTAATACTTAGGAATATTTACAGAAAAGAGGATTGCATTTACCTGAATTGTTAGATAGTCTTTTTAGCTTAGTGAATAAGAGGAGTGTTATTATCTAAAAAGAATGATGTTTTGTAGTATTGAAAACAATTCTAAAACCTTAATTCGATCACTTTGAAAATAAAGATGAGGTTTTAGTAATTCCACAAAAAAAATCCTGTAAACATTGTTTACAGGATTTTTTTGTTTTTCAAACTGTTGTGAGTAATGTGTCGGGTTTTATTATTGAGAGTATATCGAATATTATTCTTTTATCTTCATATTAAACCAATAGGCAAACGTAATCGATACGAGTATTAAGCTACTGTAACCTCAACTGCGTTTTTACCCTTTTTTCCGTCAACTACTTCGAATTGAACAGAGTCACTTTCTCTAATTTGTTCTTTTAAACCTGATGCATGAACAAAAATGTCTTGTCCTGTACCTTCTTCTGTAATGAATCCAAATCCTTTTGCTTCATTGTAAAATTTTACTACTCCTGTTTTCATAATTTATATTAATTTTATTAGTAAATGTACTCTAAAAAAATATTTAACTAACTGATAGTTAGTTTTTATTTTAAAAAAGAATTTTATATATTTTAACGTTTAGTTAAGAATTATGTCAGATATCGAGTTTTTGCTTTATTTTTTAGTTACAAACCAAAATTCTAACCTAGGTTGTTGCAGAATTCTTTTTCCTGTCAAAAAAAGAAAAAGATATAGTAGACAGCTCTTAAAAAATAAAACCACTCGATAAGAGTGGTTTTTGATGTTATAAGAGATATGTTTAAACTATTTTTAGCTAGTTTGGTCATCTGTAGTTGCAGATGGAGCATTGTTTTTTACCGATTCAATTCCGTTTTCTCTTGCTGCTACGCTTTCGTACATTTCGCTAGTTCCGATGATTTGCCCATTACTAGCTTTTAGATTAAAATAAGGTTTGCCATTTTTAGCTGTTTCTCTTGCAAATTTTGAATCGTCTTGCGAATTAGTTTTTACCGATTCGATTCCGTTTAAACAACCTGCTTTTGCCGAATATCCTTCGCTTGCAAGAATCGTTTGTCCGTTACCAGCTTTTAAGTTAAATTGAAACTCTCCGTTAGTTCTTTTTGTTATTACAAATTTTCCCATTCTCAATATGGTTTAAGGTTAAAAATAGTTTGTTTTATTTCATAAAAATACAAAAGAAAATTATTCCAAAGATTATGGGAAACAGTAAAATGTTGAATTTTTTATGAAAGGGCAAAAAAAACGAGAACCTAATTTTAAAATTAGATTCTCGTTTATATAATACGATGATAATTTTTTTAGAATTTAAAACCTAAACTGATATTCGAAACAGCCGTTTTAGCATTTAAACCAGATGCATCAATATCTGTAACTCCAGCTAAATATCTATAATCTAGAGTAAATTTCCATAAATCGACACCAACACCACCAAGGAAGCTATTGTTGTTTTTTACAATGTCGATGTAGTTTAAGTCATTATTGGCATCTATATTAGAATAGTTTTTCCAGTTGTAACCACCAAAAATCCTTACGTTTCCTAGTTTTCCTAAAGGAATAATTTTAAAACCTACAATAAGAGTAGCTTCAGTTCCTGATAATTTATAGTCGGTATTAGCAATTCCGGTTTCAGAAACTGTAAATTTAGATTGTGCATATCCAAATTCTGCTTGTCCATAAAACATTAATAAATTAACTCTTGCAAATCCTCCAAAACCCATTGAAGTTCCTGAACTATCAGAGCTATAATCATCTGTTAGGATAGAAGTTATGTTAGAAGAAACTATAGGTCCAAATTGTACTAATTGGGCAAAACTGTTTGCACTGATACATAATAGCGTGATTAAAAAGAACTTTTTCATACGTGTGAATTGTTAGAGTAATTAATATTTAGACATTAAAATTAATTATTATAAACTGAAATCGAAAGATATATCTTATTTATTTTTTATGGATTTTTTAAGAATGGATTTTGTATTTAATTGAAAAATAGAATGATGCAGTTTTTATTGAAGAGGATTATAAACTAAAAAACACGAATATCTTTGATGTTTAATATAGGTGAATTCTGTAAAATTTTATAAAAGCTTTGTGAGCCAAACTTGGTTCTCTTGTAATAATAAATTCTAAATTTGGATTCTTATCCAATTAAAGAATAGCAATTATGATAATCAAGGAGATTCCAGCTTCGGAAACTTGGGAAATCAGGCATAAAGTGATGTGGCCAGATATGCCTTTTGAATTTGTACAATTAAAAGAAGATGATCTAGGAATACATTTTGGATTGTATAATGAATCTGAACTTGTTGCTATTGTTTCATGTTTTGAAGATAATGAGGAAATGCAATTCAGAAAACTGGCAACATTAACAGCACAACAAGGACAAGGTTTTGCAACAATGCTCTTAGAGTATATATTACAACGTGCTAAAAACAATGGTATAAAACGAGTTTGGTGCAATGCAAGAGTAAACAAAAAGTCTTTTTACGAAAAGTTTGGTTTAGTCGATACTCAAATTACTTTTTTAAAGTCAGGGCAGGAGTTTACTATAATGAAAATACGATTTTAAAATCAGATTTAATTCTTATTAAAAATGACTTTATATAGTTCATATATAGTTATTTAATTAAATGTAGACTCTGTTTGGGTTTATTAAAGCTTACCTTTCTGTGAGTTATAAATTTTTATTAATAAATTATCCTGTAAACTTCACTAAAAAAACTATTTTTGGTTTCTGTATAAATTAAGATTGAAATGCATAAAAATCAGCACATAATATTATTTTTTTTAATTTTTTTATTTTCAGGGTGGAGTATAACTGCTCAGAAAAAAGATCTGCATCCTAAAAACGAATTTAGAGGAGTTTGGATCGCAACTGTTGTTAATATAGACTGGCCTAAAAGTAGAGTAGATAATGCTGAAAAACAAAAAGCTGATTATCTTGAAATATTAGATACTTATAAAAAACTTAATTTTAATGCAGTAATTGTACAAGTACGTAGTGTTGGTGATGCTATTTACCCAACAAAGCTAGCGCCTTGGTCTCGTTACTTAACAGGAAAAGAAGGTCAGGAACCAAAACCATATTACGATGTTCTGGCTTGGATGATAGAACAAGCGCACGAAAGAGGATTTGAGTTTCATGCCTGGATGAACCCATATAGAGCAACATTCGACTTAAAAAAAGATAGTTTATACACAAATCACGACGCAATAACACATCCAGAATGGATGATAGAATATGGAGGAAAATTATATTATGATCCAGCTTTGCCCGAAGTACAAAGACATTTAACAACGATTGTAGAAGAGGTTGTAGAGAATTATGATATAGATGCAATTCATTTTGATGATTATTTTTATCCTTACGCCGTACCAGGAAAACAATTTAACGATACAGCCTCATATAAAAAATATGGTAATGGACTTAGTCTACCCGATTGGCGTAGAGCAAATGTGAGCAGTTTTGTTCAGACCATATCAACTACAATAAAAAGCTGCAAACCTTGGGTACAATTTGGGATTAGTCCTTTTGGAGTTTGGCGTAATAAATCTAAAGATCCAAAGGGTTCAGATACACAATCGACATCTAATTATGATGATTTATATGCAGATCCTATCTTATGGATGGACCAAAAATGGATTGATTATATCTTGCCGCAACTGTATTGGAGTATGAATAATACAAGAGCTAATTATTCTAAATTAGTAAAATGGTGGTCAGAAAATTCTAATAATACAGCTATTTATATCGGGCATAGTCCGTATAAAATTAGAGCTGATAGTGATAAAAGTTGGAACCTTCCATCAGAAATCCCAAATCAGGTAGATTATGCCAGAAGTTTTAAGAACGTAACCGGAAGTGCTTATTTTAGTGCCAAACTGCTTATTAATAAAAACCAGGACGTAGTACGCCTTTTAGCGGAGAATCAATACAAATATCCAGCAATTCCGTTAGCAGTTCCTAATCTTAGAAAGGTTGTGGCAGATGTTCCTACGGTAAGCGAGTTTGTAAAAGATAGTGTTAATTATTCGTTTAAAGTTAAATACCCGCTAAATACCAAAGTACGTTACATTGTAGTTTATGGAGCCGAAAGTGAAGCAAAACTTGATATAAATGATGCTACGCAAATTATCGATAAACTAACAGTTCATGAAATAGATGGTTCTATTTATTTTGTCCTTTCAGAAAGAACGATGAAGAAATTTAAGGCATGTGCAATCACATTTATCGATTACTACGCAAACGAAAGTACTCCAACTATTATAGATTTAAAAAAAGGATTTAAAATAAACGTAGCTGAAATAACAGATGAAAACAGAAAATAATAAACCTTGGTTTTGGATTCCATTCTTGAATTTTGCATCTGGATTACCTTATGCGGTAATTATTTCGGTTTCGGTACTTATGTACAAAAACTTAGGAATTACAAATGAAGATATTGGTGTTTATACCAGTTTATTATATCTACCTTGGGTAATTAAGCCATTGTGGAGCCCGTTTATAGAACTAAACGGAACCAAAAGAAAATGGTTTTTGTCGATGCAATTAATTATATCAATTGCGTTTTTAATTGTCGGATTTACAATTCCGCTAAATAATTTCTTCATAATGACCTTGGCTATATTTTGGGTTGCGGCTTTTGCCTCAGCATCAAATGATATTGCAAGCGATGGATTTTATTTATTGGTTTTACCTAAAGACCAACAATCTTTTTTTCTCGGAATCCGAAGTACATTCTACAGACTTTCGATGTTGGCAGGGAACGGATTAATAGTGCTTTTGGCAGGTTATCTGGAACATAAATACGGAGATAATCGCAAAGCATGGTCATATACAATGATTTTTGTCGGGTTATTAATGACGTTTATAACTACTTACAACTATTTTTCAACACCGAGAACAGAGGTTAATGCAGCAGGAACAGCAAAAGAAATTGCAGATCAAAGTTTTGCATCTGTTTTTGCAAGTTTCTTTAAGAAAAAACAAATTCTTTTAGCGCTAGCTTTTATCCTATTATTCAGATTAGGAGAATCTCAATTAATGAAAATGCTAACCCCATTTTTAGTAGATCCAATAAGATATGAATTAGTCGAAACAAGTTCGGATGAAAATCAGAGTAAAGCTTTAGCAATTTACAATTCAAAAATCAAGACAGGAGAAAAATTATCAGATGAAGAACTGAAACTCCTGTATGCTAAATTACCAATTCAGGTAGAGAAAAGAAACTCGAAAAACCTATTACAAGAGGTAGAAAATAAAGATGCAAAAGAATATAAAAGTCTAAATAAACCTAGAATAGATTTTGTAAATCAACTTGTTGATACAAAAGGAAACAACAAAATAATTGAAAAAGGCGGAATGGGATTAGACACCGAAGATATCGGTCTGATTTACGGAACCTTCGGATTAATTGCATTAATGCTTGGCGGAGTTTTAGGCGGAATTGCTATTTCTAGACATGGACTTACTAAATGGATGCTTCCTATGATCCTAACAATGCATTTACCTATTATAGGTTTTATATTGTTGGCTTATTTTCATCCATCATCTATTTATTATATCTACGCAGTTGTAATTATAGAACAGTTTGGTTACGGTTTTGGGTTTGCGGCTTTTATGATGTATTTAATTTATGTGGCCGAGGGAGAATCAAAAACTTCACATTATGCTATTGCAACAGGATTTATGGCATTAGGAATGATGTTGCCAGGAATGGTAAGTGGGTATATTCAGGAATATTTAGGATACGGAAACTTCTTTATTTGGGTATTTTTGGCCACAATTCCGGGAGTAATACTTTCACGATTTTTATTCTTTCCAAAAGATTTTGGTAAGAAGATAGAATAAGATTTAATTAGAATATAACATCCATGGAAATCAATGAAAACATACAGGTTGAACGCAACCTGAAAGCAATTGAATTTGAAAAAGCAGGAGAGATTGAAAAAGCAATTGCGTTATACGAAGAGAATAGCAATGAAGGTTTTAAAGGAAATCACTCTTATGATAGATTGGCAACCATTTATAAAAACCAGAATGATATAGATAATGAAATTCGGATATTAGAAAAAGCCATTCTAATTTACGAAGAAATTACACTTGAAGATAGACTAGAAGGAATGCCAAAACTTTTTAGGTTTAAAAACAGACTCGAAAAAGCATTGCAAACCAAAGCACTACTTGCAAAGCAGAAGAAAAAGAAGCTTTAATAGAATAGAAAATTATTATTATAAAAATTAATCATATAAGCAATATAAGTAAATGTAAGCTTAGCCAATCGGCATAAAACTTAATTGGACTTACATTACTTATATGGTTAAAAATAATTGTATGTTTTAGTACTATCTCAAACAGAAAATGTAACTATAACATGTTAGAAATTTTATCATCATGATTACATTAAAGAGAACAACATCAGACAATATCGATTTTACAAATCTGGTTTATTTATTAGATCAGGATTTAAAAATTAGAGACGGAGAAGATCATGATTTTTATAATCAGTTTAATAAAACCGATAAGATAAAACATGTAGTTGTGTATTATGAAGATGGAGTAGCGGCAGGTTGTGGTGCTTTTAGGAGATATGATGATCAAACTGTCGAGATAAAAAGAATGTTTGTACATCCTGATTACCGCAAAAAAGGAATTGCATATAGAATTCTAGCCGAATTAGAACTTTGGGCTTCAGAAATAGAATACAAACAAACCATTTTAGAAACTGGCATAAACCAACCAGAAGCTATATCTCTATACAAAAAAGCAGAATATTCAATAATACCCAATTATCCTCCGTATGACGTTATGGATAATAGTGTATGCATGAAAAAAACAATTAACTAATGAGCAAAATACCACAAACATTGCAACAAAAAGTAGGACAGTTTTTCTTTCCTGCAGTTTTTATAAATGATACCGAAGAAAATATTCAGGAAACCGAACGATTAATTCGAGAATATAATATTGGCGGACTTACATTTTTTCATAGTCGTGCCAGTGCCGCAACTAATTACGAAGGCAATAAAAAAATCGTTTTTAACGATGATAGCTATAAACAATTAAAAGAAAGAATAGAGCGTTTCCAGAAATGTGCTCCAACGCCACTTTTAATAAGTATCGATGCCGAATGGGGATTGGCAATGCGTGTCGAGAAAACACCACAATATCCTTATGCAATTACCCTTGGAGCCTTGCCAGAAAGCCAATCGGATTTGGTTTACGAAGTAGGAAAACAAATAGGGCAAGACCTTAAATCGGCAGGGATACAGTATAATTTATCACCTCTGGCAGATATAAATAATAATCCCGATAATCCAGTTATTGGGTATCGATCGTTTGGAGAAAACAAAGAAAAAGTTTCCCATTTTGCATTAGAATATCTAAGAGGAATGTCAGATGTTGGAGTTTTAGGATGCTTAAAACATTTTCCCGGACACGGAAACACCAATGTAGATTCTCATTTAGGATTACCAGTTTTAAAAGAAACATTAGAAGAATTATTAGAAAACGAATTATATCCATTTATAAAAGGAATCGAGCATAATGTCGATTCAATTATGATAGGACATCTTGCCGTTCCGGCTTTAAACTCAGGAAAAGATACTTCAGCAACATTATCAAAACCTATTATCGAAACCCTGTTGCGAGAACAATTAGGGTATGATGGTTTAGTGATTTCAGATGCATTAAATATGCACAGCGTATCAAAATTATACGATGTAAAAGGACAACTAGAATGGGAAGCATTTAATGCAGGAAACGATGTGTTGTGTTTTGCAGAGAATGTACCCGAAGGAATTCAGGCAATTCTAGAAAACGCATCGCCAGAACGCATAGAAGAAAGTTTTAACAGAATCTGGAAATGCAAAGAAAAAGCAGGAATCCTAAATCAGGCAGAAGCAGGATCAGGAATTCTGGATTTTGAGAAAACAGCTTTATTAAACGAAAAAATAGCGCAAAACAGTATCACAAAAATTATAGATAATTCTAATACCGAAACTGTTTTTAAAGCACATAAAAATAATACACTTGCCAAGTTAAGCTTATACAAAAGTGTCGATAATGATTTCTTTAAAACATTAAATACACAATTAGCAAGCCCAGAATTTGCAATCGAAGCAGGAAGTATTACAATTTCTTCAGTCGAAGAAGATTTAGAGCCATACGATACAATTATTATATCCTTGTTTGTACCAAAAGCAAAACCACTAAACAACTTCGATATCGAAGAACAGGTTTTAGCACTTTTAGGAAAATTATTGAAAACCAAAAAATGTGTACTGTACGTTTTCGGAAATCCTTATGTTTTACCAATAATTCCGAATACAAAACAAGCTTTAGGACTTATCGAAGTATATCAGGATTTTATTACGTTTCAAAAAAATGCAGGAATTCAACTTTTAGAAAATTCTAATTGTATCGGAAAATTACCTGTAAATATTGAACTTCAATAATTTAGAAAAACAAATCTTTTGGATATAGTTTAAATTTATTAATAGATAAATATTTATAATCGCATCCTATTGTTTCCGGGAGGGTTTATATACTATTTTTGCATCAAATAAATAATTAATTTAAAAACGAAAGATATGTCTTTAGTAGGAAAAAAATTCCCAAGTATTGCAATTGATGCCATCTCAGAAATGGGAGATAATTTAAAAATCAATGTTTTTGAAGAAGCAGTAAACAATAACAAAAAAGTACTTTTGTTTTGGTACCCAAAAGATTTCACTTTTGTATGTCCAACAGAATTACACGCTTTTCAAGCTGCATTACCAGAATTTGAAAAAAGAAATACAATCGTAATCGGAGCTTCATGTGATACAAACGAAGTACACTTCGCTTGGTTAAACACTCCAAAAAACAATGGTGGAATCGAAGGAGTAACTTACCCAATCTTAGCAGATACAAACCGTAACTTAGCTAACATTTTAGGTATCCTAGATATCGAATCTACAAGCTACAGCGAAGAAACAGATTCAGTTATCATCGAAGGTTCAAACGTAACTTACAGAGCTACTTACCTAATTGATGAAACAGGAAAAATCTTCCACGAAAGTGTAAACGATATGCCATTAGGTCGTAACGTAAACGAATACTTACGTATGGTAGATGCTTACACACATATCCAAGAAAAAGGAGAAGTTTGTCCTGCAAACTGGGAAGCTGGAAAAGAAGCAATGAGCGCAGATAGATTAAGTACAGCTGAGTACTTAAGCGCAAACTAATTTTAAAAAAGTTTCTAAGATATAAAGATGCTAAGGTTCTAAGATTTACTCTTAAAACCTTAGTAACTTAGAATCTTCGTGCCGTAAATTATTCAAAAGAGACTGAGAAAAAGAAGCTAAAAAACTTAGCAACTTAGAACCTCAGTAGCTTAGAACCTCAAAAAATAAAAAGAAATGTTAATCGAATTAAATGAAGATACTTTAGCAGATTTAGTTGCTAAAAATGAGAAAGTTGTCGTGCAATATTCGGCTTCTTGGTGTGGAAATTGCCGCATAATGAAACCAAAATTCAAAAAATTAGCTACAGAAAATGATGCATTAACTTTTGTATTGGTAGATGCTGAAAATTCACCAGAATCAAGAAAATTAGCTAATGTGAGTAACTTGCCAACATTTGCAACATTTGTAAATGGTAAATTGGTAAACGAAACACAAACCAACAAACAAGAAGTGTTAATCGAGTTAGTAAACGAGATTCTTTAAAGTTTTTTTAGTTTAATGTTTAAAGTTGACGAACTTAACAGTTAAACTTCATCGAGCAATTTTTACTCGCAAACTTTGAACCTTAAACTTTTTAAAACCTTAAACTTTAAACAATAAAAAAATGAAATTACCAGTAATAAAACAATTAACGCAGTTTATAGAAGAAAACGATCAGGATTATATCATCGAAACTATTGAGGTTTTGGAAGCAATGACCGAAATACCATCTTTAAAAGATGAAGAATTAGATGTAATCGGCGAATTGATTTCTAATATGTACGGAGCATTAGAAGTACATAAAATGGTAGTTCAGGGAACCGATAAAAAAGAAGCATTAAATACGTTTATGAAACGTGTTTTAGGATCAATCGATAAATAATTATTAAGCTTAAAAGGTTAAAAAAAATAATTATTATTAAAAACGCATTCTTAACGGGGTGCGTTTTTTTATTGGTTATAATTAAGCTTTGGGCGAGCCACCATTAAGAAAAGGGGCAAATTAAGCATGTCTATATGCGCCCCTTTCCTTAATGCTGTCGGGCTGTTTGCGCTACTTCGGTAGCCAGCGACCATCCCTTTCGCGGAAGAAAGAGAATAGAATAAAGAGAATAGAATAAAGAGAGTAAAGGCTATATGTAAAATAGAGTATATACTATTAAATGAAATTTTGACAAACGTATCTTTGCGCACAGGTAGAGGCGCACCGCAGTGCGTCTCCGTAATCTTAATCCATAATCAAAATCTACAAAGTTTCGGCGCAACCTTTGTCAAAGTTCAAAACTTTGACAAAGGTATCATCATGCACAGGTAGAGGCACACAGTTAGAGACGCACCGCAGTGCGTCT
>NZ_JPRM01000013.1 GCF_000737695.1 Flavobacterium hydatis
ATTGTAAGATTATATTATTTTTTGGCTTTTGTTTCTGGTATTACTACCTTTTTCTTATAAATAGGGATGAAATAAGAAACAGTATAATTAAAACCAATTCCGAAATTACCGTTATATGTTCGGTTGAATCCTGGAATATAAAGATTATCAAAGTTGTCTGGTTTTTTGTTTGTAACCAATGTTTTTAATTGCACACTGAAACCTACAAATATATTGTTGACTACTTTTACTTTTACTCCTGCATTTACTTCTAGCCAACTTGCAGATAACCCACTAAATTTTTGACCTGAAACCTCAGGAGGAAGTTCTCCCCAATACGGATCTGAGTTGTATATTTTGTATGTATTTAATTCTTGACTAAATGTACTGAAACCATAACGTAAACCAATTGATATTATGTTTTCCATATCAAGCCAGTTTTCATACAAATTATAATCGAATCCAGCTTTTAGGTAAGTACCTTTTGCAGTTGAGTTCATTCTGTCATCATCGGTAGTTTTATTTTCGACACCCATTTCGGCAGCTAGATAATACTTTTTAGATAATCGATAATCTCCTACAAATTCTACACCTTTATAGTCAGAATCATATAAACCACGAGTTAGTTTATATAAATCGACACCTACGCGTACTCCATAACGGTCTGTTTTTGCAGGAATACTGTCTTTTTTAGCTTCCTGTTTAGTCTCTTTTTTAGGAGTTGTCTTTACAGGTTTTTCTTCTGTTTTGGGTGTTATCGGATTTTTGGTTGCAGGTGTTTCTTGGGCTTGAACCAAAAACAAAGACAACATAAGGCAAAAACTAAAAATATACTTTGATGTGTGTTTCATTTTCTAATTCAATGTTAAACTTTTCTACAGTAACAACTTGCATCCAAAAACCTTCAAGATTATCAGAATCGGTGTGAACAAATGGTATTCTTGGATCTAATTGAAAAGTAGTTTTATAACCACATGCTCTAGAAACAAAAATATTTTGATGAGTATAATTAAATGTCAATCTATCTTCGTTTATCAAAGCCGCATTTGGATCATTATAATTTAGAATAAAACGATACGTTGTGCTTTCTGCATTTGTTTTAAGCGGGATAGAAATCTTATTTCCATTAGTGATGTACTTGTCTGACTCAATAAGTGCATTCTCATTAAAGATAATACCATCAGTCATCTTTTCGCCAATCACTTTTAGGTTTCTTACGTTTTTAGGAACAGAAGTATTGCCACGGTCATAAAAAGAAATTACCAATCGAGGTGTCGTAGGTGTATTGGCATCACAAATATCATCTTTCTCACATCCTGAAAAAGCGAAGGCAATTATGATTATTATAGAAAGTATTTTTTTCATTTATTGTTTGTGATTTATGCTTCACACGTTTTTGTTTATTTAGAACTTAGCGAAGTTCCAAAAGTACAACATTTTCTACGTGATGTGTTTGCGGGAACATATCTACTGGTCTTACGCGGGTTACTTTGTATTTTTCGTCCATTAACGCTAAGTCACGTGCTTGCGTAGCCGAGTTACAGCTTACGTAAACTACCTTTTTTGGAGCAATTTTCATAATTTGTTCAATTACGTCTTTGTGCATTCCGTCACGAGGTGGATCGGTAATAATAACGTCTGGTTTACCGTGTGTAGCAATAAAACTTTCGTTAAACACAACTTTCATGTCTCCAACAAAAAACTCACAATTGGTAATATTATTGCGTTCAGCATTTGCTTTAGCGTCTATAATTGCTTCTGGAACACTTTCTACACCAATTACTTTTTTTGCTTTTTTAGATACAAATTGAGCAATTGTTCCTGTTCCTGTGTAAAGATCATAAACTGTTTCATTGCCAGAAAGACCTGCAAAGTCACGTGTTATTTTGTATAACTCATAAGCTTGATCAGAATTGGTTTGGTAAAAGGATTTTGCATTGATGCTAAATTTTAAACCTTCCATTTCTTCCAGTATGTAATCTCTACCTTTATATAGTTTCACATCCTGATCATAAATAGTATCGTTTGCTTTTCCGTTTACAACATATTGTAGTGATGTAATTTGCGGGAATTTTTCGTAAAGATGATCTAAGATTAATTCACGATTAGCTTTATCTTCTTCAAAAAACTGAATCAATACCATGATTTCTCCAGTCGAAGCTGTACGAATCATAAACGTTCTTAATAAACCAGAATGTTCTCTTGGGTTAAAGAATGCTAAATTATGTTCATTAGCAAAAGCTCTGATTTCGTTTCTAATTGCATTAGATGGATCTTCTTGTAGATGACATTTATTAATGTCTAGGATTTTATCCCACATTTTAGGAATATGAAAACCTAATGCATTACGATTTCCTAAATCTTCGGTGCTATCAATTTCTTTTTCGGTTAACCAACGGCTATTCGAAAATGAAAATTCCATTTTATTTCTGTAAAAAAACTGTTTTTCTGAACCTAAAATATTTTCAAATTCCGGAAGCTCAATTTTTCCTATACGTTGTAAGTGATTTTTAACCTCATTTTGTTTGTAATACAACTGTTGGCTGTATTTCATGTTTTGCCATTTACATCCTCCACAAACACCAAAATGCTCGCAAATTGGTTCGATGCGATGTTCTGATAATTCATGAAATTTCACGGCTTTTCCTTCATAATACGCTTTACGCTTCTTAAAGGTTTGCACATCTACCACATCTCCCGGAACTACGTTCGGGATAAATATTACTTTTCCGTCGGGAGCTTTTGCTACCGATACGCCTTTTGCTCCAGCATCAAGGACTTGTATTTGATGAAAGACAACTTTGTCTGTATTTTTTCTTCCCATAGCGCAAAAATAAGGGTTTGTAAACTTTTATAAATTTAATTTGGGAAAAATTTTATCAATTTCTTTTATTTAACATTTATTTTGTGTTTAAAAGTTAACTTTGTTTTAATCTAGAACCCCAAATTCTATGGCTTATCAGGAACTTATACTATTTTTATGAAGTTGTATCACATCTTGTCGAAGATTAGTTTTTTGAAGAAAAGTTATGCATTTAAATTTCTCTTTGTTGCTTTTATAGGCATTCATATTCCGTTAATCGGGATTTTGTTTTTTGTTCTTTATGGTAACAATACAGTTTCGGCTAATTCTATTTTAATTTTTTCTTTAATCATGACCTTGTTTGCTACTCTGGTTACGTTGGTGGTTATAAGTCAATTAATAAAGCCAATTGTTGTAGCGTCTAAAGCATTGGATAATTATAGAACTGCTCGAAAGTTATCTGTTTTGCCATCTCAATACGAGGATGAAGCTGGATTATTAATGCGTAATATTCAGGAATCTATCGATGAAGCGGAGAGTTTTATAAATGAAAAGCAGGATTTGATTTATATGATTTCTCACGATTTAAGAAATTTTGCAGGAAACCCTCAAGGATTGGCGAGACTTATTATTGAAGAGAATCCATCAGAATCGGTTAAGAACATGGCCGAATTAATTTGCGAGTCAACAGATTTGCAGTTTCGATATATCGAAAATTTCATTAAATTATTAAAACAGCAAGATGAAATTGCTAAATCTAGTTCGGTACTAAAAACAATTCAGATAGCGCCAATTCTTCCAGCTGTAAAAGAGCAAGTATCTCAGCTTTTGGCTCAAAAAAATATTAAGTTGGTTTCGGATATTACTGTTGACGAAGCTGTGCTTAAAATAGATGAAGGATTGCTAATTCAGGTTCTTGTAAATTTGATAAGTAATGCCATAAAATTTTCTTACTCAGGAAGCGAAATCTTATTGCGTATTTTTGAGGATAATGAGAAGTTAGTTTTTACTGTTTCGGATAATGGAACTGGTTTTGATCAAAGCCAAATAGAAGAGTTATTTAAAAAGTTTACCAAAATGAGTAAATTAGGAACTGCCAACGAAACTTCTACAGGTATTGGACTTTATTTATGTAAAAAGATAATAGATAAAAACGGTGGTAAATTAAGTGCAATGAGTCTTGGGAGAAATAAAGGAGCAACTTTTACAATCGTTTTTCCTTATAATAATTCTGAGAAATTAATTTTTTAAGGTTCAAAGGTTCTGAGTAACAAAGGTTCAAAGATTTTTTTGTGTCAAGTCCAGAGTCTTTGCAATTTTGTGTCTTTTTTTAAGGTTCTAAGAAAACAAAGTTGCAAAGATTTTGTAGCAAGTTTTTAAAAACCTTAGTACCTCAGAACCTTTGAAACTTTGAACCTTTCTTTATTAATCAAATAAATCGGAAGATAAATAACGATCGCCACGATCACAGATTACGGCTACAATTACTCCAGATTCTAGTTGATTAGCAATTTTTAAGGCTACAGCAACAGAACCTCCGCTACTCATTCCTGCAAAAACACCTTCTTCTAGCGCTAATCTTTTAGTCATATCGCGTGCTTCTTGTTCGCTTACATCTACAATAGTATCTACTTTTTTTGCATCAAATATTTTTGGTAAATATTCTATTGGCCATTTTCTTATTCCTGGAATTTGAGATCCATCGCTAGGTTGCGCTCCTATAATTTGAATATTCGTATTTTTCTCTTTAAGATAAGTCGAAGTCCCGATAATTGTTCCTGTAGTTCCCATTGCCGAAACAAAATGAGTTACTTTTCCATCGGTATCATTCCAGATTTCTGGGCCAGTAGTTTTATAATGTGCTTTCCAGTTGTCTTCGTTTGCAAACTGATTAAGCATAATATATCCGCCTTCGGCAACTTTTCTTTCGGCATAATCTCTAGAACCGATTATTCCTTCGCTAGCAGGTGTTAAAATAACTGTAGCGCCATAAGCACGCATAGTTTGTACACGTTCTTTGGTAGAATCTTCAGGAAGTATTAATTCGATATCAATACCCATTAATTGTGCAATCATTGCAAGTGCAATTCCAGTATTACCACTTGTTGGTTCGATAAGTTTGTCACCTTTTTTAATATCGCCTCTTTCCATTGCAGAAAAGATCATATTATATGCAGCTCTGTCTTTTACACTTCCGCCAGGATTATTTCCTTCAAGCTTTAATAAAAGTTTGACGTTTTTGTTTTTAACTAAATTCACTGTTTCCATCAAGGGGGTGTTTCCTATCAGGTTTACTAATGTATGAGTGTTCATATTATCTTTTTTCTTTTACTTTAACTTCGGTTGTAGTAGTATTGGTTACAATTGATTTTTCTGGGATAGATTTGGTAATCCATGCATTTCCGCCAATAATACTGTCTTTGCCAATAGTGGTTTCGCCACCTAATATTGTTGCGTTGGCATAAATGCAAACATTTTCTTCGACAGTAGGATGTCTTTTAGCATTTTTCATTTCCTTAGTAATGCTTAATGCTCCTAAAGTTACACCTTGATATATTTTTACGTGCTTTTTTATAACTGTTGTTTCGCCAATTACAATTCCTGTTGCGTGATCAATAAAAAACGGCGAAGCAATTGTTGCGCCTGCATGAATATCAGTTCCTGTAATTCGATGAGCATATTCGCTCATTAATCTTGAAAACAATAATAAGTCCAGTTTGTATAATTCGTGGCTTAGTCTGTATATGGCAATAGCGTAAAAGCCAGGATAAGCCAGGTATACTTCTTCAATGCTGTTTGATGCGGGATCATTCTCTAAAATATATGTTGCGTCTTGAATTAATTTTTCCAAAACTGTAGGTAGTTTTTCTAGAAACTTTTCCCAAATCGATTCACATGAATTTTCTGATTTTTTGCAAGCTATTATCGCAATTTCTTTAAAGCATTTTTCAAGTTCATTGATGCTTTTATCTAAAGGAGCATTAGAGTCAAATAGCGTATAAAAAAGCTTCTCAGTAAAATCTTCCGTCTTAGTTTTGATTCCGTAGTTTATAGAATAGTGGCTCTTTAAAGCACTTATGTTTTGGATAATCATATTTTTTGTCACAATTATAAAATTGAATTGTTAGTTTGAAATGTTAAAAGTAATGTGTTTTTTGTAAATAGAGGTAGTAATTAGTTAAAGAAATTAGTCATTAACATTCTGTTTACAATATTAAAAAATAGTAAGACAGGATTAAAGTTGTTATTATAAAGCGAATTAAAAGAGTAAATTAGCTTATATAAATTTATTAAAATGAAAACAAACGGAATGTTTAAAAGTGCACTTTCGCATATTTCTTATCCTGAAAGTGAAAAAGTCTCAGGGAAGTCCATACAAAGTCCAATATTGGCATTAATTGTTGCAGCTTATCCATCATTTACAAGAGAAGGATATATTTCGATACATGAATTGAATATATTTCGGGAAAAATACATTTCTAATTATTTATCTGAAGAAATTGGTGTTCTTTCTAATCTTGAAAAGAACGTTATAGGATCTTTAACCGATGAAAAAATATTGGTAAGTGCAGTTGAAGATGAAGTGGAATCAAGAAGTTTTGGCCAGAAAATAGCAGACAAAGTTGCAGATTTTGGTGGAAGCTGGACCTTCATTATTCTATTTGTAATTTTTATAATGTTATGGATTTGTATTAACATTTATATTTTGACAAATAAAGGTTTCGATCCTTATCCATTTATATTGCTTAATTTGATTTTGTCATGCGTTGCTGCTTTACAAGCTCCGGTAATTATGATGAGTCAAAATCGTCAGGAAGAAAAAGACCGTGATAGAGCTAAAAAGGATTATATGATTAACCTAAAATCAGAGTTAGAAATAAGAATGATGCATGAAAAATTAGATCATTTAATTTTGCATCAGCAGCAAGAATTAATCGAAATTCAGAGAGTACAAATCGAAATGATTAATGATATTTTGAATCAGCTAAAAAAATAATTTTCTGATTTAGGAGAAGATTAATAATAGTGTTTGTATGTATAACCGAGCACCATAATGATGCTATTTAGAATTCCAAAAATCCAAAGGGGCTTTTTATAATTTCGACTTTTATCAAAGAAATATAATGCAATAATTCCTAGAAAAATCAGGCTGGAATAAAGCGCAGGATACATCTCAAAAGCGGCTTTAAAATCACCTTGAAAAAGTAAGAATAAAGCGCGCTGAAAACCGCATCCTAAACACTCAATTCCAAAGAGTGTTTTGCTTAAGCATGGCAGCATGTATTTTTCTAAATTCAAGAGATTTGGTTTTTACAATTTTACAAAAAATACTCGAATGCATTTCAAGAATAATTAAATCGTATTTTAAAGTTGATTACTTTTGGAACCTGATAACTTATTAAAATGAAAAAACTAAGAATCCCAATAATGATAATTGCAATTTTGGTTGCATTATATGAACAGTCATCTGCAAACAAAAATATTTATATTACAATTATTGCGATTGTAATTTTTATGATAGGGATGATGCAATTAAGCGCAAAAACACCAAGTAAGAATCAAGATAACGAAGAGCAAGATGTTGAATAAAGGAGATAAAGTTTCGGTTCTGGACGAAGCGATAAATGGAGTAGTCTTATCAGTTAAAAATAACGAAGTGGCTATAGAAACTGAGGACGGATTTACGATGACATTTTTTGTCAATGAGTTGATTAAAATTCAAGATTCCAGCAACTTAATGAATTCTATTAAAAGAATTAATGTAAGTGAGATTACAAAAGAGAAAGAAGAGCCAAAAGCAAGGAGTTTTGTAAAAGAACGCAAGGATAAACGTGAAATTCCAGCTCCGGAATTTGATTTACATATCGAGAAATTGGTTCCAAATAAGCACGGAATGTCTAATTATGATATTCTGACGTTACAGACAGAAACAGCTAAACGACACATTGAATTTGCAATTAGAAATCGCATTCCTAAGATTGTTTTTATTCATGGTGTTGGTGAAGGAATTTTAAAAGCCGAACTTGATTTTTTGTTAGGCCGTTATGACGGAATCAATTTTCAGGATGCCAATTATCAAAAATACGGCTTAGGAGCAACGGAAGTTTATTTTGTACAAAATGCTAAATAGAGTACATTTTAGAGCTTAAAATAAATTAGAAATAAGCATAAAAAAACGTCTGTTTTTAAAGAGAATTTCAATTTGAAACTCAATTTAAAAACAGACGTTTTTTGTAAGAATATATTCTTTGGTGACTAATTAGGAAATCCTCTTTAAAAAGAATGTTTTTAGCAATTCTTTTTAAAGAGATTTTTAGTTTTTAATGATCTCGCCTAAGGCATAAGTATCACCTAGTTTGAAGACATTTGTACCTTTTTGTAGTGAAACTTTTCTAAGTGTTATGGTGTGTTTATAACCTGTCCCAAAAGTTGTAGTTGCAACTTCTATAATACCGCTTTCTCCAGCAACACCATTTATACCTGCCCATGTGTCGACTATAGAAGGATTGGCAGGAGGAATAGCATTACAGAAATAATCCGGTGTTAAAACACCGCCTTTATAAGTACGATATATTACTTTATTTGTTGTGTCATTGATTAATCCAGTTCTCGGTGCATCAGGAGCTGTGACTACATTTACGATTAAGGTTGGGTCGATATTATCGATTGTAATTGATTCTGAAGTGCCAGTATTAAAATTGTATACTCGTTTTGAATCCAGACATTGCCCTGCGTTAGCTGCTAGGAAAGGTGTAGCTAAAGTAGCAGGACTTACAGGAACTGTATAAGTTCCAAAT
The DNA here is from genome assembly GCF_000737695.1 of Flavobacterium hydatis. Lineage (GTDB taxonomy): Bacteria > Bacteroidota > Bacteroidia > Flavobacteriales > Flavobacteriaceae > Flavobacterium > Flavobacterium hydatis. The sequence goes on from NZ_JPRM01000013.1 coordinate 8,581, forward strand.
GAAAAGGATTCGTAAGTTTGAGGTCCACTAGGTTTATCAAATGTAATATTTCTGAAAATGATACTATAGTTGTATGCTTTTATACGTGTACTATTATTGGTTTCATTAGGGACTATATCAGGAGTTGTGAGAACACTGATTAAACCAGATGTTGCTATCCATTCTTCAATTACAGTAGGAGTTGCAGGAGGGATAACGGCACAAATATCATTTTGCTCAATTTTTCCATTATAGGCGCGATAAATAACGCGTTTAGTAGTAAGGTCAATGTCGTAAAATTGTGGTACTGTATTAGGTTGGCCATTAAAAATGTTTTTAGGCACGTAGAGTAATAATGATTCTTTTTCTTTTAGTTTAAAAAGTAGAGTGTTTAAAACTGTGTCATCAGTAGGGCAATTAAATGTTGTGGTATCTTGAAAATTAATGATGTCAACCGATAAATCTCCATCATCACAACCGTTTAATAGAAAGGCAAATAATAATATGCTTGCAATTTTTTTCATTATGTTTTTATTTGGGTCAAAAATAGTGAAAAAATTGATAATTGATATTTAAGAATAGACAATTGATATTTCATAACTTTGCCACAATGAAAAAAGTATACCTCGATAACGCCTCAACAACTGCCATACGTCCAGAAGTCATTCAGGAAATGACCAGAGTAATGACAGAAGATTATGGAAATGCATCATCGCCACACAGCTTTGGGCGAAATGCTAAGACAATTTTAGAACTTTCAAGAAAGAGTATTGCTAAACAATTTAATTGTTCGGCACAAGAGATTATTTTTACTTCTGGTGGTACCGAAGCTAATAATTGGATACTCCGTTCGGCTGTAAAAGATTTAAAAGTTGAGCGTATTATTACTACCAAAATCGAACATCATGCTGTTTTGCATACCGTTTTGGTATTAGAATCAGAATATAATATTCAGGTTGATTATGTAAACATTAATCCTGATGGATCTATAGATTTAACTCATTTATCGAATTTACTCTCGGATGAGAAGAAAACATTGGTGAGTTTAATGCATGTAAATAACGAAACAGGGACTGTTTTAGACCTAGAGAGAGTAAGTGTTATATGTAAGCAATACGGAGTATTATTTCATTCGGATACAGTGCAATCTGTAGGTAAGGCTAAAATTGATTTACAAAGTGAATTATTGGATTTTATTGTAGCAAGTGCACATAAGTTTCATGGGCCTAAAGGAATTGGTTTTGCTTTTGTTCGAAAAAATTCGGGATTGCAACCATTGCTTTTTGGAGGAGAACAAGAAAAAGGTTTACGAGCAGGGACTGAAGCTGTACATCAGATTGCTGGAATGGCAAAAGCGTTGACACTTTCGTATGAAAACTTAGAAGTTGAAAAAGAATATGTTTTGGGATTAAAAACATATTTAATCAATCAATTAGAAAAAGAACTGTCAGGTTTTAGAATTAACGGGAAGCAAGATGATTTTTATACAATCTTAAATATAATACTGCCTTTTTCGGCAGATAAAACGGCAATGTTGTTGTTTAATCTCGATATGAGGGGAATTGCTGTTTCTAGAGGAAGCGCTTGCCAATCTGGAAGTATTAGGCCATCGCATGTTTTAAAAGAAATGCTTTCTGAAGATGATTTAAAACTTCCGAATTTGCGAATTTCTTTAAGTCATTATAATACCAAGGAAGATATCGATTGGTTAATTGAAAGTTTGAAACTAATTGATAATTAACAATCGTTAATTATCAATTAGTTCTAAATTACTTACGGATTACCTTTACTTGAGAATCACTTGTAAGTTTTATAATTGTAGATGGTTTTCCTGCTACTTTGTCGTGATATAAATTTACTACATAATCAACACCTTTAATAATTTCAGGATTAATATCCTTGAATGCTATTGGAGTAGGTTGTCCAGAAATATTAGCCGAAGTTGATACCAATGGCTTTTTCATTCGCTCTAAAAGTTTAAAACAAAAAGGCTCTTTTACTATTCTAATTCCTAAAGAATTATCTGGTGCGATAATATTAGGAGCTACATTTCGTGGTTTATCTAAGATAATTGTTGTTGGTTTTTCGGATAAATCTATGATTTGCCAAGCAACTTCAGGAATATCTTTAAATACATTATACATCATTTTCTCGCCATTCATTAGGCAAATCATGCTTTGAGTTTCTGCTCTTTGCTTTAATTTATATATTTTGGCAACAGCTTCAGGATTTGTAGCATCACAACCAATTCCCCAAACAGTATCGGTTGGGTAAAGTATAATTCCGCCATTTTTAATGACTTCGTATGCGTTGAGAATTTCGGTGTTTAAGTCTTGACTCATAAGTTTGAATTTAAATGAGAAATATTTTTAAATAATAACAGTAAACTGATATTACGATGTTAGTTTGTTTATAATTTGAACAATTTTCTCTAAATCTTCAGGAGTAAGTCCTACGTAAAGCGGTAAACATACTATTCGTGATGCGATAGATTCAGATATAGGCATTACATCACCTTTTGTGTAATCGATGGTGTTTAGCGATGGATAGAAATAACGTCTAGGAACTATATTTTCTTTTTGTAATTCTTCTTGAACTCTTAATAATGTAGTTTCAGAATCAAACAATAAAGGATAATAGCTATGATTCCAGGCAGTGTTTTCTCTAATTTTTATGCTCTTTAAGTTGCTGAAATTTAGATTTTCATTGTAAAAATCAGTTACTTTTTTTCTTTCAGAAATAATGTGTTCCATATATGGGAAAATTGCTAATCCCATAGCTGATTGTAATTCAGATATTTTAGCATTTATTCCGAGTCCATGAAAAGCAAGAGGACCATTATGTCCAAAATTGTGACTGTAAAATAATTGATGCTGTGTTTCATCATCATTACAGAACATGGCTCCACCTTCTCCTGTATGGAATAATTTAGTAGCATGAAAACTACAAGTGCTTACATCTCCAAAATTAAAGATAGATTGGTTGTTGTATGTAACGCCAAAACAATGTGCAGCATCATAAATAACTTTAAGATTGTGTTTTTTTGCAATAGCTTCTATGATATTTACATGACATGGATTCCCGAAAACATGAGTTGCTAATATTGCAGTTGTTCTAGGAGTTATTGCAGCTTCAATCTTAGTTTCATCTATTGTTAAATATTCAGGATGAATGTCTACAAAAACAGGAGTACAATTTTCCCACACAATTGCAGCCGAAGTGGCAACATATGAAAAAGGGGTTGTTATTATTTCACCTCCTTTACCAAATAACTTTAATGCAATTTGTATTGGGATTGTACCGTTATTAGTAATTGTTAGGTTAGAAACACTAAGATAATCTTTAAGTTTTTGTTCTAGTTCTAATGTCAGTTCACCGCGGTTTGTGAGCCAAGCTTTATCCCACGCACGTTTTACATAAGAATTGTATTCTTCTTGTGGAGGTAAAAAAGTTTTGGTTACAGGAATCATTTAATTATGGATTTAGTGAGTTTAATTAACCGTTAAGGGTAAACTATTGTTATATTTGCGGGGTAAAAATAGGAAAAGAAACCTAATTTATTAGTATAAGTCAATATTATAAAAGAAGAAGAAATATTCTTAAAGTCAGACTTGTTTGAACAACAATATTTTAAGAATGGTTTTTCTTGTACAATCAGGAACATTTTTTATAGACTTATTACAGAATTTAAATACATAATAAACCCAAAATAAAATTAAGAATACTATGGAAATCAACACTTTTTTGCAAAATTTTGCAGACATTTTAGATGATACAGATGCAACATTAATAAAACAAGAAACTGTTTTTAGAGATTTAGAAGAATGGGATTCATTAACAGCTTTATCATTAATTGCTATGGCAGATGAAGAATATTCAGTAAAATTAACTGGAGATGATATTAAATCTTCAAATACATTAAACGATATCTTCGAAATAATAAAAAATAAAGGGTAATTGAAATGGCTACTTTTTCAGTAAATAATATTGCAATAAAAGGTATTTCATGTTGCGTTCCTAAAAATACAGAACGCAATATTGATTTAGATCTATTGACACAAGAAGAAATTCAGAAATTCATTGATGCAACAGGCGTTGAAGAGCGACGTATTGCAACCAAGGAGATTTGTACTTCTGATTTGTGTTGTGAAGCTGCTGAAAAATTAATCAAAGATTTAAATTGGCAGAAAGAAGGAATAGAAATTTTAGTTTTTGTTTCGCAAACTGCCGATTATATTTTACCCGTTTCTGCGGCTATACTTCAGGACAGATTAGGATTATCGACAAATTGTATTGCTTTTGATGTGCCATTAGGATGTTCAGGCTACGTTTACGGTATGTCGATAATTGCTAGTATGATGAATTCAACCGGAATCAAAAAAGGATTGCTTTTGGCTGGAGATACTAGTAGCAAATTACTTTCGAAAACAGATAAAAGTACCGTTCCGCTTTTTGGAGATGGAGGTAGTGCAACAGCATTTGAACTTGATGAAAAAGCAGAACGTTTGCTTTTTGATTTAGGTACAGATGGTTCAGGTTATAAAACGATAATCGTAAATGATGGAGGTTCTAGAAACAGAACAAATTCTGATTCCTTAACCTATCATACTATTTCGCCAGGAATCGAAAGAAATGCTTGTCAGCTAATTTTAGACGGAATGGATGTTTTTAGTTTTGGGATCTCACAAGCTCCTAAGACCGTAAATAAACTTATCGAAAAATTTGAAATCGATAAAGATGCTATAAATCATTTTGTATTTCATCAGGCAAATTTGATGATGAACAAAATGATTGTTAAAAAACTAAAACTACCCGTAGAGAAAGTTCCGTATTCTTTAAAAGAATTTGGTAACACATCATCTACAACAATTCCTTTAACAATAGTAACGGAATTAAAAGATAGCCTTACCAATACTACTCAGGATTTAATTCTATGCGGATTTGGAGTTGGTTTATCTTGGGGAACAGCCAAAGTAAAATTGGATAATGTTGTGATTTCAGATTTAATAGAAATATGATCAAAAATTTAAATTACATAGACGAAGCGGTTTATCAAAAAGAGAAAGATTTGTTTTTTGATGAATCTTGGATATTAGTTGCTCATAAAAATGAATTATTAAACAATAATGATTTTGTAACTTTTGAGTACTATGGAGATAAAATTTTTGTCCAAAACTTTAATGGTACAATAAAGTCTTTTCAAAATGTGTGTTTGCACAGATTTAATACAATACATCAGGAACCTTATGGAAATAGAGTTTCTTCTTGCTTATACCATAACTGGACGTATGGCAAAAAAGGTAATGTAGTAGGACTCATGTGTCGAAACTCATTTGAGAAAGATGATATAAACGAATTAAGACTTAAAGAATACGAAGTTGGTTATTGCGGAGATTTTATTTTTATAAAATTAAATAATCAGCTAGATAAAAATTTAGAGCAGTATTTAGGAAACATATTTACTCCGCTAGAAGATATAAGTAAACATTTTGGTTCTAAAACAATCGATTATACAATTGAACATAATGTAAATTGGAAACTTTTGGTCGAAAATGTTTTGGAGTGTTACCATTGTACTTCAGTACATGAAAATTCATTTGCAAAAATGGGATTTGGTTCCGTTTCTCCAGAAAAGTTTGATTTTTATGATGCACATAGCTGGTGCGAATTCCCTAAAGGAGAAAGCGCAAAACAGAGTAAAATTATAGAAAAGTCATTATCAAGCAGAACGTTTAAACCGCAAGGATATTTACATTTTTATATTTATCCTAATGCATTTATAAGTTCGGTAGAAGGAAAAGGGTTTTATTTTGGTTTTATGCTTCCAGAATCCCCTTCAAAAACAAATTTAAGAGTGCGTTATTTTGCTCCTAAATTTGATAAAGAGCTAAGCGAGTCAGAGCAAAATATTATTGATTTTATTAATAATAGTTCCAATGAATCCTTAGATTTAGTTTTAAATGAAGATAAAAAGATCATTGAAAATATTCAGTCGAATTTAGTAAAATTTAAAGACAGCTCACCAATATTTGGCGATGAAGAATTTAGAATTTTAAAGTTTTACGAGTACTTTAATGGTAAAAAAGAATTAAAAGATATATAATGAATCCATTTGATTTATCAGGAAAAAAAATAATAGTAACCGGAGCATCTTCGGGAATTGGTTATGAAACTTGTTTAGCAATAAAAAGACAAGGAGGAACTTTTATAGCCATAGCAAGACGTAAAGATTTTCTCGAAAAATTAATAGAGGAATGTGGTGATGAAAACAGCTTTATAGTTGCAGATTTATCTAAAATGGAAGATATCAAAGCTATTGTAGATACCATCGAGAATATTGATGGAATTGTACATTCGGCAGGAGTTGTAACATTAGCCCCAGTTAAATTTTATTCAGAAGAATTAATGAATGAAATGCGAGCGATAAACTTTGACTCAATTGTATATCTGGTTAATTTAATTTTTAAAAAGAAAAAAATAAATAAAGGAAGCTCAATTGTTTTAGTTTCATCGATTGCCGGTTTATTTGGCATGAAAGGAAACGGAATTTATGCAGCAAGCAAAGGAGCGTTAATTGCAATCTCAAAAGTTTGGGCTGCAGAATTTGCTACAAGTAAAACGCGTGTAAATTGTGTTTCGCCAGGAATGGTTAAAACCGAAATAACATCTAAGTCTATTGAAGATTTATCTTTAGAAGTGATTCAGCAAGATGAAAAGAAATATCCTTTGGGTTATGGAGATCCAATTCAGGTTGCAAATCCAATTGTTTTTTTACTATCAGATGCAAGTAGCTGGATTACGGGACAAAATATAGTTTTAGACGGAGGAAGAACATCAACGATATAATTCTGACAATGAAAGCTAATATAAAAGCCATATCGTATTATTTACCCGAAGCTATTTTATCTAATGATTTAATTAATCAGGAATTTCCAGAATGGGATATTGAAAAAATCAGTTCAAAAACAGGAATAAATTCTCGCCATATAAGTGCAAATGATGAATTTTCATCAGACATGGCTGTAAAAGCTGCTGAGAAATTATTTGTTGAGCATAATATAGATAAATCAACTATAGATTTTTTATTGTTTTGCACCCAAAGTCCAGATTATTTCTTACCAACGACAGCCTGTATTATTCAGGAAAAATTAGGATTAAATACCACTATAGGAGCCTTAGATTTTAATTTAGGATGCTCAGGGTTTGTATATGGTTTGAGTTTAGCAAAAGGACTTATTGCTGGAGGAATGGCAAAAAATGTTTTGTTGATTACTTCAGAAACCTATTCGAAATTTATTCACCCAAAAGACAAAAGCAATAAAACTATTTTTGGAGATGCTGCAGCTGCAACGTTAATAAGTAGTGAAGAAGGATTTTGTTCTATTGGTAATTTTATTTTTGGGACTGACGGAAAAGGAGCAGAGAATCTAATTGTAAAGCAAGGAGGAATGCGTTTCCCAGTTTCAAACGATAATGAAGATATTACGGATGAGTTTGGAAATGTTCGAAATGATAAAAATTTATTCATGAACGGAACAGAAATTTTCAATTTTACAGGAGAGTTTGTTCCAAAACTTACAGAGTCAATTTTAGAAAAATCTAATCTAACCAAAGATGATATAGATTTATTTATTTTTCATCAGGCAAATAAGTATATGCTTAATCATTTGAGAAAAAAAATCAAAATACCAGAAGAAAAATTCTTTATCTCAATGCAACATTGTGGTAATACCGTTTCATCTACAATTCCGATAGCATTGTATGAAGCTCAAAAAGAAGATAGACTAGCAAATTGTCATAATTTAATATTAGCTGGTTTTGGAGTAGGATATTCTTGGGCAGCATGTAATTTAATAATTGACTGATGAAGAATTTAATAATAATAGGAGCAAGAGGATATGGTCGTGAGGTTCATGATCTGGCAAAGCAATGTTCGGGATATAATACGGAGTATGTTTTAAAAGGCTTTTTGGATGATAAGTCAGATGCGCTTGCGGGATTTGAAAATTACCCAGAAATTATTTCATCAGTAGAGAGTTATGAAATTCAGGATAATGATGTTTTTGTTTGCGCTTTAGGAAGTGTAAAATGGAAAAAGCATTATGTAGAATTGGTTCTTGCTAAAGGAGGGAAGTTTATTAATTTAATTCACCCTTCGGTAATTTTAAATACAAATGCTATTCTTGGTAATGGATTAATAGTTTTTATGAATTCCAATATAAGCAACGATTGTGTTATCGATGACTTTGTTACCATACAAGGTTTTGTAGGATTAGGACATGATACAAAGTTGGGTAAATGGTCTCATTTAAACGCTTATTGTTTTACAGGAGGGTTTGTGGTATTAGAAGAAGAAGTTTGTTTAAATACAAGAGCTACAATATTGCCAAACGTCATAGTACGCAAAGGAGCTACAGTTGGCGCAGCAAGTTTAGTTATTAGAAACGTAAAAGAAGGTACAACAGTTTTTGGAGTTCCAGCTAAAAAGCTTGAATTTTAAATTAAAAACAAAAGAATCAATTGTCTTGCTGGTAGAAATATTGAGGAGATGATTAACTATATATTAGATATAATTTCATGAGAGATCAAAATACCATTATTTCAAGTTGGACAAATAATGATACAAAACCAGTTGTAAGTATTTTATGTGATACATATAATCATGAAGGGTTTATCAAGGAAACCCTTGAAGGTTTTTTGAGTCAAGTAACGACATTTCCTTTTGAAATAATTATACATGATGATGCTTCTACAGATAAAACTGCGATTATAGTAAAAGAGTTTGTAGATAGATATCCATTAATCATTAAGCCTATCTTCGAAAAAGAAAATCAATATTCTAAAAAAGTTAATTTTTGGAGTGATCTTACTTTCCCGATGGCGCAAGGAAAGTATATTGCTTTGTGCGAAGGGGATGATTATTGGATAGACTCATCCAAAATACAAAAGCAGGTTGATTTCTTAGAAAGCAATGATGATTATGTAATAACATGGACAGATTTTTTTACTAAAAAAGGGACAGAATTAGTTCCTAATGATTTTAAAGATACTCTGCCTTCAGTTTATACGATTGATTTTGATAATCTATTTGTTCCTTATTGTACGTATACTTTAACTTGTCTTTTTAGAAAAACTGCTGTTGATCCGCTTGATTATAAAAAGTTTACTTACGGAAAAGATAATACACTTTATGCTTTGGCATTATGTCACGGAAAAGGCGCTTACATGAATTTTCAAGGAGCTGTTTATAGATGGCATCCGGGAGGAATATATTCTTTAAAAACAGCTTTCTTTCAGCGATATTCATCATATCTCAATCTAAAAGAAATATATGAATGCATTCCAGAAGCTAGAACAAAGAATGTAGCAAAAACTATGAATTCGTTATTGAAATACTCGGCACAAGAAGCTTTAAAATTAGTTAAAGATAAAAATCAGGATAAAACAGAACCTAAAAAAGCAATTAAAGAATTTTTAGCGAATGCTGGTTTTTTAACTAAGATAAAATTTCTTTGGCGTTATATTAAAGCCTGATTATTTCTTTAGGTTAAATATAGATTTAAACAAAAGAACAATTTTATCTAATGTATTGATTTTCTGAAAAAGTACCTTCTCGTTTTTTCTTAAATGGTTATAATAAGAAAGATTGTATTTACTAGCATTACGAATGGTACGTATTAATGTTCTTTCTATGTGTTCTTCAAGTTCAGGATGATCAAAATTTTTCAGCTTTACATTTTGCGAAAGCAGAAATTTTGAAGCATTTATAACTTCAATAACTTCATCAGGAAGAAGTCCTCTTTTTACTGAAACGGCGTTTATATAAAAGTCTATTTTGGCATCTACAGGATCTATTCCAAATTCAGTCATTTGGTTTGCTTTTACTCTTTTTATAGACTTGTTTACATTATCAATTTTTGTTTTGCTAATGTTGTTGTTATGTAGTCTGTAATTTAATAAAGATTCCTGGATATTATGAAACTTAGTTTTAGGTAATAATCTGCTCCATAAATCATAATCTTCGACAGGAACATAATCATTATTGAATTCTAAACCAGATAAAGCTTCTTTTTTTAGCATTACCGTTGGATTTCCAATACCGCAGCTATGTAAAAATGAAATTTTTATATGATCATGATCTTCACCATGTCTGATAACCTTATTTTTCTTTGATCCAAAAAATGTAAACCAGGTTCCACATACTCCAATCTCAGGATTGTTTTTTAGGACTTCTACTTGTTTCTCAAAGCGAGTTGGTAAAGCAATATCGTCTGCATCCATAAGAGCAATAAAATCGCCTTTTGCAATTTGCATTCCTTCGTTTCTAAGGTTTGCAGGACCAACGTTTATTTTTTTGTCAATTATAACAATTCTAGAATCTTTCTGCTGGCATTGTTTAATTACTTCTAAACTATTATCAGTAGATTTATCATTCAGGATTAGTAATTCGAAGTCAGTATAAGTTTGGTTTAGAATGCTTTCTATGCTTTCTTTTAAAAAAGACTCTGCATTATATACGGGCATTATAACAGAGATTTTTGGAGTGTGCATGATATTTGTTATTAACAGAAAAAGGCAAATATATAATATTACTTTTTCAATTGTGGTTAGCTCTAAAAATAATTTTAATTAATATTAGTACATTTGTGCCTATAAAAATAAATAAATGAAAAAAATTCAAGTTGGCTTTTTGGTTTCTTATGATTATAGTTATCTTAAAACTGCTCTTCCTCAGGTGTATAAAGAATCGGATTCGATTTTTTTAGCAATTGATAAAGAAAGAAAAACTTGGAAAGGGGAGTCTTTTATTATAGAAGACGAATTTTTTCAATGGATTAAATCGGTAGATGTAGATTCAAAAATCCAAATTATAGAAGAAAATTTTTATTGCCCAGAGTTAAGCAGCATGGAATGCGAAGTTCGTGAGCGTAAAATATTGTCAGAAAAAATGGGTATTGGTAATTGGTTAATCCAATTAGATTGTGATGAGTATTTTTTGGAGTTCAAAAAATTTATCGCTTTTTTAAGAACTAAAGATCATTTTCTTGACAACCCGAAGAAAAATCAAATTCAAATATCACCTTATCTTGTAAATCTTTATAAAAGAGTTGATACTGGGATGTTGTATGTTGAGAAAACATCGAAAGTTATTGTAGCTACAAATTATCCAAGTTATAAAATTGGAAGAAGAACACGTAAGAGAGTAATTTATTACAAAGGATTGGTTCTTCACGAATGTATATCACGCTCAAAGGAAGAACTAGAAATGAAGTTTAGTAATTGGGGGCATGATTTTGAGATAAATAAAAAGGCACTTATTGAAAAGTGGGAAAGTGTAAATGAGCATAATTACAAAACCATATTCGATTTTTATTATTTAGAGCCTGAAAGATGGAAAAGACTAGCTTTTGTTAAAGGAAGTACGTTTGAAGAAATAAAAGAAAATCTAGATTTAGAAAAGATAATGCCTTCGTCTTTTTTTATATGGAAGAAAAACTTTGGACAATGGTTTAAAGATTTCTTCGTGTAATTTTATATATAAAATTTAAATAGTATCAAGTAACAGCAAGTTTTTAGTCAAGACTTGCTGTTTCTTTATAATTTATTTCATTTATGAAAACAGCATATTAATTTGAAGTGTTAACTTCTATGCGTATTTTTGTTTTTGTATAAAAATCTCTTAAATGAATTTCAAAATAAATCCGGTTTTTGCTAACGAGACAACATCAATACTTGATAAGATTAAAGCATTTAATAATTCAGGTACTCTTTTAGGTAATGGTCAGCGTAATGTTATTAAATTATTTGATTTAAATGATAAGGTCGTTAATATAAAGTCATTTAAAATTCCCAATTTAATAAATAAAATAGCCTACAAGTATTTTCGAAAGTCTAAAGCTAGGCGTTCTTTTGAGTATGCTACAATTTTATTAGAAAAAGGAATTGGAACACCGTTGCCAATTGCTTATTTAGAGAATTATAATTGGTTAGGGCTAAGAGATAGCTATTATGCTAGCGAGCATTTAATAACCGAACTTACTTTTAGAGAACTTGTAGAGATTCCTGATTATCCAGATCACGAAAATATTTTGAGACAATTTACCCGATTTAGTTTTGGTTTACATGAAAAAGGAATAGAATTTTTAGATCATTCTCCCGGTAATACATTAATCAAAAAAAATGTAGATGGAAATTATAGTTTTTTCTTGGTAGATTTAAATAGAATGGAATTTCATAATTCTATGAGTTTTGAAATGCGAATGAAGAATTTATGTAGATTGACACCTGTTAAAGAAATGGTTGCTGTAATGAGTAACGAATACGCTAAACTATACGGTGAATCTGAGCAAAAAATATTCAATACGTTATGGAAATATACTTCAGATTTCCAGGAGCATTTTTATAGGAAAAAACGATTAAAAAAGAAACTTAAATTCTGGAAGAAATAATCAGAACTTTTTTTTGTTTATACTCATGAAAATAATATTGAAATATTAAGGTAGATTGCTTTTTTTTTCTTAATCAACTCGTTTTTTTTAGACAAACGAGTTTTTTTGTAGAAATAATTTACAAACTATTTTTTAGAGATATATAATTGTAACAAAAGATTAAGGATTGGCTAATCAAAAAGTTATATTTTTGTGTTTCATATATTAAATTTTAAAATGAAGATTAGTGGATTGATTATTACTTTCAATGAAGAAAAAAATATAGGAAAATGTATTGATGCTTTATTTAGAATCTGCGACGAAATAATTGTTGTTGATTCTTTTAGTAAAGACAAAACAGCCTCTATTGCAAAAGAAAAAGGAGCAATTGTTATTGAGCAATCTTTTTTGGGAGATGGACCACAACGTACATATGGTTTGTCATATTGCAAGAATGATTGGATTCTTAATCTTGATGCTGATGAATTTTTAGATAAAGACGCTGAAGACTTTATTTTAAAAGAAAAATATTTAGAAGATAATTATGATGCTTTTAGTTTTAGAGTAAAAAACTTTTTGGGAGATAAACTTATAGATTTCTCAGGCTGGTATCCAGATTATAAAGTTCGTTTTTTTAATAAAAAATCAGCCCATCCTTCTAGTTCGATTGTGCATCAAAGCATAGTAACTCGAAGAGAAAAAAAAGTACCAGTGCATATTCTTCATTACGGCTGGGAATCACTAGAGCAAATTATTTCAAAGAAAAACCAATATTCTACTTGGCATGCTCAGCAACTTTTTGACCAAGGAATAAGAATAACGTTTTTTAAGCCTGTACTTAATGGAACTGTTGCCTTTGTTCGTTGTTATTTTTTTAAGAGAGGTATCTTTAATGGAATAGATGGATTATCAATTGCAATGATTCAGAGTTTTTTTTCTTATATGAAGTATGCTAAACTTTTAAAGCTTCAAAAACGAAAAGTATAAAATTTATCAGATTTTTAAAGATTTCGTGTCATGAAAAAATCAATCTGACTCTTAAATAATTCAGGATTAAAATCTTGATAGAATAAAGCCGAATTACTTTTAATTTCCTTGTGTAAAATGTTATTAATTAATTCAGGTTTAAAGTCATTTAAATGTACCGAAATGTTTTGCAATCCATCCTCGAAGGTTGCCCAGTCATTTTTCTCTACATAAGGTGAAAATATTGTAAAAGAAGGCTTGTTTAATGCTTTTGCCATGTTAATTGCTCCACCATCATTTCCTATAATTATATCACATTGATTCATTATACCAATAAATGATCTTAGGTTGCTACCTAATAAATCAAAATGTATTTTCTCTTGTGTACTTTTTGAGCATAAATCGAATACTTTTTGAGCGTCTTCAATTTGATTTGGGAAATAATTAAAAAGTATCGTTACGTCTTTATTTTCTGCAACATAGTCTACGACTTTCGCCATATATTCTAGAGGATATGTTTTTGATTTTTCACTTCCCAAAAGACTTATCATCACAATTTTACGATCCTTACTTACTTTATGTTTGTCTAATAATGCAATTGCTTCCTGATCCTCTTCTTTGCTTACATACAATTTAGGAAAAGGGTCTATTGATGCATTATCGATATTAAGAGGTTTAAGTAATATAATTCTATTGTCTATTGCATATCCATATTTCGTTTCGTCATTACTCACAAGTCGTTTCATATTGTGATTGTAGAATAAAGAAGAATACCATTTGTGGTATGATATCTTATATTCGGCACCAGAGAATATTGTTATTAAATTAGTCTCTAATTTGCCATATACATCGATTAATATGTCATACTTATTAGATCTGATTTTAAAAATAAACTTAAATAATGATGAGTATGATTTTCTTATTTTCTCTTCTAATACAATTACAGAATCAATATTTGGATTACCTATTAAAACATCTGTGCAATTAGAGTAACACATAAAATCGATAGTCGATTCTGGGTATTTCTTTTTTAGATTGTTGCATAGAATTGTGCTAATAAGTACATCACCAATTCTTTTTTGTTGTATAACTAATATTTTCATTATTTGGGGACGAGTTTAATAAAAAACCGGATTATGTTTTTGTTGGATTCTAGGGGCAAAAATAGCGATTTAAAAGGGATTATTCCATTTTATTGTGTGCTAACCAAAGAATCAAATAGCGTTTTAATACTGCAAATGAGTTTATGTAGGCAAGAATGTAACCTTCTTTACCATCAAGAAATCCCAAACGAATAAAATATTGATTCATGAAACTGAAAAAAGGTTTCATTAAAAAATGATAAAAATTTGGTTTTACATTTTTAGCATACAATTCCAGAGCTTCTTTTTTGCTTAATAAGCTTAACTGGTAATTGTATTCATCAAAACTCTTATAAGCATAAGAGTCTATTCGGTTTTTTAATAAATTAGATCCTCCAAATAATGTTATGGATGGGTTACTTTCTTCATTACTAGAAAATGAATGTCTTTTTTTATCAAAAAGAAAAATTCTTTTTTTGTTATTAAATTCGCCATGTTCTATTTTTTTTTTAAAGAAAAACAGCGTTTGTTTAATGTAGTATAGAGGATTACTTTTTGGATCAGAAATTTTGGTTAAAATTTCGTCTTTAAGTTCAGGCGAGATATATTCATTTATGTCTAGCAGTAGTATCCAATCATTTTGTGCCTGATTTATAGCTAGATTTTGTTGTTGCGCTTTATTATCGGTAGTTTGTATAATAACAGTTGCGCCAAGTTCTTTTGCAATAGCAACTGTTTTATCTGTGCTATTGTTATCTATAAGGATAATTTCATGAGCAAACGACACATTCTCAATAAGTTTCTTTATGTTGTTTTCTTCGTTAAAACAAAATGCCAAAACGCTAATTTTGGGAACTATTACATTTTGAGACATAAAATCAATTTTGTGCAATATTAATAATTTTAGATTTATAACTTTGTATAAAATCAAACAAAATGTCAAGACTCCCTATTTTAATGTATCATAATATTTGTCAATCTGAAAATGAAAGTAATAAGTTGACAGTCTCAGTTCAGAAACTAGAACAACAATTTCAGTATTTGAAAGACAATAATTATGAAACATTTCATTTTGCAGAATTAGAAAAAATGAAATCTATTCCTAAAAAGAGTATTGTTCTTACTTTTGATGATGTTACGGTGAATCAGCTTGTTTTTGCTGCTCCATTATTAGAAAAATTCAATTTAAAAGCTAGTTTTTTTATTCCCTTTTCATATATAGGAAAAACAGATTTATGGAACGAAAAATCAGCATCTTTGGGCGAAAAAATCATGACAATTGAACAATTAAAAGGGTTAAACGATAGGATAGAATTGGGATATCATTCATATGAGCATAAAAAATATAGTTTATTATCTGCCTCAGAAATAGAAAATGATTTTCTAAAGTGTGAAGAGGTGATTAAAAATAATGATTTAAAAGTATATCCAGCATTGGCTTATCCATATGGTAATTATCCTAAAAAAGGTGATGAAAATGATCAGTTTAAACGTCTAGTTGCAAAGAATAAAATAAAGTTCGGTTTAAAAATAGGTAATCGTCCCAATAACTTTCCTTTTAAGGATAACTATGAAATCAAGCGAATAGACATTAAAGGTCATGATAGCTTGATGACTTTTAGGTTAAAAATAAAATTTGGTAAATTAAAGTTATTCTAGGTCTTTCTCGATTAGCATCATTTTTGCATATCTTGAGAATACTCCATAGGCGTCTATCGCTGCAGCAGCAAGACCTGGAACGCCATCTAGGTATACTCTTTTTACAATGTAAGTATGAAAAAAACGATAAAAAGGCTTGAAAAAGAGTAGGAACAGCGTTACTTTTTTTCCTTTATCAGCAGACATTTTTGCTTGAAACCAAGCATATTTGTCTTTTTTACTTATAAAATGAAATAAACCCTTATAGGTGTAATGTTCCATGTAGTTTTTTAGAACACCAGGTTTTGATTTTAGTACTAATTTTTCATGTACTTCATTTTCAAAAATCAAGTTGCTATTCTTCATCAAACGAACAACTTTGTCTGTATAATGAAATAAAAAGCGATCCATGAAAAAATGAGGAAACCAAATTTTATAAGTATCAAATTTATCCGATTCGATACTTTTTAAAATTTCTACTCTAAGTTTATCAGTAACCCTTTCGTCTGCATCTAAAAATAATATCCAATCTCCAGTTGCAAAGCCTATTCCATAGTTTCTTTGGCTGCAGTAATTGTCAAATTTTCTAGAGATCAGTTTAACGCCTAAATCTGTAGCAATTTTTTGTGTAGCATCAGTACTATTAGAGTCTAAAACAATAATCTCATCAGCAAATGAAACGGATTTTATTGCATCGGCAATATAAAACTCTTCATTATAAGTAAGTATGATAACGGATAGTTTTTTCATTTCTTTACTTAACATACTTACTTATAATTATAGAGTTTAATAAAATAATATTATACTGCAACATCGTATTCCCGTAGTGCATTATTTAATGATGTTTTTAAATCTGTAGATGGTTTACGAGTACCAATAATTAAAGCACAAGGAACTTGAAACTCACCAGCAGCAAATTTTTTAGTATAACTTCCAGGAATAACTACTGAACGAGCAGGAACGTATCCTTTCATTTCTACAGGAGTATCTCCAGTAACGTCGATAATTTTTGTAGAGGCAGTTAGGCATACGTTTGCACCTAAAACAGCTTCTTTCCCAACGTGCACACCTTCTACAACAATACAACGAGAACCTACAAAAGCTCCGTCTTCTATAATTACTGGTGCTGCTTGTAAAGGCTCTAATACGCCACCAATACCTACACCACCGCTTAAGTGTACATTTTTACCAATTTGAGCACAGCTTCCTACAGTTGCCCATGTGTCTACCATAGTTCCTTCGTCTACATATGCACCAATATTTACATAACTAGGCATTAAGATTACTCCGCTAGAGATATAAGCTCCGTAACGTGCTACTGCATTAGGTACTACACGAATTCCTTTTTCAGCATATCCTCTTTTTAGTAACATTTTGTCATGATATTCAAAAATACCAGATTCTAAAGTTTCCATTTTTTGAATTGGGAAATACATCACAACTGCCTTTTTTACCCATTCGTTTACTTGCCAAGCATCACCAACTGGTTCAGCAACACGTAATTTTCCTGCGTCCAAAAGTTCAATAACTTCTCTGATAGCATCAGTTGTTGTAGTTTCTTGTAACAAAGCTCTGTTTTCCCAGGCTTGTTCTATAATAGTTTGTAAAGGATTCATAGTAGTAAAGATTTTAGGCAAATATAATTCGATTTTTTTTTAAAACAACCCTCATTTCTTTATAGTAACATTTTTATAAAAAAATATTGTTTTTTTATTGTTGTACATAATAAAGGCGTTTTATTTAAATAATTTTTCCTACATAAATAAATTTTTGTCTTATTCCCTGATAAATATCAATTTTTAACTTTTCTTATAAAATTACTTTTGTAAGACAATTTAACAATAACATAAGGTGATTTTAAATTGTTTGAATCCAATAATTTAATTAATTAGTATTTTAACAATGAATCAAGAAAACGAGTCGTTTCACAGACCTACACCAATTGATAAAGAAGTTTCTTGGGATAAGAGCCAAGTTATCATGAGTAAAACAAACCCATTTGGAATTATCGAATACGCCAATGAAATTTTTGTTGATGTTTGCGGATATGAAGATTACGAATTAATGGGGCAACCACATAGTATCATAAGACATCCGGATATGCCGCGAGTGATATTTAAAGTATTATGGGAGAATCTTAAAAAAGGAAATAACTTTCATGCAGTTGTAAAGAATTTAGCTAAGTCTGGAAGATATTACTGGGTTGTTACCGATTTTGAAATTGCAAAAGATTCAAATGGAGCAATAGTAAACTATTTTGGACGCAGACGTTCTGTGCCACAAGAAGTAATTTCGATGCATATTGAGCCTTTGTATAAAAAGCTATTACAGATAGAATCTGCTAGCGGAATGGAATTTAGTGAGAAATATTTAATCGGATTTCTTGAAGAGAAAAAACGAACTTATGTTGAGTATATAAAAGAATTAATCTACGAGAATGAAAAATCACAGTTTCCAACTCAGCAAGCTGAAGCTCATGTAGAAGAAGAAGAGGAGAGAGGTTTCTTTAGTCGTTTCTTTGGTAGATAAATAAAACTATTCTAAAAAGATTTAAGTTTTAAAATAATGAGGTCTAACTTTAATTAAAAAAGTTAGACCTTTTTTTGTGAATACTGATTGAGGTATTAATTCTATTTCCTGATCTAGGTAGTTTTAGGTTTTATGATGTGTTTGGTTAAATTAAACGGCATAGAGTTGTAATTAAACAAAAAAGGAAAGAGATTTTAAAACCTCTTTCCTTTTTCTATTTGTTTTAGTATTTAAAATTAGTTAGATCGCTAATTTATTACTGACAACTCTTTCGTTAAATGATTGAATGTATGCTTTTAAGAATTTTTCAGACTCTTTAACTTTAGTTTTATCTTTTAGCATTAAATTGTTTTTTAATAAAATATCTTCTTTCCAGTTATATAATCCAATTGTTTTATTGTTTGAAAAAGCAAGATAATAATCATCTTTGATGTAGTGGTATGTTCCTTGTAAGTAATAAACAACATAGTTATCTTTAGATTTATAGCTTTTACCAAAACTTACCATGTCAGTTTTTATGTTCAAGTAATCTAAAATACTTGGCATAATATCAATTTGCTGAAAGTTTTTCTCGTTAACACCCGTTAATTCAGGGTTTGATGGGTCGAAAAACAAAATCGGAATGTTGAATTTTCCAATATTAGTCTTATCAATATCCTTATCTCCTCCAGACGAAGTATGGTCAGAAGAAATAACAAATAGAGTATTTTTATACCATCCTTGTTTTTTTGCTGTTTCAAAGAATCTTCTTAGAGCAAAATCAGTGTACGCTATGCTTTCTTGAATTTCAGTAGTTCCTTTAGGAAATTTTCCTTTATATTTTTCTGGAATAGTATATGGACTATGAGAAGAAATAGTAAATAACGAACTAAAGAAAGGCTGTTTAAACGATGTTAATTTAGCTGCGTAAAATTGTAAAAATTCTTCATCAAAAATCCCCCATTTACCATCAAAAGCTTCTTCTCCGGTATATTGGTCTTTTCCAAAGTATTGGTCAAAACCTGCAACTTGAGCGTATTGGTCAAAGTTTTGGCTACCATTAAATGCACCATGAAAGAATGAAGTGTTATATCCTTCTTTTTTGAAAATCTTAGGAAGACCATTTATTTTATTTAAAGAATAACTAGATAATATAAAGGAGTTATTCATTAAGCTAGGGATGCTTGAGAGGATGGATGGAACAGCGTCAATTGAAACTTTCCCGTTTGCAAATCCATTCTTAAAATAGTATGATTTTGTTATAAGAGAATCTAAGAAAGGAGTTTGTCCGCGGCCAATATTTTCATTACCGAAACTTTCCAAAATTAAAATAACTACATTTTTTTTAATAGTTGGTTCGCTTGGTTTTAAAGAAATGATAGGATTGTAAATTGAAGTTAATTCTTTTTCATTAAAATAATTTACTTTCTCAATGTCTTCTTTTTTAACAGCAGATTTTAGGATGCAGAAAGGAGTATTTAAGACTAATGCAGAATTATTTAATGCTCCATATTCAGCTGCATCTACGATTTTAATTGGTTTTTTTCGGAACCCACCACGTCCCATAAGTAGGATTATAACTATCGAAAGAACAAAATAAGAGTATTGTTTATAATAGTCCTTTTTGGTTGATTTCTCGTGTATTAAATGTGTTTTTAAATTCGGAATCAATTTCCAAAATATAATACTAACTATAAGGAATAGTACAAAGATGTACCAGAATTCTTTTAAGAAAGATGGAATTAAGCCTAAAGCTTCATGTTCCATACCTTTTGCGGTAATCATCCCAAAAGTACTTCTTCTTCCTGTAAAACGATAGTAAATAATATCTATGAAATTTGTAGCAATAAAAATAAGATTTACAACATAAAATGAAATCTTTAAAATGCTTTGATATCTTGGTTTATATTTAAAATTCCCAGGGATCAAATGTGCTAGCAAAAAAACAATATTTATATAAGCTATGGCTGCAAAATCAAAAAGAAGACCTCCTTGGAAAGTTTGAAATGTAAAGGCTTCAAATAATTTTGAGTTCATAAGATAAAATAGAACTCGAGAAAATTGGTAAATTATGACAATTAAAAAGAATCTTTTTAGGAATAAAATAATGCTGTTTTTATAGTTATTCATTTGGTATTTAGTGATTTTTGGGTATTTATTTTTGAGTAATTTTCTATTATATATGAGAAATTTGAGGCAAAAGAACTATTTTTTTTTCAAATTACGATTACTTAGCTAATCTAATTTTATAACAAAATAAATCTGTTTTAAAGAGTTTTGAATTTTAATTTTATGTAATCATTTGGTTTTTAAATTGTTAATTTGGTTCTGTATGCTTTTTAGTGTTGTGAATAAATATTTATAATAAGTTAATTCTTTCTTTTATTCGATGATAATTATCATGAATTAGGGCTATAATTAGATTTACTTTTGAATTGAAATTATATGTAAGAATATTTTAAAGAGCAAAGTTCTATTTATGGATTGTTTTAAATCTGTGAATTAGTATAAATAGATGGTTGGGAGGTTTTTAAATTATTTTTTTTGATATTGTTTTAATTTTTTTTTGGAAAAAAAGTTTAATTAATCCGTTCTAGAATATAGAACGGATTAATTTTTTAAGGCAGAAGGTTTATACTTTATGTATCTTTGTTTTATAATACTTAATAAGATGCCAAGAATTCTCGCTATAGATTACGGACAAAAAAGGACAGGAATTGCTGTTACTGACGAATTGCAAATTATTGCATCAGGTTTAACTACAATTCCTTCTAGTACAACTATCGATTTTTTAAGAGATTATTTTGCTAAAGAAAAGGTAGAAGCAGTCTTAATTGGTGAACCAAAACAAATGAATGGGCAGCCATCTGAAAGTGCTTCAATTATAAAAGGTTTTGTAACTCATTTCTCGAATATTTTTCCGGAGATGAAAGTGGTTCGTGTCGATGAAAGATTTACTTCCAAAATGGCATTTCAAACAATGATTGACAGTGGTCTTAGTAAAAAACAACGTCAGAATAAAGGTTTGATTGATGAGATCTCAGCAACCATAATGCTTCAGGACTATTTGTCTCGAAAAATGTTTTAAATTTTTAAAGGTTTTTGCTCGAAAACGTTTTAGAAAACTATAACTTTTAAGGTGAAATTTATAGTTTTTTTTTGCAATTTTATGAAGTACCTTTGCACTTTAAAATTTTCTTGCTATGTCCGACAAAACCATACGTTCAAATACCGAAGTAGTACTTATTGGTGCTGGAATTATGAGTGCAACTCTTGGGTTAATCTTAAAAGAATTACAGCCAGATTTAAAAATTGAAATTTACGAAAGATTAGATGTTGCTGCAGCCGAAAGCTCTGATGCTTGGAATAACGCAGGAACAGGACACTCAGCCTTTTGTGAATTAAATTATACACCAGAAAAAAATGGTAGTATAGATCCTAAAAAAGCAATTAGTATTGCTGAATCCTTTGAAGTTTCTCGTCAGTTTTGGTCGTATTTAGTACAGCAAAACAAAATTGGATCTCCTGATAATTTTATAAAAAGTGTCCCTCACATGAGTTTTGTTTGGGGAGAAAAAAATGTAGATTATCTTAAGAAAAGATTTGATGCACTACAAAAGAATCCAATCTTTAAAGAGATGGTTTTTAGTACTGATTTTGCTCAATTAAAAGAATGGATGCCATTGGTAATGGAAGGAAGAGACGCTACAGATAAATTTGCAGCAACTTCTATGGCAATTGGAACTGATGTTAATTTTGGGGAGTTAACAAGAAGTATGTTTAACTATCTAGGAAAATTAGATGGTGTGACAATACATTTTAATCACGAAGTAAAAAAATTAAAACAACGTGAGGATAAATCATGGAGAATTAAAATCACAGATTTAGCCACTGGACAAACCAGAAAAGTATATACTAAATTTGTCTTTATTGGTGCCGGAGGAGGTTCGTTGCCTTTATTAGAAAAAGCAAATGTTGCTGAAGGGAAAGGATTTGGTGGTTTTCCTGTGAGCGGACAATGGTTAAAATGTACCAATCCAGAAGTTATTCTTCAGCATCAAGCCAAAGTTTACGGAAAAGCTAGTGTTGGTGCGCCACCTATGTCAGTACCACATATTGATACACGAATGATAAATGGAGAAAGAGCATTGCTTTTTGGACCATTTGCTGGTTTTTCGACTCGATTTTTAAAGAATGGATCTTATATGGATTTGCCTTTATCTATAAAAACAGACAATATAATGCCAATGTTGGCAGCTGGTTATCATAATATCCCACTTACTAAATACTTAATTGAGCAAGTAAGACAATCGCCAAAAGATAGAATGAATGCTTTACGCGAATACTTGCCAAATGCAAAATCTAAGGATTGGAAATTAGAAAGAGCAGGACAACGTGTTCAGGTAATTAAAAAAGATGAAAAAGAGGGTGGAATTCTTGAGTTTGGTACAGAAGTAATTAATACTGATGATGGTACGTTGGCTGTTTTATTAGGAGCTTCGCCTGGAGCTTCAACAGCAGTTTCTATCATGGTTGGGTTAATAGGGAAATGTTTTAAAGATAAGGTTAAAACACCAGAATGGGATGAAAAGTTTAAAGCGATGATTCCTTCTTACGGTCAGACTTTAAATGATAAACCAGAATTGTTATCAGAAATTAGAAAAAATACTGCCGCTACCTTGAAGTTAAATAACTAATGTAGCGTTACATAATAAGAATAAAAACAAAATCCAGATTAATTTAATCTGGATTTTGTGCTATAAACTCTTTTGTAATTGTTACTATCTTTTCAGTTAAATCAGTCATCCATATTAACTGTTCGATTACCAATTGTGCTTCTTGCATTTTGGTTTCCCTTGCGCTATCGTCGAGTTCATTATCATTTTCTAATCGACTGAAATTTTTTCTTTTTAATTCTTCAAAATGAAAAGTCAATTGTTCCTTGTTAATGTCTTTGTTTTTATACTCAGCCGTGCTTTCATGTCTTAAAATAGCAATCGAGTAGTTTAAATTGTAAACCACAACGTCAATTACAAAATTAAAAGATTCAGATGCCGATGTTGTTTTATGAGACTGTATATACGTACCTAATGATGCTGAGGACGAAAGTAAAGAATGGTTTAGTACGGCAAGCTTGTTTATTTGTGGAAGCTGTTTTTGCTTCGATTTAGGCTCTTGAACCATTCTCTGGAAAGAAGTCATAAGATTTCCTATTTCTATAAAAGCATTTTTTCTAGCCAAGCGATATGATGTAGGTAATGTTCCTTTTTTATTATAATACTCGGCAATTTCTCTTAAATAGTTTCTATTGGCTTCGATAGATTTTTCTAAAAAGGACGCAGCATTAAGAAATTCCCAAGCTGGCCATAAGTAATAATTTGCCAAAAAGGCTAACGTAGCACCTACTAGAGAATCCAGAATTCGAAACTGAATAACTTCAAGGATATTTGGTGTTAATATTCCGTATACAAAAACCACGTACATGGTAACAAGTGTAGTACTTACTTTGTAATTGCTTTGTGTAAAAGAAATGCCAATAAGCATACAAACAATCGCAAAAATGCTTATTGCGACATGATTATGTACTAAGGACACAATCCCAAAGGCTATTAAACCTCCTAAAATAGTACCAATAACACGATTGTAAGAACGCTCTTTGGTTAAACCATAACCAGGACGCATGATAACTACGATTGTCAATAAAATCCAATATACGTTTTGAAACGGAAGTAATTTGCCAATTATAAAACCTGCCATAATAGTTATGGTAAGTCGTAGCGAATGCCTGAAAAATGTTGAGGAAAAACTGAAATTTTCTATTAATGTGCGTATCGGATAATATTGCGGAGTCAGGAATTTTTCAAGTTCTTTGTCCTTGTCTTTAAAATCAAAAGATTTAATTGCTAATGAGAAAGCCATTTCTACGATTTTTATTTTTTCGACTTGTTTTTGGGCGTATTTCAGCATATTAGTAAGCATCCAAACTCCTTCAGAAGCATCAATCTTACCTAAATTATTTTGATACGCATCAATAGCAGATTGTAATCCGTCAAGTTCCTTTTTTAAATCATTTATAGATATATATTTAGAAGCTTTGTGGACACTTTTAGATAGTTTTTTTAAAGTCGATGCAAGTTTATAGGCAAGATTTTGATAAGAGCGTAAAACCTCAGGATGTTCGCTAAATTTTTTGTGTAACTTATCATGGTCAAATGATGTTGATAAAGCTAATTCCTGAATTTCGACTAACGTTATAAAAACAATAAGCATTTTTCTGTTTTGGCTAGAGTCGCCAGAAGTGGCTCTATTGCCAATAAGTACTTGTCGTAAATTCTCGTGAATTTGGTTTAATTCAACCTGAAGATGTAATTGTTTTTCGATAATCTTTTTTCTATCAGCTTCAGGATTCCATAAATCACCCCTAAGCTTTAAGTATTTTGCAGTTAATCGAATTCCATCGGCAGTTTGTAATTCTATATAACGATACGGTTTTATATAATGAAAGATAAGCGAAACTATCAAATAGAATAATCCACCAGCAAAAATATAGCTAGAATGTAATACAGCTTCCCAGCCTTCATGTAAATGAGCAAATGATAGAGAAATCGAAAGCAATGCCGAGAATGAAGCCATAGTTGCTCTTTGTCCATAAACAGAAATCATAGAGGACAAGAAAAGTAATATTCCTAAAAATGGATAAAACAGCCAAGGAAAAGGATAAACAAGATTAACTAGTAGGTTAACTCCAGAAACAATAAGAGCAGTAACTACAATTCCTTTTATTTTATGTTTAAGATTACTCGGTATATCACTCGGATAAGTATAAAAAGCACCAAGAGCAATGGTAAAACCAATTTCAAAATACCCCAAGAAGTTAAAAAACAAGACAGGAACTACAGATGCGATTGTAACTTTTGAAGCATTAGTAAAAGAAGTACTGTCTGTGAATTTAACGATGCGATCTAACATAGAAATAGGTTTACTAGCAAAGATAAGAATTGTAAGAGTTATTTAGTAATAATAGTGACTTTGATTTAAATAGAAATCAAAAAGTAGATAATCTGGTTAATAGAATTATTCATTGACTATTTTTTACTATTTTTGCCAACCTACATTCAGAATAATGAAATTCTGGATTAATAGTCGTTAATACATAATACAACAAGAATGATTTTACCAATTATAGGATATGGTGATCCTGTTTTAAGAAAAGTTGGGGAGGCAGTATCGCCGGAACATCCAAATTTGAAAGAAACAATAGCTAACATGTACGAGACAATGTACAATGCTTATGGAGTGGGTCTTGCTGCGCCACAAGTTGGTTTGGCCTTGCGTTTATTTGTAATCGACACAACTCCTTTTAGTGATGATGAGGATTTACCAGCAGATGAACAAAAAGAATTAAAAGGATTTAAGAGAACTTTTATCAATGCCAAAATCTTAAAAGAAGATGGTGAAGAATGGAGTTTTAACGAAGGATGCTTGAGTATTCCAGATGTTCGTGAGGATGTTTACAGACACGAAAGAATTACAATTGAATATTGTGAGGAAGATTTTGTAGTAAAAACCGAAGTGTTTGATGGTTTAATTGCAAGAGTAATTCAGCATGAATACGATCACATCGAAGGAATTTTGTTTACAGATAAAATTTCATCATTAAAAAAACGTTTAATTCAAAAGAAATTAAAAAACATTACCGAAGGCAAAACTTTTCAGGAATACAGGATGAAATTTGCTGCTGCTAAAAAAGGAAGATAGTTTTTGAAGTTCTTTTAGATAAAAAATAAAATAACCGAATTCTTAATACTAATTATAATAAACATGAATTTAGAAAAAATATTAGCTATTTCTGGGAAACCAGGTTTATACGCATTAAAAGTACAAACGCGTACAGGATTTGTAGCTGAATCATTAATTGATGGAAAAAAAATCACTGTTAGCTTAAAGAGTAATGTAAGTTTGTTGTCAGAAATTTCAATTTATACTTACGAAGGAGAAAAACCTTTATCTGAAGTAATGCAATTAATTGCAGTAAAAGAAAACAAAGGACAAGCTATTTCTCACAAAGAAGATAATGTTACTTTAGGAGCTTATTTTAAAGAAATTTTACCTCAATACGACGAAGAGAGAGTTTATCCTTCAGATATTAAAAAAGTATTGAACTGGTATAACATGCTTCAGGCAAAAGGATTAGTTACAGATTTAGCGCCTGCACCAGCAGCATCTAAAGAAGAAACTCCAGTTCTTGAAGAAACAAAAAAAGCACCAGCAAAAAAAGCTAAAGCAGCTACTGAAAAAAAATAGTTTCATTTAGGTGAACGATATTTAATCCTGTTAAGATGATTTCTTGACAGGATTTTTTACTTTTACAAATTCGTTACCAACTTAAAATTACTTCAAAAATGAGCAAAGAATTGCAATTACAAGCCTTCGAAAGATTATTAAACATAATGGATGATTTGCGTGAAAAATGCCCTTGGGATATGAAGCAGACTATACAAAGTTTACGTCATCTTACTATTGAAGAAACGTATGAATTAGGTGATGCAATTCTGGATAATGATTTAAATGAGGTAAAAAAAGAATTAGGAGATTTATTATTACACATTGTTTTTTATGCCAAAATAGGTAGCGAAACAAACGATTTTGATATGGCAGATGTGTGTAATGAAATTTGCGAAAAACTCATTCATCGTCATCCTCATATTTATAGTGATACAGTTGTAAAAGACGAAGAAGAAGTAAAGCAAAATTGGGAAAAACTAAAACTAAAAGAAGGCAAGAAATCTGTTTTGGAAGGTGTTCCAAGAAGTCTACCAGCATTGGTAAAAGCAAGCAGAATACAAGATAAAGTAAAAGGGGTAGGCTTTGATTGGGAAGAACCACATCAAGTCTGGGATAAAGTACAGGAAGAATTACAAGAACTACAAGTAGAAGTAGAAGCTGGGGATCAAGATAAGATTGAAGCTGAATTTGGAGATGTATTATTCTCGATGATTAATTATGCCCGATTTTTAAATGTAAATCCCGAAGATGCTTTAGAGCGCACCAATAAAAAATTCATAAAACGTTTTCAGTATCTAGAGAGTAAAGCAGGAGAATTAGGAAAGCCATTAATGGATATGACTTTGGCAGAAATGGATATTTTCTGGAACGAAGCAAAAAAGCTTTAATTACTCGGCCATTTTCTTTAAGGCACTAATATTTTTCAGGACAATTTTTTTTCCAACTAATTCAATTACTTTTAGTTTGTTGAAATCTGATAATAACCGGATACAGCTTTCTGTAGCAGTACCAATCATACTTGCTAATTCGTCTCTGGAAAGTTGAATTTGTAGCGTATTGTCTTTATTCTCACCAAATGTGTCGTGTAAATATAATAGCGTTTCGGCTAAACGAGATTTAACAGTTTTTTGAGCTAATGAAACAGTATGGTTATCAGATTCTTTTAAGTCATCACAAATTGTTTTCATTACATTCATAGAAAACTGATTATTTTGATTAAAGAAATTGATGATTTCGGTTTTAGGAATAAAACATACTTCCATATCATCTAAAGCTTTGGCACTTAAGTTAGCAGGTTCATTACTAATCATAGAGCGTTGACCTAAAAGTTCTCCAGATTTTACAAGCTTTACAATTTGATCCTTACCATTGGCACTTAACTTAGAAAGTTTACCAATACCATCTTTTACACAGAAAACGCCATTAGTAACTTCACCTTCTTCAAAGATTGAGTCGCCTTTTCTAATAGTATATGTAGTTTTACTATTAGCTAATTTTATAACTTCATCTTTGTTTAAAGCTTTTAACGAGGTAAGTTGTCTTACGATACATTGGTCACATTTATTCATAGCAAAGTTATTTGTTTGCAAAATTAAGTATAATTATGATTTTTTAATCTTAATTTTTGGAATAATAACAGAAATATGATTTCTATAAGTTTATTCCCAATTTATTTTATTAAATTTAAAAATGTAATTTATGGGCTATGATAATTGTCATATTTTTTAACTACTCGGTTTATGACCTTTGCAAAAGCTTAAAATGGTTAAATTATGAGTGTACAAAATTGTTTTCATTGCGGTTTGATTATCCCAAAAAATGAAGTAATTGTTTTTGATGAAAAAGAATTTTGTTGCAGTGGATGTAAAACAGTTTATGAGATTTTTAGTCTTAATGACTTAACTTGTTATTATGATTTCGAAAAATCTCCGGGAGCAACACCACAAGATATTCAGGGGAAATATGATTTTCTGGATAATGAAAGTATTCAGGTAAAGTTATTAGAGTTCCAAGAAGAATCAACAGCTATTGTTTCTTTAAATATTCCACATATTCATTGTAGTTCTTGTATTTGGATTTTAGAAAATCTAAATCGTCTAAAACCGGGAATTAGTGCTTCTCAGGTTAATTTCCCAGAAAAGAAAGTTAGAATTACTTACAATCCAGAAAATATTAGCTTAAAGGAAATTGTTAATACTTTAAGTTCAATAGGGTATGAGCCTTATATTAGTTTAGAAAACTACGAAGCAGGAAAAAATAATGTCGACAGAAGTTTGACATATAAGTTAGGTGTTGCTTTTTTCTGTTTTGGAAACATTATGTTGCTTTCTTTTCCCGAATATTTTGAAGTAAAAGAGTTTTGGCTAGATAATTATAAACCATTTTTTCGTTGGTTAATATTAATTCTGGCAATGCCAAGTTTCTTGTATTCGGCAAGTGGTTATTATGTTTCTGCCTATAAAAGTATCAAAAGTAAAATGTTGAATATTGATATTCCTATCGCTTTAGGAATTATTGTAATGTTTATACGAAGCACTTTTGATATAATCATGGATTATGGAGGAGGTTTTTTTGACAGCTTGACTGGATTGATTTTCTTTATGTTATTAGGGAAAATGTTTCAGATTAAAACCTACAGTTTTTTAAGTTTCGAGAGAGATTTTAAATCTTATTTTCCTATTGCTGTAACCCGAATTAATCCTAATACTCAAGAAGAGAGTATTCCTATTTATGATATTGATAAAGGAGATCGATTATTAATTAGAAACCAGGAATTAATTCCTGTAGATGGAATCTTAATAAGTGACAAAGCCGAAATAGATTATAGTTTTGTAACTGGTGAAGCAGTCCCGATAACCAAAAAATCCGGAGATAAAGTTTTTGCAGGAGGAAAGCAAATAGGAAAAGTAATAGAAATGGAAGTATTACATACCGTTTCTCAGAGTTACTTGACACAATTGTGGGGGAATGATATTTTCCAGAAAGATGTTCAGCAAAAACATAAGACGATAACCGATACCATAAGCCGCTATTTTACCCCAATTTTATTGTTAATTGCTTTTGCAGGCTTTGGATATTGGATATTTATAGATGCAAATACTGCTTTTAATGTTTTTACGGCGGTACTTATTGTGGCATGTCCATGTGCACTGGCATTAACAGCACCATTTACATTTGGTAATATCTTGAGGATTTTAGGAAAACAAAAATTTTATCTAAAAAATGCTTTAGTTATTGAGCAACTTGCTAAAGTTGATACTTTGGTTTTTGATAAAACAGGAACAATTACAACGAATAAAAAATCGAATATTACATACGAAGGTGAGAAACTTTCTGATGTAAATCTTGTAATGCTTAAAAATGTACTTCGGGCTTCAAACCATCCATTGAGCCGAATGTTATATGATTTCTTGCCAGAATCAAGCCGAATAAAATTGGATGATTTTAAAGAAATAACAGGAAAAGGAATCTTGGCAGAAATCGAAAATCATCAGTTTCAAATCGGGTCATTTTCTTTTGTAGCAAATCAAGAAGAAAATTCAATTCAGCAAACCTCACTTCATATCAAAATAAATGGAGTTTATTATGGTAAATATATTTTTAATAACCAATACCGAGAAGGGTTAGGGGATTTGTTTAAAGAACTAAGTCTGAATTATAAGATCAAAGTATTATCGGGTGATAATGATGGAGAGCGAGAAACGCTAGAAAGTCTTTTACCTAAAGGAACAGAGCTTATTTTTAATCAAAAACCAGAACAGAAACTAAACTTTATTAAAGAGCTACAAGATCAAGGTCATAATGTAATGATGGTTGGCGACGGATTAAATGATGCGGGAGCACTGGCTCAAAGCAATGTTGGAATTTCTATCTCAGAGAATGTCAATGTGTTTTCGCCGGCTTGCGATGCGATTCTGGATGCAACCGAGTTCCAACGTTTAAATTACTTTTTAAAACTCTCTAAAAACTCTATCAAAATTATTAAGATGAGTTTTGCCTTGTCGTTACTGTATAATGTAGTTGGATTAACGTTTGCTATTACAGGGAATTTATTACCTCTTGTAGCTGCGATAATAATGCCTTTAAGTACAATTACGATTGTAACTTTTGTTACTCTTATGAGTAATTATTACGCTAAAAGGAAATAAAGTACTAATAATCAGGTAAATCTGATTATTTTTTCATAAATTTAACATAACTGTTTGAGTATGATAAATGTCATATTTTAAAAGAATGTATAAAAGTAATTTTGTTTAATAAATTTCATAGTTATGAGCGTAATTTACTTATTAATCTCAGTTAGTATCATCATTGCCATAGGTTTTTTTATAGCGTTCGTTGTAGCTGTAAAATCGGGACAATATGATGATGATTACACTCCTTCCGTCCGAATGCTTTTTGATGATGAAATCAAAAAAACTCCAAATAATAAAATAAAAACAACCACAGAAAAACAAATCTAGATTATGGAAATGCAACAATTTTATTACGACAACAAAATTGTAAAGAAATTCATTTATGCTACCATTCTTTTTGGTGTAGTAGGGATGCTGGTCGGTCTTACATTGGCCGTTATGTACCTCTTTCCTAATATTACCGACGGAATATCATGGTTAAGCTATGGACGATTAAGACCTTTACACACCAATGCAGTTATTTTTGCCTTTGTAGGGAATGCCTTCTTTGCGGGAATGTATTATTCTTTGCAGCGACTCTTAAAAGCCAGAATGTTCAGCGACTTTTTAAGTAATGTACATTTCTGGGGATGGCAATTAATTATTGTAGCAGCAGCTATATCACTGCCTTTAGGATTTACTTCATCTAAAGAATATGCCGAGTTAGAATGGCCAATAGATATTGCTATTACTTTAATTTGGGTTGTAATGGGTATCAACATGATTGGTACAATTTTACGTCGTAGAGAGCGCCATTTATATGTTGCAATTTGGTTCTATCTAGCCACATTTGTTACTGTTGCAGTATTACATATTTTTAATAATATAGAGATACCAGTTTCTGCAATGAAAAGTTATTCTGTTTACGCAGGAGTTCAGGATGCTTTAGTGCAATGGTGGTATGGTCATAATGCAGTTGCATTTTTCTTGACAACTCCATTTTTAGGATTAATGTACTACTTTGTACCTAAGATTGCCAATCGTCCGGTGTATTCTTATCGATTATCGATTATACATTTCTGGTCATTAATTTTTATATACATCTGGGCTGGACCTCACCACTTATTATATTCAGCGTTACCAAACTGGGCGCAAAACTTAGGGGTTGCTTTTTCTATTATGTTGCTTGCTCCATCTTGGGGAGGTATGATAAACGGACTTTTAACATTAAGAGGTGCGTGGGACAAGGTTCGTGAAGACCCAGTTTTAAAATTCTTTGTTGTTGCGATTACAGGTTATGGTATGGCAACTTTTGAAGGACCAATGCTTTCTTTTAAGAAATTTAATGCTATTGCGCATTATACAGACTGGATTATTGCTCACGTACACGTTGGAGCATTAGCATGGAATGGTTTTATGACTTTTGGTATGATCTATTGGTTGATACCAAGAATGACAAAGAGTACTTTATTTTCTAAAAAATTAGCCAACTTCCATTTTTGGATTGGTACGTTAGGAATTATATTATATACAGTTCCAATGTATTTTGCTGGTTTTCAACAAGCTTCGATGTGGAGGCAATTTAATCCAGATGGAACTTTAACTTACGGAAACTTCCTGGAAACAGTTACAGCGATTATGCCATTATATTGGATGAGAGCTATTGGAGGTACATTATACCTTGTGGGAATGTTTGTATTGGTTTATAATATAATCCAAACAATAAGAGTTGGTAGTCCTATTGAAGACGAATTGGCTGAAGCACCAGCATTAGAAAGAATTAGTAGCAGTAGAGTTCGTGGAGAAAAATTCCATTCATGGTTAGAAAGAAAACCAATTCAGTTAACAATTTTGGCTACAATTGCTATTCTAATTGGAGGGATTATTCAAATCGTACCTACGATTATGGTAAAATCTAATATCCCTACGATTACAAGTGTAAAACCATATTCACCATTAGAGCTTGAAGGTCGTGATTTATACATTCGTGAAGGATGTGTTGGGTGTCACTCACAATCAGTACGTCCGTTCAGAGCTGAAGTAGAACGTTATGGACCACAATCTAAAGCAGGAGAATTTGTATACGATCATCCATTCTTATGGGGGTCTAAACGTACAGGACCAGATTTATTAAGAGTAGGTGGTAAGTATAATGATAACTGGCACTTTAATCACTTCTGGAACCCACAAAGTATATCGACAGGTTCAATCATGCCAGGATACAAATGGTTGTTTGATAATAAGCCAATGGATATTTCATTAACACAAAAGAAAATGGAAGTAATGGTTCAGCTTGGAGTTCCATATTCTCCAGATGAAGTAGCAAATGCTCAAAAATTATTGAGAGCACAAGCTTTAAAAATCGAAAAGAATTTAGAAAACGATCCAGACTATGTTGCTAGTTATGCAGCTAGTAAGAAAAAAGCAGAAGCAAAAGGAGAAAAATTTGTTCCGATGAATGAAAGAGAAATTGTGGCTCTTATTGCTTATATGCAAAGATTAGGAACAGATATCAAAGTAAAAGAGACTTCAAAATAGAGAAATTATGTTTGAACAAGTAAAACACAACTTAGAAACTATAGCGGGGATAGAAATATTCCCGATACTTTCCTTGCTAATATTTTTTATCTTTTTTGTTTGTCTGGGAATTTGGGTGTTTTCATACAAGAAAGAGAAAATTGAAGAAATGAGTCACATTCCATTAGAAGAAAATTAAATTGTAGAATTAAAAATAATATATAAAATGAAAAAATTAATTCCAGTATATATACGAATACCACTAATTTTCTTCATCGTTTTTGGTGCAATGGAATATTTTATAGACTCGGGCGATAAACCAGCATTTATAAAATACCCAATGGTTTCTGTCTTTTTGTTTGTATTTCTTTTCCTTTTAATAGCGATAGAAATTACAGTAAGTGCTATAGATCGCATAACATATAATTTGTTGACAGATGAACAAAAGGCTAAACTTGAAATTGATAGTAAGTTGAGTTTAAAAGATAGAGCTTGGTATAAGAATTTGATGCAAAAGTTAACAAAAACAGAGCCGATGGAAACGGAAGGAAATTTGTTATTGGATCATGATTATGATGGCATCAAAGAATTAGATAACAACTTACCGCCATGGTGGATCTATTTGTTCTATATTACTATTGTCTTTGCAGTAGTTTATATGGCTCGTTACGAGTTGTTTGGTGGAGACAACCAAGAAATGGAGTTGCAGAAAGAAATGGCGCAAGCCAAGATAGAAGTTGATGAGTATCTTAAAACGGCTCCAGATTTAATGGATGAGAAAACAGTTACTTTATTAACAGATGCTGGAGATCTTGCAGCAGGAAAAGAAATATTTGCAACCAATTGTGCTGCTTGTCATAGAGCTGATGGAGGAGGTCAAATTGGACCAAACTTAACCGATGATCATTGGATTTTAGGAGGGGGAATAAAAGAAATTTTCCATACAGTAACAAATGGAGGGCGTGACGGAAAAGGAATGATAGCCTGGAAAGGAACGTTAAAACCAAAAGAGATACAGAAAGTAGCAAGTTACATCTTATCTTTAAAAGGTAGTAATCCAAAAGATCCAAAAGAACCTGAAGGAGATATTTGGATAGACAAAGATGCACCGAAAACAGACGCAGCAGTAGTTGCAACACAAACAACAGATAGTATACAAGTTAAAAAATAATACAATGTCAAATTTACCAGACGAAGCTTTTAGAGATACCATTGGAACAATTGATGAAGGGGGTAACAGAAAATTCATTTTTCCTAAAAAACCGTCTGGTAAGTTTTACGAATATAGGAAGTGGGTTAGTTATTTTTTGCTAGCCATTCTGGTTGCAAATCCATTTATAAAAGTAAACGGAAATCAATTTATGATGTTCAATATATTAGAACGTCGTTTTAATATTTTCGGATTCCCTTTTTGGCCTCAGGATTTTTACCTTTTTGTAATCTCAATGCTCGTTGGGATTGTATTTATAATTTTATTTACAGTTGTATTTGGTCGTATTTTTTGTGGATGGATTTGTCCGCAAACTATTTTTCTTGAACTTGTTTTCCGTCGAATCGAATATTGGATTGATGGAGATAGAGGAGCACAATCTCGATTAGCAAGACAAGAGTGGAATGGGGAGAAGATAAGAAAGCGTTTAACAAAATGGTTTATCTTTTTTGTGATTTCATTTTTGATAGCCAATATTTTCTTAGCTTATTTGGTAGGAAGTGATCAATTATTTTTAATGATTGAGGAAGGACCGATAAAACAATCAAGTAACTTTATAGCTTTATTATTATTTACAGCGGTTTTCTATTTTGTATTTGTATGGTTTCGTGAGCAAGTATGTATTATAGCTTGTCCATACGGAAGATTACAAGGTGTACTTTTGGATAATAAATCCATTAATGTAGCTTATGATTTTGTACGAGGAGAAAAAGAACTTGGTAGAGCTAAATATAATAAACAAGAAGATAGAGCAGCAACAGGAAAAGGAGATTGTATCGATTGTAAACAATGCGTGCATGTTTGCCCAATGGGAATCGATATAAGAAATGGAACTCAATTAGAATGTACCAATTGTACTGCTTGTATTGATGAGTGTGATACCATCATGGAAAATGTAGGTTTGCCAAAAGGACTTATTCGATATGCATCTGAAGATGAAATAGAGAAAAAAGAACCTTTTAAATTTACAGCCAGAATGAAAGGTTATACGGCAGTATTGATTATATTGCTTGGGATTTTTGTTGGAATGTTATTTTTAAGAAACGATGTTCAAGCTATAGTTTTACGTTTGCCAGGACAACTTTTCCAACATAAAGGAGATAAGATAAGTAATATTTATACGTACAAGATTGTCAATAAAACAATGAATGATTATACAGACATTCATTTTGGTTTAATTGATCAAAAAGGAACTATAAAAAATGTAGGAACTCAAAATTTTAAAGTTCCTAAACAAGGAATTTCTCAAGGAACATTATTTATAGAAATTGATAAAGTACTTTTAGAAAGTGATAAGACCAAGGTTCAAATTGGTGTTTATAATGGAGATAAGTTAATAGAAACAACATCAACAAACTTTTTAGGGCCGAGAAGTTTTAATTAAAAAAAACAATATCATGAAAATTAACTGGGGAACAGCAATAGTAATTGCATTCGGATTGTTTATGACTTTCATTTTATACTTTGTTTTTAAAGTACAATCAGATAGTAAATATGACAATGATTTGGTTGTAGAAGAATATTATAAACACGATTCACATTTTGGAGAAGAAATGGTGCGTATTCAAAATGCGCATGATTTAAAACAGAAACCAACAATTATTACAATGAAAGATGGTGTTAAAATTGTTTTTCCAAATACTTTCGAAAGTAAAAATATAAAAGGGGAAGTATTGATGTACCGCCCATCAAATAAAAAACTAGATTTTAATACTGCATTAGCTTTGACCAATTCAGAATTATTGATTCCTCAAAAGAAATTGATAAAAGGACGTTGGGATGTTAATATGGAATGGCAATATAATGGTAAACAGTATTTAACCAAAGAAGTTGTTTATATTAACTAAAGGTTATTTGCATAATTATCTAAATATAGAAAACAATGCTCTATTCTGCTTTTATATTCGGTTTAATCAGTAGTTTTCACTGTATTGGTATGTGTGGTCCAATTGCCATGATGTTGCCAGTAGATAAACATAATAAAGCTAAAAAAGCATTACAAGTTACAGTTTATCACTTAGGAAGATTAACTGCTTATGGAACCATAGGATTAATCTTCGGATTATTAGGAAAAGGTTTCTTCCTGGCAGGAATCCAGCAAAAATTATCTATTCTCATTGGGTTGATTATGATAATTGTAGTTTTAACACCCGAAAACATATTTGCTAGATATAATTTTTCAAAACCTGTCTATAGGCTTATTTCAAAAATCAAATCAAATCTAGGGAAGCATTTTAGAAACAAAAGCTATAAATCCCTTTTTATTATAGGTATACTTAATGGTTTTTTACCATGTGGGATGGTATATGTGGCTTTATTTGGTGCTATTGCAATGCAAAGTGCTGAACTGGGTATTCTATATATGATCTTGTTTGGTTTAGGAACTGTTCCCTTAATGACAAGTGTGGTATATTTTAATTCCCTTTTATCACAATCTGCTCGAAATAGAATTCAAAAAGCAATTCCTTATGTTGCTATTTTTATTGGAGTACTGTTTATTTTGAGAGGTTTAGGTTTAGGGATTCCTTATTTATCTCCGTCTAATATGAGCTTATTTGTACAAGAAACTCCTAATTGTCATTAGGAGTTTTTTTTAGATTGTCATTGAGAACAAACTTGTTTCCGGAGCTTTTCTCTTTAAATGTAAATCAAAAGCCATACAAATATTACGTACAAATGGTTTACCAGCTTCAGTTACGTTTATAGTCTTATCCTTGATACTAAGTAATCCATCATTCTCCATTTCTTTTAGCTGAATTAAGATTTCAGGTATTTCTTTAAAATAATCACTTTCGTTATTCCATGTTGTCTCAAAATTGCACATCAAATTCAAGATGTGTTTTCTAATAATAAGGTCTTCTTCAGTTAGTATATGACCTTTTACAACAGGAAGTTTATCCCATTCTAATAATTGATAGTAATCTTCTATGCTTTTTACATTTTGAGCAAAGCCATACCAACTATCACTTATAGATGAAACTCCTAATCCAATCATTAATTGCGTTTTAGAAGCGCTATATCCCATGAAATTACGATGTAGTTTACCGCTTTTGAAAGCAGTGTATAAATCATCTGATTTTAGAGCAAAATGATCCATACCAATTTCATGATATTCATTTTTATACAATAATTGTTTTCCAATTTCGTATAATTTTCTTTTTTCGGCATCTTTAGGAACGTTTTCATCACTAAAGCCTCTTTGGCCATTTCCTTTTATCCAAGGTACATGCGCATAGCTATAAAAAGCAAGGCGATCAGGTTGTAATGAATTCGTTTTTTCTATAGTATCAATTATATCTTCGACTTCCTGGAAAGGTAATCCAAAAATTAAATCGTGACTTATAGAGGTATAGCCAATTTCTTTAGCCCAAAAGGTTACTTTGGCTACATTGTGAAAAGGTTGCTCACGATGAATTGCTTTCTGTACTTTTTTGGAATAGTCCTGAACACCATAACTAACTCTTCGGAAGCCTAAATTGTATAGTTTCTGTAAATGTTCGTAAGTAGTATTGTTAGGATGTCCTTCAAAACTAAATTCGTAATCTTTGGCTCTATCGGCATAAGAAAAAATGCCATTTATTAAATCTTCAAGATTCTTAGGGGAGAAGAAAGTAGGTGTTCCGCCCCCCAGGTGAATCTCTTTTATTATTGGTTTTTCATTAAGAAGCTTGCAGTATATACTCCATTCTTTAATAACAGCTTCTATATACGGATTCTCTACATCGTGATTCTTTGTAATTCTCTTGTTGCAACCACAAAAAGTACACATACTTTCGCAAAAAGGCAAATGGATATATAAACTAATTCCGTCTTTTTTATTGCTTTCGGCAAATGATTTTTGTAAAGATTCAATCCAAAGTTGATAGGTAAA
Organism: Flavobacterium hydatis; assembly: GCF_000737695.1. Lineage (GTDB taxonomy): Bacteria > Bacteroidota > Bacteroidia > Flavobacteriales > Flavobacteriaceae > Flavobacterium > Flavobacterium hydatis. The sequence continues at coordinate 47,181 of NZ_JPRM01000013.1, forward strand.
ATCATTTTCATTCCAGTATGGAACCGTTGGATAGCTAGTGTATCTTGGTCCCGGAACATTATATTTTTGTATCAACGAATTTTTCATAGCACATTATTTAAGGGATATCAAAATTAATTAGAATACAAAGAGATTAAAATGATAATTATCATAATGTAATCCAAAAAAAAGAGGCTCATTAATGAACCTCTTTAGCGAATTAAAATTAACTTGAAATACAATCTTGGATGATTTGCACCCATTTTTTACCTAATTGTTGATCTTCGTGTAAGCAAACTTGTCTTATTTGATCGTCTTCAATGTTGTAAAATGGAATTACAATTTTTTGTCCTGATATCTTGTCTAGAAACTCAAAATCAACTTTTATGATAGTATCAGAGTCTGCATCGGTAGTAGGAACTAAACGACAAGATTTAACGTGATTTAAATTTATAAATGAAGCTTCTTCTTTTCCTTTATTAAAGTTCATTACTAAGAAGCCTTTGTTCTTTCTGTCAATAGTTAAAATTCTTTTGTTTTGCGATTCTGTTAAGTCAAAATCAAAAGCTCCATTTTGGCTATGTTTTTCTTTTATAGCTTTAATTTTGGCTTTGTTTAACGAATTAGAACGTAAAGAGAAATAAAGAGGTAATAGTGTGATTATGGCAAGTGCGATGCCTATTATAGTTACAGATGTATCCATTATTGTTTGTGTTTAAAATTTAATTGTATAACATGAAATATTAAACCGAATGCTGTTTGCAAACTGTTTATTTGAGAAGAAATTAATCTTCGATAAATAGAATCATGAAATTAAATCACCAGAAATAATGGAAAGGGTAGAGCAATATTGAAATTTTCTTGCGCTGATTAAAAGTTTGGTTTGCAAAATTGGATATACTTTTTTGGATTTTGCAATCTGGAATTACAATTAAAAAAGTATCAAACCACTTTGTAAGAGTAGGACTCGGATAGTTTGTCTTTACATCGGCAACGACATGAAACCCTGCTTGAGGTTGTATAAAAGCGGAGGCCTGAATACTATCATGAGTAAAATTTGAATCTGTTTTTTGAGGTTGAATTACATCAATAGCAACTTCATCTGCTGAATAAGCAGATAAAAAGAGCATTAAAAGCCCAACAAAAATGATGGTTTTTCGAATCCAATTCATGCGGCAAATCTAATTCATAAAATGCAATTTATGTGCTCTTTTAAGAAATAAATAGGATAAGATAAGACAAATGTTGTTCTTTAAATGCTATTTTGTACTAACTATTGTTGCATTTTAAAATAATAATCAGCAGAATGTTTTCCGCTACCATAAAAAAAGAAAAACAGGCAGACAATAAAAACACAAATCGCCAGTAGTAAATTTTGTGAGTGCATTTCGCCCATAAAATTCACTAAGATTGCTCCTAACAATATGGGTAATTGTGCACCAATAGCCCATCGGGTAAGCAACCCAAAAACAATCATGATGCCTCCAATCATGTGTGCAGGTGCTATGTAATGTAAAAGAAACATTCCGCCACCAAATTTGTCAATTGGAGATATTAAATCATGCAAATATTGGATGTTTGTTACGAAGAAAACTCCTTTCATAAATAAAAATACACCCAAAGCAATACGTAATAAATCTACAGGTAAATAAGTGTGCGCATTTGCCCATTTATTTAAATTTTTTACATTTTCCATGATATTATGTTATTTAAAATAATAGCACTAAGTTACTAATTTTTAATGACATAGTTATTTGTAGGAGCGTAAAATTGATTTGGGTAATTTTATCTTTCTTTAGAGTTTAAATGTATTTATACCTGAATAACGCCTAGGTTAAATGGTTTTAAGATAGGAGCGTGATTTGCGGCTTCTATTCCCATAGAAATCCATGTGCGTGTATCTAGAGGATCTATAATAGCATCTGTCCATAATCGGGAAGCTGCATAATATGGAGAAACCTGTTCGTCGTAGCGTGCTTTTATTTTTGCAAATAATTCAGCCTCTTTGGCTTCGTCTACAATTTCTCCTTTTGATTTTAGAGATGAAGCTTCGATTTGTGCTAATACTTTTGCTGCCTGTGTTCCTCCCATTACTGCTAGCTCAGCACTTGGCCAAGCAAAAATAAGTCTTGGATCATAGGCTTTGCCACACATAGCGTAATTTCCAGCTCCGTATGAGTTACCAACGATAACAGTAAATTTTGGAACTACCGAATTACTTACGGCATTTACCATTTTAGCCCCATCTTTTATAATTCCTCCATGTTCAGATTTGGATCCTACCATGAAGCCAGTTACATCTTGTACAAAAACTAATGGAATTTTTTTCTGATTACAATTAGCAATAAAACGAGTTGCTTTATCTGCGCTATCAGAGTAAATAACTCCGCCAAATTGCATTTCGCCTTTAGCAGTTTTCACTACTTTTCTTTGATTAGCAACAATTCCTACTGCCCAACCATCTATTCGTGCATAACCAGTAATTAATGATTGGCCATAACCTTCTTTATAGGCTTCAAATTCCGAATTGTCAACCATACGCTTAATGATTTCCATCATATCGTATTGTTCATTTCGGGCTTTAGGTAAAATACCATAAATTTCTTTTGGGTCTAACGCTGGTTTTTCTGCTTTAATACGGCTATAACCTGCTTTGTCATAATCACCAATTTTATCTACAATATTTTTTATTTTATCTAATGCGTCTTTATCATCTTTGGCTTTATAATCGGTAACACCTGAAATTTCGCAGTGAGTTGTTGCTCCTCCCAAAGTTTCATTGTCGATTGTTTCTCCAATAGCTGCTTTTACCAAATAGCTTCCTGCAAGAAATATACTTCCTGTTTTATCTACAATTAAAGCTTCATCACTCATGATTGGTAAGTAAGCACCACCAGCAACACAACTACCCATTACGGCTGCGATTTGAGTAATACCCATACTACTCATTTGAGCATTGTTTCTAAAAATACGCCCGAAATGCTCTTTGTCTGGAAAAATTTCATCTTGTAATGGCAAATAAACTCCAGCACTATCTACAAGATAAATGATTGGTAATCTATTTTCCATTGCTATTTCTTGAGCACGTAGATTTTTTTTGGCAGTAATTGGGAACCAGGCACCTGCTTTTACAGTAGCATCATTGGCAACAACTACACATTGTTTTCCTCGTACATAACCTATTTTTACTACAACACCACCAGATGGGCATCCTCCATGTTCTGCGTACATTCCTTCTCCAACAAAACCTCCAATCTCTATGTTTTTTGAATTTTCATCAAGTAAATAATCAATTCGTTCTCTTGCGGTCATTTTACCTTCGGCATGAAGTTTTTCGATACGTTTTTCGCCGCCGCCTAATTTTACCTTAGCAAATTTTTGTTTTAGTTCAGAAAGTAAGAGTTTATTGTGATCTTCGTTTTTATTGAAGTTTAAATCCATAATAATATAGTTTTTTAACAAAATAGTGTCTGCTAATTTACGAAATCGATCGAAATAAACAGTATAATTAATTTGTTTTACAAAATGAAACTGTAAAGTGTTCAGAGACAATTATAAACAAAAAAAAACAGAAGCGAACTTCTGTTTTTCTTATATATGAAGAATTCTATTTTTATTTTTTAGAATCGCAAACTAATCGTTTTAAGATTGCCCATTGTTTTAAGGCGTCACGTGCTTCTACAGCTGGATATCCTAACATGGTTTTGCCAGCAGGAATATCTCCGGTAACTCCAGATCCTGCACCAACAATAGCTCCATCGCCAATAGTTGTATGATCTTTTATCGATGCACTTCCTCCAATAATAACTCCGTTTCCTAATGTTACTGATCCTGCTAAGCCACTATTTCCAGCCATGATACAAAATTTACCAAGCTTACTGTTATGACCAATTTGAACTAAATTATCAATTTTACAACCATCTCCAAGAATTGTAGAGCTAAATTTACCACGATCAACACATGAATTTGCGCCAATTTCTACTCCGTTTCCTATAATTACATTTCCGATTTGTGGAATTTTAACTAATCCTTTTTCACTACATGGACGAAATCCGAAACCATCAGCTCCAATAGTTGCATTAGGATGTATGATACAATCATTACCAATATGACAACGCTCACGAATTACTGTTCCAGACCATATAATTGTATTTTTTCCGATAGTAGATTCGTCAAGAATGGTAACGTTTGGATAAACAGTTACATTATTTCCTAATTTTACTTTAGGACCAATGTAGCATCCTGCACCAATACGAACACCTTCACCAATAATTGCAGACTCGTCTACAACTGCTCTAACATGGATGTTATTATGGAATATAGGTGTAGGTGGGGCAAAAAGAGCTAAGATTTGAGACATTGCTAAATCTGCGTTTTTTACTTTTATAAACGCGCGATTTTCTCCTGGTTCTATCGAAATATCTTCATTAACAACAGCTACGCTTGCTTTGGAGTCTTGCCAGTGTTTTTCGTATTTTTTATTTCCAATGAACGAAATTTCGGTATTGGTGGCTTTGTCTAATTGTTCTGTTGCGGTAATGTTCTGTGAAGTATTACCATAAATAACACCATTAATTACTTCATTAAGCTCTTGGATAGAATAGGATTTCATTTATTGTTTTATAGTTTTAGGGGATTAGCGGTATTTTTTGCCAAATAAAATCAATTAGTATTTAATTACCTAATTATATTTTGATGTATTTTAATAAAAAGATAAAATAACAATTCCATTATTAGAAAAACGTTATTAAATCTATTAAAATGTTAACAGTTTTTTGATTTGCTATTATAAAAGTTGTCTTTTAGTTTTTTTATAACAGAATGCCGTTATATATGAAAAGGTTAGGTGAAATGAGCATGAATGATATAAGATTTAATAGTAAACATATAAATGTAGCAGCCTTTTAAGCAGTATTTTTATGATAAAATTTAACTAAAAATTCATGAAATTATTTTCTATTAAAAAAATACTGTTTTTCTTGTTATTTAATTCCTTTTTAGCTTATTCTCAGGTTAAAGACTTATTTAGTAAGCCTAATAAACTTCATACAATATCAGAGAGATGGGAATTAACTCCAGAATCTTCTAACGGAACATTTTTAATAACTCCATATAAGTCTATTTATATTTTGCCTGCTAATTGGTATAGTTCGCCAAATGAGCAACCTTATTCTGGAAACGGAAAGCCAGAATATGTTGCGCCTCCAGGAACGAATTATAATAATATAGAAACAAAGTTTCAGCTTAGTTTTAAAACAAAAATCTTTCATAATCTACTTTTTGGAAAAGGCGATTTGTGGGTTGGATATACGCAAGCATCGCAATGGCAAATCTATAATGAGAGTTTGTCAAGGCCATTTAGAGAAATTAATTATGAACCAGAAGTTATTTTTAATTATCCACTTAATTTTAAAGTTTTAGGGTTTAATATGAGAATGGCTGGTGTTGCATTTAATCATGAATCAAACGGAAAAGGTTTGCCTTTTTCTAGAAGTTGGAATAGGATTATATTTCATCTAGGATTTGATCGTGATAATTGGAGTGTTTATGTAAGACCTTGGCTTAGGCTTCGTTCTGAAAAAGATGATAACCCAGATATTGCTCAATATATAGGGCGTGGAGATATAAATATTATTTATACAAATAATAAAAGCATCTTTACTTTTACGGGAAGTAATAATTTAAATTTTGATAGAAATAGAGGGAATGCGGCTTTTTCATTGTCATATCCCATTGCGGGTAATTTAAAAGGATATCTTTTGGTTACACATGGCTATGGAGAAACGCTGATCGATTATAATAATTTGCAAACTACAGTAGGAATTGGTGTTTCTTTAATCGGACCCTTATAGGTAAAAGAAAACCCAGCATAAAATACTGGGTTAACTATTTGTTTAATTAAGATTTATCTTCTTCTTTTTGTCCCATCATCATTAAGAATGCTTTAAGGAAAGGATTTACAATCAAAATATTTAAACAGTTTTTTAATTTTTAGCTACGATCTTAGTGTTATGTAGTCTGAATTTTTTTATAGCATCTACATTTCTCTTTACTAATTTCTTTTGTTCGAGAGAGTTATACATGTTGTTTTGTTTGCCCTTTTGCGCAGAATCAAAAGCAGGAATTGATTGAAGAGCCGTGACCATATCATAGTCTAATGCTACTTGGTATGGTCCTGAATCAAAAGGGATATTACCATAATCATCCCTAAACCATAAATTCCATTTTGGGCTGCCTGGAGTGTAAATATGCAATGTGTCATATTCTATTTTATTTACAGTGACAGATACCATATTTCCAGGGAATACGAATGATTTAAGCGGGGCCTGGGCAGGACTGTGACAGCTCATACAAGAGGATACTGCAAGATTTTTATATTTTTTATTTGTTGAGCTATCAAAAGCATTTTGAACAACAGCTCCATCATTTGGTCCACTCAATCTACCGCCCCAACCTAATGTTTCTTTACTGTATTCAGGTGCATTTGGATTAATTACTGTTTCATATAATTTAGGGTAAGGAGGTTTAACAGGACTATTAACTGCAGGGTCATTACCCCACATCGCGCCTAATGGTACCATATTGTCCCAATCCCACAATAATCTTTTAGCTTTGTCCTTTGGAGGATCCATTCTAGGATTCATTTTGTATACAAAAGTAGAAAATACCCATCCTGTTTTTGGAGATGTTTTGCTATCCTTGACTATAACATCCATTTGAAAAAAACTAACTTTACGCATCTGATATCCAGATTTTGGGTTCTCTTTTGTAGCAATTGTATCATAAATGTTAAAGGTTTGTGCGTTTTTTAGTACTGGCCAGTTTGGATAATTGATGTTTGAAAAAGCAAATTTCACAATTATGCTACCTTCCTTGAATTGTGCTGCATCTTTGACAAGATTTACTTTTTGACCAGTTTTTCCCCAAATCTGCCCTAAGGTATATGCAGCTGTAGAATCGTATAAAACTAATGCATATCCTGCTTCATCTTCTTTTAGTGTTTTGAACATATTTGCCGGATTTCCATTACCTAAATAGGCGCCTAAAATAGCCTCTCTTTGTAATCCTAACCAAGGTTCATTGAACCAACCATATTTTGCAGCTTTCCATTTTTTATTGTCTGCGAAAAAAGGCAATATATTTGGAGCAATATGACTTTTTAATGAATCCATGTAAGCAAATGCATTTGATTCAGAGATTGGTTGACCTTTTAGAGCTTGTTGCCAAGAAGGGTTAACAACGGGTTTGACTTTAGTGGGGTAATCATGACTGAGTACGAAAAGGGGGGCATTATATTGTTGTTGTGATGGTACTGAATCCCGATGGTTTAAAAATGCACGATTAGTTTCTGGAAGTTCCAAATTAGAATATGTTTTGTCTTCTTTGGATTTGCTGTTTTTACCACAGCTGTATATTACAAGGATTATGAGGGACAGTATAGTCAAAACAGTAGAAAAAGTTGATTTTGTTTTCATAAGATTTATAATTTGGGGCTATTAATTTATGTAAATCAATTTGTTTTATTAAAAAAGTAAAGTAAACTTACAATGAAAAAGTCAACTTTTTCTTATTTGAACGAAAAACAGGTATTTATACTTGAATGTAAAACAGTGATTTATGAGGTGAGTAAGAATTGAAATCAAGTTGTTTGAAACAAGAAAATCTTAATGCTTAGATATTTTAAACGATGTTTAGAATTATAAAAAAAAACCTCTAAAATCAATGACTTTAGAGGTTTGTATTTTGTAAATGTTTAAGAGATGAGATTTATTCGTCTTCTTCTTTTTGTCCCATCATCATTAAGAATGCTTTAAGGAAAGGATCGATTTCGCCGTTCATAACGCCATCAACATCGCTGGTTTCATAACCTGTACGAACATCTTTGACTAATTTATACGGTTGCATTACATAATTTCGAATTTGTGACCCCCATTCTATTTTCATTTTTCCAGCTTCGATATCGGCACGTTGTGCTTGCTGTTTCTTTAATTCGATTTCGTATAACTGAGATCGTAACATTTGCATGGCACGTTGTCTGTTATCTTGTTGAGATCTTGTTTCAGAACATTGAATTTGAATTCCTGTTGGTTTGTGAACTAATTGTACTTTGGTTTCAACCTTATTTACGTTTTGCCCTCCTGCGCCACTAGAGCGAGAAGTTGTAATTTCGATATCAGCAGGATTAATATCAATTTCGATACTATCATCAACAAGCGGATAAACATATACAGATGCAAATGAGGTATGGCGTTTGGCATTGCTATCAAAAGGAGAGATTCTAACTAAACGATGTACACCGTTTTCTCCTTTTAGATAACCAAAAGAATAGTCTCCTTCAAACTCTAGGGTAACAGTTTTAATTCCTGCGACCTCACCAGCCTGAAAGTTAAGTTCTTTTATTTTGTAACCATAACTTTCGCCCCACATCATATACATACGCATAAGCATTCCTGCCCAATCGCAACTTTCGGTTCCGCCAGCACCAGCAGTAATTTGAACTACGGCGCTTAAGCTATCTCCTTCATCAGATAACATGTTCTTGAACTCGATGTTTTCAATATGTTGTTGTGCGGCTTTATAATGCTCGTCTAATTCTTCAGCCGAAAGTCCTCCTTCTCTGTAAAAATCATAGGCAATTTGTAACTCATCAGTAAGTTCGATGGCTTTGTTATAATCTTCGATCCATTTTTTCTTGTTTCTTAGATTTTTTACAATAACCTCAGCTTCTTTTGCATTGTTCCAGAAATCTGGTGCAAAAGTTTTTTCCTCTTCGTTGGCGATTTCAATTAATTTGGCATCAACGTCAAAGATACCTCCTCAACGCACCAAGGCGCTCTACAATACCTTTTATTTGTTCGGTAGTTGTCATAAATTAATAGTAGTTTTATGTTTTATAAATATTATGCTAATTCAGTTTTATATAAGTAAAAACGTAATTATGCTGGACAAAAATAAGATATAGTTTTTAGAATACGGAAATAAATTTCATTAGAGAAAAAAGAATGCTAAAAGTTTATGTTGTAAATTAATATCTTGTAAAAAGTAATGGATGATATATATAATACAGAAATGATTTTTTAAAATTAGTTAGCCAATTTTTAAATTTATTTAAAACTATTGATGTCTGTTTATATGTTTTTTATAAATAATACGTTAATTTGGTTCTGATGTTATTTACGAGTTAAATTTTATCAAAACTTGCTCAAAATAACTATTAGTAATACGTAATTTTGTTGTGTGAAATTAAGATACAGTCTTTAAGAATATGGAAATAAATTTAATTAGCGATACCATTACCAAACCTAGTGTTGAAATGTTACAATACATGTTCAATGCTAAAGTAGGTGACGATGTTTACAAGCAAGACCCAACGGTTATTGAACTTGAAGCTGGAATAGCAACAATGTTTGGTATGGAAGCAGGGTTATTTTTTCCATCTGGAACCATGGCCAATCAAACCGCAATAAAATTACATACACAACCCGGAGAGCAATTAATTGCCGATAAATATGCACACGTTTTTCATTATGAAGGAGGAGGAGCTTCGTTTAATAGTGGGGTTTCTTGTTGCTTATTAGATGGTCATCGAGGCATGATAACTGCAGAGCAGGTTGCAGGAGCAATTAATGATCCTGAGTTTTATCATAGTCCGTTAACGAGTTTAGTATGTGTGGAGAATACCACTAATAAAGGAGGAGGAGCATGTTATGAACTTGAAGAATTAAGAAAAATAAAACAAGTTTGTGATGCTAATAATTTAAAATTCCACTTAGATGGAGCTAGAATTTGGAATGCCTTAGTTGCAAAAAGACAAGATCCAAAAGAATTTGGAAAAATATTCGATACTATTTCGGTTTGTTTTTCAAAAGGATTAGGTGCTCCAATTGGTTCTATGTTATTAGGAAGCAAAGCAGATATAAAAAGAGCATTAAGAATCCGAAAAATGTTAGGAGGAGGAATGCGTCAGGTTGGTTATTTGGCGGCAGCTGCAATTTTTGCCCTAGAAAATAACTTGGAAAGATTGGCAGAAGATCATCGGAGAGCAAAAGAAATTGCGGCAGTTTTACTGACAAAACATTGGGTTGCTTCGGTAGAACCTGTAGAGACAAATATTTTGATTTTCTCTTTGCAACCAAATTTTAGTGATGAGCTTTTGATAGAAAAATTAAAACAAAAAAATATTTCGATAAGTTCAATGGGGAACGGAAAACTTAGGATTGTTACGCATCTTGATTATAGACAAGTAATGCATACTTATGTTTTAGAAACACTTCAGAAGTTTTAGAAAAGGTTCAGAGGTTTAAGGAAAGGTACAAAGAAACAAAGGTTCAGAGGTTCAAAGTTTACTAATTAGTGTAGAATATTGAGTCTTTGAACTTTTTTTTATATTTAAAAAGATTATCTATTTTGCAATAGCATAAATTTTTAAAAGGCTTACTAAATAACAAAGGTTCAAAGTTTACTGATTTAGTAAGACCTTTGAACCTTTGTTTCTTTTTTAAACCTCTGAACCTTTTTTCAATCTTATTTAAAAAGATTATCCATTCCAGGAATCATCGGCATATCCATTTTTGCGACAGCATCAAGCTCTGTTTGGTTAACATCTGTAGCTTTTTCTATTGCTTTATTTAATGTTACAATTAAGTAATCCTCTAATTGTTCTTTATCTTCTAGTAAAGAATCGTCAATTGTAATTGATTTTATTTTTCGGTTAGCTGTCAAAGTAACTTTTAATAATCCATCAGCACTTTGTTCGTCTATTAAAACCATATCTAATCGTTTCTTTGTATCTTCAATTTTTTGTTGGGTTTCCTTAAGTTTTCCCATCATTCCCATTAAATCCATTTTCGGTTGTTTTTAAATTATGGAACGAAATTACTAATTCAAATTTAAATTCAAGTGTTAATTAGATAAAAAAGCATTTAGTTACCCGTTCGTTTATGTTATTTTTGTACATTCATTTTAAAATTAAAATCCGAAAAATGCCAAATAAAATTGCTGCCCCCATAGCTAAAGAAATTCCGAAGTCATTAAAAAAACATAAAGAAGTTAGAATTGATAATTATTTTTGGCTGAATGATAGAGAAAATCCTGAAGTTATTGACTATCTAAATCAAGAGAATGCTTACTACGAAAGTATGACAGCACATACTAAAGATTTACAGAAAGCACTATATGAGGAGATGAAAGCCAGGATTAAGGAGGATGATGAGTCTGTTCCTTATTTTTATAATGGATATTTCTACATTACTCGTTTTGAAACGGGTAAAGATTACCCAATTTATTCTAGAAAAAAAGGGAGTTTAACTGCCGATGAAGAAATTCTGTTCAATTGTAATGAATTGGCAGTAGGACATAATTATTTTAAATTAGGCGGATTGAGTATAAGTCCGGATAATAAATTTGTGTCTTTTGCAAAAGATTTAGTTGGAAGAAGAATCTATACGATTCAGATTAAAAACTTAGAAACAGGTGAGATTCTTGCGGATAAAATAGAAAATGCTACAGGAAGTTCAGTTTGGGCAAATGATAACAAGACTATATTTTATACCAAGCAAGATGAGGTAACATTGCGTGCTGATAAAGTATTTAGGCATAAAATAAATACAGATTCTACTAATGATGTTTTGGTTTTTGAAGAAACTGATGATACTTTTAATGTTTCTGTAGGAAAAGAAAAATCTCGAAAATATATTGTAATTAGTTCAGGAAGTACACTTACTACCGAATATAGAACGCTAAACTCAGATAATCCTGATGGAGAGTTTGTTGTTTTCCAGCCTCGTGTTCGTGGTTTAGAATATAGTATTTCGCATTTTGAAGACCATTTTTATATTCTAACCAATAAAGATAAGGCAACTAACTTTAAGTTGATGAAAACGCCTGAAAATGCTACTGGAAAGAAAAACTGGAAAGATCTTATTCCGCATAGGGAAGATGTTTTGTTAGAAGACATCGAAATTTTTAAAAATTATTTAGTTGTAGAGGAGCGTTCGAATGGGTTGAATCATATTCGAATTATGCCTTGGAATGACGAACCAGATTATTACTTGCCTTTTGGCAGCGAAACCTACAGTGCTTTTACTACTACAAACATTGATTTTGATACCGATATTTTACGTTATAGTTATCAATCATTAGCAACACCATCTTCGGTTATCGATTTTAATATGAAAACGAAAACCAAAGAAATCCTAAAAGAACAACAAGTTCTAGGAGGGAAGTTTGATAAGGACAATTATATCGAAGAACGTATTTGGGTTACTGTTACAGATGGTGTAAAAGTGCCAATTTCTATGGTTTACCGTAAAGGATTAGAAAAAAACGGTAAAAACCCATTATTGCTTTATGCATACGGTTCATACGGAATTACTATGGATACTTATTTCTCATCTACACGATTATCATTGCTAGATAGAGGTTTTATTTTTGCAATAGCACATATTCGTGGAGGAGAAGATTTGGGAAGACAATGGTATGAAGATGGAAAATTATTAAAAAAGAAGAATACTTTTACAGATTTTATCGATTGTTCTAAATACGTAATTGAGCAAAAATATACTTCACCAGAGCATTTATATGCCGAAGGAGGCTCTGCAGGTGGGCTTTTAATGGGGGTTATTGTAAATTGGGCTCCCGAATTATATAACGGTGTAATTGCTCAAGTTCCATTTGTTGATGTTATGACAACAATGTTAGATAGTAGTATTCCGTTAACTACAGGAGAGTATGATGAGTGGGGAAATCCCAATACAAAGAAATATTATGATTATATGTTGTCTTATTCACCTTATGATAACGTAAGTGCTCAAAAATACCCTAATATGTACATTTCTACTGGTTTACATGATTCTCAGGTGCAATATTGGGAACCAGCTAAATGGGTGGCTAAATTAAGAAATAAAAAAACTAATGATAATTTATTATTCCTTCATACAAACATGGATGCGGGGCATGGCGGTGCTTCCGGGCGTTTCGAGGCCTTGAAGGAACTAGCCAAAGAGTTTAGTTTTTTATTAGATTTAGAGAAAATTAAAATGTAATTAGAATTTTTTTGTTAAATTTGCAACCTGTCGAGGTTAATTTAAAAATACCCTCGATTAACTATTTTTTTATGAAAGAAGAAATAACTGCTTACAACAACGTTTTAGAATTAATAGGCAATACCCCGCTTATTAAACTAAATAAAATCACTGAAGAGTTAGAAGGTAATTTCTACGCAAAGGTAGAAGCTTTTAATCCGGGACATTCCTCAAAAGATAGAATCGCATTATATATTATTGAAGAGGCCGAGAAGAGAGGGATTTTATCTCCAGGAGATACAATTATAGAAACTACTTCGGGCAATACAGGTTTTAGCTTAGCAATGGTAAGCATTATAAAAGGATATAACTGCATTCTAGCTGTTAGCTCAAAATCATCCAAAGACAAAATCGACATGTTGCGTAGTCTAGGAGCCAAAGTATACGTTTGCCCAGCACACGTTTCTGCAGATGATGAACGTTCTTATTATAATGTTGCTAAAAGATTGCATGAAGAAACCAAAGGTTCGGTTTATATTAATCAATATTTTAATCAATTAAATGTTGATGCGCATTATAACACTACAGGACCAGAAATTTGGGAACAAACGAAAGGTCAGATTACACACCTTGTAGCGTGTAGTGGAACTGGAGGAACTATCTCAGGAACTGCAAAATACTTGAAGGAACAAAACCCAAATATTAGAATTCTAGGAGTTGATGCTTTTGGATCGGTATTAAAAAAATATCACGAAACAAGAGAATTCGATAATAAAGAAATTTATCCTTACCGTATAGAAGGTTTAGGTAAAAATCTTATCCCATCGGCTACAGACTTTGACATCATCGATAAATTTATAAAAGTTACCGATGAAGAAAGTGCTCACTCAGCCAGAGAAATTACCAGAAAAGAAGGTTTATTTGTAGGATATACATCTGGAGCGGTAATGCAAGCGATTAAACAATATGCAGAAGAAGGTGAGTTTACAAAAGACAGCAATATAATAGCAATATTCCCTGATCACGGATCACGTTACATGAGTAAAGTATTTAGTGATGATTGGATGAACGAACAAGGTTTCTTTGATAGTGTAAACGAAGAAGAAGTTCAAAAAATTGAATTTGTAAAATAAAGAAAATACAATCTTATATATTAAAAACTCCAGATGCTTCTGGAGTTTTTTGTTTTTATACTGCATTAGTATACGGCTGTTTTAAAATTTATTGGAATAATGAATTAATAAAGCAGCTAAATCTCAGTTTCGGAATGTAAACGGAATATTAAGTAAGTGTAAGCGCTTGTATTGATGATTTGAAGTTAGTTAGCTTTTTCTGTTGATAAATCAATAGAAGAGGTTTAAAGCTGCTTTAAGGTAATTGCTGAGGTTACAAGTAATATAAAAAAAAGTAATTGAATGCTATATCAGTAAAGACTTGAACAATAATATATGCTATAAACAAAAAAACTCCAGATTTCTCTGGAGTTTTTTATAAGTATAAAAGCGAAAGATTATTCTTCTTTCATAGTGTGATATACGTTCATTACGTCATCATCCTCTTCAATTTTTTCGATAAGTTTTTCTACATCTGCAATTTGAGCTTCAGTAAGTTCTTTTGTTATTTGCGGGATACGTTCAAAACCAGAAGATAAGATTTCAAGACCTCTGTTTTCTAATTCTTTTTGGATAGTTCCAAAACTACCAAAAGGAGCATAGATTAAAATTCCATCTTCATCCTCAAAAACCTCTTCGGCACCAAAATCGATTAATTCTAATTCTAATTCCTCAGGATCAAGATTTCCTTTAGGGATTCGGAAATTACAAGTATGGTCAAACATAAATTCAACCGAACCTTGTGTTCCCATAGTCCCGTTACATTTATTAAAGTAACTACGAATATTGGCTACAGTACGATTATTATTATCAGATGCAGTTTCTATTAATATTGCGATTCCGTGAGGAGCATAACCTTCAAATAAAATTTCTTTATAGTTGGCAGTATCTTTATTGCTGGCATTTTTTATAGCGCGCTCAACATTGTCTTTAGGCATGTTGGCTGCTTTGGCATTTTGTATAACCGCTCTTAGTCTAGAGTTGGCATCCGGATTAGGACCACCTTCTTTAACAGCCATTACGATATCTTTACCAATACGGGTAAATGTTTTGGCCATTGCCGACCAACGTTTCATTTTTCTACCTTTTCTAAATTCAAACGCTCTTCCCATTGCTAATTTTTTATTTTGAGTTGCAAAAATACAGTTATTAGTTATTTTACAAAAACAAACACGATTCTTTTTTTTAATTATGTTTTATTATAAGCTGTTTACGGTATTCAGGCTCAGTTTACAATAATAGTGATGCATAAATTGAGCGTATATACTACATGAAAATAACCACAAAGTTTACAATTCCGTCCAATTCTAACGCTTCGGGATACACAAAGCTCGCAAGTTTAAATTATCAACTATCAATTGTTAATTATCAACTAAGTACTATTTAGCAGCATTAAAATCATTAATGATATTTACAGCCTCGCTTAAGTACGGATTAGTTTTAAGATTATTAATCTGATACTGATTCATTACTTTTTCGGTAGGATAAACACCTAACAGAAATTGGTTAACAGTCGAGTTATAAATATCAAGCGGACTGTTTTTACTGTTAAACGAGTTTATATCTTCCCATAGACCGCTTCTTGTCTTTTTCTGATTAAAAACAGCGTCTAGAGTCATAGGAATTTCTGTTTGCGGAATATTAATAAGCTGATCTATTTTTTGATTTATCTGAATGATGTTATTAAAATAATCACTAGCAGCAACCCTTATAGTACTATCATCTGCCAAGCTATTTATTAGGCTTCTTTTTACATAAGGTCTAAATCTTAAAACTGGAACAATACTATCATTTTTAATTGCCGTTGGGAAATTTTTCTCCTTCTGGATAATATTTTCGTAAAACTCCGGAAGAACCACATCGGGAGTTATACCTATATATTGGTGACTTCTACCAGTTATTCTATAAAATTTATTAATAGTTATTTTCAAGAAATCAGTATTTTTCTTTTCATCCAGAGATTGTATGGTTTGCATTGTAGCCTTTCCTAGCGTAGTGCTACCAAGTAATAAAGCCCTGTTATAATCCTGCATAATTGCAGCAAAGAACTCACTGGCCGAAGCCGTATTACCATTTACCAAGACTACAACAATACCTTTGTAAAGCATGCCTTTATAAGGATCATTTATAACCGATTGTTCTTTTTTATTATCAACAACAATCGAGATAGGACCACTATCTATAAACATTCCGGCTAGTTTTATGGCTTCCTCCATAGATCCGCCGCCATTATCTATTAAGTCGATAACCAGACCTTTAATGTTGTCTTTTTGTAATTTAATAATTTCTTTAGCAGTATCATCTGCACAACCTTTACCGCTATTGCCTTCTAAATCGGCATAAAAACTAGGAATTTTTATGTAACCAATTTTACTTTCTTTACCAATTATAAAGCTAAAGACAGAGTTTTCTTCATCCTTCATAATTTGTTTTTCGATGCTTACTTCAAAACTTTTACCAGCATTCCTTTTAAGAGTAAGAACGATAGTTTTGTTCAACTCAGACATAATCATGGTCGAAATAGATTCAAGCGTGGCACACGAAACCTTTAAAGTTTCTTTTTTATTAGATATAGAAACAATCTGATCCCCTTTCTTTATTTGTCCAGTTTTAAATGCTGGACCATTAGGATCTAATTCCTCCACAATAATTTCATTCTTCTCATTTACATTTACGTTTAACCCCAACGATAAATGCTCTTTAGATAAAGAAGCTACAAAAGTCGATTTAGAATCATTACTAAAATAAGCCGTATGAGGATCAAAGTAGGTACAGAAATAATTGTATAGCTTTTCTTGCGGATTTTTTCCTGTTTGCAAGAGCGTATTTACACGGCATATTTCATTATCAAGAACAATCTTTTTATAAGTAGCTTCAAGAGAAGAGAAGTTGGTTTTAAGTGAATCCAGATTAGAACTTACCTCCGAGATTTCGTCAAGGATTTCATAGCGCATTTTTTTACGCCATACCTTCTCGATCTCGTTTTCCTTCATATATACAGGAAAAGATTTTTTATAAAACCGAATAGTATCTTTGGCAGAATAATCAATAGGTTCGGCCATTATTTTTTCCAAAGCGGCTTTGTTTCTCACAAGACCATTGTGGTATTTGCTTACAATATCATTCAAGAAACTACAATCTTTATTCAATATAAGATTGTCAATATTCAGACGATATTTTTTGGCAAGCGCATCGTATTCCGATTTCAGAAATACATTTCGGGAAGGGTCAAGGTCATCAATAAAATTATCAAAAACAAAAACCGATAGACTATCATCTACCGGTTTTGGCTGAATATGTTCGCTTTGAATAAGCGCATTTATTTTAGTTAATATTTCACACGTAGAGTCACTATTTTGACCAAACAGAGAGAAACCAACAAGCAGAAATACTAATGAAATTTTTTTCATAAATCGAGTATCAACATTTAAATTAAAATTACGCTAATTTTTTTTATAAAAAGAGTATAATCTCACTAAAATATCAATGCCGAAAAGTATTATTTCTTATAGAAAGGTAATTTTACCACTTTCGCAGGAACATCATTTTTTCTAATTCTAATAAAGATATCACTATCTACTGCACTGTTTGAGATAGTTACGTATCCTAAACCAATACCAATACCCATAGATGGAGACATAGTTCCAGATGTTACCACCCCGATTACATTTCCAGAACCATCAACAATTTCATAATCTTGTCTTGGTACAGCACGTTCCTGCATCTCAAAACCTACAAGCTTTTTAGTAACACCAGCTTCTTTTTGTTTTTTCAGGTTCTCAGAGTTTGTAAAATCTTTAGTAAATTTTGTAATCCAACCCAATCCAGCCTCAAGAGGAGATGTAGTATCATTAATATCATTTCCGTATAAACAGAACCCCATTTCTAAACGCAACGTATCACGAGCCGCCAAACCTATTGGTTTAATACCAAAAGCAGCACCAGCTTCAAAAACTTTATTCCAGATAAGTTCAACCTCATCATTTTTGCAATAAATCTCAAAACCACCAGAACCAGTATAACCAGTAGCCGAAATAATTACATTATCGATTCCTGCAAAAGTACCAATCTCAAAATGGTAATACGGAATAGCCGATAAATCAACTGAAGTCAAACTTTGCATCGCTTCAACAGCTTTAGGCCCTTGTATTGCTAACAAAGAATAATCATCAGAAAGATTTTTCATATCCACACCCAAATCATTGTGCGAAGAAATCCAATTCCAGTCCTTATCAATATTCGAAGCATTTACAACAAGTAAATACTCTTCCTCTTTCATTTTATAAATAATCAAATCATCTACAATTCCACCATCATTATTAGGTAAGCAAGAATATTGAGCTCTACCAATAGTAAGTGTCGATGCATCATTCGAAGTTACTTTCTGAATCAAAGCCAAAGCATTAGGACCAGATAATAAAAATTCCCCCATGTGCGAAACGTCAAAAACGCCCACAGCAGTACGAACCGTTTCGTGTTCAGCATTTACACCCTCGTATAAAATAGGCATATTATAACCAGCAAAAGGTAGCATTTTCGCTCCCAAACCCTCATGTATGTGCGTTAGCGCAGTATTTTTCATTGTGTGTGTTTATAAAAGTGAATCGCAAATTTATTCAAAAAATATTGTAAACAAGTATTCAAAATTATAAAAATCGCAAAGATTAGGAGCTATTTCCTGCTATTCGCTATATCTTTATGTTTTTAAAGAAAAAACATAAAGGATACCGCTATTATCAGGGCTAGAGCTTATCGGGAAGTAATAATCATTTTAGGATCATGTTTTTTTGTAATTTTAATAAAAATACCCAATTCATGAAAGCACCCATTCTTATAACCCAAGCCGAGATTCAACAGATTTATAAACCTATAAATCCTAAAACACACAAAGGAATTCAAGGACATGCAGCAATTATTGCAGGAAGTTATGGAAAGATAGGAGCGGCCGTTTTAGCATCCAAAGCTTGTATAAAATCAGGCTGCGGACTCGTAACCACACATATCCCAAAATGTGGCTACGAAATCCTCCAATCTACAATCCCCGAAGTAATGGTTGTAACCGCAACACATGAAAAATATATATCCGAAATCATATTCGATATAAAACCACAAGCCATAGGAATTGGTCCAGGAATAGGACAGGAGCCCAACACACAAAAAGCATTTCAGGAGTTTTTAAAAACAAATAAAACGCCTTTAGTTATCGATGCCGATGCACTAAATATCCTATCACAAAATAAATCATGGTATGATTTGCTACAACCAGATACGATACTTACACCGCATCCTAAAGAACTAGAGCGTTTAATAGGAAGTTGGCGCTCTGAAATTGAAAAACTTGTAAGAGCGACAGAATTCTCCAAACAACACCAAGTAATCATAGTTATGAAAGGCGCACCTACACAAATTGTAAACGGCGAAAGTGTCTATGAAAACACTACAGGAAACGCAGCCTTAGCAACCGCAGGAAGCGGAGATGTCCTAACGGGGATAATTACAAGTTTATTGGCACAAGGATATTTACCAATTAAAGCCGCCCAATTAGGAGTTTATATACATGGTTTAACCGCCGATATTGCCCTACCCGAAACAGGATATCAGTCATTTATAGCTTCCGATATTATTGCAAATCTTGGTAAAGCATTTTTGGCATTAGATTAGTTAGATTTTTAGAGGCAAGAGTATAGAGGCAAGATTTAAAGATGTATAAACGTATTGTTGATACGCAATGTAGAGACGCACCGCAGTGCGTCTCCGCAATACATTCCACAAACAAAATCCTAAAACTAAACCAGAGATAAAAAATCTGCTAAATCTGCTGAATTTGCGTGAAAAAAATAATGCAACGCGCTGCACTATTATGGAATATATTGTGTGAGACGCACTGCGGTGCGTCTCTACGGACGTGGCTTGTTAATTGTGGTGTTTAGATTCTGCGTGAAACAAAATTAACTTAACATCGAAATATATTGTGGTAGACGTACTGCGGTGCGTCTCTACAGATATGGTGTAATCAATTTTTGATGTAATCCCAGAATTCTAAAAATCTAAATTAGTAAGTTTGTATTCCAGTAAAAGCTGACTATGAAAAACAAACTCGATCTAAGAACGGTAAACGTAACGCGATATATAAGTCCGTTGCGCGAAGGCGGTTCGTTACCCGCTTTAGCCGAAGCAGATGACGATTTTAAGTACGTCCTAAAATTTAAAGGAGCAGGGCATGGCGTTAAAGCCCTAATTGCCGAATTAATAGGAGGTGAAATTGCCAACGTATTAAAACTTCAAATTCCCGAATTGGTATTTGCTAATCTCGATGAAGCTTTTGGCAGAACCGAAGGCGATGAAGAAATTCAGGATTTACTGCAAGGAAGTCATGGGCTGAATTTAGCATTACATTTTTTATCAGGTGCAATTACTTTTGATCCAGTTGTAACAGTAGTCGACCCTAAACTAGCGTCGCAAATTGTATGGTTAGATGCTTTTATTACCAATGTAGACCGTACTTTTAGAAACACCAATATGCTTATTTGGCACAAAGAACTGTGGTTAATAGATCACGGAGCGTGTTTGTATTTTCATCATTCATGGAACAATTGGGAGCAACATGCCAAAAGTCCGTTTGCATTGATAAAAGATCACGTATTGTTGCCACAAGCATCACTTTTAAAAGAAGTCGATTCAGAATATAAAGCAATCTTGACTCCCGAATTACTACAGGAAATAGTAGCACTTATTCCAGACGATTGGCTCAATTGGGAAGATACCGATGAAACGCCCGAAGGATTGCGAAATGTATACTTGCAATTTTTACAAACACGATTAAACCATTCTGAAATTTTTGTAAAAGAAGCCGAAAATGCAAGATAGTCACTTATATGAATATGCCGTAATTCGTGTTGTGCCAAGAGTAGAGCGCGAAGAATTCCTAAATATAGGTATCATATTGTTTTGCAAAAGAGCCAAATTTATAAAAGTATTGTACCATATAAATGATGCCAAAATCCAAGCACTTTCAGCCGATTTTGATGTCGAACAATTGCATTGTAATTTAACCTCATTAAAAAAAATAGCCAATGGAACCAAAGATGGCGGACCAATTGGTCAAATGGAAATTCCAGAACGTTTCCGTTGGTTAACAGCCATACGTAGTTCAGCGATTCAAACCTCAAGACCACATCCGGGTTTATGCCAAGATTTAGACAAAACGATTCAGAGATTGTTTGAGGAGTTAGTTCTTTAGTTGGAAAGGGGCAAAGGGACAAAGGTTCAGAGGGACAAAGGTTCAGAGGGACAAAGGTTGAAAAGGTAAAAAAAAACTTTAGTTTTTTTCTTTGCGACTTAGCGTTTTTGCGAGAAATGCTATTACGTTCTTTGCGTAAACCTTTGTGAACTTTGCGGTTAAAATTCATTCTTTAAGGGACAAAGACTCAGAGGTTCAAAGGAACAAAGGTTGAAAAGGTAAAAAAACTTTATTTTTTTTCTTTGCGACTTAGCGTCTTAGCGAGATAATTTCTTAGCGAACCTAGCGTAAACCTTTGCGAACTTTGCGGTTAAATTATATTCTAAAAAGAAACCATATAAGTCATATAAATAAATCTAAGTACTAATAGCTTAAATACACTTACATAACTTATATGGTTAAATTAAATTAAAAAGAACCGCAAGTATTACCAGTAAATGTAGCACCAGCTCCACCTGTAACATCAGCTTTAACTGCTGATGCTGCTAGAGTTACAATAGCATACGGAGGAGTAAAAGCAGCATTACTTCCAGCTGTATTACCAGTTGTACTAGTAAAAATATTGCCAACAGCAGTTACAGCAGTATGACCAGTCATTAAATCAATAGGAGTTTTTACGCCTTCGAATACGTTATTTTCTACACGAATATTAGCTTCAAAACCTGCAGCAATACATTTATTGCTAACAGTACTATTAAAATAGCTATTTATAATATGTACTTGACCAAAACGAACTCTTGGCATTCTTTCCTTACAACCGGGAGCCCACCAACAACGAGCAAAAGTAATTTTCAAATTTCCGCGATCAGCCGTAGCACTATCACTAGAACCAATTAAATTAGAAAATCTATGATCATCAGTTCCGCCAGAGCCACCAGCTTTAGGAGGTTTTAGGTAAGCAAATTTTGTATAAGAAACAGTAACGTAATTTGATTTGTTTTTGATATCAAGATTACCATCAACACCATCTCTAAACTCACAATGATCGACCCAAACATTTTGGCAATCATCTATAATAGCATTATCCCAACCATCAGTATCGTAAGCACCAGGACCTTCAAAGATTAAGTTTCTGATGATAATATTGGTACATCTTTTAATATTGATGATACCAGAGTTTGCTTTAGTTTGATCCGTAGAGACTAATTTAGCACCACTAGCACCATAAATTGTTTTGCCAGATTGATCCTGAAAAGATAATCTTGTTGTAATTGTAATAGTACCTGTAACCTTTACCACTTTTACAGCACTATTTTCTATAGCAGCTTTTAATTGTGCATAGGTAGTTACAACCGTTTCGGCAGCATTTCCTCCACCACTAGTTCCTCCGTTTTGAGATGCCCAACCAGGGACCTCAGCACAATTACCTACTTTGGCAGTAAGATTCTGACTTGTTGATAAAGTCGTGCTTGCATTGCTATCACCATTTTGCGTAGCAGTAATTTCTTCGTTATTGCAACTTGCAAAGCCGAAAATCAGAGTTAGTAATAACACTGATAATGTAGATTTAATCTTCATAATAGATATTTTGGGTTAATTAATACGCCAAAAGTCTTTATAAAATATTTTAAAAAAATTGAACTAGTTCTATCTTTTTTATTAATTTAGTAATCGATTACATTTATTTTTTATTATCTATAAATATATTGTAAATTAAATAGTTATAATGTTTTTGCTAAAAATGAAAAATAACCAGATGTATAAACTTTTAAGGGATAATATTGAGCGCAAAATTGCCCTTACAGATACAGAATGGGATATAATTATAAGGAAAACAGAATTCATCAAATTAAAGAAAAATGAGTTTCTACAAATTCAGGATTCCAATAGTGTATATGAAGGTTTTATTTTAAAAGGAGCATTTAAAATCTATATCCTAAACGAAAGCGGAAGTGAAAGTGTCCTCTTTTTTGCTTTCGAGAATGATTGGATGTGTGATATTGAAAGTTTTTATCATCAGAAACCAACCAAATATAATATTAAAGCAATAGAAGACAGCGAAATTTTAGTAATTAATAAGTCTAACAAATCGCTATTGTTCAAAGAAGTCCCAAAGCTAATTCAGTTTCATATAGCAATGGTCGAAAGAGCCAATATTCTTATACAAGAAAGACTTTTAGATGTTTTAAATAAAACATCCAAACAAAGGTATCTTGAGTTTATAAAAACACATCCCGATAAAACGCAGAAAATAAATAACAAAAATTTATCTTCATACCTTGGCGTTTCTCACGAATTCTTATCGAAGATTAAAAGGAATGTTTAGGCTTTTTTAGAGGTTCAAAGGCGCTGAGTAACAAAGGTTCAAAGGTTTTTTCTTTGCGCCTTTGCAAGGTATTATCTTAGCGAACTTAGCGTAAATCTTAGCGGACTTCGCGGTTAAATTTTATGCGATAAATTAAAGGATTAACTAGATTAAAAATCTAATATCCCAAAGAGACATTCATCAGAAAAATGAATCATTATATTTTCCTTTTTTTGATTTTCAATGACTAATAAATCATAAGGATTTAGATGATATGGTTTCTCATTAATTTTAATTACTGTTGTATATAAAGAATATAAAATTATTATTTGAGCATTACAATTCTGATTACTATTGGTTATTTTCAGTTTATGATGGGATATTTTTTCAGAAACCATCCAATTAAAATCATTGCCTTTTGTATAAGAAGTTACATCATCATCCGAATCAAATTCTATGATTTCATATTTCTCATATATCTTTTTTTCTTTGTTTACCTCAATATGCAAGCTATTATCAAGCATAACCAAGTATCGATAATACCCTTTAAATTTGGTAAACACCGAAGGTTCTTGCTCTATTGTGGCACTGCTTATTCTGAATACAAAATCCCTATCAGCATAACTTGCTGTTTTAGGAAATATCATGTATTCATAAGTTAATCCACCACTCCAAATAGAGGATTTACTATCTTTTTTAGCTAAAAGGCTTATGTTCATTTTTATTAATTTTGAAAAGGATTAATTTAAGTTCTTGACAAAGAACAAAACAGATTGTTCTCTAAAGACTTTTTTATAAGGTTTAAAGAGGCAAAGATTCAAAGGAACTAAGGTTTGAAAGGCGTAAGGTTACTGATAACCAAAGTTTAGTTTCTTAGCGTCTTAATGAGATAACACTGATTTCTTAGCGAACTTAGCGAACTTAGCGAACTTAGCGTATCCCTTTGCGGTTAATTTTTTAAAGCTTAAATCTCTTTCTCTAATACGATAAACTCCAAAGGTTCTTCTGCAACTGTAACATGAACATCACTTTCAGGAAAAGGTTCTCTTACGCCAGTATCTACATAACCATTACGTTTGTACCAGGCAACAAGCTCATCACGAACAGATATTACTGTCATTACAATTCTAGGTAATCCCAGTTCTTTAGCATGAATTTCGGCTTGATGTAATAATTTTTTTCCAATACCGCTATTTTGTAGCTCAGGCGAAACCGTAAGCATTCCTAAATAGAGTTTATCTTCTTTTTCTACCAACAAAACACAACCAATAAGTTGGTCATTCTCAGTAAATTTTAAGATAGTATTTTTTGGGTCTTGTATAGTTTCAGTTAATTCTTCTTCGGTAGTTCTTTTCCCTTCTAATAAATTAGCTTCAGTAGTCCAACCTTTTTTAGAAGATTCACCACGATAAGCCGAATTTATTAATGTATTTAATGCTGGAATGTCTTGTAGTGTTGCTTTTATAATCATGGGTGAAATAGAATGGATTATCTTTTGTTTTTATAGTTGCTTTATTTAAGAGAATAAGCTGTGATAGTTTTTTTGAAAAGCGAAGGAACATAAACTATTTTTTTCTCGTAATCTAGTCCAATATCTCCAGAATAATACTCTTCTTTTCTTGTATCTGAAAGTATTTCTTTTGAGCCGTCTTCATTCACGTAATAAATAATTCCTGTCCAACAACTAACGATGAATTTGCCCTTTGTAATTTGTTCAATCCCATCTGTATTTTCATCCATACCTTCTGCTAAAATTTGCTGATTATTTTTATTATCAATTTTGTATAGTGATCCATTGTCTAAATAAAATAAATCACCATCAATGAATTTTAGCCCATTTGGTTTGTTTAAATTTTCTAAATAAACAGTTGCGATATCATTTTCAAGTTTAAATATCTTTCCAACTTTCGGATCAGATACATAAATAACTCCTTTTTTATCGACAGTAACATCGTTCAATATTTTGGAATCATTTATGGTTATTTTTTTTAGTATTTTTTGTTGTTTAATATCAATAACTACAATTTCTGTGAGGTCTGCTACAAATAATTTATTTTTGAATTTAGCCATCCCTTTTGGAGCATTTAAGCCAGATATCCAATTTAAATTAATGATTTTTCCGTCAGTAGTTAATTTTCCGATACTTCCTTTTCCATCGCGTTCAGCTGGTGAGCCATCCATTAATGAGGTATATAATATCTGATCAGTTTTATCATATAATACTGATTCAGGAACTGGTAGGATAGTATCTGTTACCCAAGTTCTAGTTAGAGAATGTTGAGCTATACTTGAAAAACTTATTATAAAAAGTAATAAAAAATAAATAATATTTTTTTTCATTATGGTTAGTTTTGAGATCGTTTTTCTATAAATAATTCTCTTTAATAAAATTTAAGTAATGAAGTCCATGTCCTGCAATATGATATGCCAATGCTCTAAGAGTTGTATCATTTGCAGTTCCAGTTTCGTGCCTCATTCTGTAAAATGCTTCATCGGGGTAATTTTATATTCTTGAAATCGGTTTTTTCAAAGATAAAAAAAAGCTACAAATTTATACCTGTAGCTTTTTTTTTAATATTAAGAGAAATCTGTTGTAAACTTAAGCCGTTATTAAAGTTACTCGTAAGTGTATAGCGTTTTCATAACCAAAGGGCGATCAGGAAACGATGGGCGAGTTGTAGTTTTTTTAGATTCTGTTAAATAACCATTCGCATCATACACATATTCATAATCATATCTCAATTCATATTCTGTAACACCTTCAGATACTGCCTTAACTTTCCAATCTAAAATATGCATCCAATCATAAATGTAACATCTAAAGATTGGTTCGCTAGAATATATACCAGCCTTTGTATAATCTATAGTAAGTTCGTATGTAATTTCAGTAATTTTATCTTTAACAACATATTCAGTTCCTGTAGGAGTTTCTTTAGCAGTAGAGTAATTTTTTTCAGTCAAGAGGATATTAACAAATACTTTATTGTCAACATAGCTGTATAAATAAGTAGAGGTTTTAGGATTGGTAACAGTTTCGTATGTATAGTTACCATCAGGTCCTTGATGTTCAATTTCCTGCTCATAAGTTCCTGTTTCAACTTCTTTAGCAAGACGCCCGATTTCGTCGTAATATATGTTTGTTGTTGTCCCATCAGAACCAGTCGTTTTTGTGATATACCCACCACTATTAATTTCAACAGGAATATCGCCATGATAAGCTTTTGTTACTTTATCTGCGGTATCAAACTCATATTTAGAAATTATTCCAATGAATTTGTCTTTGATGTATCTGTCAATTGAGTACAATCGACCTTTTGAATCATATAAGTATCTATTTTCTTTCAACTCATTTTGAACCTCATTCCCAAGTTGATCTTTGGTAACTCTAAAAATTAATTCTTTAACAATACGTTGTTTTGTTGCGGCTGATTTTCCTGTAACTTTTCCAGTAAGTGATTTAGGAACCAATTGTATTGCGGGTTTAAATACTTTTTGATTAGGCAATCTAGGATCTGGTGTTTGTATAGTTTGAGGAGGAGCAGTAGTGGCAGTACTTTCGTCTTTAGAGCAATTAATAAAAAACATAGGCAAAACAACAAGTAATACTCTTAATGTAATTTTCTTCATTTTTAGGGTTAGGTTAATTAGTTGATATATAGTTTGTAATAGTATTAATTTTGTATGAAGGGTAGTTTTTTTGTTATGGAAAATTAAATTTTATATGTTTTTTAGTCAACAATAATTATGATTTTTCACTCCGTTTTTTATTTATTCAACAGCGCACTATTCAACACAATCTTTCTGATTTCAGCTTCAAAATAATAAGCAATATCAAAATTGTCAAAGGTTTGATTTTCGAGAACAATGATACTAGTTTTGGTTTCAGGATAATATAAATTTACTGATGTAAATCCTTGGTCAGGTACAATTCCTGTATGACCAAACTCTTTAATTTTTGCTTCATCGTTTACACGAATTCCGTAACCATAACCGATTTCTTTATCGCCAAAGACTGAATGTTGGTTAGTAATAGTATAAGTAGTCATTCGGCCATAAGTAGCTTGGTTCAGAAGTTTGCCATTATGTAGTAAATCATTCCAAATAGCTAAATCTTTAACGGTACTTACAAGTCCTGCGGCAGGAACTTGTTCTTTAGGAATAATAACACCTTGGATTATTTTGGTTGCATTGCCTTTAAGGTATTGAAGACCGTTTACAACATCTTTTTGATTATCGGCGTTTGGGAAAAAACTATCTTTCATTTTGTTCTTCTTAAACAATTCATTTACGACAGTTTCATAAGTTTTATTGGTAACCCTTTCGATAATTTGACCCAATAAAATATAGTTTAAATCGGTGTATTTAAATTGAGTTCCAGCTGGAAAAAGAGTAGGTTTCTCAAAATTTACAATACCCGAAGTATGATTTAATAGATTTTCGACAGTAACAGTACTTGTCCAAGGTTGCTTTAAGTTTGGTAAATATTTTTTTATGGGAGTATTTAAAACTATTTTTCCTTTTTCAACTTCTTGCAGAACTAAAACGGCTGTTATTTGCTTGCTATTGGATAAAATAACAAAATAGTCATCTAACTTTAGAGGTGTTTTTTTTGCAAAATCAGAATAGCCATAGGCTTTAGAATATTTGATTTTTCCGTTTTGAGATACCAATATATTCCCATTAAAAGGTCGAACAGAAGTGGTTTTAATCAGACTATCTATTCTGGCAGTGTAATTGTCTTTTGCTTGAGCAAAAATAGTTTGGTTTGATGCAAAAAATAAAAGTAGGGCAAGAGGGAGAAAAGGTAACTTTTTTTTCATTTTTTTAGAAGATTACTTTTGTGGTTTATGATATTGGATATAACACAAAAGTAATAGAATCTTTGTTAATCTGTTTTCGGTAAATAATAAATATTTAGCCTAATCTTTTGTATTTTTGGCTAAAGCCGAATTTGTCAATTTATCTCAATTATGAAAAGAGTATCTTACAGAAAAAGGCTTGTTTTTTACGGAAATCTATTTTCGTTTAAGAATTTTAAATATCTTTGAATTATGAGTACAGCAATAAAACCAAAACATATCGGCAGAAATATAAGCCGTATCAGAGAGCTTAAAGATATGAAACAGGAAGCACTGGCACAGGCTTTAGGAACAAATCAGCAGGCAATTTCGGCTATTGAAAACAGCGAAATTGTAGACGAACAAAAACTAATTGAGATTGCAAAAGCTCTTGAAGTTTCTGTTGAAGCAATTAAAAACTTTTCGGAAGAAGCAGTTTTTAATTATTTTAATACTTTTAATGATACTGTTTCAAATAGTAGTTTTGGACAAGGAGCTAATAATAATTACGACTGTACTTTTAATCCTTTAGATAAAGTTGTAGAACTTTACGAACGTTTGGTGCAAGCTGAAAAAGATAAAGTTGAATATTTAGAGAAGTTATTGAACGGGAAATAATAGTTTTTTGAAGATATATTAGAATAGAAAAGAGGTCTTATTAAGACCTCTTTTTTGGTTTTGTTCAATTGCTAATACGAGCTTCTCGCTCGTATTAGCTGGGGTATTAAATCTTTGTATATTACTTATTTGAAAGGATTTAATTTGTCGTTACTTTCCTCTTTCAAAATAGCATTTTCTTTTTTTTCTGTTAAATATTTAACTAGTTTCTCTTTTAGTTTTGGTATAAAATCGTCGAGTTCATTTTTTATGTTTAAAAGATATTGTTCAATTACTTCTATATATTTTAGCAATAAATTTTTCAAACCTTCAATCGCTTCATCGTTGCCAGTTATTGTTGAGTAATTAGTAAGTTGAATATTTATATCGTGAATATTTAATTCAACATTTATATCCATTGCTTTAAAACCATTGGGTGCACACTTAAAAAAAAAATTATTGCCCGAAATAGGAATATTATAATTTGCTATTTCAATGTCAATTAATTTTCCTGGTGTGAAATATGTGCCCGATGGTAATTGACGACCATCAATTTTTTCCTTTTTAATTGAAGTTGTTGTATCTTCTTTAATTAGTCTAGGAATAAATAATTGTAACTCTTTAATAAGTTTTTCGCTTTCATTTTCTACATTGAGATTAATTAAAGTGAAATCATTATATCGGTCTATTTTATTTTTCAAAGTTATTTCAATATTGTTTAGATATTCAGAAAGTCTTTGTTCTTTAAAAAGAGTAGTTGATCTTTTATTTCTAGGATACATTTTTATTTTTTTTAGATTAATTATTCTAGTTTCTGTAGTGTAATTAAATTGAACGTTCTTGAACTATGCTTTTGGGGTTGAAAATCAACGATCTCGTGAATGTTTTAATTTGATTTTGAATTTCTTTATATTCACGAACGAGACGCTCGAGCTAACAAGGGAAAGTTCTTTAAACTGCGATTAGTAATGTTTTTATGAAATCCTATCTACAATTTCATTCATTGTATAATGTACAAATTGTTTTCCAAGTTCTGTCAATTCATATTGTTCTTGATTATCAAAAGCTGATTTATAAATAGAACTGGGTGCTTTTTTTATAGTTTTTTTGATAAAATCACCTTGATAATTTGTTGCACGATGTTGTCTTATTACACCTCCCATACTTAAATCTCTAATTATCATTTTAAATAAATCTGCTTCTAATGAATCTTCTCTAACATTTGTTCCATTTAATAAGTTCCATATTTGAGATCTTGTTATGCCAGAGTTTTCAAAAATAGATTTAATCACTGCGAAATGGACTTCATGATAGATGTTTATCCAGTCTATAAACAATCTAATCAAGTCGTCAGGAACTAGTTTATATGCTCCTGCATTTGTAATTAATTTTCTGACTAATTCTTTTTTTTCACTTGTATCAGTGTCATTCCAAGTTCGAAAGGCTTTCCTAACTATTTGCAAATATTCTTCACTTTCTATTCGTTGGTCTATTTCTTCAGGAAATTCGTTTAAACGGACAGCTACATTGTTCAGGGTTTCTCCAAGTTCTGACATTTTTTTTGAATGTTCTTGTAACCATTGAATATATAGACTATTTGCTTTGAATTGGTCTTCGTCAGCTTTGAAATCGATTGCAGCATTTAAAAATCCTCCAACCCATGGTATGCTTCCAAGAGCAGCAGCAAAAAACTTTTTAAATATCCTTTTTCTTTTAGGCTCAAAAGATGCTGCTAATTCTTGTTCAAATTGTTTTTCAACGTTTGCTTTAGTAGAGGGGAATTTTTCCATATAAATAAAAATAAGCCACCAGAATAGTGGCTTATGATTTTAATTAAATAACAGATATGTGGATGTTATTGTCATCATGCTTTAAACTTGTTAGATAAAAGTCAGCTGCTCTGAATTCTTTTTTACTGTCAAACCATTCACAATTTGCTAAATTATTTTCTTTGTCAATTCTGCTTATTGTCATCAAAGGTCCTCCACTTTTTAATCTAACAGTTTCTCCTTCTTTAAAACTTTGATTCATAATTATATAGATTTAGTAAATAATAATAATAACTAAATTAATTAAATAAAAAGTTAGTAAAATTAGAAAGTAAAAATGTTATCAACATTGTTTTTAACTGTATGGGATTCAATTAATTCATTGACTTTTGGATGTACGAAATAAAATTTAGTTTTGTTTTCTTCTTTTTAATGAATATTTATTCGACGAAAAAGTAGGGCTGATATAATAAAAAGGGACTGATATAATTATTTCAGTCCCTTTTTTATATTATAATAATATACAAATAGATTATCCCAAGAAAGCCTTCAACTCTTCATAACTCTTAATCTTCACACTAACTTTTTCCTCATTAATAACACTTTCAATTTGTGTTGGAATAGGAAGGGTAATTCCTAAAGCAGGTTCAACAACATCTAGGAATTTAATAGGATGAGCAGTTTCTAAGAAAATACCAATTGCATTGTCATGCTTTTGTAATTCTTTCTTTAAACCAAGGTAGCCAACCGCACCGTGAGGTTCAGCAATATAACCGTTTGTATTGTAAATTTGTTTTAAAGCTTCAAGCGTTTCTTCATCAGTATAACTATAAGAAGAGAAATCTTTTTCGAAAGCTTTTAGATCGTTGTTGTATAATTCCTGAATTCTAATAAAGTTACTCGGATTCCCAACGTCCATTGCATTAGAAATTGTGGCTTTAGAAGGTTTCGGGTCGTATTTTCCGCTTTCTAAGAATCTTGGTACAGTATCGTTTACGTTTGTAGAAGCAACGAAATGTTCGATTGGTAAACCTAATTTCTTGGCTATAATACCAGCACAAATATTTCCGAAATTTCCGCTTGGGCATGAAAACACCAACGGTTTGTTTTGTTTTTTTAATGCTTTGTAAGCAAAAAAGAAATAGAACATTTGCGGCAACCAGCGTGCAATATTGATAGAATTTGCAGAGGTAAGGTTTTTATGCGCTAAAGTCTCATCTAAAAACGCTTTTTTTACCATATCCTGGCAATCATCAAAAACACCATCAACTTCTAGAGCTTTAATATTTTGCCCTAAAGTTGTCAGTTGCTTTTCCTGAATGTCACTTACTTTTCCTGACGGATATAAAATAACAACTTCTACACCTGCAACACCAAGAAAACCGCTTGCAACCGCTCCACCAGTATCACCAGAAGTCGCAACAAGAACTGTGTTTTTACTATCTGCTTTATCTTTATTAAAATAGGCCAGACAACGTGACATAAATCGCGCGCCAACATCTTTAAAAGCCATTGTAGGTCCGTGGAATAATTCGAGCGAATAAATTCCTTTTTCGACTTCTACCACCGGAAAATCAAAACATAACGTTTCGGCAATAATTTCTTTTAAAACATGCTCAGGAATTTCATCCCCAACAAATTGGTTGATGGCCTCAAAAGCGATTTCTTCGTTGCTTAGATTTTCGATTGTCTCAAAAAAAGAAGTGTTTAATGGCGTGATAGTTTCTGGAAAATACAATCCTTTATCACTTGCTAATCCTTGTATTACAGCTTCCTGAAAAGAAACCTTTGGAGCATTATGGTTTAAACTATAGTATTTCATTTTTTTATTGCTTTAGGCTTTAAGCTATATGCTTTAGGCTTTTTTCCTAATGCTTATAAACTTATTGCTTTTTATTGGTTGTTTTATTTTAACCGCAAAGAGCGCAAGGAAATTGTTTCTTTTGAAAACGCAGAGTTCGCAAAGCTTTGTGGTGATATTTTTTATTAAACGCTATGTTTTTTGTTTGTGTTTTAATTATTGCACAAACCAATTTGTGTGCATTCGTGAAATTAGTATTATATAATTCTTACGCCATCTGGATTAATTTTCGAAACGTGAATTTCGTATGGTAAATCTATATTATCATATACTTCGCTCATGGCTTTGGCAATTTTTTCAGCGTTTTCTTTTCCTCTGCTTAAAGCAAAAATAGAAGGGCCAGAACCTGAAATTCCAGAACCTAATGCACCATTTTCGAGAGCCGCTTGTTTGATTAAATCAAAACCAGGAATCAAGACACTTCGTAAAGGTTCTACAATTTCGTCATGAAGAGATCTTCCGATTAAATCGTAATCTTTAGTGTATAATCCAGCGATTAAACCACCTACATTTCCCCATTGCATGATGGCACTTTTTAGAGAAACATTTTGTTTTAATACCGAACGTGCATCAGATGTTTTTAACTCAATTTGAGGATGTACAACTGTAGCGTATAATTCTTCTGGACTATCTATTTTTATAATATCCAGCGGATTGTAGCTTCTTACCAAGGTAAAACCACCCAAAAGGGCAGGAGCAACGTTGTCGGCATGAGCATTTCCGCTAGCTAATTTCTCACCTTGCATTGCAAACTGTACCAATTCTTTTCTAGAAAATGGACGCCCTAATAATTCGTTTATACCAAAGACAGCACCAGCAGAACTTGCGGCACTACTACCGATTCCGCTTCCGGCTTTGATATTTTTATAAATTTCGATTTCAAACCCGAAGTCAGTTTCTATGGTTTCAAGCATTGCCAATGCAGCAACTCCAGCTACATTTTTTTCTGTTTCTAAAGGCAAATCGGCACCAACAATTTTTGTGATGCGAACGCCTTTCTGGTCTGATTTGCGAACAATCATTTCATCGCCCGCAGTTTCTAAACAAAGTCCGAGAACATCAAATCCACACGAGAGATTGGCAATTGTTGCCGGACAAAATAGTTTTATTTCTTTCATTTTTTTTAAGGTTCAGAGAGGCAAAGTTTCAGAGGTTCTAAGGTTTTGCCAATCATTGTTTTTTTTTAAGGTTCTAAGAATCTGAGATTCTAAGGTTCTAAGTTTTTTTTCTCAGAACCTTAGCGACTTAGTATCTTAGTGCCTCAAAATTAATTATTTCCTATTCGAATTACATCTGCAAAAATTCCCGAAGCTGTAACCGCAGCTCCAGCTCCAGCACCTTTTATAAGCAGTGGCTGATCAACATAACGATCGGTGTAAAACAATACAATATTGTCTTTTCCTTCCAGATTATAGAATGGATGGTCTTTTGGGATAAATTGTAATCCTACGCTTGCTTTTCCGTTTTCGAATTGAGCTACATATTTCAATCTTGAATCTTTGCTTAAAGCTTCATCATAAATAGCTTCAAAATGAGCTGAATGTTTCTTTAAAGATTCAAAGAAAGCTTCATTTGTAGTTGTAGCAAGAGATTCTGCAGGCATGAAAGATTCGTTTGCAATAGCATCGATATCCATTTCATAACCACTTTCTCTGATTAGGATTAAAATTTTTCGGGCAACATCAATTCCGCTTAAGTCAATTTTAGGGTCAGGTTCTGTGAATCCTTGAACTCCGGCTTCTTTTACTACATCGAGAAACGAGTTATCTTTATCAAAATTATTAAAGATAAAATTTAAACTTCCAGATAAAACAGCTTGAATTTTATGTACTTTATCACCCGATGCAATTAAATTCTTAACTGTATCTATAATCGGCAAACCAGCGCCAACATTGGTTTCGAATAAAAACGGAGCGTTAAACTGGCGTGATAAACTTTTTAGTTTTTTGTAATTATCATATTCTGATGAACAAGCAATTTTATTACAAGTTACTACCGCAATACTTTGTTTTAAGAATTCTTCGTAAGTTTCAGAAACAGTTGCATTTGCTGTAATATCAACAAAAATACTATTACGTAAATTCAGTTCTTTTGCACGTTCTATAAAAGCATCTTTATTAGCTGTTTCTCCACTCTCTAGAGCTGCTTGCCATTCTTTAAGAGAAATTCCATCCTCGTCGAAAATCATTTTTCTCGAATTAGATAAAGCAATAACGCGAACATTTATCTTTAGGTTTTCTTTCAAAAACTTTCTTTGATTGTGAATTTGTTCAATGAATTTTTCTCCCACGTTTCCAACTCCCATTACAAATAAGTTAAGTTGCTTAGTGTTTTCTTCAAAGAAGTTTTCGTGTAGCGTATTTAATGCTTTTTTTACATCACGCTCATTAATTACAACCGAGATATTTCTCTCGGATGCACCTTGAGCAATAGCACGAATATTTACGTTGTTTTTACCTAGAGTGCTAAACATTCTTCCGCTTAAACCTTGGTGATTTTTCATGTTTTCACCAACCAAAGCAATAATGCAAAGGTTTTTCTCAACGATACAAGGATCAACTTTATTTTGGGTAATTTCTACTTCAAAAGCACCATTAATTGCTTGCTCGGCATTTTCGGCATCTGCATTTAAAATACCAATACAAATAGAATGCTCTGATGATGCTTGAGTAATGAAAATAACATTGATACTTTCGTTAGATAAAACTTCAAAAAGACGTTTAGATGAACCCGAAACACCAATCATTCCCGAGCCTTCAAGAGTTATTAACGAAATATTATCGATATGGCTAATTCCTTTTACAATAGTATCTTTTGATGAAACCTGATTAGAAATATAAGTTCCTTCAGATTCTGGTTCAAAAGTATTCTTGATAACAATAGGAATGTTTTTTCTTAATACGGGTTGGATTGTAGGCGGATATAAAACCTTGGCACCAAAATGTGATAATTCCATTGCTTCCTGATAAGAAATTGTTGCAATAGGATGTGCTTGCTTCACAATTTTAGGATTAGCAGTGTACATTCCGTTTACATCAGTCCATATTTCCAGTCCTTTAGCGTTAAGCGCTCCTGCCAAGATTGCAGCCGTATAATCAGATCCGCCACGACCTAAAGTTGTAATGATTCCATCTAGTGATGAAGCAATAAAACCAGGCATGATAACAACTTGAGATTCATTTGTAGCAAAATAATCACGTATTAATTGATTAGTAACTTCAAAGTTTACAGCAGCTTTCCCAAAATGGTTATTGGTTTTTATAAGTTCACGGCTGTCTTTGTAACCGCTATTTTTATTAGTTTGTTTTAAAGCTTCGGCAATGATATAAGACGAAAGCAATTCTCCAAAACTCAAGATAGTATCTGATGTTCTATTGGATAATTCCCCCAATAAGAAACATCCATCGAGTAAAGTTTCAAGGTGATTTATAATTCTTTTTACGTGGCTTAATAAGCTACTTTGTTCGCTAACAGGAATTAGAGCTTTTAGGGTATCTAAATGTTTTTTCTCTATTTCTGCAACTATATCTTTAAAACTTTCATCATTAGAAGCTGCTTTTGCGGCTGCAGCCTGAAGCAAATCAGTTACTTTGCTTAAAGCCGAAACTACAACTACTAATTGATCTTGTTCTGATTTTTGGTTTACAATTTCTAAAACTTTCTTTATATTTTCTGCATTGGCGACCGAAGTTCCACCAAATTTTAATATTCTCATTGTGTTTGTCTTATTTTATAAATACAAGTGTTTATACGTATTCAATGCCTTTCTTCCTTCTGGAAAAAAAGTATGGATAACCGGATTATATGTAAAAATGTATACCCCTAAGGGGTAGTAGTAATTGTAGAAGTTGTTGTAGCAGTAATTGCAACCCAGTTTTGAGTTGTTATCGAAGAGTGATATTTTATACTGTTATCTTTCATTTTTGATTTTTCAAATGTACAGGTTTTTATAATGAGCAAAAAATCAAATTGAGTTTTTACGAATATTTTAATAATCAGGTAAGTAATATTGTCATACTGATTATTTGTTAAAATTTAAAGCTTCAAAATGGGGTATTCATATATTTATCTCAGATTAAGGCAGTTGTTTTCTTTTGTTTAAGCAATAATTAGAAGTCTAATTTGCTTATAAATGATGTTTTTTGGGCTAAGTAAATAGTTATTTGCTATGTAGGACTTCTCTTTTTAATTTTTGTCGGCTTAATCTACTACATAATTATAACGGTTTATATTTCTTAGAATTAATCTGATTTGAGAATTAATCCTAAAAAAAAGATTATTATTTATTGATTTGTGATTTAACATGTAAAATCTTTGGTTATATGTGTTTGTTTTAGCTATTTTCGCCGAAATAATTATAAAAAAATAAAAATGAAAAAAAACATTACCCTATTGTTTGTATCTTTTTTTATACTCGTGTCTTGTAGTAACAATGAAGACAGCCCTATTGCCCCACCAACAGCTCCCGTGACTATAAAAGCTGCATTAAATGGAGGTGGAGTAGATGTAAGCTGGTCTGTTGTGGGAGGTACTGGTGTTACATACAATGTTTACAGAAATGGTAATCCTGTAAAAATTAATGCTGTCCCACTTACAGAAGCGAAATTTAAAGATGTGCTTACATCTACTGGTTCTTTTACATATACTGTTACGGCTAATTCAGGAGGTGTGGAAAGTGCAAAAGGAGTAGTTTCTGAAAAAGTAATATTAGAACTTCCTAAAACAAGAACTGTAGAATTATTTAATACTATAGAAAACACGAAATCTGAGTATACATATACTTATGATGCTACTAATATTACTAAAATAATAAGTCAAACTATCAAAAGTACTACGACTAGATTAGATGACGAAACCGTAACTGTATATGATGCAATAGCAAAGTATACGTATAATGAGGATTTAATTACAAAAGTAACCTACTATAATGTTGATAATACTGTTAAGTCATCTTTTGAATATGTATATAATTCAAAAAAAGATTTGATATCTATGATAAGAAAGGAATCTGATGGAAGTATTGATTATACAATTAATTATGCTTACGGTACAGATGGTTTAATTACTGAGACGAGCGATTATCCTGATTGGGGTACCTGGGTTTATACTTATGAAAAAGGTAATATGGTTAAATATGTCCATTCAGTTTCATTTTCATTTGATCCTTCAACTAAGCTTGTTGAAACATCTGATTTTGTTTATGACACAAAAAATATACCTACAAAAAATATTTTAGGATTTAATACTATTCTTATAGGTACTAATAGTGTTAATAATGAAGCTGGCTTTTCGGTTATTGTAAATAAAAATGGAAATCTAGCTAATACCAGATTATCGAAAAGTGAATACACCTATAATGAAAATGGTTATGTTTTAACAAGAATGAGATTTCATGGGAAACCTTCACCAACAGTGCTAAATGAAAAAACAGCTATAACTTATTATTAGTTTAAGAAGTTTTTTAGTTTACCTAAAAATTATAAAGAAAAGCAACTCTAAAAAGGGTTGCTTTTTTTGTTTTTTTTTAAGATATGCTCATTAATAAAAAATAGCTTTTTTAATACAATTTGAATTTAAAATCTGAGTTTATTGACTTTCAAAAGTTCCATTATCAAAATTATATTGACATGAAAGTGCCGTCTATCTCATTTGTAGTTTAATTTTTATCAAAAGTTGAGTAGAAAATCATTTAAGTTATTGCATTATAGCAAATCTTAATCTAAATTTATTGAATGTATGGTATTGATAGTAAGTTATTTATATTCTTTATTAATACGTGTTAATTTCTTTTTGTATAACATTTTTTGTTAATTTTATTCGGAATAAAACCACCATTGTTTAAAATAATATCCTACTGGACATAAAGAAATGATTAAGGATAATATTGTCCTTAATATGACAAATGTCATTTTAAGTAGGAATTGATTTCTTTAATTTTGATTTTTTAATTAAAGGGTTCATAAAAAGAGTACTGATTTAATTAGAAACAATATTAAAAACAGTCAATTATGAGTAGTTTATCTCAATCACACAAAATTTTATTTTTAAACACTTTGGCATTTACAATATGTTTTGCTTGCTGGACACTTAATGGTGTTTTGGTTACATATCTTGTAGATAAAGGTATATTTAATTGGACAGTTGTAGAAACAGGTTGGCTATTAGGAATTCCTATTTTATCAGGATCAATTTTCCGACTTCCAATAGGTATATTAACAGATAAATATGGAGGTAAGATTATATTTTCTGTTTTATTGTTATTATGTTCTATTCCTCTTTTTCTTCTCCCGTTTGCCAATTCATTCTGGAGTTTTGCAGTTTTAAGTTTTCTATTTGGTTTAGTAGGAACCAGCTTTGCAGTAGGTATAGGATATACTTCGGCTTGGTACCCTCAAAACTGGCAAGGTAGAGCTTTAGGTATTTTCGGAATGGGAAATGCAGGGGCAGCAATTACAACTTTCATAGCACCTACTTTATTAAATACTTTATCAGAAAAAGACCCAATAAATGGTTGGAAAATGTTGCCAGTAATTTATGCAGCAGTTTTAGTCTTTATAGGAATACTTTTTATTGTTTTTGCTAAAAATAAAACCAATCCAGGAGTTTCAAAAACAATGAAAGAGCTAATGTCACCTCTTAAAAACATTAGAGTTTGGCGTTTTGGAGCCTATTATTTTTTAGTCTTCGGATGTTTCGTAGCTTATTCACAATGGTTAGTTCCTAATTTCATGAATGTTTATCATACGTCATTGGTAATGGGAGGAATGTTTGCAACAATGTTTAGTTTGCCATCAGGAATAATCAGAGCCTTTGGAGGTTATTTATCAGATAAATTCGGAGCCAGAAAAGTCATGTATTGGGTTTTAGGATCATCGATAGTTATTAGTTTTTTATTGATGTTCCCAAAAATGGAAATCTTTACAGCAGGTCCTGGAGTTCTAGCTACTAATAATGGTATTGTTACAGAGATTTCTGCCGATGCAATAATCGTAAATGGCAAATTACATAAGGTTAATTCAAAAGAAACTTCAACAGATGATGATACAGCAATTTTCCCAGTTAAAAACTCATGGCAGGAAATTCTGGTAAAACAAAATCAAGAAGTAAAAAAGAAAGAATTATTAGCTCAGGGAATTACCCAAATAAAATTTAGCGCCAATCTTTGGGTCTATGTGGTTTTGGTAATACTTATAGGTATTTCATGGGGAATTGGTAAAGCAGCAGTTTATAAACACATTCCTGAATATTTCCCTAACGAAGTTGGAGTTGTTGGTGGAATGGTAGGTTTAATAGGCGGATTAGGCGGATTTGTAGGACCAATTATCTTCGGATATCTGCTTAATTATACAGGACTCTGGACTAGTTCATGGATATTTATTTTCATAGTATCTGTTCTGTGCTTATTATGGATGCACCGAACAATCATAAATGTTATGAGAACAAAATCACCAAATTTTACCAGACACATAGAAGACAATCACTAAAAATTAAATAAATATAATATATGAAAACTTGGTTAGACAGATGGGATCCCGAAGATGAAGCATTTTGGAACTCTACCGGAAGTAAAATTGCATGGAGAACTTTAACAATAACAACACTAACTTTAATATTATCATTTGCCTCATGGTTTATGATGAGTGTGATAGCTGTAAAATTACCAGGATTAGGATTTAATTTTTCCAAAGATCAACTTTTTTGGTTAACAGCAATCCCAGGATTAGCAGCAGGGGTTTTAAGAATCATTCACACTTTTATATTACCCATATACGGAACGCGACATGTAGTATCTTTTGCTACAGCACTTAAATTAATTCCTGTAATAGGGATCGGTTTTGCAGTGATGGATATAAATACGCCATTTTGGGTATTTGCAGTATTAGCGTTTACAACAGGTTTTGGTGGAGGAGATTTCTCTTCTTATATGCCAAGTACAAGTTTGTTTTTCCCTAAAAGACTTAAAGGTACAGCACTAGGGATACAAGCAGGGATAGGAAACTTTGGGGTTTCGGTGGCACAGTTTGTTACACCACTTATTATAAGTGTTGGTATTTACGGGGCAGCCTCTGTATTTACAAGCATTAACCCTAAAGAAACAGTAAGTGTTTTTGAGAATTCAAGTATCGAAAAACAAAAAGAAGTTTTTGGAGCGCTTGATGGCGAAGTACAAACAAAAATATTAGCTAATGTAAAGAAAAACATAATCGACTCGGTGAGTACAGCTACTCAATCAAGTGATAAAGTAGTTATTTTTACTTCATTGCCTGTAAAAGCTAAAGCTAAGGCCATTGCAAATGCAAATCCAAAATTGGCAGAGAAAATATTAAATGATATTAAGCCAGATAATACTGCGGTTAAAAACACCGAAATTTATTTACAATCGGCTGCATTTTGGTTTGCTCCTTTCTTAATATTATTGTCTATTTTAAGTTGGTATTATTTAAGAAGCATACCAATGAAAGCTTCGATAAAAGAACAATTGGATATTTTCTCTAATAAACATACTTGGTATTGTACGATTACTTACGTAATGACTTTTGGAACATTTGCAGGTTTATCTGCGGCATTTCCTTTAATGATTAAATTCTTGTATGGAGATTTTCATAACGCACCAGATCCATTAGTATATGCTTTTTACGGTCCTCTTATCGGGTCAGCGAGCCGAATTATCTTTGGGTTTGTAGCCGATAAAGTAGGTGGAGCTATACTTACTACAATTACAGGTTTAGGAATTTTGGCAGGAGCAATTATATTAGTTACAGAAGGATTAGTAGCGCCAACAAGTATGGATCAATTTCCTCTTTTTGTAGCGGTAATTCTAGCAATGTTCTTCTTTACCGGAATTGGAAATGCAGGTACGTTTAGACAATACCCAATTATTTTTGCCGAAAATCAACGTCAGGCAGCTGGAGTTATTGGTTGGACAGCAGCAATTGCAGCATTTGGACCATTTATTTTCTCTAAATTAATAGGAAATAATCTTTCGGCTAATGGTACTGTAAATCAATTTTTTATAGGTGTTGCTGTTTTCTCTGTATTGGCTACAGGTATAAATTGGTGGTTCTACAATCGTAAAGGTTGTGAGAAAC
Source organism: Flavobacterium hydatis (assembly GCF_000737695.1). Lineage (GTDB taxonomy): Bacteria > Bacteroidota > Bacteroidia > Flavobacteriales > Flavobacteriaceae > Flavobacterium > Flavobacterium hydatis. The sequence goes on from NZ_JPRM01000013.1 coordinate 88,933, forward strand.
CGAGTTAATAAGTAATTCATTAAATTAAAATTAAAGATGAAAAATAAAACCTTTAATACCAAAGCTTTGCTTGTAGCGACTTTAGTGTCTGCATTGACTATTGTGCTTGTGTTTTACGGGTCGAGGCAATTGCAAAACTTTGATGCCGCACTAGTAACTTATTTATTCGGGACAGTATTCGCTTTCTTCGGAATCGTATATCGTTATTCAGTTTGGTTGCAACGTCCACCAACATGGATGTATTTTAAACGAAGCATCAAGTTTTTATTTACAGGAAAAATATTCTCTCATTTATGGTTTTTAGGAAAAGAATCTGTAGAGAATATTGTGGTTCAAAAATTTATTTATCCAAGAAGTAAATACCGCTGGATAGCTCACTTTTGTATTGCATTAGGTTGTATGTCGGCATTTGCAATAACAATTCCGCTTACGTTCGGATGGATACATTTTACCTTGGCTCCAGATTCAATCTCAATTTATGAAGCTCATTTCTTTGGGTTTAAAATGATGGATTTTAAGATAGGATCATTTATGGCATTTATGATTTTTCATGCTTTAAACTGGTCATCTTGGTTAGTAATAATTGGATCCGTTTATTATTTAAGAAGACGATTAACAAATCCAGGTTTAATAGCAACACAATCTTTTGAAGGTGATTTATTGCCACTTATTTTACTAATTGCAATATCAGTTACAGGATTATGTCTTACCTATTCGTATCAATTCATGAAAGGGTTTGCGTTTGATTTCCTAGCTGTAATTCATGCCGTAACAGTAATTATGTTCTTAATATGGATTCCCTTTGGGAAATTCTTTCATATCATTCAGCGACCAGCCCAGATAGGGGCACATATTTATAAAAAAGAAGGTATGAAAATGGGAATGGCAGTTTGTCCGCATACAGGAGAAAAATTTGCAACTCAATTGCATATTAATGATTTAAAGATTGTTACCGAAGAATTAGGATTTGATTTTACACACGAAGATGGAACTTCACACCTTGATTTAAGCCCAGAAGGGAAAAGATCTCGTTTAGCACAAGCACATTTAAAAGCAAGATTAGAAAGTGGCGGAAGCTTATTTGGATAATTTTTAAAAGTACACAGTCACAGTTTTTAGTTACAGTTTAGAACTTTAAACTTTAAACAAAACAAACAAAGAAAAAGATGGCAAAATTACCTGTATCAACCGAAAAAATAATTGAAGATTTTGGACCGCATTTAAATTATGCACCCAAAGATGGTTACGAAGGTAGAGATGAACCAGATGAAGTGGTAAAAACACATTGTTGTTTTTGCGGAATGCAATGTGGGATTCAATTATTAGTAAAAGAAAATAAAGTAGTAGGTTTCGAACCTTGGATGGAATTTCCTTTTAACGAAGGACGTTTGTGTCCAAAAGGAGTACAACGCTATTTACAAAATAATCATCCCGACCGACTTTTAAGCCCTTTAAAGAGAGTAGAAGGAAAAGGTTTCGAGAAAACGACTTGGGATGAAGCAATGGATAAAACCGTATCTGAAATAAAAAGAATTCAGGAAAAATATGGCAAGCATGCTTTCTCTATGTTATCTGGAGTATCACTTTCTAACGAAAAAAGTTATTTGGTAGGGAAGTTTGCGCGTGTAGCGTTAAAAACCAGAAATCTAGATTATAACGGAAGACTTTGTATGGTAAGTGCAGGAGCAGGAAATAAAAAAGCTTTTGGATTAGACCGCGCTTCAAATAATTATTCTGACTTAGAATATGCCGAAGTAATTATTGTAAGTGGTGCAAACATTAGCGAAACCTTCCCAACATTAACCCATTGGATCTGGAAAGCCAGAGATAGAGGAGCTAAACTTATAGTTATAGATCCTAGAATGATTCCGTTGGCAAGAACAGCAGATATTCATTTAGATATAAAACCAGGAACCGATTCGGCATTGTACGGAGCGATGTTAAAATATCTAGTAGATCACGATATGCTTGATCATGATTTTATAGATAATTATACATCAGGTTTTCAAGAAACAATCGATGCTGTAAAAGATTATACCCTAGAGTGGGCAGAAGAGATTACAGGAATTGATAAAAATAAAATTAAAGCTGCTGCAGAATTATGGGGTAAAGCCAAAACGAGCTTTTTGCTTCACGCACGCGGAATCGAACAACATACAAAAGGAGTTGATAATGTAGTAGGCTGTATCAACTTAGTTCTGGCAACAGGAAGACTTGGTAAACCTTATTGCGGATACGGAACAATAACCGGACAAGGAAACGGACAAGGAGGAAGAGAGCATGGTCATAAGTGCGATCAACTACCAGGAAATAGAGATATTGAAAATCCGGAACATCGTAAATACATATCGCAAGTTTGGGGAATCGATGAAAAAGATATGCCAGGAAAAGGGCTGTCGGCTTACGAAATCATTGATGCTATACATAGAGGAGAAATCAAAGGATTACTTTCTATTTGTTTTAATCCGTTAGTATCATTACCAAACAATAGTTATGTAAGAGAAGCACTTGAAAAATTAGAGTTTTATGTTTGTATTGATTTCTTCTTGAATGAAACAGCCCGTCATGCGGATATTGTTCTTGCAGGATCATTGCAAGAAGAAGAAGAAGGAACAACTACATCGGCAGAAGGACGAGTAATCCGAATTCGCCAAGCTGTAACTCCTCCGGGAGATGCAAGAACAGATACTTCTATTTTCTTAGAATTGGCAAAAAGACTAGGTGAAGAAGATAAGTTTACTTATGAAAATAGTGAAGCTATTTTTAATGAACTTCGAGTTGCCTCAAAAGGTGGAACAGCAGATTATTTTGGAATATCTTATAAAAAGATAGAAGATAATATGGGCGTTTTCTGGCCTTGTCCAACAGATGATCATCCGGGAACACCTAGATTATGGGAAGATAAAGTATTTTGTACTCCAGATAAGAAAGCCCATTTTAATCCAGCTCCTTACAGATTACCTAGTGAAGTTACAGACGAGAAATATCCTATAACACTTACTACAGGACGTGTTGTTTCTCAATATTTAAGCGGAACACAAACACGACGTATAGGTAAACTAGTAGATCAGTTTCCAGAACCAATGGTAGAGATTCATCCAGAATTAGCTTTGAAATACGGAATTAAACAACGCGAATTAGTACGAGTTGAAACCCGAAGAGGTGAAGGTATTTTTCCAGCAAACATTGTGGAGACTATCCGAAAAGATACCGTTTTTATACCTTACCACTGGCCGGGAATAAAATCGGCAAATCAATTAACAATCGGAACATTAGATCCGGTTTCTAAAATGCCAGAATTTAAAGTTTGTGCCTGCTTATTGGATCCGCAAGGAACAATTGCACCACCATCTACAGAATCTGAAGCTTATGCAAGTATTTAATCTATAAAAACGTGACTATGAACCAAACTAATTTTAATACAAATGAAGAGTTTTTTGTAGATCTGCAGCGTTGTATAGGTTGTAAGGCTTGCGAAATGGCTTGTGCAGAATGCGAAACTAATGGACAAGAAACATTAATCAGCGTGAATTATGTCGAGCGTTCTTCAACTATTCAAACTACAGTACAAGTTTGTATGCATTGTGAAGATCCAGTATGTGCTAATGTATGTCCTGCTGATGCAATCTCGCAAGATGAATTCGGAATCGTTCATACTGCCAATACCGAAAGATGTATAGGTTGCTCAAACTGCGTTATGGCATGTCCGTTTGGAGTGCCTAAAAAGATGGAAGAGTACGACTTAATGATGAAATGTACCATGTGTTATGACAGAACAAGCGTGGGTAAAAAACCAATGTGTGCAACTGTTTGCCCAAGTGGAGCTTTGTTTTACGGAACAAGAGCCGAAATTGAGGAAATGAGACCTAATAGTACACCAATCAATACATTCATCTTCGGAAAAGAAGTAGTAAATACCAAAGTAAACATTATGATGCCTAAAGGCAGTAATGAATTAAGAATATATTAAATCTAAAATCCATGTCAAAAGAAGATAATTTAAATCAAAACTGGAAAAAAGATTTCCCAATAAAAAAGCAAGAATCTACTCAGGTAAGTCGACGTGATTTTGCTAAATTCCTAACTTTTGTTTCTGGCGGATTAATGGTCGGAAGCGGATTTGTTGCCGCCAAAGCTTATCTGTTACCAAAAGATGGAGTACAAGGAGAACATTTTATTTGCAATAAAGATGAAGTTCCTGTAGGAGGAACAAGAGGATTTGTAATAGAAGGAAGTACAGTACCCTATATTTTGATACATCTGGAAAATGGAGATTTCAAGGCATACGAACAAAAATGTACTCACTTGTCTTGTTCCGTATTTTACAAACCAGGTACAGGAATAATTCATTGTCCTTGTCATGAAGGCTCATTTGATGCTGCCACTGGAGATGTAATTTCTGGACCTCCACCAAGAGCATTGCCTAAATTAGAAGTGTTTTTTAAAGACAAAGGTGTTTTTGTAAAAGAATTTGTAGAACAGAAAGAAAGCTAGAACAATCCTAAAACAATAGTAGTTATGAGTACTTTTAGAAGAAGTCAGAATCGAGCCAACCCAAATAAGTTGAACAATATACTTTCGACATTAATTTTTATTTTAATCTTAAATGTTAGTATCCAAATTTGGTTGTTATATGCTTCCCTAAACAACGCATTGGATAATAACACCGAAATATTATTGCCTGCATTTATAGCTTCTGCTGTATTGTTTTTAATTGGTTTTTCATGGTTGTATTATTTACCACAAGGAAACTTTAAAAAGAAATAGTTTTAAACTCACCATATTAATTGCTCACAACGCAGACCTTTGTCAAAGTATAGAACTTAGACAAAGGTTGTGTTGATTTTGAATACAGTATGTAACGAATTAAGCTTAAATTTATACTCCTTAAGTTTTTTTGAATTTAGTAATGATTTTTACTAGATAAAAACATTTGTAATAAGTATTTTTACTTATATAAAATATCCACCATGATTCAAGTAGATAAAGCCTTATCAATTATTGCAGACAATAGCATTAAGATGCCAGTACGTAAAATAAAAGTGAGTAAATCACTTGGTTATATACTTGCCGAAACAGTTTATGCACCTATTGCAATGCCTCCATTTCGTCAATCGGCAATGGATGGTTATGCCTTTACACATTCAGAAAACAAACAATATAATGTAGTTGGTATTTCGCAAGCAGGAGATAATGATAAGCATAAAATCAAAGCAAATCAGGCAATACGAATTTTTACAGGAGCATTTGTTCCCGATTCTGTTGATACCGTAGTAGTGCAAGAGCATGTTACTGTTAATGGAGATTCGATTACGATAGATAAAATACCAGCGCCTAATACAAATGTAAGAGCAAGAGGCGAACAGGTTAATGAAGGCGATATCATGCTCGAAAAAGATACGCTATTAACTCCGGCAGGAATTGGCTTTTTAGCTTGTTTAGGAATTACAGAAGTTAACGTATATAGCAAACCAAAAGTAGCTATTCTAGTTACTGGAAATGAATTAGTACAACCTGGGAAGAAATTAAAATTAGGTAAGATTTTCGAGAGTAATTCAGTTATGTTGCAAGCTGCTCTTGAAACTGCAGGAATTAAAAAAGTAAAAGTTTTTAGAGTAAAAGATAATTTAAAAGCGACTAAAAAAGTATTGAAAAAGCTTTTAGAGAAATACGATATGATTCTTGTTTCAGGAGGAATTTCGGTTGGGGATTATGATTTTGTTAAAGAAGCTTTATTAAAAAATGGAGTAGACGAATTATTTTATAAAATAAATCAAAAGCCAGGAAAACCATTGTTCTTTGGAAATAAAGAAGAAAAATTAGTTTTTGCATTACCCGGAAATCCAGCGTCGTCGCTTACCAGTTTTTATGTGTATGTTTTACCAGCATTAAAAAAGATGATGGGATTTGAAGAAATACATTTAAAAAGAATTGTTAGAAAACTAAGTACAGCAGTAATCAATACTACAGGGAAAACATTATTTTTAAAAGCACTATACAATGAAACCCATGTAAGTGTATTAGATAGTCAGAGTTCGGCAATGTTGAACACTTTTGCAACAGCAAATTCCTTACTTTTTGTACCTTACGACAGTACAGAAATTAAAAAAGATGAAGATGTAATTTTATTACCATTAGATTAAGTATAATTATGAACATATTAACGACCGAAAATTTAATCATTTTTAGCATTGCACTTGTAGTAATTGCTTTTTTATACTCAAGTGTAGGGCATGGCGGAGCTTCAGGATATTTGGCACTAATGGCAATTTTTGCATTCCCGATTGGTATAATGAAACCTTCGGCATTATTACTTAATTTGTTTGTGTCCAGTATATCTTTCTTCTTTTATTATAAGATGAATTATTTTAAACCCAAGCTCTTTTATCCTTTTGCAATAGCATCAATTCCAGCAGCTTTTATAGGAGGATTTGTAACATTAGATAGTACGGTTTACAAAGTAATATTAGGATTGGTTTTAGTATTTGCGGCATTTAGATTATTTGGTTTTTTTAATTTTAAAGAAAAAGAAGCTGTTGTAATAAAACTTCCTTTTGCATTAGCATTAGGTTTCGGAATAGGATTATTGTCTGGAATGTTAGGAATCGGAGGTGGAATTATATTAAGTCCGATTTTATTATTTTTAGGATGGGCATCAGTTAAAGAGTCTGCAGCGGTTTCAAGTCTATTTATTTTCGTAAATTCACTAGCCGGAATAACAGGTTATTTTTTAGGAGGAAAAACCATTCCGATAGATAGTTTTTATTTAGTACCAATTGCGGTTTTCGGAGGAATCTTAGGCGGTTATTACGGAAGTGGATATTTCTCTAATAAAACATTAAAATATGTTTTAGGAGTAGTTATTCTGCTGGCAAGCGTAAAATTGATATTTCCATAGATTAACAAAAAATATTTAACACATAGAAACATAGATTTAAATTTGAAAGAAGATTAAACAGATAATACATTATTTTCACATAGCTATGTGTACTCATGCAAAGTGAAACTTCTTTTAGAGTTTCAGAAACTATGTGGCTATGCGTTAAAAAGAAAAAGATTTAATTTATAAATAGTTTGATATGAAAGATCTGGCAGTTTTTATTCTATGTGGAGGAAAAAGTTCCCGGATGCAATCTGAGAAAGGATTAGTATTGTTTAAAGGCAAACCTTTTATAGAACATATCATTCAGGCTATTTTGCCTATTACAAACAACATATACTTAGTTACAAATGGAAATGATTATGACTATTTGGAATATAAGAAAATAGGTGATATCGAAATTGACAAAGGACCTTTAGGCGGAATTTATACCGCTTTGTACTATTCAGAAAGTGAATTTAGTATGATTTTGAGTTGCGACATTCCTTTGATATCTACCGAATTATTGGCTGAGTTAATCGAGAAACATGATGAAGAAGCAGCGATTACTGTCTTATCATCAGAGAGCAGAATGCATCCTTTGATTGGGATTTATGCTAAGAAGAATCTTTCGGTTATAAAAGAAGCAATTGACCAAGGAGATTTGAAATTAATGAATCTGATTGCCAAAGTGCCACATCAAATTATAACTTTCGACGAAAGTCAAAGTCTTAATTTTACCAATATAAATTCGCCGGACGAATTAAATGATCTTAATGCCAATCTAAATACAATGTTATGAGAATATCATTAAGACCTAAATTAACCGTAGTAGGAGCAGGGCCAGGAGATGTAGAGTTAATTACGATTAAGGCGATAAAAGCATTAGAGAATGCAGATGTAGTTTTGTACGATGCTTTGGTAAACGAAGAATTATTAAAATATGCTACAAATGCAGAAATTGTTTTTGTAGGGAAACGTTTAGGATGTCATGCATATAGCCAAGATCAGATAAATGAATTAATTGTATCGATGGCAAATCGTTACGGTCATGTTGTTCGGTTAAAAGGAGGAGATTCTTTTGTATTTGGGCGAGGTATTGAAGAAATAGAATATGCCCAAAAGTTTAATCTGGAAACAGATGTTGTTCCCGGAATTTCATCGGCATTAGGAGTTCCTGCAACAAACGGGATTAGTTTGACACAACGAGAAATAGCCGAAAGTTTTTGGGTTATTACAGGAACGACCGCTGATCATAAATTATCAAAAGATATAAATTTAGCATCGCAATCGGCAGCAACGGTTGTTATACTAATGGGAATGCATAAACTAGAGGAGATAATTGCATTGTATCAAAAAAACAGAACGGATGATTTACCTGTCTCGATTATTCAAAACGGAACAAAAGACAATCAGAAGAAAGTTACAGGAACGATTAGTACAATCGTTAAACTAGTTAAGGATAAAGAAATAGCTTCGCCAGCAATAATTGTTATTGGAGAAGTAGTAAGAAATATATTAGAACTAAGCTCCTACTTTGAAGAATACTTAGAAGATGAGTTTATTTATCAGAATTTAAATTTAAAGCCATGATAGAGGTTAAATATTTTGGTGCTGTAGCTGAAAAAACAAATTGCCCAACAGAGAAAGTTCCTTTGGGGGATTTATCATTGAAACAATTATTAAACGATTTAGATAAAAAATATCAGTTAAATACACTTTCGTTTAGTATAGCAATCAATCAGAAGATAGTACCAAAAACAACTGATTATGAATTAAAAAGCAATGATATAATTGCTTTATTACCACCATTTGCAGGTGGATAAATACATTTAATATGTCAGCATTACGATATAATCGACAAATTATACTTCCAGAAGTTGGAGAAATTGGTCAGCAAAAAATGCTTAAAGCAAAAGTATTGGTAATTGGCGCAGGAGGTTTAGCATCGGCGATATTACCTTATTTGGCAGCTGCAGGTGTAGGTGAAATAGGAATTGTAGACGATGATGTAATCGAGTTGAGTAATTTGCATCGTCAGGTTATTTATAAAAATGATGCAGTCGGAAAAAGCAAAGTGCTAGAGGCAAAACGCATGGCTAATGAATTAAATCCAACAGCTAAAATAAATGCAATAACCGAAAGATTATCAGGTAATAATGCACTTGATTTATTTATAGATTATGATATAGTAGTTGATGCAACGGATAATCTATCAACAAAATATCTTATAAATGATGCTTGTTGTGTTGTAAATAAACCATTAGTTTACGGTTCTATTTATAGGTTTGAAGGGCAAGTTTCGGTCTTTAATTATAAAAACGGACCTACATATCGTTGCTTGTATCCAGATGAAAACAGCCAATCTTTAAATTGTAATGATGCAGGAGTAATTGGAATTTCGGTAGGGATTATCGGAATGTTACAAGCAAATGAGGTTATAAAAATGATTTTAGGAATAGGCGATGTGTTGAGAGGTAAAATACTGGTTTATAATTTATTGGACAACGAACAGCAAAAATATGACTTTGAAAAAAAGGAAAGTTTAGTTATTAATAAATCTGCTTTTGAAGCAAAATATAAAGTAATTGAAAATCAAGGGGAAGAAATAGCAGCCGAAACCATTTTGGATAAAATAGATGCAAATGAAGTTATTTTTTTAGATGTTAGGAATTTAGGAGAACTTCCAGAAATTAATTTCAAGAATAAAATTCAAATCCCGTTATTGAGTTTAGAAGATGAAATAGGAAAACTGAATAAAAGTCAAACTATTTATGTTTTCTGTCAATCAGGAATAAGAAGTAAAATGGCAACGGAATTACTTAAAAAGCATCAGTTTAAAAATGTAAAAAGTATAATTGGAGGAGCTTTAATTTTGAATCAGTTATTAGCAGAAGGTTCAAAGGCTTTTTAAAAGGGACAAAGGTTCAAAGGTTTTAAAAAAAGGTGCTAAGGTTCTGAGATTCTAAGTTTCTAAGAATATTAGCTTTTGCGGTTCTTAGCTTTGTGAACTTTGCGTAAATCTTTGTGAACTTTGCGGTTAGTTTTTTAGCCACAGATTTAAAAGATTAAAAGAATTTAAAAAAAGGCGCTAAGGTTCTAAGTTTCTAAGAATTTAAGCTTTGCGAACTTTGCGTAAATCTTTGTAAACTTTGCGGTTAATTTCTTAGCCACAGTTTAAAATAGAATTAGTGATAATTAGAGAAATTCGTGGTTGAAAAACTTTTAGCCATGACATAAAAATAAAAATAATGAGTAAAAATGTATTTGTAGAAGGACCAATTTCTTCTGAATTTATAGCCGAATCTATTGCGAAGCATCAATCGAAACATACTATTGGTGCACATAATATTTTTTTAGGACAAGTTCGTGCCGATGTTATTCATGACAATACCGTAGTGGCTATTGATTATTCGGCTTATACCGATATGGCAAATGAAGCTTTGCATACAATTAGAGAAAAAGCATTTGCCAAATATGATTTAACATGCATGCATATTTATCATAGTCTGGGCGTAGTAAAAGCGGGTGAGATTTGTTTATTTGTTTTTGTTTCGGCTACAAGACGCAAACAAGTTTATGAAGCTACAGAAGCTATTGTAAATTGGATAAAAACCGATGTGCCCATTTTTGGCAAAGAATTATTTGAAAACGATACTTTCATCTGGAAGCAAAATACCTAGAAAATGGTTGATATTACCCATAAAATAAATACGTTACGTTCAGCAACCGCAACCGCAATTGTAAAAGTAAGCCAACAAGCTACTATTGATGCAGTTGTAAATAATTTAGTGCCAAAAGGAAATGTAATGGAAATGGCAAAAACAGCAGGATTATTTGCTGTAAAAAACACCCATTTATCCATTCCGGATTGTCATCCGATTCCAATCGAATTTACATCTGTAGAATATAAAATTGAGGGGTTAACTATCGAAATTATATTTAGAGTTAAAACGGTTTACAAAACAGGAGTAGAGGTTGAGGCAATGCATGGAGCATCAATTGTGGCGCTTACAATGTATGATATGCTTAAACCAATTGATAAAGAGATTGAGATATCTACAATAAAATTAATTAATAAAGAAGGTGGGAAATCGTCATTTAAGAATCGTTTTCCAACAACAATAAAAGCAGCAGTTTTTGTATGTTCTGATTCTATTTTTGCAGGCGATAAAGAAGATCGTTCGGGTAAAATTATTGTTGAAAAACTAGAATCTTATGGAGTAGAAACGGCACATTATGAGATTATTCCTGATGAGGTCGATATTATTCAGGAAAGAACTAAAGCTTACGCAAAAGAGAATCAGTTAGTGATTTTTACAGGAGGAACAGGTTTGTCACCACGTGATGTAACTCCCGAAGCACTAGCACCGTTATTAGAAAGTCGTATTCCGGGTATCGAAGAAGCAGTTCGTAATTACGGGCAACAGCGTATGCCGTACGCTATGTTGTCACGTACAGTTGCAGGAACTCTAGGGAAGACTTTAGTATTGGCTTTGCCGGGATCAACAAATGGAGCAAGAGAATCTATGGATGCTATTTTTCCGCATGTTTTACATGTATTTCATATTTTAAAAGGCAATAATCATGATGCCAAATAACACAGTTTTAACAGATGGTTTTGGGCGTAAGCACAACTACTTGCGTATTTCACTTATTGAGAAATGCAATTTGCGTTGTACATATTGCATGCCTGCTGACGGAATTACATTAACTCCAAAAAATGAGTTAATGACTGCCGATGAGGTTTTTGCTATCGCACAAACATTTGTACAAAACGGTGTTGATAAAATCCGATTAACAGGAGGAGAACCACTTTTAAGAAAAGACTTCCCTGAAATTATTTCAAAATTAGCAAGTCTCAATATAAAACTTTCTCTTACCACAAATGGTATTTTGATAGACCGACATTTAGACGTTTTAAAGCAATTTAATGTTCGAGATATTAATTTGAGTCTGGATACATTAATTGCTTCAAAATTCAATTCGATAACGCTTCGTGATCAGTTTGAGAAAGTAATTGACAACTTGCATTTACTTTTAAATAATGATTTTAATGTAAAAGTAAATGTCGTTCTGATAAAAGGATTTAATGATGATGAGGTTATCGATTTTATTAAACTAACAGAGTTTTTACCCTTATCCATTCGGTTTATAGAGTTTATGCCTTTTGCAGGAAATGCATGGGATAAAAGCAAAATGGTTTCTCAAAAACAAATTTTAGAAACTCTTGCAAATCATTATAGCCCATCTCAAATTGAAAAGTTAGAAGATGAAAAAAACTTCACAGCCAGAACTTTTAAGATAAAAGATTATCAAGGTAGTTTTGGAATTATTAGTTCAGTAACAAATCCGTTTTGTGATAGTTGCAATAGAATCCGCCTTACAGCAAATGGTAAAATAAAAAACTGTTTGTTCTCTAATACCGAAACGGATTTATTGACTCCTTTTAGAAATGGAGAAGGAATTACCGATTTGATTTCTGAAGCAATTGATAGTAAGAAAAAAGTAAGAGCAGGAATGACTACAATAAAAGAATTAAACAACCCAAATTTAAACCAAGACAATCGCAGTATGATTACTATTGGCGGGTAGTTTTTTTTTGTTCAGAGGCTCAAAGGTTCAGAGGTTCAAAGAAGCAAAGGTTTCTGTAGAGGCGCACCGCATTGCGTCTACGTAATATTGGTCTATTCATAATATAATTATATGTCAGGCGGAGTCGAAGCCTGATTAGTATCATCTATAAAATGATTCAATTTAGTTTACGCAAAACACCTTTGTCAAAGTTCAAAACTTTGACAAAGGTTACGATGGGGACTACTTAGTCTGCATCCAGAATAAGCAAAGTTAAAACCTCTCCAAACAAAAAAAGGTTCAACTTTTTAAAGTCAAACCTTTTCTTAAAATTATTTTTTCTTTTTCGATTTTGATTTCGATTTTTTCGCCTTCTTTTTGGCTATTTTTTTTGCTTTAGCTTTTTCCTTTGCTTTCTTAGCTTTTTCTTTCTTTTTGGTTTTAGCTTTAAGTTTAGCTTTTTTAGCTTTCTCTTTCTTCTTGTCCTTTTTAGCTTTTTCTTTTTTCTTAGCTAATTTCTTTTTTTCTTTCTCTTTGTCCTTATCCTTGTCTTTCATCTTTTTCTTCTTTTTATCTTTAGATTTTTCTTTAATGATTTCTCCTATTGCATCAACTAAATTGCCTGTATTAGGCGCTGTGACTTTTTTATCTTTTGCTGCTACAGTTGGTTTATCGACTATTGTTTTTTCTACTGCTTTTACAACAGGAGTAGCCACTTTTTTGGCGGGAGTAGCTTGAGGTGATTTTATTGGTATAGGAGTTGTCTCTGTAGTTTGTGTAGCAGATTTTGCTGGTACAGCTTTTTTTACAGGAGGTTTTGGTGCAACTTTTACTGGTGCAGTCGTTGCTTTGGCTGCAGGTTTAGCTGTCGTTGTTTTTCTAACGGGAGCTTTTCTAACTGGTGTTTTTACTACTGGAGGTGTTGTAGGTTTTTTGTCTTCTACAATTGGTTGAACGTCATCTGTTTTGGGTAAATCAGTATTTTGAGTAATACCTTCGGTCGCTTTTTTTTCCATATGATATTGGCTTTATAATTGAAAACTTTTGAAGTTAGTAATGATGAAAGATTAAGAATGTGTCTAAATTGTTAACTTTCAGTTAAGTAAATATAATCAATATAAATGTATTGCAATGTTAAGTTTTTCATCAATCATACGTCTTTTGATTTTTTTTATACATTATATGCAAAAAAAATCCCCTTTGCTTTGTGGCAAAAGGGAAGTTTTAAAATTGAATTTAAAGATGAATGCTTTTTATTTTTTGTAAGTAAATATTCTTGGATTTACAGAAATCATTAACCAAGCCCAGTTATTGGTATGTCCTGCATATCCAGGAGCTTTTAAAACTTCTAAAGTTTTAGTACCAAACATTTGAGAATAACCTCCTGTAAGTGTGATCTCTTTTTTGAAATTGAATCCAGCTGTAAAGTCAACCTCAGTTCCTAAATAAGAGTCCATTTTTTTGTTATCTACAACTACATCAGCAGCAGATAAGAATACGTGTGGCATTAATGCAAATTGCCATTTTTTTACATTGTAGTTGAATTTCAAAGAAGCATCTTGTAAACCAACGCTGTTTTGATGACCACCTCCAACATAAAAATAATCCATATAACCATTGAATGCATGATTGGTACCAAAAATAGGGTTGAATGATTTGATAACTGTACTTCCGTCATTTGTATCTTTTCCTGATAGATATTCGTAACCAATACCAGCTTTAAATGAATCTGTTACGCTGTATGCAACGTTTAGAGCTCCATCCCAAGCGCTAACATGTTTGTCTGCACTTTTTCCGGTTTGACCGTAGAAACTTAAGTTACCATCAAATTTTTTGTCTTTGTAAGTCAGGTAAGTCCCAAAAGTTTGTTTGTAATCAATTAGTAATTTTTTGTCGACATCATTATTCATATACTCATAACCAGTATTCAAAACTAATAGACTAATTCCTAATTTGTCTACATTAGTATGATACCATGCATATTGCATTGCTTTATAGTTGCCTACTGTGTATGGAGTTTGAAAAGTGTTTTCGGCGTCAGAGTTATAGGCTAATCCCATATCAAGTTGATGATTTTTTGGGTGAAACGAAACCATTAAGGCGTCGTGACTTTGTCCTTGTTGCAACCAGTCAATTTCTCCCATAATACGTTGATTGTCGTATGAAAGTACTTGGCGACCAGCTCTTGCGCTCCATTTTTCACTTATATCATATTGTGCCCATGCTTCAAAAACGGCTACACCATTTACATCTTTCGTTGTAGTTGTTCCCACATCTCCCCATGTTCTAATATTCTGAAAAGTTAATTTTACTTTTAGTTGGTCCTGTGCAAAGTTTAAATTTAACCTAGAGCGTTGAGAAACAAAGGATGTTGCTTCCTGACCATATGGGATAAGCGTTTTATATCCGTTCCTATATTCATAGCGGGGTCTAAGCTGTAAATTTGCGTCAAATTCCTGTGCTTGCATATCAACGCCTATGCTTACTAATATTAATAAAGCGATAATTTTTATTTTTTTCATAACAGTGTTATTTATATATGATGTAAATTTAAAGGACAAAAAGGTCTTTTTCTGTGATAAAAATCATGTAATCAAAATTTATTGCAAATTATTGTTATGTATTGTTTTAACATGCTACACTTTAGCTAATATTTTAATTATTACTAGATGCGTTTTTATTAAGTAGGTTGCTAAAAGAATAAATCGAAGAACTGGGGTAAAAGTTACCAATAAAGATATAGTATTTATTTGTAACTGTAAGATTTTTAATGTTTTATAGGAAAAAGTAAAATGGGTGAGAAGTAAGCTGTTGCGAAAAAAGCAATAAGTATGGATAAGATAAAGAGACTTAATCCTGATAGATACTTATATTGGATGTAGGTAAAAAACTAATTTATGTATTTTGTAGTAAGTATAAATACTTGTTTCCAGTAGTTGTAGGAATCGTGTTGTTTTAGTTTAAATCAAAGAATATTCGGTAGCTTTATTAGATAGCTCCATTAGATTTTTTACTTTGAGTTTTTTCATTAAATTAAAACGATGAACTTCGGCAGTTCTTTTACTAATATTCAGAGTTTCGGCGATTTCTTTGTTTCCCTTTCCAGTTAATAATAGTTTAAGAATTTCTCTTTCTCTTCTGGTAATCATCGTTTCTTCACCAGAAGATTGTCTCAAATCAACATTGAAATTGTTGTTAAGAAGTTGCTTGATTAATATTGCCGATATATCACCGCTAAAGTATTTACCTCCCATAGCGACAGTATGTAGCGCTTTTAAAAATTCTTCTTTACTAGAACCTTTTAATAAATAACCATCTGCACCTGCTTTAATAGATTTTAAAACATACTCTTCAGATTCGTGCATAGTTAGTATGATTATTTTAACAGACTGATTCTGTTCTCTAAGTCTTTCTACTACTTCTATGCCAGTTAAGTGTGGCATTCTAATATCTACTATAAGTAAATCGGGTTGTTTGTTTATAACAATTTCCAGAGCTTCTAAGCCATCTGCTGCTTCTCCAACTACCTCAATGTTAGATTCGTTCTTTAATAATGATTTAATACCATCTCTTACAAATACATGGTCATCTGCCAGAACAACGCGAATAATATCTGCCATTTTACTTAATTTAGAAATTAGAATTTACGTATATTCTTCTAGATTATTATGCTAATATACGTAATTCTTAATTTTCTTGATATGGTATTAATTTAAAAGTAAAATTGTGTGGTAGGAAAACAATAAATTACAAACCTAAAGAAGCTTTTATTAATTCTAGATTTTCTGTACTATAGTTTATTTTTAAAGCTTCTTGATGTCCTTTATCAGACATTTTATCCCATGTTTTTTTTATGATGTTTTTTAATTTTTCTTCATCGTGTTTATGTACAAAAGGGTCAAGGTAATATTCTAAAAACACTAAACAAATTACATCTTCTAGTAATTGTGTTTCGGCATCTTTTTTAAGTAATTTTTTCTCGATTAAGAAAGATACACGAGCTATGAATTCTGAATCATAACCAGCTTTTTCTAAAATTACAGCAGTTGTTTTGGCGTGGAATTTCTTTAAATCTTCTCTCCATTTTAAATATCCCACTCGATCCATTGGGTAAGATTGACGAGCAACTTTCCATCTGCAAATATGTTGGGCTTTAGATGCAATTTGTATTTCTTCTGAAGCTTCTGGATAAAAATCCATGAGTTTAGCGTACATTCTGTTAGAGTATAATAACTCTTTAGGGTACGTAGTATTTTTATCGGTTTCGTGATTTGGATCCTGAGCATTTTCAGCATCAATCCATTCGCTTGCTTTTTGAAAAGGTGTTGTCATTTATAAAGAGATATATACAATCAAAGATACATAATTTAGGATATATAAATAATCTAAAGTCAATAGGAATCGTACTGGCGGGAGTACAAATGAGTTAGGATTTAATTACTGCCGATTGTTGCACTTATTTTTTTATCGTAAATTAGCCGTAAACTTATTTTATTTATTAAAGAAATTAAAAATTTGATTATCAGGTTTTTAATTTTAAAATTACACACATGAAAAAACTATTTTTATTAGTCTCGGTCGCAATTTTGTCTTTTAGCTGTAAAACGACAGTAAAACCTTTAACACAACCAAAGGAAGATAATCCCGCATCTATGAATACAAATAACGCTGACGAATATGATGGTTCTACATTTTTTAAAGCTACTGGAAATGAACCTTTTTGGAGTTTGAAAATAGGAAAAGAAACAATCAGATTTACATCGCTGATTCCAGGATTAGAAGAAGTTAATTCTCCTTATGTTGAACCTATTAAAGCTATGGATGCAAATGTTAAGTTGTATCGTTTTAATACTAAAACGGGAAGTATGAGTATTACGATTCAGCAAATGGATTGTACGGATACAATGTCTGGAGATAAATCGCCTTATAATGTTAAAATCGAGATCACGAATAATAATGACGCAAGTGTAAAAAACATTGAAGGTTGCGGAAGATATATTACCGATTATCGTTTACATGATATCTGGGTTTTGGAACAATTAAATGGAAGAAAAGTTACTGTAGCTGATTTTCAAAAGGAATTGCCAAGAATCGAGATTTATAGTGCTGAGAACAGATTTTCAGGCTTTGCAGGATGTAATCAAGTTAACGGAAGTATCTTTTATGAGAAAGATTTATTACGTTTTACAAATGTAGCTTCAACGTTAATGGCTTGCATTGGTAACAATAAAGAAGATGAGTTTTTGCAAGCACTCCAAAGTACTACAACTTATACTGTAGCCAATAATAGATTATCATTGTCAAATCCGTCTGGGTTGCTTTTGGTCTTAAGAAAAGTTGACTAAGTAATCTTCATATAGGTACATCTTCTGAATTTTATTCGGAAGAATTTTAAAATCTCCGATAGTAATTTGGCGTAAAGTCGAATTAGTATCGGAGATTTTTTCTTTAATAACGTTTCATGTTTAAAAAGCGGTTCTCTTTTATAAAAACGAACTTGTTGATATTGGCAAAAGCCTTTATTATCTGATTGTTGTGCTATTTTATTTAATGAGTTCAGTTTTATAAGTCTGAACATTTAGGGCTTAGCTTGGTTATATTTTTGCACCATAATCATCATTAAAAGACTATAACCATGAAGCATTTTATAATACTTCCAGCTCTTTTCATCTATTTGCTTTCCAATTTTGTTTCCGAGAATTCTATTGATAGTGATGCGTCATCTTTAATGTATTCAATTACAAAAGGGGATAAGGTTATTGGTAATATACTTGTAGAACGTTCTACAAAAAATGATATCACGGAGTATGTTTTTGAATCTAACGCTAAGGTAAGCTTGCTTTATAATATAGAAGTTTATGACAAGATGAATGTTGTTTTTAAAAACAATAATATGATCCAGGCTAAATTATATCGCACAATGAATGGTAAAATAAAAGTAAACAATGTGGCTAGTTGGAATGGTGATTCATACAGCTTATCTAATATAGATGGCAAGAACGGTTCTATAAAACATCCTATCCTGATTACAACTGCAAGTCTATATTTTTTTGAACCTAGTGATATTACTTCT
Source organism: Flavobacterium hydatis (assembly GCF_000737695.1). Classification (GTDB taxonomy): domain Bacteria; phylum Bacteroidota; class Bacteroidia; order Flavobacteriales; family Flavobacteriaceae; genus Flavobacterium; species Flavobacterium hydatis. The sequence goes on from NZ_JPRM01000013.1 coordinate 107,439, forward strand.
GTTTTCTCAGAGAAATTTCAAAAGATGATTCCGATAAAACGTATAGGATATAGAAGGTATATGTTGGATTTGCCTAACGGAAATAAAGTTACCTATTCTTACAATAATGGCATTTGTAATTTAGTAGAGGCAGATACGGATTGGGCTTCATTGAGATTTGTTTTGAAAACGAATAATCTAATAAAGAAGTAATGGTTATCCTGATTCTTATTAAGCTTGTTTTATTGTGGTCTAAAAAGAAGACGACTTAGGGGATTGATTTTCGTTTCTTAGAAAGATGTATTTTAGCGTAAATAACCACAATATTGTCCTCCTGAGCGGAGTCGAAGGATTTCACGGGCAGTTAATCGGGCTTCGACTCCGCTCAGCCTGACATGTGTGTAAATGTTAGGGCTACGGTTTGTCATCCTGAGCGGAGTCGAAGGATATTATATTTTACCTCTGAACCTTTGTTCCTTTGCACCTCTGAATCTTAATCTACTCTAATTCTTCTGTTTGATCCTCAATAAAATCTAACTCTAAAGCTCTTACGGTTTGAACGGCATTTCCGGCAATACCACGAATAGATCCGTACATTCCTAACGTATTATTTACTACTTTTTCTATTTGTTTCTCGCGTTGTTTCCAGATACGTTGCATGGCTCTTTTTTCAGAATCTAAGTCACTTTGCATTTGCGTAAATCCTTCTACAATTCCTTCTATTTGTAAACGGAATTCGTTGCTGGTTAAGAAATCGTATAACATCGCCATTTTATCGCCTTTGTTTTCCTGTGCTTGTACGGCTTGACTCACTTGTATTAAGGACTGACGTAAAACGGCGCTTAATCCTTTAAATTCATCATAGGTACAAATCCAGATTCCGTCGCGCATTCCCATACGATCCATGCCGGTAGGCATTACCTCGGTAACAAGAACTCCAATATTGGCTTTTTTATCTCTAATGTCATTTTTAAATTTTTCAATCCAAGCGGGTTGAAAAGCTTTGGTGCGTTTACTTTCGTAATATATAGAACCACAATTTTGTAATTCGCGAGTGTTTACTATTTGTAAACAATCGGCTCCGTTAGCTCCTTTTTTTACTTCGTCGATACTGTCCAGAGGAAAATTAGAAGCTAGCCATTCTTCAATTGCTAATTCCATTACCTCACCTTGCAATTGCATAGAACCTTGTTCTTGCTTGCGTTTCATTTCTTCGATAAGCTTCTTTTGGTCGTCGGATTGTTTTTGGTATTCTTTTATCTTTAACTCGTTTTTTTCTTCTTCTTGTTTACGAATTTTATCACGTTCCAGAACTAAAGTAGCATTGAGTTGCTTTTGAGATTCGGCTTCGATTGCTTCTTTTATTTCCAGTTTTTCACGCTGAAGTTTAGCAATTTCGCCCTCCATTTTATTTAGTTCGCGTAATTTTTCAGATTTCTCCGAAAGTTCTTTTTCCATCGAAAGTAAACGGTCTTTGTTTTCTTCGTCAAGTTTTGTCTTTAGTTTTTCGGTGATTTCTTTTTCAGCAATCTTTTTTTCACGGTCTAAACGTTCTGTAAAAAGTTCGTTTTCTTGTTTCTTTTTGGCTTCAAATTCAGCTTTGGCTTTTTCGAATTGCTCGTTTTTTAGCTCCAGTTCTTTTGACTGTGCTGTAGCTTTTTGCTGAAATTCTTTACGGATGCTATCTTCTAATTGATGTTTTAAGATATCATTTACATCGATTGTTGTTCCGCAATTTGGACACTGAATTGAAGATTGCTCAGCCATTTTGATTGTTTTTATGAGGTAATATTATTTTTTGCTAAGGTATTTAAAAGTTCGCGATAAGCATAATGTTTTATGGTTTCAGTAATTTTATTTGAATAAATAAAGGTGCTTGTGTTTCGTATTTTGACTTTATGGTTTTTGTGTTTTTGGGTCTAGGAAAGTAATGTTTTCGGGTTAATTTAGTCGTATTTAATTCTTTGGCTTGAGCCGAAAAATATTTTAGATAACGTAGTTTTATAAATTCGGTTTGTTATTTGGGAATAGCAAAAGAATATCTTTATGAAAAAAATGTTTCACGCAGATTTGGCAGATTGAGCGGATTATATTTTTAGCTACTCCGATAGTTATAAAAAGATTTTAGTATCTATGATTATCTGCTTAATCTGCGTGAAAACAAAAACAAAAACTATGGAAAAATCTACTACTGCAGAAATAAGGGATCGCTTTGATAATGATGTCGAACGATTTTCAAATTTAGATACGGGTCAATTATCTACAATTGACGCTAAAATTTCGTTGGAACTTATTACTGAAGCTTCTAAGAGAATTGTTCCTAATGCCAAAAATGTTTTGGATATAGGTTGTGGGGCAGGAAATTATACATTAATGATGTTGTCTAAAGTGCCAGATCTGAATTGTACTTTGGTTGATTTGAGTAAACCGATGCTGGATAAAGCTTTTGAAAGAGTTTCTGATGAAACTGACAGAAGGGTAGAAGTGAAGCATGGTGATATTCGTGAAGTTGAACTACAGGAAAATCAATATGATATTATTTTGGCAGGTGCAGTTTTGCATCATTTACGTGATGATCAGGATTGGGAAACTACGTTTACTAAGATTTTTAAATTATTAAAACCTGGTGGATGTTTTATGATTTCGGATTTAATTACTCAAGATACAGAGTTGCTAAATGAATATACTTGGGAAAGATATGGAGATTATCTAGAAGGTTTAGGAGGAAAAGAATATCGTAAAAATGTATTGGATTATGTTGCCAAAGAAGATTCTCCGAGATCGATGAATTATCAACTTGATTTAATGAAAAAGGTAGGTTTTAAGAGTGTCGAAATCTTACATAAGAATATGTGTTTTGGTGCTTTTGGCGGGATTAAGTAATTTTTTTGCCACGAACTTCACGAACGAACACGAATTATTTTTTTAAATTTAAAAAAGGTTGCTACGAATTCCATAAATCTACACGGATTTTAAGAATCAAGAGTCAAGTAATAAATTAGTGAAAATTAGTGAAGTTCGTGGCAAAAAGAACTTAAATTATATCTACAACAATTCGTCCAGTAGAAGAACCGTCACTCACTGCTTTATGCGCTTCGATGGCATTGTCTAAAGTGAATTTTCTGGTATCGATAAGGGGGTTTAATTTTCCTACTTCGAATAATTTTGTAGCTTCTGTTAAGATATCGCTGTGATGTTTTCTTCCTTCGCCACTAATTGCTGGATGTAATACAAAAACACCATGAATACTTGCTGAACGTAGTGAACTTGTAGCTAAAGTATGTGTACCAAAAGCGGCGCAACTACTAATTTGTCCATAATGACGAATGGCTTTTAACGAATCATCAAGAGATTGACCTCCAACAGTATCATATATAATATCAAAACCTTTTCCGTCTGTGTATTGGTTTACATACTCTTCGACTTGAGTGGTTTTATAATCAATAGGAGTTGCTCCGTACGATTTTACAATGTCTTCTTTTTGTTTAGAAACTGTTGCATAAACTTCTGCGCCTAAATTTTTGGCAAGCTGCACAACCATGTGCCCAACTCCGCCTGCGCCTGCGTGTACAAGGACTTTATCTCCTTTTTTTACTTTTGCTCTGTCAATTAAACCTTCCCATGCTGTAAGTAGTACTAGCGGAATTCCGGCAGCTTCTTTCATGGTTAAGTTTTTGGGTTTTATGGCTAACAAATCGGCATCAACTGCGGTGTATTCTGCTAGCGTTCCCTGAAGTCCTAAAACGCCACCTGCTAGTCCGTAAACTTCATCGCCAACTTTAAATTGAGTAACATCTTCTCCAATTGCTTCGATAACGCCGGCAAGGTCTGTTCCTAAAATAGCCGGTAATACAGGTGATGCATAAGGAGAAACTCCAATTCTGATTTTGTTATCGATTGGGTTTACACCGCTTGCATGTATTTTAACCAAAATTTCTCCTTTTTTTGGAGTTGGTTTTTCTATTTGTGTGTTTACAAATTCTGATTCGTAAGTATTTATAAAAAGTGCTCTCATTGTTATAGTATTTGTGCTGTTTTATAAACTTGTATTGGTGCCGAAAGTAAGTTTTCGCTATTTGTAATAAACTCTAGTAAGTAAGGTTGATTGTCGTGTATGTCTAGTCCTGATTGATCTTTCCATTCTTCCCAAATAATAAAAACGTTTTCTGCTTTATGTAGGTCGTAACGAATGCAAGCTGCTTCTTTTCTAGTTTCGGTAATTAAATGATTCAACATGCTTTGAACTTGCTCGATGTTTTCTTTTTTACTTTTAATAATGGCTGTAATTGAAATCATGATTATAAGGTTTTAAAAGTTTGTTCTAAATGTGTAGTGTAATTCTGCTTAAAGATACCAATATTTTCTGCAGTAGCACCTTTTTCGACATCATGAAAATGAAATCCATCTAATTTTTCCATTCCTACAAATTTATTCATTTTATGAAAGCCAAACATTACGCCATCATCTACAGATGTTTGCTCGAAGAATTCTCCTGGTAATGTAAAAGCTGCTGCTGGAGCGTTCCAGCTTGTGGTTAGCATATATTTGCGTCCGTGTAAAAGTCCGCCAGTTCCGTAATTGATATCAGGATTTGTTCTGGTTCTACCATCGCTTTTGTAAATTCCTTTGTTGTGACCTGCTGTAAATACGTCGTCGATGTATTTTTTGAAGCCATTTGGCACCTGAAACCACCAAACGGGTGTGTGATAAACGACTACATCTGCCCAAACAAATTTTTCGACTTCTTCGTCAAGATCAAATTCTTGTTTTATGTCGGTTGTTTTTACTTCGTAATTTTTGCTTTTTAAGTATTCAATTGTCCAATCGGTAACGGTTTCATTGAATTTTCCTCCTGAATGAGCAAAATTTTGACTTCCGTTGATAATAAATATTTTTTTCATCTTTTTATCTTCTAATGTGTAGTTATTGGTTTTGTGTGAGGGGGAGCAGCGGTATCCTTTTATTTTTTTTCTTTAAAAAATAAAAGATTTAGCGGATGACCCGACCCGTTTTTTTTACGGGTCACACCCAAATGTTTCTTATTTTGTTTTTGAAATTGCATGATTAATAAAATCAAGTTCTGAAGCTGATAAGTTGAAATCCATTGCTTTTGCGTTAGAAATTGCTTGTTCGGCATTTCGTGCACCTGCGAGTACGATTGTAATTCCTTTTTGTAATGTTGTCCAGCGTAAAACTAATTGTGCTACTGTTGCATTTTTGGTATTGGCTAATGAGCTTAGTTCTTCGACCAATGTTTTTACTTTTTGAAGATCAAACTGGCCGAAATATCCGTTTCTGTGATCGTTATCTTTTAGTTTGCTATCGGTAAAATATTTACCAGTTAGTAATCCTCTTTCCATCGGGCTGTAAGCAATAATTCCGATATTTTCTGCAATTGTAAGCGGCACTAAATCGGTTTGAATTGACTGATTTAACATGCTAAAAGGAACTTGATTTGATGCTAATTTTATTGTTTTTTGAGCTTCTTTAATTTGTTCTGGATTGTAATTACTAACTCCTGCAGCTCTGATTTTTCCTTGTTGGATTAAGGTTTCTAAAGCTTCCATCGTTTCCTGAATTGGAGTAGTGGAGTCTGGCCAGTGAATTTGTAGTAAATCGATATAATCGGTTTGAAGGCGTTTTAAGCTTTCTTCGACTTCTTTGATAATATTGGCTTTGGATGCATATTTATATACAGGAATTTGTTTTCCGTTGTCTTCGGCATTAAAAAAGAATTCTCCTTTGCCTTGATTGCTGCCATCCCAAACAAGTCCGAACTTGGTTAGCAATTGTACTTTTGTTCTATCTTGTGTTTTTAGGGCTTCGCCAATCATTTCTTCGCTTAATCCGAATCCGTAAAATGGTGCGGTGTCTAATGTTGTAACTCCATTATCGATTGAGGCGTGTATTGATGCTATCGAATCTTTCTTTTCGTTTCCGCCCCACATTGTACCTCCAATGGCAAATGCTCCGTATGTAATTGCTGATAATTCTAGTTCTGTATTACCTAATTTTCTATATTCCATAATATTGTATTTTATACGCTTTAAAAATGTTTAGCAAAATTATACCATTTTTATGATGGGTTATTTGTATATTTTTGTGTTTTTTAGGTACATTTGCAAACTCAATTAATTGGCATTATGAAAAAAGAAAATCTATACGAACCTTTTACGGTTTCTTTTGAAACGCTGGATGTATATCCTGATGTTGGAGACCGTCATAATTTTTTTGAACTGGTTTATATTTTAGAAGGAACGGGATCGCAATGTATCAATAAGAATATTTTTGAATATGATGCGGGACATATGTTTTTGTTGACGCCGGAAGATTGTCACAACTTTACAATTGAGTCTAAAACGAAGTTTTTCTTTTTGAGATTTAATGATATCTACTTGAAGAATTCTAGCTTGCAGAATGAAAATATTCAGCGTTTAGAGTATATTTTGCAAAATGCTAATCATCAGCCTGGTTGTATTTTGAAAAATCATGCTGATAAATGTCTGGTTAAGGTAATGATTGAAGCAATTTGTCGTGAGCATCAGGATAAGGATGTTTATAATAAAGAGCTTATTCAGCAATTGGTGAATACCTTAATTATTGTTGTTGCCAGAAATATTGCGAAGTATTTGCCTGAGCAGGTAAATATTGGTTGTGAGGCTAAAGCGATGGATATCTTGCAATATATTCAGAATAATATTTATTATCCTGAACGTATTAAAGCGGAATCGATTAGTGATTATTTCGGGATTTCGAATACGTATTTAGGTCGTTACTTTAAGAAACATGCTAATGAAACGATGCAGCAATATATAAGTAATTATAAAACGAAACTAATTGAGCATCGTTTGCAATTTAGTGATAAGCGTATCAATGAGATTGCCTATGAATTTGGTTTTACGGATGAAAGCCATTTTAATAAGTTCTTTAAGAAACAGAGGGGAAATAGCCCTTCGGAGTTTAGGAAAGTGATACGACTTAATTAAATAAGGAGTTTTGAACTAAAAAAATAGCCACAGATTAAAAGGATTTTTTAAGATAGCCTCGAATTGCACTAATTTTCACAAATTTATTTATTAGGTTAAAGAGAGCTGGAGTTTAAAAACTTTGTGAACCTTGCGTAAATCTTTGTGTGCTTTGCGGTTATTTTTTTTTGCCACAGATTAAAAAGATTTCTTAGTTTTTGTTTAAGTCTTCTTCTGCAGACCAAGTTGAGAATGCTGTATCTGCTCCGCCTATTTCGATTATTTGGTTTTTATGTGTCATTATGCCCAATCCGTGTTCTGAGTCCCAAGAGCATGAAAACATATAACCAATGTATGGAATATCATCTTTGAACACTGATGTTATATAAATTGAAGATGGTGATAATAGGTCTGCAAAATCTTTTGTTTGAGATATATCTGGCATGAAATCTTGTTTTTCATCCTCGGGATAATCATAGATTTCTTGTAATTTGGGGTACTTATTTAAAAGTTCTGAAAGAATGCTTTCTAGAATTGTTGTCTGGTTATTTTGTAGATATTCAATTCCGTTATTGTGTTCTATAGAATGTTCTTCAATTTCATCTGAATCTTCATCTAATATGGTGTAGTATATAGATTCATCTTTTTCGTTAAAGAATAGCTGCCAGTCTTTTAGGTTGATTTCGTGATATATTCCATCTTCGTCATCTTGTTCGTTTGCTGAAAGTTCTTTTGGGTTTTCAAGATGTTTGTTGAAAAATTCAAAACAAAATGGTGCTCTGGTGAATATGTATTCAGAATTTTCTTTGTGGCATAAATGGAGATATTCTAATGCTTTTTCTTCGTTACCGCATTCTAAACAGCATTCGCCACTGTAATAATTGTTTATGTAATCTGGATGTTTTTGTGATAGGGAATGAAGATTCATCATATCCAGCCATCGCTGCATATTATTATAGTCTTTTAGTTCTATATATTCATTAATCATTCGGCCAATAAAAATACTTCCTTGATGAATGTTGTATTTTTCATCGTCTGCCTCATGCCATTTTTCTTCGATATAACTAATTAAATCCTGAGTGGTTAATTTATTTTTCTTCAGTGAATACTTATCTAAAAAATTATCAATTTCTGCGATTATTTCTGGTGCATTTGACATTCTAAATTATTTTTAAGTTAAGTCTGATTTTTATACGTAAGTAGCTTTGGCTATGAATGAACTAGCTATAAAGTTTTTGTAATTTGTAAAGGAAGATCTATTAGATAATCTTTTTGATAACACGTAGTTTATGGGTGTGTCTGTTTGTTTCGGGATTGTAGATTCCTAAGTGGTCCAGACGATCAATTCGTACTTTTCCGCTAGCATGGATGATGTAATTATTGTCCATGATTATACCTACGTGAATGATGTTTCCTTCTTCATTATCAAAAAAGGCTAAATCACCTGCTTCACTTTCTTCAATGAAACTTAAAGAATCTCCTTGTAAGGCTTGTTGTGATGCGTCACGATGAATTTTATACCCGTTTAATTTGTAAACCATTTGTGTGAAACCTGAGCAATCTATCCCAAAAGGAGTTTTTCCTCCCCAAAGATATGGTGCGTTCTGGTACATAAAGGCAGTGTTTATTAAGTTTTTTTTAGGTTTTACACCGCTGGTTTTTGTGCCTTCGAATTCAAAATTTGAAGTGTTTATCTCGCTATTGTTTAAAAAGGTTAGCGATGCACCAAGCGGAATAGGTAGTAATAGATTATTTGGTGAAGTAATATAATCTATTAAATCAGCATTTAGTATTTGTGCATCCGAAGACAGTAAGTTATAATTTGCCTCAGATATAATTTGGTATTGTTTGGAATCGACCCAACCTTCGTAATCGTCGAATTGGATTTTAATTTTAGACCATTGATTTTGCTGTTCTAGAATTTCGAAGTGTTCTCCAAATAAAAGTTGGGTAACAATTTCGCTTCTGTCACTTGGTTCAAATCGAACAGGCACTATGGCTAGATTACAAATTCCGAACATTTAAGGTGTTTTATGAGTTAATAATCAGGAGTTATATAAACAATAACTCCTGATTTATATTTATTTATGCTCTTTCGATTACAATTGCCGAAGCTCCACCACCGCCATTACAAATAGCAGCAGCACCAATTTTGGCATTGTTTTGTTCTAAAACATTGATTAAAGTTACGATAATTCGAACTCCTGAGCAACCTAGTGGGTGTCCTAATGAAACTGCACCACCATTTACGTTTACTTTATCGTTATCTAGATCTAATATTTTTGCATTTGCTAATCCAACAACCGCAAAAGCTTCGTTGAATTCGAAATAGTCTACATCGCTTATTGAGATTCCTGCTTTGTCTAATGCTTTTGGTAATGCTTTTGCTGGACTTGTTGTAAACCATTTTGGTTCTTGTGCAGCATCTGCGTAACCTTTTATGTATGCAAGCGGTTTTAAACCTAATGCAATTGCTTTTTCTTCAGACATTAATACTACAGCGGCTGCACCATCATTTATAGTTGAAGCGTTTGCAGCAGTTACTGTTCCGTCTTTAGTGAATACAGCATTTAACGAAGGGATTTTATCTAACTTAACATTAGTGTATTCTTCGTCTTTTGATACGATTATTGGATCTCCTTTTCTTTGTGGTACTGCAACTGGAACGATTTCTGAATCAAATTTTCCTGCGTCCCAAGCTTTTGCACTTCTTTCATAAGATTGAATAGCAAAATTATCTTGATCTTCTCGGCTGATGTTGTATTCGGTTGCACATAAATCAGCGCAAACTCCCATTGCGTTGTTATCGTAAGCATCCGTCAAACCATCTTTTTGCATTCCGTCAACCATTGTAGTTGGTCCAAATTTAGTACCATTACGCATTTGTACATAATGTGGAATCAAACTCATGTTTTCCATTCCTCCAGCAACCACGATTTCGGCATCGCCACAAGCAATTGCCTGAGCACCGAACATTACTGCTTTCATTCCTGATGCGCAAACTTTGTTTACAGTCGTACAAGTTACTTCATTAGATAATCCGGCAAATAAAGCTGCCTGACGCGCTGGAGCTTGACCAACTCCTGCTTGTACTACGTTACCCATGAATACTTCATCAACTAAATTGGGGTCTAATTGTATTTTCTCTAAAGCTCCTTTAATAGCTACAGCACCTAATTTTGGGGCTGAGACTGTAGATAATCCTCCCATGAAACTTCCGATAGGGGTTCTAACGGCAGAAACAATAACAACTCTTTTGTTCATTTTCTGTGTGATTTAGTTAATGAAGCAAATTTAATGTTTATTTAAACAAATTCAAATTTTGAGTGTTTTGATTGTGTTTTTAAATTATTAGTAAAATTTATATAATTCTATTTGTTTGATAGTGAAGTGCTTTTGAAAAAAGATGAAAAAAGATTGAAAAAAGTCTCCGAAATACTTGTGAGATACGGAATGATGTCTTAGATTTGCAACCGCAAAACAGAACACGTTTCTTGAGCTTGGAGAGGTGCCAGAGCGGTAATGGAGCAGATTGCTAATCTGTCGACGGGTAACCGTCGCCAGGGTTCGAGTCCCTGTCTCTCCGCAGAATAAATTGCTTTTTGGATATTGGAGTTATCCTATTATTGTATCCTAATTAAGATTAGGAAAAGCATAGATAGAATCTTCGGGGTGTAGCGTAGCCCGGTTATCGCGCCTGCTTTGGGAGCAGGAGGCCGCAGGTTCGAATCCTGCCACCCCGACAAACTTTCCATTAAGTTTTAAAACAAATGGAAGCATAGCTCAGCTGAATAGAGCATACCGATTTTAATCGGTACGATCTTAAGGTTAAGTTGTATGAGAAATGGAGGCATAGCTCAGTTGGATAGAGCACCTGCCTTCTAAGCAGGCGGTCGAAGGTTCGAATCCTTCTGCCTTCACACTAAAACCCGCTAAACTAGCGGGTTTTTTGTTAAAATACAAGGACGTATAATTTAGCTAGATAAAAATATGCTTATTTTGAATAAGTTAAGTCTAGGTTAAGTTCTAAAATAAATGGAGGCATAGCTCAGTTGGATAGAGCATACCGATTTTCAATCGGTACGGTCTTAGGATTAAGTTGTAAAAATAAATGGAGGCATAGCTCAGTTGGATAGAGCACCTGCCTTCTAAGCAGGCGGTCGAAGGTTCGAATCCTTCTGCCTTCACATCAAAAACCACTCAAATCGAGTGGTTTTTTTGTTTATATGAAATTTCGTAGCTCAGTTGGATAGTGCATCCCGATTTTCAATCGGGACGGTCGAAGGTTCGAATCCTTCTGCCTTCACAAAAACCACTCAAATCGAGTGTTTTTTTTGTTTATATGAAATTTCATAGCTCAGTTGAATAGTGCATCCCGATTTTCAATCGGGACGTTTGAAGGTTCGAATCCTTCTGCCTTCACATTGAAATCTTCTTTAGAAATAGATTTTTATTTTAGATCTATACAAGATAAATGAAATGTAGTATTTTTATTTATGGTTTTTAGTTCGCCTTTAAATCTTATCTTGCTTTAATTCCAAAATGAATATTGTTATGAATTACTTTTATATTCTTTACTCAAAAGCATTAAATCAATATTATATAGGTCACACTTCAGAAAGTTTGGAAGAACGCTTACGGAAACATTTATCAAATCATTCTGGATTTACTGGAAAAGCAAAAGATTGGACTGTTGTTTATTTTGAAGAGTTTGAAACTAAATCATTGGCTTATAAGAGAGAGTTAGAAGTTAAAAAATGGAAAAGTAGATTAAGAGTTGAAAAATTGATAATGAATAGCCTAGCAGGATAACGCATCGCAATTTTTAACTAGTATGGCAAAAGGTTCGAATCCTTCTGCCTTCACATCAAAAACCACTCAAAGCGAGTGGTTTTTTAATGCATTTTAATTTTTATGTTATGATTGTTTTTTTTAACAATATTCCATATTTTCACATATTAGTATTTAAAAAATATTCTCGTCAATTTGAATATATATAATATTTAAACAAAGCTAAAATTGATAGAAACAAGTATATTTAGTCGATTATAATTTTAGTAACAGTGTTTTTATTGTGCCATAATTATGGTTTTCCGTAATATAACAAAAGTTAAAATAGTAATATTTGATAATATTTAAATTCAGAATATATGGATAATTCAATTATAGATGTTACAGGTGAATCCTATGACCTCTCAAATAATTTATCAAGAAACTCAAATGTTCCGTATTGGGGACATCAATATGTGTATTCATATTCTGAAATTAACTCTGCAACGAGTCAGCAGCGTGTTTTTTATAAAACTTATAAATTTAATTTTCTAAACAATATTTATACAAATCTTGAAGGTAATAATAACTATGCATTTATTTTACTTTTTGATCTCTTAAATGAATATGAAAATCACAAAAACACTATTCGTCTCGAAAAACAATTAAAAGAATTAAGGATTTACCATCCTAAAACTAAATCGTATTGTGTTTCGTATTTGGTAAAAAAATTATTAGAACACAGTCTTCATAAAGATGTAGAAAGAATCAGGAAAGAAGAAAATTACTATGATGATTATTCTGGATATGATTATTTAAAATTAGGTGCCCAATTTAGAGTTAAATTGGATTTAAATGACGCAGATGTAGAATTGTTAAACAAAGTATGGAATCCGGAAAATAATTTTTTTAGTATTGAATTTTGTGGACTTGAGGTTGTCAAATTTTATTTATATGTAATTAAAAAGATAGAAGAAAAGTATGAAAAAGAATCATCTTCTTTAAATCAAGAACTGGACAAAGTAGCCGATAGTATAGCTTGTAAACATTATAATTATCGAAAAGGAAGTAGTAATTATAAATATTCTATAGAGACCATTATCAACGAACTTCACTCTAATATTTTTAAATACTGCGAAAATGTTGTTCGTGAGAGTTTTGGACATAAAAGAAAACTTAATGTTGATTTACAGTATACTTCAGATTTGATTATTGAAGAATATAATAATCGGATAATTTTACGATTAAAAAAGATAATGCAAATTTATCTTCCTACAATAAACCAGCCAGATGAAAATACAGATTTTGAACTAAATGCGCAAAATACAACTCGTTGGAAAATAAAATTTGATGAATTGGTAAGTAAGTATAACAGCGATTCAAAAATTTTTATACAAGAAATTATTAATTTGGGGGCTCAAAATAAAAACAACCCTTCAGTTGAAAATATTTTTTATGAGGCATCAAAGTTTATTTCAAGTTATGATAAAGAAGACGCACTTACCTTATATGTTTATTATATCTACTATGATCTAAATTCAGTAAAATTTGATAATAAACAACTAAACTCAACTGTTCTAAAAAAACTCTTTAAAACTACTGAACAGTTGAATGAATTTCAGATTATTATTAGTCATTTTGTACAGGATAAAGATTTAGAAAAAGCATTAAAATTAATTCCAAGTGTATATGCTGCAAAGAGAAAAAAAATACAATTAGATAGACAGGCTATTCAGGATGTTCATGACAAACATTCTGGAACTGTTGAATTACTTAATGAATATTTGCGAGATGAAGATGATGTACAGGAAGTTGAAAAGCCACAAGAAGCTAACAATGAAATGTTATTACAAATGATGCCTAAGTCAGAAGAGATTCAAACAAGTTCTTTTGAAGATTCAATAAATTTTACGAAAATTCAACAAGAGATTCTTGATATTTTTTCAAAAGCAAATCTTTCTATTCTTCAGGCTGATTTTGAAATAGTAGCAAAATCAAAAGGGATGTTTAAGAATCAATTGATAGAGAGCATTAATGAGATTTGTTACGAAACATTAGATGATATTTTAATTGAAGAAGAAGAAGATTTTTACATTATAAACGAAACTTATTTTAACCGAATTTTAGCAAAATGATAGAAAATATAAAACCAAAAGAAGCGACGGCAATTATTAATTCATTAATTGGTGGTGTAGTACCAAAAATTGGAGTACAGCATATTACAGTTGGACGTTCTGAAGAAATAAGTGCATTTGTAAATGCATTAGATGATGTTAAAAACGGCCATAGTATGGTAAAGTTTTGGATTGGTGATTTTGGTTCTGGAAAATCATTCATGTTACATTTGTTAAATACTGTTGCATTAAAACAAAAATTTGTTGTAACAAATGCAGATTTTACGCCCGACAATAGACTTTACTCAAATGATGGTAAAGGAGTTGCGTTATATTCTGCTATTATGGATAATATTGCAATCCAAACAAAACCTGAAGGTGGTGCACTGCCTACATTAATGGAAAAATGGATAGAGCAAGTTATTTTAAAAACCGCACAAGAAAATAATATACTACTAGAAAATATTAGGAATGAGAAATATTTAGGACTCATTCAAAATAATATAATGAAAACGATTAATGAAATAACAGAAGTTGGTGGTTTTGATTTTGGTACAGTTGTAATGAAATATTACGAAGGTTATATAAAAGATGATGGGCAATTAAGAAGAAATGCATTAAAGTGGTTAAAAGGAGAATACAATACTAAAACTGAAGCAAAACAAGATTTAGGGGTTAGAGAAATAATAACCGATTTAAATTATTATGATATGCTAAAAAACTTCTGTAAACTATTTGTTAGCATGGGATATAGCGGTTTTATGATTAATCTTGATGAAGCTATAAATCTTTATAAAATTTCTACATCGGTAATGAGAGAAAAAAATTACGAAAAGATATTGAGTATTTATAATGATTGTTTTCAGGGAAAAGTAAATAATTTGTTTTTCAACTTTGCAGGAACTAAAGAAGTCTTAGAAAATGAACGAAGAGGGTTATTTAGTTATCATGCTTTAAAATCTCGTCTAGAAACAAATAAATTTGAAACTGCTGAAATTAGAGATTTTGCACAGCCGGTAATTAAATTACTTCCGCTAGATCATAATGAAGTTTTTGTACTGCTTAAAAAGCTTAAGGCAATTTTTGATTATAATTATAAAGTTGAAACCAACATTTCGGATAATGATATTCAAAATTTTATGGAAGAAATGTTTAATAAACCTGGTGCTTCAGAATTTTTAACGCCAAGAGAGGTTATTAGAGACTTTTTAAATATTCTCAATATTATTAGGCAGAATCCTAATTTAGATAAAGGAAAATTATTTGGAGATATTGAAATCTCAGACGAGAGACCTGATGTTGTTTTAATGGATAGCATAGAAGAATTATAATGTCTTTTGAGCTATTATCAGAACCTATCCGAAGATATATTCGAGATAAAAGATGGGAACAATTACGTCCCATTCAAAATGCTGCAATTACAAGAATTTTAACTACAGATAAACATTATATTTTAGTATCAAGAACGGCTTCAGGAAAAACTGAAGCGGCCTTTTTACCCGTTTTATCTCAAGTAAATTTTAATGAAAAAGGGGTTCAGATTTTATATATTTCGCCACTTATTGCGTTGATAAATGATCAATTTTTTCGCGTTGAGGAATTGTGTAAAAATTTAGAAGTAAATGTTGTAAAATGGCATGGAGAAGCAAATAAAACTTCAAAAGAAAAATTAGTAAAAGATCCAACAGGAATCGTTTTAATGACACCAGAATCTCTGGAAGCCATGTTTGTAAATAGACCTTACAATGTAAGGCATATTTTTTCGAATCTTAAATTTGTAATTATTGATGAAATTCACTCTTTTATTGGATCAGGAAGAGGTATACAATTAAAATCTCTTTTATCTAGATTACAGTATATAAATGAAAACAACTTTAGAATAATTGGTCTTTCGGCAACTTTAGGAGATTATGATGAAGCAAAGAAATTTGCGGGGAATAGTATAGAAACGGTAGTTTTAAGAGATAATGCATCAAAAGAAATTGAAGCGAAGTTTAAATATTTTGAAGGTGAAACAGGAGAATTACCTTTAAATCTTTTAAAAGATTTATATAAGGAAACCAAAGATAGTAAAGTCCTTATTTTTCCTAATAGTAGAGGACTTGCTGAAGAAGTAGCAGTTAAACTGAAGAAAATTTCTGAAAAGGTAAATGGGCATGTAAATTATTTTTCGCATCATTCTTCGGTTGATAAAGAGGTCAGAGAATATGTGGAATCTTTTGCTAAAAGTAATAACAGACAAAATTTTTGTATTTCATGTACTTCTACATTAGAACTTGGTATTGATATAGGTTCTGTTGATGAGGTGGTGCAAATCGATGCAACATATAGTATTGCATCTTTAATACAGCGCATTGGAAGAAGCGGACGAAGAGATGGTGCCAAAAGTTTTCTATTATTATATGCAACAGATAAATGGAGTTTACTGCAATCACTGGCTTGCTGGCATTTATATAAAGAAGGTTTTATAGAACCCAAAGAATCAATGGGATTTGCGTATGATCTGTTACTACATCAGGCATTATCGATTACAAAAGGACATTCTGGGATTCAATATTCTGAGTTGGTTAAACTTTTAAAGCAAAATTTTGCATTCAATGACATTGAGAATATTGATATAGAAGAAATCTTAAATCATTTGATTGATATAGATTTAATGGAAAAATTGCGAGACGAAGTAATAATAGGAATTGAAGGTGAAAAAATCGTTAACCATAGAGATTTCTATAGCGCATTTACTCTTGAAGACAATCTTAAAGTAGTGAATGCTGGTATTAAAATAGGTGAGATTCCGTGGAGTCCACAAATCATGGAAGATGAAAATATTTTACTGGCGGCTAAAATATGGAAGATTGTGTTTGTTGATCTCAAGTCAAAAAAAATTGAAGTTATACCAACAAACGATGGCAAGAAGCCCAAGTTCTCTGGCGTTGGTGGGATTGTTCATGCAGCTATTAGACAAAAAATGTTTGATATACTTTACCAGGATGAAATTTATACTGAACTCAATCAGGAATCGGCAGATATATTAGACGAAATGAGAAGTGATTTCTCACCTTTTGCTATAAAAAATGTTGAATCAGAAAGACCTTTGTTGATTTCAGAGAAAAAAATCATATTCTATACTTTTACAGGAACGAAAACAAACAGAACATTAGAATTTATTTTTAATGTTTTAGATATAAAAAACTCACTAGAAGATAGTGATAGTTCATTTGATATTTATCTTTCTAAGGATGACTTTTTATCTCAATTGATTTTTTTAAGTGCTAACGTACAGATTGTTGAAAAACTTATAACCGAAGAATTAGAGAGAAATCCAGAATTATTAAATGTTTCTAAATGGGGAATTTATCTTCCAGTTAAATATCAAATCGAATGGATGAAACAAAATTATTTTGATATAAAACAAACACAGGAATTTTTACTTAATCAAATCAATAATATTGTTACAAATTTATAGATTATCATGCTTTTATGATAATTTTAGA
>NZ_JPRM01000014.1 GCF_000737695.1 Flavobacterium hydatis
TTAAAACAGAGGTTATGGCACTTTTAAAATTACCTTACATTACTATTAACAATCTAATTACTATAATAAGTTATTGATCTGTATTTAAAATAAAATCGAAAAACCTTTAGTATATTTTGTAAATAAATCGATTGCAATCAGGATGATTATCAGTAAAATAAGAACTAATAAATACGTCATGATTTGGGCTTTCTTATTTAACTCAAAAGTGGCGGGATTTATAAAATAATCAGCATAGACGGCCTGAGAAATTTTTATATGAGGCGAAAATAAAGTAACGCCTTGCAAAAAATGTCCAATTAAATGATATTTGTTTTTCGGGATATAGGTTAGTCCATTCTCAGGTTTAGAGAAATGAATAGGAATCTGTTTACCTTCCCTAAAAGCGAAAATATATCCCGGAGAATATTTTGTTCCAATTTTTCTATCGATATCACTTACATAAGCTTCTCTGCTGCTCTCAAACTCCTTGTATAAAATACTCTGGATAATGCCATTGTATTGGTGATGATGTATACCATTCCGATCTACAGAGATGAGGATGATTTTTTTAAGTTTTTGGCGCTTGTGATTCTTATAAAAAACCAAAATACCCCAAAGTAGTATAGGAAAATATACTAGATTGAAGATTATCTCACCAGTAGATAAACGACTATTATGCTCCAGCTGAATGCTTAAAGGAAGGGCTATAAATAAAGCAAGCATTGCAATAACCAAAAGCCCGAACAGTATGTACACAAAAATAGTAGCAGTTAGATTACGTTCTGAAGTTATTTCAGGGAAATTTTCTTTGTTATAAATCATTAACTAATTATTATTAAAAAACATCATTAAAATTTAAATCGGGCATCCCTCCTTTCTACCAAGTTTGTTTTTACTGAATCAAACTGGTAAAATTAGATACAATCTTTTATACCTAAACTCTTTCTGTAATATTATAAAAAAAAAGATAAAACTTCTTTGGTTAAGTTAACACTGAGTTTCTCTGTTAACATAAATCTTTTTTTAGTTCAGGAATTTGTTATAAAACATTTCCAGGATCGAAAATCCAAAAGTGTAAATCCTAATTCTACTGAGTTACCACAACAAAACTACTAAATTTGAAACTTCATAAATAGAATTATTTTTATCAAAACTATAATTCACTACCTTATTTAAATTAAAATGGTTCGAATCTGAATCCTTGTTGTCCCTAAAATACATGAGCTACAATAAGTGGCTCCAAAACCAATTAGACTTTTGCTAATAACCTATTTTTATTAAATTATTATCCTCTTTATGCAACTTTCAAACTAATAAATCATAACATTCAAATAAAAAAACAATTAAGTTTGCAGTATGGGGAAGACTATTAAAATTATATCATCAGAGGAGTTTCCAAGACAATTTATGTCTGATGCTTCTTTAGAGTTTGATTTTTTAAAAACTCCTCTACAAATATATGATTTGAATACTACAACAGAGTATATTCAAATTCCAACTCCGCTTTTTAGGCCTGATTATAATTTTATTGTCCATGTTACTAAGGGTAATGCAAAACAACAAGTAGATAATGAGGTAGTATCATTAACAGAAGATGATGTTTTGTTTGTAAAACAAGGCCATATTACTGCAATGAAAGAAATTGATTTGGTAATTACAGGTCATTTTATTTTATTTGAAGAAAGCGTCCTCAATCACATTTTGTCAAAACAAGAATTGATACAGATTTTCGCCACTAATTCCGTTATTAAGTTGCCGAAAAAAACTAGTATATGGCTTAACTCTTTATTTTGCTTATTAGGTCAAGAATTTCGGAATGAAAATTCCAATATTGAAATTTGTTATTCGCTTATGCAAGCAGCCTTTCAAAAAATAATTTCTTCAAATAAAGAACTTAATAAAACTGTACATCGAGGTAATGAAATCACTTTTTCCTTTAAAGAGTTGGTTTACAAATTCCATAGCCAAGATAAATCGGTATCCTTCTATGCTGATAAATTAAAAATTTCTGTAAATCATCTCAATAGATGTATTAAGCAAACCACTGGAATAGCTCCAAAAGAATGGATTAACAACGTTAGCATCCTGCAAAGCCAAATTCTTTTACAAGATTTGACTAAAGATATCTCAGAAATTGCTTTTGAATTGAATTACGAAGATCCCTCTTACTTTGGGCGACTTTTCAAAAAAATAACAGGTACAACACCTTCTCAGTATCGAAGTTCACTTAGGCACGATTTGTCCGAATAAAGGCAAACTAAATCCTAGCAACAATTATTGTTTTAACCACACCTTTGTCTCAAGAAAATCTTAGAGAGCAGATAAAGCTCGTGTGTTTAAATTAAATAAATGTTATTTTGAAAAAAGTGCTATCATTGGTTTTATTAACCTCGTTTATTTGCCTTCCAAATAAATCTCATGCTCAATTAATAACTGATGGTGCAGGGATTGGAGTTACTGTTAATGGAAAAAGTAGCTTTGAGAATTTATCTACTGTAAACCCGTATCATGAAAATAAATTCAAATACAATACCTACGATTATTGGTTGCCAATACCCTCTTTTAAAATTGGAAAAACTCGTATTCTTGGAATAGTCAACTACCGTGTTTTAGACTTTACATTCGACAAGAAAATTAAAGTTAGTCCGAATTACATCACAAAAATACAAGAGATAAAACCAACCATTGTTGTGCGACGTCCTTTTGGAAAAAGATGGGCCACTTTTGGAGTTTTCATACCAACTATTGCTTCTGATTTTCAAAGTAATTTCTCGTTGAATGATATGGTATTTGATGGCATTTTTGGAGTTTCAAAGAAGTTTGGAGAAAAATCAAATCTTGAAATTGGGATCGGACCTCATATTATGTATGCCTTCGGAAAATTTTTGATAACACCTGCGGTATCTGTCGATTATAAAAGTAATAATGGTAAGTGGTTTGCTCAGCTATACTGGCCAAGGGTCAATATTTTTCGAAATATCGGCAATAATACACAAGTTGGTGTGGCGGGATCGATAGACTGGACACTTCACAACTTACAAAATTACAAGAATGATGAGAACCAAGAAATTGATTATGCACAGTTCTCGGCTATTCATGGAGGTTTACAAATTAATCAACGCCTTTTTGATGGTTTTTGGCTTCAACTGCAAGGAGGTCTAGCATTTGCTAACAAATACACATTGTATAATTCTGAAAATAAAACAATTAGCAACTATAAAACAAGCGAAATACCATATGTAAAAATGATGCTAACCTATCGTTTTGGGAAATAATAAAAAAATTCAATAACAATAAATTAAAAGGAAAAAATGAAAAAATCAATTCTTAGTGTTCTACTATTAGGAGTATCGTATTTTGCTAATGCGCAACAGTTAAAAATGAATGTAGATGTGACCAATGTTCAAAAAGGAAAAGGGAGTGTCGTACTGAATGTTTACAACAAAAAAGAAAATTTCCTTAAGACCGCTTACTTTACCAAGATTCAAAAGGCAAATCAAGGAACCATAAAATTTCAAATCGATTTGCCAAGAGGAACTTATGCTATTACTGTTTTTCAGGATTTGGATAGTAATGAGAAGTTAAATAGTAATTGGTTAGGAATGCCTAAAGAGCCTGTAGGAAACAGCACCAATTTTAAACCTGATGGCGGAGCACCAACATTTGGAGATTGCTCAATTTATGTTTTGAATAATGATTCTACAATTGCAATTGACCTCAATTAAGAAAACTTAAATTATGGAAGAGGCAACTTTTAAAAATAGAATTATTGCAGAAATAAAAGATGCTTGCAAGGAATATCAGACGGGTGATACATTGATTACAGCCTTAAAACCTACAACTATTCAATTTAAAACCGGGGAACTTACATTGATAATAGGTCCTTCAGGTTCAGGAAAAACAACCTTGTTGTCACTATTGGGTTGTGTTATTTACCCCACTAAAGGAGATGTTTTTATAGATGGTCAACAAGTAAATACACTTTCGTCCAAAGAATTATCGATTTTGAGGTTGAATAAAATAGGATTCGTATTTCAAGGCTTTAACCTTTTAGCTCCACTTAACTCTTTAGAAAACGTTATGATGCCACTGCAACTTATGCATTTA
Source organism: Flavobacterium hydatis (assembly GCF_000737695.1). GTDB lineage: Bacteria > Bacteroidota > Bacteroidia > Flavobacteriales > Flavobacteriaceae > Flavobacterium > Flavobacterium hydatis. The sequence goes on from NZ_JPRM01000014.1 coordinate 4,090, forward strand.
AGTGATTCTGAGGCAAAGAAAAAAGCAGAAAAAGCATTGGAATTAGTAGGGATGAAAGATAGAATGAAAAACTTACCCAAAATGCTAAGTGGTGGTCAACAGCAAAGGGTTGCAATTGCGCGAGCACTGGTAACTAATCCGCCAATTATGCTTTGTGATGAACCAACAGCTGCATTAGATGTTAAAAGTGTTGGTTTGGTAATGAATGAATTAAAAGCACTTGCCCAAAATGGTAAGAGTGTTATTGTAGTTACACACGATATGCGGCTCAAAGAATTTGCTGACAGAATTATTTATGTAGATAATGGGATTGCAACCGAAAAAGAAAATCCAGCATTTATTGAGAATCATTAATCAAATTATTAAAGAATGAAATATATTTTAATTTATCTAATAGCCATTTTTTTTTGTAGTTGTAGTAAGAAAGAAGAAAAGATATCAAATCAGGTATCAGATCACAAGGAAGTTGTTCCATCAGATATTGTGGGACTCGGCAGGATTGAACCTGATGAGAAACTATCCTCATTGGCTACAGAAGTAGGAGGCATTGTTGTAGCTATCCACAAGAAAGAAAATGATATGATTATCAAAGGTGATCTAATTATTGAATTGGATCATTCTCTTCAAGATGCAAAAAAAGAACAGATTAAGAGTAGAATGGAAACACAAAGAATCGAAATTAATGTTGCACAACTAAACTTAAAAGAGCAGAAAATAAATTTAGACAACAAACAAATTGAGTTGAAGCGATTGAGAAACTTACTTGAAAAAGGAGCAGAAACAAGACAACATTTTGATAATATAGAAACAGAAACAAAAAAAATTCAAGCGAATGTAGAGCAATTACAAGCTCAGGTTATGATAGCAAATACACGACTTCAAGAAATTAAACAAGAGTTGAACGTTTCAGATAAGGAATTGCAACAGTATTTGGTAAAAGCACTAAGCAACGGACAAATTTTGACAATGAATGCTACTAAAGGTGCTGCATTATCTCCAAATCAATCATTTGCAGATTTTATTCCAAAAAGCAAATTAGTTGCTACTTGTGAAATTGATGAGCTATTTGCAGACAAAATTAAAAAAGGGCAAAAAGCTATTATCCGTCAAATTGGTTCCAATAAAACCATTGGTTCAGGTATTGTAGTTTTTGCTTCTTCGGCACTCAAGCGCAAATCACTTTTTTCTGAGAAAGCTGGTGATCAGGAAGACAGAAGGGTTCGGGAAATAAAAATTCTATTGGCGAATCAAACAAAGTATCTAATTAATTCTCGAATTGAATGCGTTATTCAAACATCTAATAACTAAGATAAACAAAAATGGAATTGCATATAACTTAAAATTGGTTGCAAATACTCATTTGGAAATATAAATACAGCATTTCATAAAAAAACAAATAGCATCTCAAAATGAATTCTATTATTAAAACTGCTTGGAAGTTTATCCGCTTTGATAAAACAAAAAGTATAGGAGTAGTTGTTGGAATAGTAATAAGTACCTTTCTTATTGGTCAACAAATCGGTACATTTAATTTTTTGACAGGACTAATGAGTGTGTTGGTAAAAAATACAACAACAGATATTTGGGTTGTTGATAATAAGACGACAGATGCCAACCAACTTAGTCTGATTGACACGAGAAAAGAAAAAGAGATTAAGAGCCTACCAGGTATTAAAGAAGCATTCCCTATTGTTGTGACAAATGGGAAAGCTAAATTTCCCGGAGGAACAAGTGCTGTGGTAAACATTATAGGAAGCGAATATCCTTATTTTAAGGCAGGTCCTGATAGCACTAAAATAATAGAGGGAAAACTTCCTGATTTATTGCAAGAAGCGGGTGTCTCTGCAGATTACTTTGACCGAAGTAATTTTGGAGGTTCATCAGATGTTGGAACCTATTTTGAGATTAACGGAAAAAGAGCCGTTATTACACTACAAACTAAAGGAATACGAGGTTGGGGCGGTTATTTAATGTACACCTCAATAGATAGAGCAAGATATTATGGCAATATCTCTCCCACTAATATAAGTGCCTTAATGGTAAATGTAAAAGAAGGGGAAGATGTGGATCTTGTCGTGAATCAAATCAATAATTCGATTTATGGAGTAAGAGCTTGGCGTACATCATCTCTAAGTTCATCTACTATAAAAAGTGTTTTAGCTTCTACTGGTTTAGGTGCCAGCACAGGATCTCTGGTCGGGTTTGCCATCATTGCAGGTTTTTTTATTATTGGTTTAACTATGTATTCGTCGGCACTCGACAGGATTAAGGATTATGGAACTTTAAAAGCAATTGGTGCTACCGATTCATATATTAGAAATTTAATCCTTACTCAAGCCACTTTATTTGCTATTGTTGGATTTCTAGTTGCTCTTGTTTTCTTAATGGGTTTTAAGAACGGAATGCATCAAACAGGAATATTGATAAATTTTAGCCCAATAATACTTCTCTCAATCCTAATCGTCACTTTTTCTATTTCGCTTTTTGGGGCTGTATTTGCAATTAGGAGAATAAAAAATGTAGAACCTGCTTCAGTATTTAGAGGCTAAAAAAGTTATTATAATGAAAAATAATACAATGAATGGGTGCTTTATAGGATGCCTTATACTACTATGTATTTCAAAAATGAATGCACAAAACCCTGTATGGTCGTTAAACAAAGCACTTGAAGAAGCACAAAAGAACCGAAAATTATTGACTTCGTTGGAAACAGAAACTAAAATCAATCAGTTAAAAACAAAAGAGCTAAATGCAAAATATTTGCCCAGAGTATCGCTGAATTACAACTATCAGTATAATCCAATTATAGCTACAAATGTTTTACCTGCTAGTGCATTTAACTCTGGAGATTCTTCAAGTGATATGATTCCGATAAAATTAGGTGCTAATTATTCTCAAAATACGGGTGTTTTACTGCAACAACCTTTGCTAGATATCTCCATTTCTAAATTAATTACAGAGTCTAAATTGCAAGAAAAATTAGCAAGTTTAAGTGAAAAAGAAGCAAGGTTAGAGCTTGCTTATGAAGTTTCAAAAGTGTATTTCAATATATTGTTAGCAGAGGAACAAGAAAAAGAAGCTATTGGCGATACCACTCGCACGGCATTAAGCTTGAAAACCATAACCCAAAAATATAATAATAAAAGAGTTTTAAAAGTTGATGTGAATGATGCTAAAGTAACGCATAATAATACTGTCCAAAAATATCTTAATGCAACAAATAACGCGTTGGTCCTAAAACAGTATCTTTTGTATGTTACAGGAAATGAATCTTCTCTAGCTTCTTCAATAGTATTAGAGAAATATAACATAAATGAAAATATTACTGATTTCGATGAAAATCTAATTCTGACGTTACCTCAAATCGAAATTTTAAAAACACAAAATGAAGTATTAGAGAATAAAAAGAAATTGGAAAAAGCAAAACATAGCCCAATGATTACCGCCAATGGATATTTAGGAGCTGATCAGTTCACCGAAAATATGAATCCTTTTCAGCAAAACAGCTGGTATGGGAATAGCTATATTGGTGTCTCCTTAAAATTACCCATTTTTTTTGGGGAGAATACAGCAAAAAGAATAGATCAATTAAAATTTCAGCAAGAGCAAAATAATAATCGAATTGTTGAGGATGTTAATAAAAACAAATACAATGCTCTCAATGCAAGTGCTACATATAATAATGTCTTGCAACAGTTAAAAACCGTGCGTGAAAATAGCATACTCACTTCCGAGATTGTAATGATCTACCAAGAACGGTATAAGTTTAACCAAATATCGTTTTATGAACTAAATGATAAAGAAATACAATTACAAAATCTAGAGCTTGTACATAATCAACTTCAAAAAGAATTAATAGTGTCGTGGCTTAATTGGAAAAAGGCTGCGGGAAAATTAGTTTTATAATATTTAAAACCTCATAATACTGTTATTACAAGTATGCTTATAAAGACATACAATACAAAAAAAGACTGCTTCACAAAGTGCAAAGCAGTCTTTTATATTTTGTAAAGAGAACTCTAATTCATCTTCTAATATAAATAATTCAGGGCTGTAACATCATTAGCATTGAAAGCTCCAGTTTCATTTGAACCAAAACAAGCTCTCATATAAGAAGTTGCATCATATCCTGAAGGTGTTCCTGGAATTAGGATTGCTCCAACACCAGCTGTTCCTTCATTTGAATTTTGCCCACAACTTTGACGGCTGAACCAGTCTGTATGACGTAAACCAATACAATGACCTATTTCGTGTGCAGCTACGTGCGCATTTACACCTGTTGAATAAGTATCTAATCCAGAATATAATGTAACTGAATTATAAGGATTTCCTCCTGAAGGGAAACCTGCTACACCACCAGCAGATCCAGTCTGTCTTCTTACAACAATGTTTGCACCTGTAGTACTTGAACTAAAGGTTAGTGTAAAATTAATAGACAATCCTAAATTATTGTATCTGTTTATTGCTGCTTGTAATCCAGCCTTCATATTTGCACTTAAGGCTGTTGTACCAGTCCCAGATAATCCTACAACTTTAATAGTTTTTGGGGTAGATACTAAATTAGTAGTACGATATTGTTCTGTAGTGATACCACCGTGAAGATCCATTTTTTTTAATTGATCTTCCGTCATGACTATACATCCTTCTATCAAGAACGCATCCTCAGTAGTACCATCTAACTTGGTATTTTTGATCACTTGAACATCTGTACTATTTAGTGAAAGTGATCTAATTTTATTTAACACCTCTGGTGTTACTTTAAGAGACTCCTGATTTGATTGACCTGACTCATCTTCTTTGTTGCAAGACAACAGGGTTAACGCTATAAACGATAAGGCTAAAATTGATTTAATTTTTTTCATAATAGGTTTTTTGGGTTGTTAAAATAAATTGATAAATTAGGGGCTTTACAAAATATTAACATCAAATTTAAATTATTTTTAATCTTAAAATACTTATAAAAAACAAATTTAACAAATTTAACATTTTTTGTTAAATTATTCCATATACCTTTTTAATACTAATTATCCGATTTTAACCGCAAACCCAATGAAATCAATAATCAAATAGAAATCAACCTGTTATAGACAACAATATTATTTAATATTTTACTTTGTTCACAATCTGTTAAAATGTTTTTACACTTTCATATAACATTTAAAATAGAAAACAAACTAATAAAAAGAGAATCACTCTTACAAATTTGGAAGATTATCAATGAAATAAAAAATTATATTTTTTTTACAAATACTTTAATAACTTTGATTTACCTACAACTATAAACATTTAAAATAGAAATCATTAAGTACAAGTTTCATTTTTTTCTTTATCTCAATTAAGAAGTAAATAAGATTTACAATAGTCAATTTAGATACCATTGATAAAAATGATTACAATTGCCCTAACATCTACAATAAATGAAGACACAAATTACTTTTTTCTTTTTTATGATAACGACAATCAGTCTCTCACAAAGTTCTGAAAAATGGAAACAATACATAAAAAAAGAAAACGAAAGGAAATTTGAGAAATACTATTTTACATCTTTAAAAAATGCACATCACAACAAATACAAGATTGTAAAAAAACTTGACAGTACTTTTTGTATTGTTGAAAATGAAAACTCAAAATCGAATCAATCATTAAAAAAAAATCTCCCAGTTAATAGTTTATGGAAACTACCTTCAAATTTTTCAAATCACAAAGGAGACAAACAGTACATAATAGCTACTGATAGTATCGAAACCTTAATTACTGACTTGAAATCGATTAACATTTCTGATATCAAAATACTAAATAACCATCTCGTAGTCATAAAAAGTGACTCCAAAAAAATCATTGATGAAATTACAACTCTAAACAGTGTATCATCTATTTCACAGGAATCTCTACAACCAAAAGGAGAATCTAAAATAATAGACCAGAATTTCAGTATCAATTCTATAAATAAAGCCAATACTAATTTTCCCCTTTTAACAGGCGAAAACCAAATTGTAGGGATTAAAGATGATTTTTTTGATGTTAATGATATTGATCTATTAAATAAAGCTATTTCTTCCCCAACGCAATCGGCTATTGTATCGAGCCATGCAACCGCTATGGCGACAATAGTTTCTGGATTAGGAAATAGCTCTGCATTAGGAAAAGGGGTTGCTAAAAAGGCTATGATACTATCATCCGACTTTTTAAACATCTATCCTGATGAAGTAGTAACTTTACAAGGAGCAACCACTCAAAATCATTCCTACGGTACAGTGATTGAGAATTTCTATGGTTCGCTCGCCAATGCTTATGATACGCAATTATCCTTAAATAATGATTTGACTCATTGTTTTTCCTCTGGTAATAGCGGACTTCGAGGTTATAAATCACTTACAGGTAATTTCAAACAATCAAAAAATAGTATTTTATTTGGTTGTATTGACCAAAACGAAGTAATTATGCCTTTTTCTTCAAAAGGTCCAGCGTACGACGGCCGAATAAAACCAGAATTAGTAGCCTTTAGTACTCAAGGAACTTCAAATTCTACAGCATTAGCAACAGGAATTATTACCCTTATGAAACAACATTATAAAACTATAAACAATACCTCTTTGACTAATGCCCTGACAAAAGCAATTTTAATTAATAGTGCAAAAGACTTAGGTAACACAGGCCCAGATTTCACCTATGGCTATGGTAATATAAATGCTGATAAATGCTTAAAAACGATTAGTGAAAATAGAATAATATCTAATAAATTGAAATCTGGTCAGACAAATTCACATACTATAACTCTTCCTGAAAATACTAAAAACTTAAAAATCACATTAGTTTGGAACGATTTACCCGCTTCAATCAACAGTAATATTAGTTTGGTAAATGATCTGGACCTCGAAGTTATTTCGGCTGACAACACTACTTTTTTACCCTGGATTCTTAATTCTAATACTCCTGAGTTACCAGCATTAAGAGGAAAAGATAAAATTAATAACATAGAACAAGTAACTATTGAAAATCCCACAGCTGGTCTTTATAATATCAATGTTATTGGCTCATACGTTTCAAATACATCCCAAGATTACAGCATTGTTTACGAATATGAATTGAAAAATCAATTTGAATGGAATTATCCAGTTGCAAATGATAATTTCCCTTATGATGGTAAAACTATTTCTCCTTTCAAATGGAATTCATCATTTTCTGACACTCAAGGACAATTATCTATTAGTTACAATAATGGACAAACTTGGGAAGTTATCGCAAATGATATAAATGTGAATAGCGAACAATTTACTTATACTCCAGCTGAACAAAAATTTTCAAGAGCAAAATTAAAAATGACCATTAATGATGTCGATTATATCTCTGACACCTTTACTATTTCTTATGATTTAAACATCACTACAAGCCTAGTTTGTGATGGTGCTACAGAAATTAATTGGGACAAACCCACCGATGTTACTTCATTTAATATTTATCAACTGATAGGAGATCATTTAGAGTTTAAAGAGCAAACAACAAACACTAATTATATCTATACTGATGGAAAGATTCACACTGTTATTCCTGTATTTAACAATAGTGAAGGAATAAAAAGTGAGTCAACATTACAGTATGCTCAAAACTCAAATTGCTATTTCGAGTTAGCACTAGCAGAAATTTATGATGAAGACAAAGTAAGGGTTGATGCCAGTCTTTTTAGCTTATATAATATCAAAAGAATTGAGTTAGTAAAAATAATTAATAATACCGAAGGTGTTATCAGTACAATAAATGATATCAATTCAAAAACATTCTCTTTTTTAGATTCTTCTCCCACAAAGGGCAGTAATAAATATAAAATAAATATAATTTTAGAAAACAACAATGTAGTAAGCTCCCTGATTCTGGATACTAATTATTTAGGCAATGATTTATTTTTTGTTCATCCCACACTATTACGCAAAAATGAAGAACTAAATATTGAAGCAAAGAAAGAGGAAAACGCAATTTTCTATTTATACAATATTAGCGGACAAAACACTATTACTTCTACTCTACTTTCTAAAACCAATAACATAGATTTAAAAAATATCACCACAGGAATTTATATCTACAAAATAATTACAAGCTCAGGCGAAACTCAAACAGGGAAAATTGCAGTTTATTAGTCTATAATTAGATATTTATTTTTTTGAATCATACAAAATTGAACTTATAACAAAATTCCAAAAACAAGTTTTTATAATTTGTAATCACCTTAAGAACATTAAGAGTCGAAAACTAAACAGGTAAAAGGAATACCTCTTTCCATAAAAGAACTAAGAGGGATTAAAAGGTGTTATTTCACCTCAGAAAGACTCAATATAACCTCAATTGTATTTCTACTCGAATATTACAAAACATCACATTACATCGACGTATATTAACTCAAAAGAACTAACACCAAAGATGAATTAATGCAAATTACAGAACTATATCTGGAAACATAAAAAACAATAAGATACCCTCTTCTGTCATGAGCAATAATAAAGCTTTCAGTTTAACTCCAAAAAAAAACTCCAATTAGCTTTAGCCAATTGAAGTTTTTAGTACTCAGAGCGGGACTTGAACCCGCACGAACATTGCTGTTCACTGGATTTTAAGTCCAGCGTGTCTACCAATTTCACCATCCGAGCATTATGTGGTACCTCCAGGGATCGAACCAGGGACACATGGATTTTCAGTCCATTGCTCTACCATCTGAGCTAAGGTACCATTGTTTATTTATAAATATATAAACAAATTAAGAAAAAAAACCTGCTTTGTTTAAAAAAACAGGTTCTAAAGAAAGGCGACGACATACTCTCCCACATAACTGCAGTACCATCTGCGCAGGCGGGCTTAACTACTCTGTTCGGGATGGGAAGAGGTGAGCCCCGCCGCAATAACCACCTTAAGGTCGTTAGTTGCTTTAGGCAACTTCTTTTAAAATATTTGTAAAAATATATTCTGTTTCGTTACTATTATTAATTCTTGATTGAGACAAAGGTTTTATAATTACATTTTTAAAGTTATTGTGATAAAACGTTTTTAAATCTTCTTTAGAATTAGTAACCAAAGTATTTGGTGTCTTGAACCCCAATTCTTTAGCTAGTTTTAATTGATATAATTTATTTTCAGCCTGATAAATACTAAAAGGATTACTCAACCATTTTGCATCAATTGTAGATAATAAATTTTTTAATAAAGCGTCATATTCTGTTAACAAGTAAGTTCTTTCAGTCAAATTTTGATTTTCTATATTTGGCAACTTTGTTCTCCTAAACCATACTGAACAAAAATTAGTTTCACCATCAAACTCTAATTTGAAGTTGTTGTCGATTTTGTAATTTTTATTGACAATGTCTTCACAGTTGAATCTTTTGTACTTTATGTTCCTTTGATTCAGTTTATTAATTACAAAATCACTGGTGTAATCCTCTTTGTGAGTTATGATTAGGATTGTCTTATCAGTCATTGTCTGTTGATTCTTGAGAAATAAATGTGAAAGTGTTCGTTCCTATCATTGATTTAAAAGCATTAAAACTTGAATCATTATCGCTACCTTCAATTTGATATGATGTGTGCGTCAAAGTGCCCATCATTAACCCCATGTTTTCACTATCACAATCCGAAGATTCATTGTAAGTACGTGTATGGGTTTCGGTTGACATATTCAGCAAATCAATAGCTGGAAGTCCTGTTTTGGTGTAAATCGTAAGGTTCAATTCTGAACTGTACGCGATTTGGGAAAGGTCAAAATTTTCATTTTTAAATTTTTCCGTATATTGCAAAATTAATGGATTCATAACTGGATTTTTACTGATAGTTTTATCGGTCATTGTCTGTTGCTTCTTGGGATACTAATGTTACAGAAGATGTGCTCATCATTGATTTAATGGCATTGAAGCTTGCGTCATCATCACTTCCTTCAAGTTGATATGAGGTGTGTGTTAAAGTTCCCATCATTAATCCTATATTTTCGCTATCAGAATCCGATACTTCTGTGTATGTTTTTGTACCCGTTTGGGTTGACATATTTAGATATTCTATTGCAGGAAGCCCCGATTTTTTATCAATCGTTAAGTTCAATGTTGAACTATATTCTGTTTTTGAGAAATCAAAATTTTCAGTATTTGATTTCTCAGCATATTGCAAAATTAATGGATTCATAATACTATTATTAATGCTTTCAAGCAAAAAAACTTCTTTTAAAATCGGTTGTGTTAACATCTAAGCGTATTTCTTGCTTTGTGTGATTTCATCTAATGATTCAATACTCTCTTTTATATCTAAATTTTGCTGAATCGTTTCTTGTCATACTTAACTTAGCAATCATTTTTTGCAAATGAAATAAAAGAGATATTGTACAAACATACGAAAAAGCAATTGAAAGAAAAATGAGTAAAACCGTAACTTATACCGTTTTTCTTAGTTTTGGCTTTCCTTTTAAAATTAAATAAAATAAGTAAGTTATATGTTGACATGGTTTCAATCTTGAGTTTTTAAAATGTTAGAAAATTTTGCAATCACTAGTACATTAGTTATGAAGGCGCTTATAAGACGCCTTCATCAGCAAATGAATAATAGGATTCGGTAGTTATAATTAATGAATCTAGTAATGTGATTTCAAGAAGTTTTCCAGCTTCTTTTACTTTTTGAGTTATTTGTTTATCGGCTTCGGAGGCTGTGAGGTTTCCTGAAGGATGATTGTGAATCATTATCAGAGATGTAGCATTTGCCTTAAGGGCCGCTGAGAATATTAATCTTGGATCTACAATAGTTCCTGTAATACCTCCAGATGAGATTTCGTAAATTCCAAGTGTTTTGTGAACTTGATTCATAAACAATACTTTGAACTGTTCGAACAATTCTATTTTATTATAATCCCAAGCTGAAAGAGCCAGTTTGTATGCATCTTTGGAAGATTTGATTTGCGGTCTTTCAGAGTTTTTTACTTTTGTTTTGTAGATCAGTTCAATTTCAGATACAGTCTGCCAGTTTTGATTTAAAGTTTCCATAATTTCTATATTTTAAATTAATTATGGAACATCCGCTGGGAATCGGCTAGCAAGCGCAAATAGCAACGCAATAAAGCAGGATTTTTTTTCCTGCATTTATGGGGGAATTTTTTGCAAGCGTCCGCAAGCGATTCCCTAACTTTGTGACGAAATTAAATAAGATATTAAAAGAATAAAGAACCGTTTGATAAATGCGTTTCAAAAAACACTAGTGAAAAACTTTTTAAATTAATTAAGGTTTGTCCCTTCTGCAGTCACTAAAAACAGAAAAGCTTACAAAGTATTACTCTGGCTTGTTTTGTTTTTGAATGTGCCAATAAAGGATAAATTACACAGCATTTTATTGAGGGTTTGAAGAGATTGGCTTACTACAAGTAGGAGATGTCTTTAGATGTCTTCAGTATTTTGATTTCGATGTTCCACTGAGGATTGAAGGAAAAATTTATTTGATTTCGCAAATAATTTTCAATAAGATATTATCGGATAATTTATTTAAAGTAAAAACAGACAGCATTAACTTTTTGTGGTAAAAAATAGCATCTCAGTTTAGTTTACTGATTTATAACAAAATTATAATTTTTTTAATGGGTTTTCTTTGGCATCATCATCCGTGGCAAACCCAAAACGTTTAGAGAGATAGCTACGAACAGCACTGAAGTTTGGATGTTTCATACCATTTTCTAGCCCGAAAGAATTAAGGACGTCAACAGACATTTTATCCATGTAAAATGAAAATTCAGGTGACTTGAGCCATTCCAGTGGTATTGGAATGTAATTTTGTTCTTCGGGCTGGCTTCTCATTTCTGTCGATAGTTTTGCTATCAAAGCCGCAGTCTCTTGCTGAGTAGTAGGCGGATTTCTCTCTAGTAAAATATTGACTTTTGTTGAAATAACAAAGTTCCTGAGAGCCGAAAGGATCTGCCAGTCAAGAAAACCTGTCGTACGTAATGAATCAACAAGTATCTTAAAGTCGGGATCTCGTTTCCAGATTTCAAGGCTGACCGATAAACTTTTATAATTACGTTTATATCTCCCGACAATTTTTTCTAATGACGTAACCTGATCATATTTTGCGCTGACTCCTTTAAAAGCTATATCTAGTCTGGATCCTTCGGAAGTAAAATCATTAAAGCTGACAGGGTTGAATGCTGAACGGTGGGATTCATTAAACTGTTCCTCAGTTAAAAGATTGAGATATACTTTTTGGTAGGTATTTATAATTAATCCCTTATGTCCTAAATTTTGTTTTGAGTAAAGTTCATCAAAAGCTTCGTAGAATTCTTTACTCGGAAGCAGACTTAAATTACTTAAGAGAGTTCTAATACAAGTTGTTAAAAAAGCATAGTGATATTGAATCTTTAGCTGGTCTGTTACCTCTAACGCAGGAATAGCTAAATCCCAGACTGCCTCATCATGAGATACGCGCTGTTTTAAATTTTGTGTGTATTCATCGGCTTGACTTAAATGAATTGTTGCTTGCATTTCCAGAAGATGCAGATCGACATTCATTAGGCCAATTTCACAGAGTATAATTTGAAAAAGGGCAGTAAATTCTTCTGCAATTGAATTCATCTTTACCTCATTTGAGAATACAATATTCCATTTTATTCCATGGGTGTCAAATTCTATTTTCCTTGACTGTCCGATATCGCTGAAAGGAATCATGGTAAGTTTTCTTTTCAGTAATTCTTTTAACTTGTTTTCATCTCTAAATTTTACTTCAGTATGCTGACCAATTTCCTGTAGAAATTCAGTATAGATCCAACCGAGTTTTTGCTTCTGATGTTGAATAAATTCCTGTAATTCTGGATGAATTATAGTCGCGGTACTTAGAATAAAACCAAGTTCCACTAAAACATTTGCTAAAACATGATCCCTTTCCAAATCAAGATCATCAGCATTAAATTCAATTCTTGCGTGGATGTAATTTTGAAAATCATCTAATGCACTGACCCAGCTGCCCTGCTGGTAGTCGGCGTGAAAAACTGAAGCATAGCTGTCACCAATAAGCTTCAATATAGTATGATCGCCAAAATGGACAGACCCCCAGACAGCAGTCAAACCATAGTATTTAGAGGCAAAATTCATTCCCAAAGCCCAATATACTTTTGCAATGTTGTTAAGTACCATTATTAACTGGGGGCGGGCATCATCATTATTGCAGTAATCTTTAGCTTTATGCAGGCAGCCTAGTGCTTTAAGATAGTTTGCAACTGAAGGTCTGCTAAGATAACTGGAGCTTCTTTGAACCAGCGTTTTTGCCGTCTCAAGGTTTTGTCCTGTTTTCATTGCCAAAACTTCGATGCTATCCAAATAATCTTCTAATACTTGTATGGCGGCAATCTCTGCTTCGAGTCTTATAAGCAGATCTAATATGGTAGAGGTTTGATTATTAAGAGTCGTTATACTGTAGGAGCTGGCCTGCGGGAGAATTTCAGGGATTTTACTGTAGAATTCTACTGACAGAATCGTCTTATCCAGCATAGAGATAGACGGATCGTTATGAAAATGAAAGTTTCCCATTAGCTGTAAAGCCAGGCAAAGTTCATCGACATTGTTATGATTTGATATTTTATTATCAATAATTTTATGTATTGAATTTCGCCAATTTTCTATCTCTTGAAACGTAATAAGTTCTGGAAAACTCTGAGAATACTTAGCCGCTATTTCTAGCAGTATTATATCATCTTCTACGTCAGAAAAGGAATTTCTATCGTCAAGATTTTCAAAATAATATCTGATTAAGTGCTCTGTACCTTCAATTGTATTTTTTATTGTGAAGGTTTTTGAATCCGGAGATAAAAGAATAAAAATATACTCGTAGATTGCTTTTCGACGGCAGGATGTTAATGTTTCCTCCAGTTCCATGTACTGTTTTAAAAGGCTACACCAAAGTTCGTCATGATCGGTTTCGATGAGCTCCCATCTGCAGTGCCTTGTCGCAGCAATGATTTCATAAAATTCTCCGACTCTGAAATCATTAATCGTTCCTTCTTCTTTCCATTTTTCGTAAAGGGCGGCATACCATCTGTCTTTTTCTGATCCCATATTAAGAAGTAGGATATCAAGCGACAGATTTGTGAGAATTTTTTTCTGTGTATCTTTTTCCGCAGTCCGAGCAGCTATTTCAGATAAAAGAACTGATATATAAGTAGTGGACTGATCTGGATTTAAAGAAAAAGGAAGCTGTATTACTAATTCCTCTAGTTCCTTAACAAGTTGCGGGATGGCATTTTCTTGAGGTACTGCATCAAATTTCCATCTGATAGATCTTACGAAGTCATTCCAGACATCATTAGGTAGTCGGTCATATATTTCCTTGGCTTCTTTCATTGCTTTATCAATTTCTGGAGAAAGCTTTGCGCTCATAACACTGGTTATATATTCATCAATTATAGATTTTACTTTTATCCTGCATCTTTCGAGCATTTGTGGTGAGAGTTCATCCTGATTCTGCCACCACTCCTTCAAAAGTTTTGGATCCTCGGTTTTATACTGTCGTGCTGGCCGAGAATTAGTTTCAAAAATAAAGGTCACATCATCCAATATATAATCACCTTTACAGTAGAGCATAAAAAAATGAGCTATGCTTTTTACTATTTCTTCCTTAGAAAAAGAAAAATTGTCAGAATATAATTTTACCTGCCTAAAAGTGGAAGTTCCAGCGTCTACACTGCGTTCGAAAATATCCTCTTCATAGTCACAATAAATGTTTGTGTCGTTCTGCTCAATTCTGTTTTGAAGCCATGTTCGCAGCGTTATAAGTTTCTGAAAGTAAAAACCCTGCTCTGTAGCAGTGGCATCGGTATCTTTTGTAAATAAATGTAGCTTGGTTAAACTCATAACTGAAGTATTGCTTTTTTTATAATTGAAAAGGAGCTGATACCATTTATTGATTTTGTATTAAATGGTAAGTGTTTATGTGTAAGCTAAAATACATTATTTTGATATCTTAAATTAAGTCCCTGATTTTTTTATACTAATTCCTCCAAAATTTTCTCAGTAATTCTTTGATAGCGATAATCTTTCAAAATAGAATCGAAAGACTTTAAAAGATTTTTTCTATGCAAAACACTTTGTACATCATTTGATTTTAAAGCATTGAATGCACCAACGATAAATTTTATAGTATCTTGATCCCTGCCAAATTCTGGTTCTCTGTTTTTTCCTTTATTGTCATGCAAAATCGCTTGATTAAATATATTGATGGATATATTGACATACTTACTGCATTGCTGAGTTAAATATGTAAGTAATTGCCCGGAAAGATAAAAATGAGAAGAGCTAATAAAAAGTGTCAGGAATTTTTCGATGTCAATTAATTCAATGTGATCAAGATTCAAATAATGAAAAACCAATCCTTTGGATGGATTTATGTTCTCAGCATCCATTAAATAGTCCAAAATAGTATTCCCTTTTAAATGACTTTGTTCGTTATGATAATAATTTTTGAAAATGACATGAAGAGCCCATGATCTGGTATGGAGATTTCTTAATATGAGGTCTTTAAGAAGTTTTTCAGCGGTGTCCTCTTCATAGAGATAAGAACTATATAAAATTAAAAATAAAGCATTAGAATCATCTTTTCCTAAGTTCTTGCTTTCAATCATTTTAGTAAAAACCGGGATAAATTTTTTAAAATTAATATTAACCATATATTGAAGTGACCAAAGAGCGGATACAGTAATATAAATATTGTTTTCTTGGAGAAGGTAATTACTAAAAATTTCAAAGGATTTTTCGCGATCTAAATTGTTTAGATAGACAAAGCGATTCAGTACAATGGCTTTTGCTTCGGCAGGACCGTCTTTTAATATTTTTTCAATTGTGTCAAAAGTGACCGCTTTATATTTTTTGTCGGTTATTCCCAATAATGCTTTAGCTGAGATTCCATAATCAGTACCAATAGCAGCTCTAACTAAATCATCTTCAGAAGTTTCAGAATTAACTAAAAAATCTATTTTTTTTGCTTTACTCCAATCAAGAGCTGAGTCAATAATATAGTTTAAGACTTCATTATCTTCAATATTAGATTCAATAATATATCCCGCAATTCTGACAAAGAAGTTGATATCATCATGCTCAATGCTATTGACAGACGGTTTAAGTTTTTTAAACAGCTTATGAATTACTTCAGGATCATATTTTATTTCAATTAATCCCAACATTCCTAATAGAGCGTAGTTCCTGTTTATTGTAATGTCTTCTATTGCTTGCTCTATAATTTCAACAGATCTTTTTGGATAATTTCTTGCGTGGTCTTTAAAAGCCCATGAGTGTTCTCTTAGCCCTCCTTTAAGGAAGTCCTCTGCAAAAGCATCTCTTTCTGAGTCATAGATTCGAAATGAACTTAGCCACTGAGTTGCTGTCATTTTATTGTATGCTTGGTTATTCAGCGGTTTTCGCACGATACCTGCTAGGAGATTGCCTGAGCTATAAGTCTCTTTGAAATTTTTAAATTTCCGATCTAATTCATCTCTTCGTTTTTTCAATTCGAGATTTTCTTTAAATGTATTTTCGGGGAACCTTCTTAAAAGGATGTGCTGTGTAAAACCCCATTTCAAGTGTAAGTAACTTTTCTCATTGTATTTACGAACTACCGTTTCAGTGGGAATTCTAAGACTTAAGACGAGTTCGACAATATTTTTTTGCTGTTTGAGATTGAAAAACGTAAAACTGTTTTGAAATAAATCACGGAACTCCACTCCAAGGTCACTTGCAGTTAAAAAACATTTATTATCATAAAAATGCAAGAACAATTTATAGGTATAGCCTGAATAATATTGAAGAGAACCACTTATAGCATGAATAATTAGGCGCAGAACTGCCTCATATCTTGACGTAAGATGATTATCAAGAAATTGCTTAAAATCGGGACTTTCAAGTAATGCCATTTCACGCAAACAATTAGCTAAAAGCCAATAATAAAACCCGTCTTTATCAGAAGGCTTTTTCGTATTTAAATTTACGCGCGTGTAAATATGATCATCATAAAAACTCAAACAGTTATGATCATTTGATTCTAATTCTTCAATTAGATTCTTAATCAGAGGCTTTGATAATTTCCACGGAATTACAGCAGACAAACTGTTAAGCAGCTTATTTTCCTGATAGACTGTATTCCTTACGGTCTCTTGTAAGGTATTGTTGAGTAGTTTTTTTTCAAGCAGATTGAAACAAAAATCAGGATTTGTTTGTGATATTTTATACAGAGCTACATAATATGTATGTGGGGCATCATCTAAAAGGTTAGGACATTGTTCAAAAAGCTTTAAGTAATTATCAACAGGACAATTATCTAAATAAAATAGAAGTGACTGCTTTACATCTGTATCATTTAATTTGAATAGTAAATCCCATGCACCTTCTGTATTTTTACTTATAAACCTATGTAAAAAACTTACGGTGCTATTGGTTTGATATTCACTAAAATCTTGATTATCTTCCTTAATCTTCCGGTTTTTATTTTCAATACAGGTTTTGGTTAGTAAGTCCTTTTTTAGGGCTGAGAGAAACCATGCATTGTCCTGAGCATTGTCAAAATATAATATCCTATATTCGATATTATTGCAAGCCAGATCTAATAACAATTCTATTTCTTGGTCAAAAGGAGAATCTTGGAATAAAATCCAGCAATAGCACATGTGCTTGATGTGGAAAAAAATTTCATCATCTTTAAAAATATTTTTTATTTGAGTAAAATATATTTTCGGATTGTATTCACGCAGGTAATTAATGATCATCTTTATCGCAGACCTTATCAGTATCGACTGGTGTTCCTGCTTTATGTATTCAATAATACTGCTTTTTTTTTCGACAAATCGTTTAGCGAAAATATAATCGTAAAAAGTCTGATGAAAGAACTGGAGCTGTCTTGCGTCCTTTTTTATCAAACGTTCACTTTCCAAATAATTCAATTCGTATAAGTAATTATCAAAATGAAATTCATTTACAGTAATAGTCTGATCTGTAAACATTTTATTGGCAATTTTAAAAAGAAGCTTTTTTATTTTTGATGGGTCTACTGGTGTTTGATGACTAATTGATCTGACTTTAGATTTGTAAAGTTCAGTATATAGTTCATGCAGAGATCTTATTGATGAATTTGAATTAATAGAGGAACTTACACGAGTGTAAATATTGAGATGACTAGGCGTTCTCAACAGATACAGCAGCTTCTTAGAGATATCATTTTCATTAATTCCCTTTTTTTTAACTATTTCAAATACTTCCGATTCACTTAGCAGACCAACTTTGACCGTTTTTAAGTTTTTATAAACTTTTAAGGATGGGTCATAATGAAGATCGAAGATTCGAACAGAGACAATAAGGCGTATATTTGGGTCGTATGTAAATTGGTCAATTATAAGTTTAAAAACATCAAGATAGCTTCTATTGCTGGACATTGACTGAGATAAAGCATCAATTTGATCAATAATAATTACCGTTTTATTGTATTTTTCTTTACATTGTTCTATCAGGTCCAGAACAGGAACTTTAACTCCCGTTTTAAACTGCAGCTCCTGTATATTAGAAGAATGTAATTTGTCGGCTTTCAAACCTAAAACAGGAACGTTATTATGAGTTAACTGATCATAAAGATCTTTTAGTATGACAGTTTTTCCCATACCTGCATTCGCTGCAAGAAGACAAACATTTAATGGGCGATCTAACTCGTCCAGATCATGTACTGCGTTTATCCATTCAAAAAGTTCCTCTGTTTCTTTTCTTAGAATGTGCGAATCTGATATGTCATCAAAATGATTCTTTTCGATATGCAAACTAGCTGAACCTTTATGTAATTCCTGTTTTATTCGAGGTTCGGTCAACACATTGTTAAGTTGCTCTAACAATGTTTTTTCAAGATTTTTAATAGGAACATCCGAAACTAGAGTACGAACCTGAAAAAATAATGGCTGAAGATGCTGACAAGAAGGATAGACAAGAAGAGCATCAAGATCTTGAGGATAGATTTTTTTTACTTTTATTGCAGCTAAAATTGTCAGGACATTATCAAAAGTTGAGGGCTGAAGTTCAAGAGGTTTTATTGTAGGGTGCTTTAGATTTTTACTGACCCATTTCTGTAGATCATTTTCGTTTACAATATTTGCATTAAAATCGTCAATAAAATCGCTGCATTCCATTACAAATCCTGTTGAAACAGCTATATAATATGTGAATTTTTTTTTATCTGGAATCAATCTTGAGTCCAGCAGGCTATAAAGCACGAATTTGGTAATTTCTTCTCCAAACTGTTGTTTGGAGAGATTCTTCGTGTACC
This sequence comes from Flavobacterium hydatis, assembly GCF_000737695.1. Taxonomy (GTDB): domain Bacteria; phylum Bacteroidota; class Bacteroidia; order Flavobacteriales; family Flavobacteriaceae; genus Flavobacterium; species Flavobacterium hydatis. The sequence continues at coordinate 23,374 of NZ_JPRM01000014.1, forward strand.
TCTTGCATTGAATAATTCCAGTGCTCTTACCGTTATTAAATAAAGCACAGTCACGTCCTTTATCGTGGACACCTGACATAAGGGAAATACCTTCAAAAGATTCGAATTTATTCTCTTTAATCAAAATATCATATAGGCTATAAACCAATTCTTCATACCTGCGGTCATCAGAAATTTGGTTATAAGGAAATGATTTATTTTCAATTGCGATAGGCTTATTTTCTTGCGGATCGTCAAAAGATAATACAGTATGATATTGAATTAAATCCATATGAAGTAATTAGGGTTCGATAATTGTAATTGAGGGCTATTTCTAATGATATACTTAAAAAACAAAAAGATGAATGTAAAAGAAACTCAAATATAGATATTATTTGCTCTTTTTTTGGAGTTACTTAATAACTATAATTGAAAAGAAATAGTTATTCTTAGGTTCTATATGCTACTCATGAAAAGGGTCACTTTTATTTTATTTATATTTATTGTTTTAACGTACACATTGATTTTCCTATATTTTATTTGTTACATTTGAAAGAATTAATTGATAAAAATGTATATAGCACGAATAAAAATCAGCAATTTTAGAAATTTTACAGATCAGACAGTACTATTCAATGAGGGAGTAAATGTAATTATTGGTCATAACAATGCAGGAAAAACCAATCTGCTTAAAGCGCTTTCATTAGTTCTTGACAGTAATGCCTCCAAACGATTAGAAACAGATGATTTTAATAAAAATGTTGAATTCAGTCAGTTGCAGGCCGCTCCGCCAAAAATCAGCATCTCCCTTACAATCAAAAAAGGCAGTCACACAGAACTGGATGACCTGGTTACAGTTGGAAATTGGCTGACAGTGCTTGATACTAAATACGAGGCACTACTTACTTATGAGTTTTTCCTGCCTGAAAAGGATATTCCCGATTATTTAGCAGCAATGAAAAGTATTACAGATACTGATCCTATAAAAGCACGAGAAACAGCCTGGAAAATAATTAAACATGATTTCATAAGGTTATTTGTAGCGAGAATATGGGGCGGCAATCTAGTCAATCGGACTGCTGCTGATCATGAATCACTTCAAAAATTTGATTTTCAGTTTTTGGACGCAATAAGGGATGTTGAAAAAGACATGCTGACGGGTAGAAATACACTTCTTCGGGAAGTATTTGATTTTTTTATGGATTACGGGATAAAAAATGAACCTGAGGTAACTAAATCTAAAAGTAAAAAACTTGCAGAAATTAAGCAGCTTAAACAGGATTTCTCCTTACAGGCTGACCAACTGATAAGTACCCTTCATACAAGAATGAAAGAAGGTAAAGATCAAATATTATCCTATGCAAATAAAACCGGGGCTTCATTTGATGCGCCACCTAATTTTGAGGGAAGTATGAGTGATATTGAAATGTATTCTGTACTAAAGCTCATTGTTGAATATGAAAGCGGCATTAAAATTCCGGCAACACATAATGGACTTGGATATAACAATCTTATATATATGTCTTTATTGCTTGCGAAAATGCAGGTCAATTCTAATGGGGATTATATGGGAAGCAATTCTAAAGTCTTTGCAACATTGGCTATTGAGGAGCCCGAAGCCCACCTGCATCCTGCTATGCAATATAAATTTCTAAAATTCCTTCGAGAAAATAAAAAAGAAAATAAGGTAAGGCAGATTTTTGTGACGTCTCATTCTACCAATATTACCTCCGCCGTATCCTTGGATGAGATTATATGCCTACACAATGACAAAGGCGTAACAACGGTAGGTTATCCTGGAAAAGTATTTCCGGATGATGGTAAAAGTAAAAAGTATGTACAGCGCTTTTTAGATGCTACGAAGTCAGATATGTTATTCGCAAAAAGTATCGTATTGGTAGAAGGTTTGGCAGAACAGCTTCTTATGTCCGTATTTGCTCAATATGAGGGGACACCCCTTGAAGAGAACCATACTGCTGTTATAAATGTCGGAGGAAGATTCTTTGAACATTTCTTATATCTTTTTGATACCGATAAACCGTTTACGATTCCAAAAAAAATAGTTTGTATTACCGATAGGGATCCTGAAAGAAAAGAGTTGCCGTCAGGCAGGTTTAAAAAATGCTATCCATATGAGGTAGATATTGATACTGCTAGCTATGCTTATCAAAACAATCCTTCATCAGGTTTGTATCCGGAAGGAAGTCATAAGAACATTGCTTTTTTTACACAAGACGCAACCTATGGGAAAACATTGGAATATGACCTTATCCTGAGCAATACTGTTTCAGAATTGCTAATTACTGACGGTATGTCAAACAGCAGTGAAATTTTAAAATTAATGAAGTTGTATGCAGATAAAAAACCGATTAATGAATTTTTGGATATCCTGAGGTCTAGTGATGAAAACAATAGGATTATGGCTGGAATAAGTGCTTCGGTATGGCCGGATGAAGAAAAAAAGAAAGCTATTATAGCGGCACGTTACCTAAATTCTGTAGGTAAAGGGGAAAATGCGCTGAACCTTTCTGTTCAGCTTATTGAAAATCTAGACGAGAAAGGAAAGGCCGGATATCAGGATTTTATTGTACCGGATTACATTAAGAAAGCAATTACATATATATGCAAACCATAACATCTCAAGATATACTTCCTGATATTGAACATCATTTTCGCATATCAGCCGGCCCTGGTGCTGGAAAGACGCATTGGTTGACCGAGCATATAAGAAATATACTGCATAAGTCTGTTCGAATGGCCGCAACACGCAGGATAGCTTGTATTACCTACACAAACATTGCTGTTGAAACCATACTAAAGAGGCTGGGTACTTCAGTAACAAGAGTTGAGGTCTCCACAATTCACAGCTTTTTGTATGAAAATATAATAAAGCCTTATGTGTTTCTTGTAGCAGATGAGTATGGTTTAGATGTTTCTCAAATGGATGGACATGATGATACCATTCTTTCAAATTATGGCTTTCTTTCGGATTGGAAAGCAAAAACATCGCAGGTTTATCTTCGAGACGACAAAGAGATAGCTAAGGCTTTCAGTAAGATACAATGGAAATTTAAGAATAAAGAGGAATTGGAAGCTAAACCAAGCCGGCCTTACGCTGTTAATGGAACCAATATAAAAACTGCCTCTTATATGGTTTACAAGAGAATGGCTTGGGAAAAAGGTATTATGCATCATGATGATGTATTATTTTTTAGCTATCAGATCATCAAGAAACATCCATTTATATTGGAAGTTTTAAGAGCCAATTTTCCTTATATATTCATAGATGAATTCCAGGATAGCAGCCCGATACAAGTGAAAATATTTCAAGCAGTGGGACAAAAAGAAAGCATCATCGGAATCATAGGAGATACTGCGCAGTCTATTTATGTATTTCAGGGATCTGATCCGGCTGAATTTAAGAAATTTAAATTAAAAGGGATGAAGGATTATGTAATGGAAGATAATCGAAGAAGTACCAATGAAATTATTGATGTACTGAACATAACAAGAACGGATATAAAACAAAAAAAATATCGGAATATAGAAGGAAATCTCCCGTTTATTTTGATTGGTGAAAGGAGTAGTGCATTGGCATTTGCCCAATCCCACTGTGGAACCCAACCTGTCTATTCACTCTCAAGACATAATATTACAGCAAATGCAATGAAAAAAGAAATCTCAGGTGCTTTCAATTCTAAACTTTTTGATGAACTTTCCGAAAAAGATAAACCTGGTAGTGGTAATAAATATCGGAGTAGTGCTGTAGCAAGCTGTCTTAAGGCTGTGGAGTATGCGCGAGTAGGTAAATTCAAAGATTCTATTAAAGAAATGGAAAGACAATTCAAATACGAATCTGATCCTTTTAAAAGAAAAAGTATTGCCTTAAATCATATCGTAACTTTACTTGAACACTATGAGGGGTACTCCAAGGGGACATTATACGATTTTTTTCTTTTGGTAAAGGGGCAAATTAAAACCAATATTACAAATTTAGGATCCGGTGTTGCCAAAGAATTTTATGTGGGACATAGTTATCAGAATATGGCATTATGCGTGAAAATTCCTGAAGATATCAGTCAGCATAAAACAATTCATAAAGCCAAAGGAGACGAATTTGATAATGTGTTGGTAATTACTTTAGAAGAAAGTGATTTAGATTTTCTAATCACTCCCGATTTTGCTAAAGAAGTGCATCGTCTTCATTATGTGGCAGCAAGCAGGGCTAGAGAGAAGCTGTTTATTTCAGTGCCTGCCTTAAGCTTGGCAAACCAAAACACTTTAGAAAAATATTTTACTATTAAAACTATTTAACGCTGATGAGCAGAACTGATTTATCAAACTGGGTAATACATTTCGTGCATAACGTAAATACCAATAATCAAAGTATTGAATCTTCATTTATTTGTGGAGATGACCAGTATGCTATTCCTGATGGATTTACATATGATGGAAAGCCGATTCGTATTACAGAAAAATATCAGGAAGATGATTATGGACTCCCTGATGAAGCTTGTGCATTTGAAGTACTTAAGAAAATACTCCATGATGGGGTAATAAGGGCGGGCTGGTCATTCAGATCAGGGAACCCTACAATATACGGATCAAAGGCTGCTGCATGTTTTACCGAAATGCCCCTTTATGCACTAATTGACTATGCTAAAAAAAGAAATGCTGAAGGGTATGTTGAACCTTACGGAATTGCATTTGTAAAACATGAATTATTTGAAGCAGGGGCAAGACCTGTGATATACGGCTTGAGTGTTCCACCGAAAGAGGCAGTAGCAGGTGATCCTAATTTTGGGATTGGACTACGTTCATTAGCCGCAGAATGTGGTATCGGAAGTAAAGAAATGTACAGATATGTATATACTAAACTTACTAGAAACAAGAGTGTTAACTGGATGCACGAACGTGAATGGCGCTGGGCTGATGTTGCAGAGGAATTTGAGTTTTTTGGAATGCCTTTTTATGCCTTAAATGAACAAACTAAATTCACTAAGGTTATCATTATAGTTAAAACAAAGTATGAATCTAAGGAAATATTAGAACATCTTATTAATCTGTTACATTCAAGGACCACTAATTTTGACCGTGAGTATGATTTAAAATTAATCTCAAACACATATGTACTTGCTATAGATGAATTAGAAGGGCTGACTAATGACACCGCAAGTGTCAACTTAGACGATCTTCCTTTAAGCCGTGTTCCTAAGCTGCCAAAAATTACAGTAAGCAGTGAAATGTCTGAAAGAGTTAAAGAAGCTGTCAGAGCTGCCGAATTAATCTGCTATGAAGTTTCAAAACAGTATTTTGAACAATACGGAGAAAAAGATATCTGCGGAAATTGTACAATAGTAACCAGTATTCCTAATACTGAAATTACCCAAGCTTTGATTGATTTGGAAATTGCAAATTCCTATGCCAAAGGGGATTATTCATTTTATTTAAAAACCTATCCAACACAGGCACTAACAGCTAAGGAAAAAGGTTATACAGCGGCAGCTGAATACCTTACCAAAACATTAGGACAAAAGTTTACTATGGAATCTAGTTGGGACTAATTTTTTAATTTTTTGCGTAAAATTACCCTAAAAAGGATTATTTCTACCATCCCTTAGAATCCGGTATCACATAATTTTATAAGTATAAAATTTTGGAAATTACAGCAGTAGTCATCTTGGAGAAAGGTGGTGATTTTATTTTACAGAAAATGCCAATAAAACCATGTCAAAGTTAAAATGTATTTTTAGTAGTGTTTCACTAACTACGTATCTTAGTGAAACACTACTTTAATTTCTAAACTTATCCTAACAGTCCTCTTCGTTTTTGCTTTTTCCTTTTATTTTTCAACTGATATGGTAAATAATCCGTTGTCTGCTCAGATTGCATTAAATTGTCAATAATCTTATCAAGCTTTGGCAACAGTGTAAAGTACTGTTTTTTATCCATCACAAGAACATCCAATGCTTTTACTAAATCAGAAATAGTAAGTGTATTTTTTTGTTGCTCCAAAACAGTAATTAATGTTTCTTTAGAATGAAGCTTTTCATAAATCTGATTTCTTTTTTCTTCACCAGCAACCTTTAATCTGCATCGTTCTTCAATGGCTTTTGCACTGTATTGTTTTCCCAAGTTACTACCATTAAAAACGTTTTTCGTTGTATGGTCAACATAGGTGATGCCGTAAAGCAAACCGTCTGAATTTTTTCTAAAAACGGTATCAATACCTTCTCTTTGCAATCGTCTTGCCAGTTCGGTTATAGGCAAAGTACGCTCTCTTAATAATGCCATATCAACGGCAAGTTTTACTCTTGATTTGTCGTGCATACTTCTGTCCACATTGTATTTAAATTTTGCTTCCAAGAATTTTAAAGTTGGTTTCGTATAAAAACTACTTGCTTTAATTGGAACACCAATTGGTCTACCTTTAGCGTCTAATATATGATACACTAATCCTCCAGCTAAAAACATTCTTGAATTCTCACTACCGCAGTCAGCCATTATATTGTATTGTTTAAGAACTGCATTGAGTTCTGCAAGGCTATTATATTTATAAAGATTCACAACAGTATTGAGAACATTAAATATAGCTTTCTTTGATTCAACCTTTCCATATTGAATGCTTCCCATTGAAATAGGTTCTAAACTAAATTTTTCTTCCTTTTTTCTTCCCTCCGCTTTAACTAGTCCAAAGTAATCTTCTATCTCCTTTCTTGCAGGTTCGGATTTTCTCATGCCTATATTGTGCAGATCAATTCGCTTACCATCTTTCTCAATATTTATAGAAATTACATGGAGATGTTGGTGTTTTGTATCGTTATGTTGATATACCAAATAAGGTTGTTCACCGAAACCGATTTTCTCCATATAACTGTCTGTAATAGCTATTAGCTTTTCTTTGGAATAATTTTCTGACGGATCAAAATTCAAAGAAATATGTAGCGTATTGCATTTTACATTTTCGTTTAATTCTGCTCGTTTTATAAAGCGATTAAGCTTCATAGTATCTGTCATTTTATCGACGTCAGCAGGATAGTTTCCAGCTGCGATACACTCAGCTACACCCGTTTTTACTTTGTTTTCATTGTAATAAAAAACACCTCGGACTGAATGGGTTGATTTTATGATTGCAACCATTTGTTCGTAATTTTAGAGGTGTGTTTTTCAATCTTGTCAATTTTATCATTTATGATTCTTTTATCAATTTCAAAACTGACAATCCAGACTTTAAATTCTGGGATTTGTTGTAACATGTGCAGTTTTTTTACTATCTGATTTAAGTTAATTCCAATAGCATTTAACTCCTTACGAAGTACTATTGTTTCTTCTATGAAATCATCCAAAGATTGATTCCTGTAAATAGTTGTAACACTCTTGTGGAATAGTTGTTTGCGTAAATAATCACTAAGCTTACGGCATGTACTAGTCTTCCATTTCTGCTCAATTTTCGCATATTCTTCCGCTGTCAATCGCAAAGTAATCTTGCGTGTTCTGTTTGAATTTTCTCTTTCCATCATCTTTCATCATCATTGTTATAAAACTCTTTTTAATCTTTTTAGTATCACTGCCCACGAGTTCCGAGTGTGGGGCAGCAAGATCTGGTTGTCCGACAACCATACATCTTGCTGATGACAGGAACGTTGGCATCTTTTTAGATTTTTTTAATGTCTATTAGAGATTCTAATCTTTTTAGAATTTCAAAATACTATTCTATTTTGCAACTTTTTTATAACTACAATATGGTGGTCTTAGCATTGTAAATAGTTATGAAATCATTCATTACAACCTGATGCAATCTTCATAAGTCATATGAAGAATCTCTAATTTTTAGTGAGCAGGGAAAGTGCACACTGCCTGCAATTTAAAACCGTTGGAGAGAGGTAATTCCAAAACCGAATTTGTTTGCCAATTTTTCATAAACAACCGTGCTCTTTCAAAGCAATACACCAATTTTAAAACAACAAAATCCTGACTGCTTCAAGGAAGGTTTTTGGTTGTTTCTTATGCAGGTATGAAGTGTCATTACATCATTGTTTTTAAGCTTCTTAATTTTTATTTGAAGAGTTCTAAAAGTTAATTAAAAGGCAATTATTTGAATTGGACGCATCTAAAATTGTATCATACATTTTAGTGGTTATCATTTATCTCCGATACAAAATTATGTAAGTGAGTTGGATTCTATCCATCATGGACATATTACGTCCATGATACTTTAAGGTTAGCTTTATACCTTTACGATATAAATTATTAATTTAAAACGTGAAGATTATGACAGTAAATGATGTAGCCAAGGTTGTAGATACTGTACTTAGTATCCCAGGCATGAATGAGGTAGTGAAGCTTGATTTAAAAATTTCACGCAAGAATGTATTGTTATTGAACCATATTATTGAACGTGGCTTATCCCCCAAAGACAATAATAAACCATCAATTCTCATGTCTAGTATCCAAGAAGAAAATCTGGAAGAATTAAGATTATTTGGAGAGGAATGTTTGCAAAAAGCAGGGCTAATGGAACTCAGAGAAAAGCTTTCTATCTTAACTAGTGAGTCAAAACAATAGAAGGGATGTAGGTTACCTAATTCTGTTTTGTTCGTAATTCAATTTCAACACGCCATTTTCATTTGATGAAAATGGCGTGTTTTTGTAAACTATTGGCTTGATTTTGATATGCTGTTTTGATTTTGATGCGTATAAATTTGTAATTGTATTTATCAATTTAATCATCGCCTTATGAGAGTATATAAAAATGCAAGAAAAGTTTTTTTAGAAATAGTATGTCTACTATATGTTTTTTTACTGGTTTATGCTGCGATGAATAAAGGACTTGATTTTGAAAATTTCAAGGTAGAACTTGGACAATCTCCTTTACTAAGTGCTTTTGCGGGTTGGATTTCTTGGGCAGTACTTATTATTGAATTTCTGATAGCGATATTACTTCTTTTTCCAAGCACCAGAATTAAGGCACTTTATGCAGGGTTTTGTTTGATGAGCATGTTTACAGCTTATATTTTCATCATGCTTAATTACAGTTCTTTTCTACCATGTTCTTGTGGAGGAATATTGGAGAAAATGAGCTGGCAGGAACATTTAATATTTAATCTTGTTTTTGTAGTAATGGCAGGACTCGCACTATGGCTTAATCATTCCCAAAGTCGTTCAGGAAGAAAAGTAAAAAGACTTGTTTCGTATCCAGTTAGATTAGTTTTAACTTTCTTTTTGAGTTGTATCGCTGTCATAATTCTATTTCTTTCTTCGGAAGAAATCATACATCATCAAAATCCTTTTATTCGCCGTTACCCACATCATCCTATTACGCTCACCCATACTTTAGATTTGAAGTATAATTCCTATTATTTTGCGGGAGCTGGGGATGGTAAATTATATCTTGGAAATTATACCGTTCCAATGTATTTATTATCCATTAATGATAAACTACAACAACAAAAAATACGAGCGACATTTAATCGCGATAGCTTTTCTTTCAAGTCAATTCGAATGATTGTTCGCCCTCCTTTTTTCTATATAATAGATGGAATAGTCCCTGCTGTTTTTAGTGGATGTATTACCGATTGGGAGGCTAAATTACAAGAGCCTAAACCTCCTTATTTTACTACTGCAGTACCTGTTGATAGTAATACAATTGCATTTAGAGGTATTAGTAATTCGAGTGGTAATAATATTCTGGGTGTTTTTAAGACAGGTACTCAATCAACGACGCTGATGGCACCAAAATTATTGCAAAAGCAAATCGATGGTATTTTCGATACAGATGGAATGCTGCATTACAGTGAAGAAATGAAACGGATAATCTATCTCTATAGTTATCGAAACGAGTACATCGTTGCAGATAAAAACGGATTACTTGACTATCGTGGTAATACAATTGATACAATATCACGTGCTCAAATAAAAGTAGCTCATCTTAAAGAAAAGAAAGAACAGACAATGGCAACACCAGCATTAACAGTTAATTCAAATAGTAGTGTCTGTGGGCATCTCCTTTTTATAAACTCCAATGTTCCGGGACGTTTTGAATCAAAAAAAGTATGGAAAAAAGCCTCAATAATCGACGTATATGACCTCAACCAAAAGTCCTATTTATTTAGTTTCCCTATTTATGGAATTGGCAATAAAAAGCTCCAAAATTTCCTTGTAACATCAACCCATCTGTATGTTCTTATCGATAATAAATTGGTGGTTTATCAATTGAATAATAAACTTAAAAATGAAATGAAACGTGTAGCTGAAAAAAAATCTGATACACATAATGATATACTAGGCCAAGTATCAGGAATTAGATCGAATACCTGTAGAAAAAAGTAGATCGTTATTAATCTTTAAATTATAATATTATGAAAGCAATAATTTTAAAAAAAATGATGCCAGCTGCAGTTTTTGTATTGGCCATTTCCGGTGCATTTTTAACCATGTCAATGCAAAGTGAGGCTAAAGTAAATGATTTAGCTCCTGTAATTGGTTTTGTTGCCTTACCAGGAAACCCTTGTGCTATTCCCGTAGCATGTGATGATACAGGAGGTCAGGTTTGTCGTCTTTTTTATCCTAACGGACCCCAAGCTCGTGAATTAAATGATGAAGGAACTACCTGCTCCGAACCATTATTTCGTCCAGGGAGTTAATTTTTAGAACCTTTATTAAAAATGCAATGCAGTTCCAAAAGAACTGCATTGCTATTTAGTGCAAGTTATTATTTAAGCGCTGCTCTTATCCATGTTGGAGGTACGATATCTTTTAGATGGTAATCAAACCACTGATGCACACGAATAGAAAGATCTTTTTGGTTTTTAGTATCCATAATTGTATGTTTTTCTTTGGGATAGACTAACATGATATGTTTCTTTTTCAGTCGGCGTAATGCTAAATAAAATTCTATACTTTGATTCCAGTTTACTTGTTTATCCTCTGCTCCAGTCCAAGAGAGTAGCGGCGTAGTAATATTCTTAGCGTGTTCAATTGGAGAGTTTCTATCGTAGCCTTTCTTATCCTCAAAAAGTGATTTTCCCATACGCCATTGTTGACTCTCGAAACGCCACATATCAGGTTTTCCAGAAGCTCCTATTGTTAGATAATAACTGGTTAGGTTTGTAGCTGCAGAACCTGCCACTGCCGCTGTAAAAAGATTGGTTTGTGTAATAATGAAATCAGTCTCATATCCTCCGAAAGAATGTCCAATAAGCCCGATTTTATCAAGTAATACAAGTCCTTGGTCAATCACTTTATTTGTTGCAGAAACAACACAATCTAGCGCTGATATTCCAACGTCGCCTATTTCATAGGAAATGTCAGGAGCAAGTACAAAATAACCTTGTGTTGTAAAAGAGGTGATATTGAACGACTCATCTTCTCCTGCAAATTGGGAAGGATAAAGGTATTTATTATGAAGGTTTTGTGTTAATTTCTCATAAATATAAACAATCATAGGGTACTTCTTTTTATTGTTGTAATCAGCAGGATAATATAAGATAGCCTGCAACCATTTTCCTTTTGCATTTTTATATTGAATCCGCTCAGCTTTTCCCCAGTAAAATTGCTGTTGTTGTGGATTACTTTGTACCATTGTTTTAGGTAATGTATCAGTGTGGTTCTGTAACATTAATCTAGGGGAAAGATTATAACCTTGTTCCCTAAAGATAAAAGTATCACCAGTGGCAGACTGAATTAACTGATCAAGGCGTGAATTGGAAGAAAAGGCCAGCTTCTTATTGGATCTTGAGGACCATTTAAAGTAACCGAATTCCCCCTTTTCATTCGTAGCCTCCAATAATAATCCTTGGTCTAAATCTATAGTTTTAAAAATCCATCCATCGTAATTAGGCTTGCCTAACATAATTCCAGAATAAGCAGCTAATCTAAATTGAGTCCTGGTTTCCCTCCCATAGGTCAGCCTACGGGCAGCGGTGCCATCGGGACTAATTGCCCAGAGGTCGTATGGATCACACAATAAAATTTCTTTGTCATGTAGTGTCCACCCTAAATTGGGATAAGAATCTTCATTTTGTGGATTTTCATTGTTGTTATGAAAAAAAGGTTGTCCAATATTTTTAGTAATATTGGTATGAGTTTTCTTTGTAATGTCATAGACCCACCAGTTTTGCTCCTTAAAATATGCAATATATTTCCCCTCTGGAGAAGTAATGGTATTTAGAAAATGTCCTGAATGTTTCTTTAAAAGCAGCTCTTTTTTGCCAGTAGATAAATCAACAAGATAGAAATCTCTTGGACCACCAATAGTATATTGTGGTTCATATTGTTGTGTATTGGAAATAATGGCATATTTCTGATTTCCACTGAGCATAATTTGCGGTAATGTATCATTGGTTATGAGTTGATAAGCATCCTGTTGTGGATGCCATAATCCAAGATAAATTCCATTTTTTTTCTTTGCTTCCATTGGATAGATCCATTTGGCATTTCCATTCCATATTTGCACATCGGAGCTTTTTTGGTCCTCATTTGATTTAACCTTACGTTGCAGTGTAAAAAAAATGCTTTGCATGTCATCTGAGATCTTTAATTTAAAACTTGAAGTAGGAATTAAGAGAGAATCTCCCAAGAAAAGTTGCTGTTTTTTCCCATGTGAGCTATATAGTTTTTTGTTGGATAGGCTATAATAAAAAATAATAGTATTGGGCTTGGCTGTATCGAGGCTTTTTTGCAAGAATGCCAATGCTTTTCCTTTTTCATGCCAAACTAAATTCGTAAAAGAACCCAAACTACTCAAGAGCATTGTATTTTGGTTTTTTTTAGAAAGTTCCAAAAGGTTAACCGTATTTTGATTAGCCCTTGTCGTTGTATAGAGTATCCTTTGGTTTGTAGGATCCATTGTAAATTCATTCACTCCTTTGATACGCTCCTCATGGCTTCCATTGAGTTCCCGAATAAGCAATGTGTTCTCTTTTTCATTTATCAATAACAACAACTTCTTAGCTATTGGAGCATACATATATTGAGATACATTAGTTATAGTTTCTTGTTTACCTATTGTGAGATTCACCAGATGCACTCCTTCAACAGTTTGGTAGATAAACCAATTCGGAGTTAGAAAATCACCATTATTCCCTAAAGGAAAGGCTCGCGTTTTCATTGATTTAGTATTTTTTATAAATAAGGTATCAAGACCATTTTCATAGGACATTGTATAACTAATCCACTGTCCATTTGCACTCATTTTATCAAGACTTAATTGTCCCCATTTTGGATAATCCGCCTCTGTTAATGCCCTTTTTTGCACTACCTGCCCCCAAAGGGAGCAGGCGACTAATTGCAAAATAAAAACTAAAAAAAAAGGGATCTTTCGCCATGACAAGACAGCGGTTATTTTGGATTGTATTTTCATTTTTGTGTTCGTGTTAAATTTTAGTATCCCGGGTTTTGAGGCGTCAGATTAGGATTAGCACTGAGTTCGCTCTTTGGGATTGGTAATAACTTATCATTAGTATTCCAACCTGATTTTGTAGATAAGATAAGGTCTAGTTTACTTGCTCTTTTGAGATCAAAAAAACGATGTCCGTATTCAGAAAATAATTCTTTTCTTCTTTCCTGTAGTATTGCTTCTAGAATTTCTTCTTTTGAACTTGCTTCTATGTCGGAGAGCCCCGCGCGTTTTCTGATTTTATTTAAATCTTCCTTGGCTACTATGAGATTTCCCTTTTGAGCTAGGGCTTCAGCTCGGATGAGGTATTGCTCGGTCAAACGAAGTATTATGGTATATTCTCTTGAAACGGAAGTATTTCTTGATTCTTTGTATTTATAGGGAGAATACCATGTTCCTATTCTATTGCTTACTTCTTTTGTCCAGTGTGATTTTCTTAAATCGTTTATTGTGAATGAATTGATTAGTGATTCAGTTATCGCTACCAGTGGTGGTGGACCTAAGGTAAAATTGAATACGATAGCATCATCTGTATTTTTTCCTGCAACAGTTGGCATAAATTGCCAAATTGTTTCCGTGGAGTTTTTTAAGAATACCTTATCGAGATTATTTTCAAAAACATATAACGAATTGTTATTTATTACTGCTGTAGCCATTTCGTTGGCATCTTCCCATGACCCCGTATAGAGGTAAACCCTTGCTAAAAGAGCTTTTACTACAAATGAATTGGCACGCACCCTTTCTGTTGTTGAATAAGAAGATGGTAACAATGCCTCAGCAGTTTTTAAATCAGTAATAATATGCGCATATATTTCATTACTTGTCATTCTGGTTACAGTACTATTAACTTTGTAATCTGTGGTTTGGATATAGGGTATATCGCCAAAGAGTTGCAAGAGATAAAAATGAAGTAATGCACGTATAAAAAGTGCTTCCCCTTGTAATTGTGCTTTGTCTTGTGTGCTAAATGGAGCTGTCTGAACTCCTTCAAGTACCGCATTAGAAGCATAAATTTGATTATAGGAGTTGTTCCAGAATAGTTCAAGGGTACTATTAGAGGGGAGTATGGTATTGGCATAAAATTCTGAAGTGGCATTGGTAGGTGCCCCATAAAAAGTAAATTCATCGGTATAATTGCCCAATTGATTTGAAATACCAAATTGACTTCCGGTAAGGAGACCTTTGTCTCTCATTTTGGAATAAACATCTGCCATGGCCGCATTGGCTGTGGTATAATCTTGGAAAACTGTACTATTTGTAAGTTGTGATTTTGGTAACTCTACTTCTAGAAAGGAGTCACAGGCTGGCATAGAGAAAACAGTGCTTAAAAAAACTATTTTTATAAATACACTCCAACAGCAGTTCATACATTGTTTTTTATATTTCGTTTTCATATTGTATTTATTAAAAAGTTAATTGAATTCCGGCAGTGATAGTTTTTAGCGGTGGCAAATATCCACTGCTTGGAAATTCAGGATCACCATCGGAATAAGGAGTAATTGTCAAAAGGTTCTGCCCTTGTAGTGTAAGGATACATTGGATTTCTTTGGTGATCAAAGGGACGTCATAACTCAAAGCAATTGTTTTTAGCCGAACGTAAGAGGCATCCACTATGGCCGCGTCACTGCTACTATACCGGGATTGTGCCGTCATTGCATCGGTATTGTTTCCTGCGGTATAAATTTGAGAAGAACTCCTATCTCCTGTCTGTTGCCAGCTATCCAACATTCTTTGAGGTTGGTTGAACATCAAACCAGGTGGAATACCAGAGTAACTTTGACGTCTTTGTTTTACAAATTGGAAAAGAAAATCAAGTTTCCAATGTTTATAGCTCAGTTGATTTTGTAGTCCTCCATAATAATCAGGAGTGAGGTTTATTGTAGTTTGACTGTCATCAGGAAAGGATATAATACCATCGTTATTCTGATCAGCAAACTGATATATTCCTGTTGTTGGATCAAGTCCAACGTACTTGTATGCCAATAAAATATCAAGGGGTTCTCCGATGCGATATTTATTTTTATATGTTGAGCTGCTTAAATTTGGGAAAGCTAGAAGTTCGTTACGGGAAAAACTCAAATTAAGACTGGTAGTCCAATTGAAACGTCCCTTAGAAAAATTAACAGTGCGTAATGTGAATTCAAATCCTGCATTTTGAACTGTTGCATCTAAGTTTGCTTGGATTTGGGTAAAACCAGTGGTTCCGGGTAGTGGGATTCCAACGAGTTGGTTAGAGGAACGGTTCCGATACCATGCTGTAGTGAGAAAGATACGATCAGCGAAAAATCCCAGTTCTAAAGCGGCTTCTAATTTTTTATTAGTTTCCCATCCAAAGTCAGGATTATATAAACGAGTGGGTTGTAATCCAATGATATTTTGATAATTGGTACTTGGAGAGTTATAGGTATTTAAGAATTGATAGTCCCCGATTTGATCACTTCCTGTGGTTCCATAACTACTTCGAAGTTTTCCAAAACTTAGCCAAGAACTATTCTTTAGGAAGGTTTCATTCGAGAATAACCAAGCCAGACCGACAGCGCCAAAGTTTGCAAATTGGTTTTTGTGGCCAAAACGGCTTGATCCATCTCGCCGCGCAGTCAAATTTATGATATAACGATCATGCCAATTGTAGTTGATCCTTGCAAAGAATGCTTGGTATTTGTATATGGTTTCGTCACTAAGGACTACACGTTTGGTAGTTGCAGATGCAAGGTCATAAATTAAACTATTAGAACTAAATCCGGTTCCAGACTGAAACAATCTAGAAGTTGTAGTTTGCTGAAAAGTTCCTCCTAAGAGAATCCCCAATTTACCTACACTAAATTTCTTTTCCCAATTAAGTTGCGGTTCTATAATCCAAGAACTACGTTTGGTATTGTTGAGATATAAACTGGAATTGGCGCTGGTATAATCATAAGAAGGATTGTAAATGGTTGAAGGATCAATACGACTTTCGGCATGCTGCAAGTCAGTATAACCAAAACTGCTTTTGAGAATCAGGTCAGGAATGATTTCGTAAGATAAAATAGTATTGGCTAAAAGGTCTTTGGTTTTGGATAGATACTCGGCAGGTATGGTTGCCAAAGGATTATCCCATGTTCCATTTTCCCAATTGAGGTTTCCTGCGGTATCGTATAAAGCAGGTGCATTTGGAGCTAGCAAGAGAGCAGTGTTGGTAAAATCAGAAGATGGTTGTTTGTTGTTTTGAGCAGTATATCCTGCTGTAAATACTAAATGAAACTTTCCATTTTCAGATTGATGATTCAAACTAAATTGAGAACCACCTTTTTTGTATAAAAAGTTTCCTTGGAATACTGTTGATTCGGTGTGGTAATTTCCACTGAGAAGAAATCTGGTGTACTGTGAACCTCCTGTGATGGTTCCTTGCAAATCTGTAATTACTGCTGTACCACCGATGAGTTCTTTTTGCCAGTTGGTATAGTGATTTTGATTCCATGTTCCATTGACATCATACGCATTCTCTGGGTAAGTAGTGATCCCATCGTTGGTAAATGCCTGATAACGCATGCTTAGATACTCTTGGGTATTCATAAGTTTCATGAATTTGGTGACCGTTGCAGCTCCTGAGGATGCAGTAATAGTAAATTTGGTTTTTCCTTCTTTTCCTTTTTTTGTTGTAATAAGTACCACTCCGTTTGCGCCTCGTGAACCATAAATGGCTGTCGCATCGGCATCTTTGAGTATTTCTATACTCTCTATAACATCCGGATTGATACTGTTGAGTGGACTACTGTTATTAGTAGGGAAGATTGTTGAGGTTCCTGTGTAGCCAATAGGATCTGAGGAATAGGGAACACCATTTATAATGTACAATGGATTATTTGCCTCGGGGCGTATGCTATTTTGCCCTCGTATCTTAATTTCGAATCCTCCTCCGGGGACTCCTGTGGTTTGAGTTACATTTACCCCTGCCATTCGTCCTTGCAAAGTGGCAAGAACATTAGTCATGGGTTGAGTTTCGATGTCCTTGGCAGTGATTCTGGAAATACTGCCCGTACGCTCGCTTTCCTTTACTGTATAGTACCCTGCGTTGACTCGGACTTCTTGCAGTGCCATGGTATCGTACTCTAAGCTTATGTTTATGGTTTGCCGTCCTTTTATGGGGACTAGGGCGGTTTTGAAACCTACAAAAGAAACTATTAAAGTATCTGAAACAGCTGCAGCAATATTATACTGTCCATTGTAATCGGAAATAGTACCAGAATTGGATTTACCTTTCAAGGCAATGGTGACACCAGGTAAGGGGTTGGTGCCATCTGTTATGGTACCATGTACCAAATTTTGTTGAGAGCTAGATTGCAGTTGTCGCAGTGAGCTCATTGCTTGAACAGGGGTAAAAGACAAGAAACACCCGAAAAAAATCAGGCAATAAAAGGCCTTACTACCCTTGTAAAATGAATAATTATTCATAATATTGGGTTAGTTAAGTAAAACATTTGTTTTGTTTGCTATGGTCCTCTATACTAGTTTGGTGACGAAGTAGAGGGCCATTTTTTATGCGTTAAGTTGAGTAGGTTATGGTATCGACTACCAGTTTTGTTGAATCATAGGCACGCAAGATTATTGGTTAAACAATAATAACTAGTTGCGAAACATCGAAATTATGAAAGTGCGCCCTGAAAAGAATTGAGTATAAAGTTTCTTATAAAAAAGAAACGTGGGACTCAACTTATTGCATAGAAGGATTTACTGGACTACCTGCGCGCGAATAAGCGAGCCCACGCCCTTTTATAAGCGTAGGCATTTGCACTTATCATCTTACGCGCTAAAAAAGTGTCCAGTTTTTTCTAAGCAAGATTCAAAGCGAATGCTTCAAATATTTTTATATGAAGTATCGCAAAAATACATTACAAATCGTAATGATTATACAAATATAACAAATAAAATGATTATGGGGATATATCCCCATAAGTTTTATGTTAAATATTGGCAAATTCACTTGTCAAAAGAAATAACACTATGGATGATATATTTAATGATTTTCTAAGGGAATTTGGTAAAAGGGTAAAAATAGAAAGAGAAGCAAGGAACTTAACTTTAGGGGATATGGAATTTCACACAGGTATTGATGATAGTGACTTTAATAAAATTGAACTAGGAAAAACAAATATTACGTTTAGGACTTTCTTAAAAGTTGCAAAAGGACTTAATGTGCAGCCCAAAAGATTATTAGATTTTGATATTGATTTGAAAAATGAAAATTTAGATTAGATAAAGTGCTTGGTCATCTTTTTTATCCTGAAATTCAAATATTAGGAGAGTGTTTTGAAGTTCTGAATAAAATTTTATATAAAACTAGGCTAGCGTTTTAATTTTATAAAAAAGAATATGAGAATAGATAAATCAGATATAATTGTAATTACTATAGGAATTTTACTTTTAATCTCAGGCTTACTAATTCGTTATATTGTAAATAAACGTAGGTTTAATAGGAGAGGAGAGGGTGGCTTGCAACACTTTAAAAGTTATGAACGTGCAACCGTGATTACTTTTATTGAGAAAATAATCATGCTGTTATCTATGATTATGTTATTAGTAGGTATGGTATTCTTAATTGCAGTTATTTTTTTCTAGAAAAATAAGATTATAAATAAATTGTAGTTGTTTATGATTGAAGAATAACAAACCTTGTTTAATTTACTTAAGCAAGGTTTGTTTTTTTAATGAATTTATTTCTTAGATTCTTCCACAGAAATTTTTCTAAACTCTTTTAATAGTTTTTCAATTTCTAAGGTTGATTTACGTGCTCTTGGTCCAGCTGCTTTTACACCTTTTTCGATTAGTGACTTAGATTCTGTTTTAATCTTTCTTACTCCATAACAAACCATAATCTTTCCGATACTATTACATTACTTAATTCTACAAATAACTAAGCTTGCTTTAATTGATTTCGCTTCGATACTATTGTATTCTTCTCATAATACAAACACCTATTGTATACTCCTTAGCATTAATGAAAAACATTCAATTAAATTAACCTTTTAATTTAGGTAAAGAAGAATGTCTATATTCTATTGTTTTGTAATATCGATGTAAGTGATCGTAAATTATTAATTCATACATCCTTTGTTTTGACGTATATTGTCTGTTTACTATCATATGAATGTGACTCATCAAAAAAATTGATAATGGAATTTGCAAATTTTCTTTGATTTGTAAAACAGCTTCCTTTGTTTGATTTTGCTTTTCTTGTATTAATTTAAATACTTCAGGATAATCATTTATAGCATTACCAGACAAGAATTGGCATATTTCATGGGATAATTCACGATATTGTTTGTCCATTTCTTTTTTAAGAATCTTATTAGCATTAAATTCATCTTTAAAGGACAATTGTAAATCATTCATTAATTTTAATTTATCTGTATTGGTTAATAAGAATGAATCCAGAAAATTATTAATCGCACAAAAACTAAAAAGTAGCTGGGCATCTACATTTCTGAAAGAGGGCTTTATACTTAGGTATTGTAAAATCATCTCGCTGTCTTGCCAAAAAAGAAACTCAGAATCGAGCATAGTACTCTGGCCATACCTTTCTATCTCTCTTTTATAAGTATCTGTTTGAATTTTCCAAATAATATTCTGCTCTAACATTTTATTTAAAACAGGGTAAAGCAACATTATTGTTTCCGATAACTTATTGGGTGAATCAATCAAGAAACGGATTCTTAAGTGTTCATCAGAATCTTTATATCGTATAAAAAACCATTTACTAATTAGTTTTCTCTCCTTTAATAAAGAAATAATTGGATATAGTTTTTCAACCAAAACAGTATCAGCTGTTTTTACTCCAGTATATATTTTATAATATAACCATTCACTTCCTAAACAAAAATCTCTTTTCACTTTTATGTTTGTTCTTTATAAAATGACAATATAAATTGGTTGGTAAAATCCTCTCCATTGGCGTCTTTTACAATGGAATCGTTGGAGAATAAAAACTCTTCAAGTATAATTCTATTATAATTTTGAACCGATTTTAAAAACATTTTGATGCAAATTTCTTTTTCTAAATCAAGTAAAAGTGTATTGTCTGAATTAACCCAATTTACAAGTTTAGGTATATTCCGCTTATTCCTCCAGATACTGAAAGTTTCAAATAATTTAGTGTCATCTGTTTTTAAAAACTGACTAATTTCATTTTTATTTACTACCCATTTTGCTTTCGAAAGAATAACATCTTTATATAGCATTCTCGGAAAAAAATCATAATGTAAATCCAAAACTCCCCAATTAAAACTATAAACAGGTTTTAAATTTTGGGCTTGCAAATCACATAAAAAATGATAAATAGGTAAAGATTTATCAGAATAATTATGTGCATTAGATAAACAAGGAATAACTTCTTTATTATGTTTTTTTGACCTCAAAATAATTTTATTCCCTTTTATTGAAATCATCAAATCATTTAAATCGATTGTTTGAGTTTCAGGTACACCCGCAGTAGAAAGGTATGCAATTTCATATTCTCTTAAAACAGGTCTTCGTAATATATTACCTGTTCTTGACTCTGGAATATGAACAATTTCTGCCAGAATTTTATCTGAGTGGTATATAGTTTCTTTTTTAATAATTTCTTTTGTCAAATTATGAATACCTCTATTCCCATTACAAAAACGCCCTAATAATTTTGCCGCACTAATATTTCCTGAAGATTCTATACTAATTCCTTCATCTTTAAAAAGTTCAATCATTACCGAAAAGGTCGCTGGCGTATTTTCCCAATTAGAATCAAAATCTGGGAAATCTTTTTCCGAAAGTGAAATCTTTTTCCCTTTTCTCAAAATACATTCTTGTATTTTTCTTTCTAATATATAATCAAAATCACTCCATGATTGACTTTCTTTCTTATATATTGTCTTTTCAAAAGAAAACCGTTCTAATATTTCATGAACATCATTCATATCAGAATTCTGAAGATAACCAATACCCGTTTCTGTATCTAGAACTGTTGATAATAGCATTTCTTGTGATTCATATCTTAGGTTAAACGCTTTTATAAATGCTAACTGATTGATGGACTTTTTTCCATTTTGAATTCCGTTTAAAAAACGGATAGCTTGTAATACTTTCTTCGGAATTTGTGGGCTTAATATATTTGTATAGGTAGTTGTATTTAAGTCAGTTTGAAAAAGATATTTTTCTTCGTAATACAAATCCATCTTTTGAATTAAAGATTTTATTGCTGTATAACTATCTTCTGAAGGAACAAGATTCACATCCAATTTTAAAAGCATTTTTTTAATGATTTGCAATTGTTTGTAATCATATTTTAGATCAGGAATTTTATTAAAAATAGTGGCTATTTTATACCATTCTTCTCTCCCAGTGATTGTCCCAT
Organism: Flavobacterium hydatis; assembly: GCF_000737695.1. Classification (GTDB taxonomy): domain Bacteria; phylum Bacteroidota; class Bacteroidia; order Flavobacteriales; family Flavobacteriaceae; genus Flavobacterium; species Flavobacterium hydatis. The sequence continues at coordinate 45,111 of NZ_JPRM01000014.1, forward strand.
CGATTTCACTTACAAGAAACTGAAAATCGATTAACTGATAAATAAAAATGAGCGCGTCTTCTTTTTCAGTTGGATCATCTATAAGAAATAAAATCATTTCATCAATAGTTATTCCTGATTTTGCATGAAGAAGTAAAGTCTCTAAAAGAGCTGATTTTTTTAATGCTGAAATACTGTGTTCTCTTTTTGTTTTTACATATTTATATTCTACATATCTATAAAAATCGCCAAGGGCATAAATTGAAGTATTAGGATAGTATTTCAGATGATGTACAACTTCTTTTCGTTTCTCTAATTCCTGCATCATTTCTAACCAAAATTGCATGTCAAATTGTGTGAAACGAATAAAACTAGCAGGAGATTTAAGTGTAATATTTGTTTCAGAATTGATTTCTCCTATAGTGCAGCCTGCAAACAATCCAAAGGGAGTACAACGAGTAGACATTCTGGCAAGATATTTTAATACGGCAATCTCTAAATCAATTTCTTTCTTACTTGAAAGATTAGAAGGTTCTTTTACCCATTTGTTTAAAGTAGATACCAGCTCCGGCGATGCTATACGAATCGCTTCTCTTACTAATGGATTCTCTAATTCTTTTAATAATGCTTCTTGGGAATAATTTTCTATTAGATTTAAATAAAAAGATATGGGAAACAAAGGCGTTCGCAAAACATACTGCGTAAAATACTGAACTTTATAATCGCTCATTATCGTTTCTGTTTACTCACTTTTTCGGCGAGTTGCATTGCGTTATATACATTTAATACTTTTCCTGATTTAGACAATTCTGAGAACGGAACTTTTTTATCTTTTGTACCCGGAACTATAACTTCTAGACTATACGCAGTCCCTGAGTCAAGAATGATATTTTTGACCTCTGCAGCCGTAAGATTAGGGTAATATAACCAGATTAAAGCTGCTGTTCCTGAAACCATTGGAACCGACATTGAAGTTCCTGAGTCTGATATATAGCTATTCTTTGAAGCTGTGGAATATATTTCATCTCCAGGTGCAAACAAGTCAACATTTTGCTTACCGTAATTAGAAAAATCTGACACAAAATTACTATTCAATTTATGGGTAACTGATCCTACATTGATAAAATTGAAACTTACTTCTTTAAAATTCTCAAAATCATTATCATTTGGATAGTACGGATTTTCATCGATATCAAAACCATCATTTCCAGCGCAATGTATTAAAAGAACATTATGTTCTTCAGCATATTTAAAAGCATCTGCAACCCATTCTTTGTGTAAAGAAAATTCTTTGCCAAAGGACATATTTATTATTTTTGCTCCGTTATCAACAGCATAGCGTATTGCCATAGCGACATCCTTATCATGTTCATCTCCTGACGGAGATATATTCAAAGGCATAATTTTGACATTTTGTAAAATTCCGTTTACCCCAATAGCATTTTCTCTATTAGCTCCAATAACTCCGGCCATTTTAGTACAATGGTCCTGAAATGGTCTATGGCCAACTTTATTATTACTTACATTATTATTACCATAGCCTTTTTCTAAAATATTAGGATTGTCACCAATAAGCAGTCTTTCATTATAATTTATATTTAAATTTTTACTTATAACAGAATCCAACTGAGCTTGTTTTTCCTGAATATCTTCTAAAGTATTTTGATTCATCTCTAAGCTGGACATCATACAATAAATTAGCGCTCCTAAATCTCTATCGTTATCATCACGTCTTTGCTTAAAACTCTTATCATTTACCTTATATTTTTCATACATACTATCCAATTGTTTGTATGTATAATCTTCTTTTGGAAAAAAGTGTTTTAAAGTATCTTTAGTTATTGCATAAAGTGCTGCTTTATAATTCAAAGATTTAAGCCATCTGTTATAATATGGATCTTTTTCTTCCAACTTTTTTAAAGCTCTTTGGTATTCTTTAAATTTATATATGTCTTTAGAATCAATTTGTGATTCCGCTTTATTTTTAAATAATGGCCCCCAGTCTCTTATAACACGTACATATTCATAATTACTCCACACCACATAGCCTCCACTTTTAGTTCCTATAAAGCTCCAACCATTTACATCATCAATATATCCATTATGATCATCATCAATTCCATTGTTTGGTATTTCTTTCTCATTTACCCAAATTTGTCCTCGTAAATCCTCATGCTTTAAATCAATTTGTGTATCAATGACAGCAACAATGATACTCTTATTTTTAGGCTTTTTTTTGTTTAAAGTATACCATTTATCAACTGAAATACCAGGAATGGTATCCTCTATATAGTCTTTTTGATACCATGTTTGTAATTCTAATGGTGTAAGCTCAATTTTTGAAATTAAATTTACATGTGAATTAGTTGATACTTGCGAAGACTTACAGCCTATCAAGAATAAAAAAAATAAGATTACTTTATAAAATGGTTTCATGTACTTTTGGGATACTATTTTAATATTATTTTTTTAGATTTACTTAACAATCTTTGGATGAGCCTCCTCCTTTGTTATTTGTTCCATCAATTGTATCCCCTTCAGAAGGAGCGTTTCCTCCTTCAATCACGTGCAAATTTTTTAATTTTGCTACTTCAAATTTTTCTAAATCAAATTTGTTAACTGCTTTTTTTTCTTTTGTTGTTTTCATCGTTGCAAATTTTTTACTTTAATAGATACAAATATATAGTCTCCTTTTTATAGAATTAGCAAATTACTGGTTATGCTTCTCGGAATTCGGGAATTTCGAGTCATTAAAATGGCATAACATATTTATGATAACTAATTTACGTGTTTTTTAGTTCGTCCAATTCCTTAATAAAATAGGTTGGTTTTATACCTGTTTTTTTATAAAAAGCAGTTGAAAATGATTCTGCATTATTAAAACCAAACTCTAATGAGAGTGCTTGAATAGTATATTTTCTTAGTTTATAATTTTCTTTTAACTGTGCTATTCCATATTCAATTCTTAAATCATTTATATATTGAATAAATGTTTTTCCTTTGTACACATTCACTATTCTTGATACGTATTTACTATTGGTTTCAAATGTGGTTGAAAGCATTTGTACGGTAATATTAGATGCCAGATATCCTTTGTCTTTTTCAAAACAATCAAGTTTTTCCAAAATCTGATTTATCAATTCTTCTCCAATACCAATATCCTCGATTTTCTTTCTATCTGTTTTTATTTCGTTAATTTCAATTTGTTGCGCTTTAACTTGTAAGGATTTGTCAATTATTTTTTCAAATCTGGAACGGTATCTTTTTTTAAGCTGGTATTGATACATTCCAAAACCTCCTATACCGATGGTAGTTAAAAATAAAGCTCCTAATACCCAAGAAATATTAGCTTTTTCATCATTAAGTGAAGCTATAAGATTTTCTTTTTCAGAAATTAAGTGCGGAGTATCGTATTCTTTATTAACTAACTTATTCAATTCCTTATAGTTTTTGTGTAGAGCACTATCTATTAACATATAAGCCGTTATGTATTTTAATTGATTCTCTTTATCCCCTAAATTTTTATAATATGAAATTAAATACGGATATCCATCTATAAATTCAGTGCTTATTTCTTTCGTTTTTTTATAAATAGAATCCACTCTAATAAAGTTTTCTGCTGCTTCTGTTTTTCTTCCTAATCCATCATAGGCTTTCCCTAAATAAAAATACCCGGCTAATACATTGCCAATATTTTTATATTCAATCATCTTTGGTATGGCTTTCTTTATACTGTCTAATGCTATTTGATAATTTTTCTGAAATACTTGATTTGCTCCTTCATTTAAAGTAAACAGATATTTATATTCTTCATTTTTTGTAATATTAGATTCTGTGTACCCTAGTTTATTATAGTATGTAGTTGAGTCTACTTTCTGAAGAGATTTATAGCAATCTGCCAATCCAAAAATAATACTTTGATAATTTCCCGCATATCTAGAGCTTCTTACATCTTTACTTTTATAGTAATGATAGCATTCTTTAAAAATGTCTAATGCTTCATTATAGTCACCCAAGTCTTCAGATTTTGTTATACCAATATATTCTCTCACTACATAATAATAATCCGTATTAGTTTTAAGTGCTATTTTTTCAGCCTCATTATAATTAGCCATAGCTTCTTTAAACTTATACTGTTTTTTAAGAAAATCTGCTTTTTCGCAGTAGGCAGCTGTTGGAAAGGATCTATCCCCGGTATTTTGGGAATATTTAATAACACTATCCAAATACATAATAGCCTTATTTGGATTTGTTTTATAATATAAAAGCGCAAATAGATAATTGGCTCTGGCTTTACGAATGGAATTACTTTCCTTGTTAGCTCTAGTTAAATAGGCATGAGCATATTCTATTTGTTTCGTTTGGTCTTTTACATTATCAAAATAAAGATTATGCAACTCATCGTAGGAAAGTTTAGTAAAGTATTTTTTTTGAATTTGCCCCAATGAGATTATAGGTAATAAAAGCAATAAAAACTTTTTATATTTAATAAAGCAGCTCATTATAATCGATTTTCTTTCAAAAATACAGCAAACTTGTGTAATTATTCTGATAAATATATAATTTAATGTCTTTTATTTAAGTAATTGTAAATCAACTAGTTTTATTTGTTTTGAAATTGAAAGCTTAAAAAACATTGTCGGAATTCCCGAATCTCGATAATGACAATTTGCTTTCAATATGTTGTTTCATATAGTTTTGACTTCGAGAAATTAAGTCAATTTTTGTAGTTAGATATTTAGGAGATTAATTTCCATAAAATAGGCATTCCAAAGTTTATTTATTATAAAGTAAATATGGGGAATTTTATTTTTTTAGCTTTTAGATTATAACAGATGTTACTGTGTATTCCCAAATATCATTGTGCAAATTATATCTATTTAATGTTATTACAATGCACTTAGTTGTATTTATCTTAATCCAGTTTTAATATGAAAAAAAACTACTTACTACTTTTATTTTTTTATCCTCTTCTTGTGCAATCTCAGGACATTCTTTGGGAAAAATCATATGGAGGCAAACATGCCGATTATCTTTTTGATGCGCAACCCACAGCTGATTATGGTTTTATACTGGCAGGCAGTTCTTTATCAGATAAAACAGGAAACAAAACCGATAATAATCATGGTGATTTGGATTATTGGATTTGGAAAATGGATGAAAAAGGTGATCTCGATTGGCAAAAAAGTATTGGAGGAAGCGGTTTTGATTTACTGCAAAGCATAAAAAATACACGAGACGGTGGTTTTATACTTGCAGGAACTTCAAGTTCTCCAAATGATTTCCAAAAGAAAGATTCTTGTAAAGGCATTACTGATTTTTGGGTAATAAAACTTGATGCTAAAGGTGAAGAACTGTGGCAGCGAACTATTGGTGGTAGCGGACAGAATGAACTTTTATGCGCCTTCCAGACCAAAGATGGCGGTTATATGCTTGGAGGTTCATCTAGCTCAAGTCCAGCATTGATAACTTCAAAAACTTTACCTCTAGATACTAAACCTGATATATATGCTAAATCGGAAAAAAGCCGTGGAAACATGGATTATTGGATTGTTAAATTAGATAAAGCAGGAGTTGTAGAGTGGCAAAAAACATATGGAGGTCAGTATGCTGATTTATTAAGAAGCATGGAACAAACCCAAGACGGAGGATATATTTTAGGAGGATATTCTAACTCACCACAATCAGGAGACAAAACCTTGCCTAATAAAGGGATAGGAGATTATTGGATTATAAAAATTAACGACGTAGGTGGTATTGAATGGCAAAATGTATATGGCAGCAATGGCGATGACCAATTGTATGTAATTCACCAGACAGCAGATGGTGGTTATATAGTAGGAGGTAACTCTAATAGTACCCAACCACTAACGACTTTAGGCGGTACAGTAGGGAATGGAACCGATTATTGGGTACTGAGATTAGATGAAAAAGGAGATGTAATCTGGAGTAAAACCTTTGATTTTGGCAAAGTAGATATCCTAACTTCATTGGTAGAAAATAAAGACAAGACGTACCTGATTGGTGGTTATGCTCAAAGTGAAAAAAAAGGACCTAAAGAAGGTCTTGTGGGCAAAGCAACTAGTTTGATAGATAAGGACAAAGAAGGTATTAATGATTATATCGCTTTAAAAATAGATGATAAAGGTGAAGAACTTTGGAAGAAAACAGTAGGAAGTGCAGGTGAGGATATCCTTCGTAAACTTATAGAAACCCGTGATGGCGGGTATCTTATGGCAGGAACATCAAACTCTAGCGCATCTAAGGATAAAAACGGAAGTATTGGTGGCAATGATTTTTGGGTAGTCAAGCTAAAAGACAAAACCAAACTCGAAAAAGTTAAAACTAGTGTAGAAGCCATTCCTAATCCAGTTGTAACATTTACCAATATTATTATAGGATATGAGTATGAAGCGGGTACTGCTGCGGTTGTAGATATGGCAGGACGCATCCTACAACAATTTAGTATCACAGAGCGAACCGTTCCTGTAGATTTAAGCCGTTATCCGGAAGGTATTTATGTGGTAAACATAAAAACCAATGTACAGAGTGATGGCGTAAAAGTAATAAGAAGAGGAAAGAATTAGATATGAAAACTATTTATAGCAGTATCAATTTTTTAAAGTTAATGAAAAAAATAACTGAAAAAAGAATAGAATGTATGAAAAACATAAAGATAGCGACACTTATTTTACTGATTCTAGCAAGTAATAACCTCAGAGGGCAAGCAATTGTTAATGGTGATCGTTTACTGCCAACAATTTTTTCAGCTAGTCCTAATGCTGCTTCCTTGGGAGCTTATGGACAAATTCCTGTAAATTTATTTAATGGATTACCGAACATCAATGTTAATTTGTATAACATTAAAGTTGATAATTTTGAAATGCCTGTATCAATTTCATACAATTTAGCAAGCATCAAACCTGAAGAACGCCCAGGTTGGGTTGGATTGGGTTGGTGTTTAAATGCTGGTGGAGCCATAACAAGAATTGTTAAAGGAGGGGTTGACGAAGTTGTGGTTTCAGGTACTACAGATCCAACGGTTTTTTCATACTATGATCATTACAGTGAACTTAATATTACAAATTGGGATTCAACTGCTAAATTAAATGAATATGACAATTGGATGGGGGCAATTGCTCCTACAAAATTGGCGCCATATCCTGCGCCAGATGAATTTATATTTAATGTGAATGGTCTTTCAGGTAGTTTTTTTAAAAATCATGAGGGTGTTTGGGTTGTCAAAGCAAATAAAAATATTGATATTAAAATTAATGAAGAATTAAAAAGCAGCTTTAAATTATTTGAAGTAGGTAACCATATGGCCAATAACAGAATGTTTATTATTGGCAGAATTTTTTATGGTTTCACCCTAACAACTGACGATGGTATCCAATATGTTTTTGGTAAGGATCCTAACTCCTTAGAATTTACCGCTTCTCAAAATAATACAACGGATGGTAAGAACCCTAATTTTATTGTAAAAACGTGGTATCTGACTAAAATAAAGTTACCTAATAGCAAAGTAATTTCTTTTCAATACAAGACAAATGTTTTCGCAGCTGAATCTGGAGGAGATGTGAACAATAAGGCTGTTTTTAAGCAATACGTGTCTTCTGATATTATGAAATACTGGACACATTATGCAGATGGAAGAGTAGAATTGACAGAGGGTAACTCATCAGGAAGTATAACTAATAAAATTTTAGAGAGAATGTATGTGGTTTATCTGGATAAGATTACTACTACAGATATGGAAATTATGTTTACTAATTCTTTATCAAACGATTTAGACTATGATTTATCTAATTCTCCATGGGATCCATATACAATTGAATATGTTAAATCATTAGATGCTGACTATTTAGATTCGAAGCATTGGTATAAGCTCAATGATATTGTGGTTAAAAACATAATAGATGCTAAACAGATATATAAGGCATCTTTTAAATATTTAGAAAACCCTACAAGTAGATTGTTTTTAATAGGTGTTGAAGAATCAGGACAGCTAGATAGTCCAATTATTAAAAAACATAGTTTTGAATATAGCTCCTTGACTTTACCTCCATATAATTCGCAAAAAACAGATCACTGGGGTTTTTTTAATAATACCAATTTTTTCCAGACAGTAGCACTGCCTGAAAATTCACTGCATTATACTCATGATCAAATTAGGAATTATTATTATCCATCGAGAAATCCTAATCCTGCTGCTTTACAGGCTGGTACATTGACAAAAATAGTATATCCTACAGGTGGATTTACTCAATTTTATTATGAAGCCCACGATTTTTCTAAAGTTATTGATAAAACTGGTACTGCCTTTAATATAGTGAATGCAACAAGTAATAATGAGATTGCAGGTGGATTAAGAATACGAAAAATTGTATCGGATCCTTTAAATAATGGAACTCCATTGGCTAAAGAATATTTTTATACTAAAGACTATAAAAATAATAATATGATTTCAAGTGGTATTTTATCCGGAAGGCCTGTATATATTGAAGAAGCATCGGTGCCTGATATGCACTTTTTTAAATTAAGCAGTAATACATTTAGTCAATTGAATGATACAAATGGAAGCCATGTTACTTATACAAACGTTGTTGAGAAATCACAAGATGGAAGTTTTACGGAATACATTTATTCTAATCATGATAATGGGTATATGGATAAATTAGCAAATCAATATTTGTATGAATATAGTAATGCTTTGGGAAATGTTTTTGGTTTTCCCTCTGACGATACTAATAACATAATAAGTAAAAAGATATCTTTTAATTCTTTAGCTGCTGAGAGAGGAAATTTACTTTCTGAAAAAAAATATAATTCCCAAAAAATGATTGTTGAAGAAACAAATTACACTTACAATAATGATATTAATAGATTTAGCGACAATATAAGATCTATTGATTTTTCAGAAACTGTTATTGGTTCTCTTAAAGGCAATGTTAATGTTGGTGGTGGACCTGTTTTTGAGCATATTAAATCATTGACAAAAATGTCCGCGTATAGTATTTTTAGCCACCAGATTTATTTAAAGAAAAAAGAGAACATTCTCTACGGCTTGAAAAATGATTCCCAAATAATAACAACAACGACAGATTACACTTATAGTAATGCAACTAATCATCATCATTTAAAAAGCGAAAAGACTTATTCCTCTACAGATAACATTTATGAAACGAAATTTTTCTATCCTTTAGACCCTGAAATGATAAATGAACCATTTAAATCTGAACTTGTAGAAAAATACATGACTGGGGCAATCATTAAAAATCAATTATTTGCAGGAACAGCTTCAAATGCGGTAAAATTGTCGGAGCAAAAAACCGAATATGCACAGGATGCTACAACAGCTAACTTACTGTTACCAAAGTTTATTTATGCCGCTAAATTTCCAAATTCACTCCCTGCTTCCAATCCTTTAAATAAAAAAATTTCATACGATAAATATGATGATAAAGGGAATATTCTTCAATATACGTTAGAGAGTGGTATACCGGTGGCCATTATCTGGGGATATAAGAAAACTCTGCCGATAGCCAAAGTCGAAAACGCAACATATGATCAGGCAAGTACAGCATATGCGACTGATGAAAACACATTTAGAACTAATCTTCCTGGTGCTATGATTACTACCTATACATACAAACCATTGGTAGGAATAAGCACCATCACTGATGCTAAAGGTTTAACTACCTATTATGAATATGATGAATTCAACCGATTGAAAATTGTAAAAGATAGTCAAGGCAATATTTTGTTAGATAATCAATACCATTATAAAAACTAATTTAAGAGTAATGAAAATATATATGTACCTAATAATTTTGTTTCCATTATTGATTTTTTCACAACCTAATGCTGAAGACTATTTAGAAAAATCAACATATCAATTAAATTTAACGGATCGTTATCCCAATTATTATCAGGAATTAACTCTTTCAGATTTAATTTATATGGATTTTGCTGAACCATCAGTTGGTAATGAGCTTAGTGGTTCCATAACAATAAATAATAATATACTAACTGTCAATTTCAATAAAACATGGGCGCCACAGTATATGAAAATTGGAATAATTAAACATCTTGAAGTTTATCCCATTTTACCCAATACTGAGCTAGGACCTATTTTGTCAGCTACAGGAGGCTCTCAAACAGGATACTTTGCACGAATCGAAAATAATGACCTAATTATTTATTCTCCTTATGCTGTAACGAGTTTAAATACTCCAACACCAGTTACGATAGCTTCTTACGCCCCAGATAGTATATTTCCTTTCTTTGGGATGACAGATGGATCAGGAACAGTAATTATAAATCAAAACAAATTATCTTTTGATTATCAGATTGATTCTGGAGCCTTTGATTCAAATATAAGGGGTACTATTTTAGATTTTTCTATATTCACATACAATCATGGAGGAGGAATGACATCGTCCGTAGAAATTTCAGATACTGATCTGGGGATTCTTCAAAGTAATTCTCTCAACACTATTTATAGAGCCAAAATAGAGAATAATCAACTAAAAATTTATGCTACAGAAGCTATACTTCAAGTTCCATCAGGTGGCTTTTTAAACTTTGTTTATGACCTTACAACTCATGGTCCTCCAATGTGGTATAGAGATTTTGATGGAGATAACTTTGGATCACCTTATGAAACCTCAACAGGAACCGCTTCTCCCCCTATAGGTTATGTTGCAAATAACACAGATTGTGATGATAATAATATATTAATAAATCCCGATACGATTTGGTATATTGATTATGATCAAGATGGATTTGGAGCTACAAATGCCCCTACAATTAAGGCATGTATAAAACCACTAGGATATGTTATTAAAAGTGGGGATTGCAATGATAGAGATGCTACTTTGAATCCCGATACGATTTGGTTCAAAAATGACACTAATGTTTATTATCCTGTGATAACCAGTTGTAGCCAACCTCCAGGGTATACTGATCATTATACTATTACACCTGGACCTGGTCAGATTCCTTCAGATTGTTTCGTCGATGGAGAAATTATAAATCCAGAGACATCTTGGTATTTTGATGGCGATGGGGATACTTATGGCAATAATGCAATCAAAGAGAAAGGATGTACAAAACCAGATAGATATGTTGCCAATAATTTAGACTGTGATGATTCCGACATCACTTTAAATCCAACGACTGTCTGGTATCAGGATCACGATAAAGATGGATTTGGTTCTATGGCATCCACTGCTATTGGGTGTACACAACCAATAGGATACGTAAGAAATTATAGTGATTATGATGATGGTGTGGAATGTATCACAAATATTCCACCACAAACATTTTATGAAGATTTTGATAAAGATACTTTTGGGAATCCAAATGTGAGTGTGTACTGCAGTATTCAGCCCATAGGATATGTTATCAATAATTGGGATTATGATGACAAAACAGAGTATATTACTAATGTTGCTCCACAAACATTCTATGAAGATTTTGATACAGACAACTATGGAAATCCAAATGTAAGCGTATATCGTAGTATTCGACCAACAAATTGGGTAACCAATAATTTGGATTGTAATGATAGAGCCATACTAATAAACCCAAACACAAAATGGTATGAAGATAATGAACTTGATGGTTTAGGAGACCCCATGAATTTTGTACAACAATGTATAAAACCAATAGGAAATTATGTAGATAATAATTTGGATAACTGTCCATTAATAGAAGGTTCAGCGGCTGATTGTTCCAGTATAAAAAAACCTTCATCGGATCTTAATTATATTATAGCCACTACCTACAAAAAATCAGTTGCTGTTATTTTGGCAAACCCATCCTCAATTGAAGCTCAAGTAAACATCACTTATTTTGATGGATTGGGAAGACCAATACAACAAATTGCTAATCAACAATCCAATTTAGGGAAAGATATTATAACCCATATCGGGTACGATGATTTTGGGCGACAAACAAAAGAATATTTGCCTTACGCCTCGACATCAACCAATATGGATTATGACACTAATGCTGCTATAAATACAATCAATTTTTATAGTACTGAAAAATATGAAAATACAGCAAATCCTTTTTCTGAAAAGAAACTAGAATCATCTGCACTTAACAGAGTTTTAAAACAAGCTGCCCCGGGAACTGATTGGGCTATGGGTGGAGGTCACGAAATCAAAATGGATTACCAAGCTAATGCTAGTGCAGAGGTGAAGTTATATAAGGCAACTACTAACTGGAATGCAGGATCAGGGCTTTATGATATTGCTCTGTCAGAAAATGGTACTTATGCTGCTAATGAATTATTCAAAACAATTACTTATGATGAGAACACCTCGGCAAATCCAACCGAAGCTGAAGGAAGCACTATTGAGTTTAAAGACAAACAAGGTCAAGTTGTTTTAAAAAGAATTTACGGATCGGGCATCAAACACGATTCATATTATGTATATGACATTTATGGAAACCTGACGTATATTATTCCGCCAAAGGCAGATGGAGCTATAAATGATGAAGTTTTAAATGGATTGTGTTACCAATACAAATATGATGATCGTAATCGTTTAATCGAGAAGAAACTACCAGGAAAGCAATGGGAGTTTATTGTATATGATAAACTAGACCGCCCTGTGGCTACAGGGCCTGCAAATTCTCCTTTTAAAGACGATACAGCGGTAGGTTGGTTAATTACGAAATATGATGTTTTTGGAAGACCAATTTATACTGGTTGGTTAAATTCAACCTCAAATAGTTTGAGCAGAAAAGCCATGCAGGATGCACAAAATAAGGCAACAAAAATATTTGAAACCAAACAAACTTCTGGTACGATTGATGGAGTTGCTGTCAATTATAGTAACAATATTGAGCCAAAGATTTTTAAACTATTAACTGTTAACTATTATGATAATTATAATTATCCTAATGTGGGAACAGTTCCTACAACTATAGAAGGAGAATCTGTTTTGTCAAATGCCAAGGGTTTGGCAACAGGTAGTTGGATAAGAGCACTTACATTGCCCTCTGTAATTTCAGGAGAAACTAACAGTACATTTTATGATAACAAAGCAAGAACCATACGCAACAGTTATACTCAAAATACAGGGTATACAAATATCGATAGTAAACTAGATTTTACAGGAAAACCATCGTATACGATAACCAAACACAAGCTTACATCAAAAGCTGTCGAGCTTACAATAAAGGAAGAATTCACTTATTCAGCCCAAGATCATCTCCTTACCCACACACATCAAATAAATGGTGGAGCAATTGAATTATTGGCTGCTAATACCTACAATGAATTAGGGCAACTTATTGCGAAAAGCGTAGGAAATAATATGGGAAACCCCTTGCAAAAAATAAATTACGGCTATAATATTAAAGGCTGGCTCACAGAAATAAACAAAACGACCAATTTGCAGCAAGACACAGATCCAAAGGATTTATTTGCCTTTAGGATCAACTACAATAAAGTAGATTGGAATTCAGCTGCTGCTAAAAAACTTTATAATGGTAACATAGCAGAAACTACTTGGACTACAGGTACTGATGGGGTTGGTGTTGTGCGAGGATATGGATATCAATATGACCAACTGAATCGCTTGAAAGATGCTACTTATCAAACTCCGAATCTTACCGACAACAAGAATTATTTTGGAGAGAATCTGGATTATGATAAAAATGGAAATATCATGCACTTGCAACGCATGAATATTGCAGGTATATCAAGTAATCCTTATGTTGGGGATATGGATAATCTGGGTTATTTCTATCAAGATAATTCAAACCAACTAATGAAAGTGAGTGACTCATCTAATTCTCCAAAAGGATTTAAGGATGATAGTAATGGTTCTAATGATTATTCTGATGATTATGCCTATGATACTAATGGTAATTTGATTAAAGACGAAAACAAGAACATCACTGAAATACGTTATAACCATCTTAATCTGCCTACAAAAATAACATTTGGAGAGACAAATGTGATTGAGTATATTTACAACGCAGTCGGTCAAAAACTAGATAAAAACGTTTCAGATAATGGAATTTTAACCAAAACCAAATATTTTGGAGGGTTCCAGTATAAAAACTATGTATTGCAGTATTTTCCAACAGCCGAAGGGTATGTAAACAATACTTCGATAAATGCAACAGATAATTATAATTACGTATTTAATTATACCGACAATTTAGGAAATATCCGCGTGAGTTATAAAAAGAATGCTCAAAACGTTCCTGAAATTATTGAAGAAAGTAATTACTATCCATTTGGTTTAAAGCATCAAGGGTATAATCTTAATGAACCAAGCACTTACAAATATAAGTACAACGGCAAGGAGTTCCAAGACGAGCTGGGACTGGGACTTTATGATTATGGTTGGAGAAATTACGACCCTGCAATTGGAAGATGGATAAATCCTGACCCACTTTTAAATGATTTGAAGTTTACTTTTGATGACAGTCAAGTTGATGAAGACGATGACGATGAAGTTTTAGAAGCAATAATTACAAAAATTGATACTGGAGGAGGGATTTATAATCCAGATAATCTAAATCCTTATGGCTACGGTTATGATAATCCAGTAAGTTTTGCTGACCCAGATGGGAGATGCCCTATTTGTCCATTTATTCCACTTGCCATGTTACTCTTTGCTTCCGAACCTGCTATGGCACCCACGAAAGACCATGCTGGTGATTCAAGAAAAATGTCAGAAGCAAAAGAAGCAAAAGGTGCTATGATATTGTCGACAATTCCAATAGCTAGAGGTGCTTCAGCTCTTAACAAGCTCTCAAATGCTACTAAAGGAAAATCAACGATAAAAGAAAATGCAGAAAAAGGCAAGAAATGGGAGAAAGAAGTAACAAAACAATTAAAAGAAGAAGGGCACGATAATGTAAGTGAGCAGATTACTGTTAGTCCTAATGATGGAAAAGGTGGCACTACACCAAATGTTCGAGTGGATAACATGAGTAAAAAAGATGGTAAAATTAGACTTACTGATGCAAAGTCATCAAAAACGGCTGGTAATACAAAAAATCAAAAAGTTGGATATCCAGCACTTGAAAAACATGGAGGTACAGTCGTCGGAAATAAAGGAGCGGCACATGGTTATCCTGCTGGTACAAAGATACCGCCGACAAAAGTAGATATTATAAGACCTAAGTAAAGAGAAATGAGAAATTACGAAATAAAAGAAAAATTACTTTCCAAATTAGAGGTTGTATTATCGCAATACAATTACAAACTGAAGAAAAGTGCCGATGAGTTTATCCATAAAAATAAAGACGGATGGTTTAAGTTTCAACTTATTTTTTTAGAGAGAGATGATGATTGGGAAATAAATTTGGGAATGCTTATTAGAATTGACAATATTGAAAACATTTATCATAAAGGCTCGTATTTTGAACCTAAATATCATAAAACTACACCTACAATTGGAATCACGGTTGAAAATTACATTAATGATGGAAATGAATATCGTTTTGATTTAATAAAATCTCAAGATGTAGAGACTTGTTTCAACGGTATATTTGAGCTTTTTAAAGAAGTCGCAATACCATTTTTTGAAAAATATAAAAGTATAAATGAAATTGAGAAAGCAATAAATGTAAAAGAAGGAAACAGTATTTTTTCTGGGATAAAATACGAAGGTAACCTCGGAATAATACTAGCTAAGCTTGTTAATAATCCTGATTATGAATTTTTTAAAGCAAAATATTTGAAATATTACACAGAGGATTATGACGGATTTTATTTGGAAGAATATCTAAATATCATCAAGGTTCTAGATTCTATAGTCCTTCAATAAATTTTCACATGTAAATAAGGGATGTGCAAACTAAAAATGTAGACAAAGTTAAGGGTGTATTTTTGCACCCTTATCTTTTTTGATTACAGTAACAAAATTAAAAAAAATAAAAATATGTCTATTGAAGATAAAAATCTAATAGATCTTATTAGCGTAGATAAACAGGGAATATTAGTTCTGACGATATCTGATCATTTAAAGTGGGATGATAAGAATGAACATTTATTACTTTTACAAGAGAAGATAAATATTTATCTGGATTTCATTGAAAACGGTCAATTGGATGAAAGCTATCCTGATAAAGCTGATAAAAAAATTATGATACAAATTGTTTTTAAATATCAGCCGAACAAAACAGCTGAAGATTTTTTAGAAAAAGCTGGAGAAACTGTTAAAGGAATTGGTTATGGTTTTAATTTCTATCAGCTTAATCAATAAATGATAATGTCAGACAAAATTTTAAAGAAAATATAAATATGTTGCAATTTGATCCTGAGATATGGGGAACAGTTTCTGATTGGTTTATGGTAGCAGTTACTACGTTAACAGCTTATTATCTGTACAAAACACTAAAATCACAAAAAGAAGTTCAGATAACTCAAAATAAACTTTTTGAAATTGAGAGTGTGAGATTCAGGGAAAGTATAAAACCTGTTCTTAAGTATAATATTTCTGAAAACATTATTACTCCTCAAGAAAGAGAAAAAAGTAGAGTTTATACGATTGAAGTTACTAATGATTCTTATAATACGGCATTAGAAATTTCAGTTGATCATCCAGAAAGAGACGATATTAAAAGAGTAGCTTGGGCACCACAGAAGCAAAATCATCTTAAAAAGACGGATGGAATTTATCTAATTCACTTTTTGATTGAAAAATTTAGCGATAATCATTTGATAATTTTCAGTATTGAATATAAAGATCTCTCTGGAACAAAATATAAACAAGGTGTTCTTTGTAGAATTGATAGTTATGGGAATGAAATTAATCCTTATCTGCCTGAAATTATAAATTAGATAAACTAAACGATTTAAGATAATATTAAAAGATAATTACAAATCGTCTAGTGCAGTTTTTTTTACTGTTGAACTATTGATTTTGTCAAAATATGCTAATTTAACGAAACAGCTTGTTACACTTTTATGATCAATTGATAATTGTATTTTTCCCTTGTCTGTTTCCCAAATCGAATAATATTTACAACGGTCAAACTTAACATCAAACATTTTTGTTCCATCATCTTTGGGCTCAGAAGAGCGGTTGTCAAACTTCTCAACCACAGCAGAAGGTTTCCCATATTTTTCTGTCAGCATCTCTTTTAGATTAATATAATTATCGTAAAGAGTTGACCAAGTATCTTTTTCAGGAAAAAGAACGGCTATTTTGTGGACTAAATCTTTCTGGTTTAATGTAGAAACGCCTACATAGCAGTCTTTATAACCTGCAAAATCTCCCTGCAATGTTGCCACTCCATCTTTCGTGCTTAGATGGTCGAATCCATTTTGTTTCATTTTTAATACATATTCTTCAAGCGTGCCATCAAGCGGAACACCTTTAAATACCAAATGTTTTGAAGTATCATCTTTTGTTTGCGAAAAAGAATTGTAAATAGGCAGTAAAAGAGTTAACATGATTAAAATTTTCTTCATAATCTATTATTTTTAATTTCTTTAATTAATGATGATTGCTACTTTCAGTTCTCGGCAGTTGATCTAAAACAATTTCTTTACGGTAAGTATTAAATAAAGTTAAGAAAAAGAGACTGAACTTATCTTTGAGCTGTTGTCGGCTAGTTTCAGTTTGACTTTGAGCGCAATTATTATAACTAACAACAACTTCATTGAATAATGTAATTTCATTAGCATAACCATAAAGTTGAATTAGTTTGTTCACTTCTGACATTAAACCCTTAATATCATTTTCAGCAGAGAGCTTGTTTGTGAATTCCCATAGCTCTACTATTTTTTGAAATAAAATAAATCGATATTCTAATCTTTTTTCAAGTTTCTTTGACTTAAGATTGAGAATTGGTGTTATAATAAAACCCGTAATTGAAATAATAAATCCTATACTTCCTAGAATTAAAGCAACAATATTTGATGTATCCATTCGCTTACTAATTTTGAAAAACTTAATTTTATTTTTGATTAAACTTAAAAGTTTTATCTCCAATTTTAACCTGAGTATTAATGCCTGAGTGGATTAGAGACAGGGCTAAGTCGAAAGGCTCTTTAGCATCTTTAGGTTTATAGGAAACAAACACTTCAGTCCCTTCGTAAAAATTCATCACCATTGCAATTAAACCAAATTGATCTGGCTCAAAGAATTGATAATTGAATATTTTCGGATTTTCACCTTTTAATTCATGGGGAATTTCATCAGTTTTAAGTTTTTCTTTTACCATTGCAGTCATGGTTGCTGTTGTCTGGTCATTATATTTTATAAATCCCATTAGCATTTTTATTTCGCCTTCAAAAGTATATCCAAACTCATTATAATAAAGACCATATGCAATATGTTCAAAACATTTTAATAATCTCTCATAATTAGGATTGCCATGGAGTACAGGAAACTTTTTTCCATTCTTTGTCTTTAATGTGTAGTTTTTCGCATTTCGTATAATTTCCTTGTCTAAAAAATCTTTACTTTTTCTGCGGAGTGCCCTGTCAATTTTGGTCTGTGTCTGTAAATATCCAATAGGATTATTTCCAACGATGCTGGCAATTGTAACCATTAGAAATTCGTCATCATGTGACTTATTTGAGTTATGTTCATCACATGAAGGAACAGTTATTAAATTATTTCTAAAATTTAAACCAAGAATATCTTTTGCTTCAGGAAATAAACTTATTGGAGGAACATGTTCTCTTGAAGTAGCTGGTGCTCCACATTTATAGCAGTATTTTATTTCATCCATAATAATCGTGACTTTATTTTTAACAGACTATTTTGTAGATGTTGTCTGTTTGTCATTTCAAATTTAAGGTTTTATATGAAATTATCTAAAATTCTTACAGATTTAATTGAGCGGATAATTTCAAGAAACAGGAAGAAGAGAGTCATATATCTATTTTACGATTTGACCAAAACGAGAGATTTTACGGCATTATTTCCTTATAGCTAATTATAATTACAGATTCTTCAAAAGCACTATAAATTTGCCCAACACTAGTTAAATTTTCTTTTCCTTTTTCAATTAAAAAAAATTCTAGCTTTTTCAGACCAGTGGGATTTTTACTCAGTACATTTCTCCAATCAGCTTTTCCTTTTATGAACTTTAAAAAACTCTCCTTGTCTTCTACTACAAAGTATTTTCTTCTTGGGTCTTCTGAGGTTAGAAGACCTATGTAATTACTAAAATAACCTCGTCTCCTTAATCCGTTAGAGCTTTTATCGTTCCATCTGCCAAATTTAAATTCAGCAATCCTTAAATTAGTTTCTAAATCAAATTTTTCTTTATGATTTCCAGCACCAAGCGATAAGTATTGTAATTTTTCATTTTCTTCAAGCCATTTTTTCTGTGCTATCATTATGCCTGTTGCATGAACAATTTCATCAATCTGGGCGGAAGCTTCTTTAATTATTTTGGAAGCGGAGAAAATATTTTCAAAATCATAATCCGAAACTACTGTATCGAGTTTTTCTAATGTTTTGAAGGTTTCCCGTATATCTAAGTTTTTAAATTTATTAATTATGCTGAGTGCTTCTATTAAATCCATTTTTTCAATTTTAGTATTTAAATGTTCAGTCGCCACATGGCTATGCTCATTTTTTTGCAATGATGTCCTTTAAATATTGAAAGAAAGAAAGAAAGAACATCATTTCAAATAATGAGTCGTTCGAATCCTTAAGCTTTTATCTTTCTGTTATCAAGAAAGTTGAAATTTTCAACCACTTTTCATGTTTGGAATAAATAATATTGATGCTGATTTCGATGTCACAGCAAATATAAAACAGCCTGCTTTAATTTGCTTCATCAAAAACAAATCAGTATCAGATGAATTTTTGATGTCCTATTTTATTTTAAAGCCTGTAAATACCTTGCAGGCATTGAGTTTTTTTAAGCGTCCTGATTTAATGTTTAAAACCTTGACAGGCGAATAAAAAATAATTAAAAAAAAAATCAACTTTTTTAAAAAATAGGAATATTTATATATAAAGGAAAATATTATGGATACAATTGTACAGTTAGTGGTGGTTATTTTTGTCTTTATCTTTGTGATGACTATTGTTTTAAATTTTGTAAAAAAAGACAGAATACCTCTTATGGGAGATTTTTTTGAGAAAGTCCTTCCAAGATTACCAATCAGTAAAATATTTTCAAGAAAAAAGAAATAAGCTTTTTGGGAAATATATAATAAGCTTTTTGGTACTTTTATTAATGAAACTAAACGTAAAAAATCTAATGAACAATATAATTACGGGTTACAATTATGATACACCCGAAGATGCAATAGTTTCTTTAGAAACTGCATTTTCAAAAAAGGATATAGTAAATGCTATTGCTTCAAAAGATTTTGAAGCAGAAGCAAAAATAGTTTTGCGCAGGACAAATGTAGAGATTAATGAAGAAACTGTTGATCTGACGGCAAAATTACTTGAACTCTCACTTGTTGAGTATATTCTAAATAATGGGTTTCCTGATTTTTCTATGGTAAAAAGGCAATTTTCTGAATTAAGTGAAATAGATAATCATTTGTTTTTCATCGAGGAAATATTAATCTATGAGAATGGTGAAACTTTCAGTAATATAGTTTTTCTAACATATGAGAATGAAAAATGGAAAGTAGCTATGACTGAGGAGAAATAATCTTAATGTGATGCTTAAGAATTACTCCATTCTTTCACAAATTTCTTCGAGCTGTACTATTAATTCTTTTTTGAGCATTTTCTGAAGATTTCCTGTACTTTCTGAATTTTTAATACAGAGAATCAGATCCTTGAAAAGATCAGTATTATCGAGAAAATAAGTTTTTATGTTTGAAAAACCGTGGCGCTGTTTAAGCAGGCTCGTAAACTGGACTAAAGTTCTATTTTCACAGCTTTGGAGGTGCGTCCATAAACTTTGGGCGCTGAAATTCTGAAACAGCTCTTTGTTTATGTTATATTCATCAAATACATCTTTCATCTTCTCCAAGTCATTCTGTGCAATAGCATTTAAAAGTGAATTCGTTTTTTCTTTTTCAAATTCTTTCTCGCTTTCATTAATATACTCAATAATTTTATCTCTTAAGATTGTATCATCAGCAGGATTTTGATCCATATCAAATGAAAAGTTTCGTGTTCTCTTAATAGGTACAAAGTCTTCTTTGGCAATAAGAAGTCCTTCAAGCAGAATTTCCCTTATCTCATCTTTTGTATGGTTAATAATAAAATTTTCAGAATAGAAATTTAAAAATTTAGAAATCTGCAGATAATCTGAGATTTCATATTTGCCTTGTTTTGCAAAAAGTAAGAACCGCTCAATATTTTCATTAAATTCCTCATTAGATAACTGTCTGAATTTATTTGTTGCAACATTTGTGAAGGTAGCATTTTCAATTGTAGGCTCAACAGGAATACGGCTTTTAAGTTCATTATTAAATTTTTCAAGATCCAAATAACCTGTGAGTATGAACTGGTATACAGCTGGATAAAAAAAGTAATCCTGTATATAATTGGAAAGATATCTGTTATAGAATTTTTCCAGTTCGCTTTCTTCTTTTTGAGTTTTTTCAGCTTTTTTCGAAAGTAAACTAAATGAAGGGTCGAAATTGAACATCACATAGGCTGGATTCAATAAATCAAGATCATTAAAATTGTTATAGTTACTGGAATTCAGATTACCTTTTTTAAACTCCAGTGTAATAATCAATGTAAATAATATAATTTCTTTTTTAAATTCTAGATTTGATTTTAAAACAGGAAATAATTTATTTAAAGCTTCAAGGTAAAAAGATAAATTCCTTAGATTTTCTTCTTTAAACTCTGCTAAAATTTCAAGTATATATGATTTATTCTGATCTAGGAAAGATGAGAATTCAGGATCCGGAATTTTATATCTCTCAATAAAAAATGGGAAGATATAATTTAAATCATTACTGAAATTTAATACCCTGCCAATAACTTTTTCTTTAATAGAGTTATACGTGGATTTATTTACATCCTCACTATCCGGTATTTTGGATTCATCAGATAGAATGAGAACTTTCGAGTTTTTATGTTCAACAAAATTATTGATATATCCCAGCACTTCGCTTAAAGGAATATTACATCTTTCAAGGTCATCAAAGCATATTACCTGCTTTGAAAAAAGTGCAGTGTCAACTTCAACATCTTTTAAAATTTCTTCAGGACTAAAATTGTATTTACTCTGTATAATTTTTCCTCCTATATTTTTTAAGAGATTAAGTGTCGAGACAGCCTTTTTTGTATCTAATTTATTTAGAAAAGGGATAAGTTTAATCTTTAACTGATAATCTAGTGTTTCTATTTTATTCAATCCATTTAATGAAATATATAAAGTTTTGAAGTTATTCTCGTCACAGATTTTACTTAAAGAGTCTTTCCAGAAATAAGTTTTACCGCTTCCCCAGCTACCATTAATAAGTAAAGCATAATTCGAATTAACTGTTTTTAAGTAATCTTCAAATATTACTTTGATATGTGAACTGTCCATAGACTGAATATTTTTTTGTTAAGAAATGCGTTTGTTATTATGTGAAGCAAACATCAAAAAATGACTGTTTACTCTTTCAGAAGTGTTATAATATCTGTTACATTATTAGCTGAAATAAAATCTAATAAAAATTTCTCAGCTTCTTCTTTTTGCTCTTGAGAAGTGGTAAAAGTATTTAAGTAAAAATCTTGATTTTCATCTGCTATGTGGATTATTTCAGTGTAGCCTCTTGTAATTAGAGAGCCTTTAAGCTTTAGCACTTTAAGCTCTTTATCCCTTTCAATTTCTTTTTTCACTCTAAGCTTTATCGTTTTATTCATGGTATTTATTTTGGTATTTTAAAAAGTCAGAACAAATAAACTTTAAAAACAAAAAAGAGACTTGAAAGTCTCTTTTTGGAATTAATATATCTTTTATAAAAGCATCATTTTGCTTTTAGTAATTTTTCCAAGTATTCGACTTTATCTTTTTCCGCCTGAACCAAACGCTCATAAAGTTTGATCTGCTGTTCGTGGGATTCGATTAATTTATCTAATGGATTAAAATTGCATACATTATTTGCAAAAGTATTATTGCCTGAATCGTTAAAAGTATTAAAATAATTAAACACACCTTCTTCCGAAAAATTCTTAATTGCCTCTACACTTACACCCAATGCTTTTGCTACTTCGATTAGTTTTTCTTCTTCGATAGTCTCGCTGTTTTCCATAATAGAAATCGCCTGCTGGTTTGTACCCATAGCCTGTGCCAGTGCTTCCTGTTTCATGTCTTTCAGTTCACGGATACGGCTGATTTTACGCCCCATGTGACTTGGTTTTGTTGATGTATTCATAGCTCAAAGATAATAATTAAGAATAAAAAAGTAAGTCCTATGTATGATATAGAAATTTTACTGTACGGTATGATACAAATTGATACGGTACAGTACGACTAATCACTTACTTGCTCGTGTGTTAAACAAAAATACAATTTTTCACACAAGTATTAATTAAAAAAATTAAAATTATGAGTAGTGCAATTCAATTTCAAGATCAGAAAGAATTGGAGAATGCCGTTAGAGAGCTCCAATCATTTATGGACATTACAGCGGTCACCCTGCATGAGGCAGAGACCGCAGGTAAAAGAGGTTATATACTTACTATAATCTTAAGGGAAGATTCACAGCAGATTGCATCGGAAATGTATGACTGGGCGGATAAGGTTTTAAAAAAGTATCCGTCCGTTCCTTATGTAATTATAAATCTATGGGATGTACTGCATCGCTTAAAGCATGGGAGCTTGTATTATTTAAAGTGGTATTTATCAAACATAAGTCTGTTTAAAAACGAGGAGTTTGGTTTTAAGATTACAAAAGATATTCCCTCTGTATCCGTTCTGCTAAAAAAAGCAGTAAAGAAAAACAGCGGGCTTTTAGCCAAAGCAGAATCATTAAGAAGAGGTTCCCAGCATTATGAGGGAACAAATAACCATCATATGGCAATCTATACAATCCATCAGGCGGTCAACCTTCTTTTTGGTATAATCGGAGAACTTGTCATGGGAAAATCTCATTCGAATCATTATACACTAGAGCACTTAAATACGATAAAGGATTATGCACCTATTTTGAAACAGGTGTTCAATACTGATCATGATAAGGATAGAGAAATTGCCGATTTACTTGATAGAGCAAGGATTGAATTCCCTTATGGAGGCAAAACAAAAATTAAGAAAGACAGGGTTAAAGATGCACAGAAGAAACTTTACCGCATCTTAAAAGAAACTAAAAAAATCTTCCAAGACCAGCTTTCTTACTGCGAGGAAAAATCCGTTTTTTTTATTGAACCAAAACAGAATCCAGAAATTTTAAACGATGGTGTCATCGACTATGAGAAAATTGTCAGTGATACCGTTACGTCTTATCTTAAGACCGAGGCAGTTTATTGTTTTGGAACAGCGGAAAAAAGGGTTAAACATTTTTATCTATTAGTACTTTTCAAAGAAAGTAAAGTAAATGCAGTGCATGATCTGGCTGATATGATTAAAAGCAGAACCAAAGAGCAGTGCACAGCAACACTTTTGATTCATCATATTTCAGAACTTAAGAGCGCAACAGGCGATCAGAAATATTTCTTTTTGAATGTTATAAAAAATGGAAAGGCTTTATTTAAAAAAGAATCTGTTGCTTTAGAATTTGGAGATCTTCCAGTTCGCAGTATAACATCAGCAAAAGAATACCTCTGCTATAGAAATATTGTGGTAAACTACATGGAAAGCTGGCAGGGAGATTATGAATGGGCGTGTTATGCTCCTCTTAAAGGTCTGATGCTCCATACTATGGCAGAACAGATCTGTCTTGGGATGATCCGTTTGTTTATGGGGTATTCTCCAAATCATTTTTCCCTTTCTTATCTATTAGAAATCTGTGATTATTTTAACCCTGAAATAAGCACTTACTTCCCGCGGGTTACAGAGCAGGACAGAAACTTGTTTACGATATTAAGCAGATCATATGCTTCACTGAGATACAGCGGTGCAGATACTTTTTCTGAACTCGATATGAATCTTTTGCAGGATCGATACAATGATTTTGCTGGTTTTTGCACAGCTGTTGTAAAAGATGAATTAGGACGCACTGAGAATCTGATTTCGGCTGAACTTTAAACAGACAGATCATGTATTATAATATTTTAACACAGAAAGACCATCCCAAATATAGGGCAGTCAAGAAAACAGTGAAACTCTTGGTAGAGTTTGTAGAAGCTGAGTGTGTTTACTTTTCGGATTCTGCTATAGAATCAAAAATAGGGATTCTGACAATTGTTGTGAGCAAAAAAAGCCCCCATTACTATGATGATGTTGTCTTCCATTTATGGAAAGTAATTGAAAACTACAATAATTTTTCATTCTGTTTTTTTGACAGGGAGTGTATAAAGAGAGAAGTGGGAAAAGGAAATTTATTTTTTATTTTCAATTGTAAAGAAACGGATCTTGTGTATAGAAACACTGAAGGGAAAACTGTTCTGGATATAAAAAAATTAAATATGAAACGGCTTTTGAAAAAGACTGTTGCAAATTATCAAATGTGGATATCAGAGGCCAATACTATTGGCAGAGACTTAAAATACCACCGTGGAAACGAGAATCATTTAATGGCATTGTATGTTATACATGAGCAGTTTCGATATCTCTTTATTAACGCTTCATGGGTTCTAACGGGTGAATGGGTGATAGATGGAAACATTTCAGACCAGCAGGAGCGCATTGCGAAGTTTAATAGTGTCTTAGGCAACACTTTTGATTTAGAAAACAAAGAAGAGAAAGAAGTTTTAAGAAAGCTTGATCTTGCCCGAAAAGCTGTTCAGTGGGGAGAAGAAATTGAACCATTAACTGCAGAAATTGTTGAATCAGCATATGAAAAAATGCAGTGGCTGATGAGTGAAGTAAAAACAATGTATCAGCAGTATGCTGAGCAAACCAAACAAATATTTAAAGAATATGGAAACCAATGATAATAAAAAGGCGGATGATTTTATCAAAGAACTGAAAAGCAGTTTTTATTTTAGAACACTGACCCCGCAGAGAGAGAAAGAAGGTATTTATCATGCAAATATAAAATTTACGAGCTACATAAAACTCATTTATACAGTACAGGATCTACTCAAAATAGCACTTCACACACTGGAGAATTCAGATCTTGAGAATTCCAGCCAGATCGAAGATCCCGCTTTTCATCTTACGAGTATTTTGGAAATTGCAATACAGCTACTTCCGTGCAGTGAAGCGGAAGGGCTTGATAAACTGCATAAGCTTTATTTAGAGACTAATAGTGAAAATAAAAATGAACAAATGGATAACTAATTTTTTAAATCATGAAAAAGAAGAAAAAAAACTTTGAAACCAAGTTCTGGGCTGGATTTGAGGCGGGAAATCCATTTGAAGCATCTGATGCCCTTTTTGATTTTGCACATCTTGACTACTATAAGCGAAATTTAACGCAGGCAGTACTGTACAGCTTTAAAGAAGAAATATGCAGTAATGATAGACCAAGCGAGATTTTTATATTCTATAAAGCAATATGCTCATTTTTGAAAACATACTACTGCCTGCATAAAAAAAGCAGTAAATGGAGAGTGAAAGAGTCAGTGCGCACTGAAAATGTATTTCATCTCACTTCATTGACAAAGCAGGAATATGACAATCCTTTCACAGTATTTCGAAAGGCATTTGCAGAGAAAAGCCTTAAGGAGTTTGAATTTTTCCTTTCTGAAATAGTGAGCGTTTCATTGTCTCCATACAAAGGAGACGGTGATATTGATCTTACGACTCCGTATATCCATTTAATAAAAATGCTTGATGCAGGAGAGCTTATGCGTGAAAGAGGGCTTGAAAAAATAAAAAAAGTTAATGAATCTAAAGAGAATGCCGAATGATGAAGTTAGTGCATCATTACATAGATACTAGATTTAACTAATAAAATATATAGATATGAAAAAAAATAAAATCAAATTAAATAATCTGGTTGAAAATCCTGAACGTTATTTTATAATGCTCAAACCTGCATCAAAAATGCGGAACGATATACACAATCTCGAAATAAATGTGCAGGGATATTCAGACCTGTTCTGCCTGATTATGGATCTGCTAAAAGCTGGAATGCTTGCTTTAGAAGGAGTTGAAGGAAGCGGGGAAAATGTTAAAGATCCTGAAAGATATGTTGGAAGTCTGCTCAGGGTAATAGAAATGCTGATCCCGCTGGAAGAAGGAGATTTACTGGATTTGCTTTATATAAAACATCTAAATGAGAAAAATAAAAGTGGCTCCCAGTAACTTTTCTCCAATTGTAACTATAATAAAAACGGCGACTTCGGAGGCGTTTTCCAGCCCCGCAGGGCAAGTTGTTTTGAGATGCTGAATTCATTTCAAGCATCTCAAAACACAACTTGCATTTTCTCTCGAAAATAGCATTACCGATGGTTTTTAATTGAAAGGGCTTGATGCCCTTTTTTTATTTTAATGGCTGTAAGTAATTTGTTTTTAGGGATAAGCAGGGAAATAAGCTTTTAAAGTGTAGACTTAGCGCACGGCATTTTTAGCGTATTTAGGCAGACTGGGCGAAGATTACCTGCTCTAACTCCTATGTCTTATTCTTGCATGCAGGTCTTCGGGGAAACCTGCTTTCAGGCATTCAAGAATTCGAGTGTGAATGTATCCATGTATCCATGCATTCATGTATGTAAGCAATCAGGTATTCAGGTTTGCCTGCTTGCCTGCTTGCCAGCAGGCATTCAAGTACTCAAGAGCGCAGGCAGGCAGGTCTGCAGTTATATTTTTGCAGACTTTGCAAAAGCGAACCTTTACATAAATGCTTTTAAAACTATAAAGCTTTAAAAATGCTTTCAAATAAAAATGCTTTACTATAAATCCATAGATTTTTGCAGATATATTCCTGCCAGACCTCACAGGCACAATTGAACCTGTACAGCAACCAAGAAAAATAATATTTTTCCAAAGAAAGCAGAAAAACGGAAAAAAGAAAAAGAAAGCAATTTTACAGGACGGGATGCAGGCAGGCCAAAAGGAAACGGAATAAGTCCCGAAGGGTGGCTTGTGAGGCACGAGCAAGACATTATGCCGTAAGCTTTTGGACAGGCTGATCCAGCACGTCCTACCTTGGTTTTCTTTTTATTCTTTCTTTAGGCAGAATATAATCCCTTCCAATCTAAAAAGCCAGACAAATAGCGCCAATCAAGGACTTAGAGTGCCAGAACGAAGGATAAAAAGCTCTTATGATTACCTTTCGCCGTAAAAATCAAAATCATGAAAAAAGATAAACATAAAGAGAAAACGGAGAAGAAAAAGAAAAAACCGATACCGCATAGACCTGAAGAGGAAAAAAAGAAGAAAATTAAAAAAGATAATAAGAGAAAAGCTCCATTTATGCAGGTAGACAGGGGCGGGAACATTTTTACCAATTTTTTTTCTAATTTTCTCAGACAGCTTAAAAACCCGACAAATACAGGACTGGGCAGGCTGTTAGATAAACTGCTGTTTATTAAAATTAAGGAAAATGAGAATAAACCCGCAGAGAAGCCCGAGAAGCTTCCTGATATAATGGGGCCTGTTAAAACTGTCCTTCGCTATATAGACAACAGCGGAAATAATAATTTAACCCCAAGCGAGAAAGAATCTCTGAGACAGCGTACAAATCAGTCTGTGAATATCAAGCCGGAACAGCGTAATGAAGAGATAATAAATGAACCAAGAAAACCCCGCTTAAGGATGTAGTCTTAGCAGACCCGGCAAGCTAAAAAAAGAAAAACAATCCGGTCTAAAACATTTTTAAAGTAAAACTAAATCCAGTGATACGGTTTGTCCTTGCGGTTCAGATAGCAGTACATCTCTTCTTTTTTAAGTTCGGGAAAGAATCTTATGGCACGATCAATGGCATAATTAGGCAGGAAATAGATTTCGTCACGGACTGCCTTGATTACTTTCTCATATCCATAGAAACGAACAAGCTCATCAATTTCCTGCTGACCTCCACGTTCTATGATACGGGCAATAACAGCCTTGTAAGCTTTCTGCCAGTCAAGCTTGTCTATATCCGTATCCCAAAAAAAACTGGATTCAAAATCAGGTGCGGGCTTGTTATCTTTTAGATTCATAGCAATAAATTTAATGATTTATTTTTAATTTACCAAGCTTTTAACGCTTATATCCGCCTCCTTTACCCCTTTTTGGAGGCGGTATTTTAGGTATTGTAAATTCCCTGGCTGGATTTAGCGAAGCTTGTCTTAATCTCTCTGATATTTTTGACCATCTGTGCTCTTTTCCTTTAAGCATCTTAACGCCAAACTCTTTTATAATGCTGTCGAAAAAAGTTAACCCAACAAGAGCCAAGGCAGGATCTGCGTTGTACTTTCTTTGATACGCCTGCAAATAGTCCTTCAGCGGATGATGGTCTAAAAGGAAGTACATATCTACAAAATCCTTGATTCTTGTGCCGTTTTGAAAGATTGCATGAAGTTTCATTGCTCCGATATCCTGTATCGATGCCAAACGCACATTTTCGATAGTCTCGGCTGGGCTCTGCCATGCATATTTATGGGCAAGTATATCAACCTTTATACTGCCTATTTTTATCATCAGCGTATTTGTGTCCAGATTTTCGACCTTTAAAGAAGAATGCGATTTTTTTAGGTGGCCTAGCATGGACAGAACATCAAAATCCTTTGTAGTGAACAGGTCAATATCAATGCTCAGCCGGTGTCCGATCTGAAGGCTCAGGGAAGTCCCGCCAACGAGATAAAAATCTTTCAGCATTTCATCTTTCATCAGCTTTTGGAGCAGTTCCCACATCTCTGCGCTGACTGTTTCTTTGTACAGCATAATTTTCGTTTTCGGAAAATTAATCCCGAAAATGGAGCGTTACTCCAAAGTGTCCTCCAATGGCTCTACTTGGCCTTCATATGTCAGGTGCACTATTGAAAGCTGGACAGCGTAAGACAAATACTTCCAGATTGTGCCAAATCCGTGGGGCACAGCTTATAATAAAATATATTGGTTTTCAAATGATGTAATACTTAAAGTCATGGAAGAAAACAGCAGAACCAACCCGCACAAAGGAGGCAGGCATCCTAAAAAAGATCCTGCCGTCCATCGCTATTCCATCAGCCTGAATGCCCAAGAGAATGCCCGATTTCTGTCCCTGTTCGAGCAGTCCGGCATGAATGTAATGGCACACTTTATTACAGCGTGCATTTTCCAAAGGGGCATCACAACGATAAAGGTTGACAAGACGGCAATCGATTATTATGTGCGCCTGACTTCGCTATTTGGTCAGTTCAGGGCTGTGGGGGTAAATTACAATCAGGTCGTAAAAATGCTGAATAGCAATTTTTCAGAAAAAAAAGCCCTGGCATATCTGTACAAGCTGGAAAAGCAGACGGCAGAACTTGCTTTTTTATCACAAAAGATAATACAGCTTACGGCGGAATTTGAAGAAAAGCACCTGAAAGGAAAGTGATGACATGATAGCAAAAATCTCAAGAGGCATCAGCTTATACGGTGCACTGGCCTATAATTACCAAAAGGTCGAGAAACAAAAAGCACAGGTGCTCTTTACCCAGAAGATTATCGAATCGCCTGACGGCAGTTATTCCCTACAGCAGTTATCACGTTCTTTTGAACTGCATCTGCTGGCCAACCGAAAAACGGAAAAACCAATACTTCATATCTCGCTAAATCCTGACCCCAAAGATACCGTAAGCGATGCTGATTTTGAGAATATGGCACAGGAGTATATGAAGCAGATGGGCTACGCAGACCAGCCTTTTGCAGTATTCAAGCATAATGATATTGACCGCACCCATATCCATATCGTGTCCGTGTGTGTGGACGAGGATGGCAGGAAAATATCAGACAAATTCGAGAAAAGACGTTCGATGGCCGTCTGCCGGACATTGGAAAAGCAGTACGGTCTTAAAGTAGCTACCGAGCAAAATGAAAATCCGAAAAGCCCAGTATTCAAACCCATAAATTATAAAGAGGGTGATATAAAAAGCCAGATGGCATCGGTTGTCCGCCATCTGCCCAAATACTACCAGTTCCAGACTTTCGGGGCGTATAATGCCCTGCTTTCCCTTTTCAAGATTACAGCAGAAGAAGTCAAGGGCGAATATAACGGGATTCCAAAAATGGGACTGGTATATTTTGCGCTAAATGACAAGGGAGAAAAAGCTGGGCATCCGTTTAAGGCTTCCCTGTTTGGAAAAAGTGCCGGATTATCACAACTGCAGTCCCATTATGAGCAGAGCAGGATAAAACTAAAAGCCAGTCCTGCTAAGGGATCAGTTAAAGGCAGGATCGAATCAATTATGCAGACTGCATCGGGCGAATCGGAGTTTAAGAAAAAGCTGTTGGAACAGGGAATAAATGTCGTGGTACGCAGGAATGACACTGGGCGTATTTACGGGGTCACTTTTATAGACCACAATTCTAAAACAGTGTGCAACGGATCAGAGCTTGGCAAAAACCTTTCGGCCAATGCATTCAATGACTGGTGGAATAACGGCACTAAGGCAGACCTGCCACAAAAAGAAAACACTTCGTCTCAGAAAATTATTCCTGCAGAGGATACAATCAGCGAGCCACACCGCCTGCCTGCCTTTTCAGGGAAAGAAGATATGCCCGACAGCCGACAGGATAACAATATTTTTGAAGCCTTTGGAAGTTTACTGCCCCAGGCGCAGGGAGAAGATTTTCAGGAAACTGCATTTGCAAATCAGATGAAACGCAAGGATAAACGCAGGAAACCAAAGCTTTAAGCCTGTTTCCAAGCCTGTGTTATTTACATCAAATGTATGAAACACGATTTTCAATGTACCGTATATAAAAAATTGATAGGATACATTATTGGGATTTTTTTAATTGCCTGCTATTAAAAATACAATTCCCCGGTTATGTACCAAACCATCTCCTTAATTTATCCTATCAGGTGTCCGCCCTGCGATTTTCCGCAATTATGAAAGCATGCTCTGAGCTGGCTTATTTAACAATATCTATCTGCAAGACTGCTGGGCAGTAATGCCCAGCACTGATAAACAAATTGTCTTCATTGCGACATCACAAGACAAATAGTGCCGGCAGTGCCTATAATGCACCAACTTCAAAAACGCATTTTTATATTTACTGGAAGACGTTCATATCTTCTTTGTTATAATACAGGACTGCCGAGGGCTTCGATCGCCTTATCTCCGAAATAATAGAAAACCATTACTATTTATGGAAACTTTAGAAACATTGTTCCGGTCTTTTGAAACGGGTATCCGAAGTGCAAAGGCTTTAAAGCCCAAGGAATACCTTAAAAGCATCGGGCTGGAATATTCTGATCTTCGGATCGGTTTTAATTCAGGCCAGTTTCATCATCGCCGGGAACAGCAGGCAAAAGACCACTTTGAAAGACTGGGACTGCTTGCCAAAAGCAATGCACCTGTGAGGGAAGCAGGAATGACAGCCTATACCGTCTTTGGACGCTATGGGCTGATTTTTCCACTGCTGGACAAGGACAGCACCATCGTTAATTTTTTTGCACTCCGTTTTGATCTGGACGAGCAGAAACAGAAATATCTGAACAGCGAAGGAATCTATCCCGCCTATCCGCATCCCCTAACCAAGAAGTTATACTTAGCGCCGACTGTTATTGACTGCGCCAGTTTAATACAGAGTAAGGTACTGGATCAAAGGGAAGCGGTTATTGCCCTGCATGACGGGGAACTGCTGGAACAGCATTTAGAAATTATCAAATCATTATATGAATTAGAAGAAATAATAATCTTTAAGCGGTGAGAAAATGGAAAAGATCAGATTACAAATGCAGGAGATCAGACCCGATGTTCCACTCTCAATAGTGGAACTTCCTGAGGGACATAGTCTGAATGACATGTGGGTCAATTATGGGACAGACGGAATATCGAATCTTTTAAAAAATGCAAAAGCAGAAAAGACAGGCAATGCCCTTCAGATTGTAAACGGCTATAAAATCAGCTATACGGGCATTGCCGGAATATTTTATGTTGTGGGCAACCTGCCGATGGATTTAGGAAATCTGAGGGTATCATTACAGATTGTGGCACATACTACACAGAAAAAACACAGGCTGAAAGTTGACCTTTTTGATTTTGGCAGTGTGCAGAGCCAGTGCGGGGAGCTTTCCGAAAAGCAGGGCTTTGACTTTCAGGAACTCGAAACAGACTTTTTACAGCTAACGGATTTGCTGGAACAGCATCGGGAAGCACTCTTTGAAGCTGAAATAAACCCTGTTACAGATCGCTATTCGGAAAAGGAACTTACACCGCAGGCACATGAGAAAGCAGTCGAATTTCTTTCAAAACCGCAATTGCTTGAAAACATAAACAAGCTGTTGGAGCAGAACGGAATTGTGGGGGAAGAACAAAACAGGATGGTTCTTTTCGTACTCGCTTCCAGTTATAAAATGCCTTACCTGATGCACGCCATCGTGCAGGGATCAAGCGGGGAAGGAAAAAGCCATCTGATTAACGGGATTGCGCAGTGCATGCCTCAGGAGGATGTGATGAACATGACCCGCATTACAAGCAAATCCCTATACCATTACAGGGACAAGGAGCTTATCAATAAGCTTATAGTGATTCAGGATTTTGACGGACTTGATGAAGAAGCTCAGTATGCATTTCGTGAAATGCAGTCCGCAAAGTTCCTGACAAGCTCGACCGTGGTCAAAGATATTTTTGGAAACAACAGGGGAAGAATAAAACAGGTACAGGCACACTTTGCCAGTATGACAACCACGACCAAAGCCGAGGTATATTATGACAATATGAGCCGTTCGGTAATATTGGGCGTGGATGAAAGCCAGGCGCAGACTATGCGGATCATAGCCATCCAAAACAAAAAACTAGCGGGAAAAGGAAATAGTGAAAATGAGCTGCAGGCAACCCAGCTTCTCAGAAATGCAATGCGTGTACTCAAATCCTACGAGGTGATTAATCCCTTTGCGGACAAACTTATACTTCCCTTAGAAGCCAAGATGCTCAGAAGACTAAACAGCCAGTTCCAAAACTTTGTTTCACAGATTACGATCCTGCACCAGTACCAGAGAAAAACCGACAGCAAAGGAAGACTTATAGCCACAAAGGAAGATGTGAAATCTGCCGTTGATATTTTCTTTAGTTCTATCATCATCAAGGTGGATGAACTCGACAAAAGTACAAGACAGTTTTTTGAGAATCTCAAAGGCTATGTGAAGAGCCAAAAGAACGGAACAACGCACCGTTTTACCAATAGGGAAATCCGCCAGAAACTCAATATCAGCAAAACATCTGCTTTCAGGTATATGCTGTTGTTGCAGGAACTCGAATACATTCAGGCAATTGAAGGCTCTGTAAACAGGGGTTTTAAATATGTAATAAGCTACTGGGACAATATGGAAAAACTCAAAAGCAAGATCAGGAAAGAGCTGAACAGCCAATTAGAACAATTTTAAGACACAAATAAAAGAAATAACCAAAAATGGAACGCCCCGGAACGCCAGCGGAACACCGGAGCGCCTGTTTTTACAGGCCATACGATACTGGCGTTCCGTGTTCCAAGGAGTGCGCAAGCGAAAGGTTTTAATTATAACAATTAAAGAACACTAAAAAAGATGAAAAACAGGATACAAAATAAAGAATTCCGCAGGCTCTTGGATGCCTTTGAGAGTTTTATAAAGGTCAGGAATTACAAAACTGGAAACAGTAGAATGTACCAGAATACCCTGATAGAATTCTTGGTATGGCTGGAAGAATCGGGAATCAGCAGGATTCAGGAGCTCACTTCGAAAGAATCAATTAAATACTTTGAGTACCTGATTGCAAGGCCAAAGCTCAGGGGCGAAGGAACGCTGTCACAGAAAAGCATCAAGTTTCATCTTTTCGTACAGGGACTGTTCCTTTTAAACCTGATGGAAAACAAGGAAATTGAGAACGGCTATTACATACCCAGCTATGAGGGAGGCAGTGAAAAATCCAGAAATACGCTCAGTGTTGAAGAAATAAAAAGCTTGTATAAAAATGCAGAGAATGAACTTGAACGGGCTTTGCTCTCTGTCGCTTACGGATGCGGGCTCAGGCGTTCTGAAATCAGTGCGTTGGATTTAAAGGATGTAAAGCTGGCTACGGGAATGGTTGTTGTCAGAAGCGGAAAAAACAGCAAAAGACGTGAAGTTCCCATGAGCGACACGGTTATGGGATACTTAAAAAAGTACATTCAGGAAGAGCGCAGTCAAAGGCTTGCGGGAAAAAACCAGACCGAAGAAGCCTTTTTTATTAATTCCAAAGGCAGGCGCAGTACGGGGGAAAACCTGAATGATATACTGAAAAAAATGATTGAGCAGACTAAAGATTTCCAGCTTATCCAAAAGGATATTACGCTCCACTGCCTCAGGCACAGCATTGCAAATCATCTGGCGGAGAATAATGCAGGTATTGATTTTATAAGAAGGTTTCTAGGGCATTCCGATATCAATACAACCTATATCTACGCTCTTAAAAATAAGAAACGAAAACCGATCGTAACCTTTTAAATAATCAGCTATGCCAAAACAGACACTAGAGCAGTTCCTGCTCCAAAGTTATAGCCCACAGACCGTATCAAGCTATTTGTTTGCCATCAATCACTTTTTAAAATTGAATCCAAAAGCCAAGCGATACAAATACGGGAATATCGTCAAGTATATGGAAGAAATAAGTGCAAGGCAGTCCAACAGCAAATATCGTGTTGTCATTTTATCGGCAATCAAAAAGTATTATGATTATCTAGTCATGAGCGGGTACAGGAATGACCATCCGTGCAAACGCCTGAATATAAAAGTAAACTGCAATCAGGCGATACAGGTACAGGATCTGTTCAGCAGTCCGGAACTGCAACTGCTCCTGGAGCGTGAGAACCGTTACAAGCATTTGGATATCAGGAATAAGATGTTGCTGTCCCTTCTGATCTATCAGGGACTGACAAGCGATGAAATTATAAGGCTTACTGTAAAGGATATTGATTTGGATAATGGGACTGTTTATATCAAGGCTTCCAAAAACCTCAATAAGCGGACAATGAACCTAGTGCCAAGGCAGATGATTCTGTTTTTCAATTACCTGCAGGAAACCCGATTGGAAATGCTTCGCTGTAAAACCGAAAAACTAATTATTACAAAGCTTGGCAAGCCTATCTCGGTCGATAGCATTCATGCAATGATTACCCCTTTAAAGGGATTGTTCCCGGATCGGAAACTCAATCCGCAGACCATCAGAATGAGTGTGATCTGCAACTGGCTCAATGAGAAAAATATTTCTTTGGAAAAGGCTCAGGAACTGGCGGGGCATAAATGGCCGGGAACTACGGAAAAATATATCAAAGTAAACAGCTCACATCAGAGAGAAATTATAAACAGATATTTTCCCAGTTTATGATGCCAAGTGTTAAAGTTTATTAATGGCATATTATATGCTATTAATTTTTAGTACATTTGAACGTACAAAATAACGTACTACATAAAAAAGAGTATTATG
Organism: Flavobacterium hydatis; assembly: GCF_000737695.1. Lineage (GTDB taxonomy): Bacteria > Bacteroidota > Bacteroidia > Flavobacteriales > Flavobacteriaceae > Flavobacterium > Flavobacterium hydatis. The sequence continues at coordinate 81,614 of NZ_JPRM01000014.1, forward strand.
AAAGCAGTTACTATTTCAACACTTAGAAAAAACATTAAAGGATACTTCGATGAAGTGTCAGATTCATCAGAAATTATTATCGTTCCAAGAAACGATGAAGATGACGCAGTAGTGATTATTTCAATTAAAGAATATAATTCAATGAATGAGACACAGCATTTATTATCTACTAAAGCGAACAGAACCAGACTGGCCAAATCGATTCAGCAGGTCGAAAAAGGCGAATTGAAGACTTTCGATTTAGACCAACTAGAACCTGCTTAAAATGGATTTTAGTTTTACGACAGAAGGCTGGGAAGATTTCGAATATTGGATGGATACCGATCCTGATACAGCTGTCAAGATTAGGAAACTGCTTAAAGCGGTCAGACAAGATCCATTTAAAGGAATCGGAAAACCCGAACCATTGAAACATGATTTAAAAGGTTACTGGTCAAGGAGAATTACAGGCGAGCATAGATTGGTTTATAAAGTGTCCGGTACAAAAGGTGTCGACCAGAAATGCACTATCATTCAGTGCAGATTTCATTACGATGACTAATAAATAAAAAACATGGGGGAACATACAACTACACCGACTCAGAAGAAGATTATAGAGGCAATGGATAAAGTTTCTGAAAATTTAATTGAGTTTAAAAAGAAAAACAACAGCGATCTTGTTGTTATGAAGGAAGGAAAAATAGTTAGAATAAAACCAACTTCCTTATAGGTTACTAAATTTTAACTACCTAAAGCTCTCAGAAATGAGGGCTTTTTTATTGCCATAAATGAAAATTTATTAGGAAAATAACTGAACTAAATCTACTTTCGTAGTATAGAAAAAAATGTAGCCGGACGTTCTTTATATAGAAAATTTTTACAAAGGGGTGTCTTGTATAAAAAAGTTTACAGAACCCTATAAGTATAAGTACAACGGAAAGGAGCTACAAGACGAGCTGGGGCTTAACATGTACGACTATCAAGCCAGAAACTATGACCCCGCTCTTGGCAAATGGATGAATATTGACCCAAAAGCTTTTAAATATCCCGATGTATCGCCATATGTTTATTGCATTGATAATCCTTTAGTCTTTACAGACCCAACAGGTATGGAAATTGATGTTTCGTTTATTTATGAAAAAAATAAGAAAGGACAATATATTAATCCTGGATTAGTAAAGGCATTTGAATTTTTTGCAAAATCAAAACAAGGAATTGCTTTTCTAGGTAATTTTGCTAAGGCTGGACAAGTTATAGCAGGACATAAATATGAATCTAGCGGTAAATTTGATAAGAATAATACAGATTTAAATTTTGTTGAAAATAAAAGCAATAACAATGCTCAAACTGGTTCTGAACTCAAAAAAGGACGCATGGAAATTTCGATTCAGGTAAGTGGTGGAGCGGATGGAAATGACAGATTGGAAGGATTGATTGATGATATTGGACATGAATCATTTATCCACGCTGAAAATATAGCTGAAGATTATTATGATGATAAAAAGATAAATTATTCTAAAATAGACAAGGATATCAGGGATTGGATAGATGATGCTGTGAAAAATGGTTCATATCCTAAAAAATGGGCAGAAAATTTAATGCAACATCGTCAGGCAAAAACGCACAGTACTTTAGAAATAAAATTATTGCCAATATTGAAAGATTATTATAAGAAAAATAAAATTCCAAAAACCGCCCAAGAAATAAAGGCTGAAATGAATTATTATAGAGAATAACTTAACTTATTATTATGAAATTTAAAAAAAAACATTTCTTTTTGTTTTTTGTACTTATAAATTTATTTATTAGTTGTGAAAAAAATCAAACAAAAAAACAAAAAATAGCTTATTATATTGATTTATCAGTACAACAAAAAAGTACAATTAGTTCATTTAAAATTGAACCCAATGGAAAAGGTATTGTATTAATTAATGGGATGTCGGGAATTGACTCAATCTATCAAGTCCAATTTAATAAAAAGGAAATTGATAATATAACAAAAAAAATAAATGAACTTTCATTAACAAAATGTGATACTATTGATAAAAACTATAGTGACGGAATGAGATATATTATGATAATTAATGATAATAAGCAAAATAAAAAAACTTTAATTAGTGGAACTTGTAAACAGCTAGAAACTTTAGATAATTTAGTTTTGTATATTATGAATATATATGATAAGAAAGAAAAATCATTGTTTTATGAAAGTTTAAAAATTATTACTCCACCGCCTTTTCCTGAAAATTTTAAAATGGAAAAAGACAATAAAAATTAAAATTCATCTTAAAAAATAAAATATTAAAAGCCATTTCATAAACGGAGTGGCTTTTGGTTTTTTAATGGCCGGTATAACAGATGTTGTTTCTAAAGGCGAAGACATGCAGTTTAGTACATCCGAATTAACTAACGATTCTACCTCTATCTATTATGCAAAAGAAACAAATTCGAAAACCGATGGAAATGCATATTTTACAATTGGGTCGAATAACGGAAGTACTTATACCTTGGGAATGGAAAATTCACCTGCAAGCATGAAAGAACGTACTATGACATTTAATCTAACTAGTTATTTATGGGAAGGAAAGCAGTTGACAGTTAATAACATTCAAAATGCAGCTGCCCATGAAGGAAATGGGCATTTTAAGAATGGAGTACCTGGAGATGGCGTAGGTCATGCAGGGGCCTATCAAATGCAAATCAATCACTCTTCTTGGAAAGGAACAACTCCGGAATGGAAAAAAGGAATACAGAAAGCATTGATTAAAGTACAAAACGGCATAATTGATTAAAACAAAACATTATGAAAAACTTAATATTAATACTTCTTTTAATTTTTATTAGTTGTAATAGAAAAAATCAGAGTGATTATAGAATATCTGCAGTTTGTGAAAAAATAATTGTCCAAGACAGTATAAATAAGATTTCTATACATTTCTTGGTAAGCTTTGATAATCCCAATGAAAAAGAAATGGTATTTTTTGCAAATTCTTACAATATAAATACTCATCAAAAAAAATATAAATTTGCTGGAGTCTATTTACGATTTAATAATTCTAATATTTTATTAGGTCAGCCAAACTCTTCAACAGTCTTTCATATAAAACCAAAAAGTAAAATTAAAATACTCTATACTTATAGTAAACAGTATCAAAATGAGAGATTAAATATAGATAATTCCAAATCTTTTATTAAACAACTTAATGAAATTAAACTATATTATAAATATAATAAAAAGGTAATGGACAGTATTTTATTTAGTGATGAAAATTTAAAGTCCAATGTAGCTACTTTTACTTCAAATTTTGAAATAAAGTTAAAAAACACACCAATAGAATTTAATAAACACATTACTATTGAGGACGTGAATAAATTAGGTATAGTAAAACAAAGATAATGTATGATGAAAAGTGTAAAAGTAAACCCTGCTCCGCAAAGTGTAGCTGCTGTGTAGCTGCTGTGCGAACGTCTCCGACTTCGCGCCACAATGATAATCTACAACGAATAAAACAACCAACCTCGTCAAATACTGACGAGGTTTTTTATGTGTTAGATAATCCAAATCACACCCGATAAGCTTTAATTCTGAGCTTGAAAGATTGTAAGGATATGGATTTCATAAAAGAAAGGCTGTTAACTGTGGATATCCAAATATTATTTCTTAGACTCTTCCACAGAAACTTTTCTAAACTCTTTTAATAGTTTTTCAATTTCTAAAGTTGATTTACGAGCTCTAGGTCCAGCAGCTTTCACGCCTTTCTCGATTAGTGATTCTGATTCTGTTTTAAAAGTTTCGAATTCCGCATTGATTTTTGATACTAGATCTTTCATGATTTTATTTTTAATTTAAGAACCCAAAAATATTCTTTTTGTTCTTAATGCATAAATGATATGCAATTAATTTTACAATTGCTGTTTCTCCAATTCTCTAATAAAAAAGGTAGGGGAGATTTCAACTCTTAGTTGAAAGGCATTTGTAAAGCGTTGTGTTGAACTAAAACCAGCTTCTTCAGCTAATGCCGCATTACTAAACTTTCGGATGATTCTGTTAGTTTTCATCAGTTCAACCAAATAGTCAATTTTTAAATCATTGATATATTCCACAAACTTTTTGCCTCTATAATGATAAACTATTTGTGAAAGATACTTGGTGTTAGAGTCAAAGGCAGCAGATAGTTTTACCAATGTCCAGTCTTGTTCTAGAAATTTCTTGCCTTGTTCAAATTTTTCTAATTGCTTAAGTATTCCAGCTACAGTATCAGGATTGATGTTTAGTTCACTTTCTGGTATTTTTTTTAATCTTATTTCATCTTTACTATTTTCGCTTTTAAACATTAGTTCGGCAAATTTTTTCCTATAGTTTTTTTTATTTCTGATGTTTCTGTATCCTAAATAAGAGGAGGAAAGAATAAGAAGCCCAATAACAGAAATAAAAATTAGCTCTGTAGTTTTTTTTCTGTTAAAGGAGTTTTCTAGTTTCATCTTTTCTGCTAGTAACTTTTTAGTATCATATTCTTTATGCACTTTTGCTGTGAGATATTTATAGGTACTATTTGAAATGCTATCGACTTTTAGTAACTTATTGATATAATATAATTCTTTTTCTGGGGTATTCTTAGCATCATAATAATCTATGAGTAACTCATACATTTCGCGAAGATCAGGACGAATATATTTTTTAAGATCAAACATTTTGTCAACTTTTTCAAAGTAGTGTGATGCTTCCTTTTTTCTTTGCAATTCCCAAAGGCTTTTGCCGATATAAAAATAACCAATAGTTTCGTTTGCAAAATCGTTATTACGACGAATAGCAGGTAGTGTTCTTTGAATGGTTTTTATTGCCAATCTATAATTTTTTTTGCCATATTGATTGACTCCTTCTGAATGGATAAAATAAGATTCTATCTCTCTGTTATTAAGTCTTTTTCCTTCTGCTAGTCCTGTTTCGTTTATATCACTACATAAGCCATAATTACCCAATCTATTGTGTGCTAACCCTAGAGAATGCAATGAATTGAGATATCCTCTAACATTATTATTTTTAAAATGATTCACGCATTTTTTAAATAATAAAATAGATTCATCATATAAACCAAGGTAATATTTGATGAGTGCCATGTTGTATTTTACTTTGTAAATGAGATAGTCATCATTTGTTTTAGAAATAAAGTCGTTTGCAATGATGTAATTGTCTAAAGTAGCGGTGTATTTTTTTTCCCCATAATAGACAGCTCCTTTGGAGAGATATGCTGATCCGATTAATGCGTTGTCTTTTGATTTCTTTGCAGCATCAATCATGCTTTCACTATACATCAATTTAGATTTTTCATCGGATTGAAGAAAAATATAGTTTTTATACCCTTGTACTATCTCTTTATAATTATTTTCTGATTTAGCTTTAGCTAAGTAAGAATTAACATATACTATTGCTTTGGATGCATCTTTTTCAAAAATATCAATATGCTTATCCAGATATTCATAATCTTTATTACAAAGTGAATCTGGAATTATTGAATTTTTTTGTTGGGCAACGAGAAGTTGTGTTGCCCCTAATAGTAGCAAAATAAAGTAGGTAGAAGTCATAGTATATCTATTTAGAATGGGGATTACTCTATAAGTAATGAAATCCCACTAGCTTTCGATACTTTGGCTTAGGGATATTTGTCGTATTTGTACTTCAAAAATAATATAAACGATTGACATATAGTGAATTGTTGAGAAAATGTAGTATGGATTTCGTGGAAATACACACACCAATTCATGGAAACACACAATGAATGTGTTGCAGAGTATATTATCTCCATTTAGTTTTGTTTCGAATTCACAAGCAAAAATTAAGGCATCGTGCCAAATTAAAGTTCAGCTTACCCGGGTGAAATGAATAGAGCAAACCAAAATTGCTTAATAATATTTTAACACACCAAGAATTATGAAAAAGACTTTATTATTTATTTTAGTTTTTCCGTTATTAATCATATCATGTACTACGGAAGAAAATGTTTCAGAGGAGTTGAAAAATAAAACAGCTAAGATGCTGAAGATTAAAAAGATTCTATTACAGCCCGCAAACACTGCAAATCCTTATGATGATATAGGAAAGCAACATAACGACGTGCTCGAGATCTATTTAGCGACTTATCCACCCACTGACTCAACTGGAACTATTATGTCACAAGTTCAATTAATCACGTTGAGCAATACTTTTAGTATTAAGCAGGATTGTAATTCACCTTATGCACTTGAAGCCATAAGCGCCATTCTTGCTAATCCTCAAAATTATGTCACCTCCACAATTGAAAATTCTACATTGACTACTCCAGCAAAAACTAGTCTTTCAGATTTTATTAACTCTTGGCCAACTTTACAAACACAGGATTTTGAGTCTATTTACCAATTTATAATCACATTTGAATCTGGAATTCTTACGAACAGTTTATTAACCAGCGAGGATAAGAGAATTATATTGACAGCATCAACCATAGCCCGTTACTCATTTTATTACAAGGAATGTAAAGATAGAGATTGGGATACTACAGTAGGTAATAGTGTAGGTGGAATTGTTGGAGCGCTTAATGATTCTTTATCACCTGTGACAATGGCATTAGTAACTGGTATTGCCCAATATAATTTAAACGTTCATAGGTAATTTAGATTCAGAAGAACAATTATTTCATGATGATATTACGGTATTTGTATTACTATGAAATAATTGTTTTTTCTATGAATGTCTTCCAATCAATGGAATGTAACTACAACATAAGCTTCTATTATAGCATCAAGTTTAATTAATAATGATCGAAGATTTCATAAATAGAGATTTTAAATTTGGTAATAAAAATGAAATGTTTGTTAGTGTTATCAAGCAGTACGAAGCTTGTGATTCGAACAAATCTTTCAAGCTAAACAATTTTATAATCTTATTGATTCGAAGTGGAAGTTTAAAATTAAAGCTAAACAATCAAATAAAAACCTATAATGCACAGGATTTAATTTCAATACCCAAAAATACTATTTGTAACATCTTGAATATGGATGAGTTGCTTCAAATGTATATGATAACTTTTTCATCTTACTATTTCTTTAGAGATAATTTAGTTGTGCAACAAAAGTTTTTATTTTATTTTTTCAGCACTAACAATTCTCCAAGTATAAGTCTTAATACGACTGAATTTAAATTAATGTTACAGCTTTTTAAATTTATAAAACTTAAGAAAAAAAATGTAATAGTTTCCGATTCTCAAAATGAATTAATGCAGTATTCCATGACTTTTTTTTTTCAAGAGATACAAATTATTTATAGCAAATACCTAAACAATATTCCTTCTTGTAAAACAAGAAAAGAACTTCTTGTTTTACAATTTCGAAATCAAATTAGCATATATTGTAGAGAACAACATAGTGTACAATTTTTTGCAGATACCCTTTGTATCACTCCGGGGTATTTAAATAGGATAGTCAAACAAATTACGGACAAAACAGCTAAAGATCTCATTTGTGAAGGATTGCTTATTGAAGCGAAAATATTATTGAAAAATTCACAAATAACAATTTTCAATATCGCTGATGAATTAGAATTTAACAATTATTCTTCTTTTAGTACATTTTTTAAAAGGCATACTTCCCTGTCACCCTCCGAGTATCGATTACAATTAAATCCCCATTGAATATAAATATAATTTGACTGGGTTAAGAATGTTCTATAAGTATTGATTTAGAGTACTGTCGATCACAAGTCGAGAGAAATATTTACTAAGTAAAAGTAAAAAAAATGACTCAAACCTATCTTTTAGAATGGATGGATTTAACGGTGACCTCAACCCTTAATCCTAATAAAGTGGATCTTAGTATGATTACTCCGATTCAATCACGAGCAATTATTAAGAAAGCTACTCAACAAACTTTTTTGATTCAGTCACAGTTTACTGTGCAGGTTTTTTCACTTACTAACGAGAAACAGATTAAAATTTTGGTAGGGAATTATTATTCTTCCTTGTTATTTCTTTTAGATAAAATAACAGAAATAAATGGGAGTAATGAGTTGCACAAGGATAACTTAAAGGAGGTTACAGCTACCTTAATTTCTTGCCTAGATGAATTAATAACATTTGTAGAATCTAGATTTTCAAACTATTTAGGTATGCCTTTTCCAGTCATAGAAAGGAAAATGGAAAGGTTTACTCTAGTGAATAGACCTTCGAATAAGGTTTTATGTAAACTTTCCACAGATCAGACAGCGCTCATACTTAGGGCATCAGACGAATTAAAAATTCTTATTTCAAAATCAATGAATCATTTATTTAAAACAATTGTTCCTTTTCTGTCTACACCAAACAAAGTAAATCTCTCTTATGATGCGATGCGGAGTAAAGCTTACGTAGCCGAAGAAAGAGATAAGGAGATTGCAATTGAAACATTGGAGCGAATGATTAAACAGATTAAAGAGTATTAATGAAGGCTGTAATAATTTAAAAACATGAAAAAGCTTCTCTTTAGAATATAAAGTACTGTTTTTATAATAGCTTATTTCATCATCAAATTAGCCTCCCAATCGGGAGGTTTTTATTTTTTTGATATTTTTTTATTTTTTTTCTCCTTGATTTTATTGAGGGTACAGTGGGGTACAATTAGGGTACAACAAAAAACTGGACTTGTAGTAGCTTATTGTCTATTGTTTCTTTGTTCTATAAAATGATGACAATCCTGATTGCGAATTATTTCATCAAGTGGGATTACGAGAAACTAATGTAGAACGATAAAATGATGAGCGTATGTTTACAAACATTTCATGGGGCAATTACATAGTTGTAGTTGTGCTGCTAGTAGTAAGTTGGTATTTATTTGTAGGATTCCGATTTTACCTTGAAGAACTCAAAGGTATTACAGTAGGAAAGCGGAAACTTCAATTTCGCAGATTAGGGGAGCCAAATTATGGAGACTTCCAATCTGAATTAAACGATCAGGATCCACCTCAAATGACATTCGATCAATCTTCGTTTGGAAGATTTGATGCTACGTTTGAGGATGTTGATAGTCTTGTGGAAGAACTAAAAAACTTTATCACAGATGCAAAAAAAAGGAAACTAGCCAAGCAGGAAGTACTGGACTACATTCAATTATTTTTTAACCAATACCCTTCTGTAAAAGATTCAGCATTTCGCTTAGCTGTGAATGAGCTTATTGTAACAGAATGTGAAATACTTGATGTTATAGATATTACTCAGGCAGAAGTGGAGGGATTGTGGAACTGAAAAATTAAAAAAAATATAGCGGAGGAAATACTCTTGTCCATCCTTGTGCGGTATGGCTTATGTGACATGAAAGAAGAATTGTGACAACGGCAATCTCCTCCGTTTTATCAGCATTTTTAAACTTCAAAAATAATGAGCAATGAAAAAATGGAACTGGAATTTGAGAAAGTTTATTGGGAAAAAATTATCTGTTATCTGCACGTTTCTAGTGCAAATTCTTATGGTAATAAGCTATGAGGTCTATGCTCAAGATGGACTTGCTGGAATTAACGAGGCCAATCAGCAAGTACGAAGTTATTTCGATGCAGGAACTGAACTCATGTATGCCGTTGGAGCAATATTAGGACTTATAGGAGCAGTGAAGGTATATCAGAAATGGAATGCAGGAGATCCTGATACTGGAAAAGTTGCAGCTGCATGGTTTGGTAGTTGTGTTTTCTTGGTAGTAGTTGCTACAGTAATCAAATCCTTCTTTGGGATTTAAGTGTATTGCACCATGTCAAATAGTGTATATCAAATTAACAAAGGAATTAACCAAAGCATAGAATTTAAAGGGTTAAAAGCGCAATATATTTGGTATTTGGGCGGGGGAGTAATTGCTTTAATGATACTATTTGCAATCCTATATATAGCAGGTTTATCTTCATTTATCTGTATCGGAATTATTGGTATTTCGGGGACATTATGGGTTCTGAAGATATATAAGATGAGCCAGAAATATGGTGAACACGGAATGATGAAAGCTTTAGCAAAACGACAGATTCCTAAAGCTGTAAAATCTCAGAGTAGAAAGATATTTATGATGGAGAAAAGTGATTTGTTCTGATCTAAGTAAATGGTAAAAAAAAGAGGAAGATGGAAAAGATGATAAATGATATTTTACCGATTATGGATGTAGAGCACGATTGCATTCTTTCCAAACAAGGAGATGTAACGGTGGTTTTTAAGGCAGAACTACCTGAGATATTCACGTTGTCGGATCAGGAATATGAGGCATTCCATCAGGTATGGCTCAAAGCCATAAAGTTGCTTCCCAAGTTTAGTGTGTTCCACAAACAGGACTGGTTTATAGACAGTAAGTTTGAGCCGGATTTCACAAGTGAAGATTCCAGTTTCCTGACCCGAAGCAGTGATCATTTTTTTAATGAGCGTCCATTTCTGGATCATTCGTGTTATATTTTCCTGACAAAGAAACCAGCAGGAAGGAAAACGTCCAGTTCTTTATTTTCCAATTTACTGAGAACTTCTATAGTTCCAGTAGAAACATTAAAAGCGCAATTACGCCAGGATTTTATTGATAGTACGGGACAATTCAAACGTATATTGGAAGATAGTGGTTTTGTGAAATTAACTCGTCTGGGAAATGATGACTTAAGAAGTCACAGTAGAAAGGTTGGAATCATAGAAAAGTACTGTTTCCTGTCTGATGCAGCAAACTCATTTGTTTATAAGGATATTGCTTTCGATGATGGTTTGCAGGTTGGTGATAAGCATTGCCAAATTTATACTTTAGGTGATGCCGCTGATCTGCCTGCTCTTTGTGGATCTCGAATTAATTATGATCGATATTCCACGGACAAGACCAAGTTTAGTATCGGATTTGCTTCCACGCTTGGTCAATTGTTATCGTGTAATCATATCTATAACCAATATATTTTCATAGAGGATTTCCAAAAGACATTGCAGAAATTAGAGAGTAAAAGACTGCGGTTACAATCTTTATCGGCGTATAGCAGAGAGAATCTTATTGCACGTGATGCTACTAATGACTTTCTTAATGAAGCCATTGGTCAACAACGGCTGCCTGTAAAAGCTCATTTTAATGTGCTGATTTGGACAGACAACAAAGAAGAACTCAAGGACCTGAAGAACAAAGTTTCTTCAGCACTGGCACAGATGGACGCAGCTGCTAAGCAAGAAACGGTAGGAGCTGCGCAAATATTTTGGGCAGGCATTCCTGGAAATGCGGCAGATTTCCCTATGAACGACACCTTTGACACGTTTACCGAACAAGCTACTTGTTTTTTGAATCTAGAGACAGGCTATCGTTCTTCTCTTAGTCCTTTTGGTATCCGTTTAGGAGACCGCCTTACAGGAAAACCTGTACATGTAGATATAAGTGATGAACCAATGAGAATGGGTATTTGTACCAATCGCAATAAATTTATTCTCGGCCCATCGGGTAGTGGTAAATCCTTTCTAAACAACCACATTCTTAGAAGCTATTATGAACAAAGAACGCATATTGTACTTGTTGATGTGGGGCACAGTTACAAAGGATTGTGTGATATGGTGGGAGGGTATTATTTCACTTACGATGAAAAGAATCCAATTCGGTTCAATCCGTTTTATATAAGTGAAGGTGATACACTTGACACAGAAAAAAAAGAGAGCCTTAAAACATTGTTGTTGGCTTTATGGAAAAAAGATAATGAAACTTTCAATCGAAGTGAATATGTGGCACTCTCCAATGCACTGCAATTGTACTATGAAAAATTAGACTGTACTTCTGATTTGTTTCCCTGTTTTGATAGCTTTTATGAATTCCTGAAAGATGATTTTGTAGCTATCTTGGAAAATGACAAAGTAAAGGAAAAAGATTTTGATGTGAACAATTTCCTCTATGTACTACGACCTTACTACAAAGGAGGTGAGTTTGATTATCTACTTAATGCTACCGAAAACCTGGATTTGTTAAAAGAACGTTTTATTGTTTTCGAACTCGATAATATTAAGGATCACCCGATACTTTTCCCTGTGGTGACCATCATCATTATGGAAGTATTCATTAGTAAGATGCGGAAACTAAAAGGTATTAGGAAAATGATACTTATTGAAGAAGCTTGGAAAGCTATTGCCAAAGAAGGTATGGCAGAATATATCAAATATTTGTTTAAGACTGTACGGAAGTTTTTTGGAGAAGCTGTTGTGGTTACTCAAGAGATAGAAGATATTATTTCTTCTCCAATAATTAAACAAGCTATCATAAACAATAGCGATTGTAAAATACTTTTAGATCAGAGTAAATACCAAAATAAGTTTGACCAAATACAGGAATTATTAGGGCTGACAGAAAAAGAGAAAGCTATGGTTCTATCGTTGAATAAAGCAAATGATCCCGATAAAAAATACAAAGAAGTATTTATCTCCTTGGGAGGAACGCTTTCAAAAGTATATCGCACAGAGGTATCTCTCGAAGAATATTTAGCGTATACCACTGAAGAAACTGAAAAAGTAAAAGTACAGGCGTATGCTAAAAGGTTTGATGGTGATATCAGAAAAGGTATTGCAGCACTTGCTATGGATATGAGGAATGGAAAATAAACTATACTAATTATGAAAACAAAAAAGAATATGACGATCTGCTTGTTGTGCTTTTTACTGATTAGCACTCCTGCAAGACCAGCAGAAAAGGTAGCAGTAATACCAATTTTAGAAATGGTAAAAGTCGTTGCCAAAAAGGTAATTAAGGCGATTGACCTTAGAATACAAAAACTGCAGAATAAAACCATCTGGTTACAGAATGCACAAAAGAAAATAGAAAATATCCTTTCCAAAGTAAAGTTGAATGAGATTTCTGATTGGACACAAAAGCAAAAAGACCTCTATAAAGATTATTATGAAGAACTGGCAAAAGTCAAATCTATTATTACGTATTATCAGCGCATAAAAGATATTAGCCAAAAGCAAATTCGTTTGGTTGAGGAATACGAAAGAGCGTGGGACTTGTTTGAGAAAGATACTCATTTTAATACAAACGAATTGAAATATATGCAAAGTGTTTATTCTGGGATATTGGATGAAAGTCTAAAAAACATCGACCAAATATTTTTAGTCCTTGATTCTTTTACTACCCAAATGAGTGATGCCAAAAGAATCGAGATAATTAATGCTGCTGCTGATCAAATCGATGGGAATTATGATGACCTAATCCTCTTTAATAGACAGAATGTTTTGCTGAGTCTTCAAAGAGCCAAAACACAGCATGATGTCAAATCACTCAAGAAATTTTACGGAATTCCGTAATAAATAAAAAAAAATCATGAAAAGGATATTTTTACTATTGCTTATAATCCCATTCACAATAGGTAATCTTAATGCACAAGCAAAACAGCAAAAGATGCTTTTGCAGCAAATTGCAGCCCTTCAAATGTATATTGGATATGCCCAGAAAGGTTATTCCGTAGCCAAAAAAGGGTTAGGAGCTATAAACGATTTTAAACGTGGAGAGATTAATCTTCATAGCGACTATTTCACGTCACTCAAGAGTGTTAATCCAAAAATTAAAAAGTATGCAAGGCTCACAGAAATAGTAGGACTTCAGATAAAAATCATAAAAAACTCGAATAACTTTTATCGACAAATTAAACAAGATGATTTATTCCATGGAGATGAAGTTGACTATATCCACAGGGTATTCGAGAGGTTGATTGAAAATTGTGATACTAATATGGATGAACTATTGACAATTGTTTTGGATGAAAAATTAGAGTTGAAGGACGACGAGCGAATCAAACGTATTGATACCATCTATCAAAATATGCTTGATAATTTTGCCTTTTCGCAGAGCTTCGGCAATCAAACCAAACTGATGGCTTTATCAAAAGCCAAGGAATTGAAAGAAGTAAAAAACAGCCGTGTTTTGCGGAGCATAAATTGATATACCATGAAAAAATTACTGATTATAGGAGTTTCATTTATTGTTTTATTGTTCCCTTCGAGGTTAACTGCCCAAAAACAGGAAATCCAACAATTGATTTTGAACATAGAGAAATTGACTCAGTTCAAACAGATTCTTAAGGATATGAAAAAAGGGTATGAAATGCTCAGTGGTGGTTATAACACAGTTAAAGATTTATCTAAAGGAAATTTTAGCCTGCATGAAACTTTTCTTGATGCGTTGATGCAAGTTAGTCCCACAGTTCGAAATTATAGGCGTATTGGAGATATAATCAATTATCAGGTACAGTTGGTAAAAGAATATAAGTCTGCTTTTGCTCGCTTTCGAGACAGTAAAAATTTCAATGTTGATGAAATCGCTTACTTAGAAAGAGTGTACAATAATTTATTCAAACAGAGTGTTAGAAATCTAGATGAGCTAACCTCTGTTGTTACTGCTAATAAAATGCGAATGTCCGATGAAGAGCGGCTTGCTTCGATAGATAAAATATATGTTGATATGCAGGATAAACTTTTGTTTATCAGAAGCTTCAATGGTAATATTTCAATGTTGGCTTTACAACGTACCAAGGAGTGTAATGATGTAAATACAATACGCAGCATGTATACTAAATAACTAAATATCTACTGTTATGATAAAAATAAATAAGGAAGTTCTATTGACTATCCTAGGGGTTTTGTTGCCTTTTGTTAGTCAGGCACAAGGAATAGCAGACGATATGAATGGTCTACATAGTGTATTGGAAAAGTTGTATGATGAGATGATGCCGTTGTGTAGTAATCTGCTTGGAGTAGGACAGGGGCTTGCTGGTTTTGCGGCTATTTGGTATATCGCATCTAGAGTTTGGAGGCATATTGCCAGCGCAGAACCTATAGATTTTTACCCGTTGTTTCGTCCCTTTGTTATTGGATTTTGTATTATGATTTTTCCTTCGGTATTGTATATGATTAATGGAGTGATGAAACCTACTGTAACGGCAACTGCAGCTATGGTGGAAGGATCAAACAAAGCTATTGAACGACTACTCAAAGAAAAAGAAGAAGCGCTCAAGAATAGTGACCCCTGGAAAATGTATGTGGGGTCAACAGGAGGTGGTGATCAGGATAAGTGGTACAGATATACTCATGATGATGAAGATCCTAAAAAAGAAGGTATGCTTAATGGTATAGGAAATGATATCAAGTTTGCTATGAGCAAAGCCTCTTATAATTTTCGACATTCAGTAAAGGAATTGATGAGCGAAGTATTACGAGTTCTGTTTGAAGCGGCTTCACTGTGTATCGATACACTTCGGACTTTTCAATTGGTGGTGCTGTCTATTTTAGGTCCATTGGTTTTTGGAATATCAGTTTTCGATGGTTTCCAACATACTCTTACAGTCTGGTTAGCGAGGTACATTAATATTTATTTATGGCTTCCCGTTGCTAATATATTTGGAGGTATCATAGGTAAAATTCAAGAGAATATGATAAAAATTGATATCGGACAAGTTAATGAAAAAGGGGATACCTTTTTTAGTAGTTCCGATGCTGCTTATCTGGTATTTATGATTATTGGGATTGTGGGCTATTTTACTGTTCCCTCTGTTGCCAACTATATCGTTCATGCAGGCGGTGGTGGTGCATTGGGTCAAAAAGTGACCAGTATCTTTAGTAACGCTACAAGTTCAGCAATGGGTACAGTATCCCAAGGAGCTGGTATGACAGCAGATGCCATGGGTAATGCTGTAGGACGAATATCTCAAAGTATGTCAAGTTCTGGTAACTCTTCTTCTTATTTTAAAGATAAGGAGGGTTACATGGGAAACAAATTAAAAGGCAATTCGTAACCCCTAAATAAAAGTATCATGTTTAGTAAAATGAAAAATATAGACACTGCTTTTCGGCATGTTCGTGGCTTTACGATGTTGGTAATTATAGGAAGCATTTTAATTAGTTGTTTTTCGCTTTACAAGAGTTTTACTCTGGTAGCACAAATGCAGAATAAGGTTTACATCTTAGCTAATGGTAAAGCACTAGAAGCCTATGCTTCGGATCGAAAAGATAATATACCTATTGAAGCACGGGATCATGTAAAGACATTTCATCAATTCTTCTTCACTCTTGACCCAGATGATAAAGTGATTAAAAGCAACGTTACCAAGGCACTTTATCTAGCAGATGATAGTGCGAAACGAATCTACGATGATTTAAAAGAGAATGGCTATTACTCCGGTATTATATCGGGTAATGTTAGCCAAACTATAAAAGTTGATAGCATAACTATTGACACCAATAAATATCCCTATCAATTTCGATGTTATGCCACCCAAAACATTATACGTACTACCAGCATTGCTTATCGAAGTCTGATTACCGAAGGTAATCTTCGAAATGTGTCGCGAAGTGATAATAACCCACATGGCTTTTTGATCGAGCGTTGGAATACGATTGAGAATCGGGATTTAAGTACCGAAAACAGAAAATAATAAACTACTGATTATGAAATTCTCTGATAAAAGAAATAGTCTATGGCAAAAGTTTGATGAAACGAATCTGCGATTGCAAAAAAAGTGTGCACATTGGTTGGAGCAAAGGACATCACATTTTTCACGACTTAACTGGATAGTAATTCTGTTCGGTTTTATTGTGATAACTGGTAGTTGTAGCATTTATTTGATTGTGACTAGTTTTTCAAATAATACTACTAAGAATATTACTGTAATTCCAATTACGAAACCAAACAATTCAATACCCTTAGAGAAAGAGATTATCCCGTTAAATGGAATAATTAGGAGTAAAACTGAATTTGTGAAAATTATACAATTCCGCAGGTATTTAGATAGTCTTGGCCGAAGTCCAACAGGAAAAAAAATGTATGACAGTATTGTGCAACACCGTCCCGAAATACTTGACAGTCTAGCAGTAGTAGAAAATTTTTATAATTCAAATTTTGAAAATTGATATCATGGAACAGAAAGAAAAATCACAAAAAGTACTAAAGCAACGTAAGATGCTATTGGTATTACCAGTATTAGTTTTACCATTCTTAACTGCTATATTTTGGGCATTGGGTGGTGGAAAAATGGATGCTGCAAATGTTGCAGCGCCACAGCAAAAAGGTTTTAATATAAAATTACCCAATGCGAACCTCAAAGATGGACTTGCATTAGATAAGATGAATTACTATGATCAGGCAACCCTTGATTCTGCTAAGCTCGATGAGCTTATCAAGAAAGACCCTAATTATCTGAGTCAGTCTTTTCATATTGATTCTACAGAAGATAGCAGTGCTATTGTTGTTAGAAAAAGACGAGCAGGTCTAAATATATCGGTGCATCGTGACCCAAACGAAGAGAAAATACATCAAAAATTAGAAGCGCTTCAAAAAGTAATTAGTGCACCTGTATCAGTTCCAGTTCAAAATAGGGATTACAAGAAATACGCAAAATTAGATGAACCAGCAATTCATTCAGATGATGTGGACAGACTGGAACAAATGATGAAATCCATGAATAATGGACAGGATAACCCGGATCCTGAATTGCAACAACTCGGTGGGATGCTGGAGAGTATATTGGATATTCAACATCCTGACAGGATACAAGAAAAATTAAGAAAAGCTTCCGAAACTCAGCGAGGACAAGTATTCTCTATTTCTTCCAGAGAAGAAGATAATCCAGTTTCGTTGTTACAAAACAAAGCGACAAATACAAGCGAGTCAAGAAATAATGGATTTTATTCTTTGGATGAACCAGAAAATACGGATGTAATGCAAAATGCTGTGAAAGCAGTGATTCACGAAACACAAACCATTGTAAATGGCGTTACAGTAAAGTTTCGACTTATGAATGACATCTTTATAAGTGGCATTAAAATTCCAAAGAACAATTTCATGTTTGGAGTAGCATCTTTAAAAGGAGAAAGACTGACCATCAAGATAAGTAGCATTAGATATAACAATTCCTTATTCCCTGTTGATTTGTCTGTTTACGATATGGATGGACTTATCGGAATTTACATTCCAGGAGCCATTAACCGTGATGTAGCCAAAGCATCTGCTGACCGTTCTATGCAGACTTTAGGTGTTGCCTCATTAGATGATTCTTGGGGTTCACAGGCAGCAGGAGCTGGAATAGAAGCTGCTAAAAGTCTGCTGAGCAAGAAAGTAAAAATGGTCAAAGTAGTTGTGAAAGCGGGTTATCAAGTACTCGTTCGAGATGAAAAGCAAAAAGATTCTAATTAAAAACTAAAAATGATACAGATGAAAAATTTTAATTTACTAATGATAGGCTTTCTATTATTTATGAATATCGGTGTGTTTGCACAACAGACATATAGAAATAATGGCTCCAAAATTGAGTCCGATTCTTTACAGATTGCGTATTCCAAAACAACCAATATTGTATTTCCTTTTGCTATTAAAAGCGTAGATAAGGGAAGTTCTGATATACTGGTACAAAAAGCAAAAGGTGTTGAGAATATACTTCAAATTAAAGCAGCGCAAAAAGGATTTTTTCAAACCAATCTTACCGTGGTTACTGCCGATGGTAATATTTATTCTTTCATATTAAATTATGACGAAGATTTCCCAGAATTGAATCTCAGTATAAACAAACCAAAAAATGCAGCGCAGGAAGTTTATTTCTCTGATGACATTAGAAACGAAGAAGATGTCCAAGAATATTCCAAACTAGCTTTTTACGACAAGAAAAAACTGCGAGGAGAAAAAGAAAGCAACTATGATATAGATTTTGTACTCAACGGAATTTTTATTCGTGATGAAGTGATGTATTACAGGATAAAAATAACAAACAATTCCAAAATCAATTATGATATCGACCAGTTACGTTTTTTTATTCGTGATACCAAAAAAGTAAAACGAACGGCTTCACAAGAAATCGAAATCACTCCAATCTATATCTTGAACAATGTAGTAAAAATTGAAGGGGAAGCAGAAAACACCTTTGTATTTGCAATTCCAAAATTTACAATTCCGGAGAAAAAATACTTAGCGATACAACTCATGGAACAAAATGGGGGAAGACATGTTGAATTGCATGTTAAGAACACAAAGCTGGTACAGGTTACTGTGCTTCCTAAATTATAAATAGTAATCATTAAAAATATTGAGTCATGAACGAGAAAAACTTTGAATACTTAAAAGACCAGATTAAGTACACCGGTTTCGGTGAAACACTGGAGAATGAATTAAAAGAAAAATTACAGAAAGAAGAACCTAATTTCACTTTGAATCATACAGTTAAATATGGCGAGGATACTGTCATCGCTACCTTGAATTTTAAAAAATCTGACCAAAGTGATATGTACTTTTTTAACTCTTATAAAGTAGAATTGCAAAAAGAGAATTCAAAAGAAGCTTTGGAACAAACCTTTTATATCAATAAAGGCAACAATATAACCATGAAGGAGGCTTTTAATCTTATGGAAGGGAGGTCTGTAAATAAGGATCTAACCAATAAAGAAGGAGAATTATACAATTCCTGGTTGCAAATGGACTTTAAACAGAATGATGCTGCTGGAAACTTTAAATTAAATCAATACCATCAAAATTATGGTTATGATTTGGAAGCAACATTAGCCAAACATTCAATTAAGGAATTGGAAAATCCTAAGTACAAAGAAGATCTAATGGATTCTTTGAAAAAAGGAAACCTGCAATCTGCTACTTTCTTAAAAGATGGTAATGAAGTCAAACAGTACATTGAAGCCAGTCCACAATTCAAAACTATCAATCTGTATGATATCAATCTGCAACGCATTGACAATCGTCATTCCAAAGAGGAAAAGCAATCTGAAACCCAGCAAGCTTCGGAAAAGCAGGGCAGCAAAAAACAAAATCCAAGTGCTGATGACGATAGTCCTGAAGTACCAAAGGAAGCTAAGAGAAAAAGGAAAAGCCAATCCATGTAATCATGAATGAACAAGTTCTCGTTAATAGAGTAGAGATGGAGTTAAAGCAGTGGCGCTCCAGGGAAGAGCGTTTTAGTAAACTGTTTAATTTCAGTCTTTCCAATAATAAATCGCTGGTTAAAGAAAAACTACATCATTACGAACGCATTGGAACAAAGTATAAAGGAACTAGAAATATTGACGAACGTTTTGCTTTGCAGATGCTCAAGCAGGAGAAGAATAAGATATTAAAGCAACTTTATCCTAATTTATTAGTACGACTTGTTCGTAAACTGGTCGTTGCACCACTTATAGATCAAATCGCAGTACGTAGAAATGAAAGAGAAGAGCAAAAGAACTACCAATCGCTGCACGATCAGGTGCAGCGTGTTGGTTTTAAAGATTTGTCAAATCAAATCGATCAGCAAATAAAACAAGGTCAGGAGCAATTTACTATTCCGGTTTCCTATTATGTCAATGAAAAAGAACGCCTGCATCATGAATTATCTTTTGCTAAAGACCAGAATGGACAGTATCAATTTGAGGGTTTTAAAACCACTTTACAAAATGAATCATATCCTGGAGAAAACAGGAGTCAGTACTTCAAAATACAGGACGAGAATTCTATTAATACAACACAGGCATATAATTTATTAGCGGGACGAGCCATTCAAAAGGAAGGATCTTGGACACAACTAGACCTTAATGATAAAGATGTTAATGGGAATCATCGCATCAAAGAATTTCATTCTGGTTATGGTTATAATCTAGAAAGAGCTGTACAAGAACTGCCCTTAAAGGAATTGTCAAATAAAACGAGTGCATGTAAATTACAAGATGGCTTAAGGCAAGGGAACAGAGAGTTGGTGACCTTACTTAAAAACGGAAAAGAACATCAGTTTTACATCGAAGCGAATCCTCAGTTTAAATCGGTAAACATTTATGATGGTCACTCGAAGAAAATTGCACTTGCAACGGCCTTGGGTGATAAAAAGATAGAAACTGCAAAGCAAATACAAAAAGTGAGTGAGAGCGCACAGATGAACCATTCCAAACGAAATGGGCTGCATGCAAGTAGATAAACTTGAAAATAATGGACACACTACAACCTTTATCTAAATTTTTTAAAGCAATTGAAAAAGATTATAGAATCAGTATTACTCATATTGGTATATATGCCGCGTTATTGCAATATAGAATAAGTAAGGGTTTCATTAATCCTATTGAGGTGTATCGTTATGAAATTATGGAGATTGCAAAAATAACAGGACCAGCAACATATCATAAATGCATACGGGAATTAAACGAGTATGGATATATTAGGTATGAACCGAGTCATAATAGAAAGAGGAGGAGCAAGGTATATTTTATTTTGCTGGAAGATTGTATTGATGTATAATTTTATAAAATGTATTATGGAAGAAATTGTAACAAAAGACGATTTAAGACAGTTTGGTCTATAGTTATTGGATAGAATGCGTGTAGTGATTAAAGAGACTACTTCTTCGCAAACAGAATTACTTAACCCTGAATGGCTGAAAAGTAAGGT
Source organism: Flavobacterium hydatis (assembly GCF_000737695.1). Classification (GTDB taxonomy): domain Bacteria; phylum Bacteroidota; class Bacteroidia; order Flavobacteriales; family Flavobacteriaceae; genus Flavobacterium; species Flavobacterium hydatis. Next base: position 102,962 of record NZ_JPRM01000014.1, read on the forward strand.
AGTGAGAAAAATGATGGATATGTCTGCTGGATCATTGCAGAACCTAAGAGTTAGTCAGAAAGTACGGTTCAAAAAAGTTCTGAGCTCGTATTATGAAGTGTCTTCTGGAGGTATTTCCGACACTGTGGTTGACCTCAGACTGATATTTGCAGTAGGACTTAAAGTAAATGCCGTATCGCTGATTATGATTCATAACCATCCTTTAGGACAACAGATCAGACCTTCCGAACCTGATAAACAGATAACCAGAAAAGTAAAGGAAGCGAGGGGAATACTCGATATTGTACTGCTGGATCATTTGATCATTACTCCGGATATTTACTATTCCTTTGCAGATGACGGAGCTTTTTAACTCCGTTATTTAATAAAAACTTTTATTAAGACTAGTATTATTTTTTTTGTATAATTGTATTGTAGATTTTTCTAAATGAAGCTTTTACTTCAAAACAATAAATATTTTTTGTTTAATCTTCTAATACAATATATCTGATGAGTTTAAAAACTGATATTAGAAAAGATTTTCTCGATTTGTTCTACTCGGATATAAAGGATCAGGAGCTAGAAAATTTAAATAAATTAAATTTATTTACTCTGCGGGTTACTAATAATCAATTTGTATACAATGAACTGATTGAATTATTAGCCGACCAGCTGCATTATTTTGCTTTGTCCCGAACAGAAGTAAGGAAATTAGTTGATGAAGGAAAATTTAGGACGCTTACTGATAAAGCAAGAGGCCTTCTAAGAAATCATTTAGAAATCAAAAAAAATACTTCATCTACAACTAAAGAGACTGAAGGAGGTGAACTTGGGGAAATATTACTTTATTGCCTATTAGAATCTCATTTAAATGCTCCAAAAATTCTAACAAAACTAGAACTTAAAACATCAAATCAAATGTTTGTTAATGGTGCAGACGGAGTTCATTTGCTGAAATTAAACGATAAGGATTATCAATTGATTTTTGGAGAATCAAAGCTACATTCTGATTTGCAGCAAGGCATTTATAAAGCATTTGAATCCATTGGTAAATTACTTTCCCAAAAAGGAGTAAAAAAAGACTTTGAAATTGAATTAGTAAGCAGCCAGCTGGTAAAGGAAGCTTACGATGAGAATAGCTATGATCTCTTAAAAAAAATTATCATACCAAGTGCAAGCACAGACGAAACAAATATTGACCATTCATTTGGAATCTTTTTAGGATTTAATATTGATATTGATCCCGACGAAAAAAAGTTGCCCAATCATGAATTTCGTGAAAATATCAGAACTAAAATTACTGCTCAGGTTAATTCATTATTAAACTCAATAAATTACCAAATAAAGAAAGCCGAATTCACTGGTTATAATTTTTATATATACGTTATTCCATTTTCTGATTTAGAGGAGACTAGAAAGGACATAATAGAGGAACTGTTATGAGCCAACTAAAAATCATAGATAAATTAACCGAGGACATACTGCGTGATGAATATTTCAAAATTTTATTCGATAAATGTTCTTTGATAAATGCTGAACAAGCTATAAATAAAGAGATAAAAAGCATTCTTTCAAATAAAGAATTGAAGGATTCATTGAGATTTGCAGATATTCTTTCAAATTCATTAGATTCAGCAGCAAGAAACAGATCTTACCAGATTGTTACATTTCTTAATTATAATTATTGTGATAATGAAATATATAGAACGATGTCAAAAGCTATATATTCAAAATTGGGTAATTTTCCCGCAGTAAGATATCTGGAAAATTTAAATTCAAATCATTCTTTAATCCCATTTGATCGGATGATTGAAGTGGAAGCAAAAAAGATAATCCAGCATGTTCCAGACTCCGAGGATCAGGTTTTTACGGATTCTCAATATTTATTGTTTAAGAATTTAAGTTCAAGCTTGAGATATAGCTTTTCTGGTCCTACTTCAATGGGAAAATCATTTATAATAAAAGCTTTTATTAGAAAAGTTATAAAAAATATTCCTCCTGAAAATTTAGTTGTATTAGTTCCTACAAGAGCTCTAATTAATCAGTTTACAATAGATTTAAAAGGAGAATTACAAAGCATACTTGAACGCTATAATTATAAAATTGCAACAAATTCCAATATTAGCGATCTACTGACAGAGGAAGTTCATAACTATATTCTCATTTTAACACCAGAAAGATTAATCAGTTATTTGTCGCAAAAAAACAATCCTCCTATAGGTTTTTTATTCGTAGACGAGGCTCATAAACTCGCACAGGAAAAGGATTCAAGAAGCATAACCACTTATTCTGCTATTGAGCGAACGTTGAGCAAATATGGTAAAAACGTTAAGTTGTATTTCTCCTCGCCCAATGTTTCAAATCCGGAGGTTTTTTTGAATTTGTTTGACAGTCAGACTAGCGATAATTATTTTCAAACAGATGAATCGCCAGTTTCGCAAAATTTATACTTCATAGACATATTAAGTGAAAGAGTAGAATTAATTGAGAAAAATGATTTCAAAAAAATTGAGACAGAAAATTTTAATGAAAAATTTTCCACGATCAGTAAAGTGATAGATTATCTGGGGGAGAATTCGAATAATCTAATTTATAATAACAGCAAACCAAAAACTATAAATGGAGCGGTTGATTATGTAAAAAACAGAGAGAATAAAAAAATAGAGATCACAACTGCCATTGCGAACGCCTCAAAACAAATTAGGGATTACATCCATAAAGATTATTTTTTGGCTGACTTAATAGAAAATGGAGTTGCTTACCACCATGGAAAACTTCCGCAATTATTGAGAAATCTTGTTGAAGATTTATATAAGAGCGAGGAAATCAGGAATGTATTCTGTACATCGACATTATTAGAGGGGGTCAATATGCCGACTAAAAACTTATTTATCCTAAATAATAAAAATGGTTTAGGAAAATTGGAAGAAATTGATTTTTGGAATCTTACTGGCCGGGCAGGGAGGTTAAATAAAGAATTATTTGGAAATATATACTGCATCAAACATGAGTATTGTACATGGGAAAATAAGAGTACTATTTTGCTCAAAAAGCCCATAACTTTAAAGCCTACAATTTTGACCAAAATTGACAAGAATCTTCAGAAAATAGAAAAAATTTTATTAAACAAAAATATCAGTGGTACGGAAACTGAAAAAGAAATTTTAGATTACATAGCAAACATAATATGTATCGATACTTTAGAAATCAGGTCTTCATACAAAAGCCCTGTTATTGAAAAACTTATCCAGAAAAATAAACAAAATATAATTGAAATTGCCAAAAGCATTACAAAGGATATAACTGTACCCAGAGAAATTCTTAATACCAACCAGTCGATAAATATTAGTAAACAGCAAAAAATTTTTAATGTTTTAAAAGGAAGACATTTAAAAAAGCAGGATTTAAGACTTCCAAATACAGATATTTCGTATGCTGTTTGTTTGCAGATTTTGGAAAGTATGTATGATTTATATGAGTGGGATAAAGCTGAAAAAAAGCTTTCAAATAAGAATAGTATGAAATACTATGCTGTTATAATGAACCAATGGATGAATGGAATAACTTTAAATCAAATCATAGTTCAGTCTCTTAACTGGCATGATGAAAAATCTTTGCAGTTACAAGTTGATTATAATGAATTTGCAGTATTTGAGAAAAATAATTTAAATCATGTTAACATCGTTATTGAAAAAATTATTGATGATATTGAATATGTCTTAAGATTTTTGTTTGAAAAATATTTTAATCATTACTATCAAATAGTAATAAACCTATTGGGTGAAGAGAATTCGGGAGAAAATTGGGCAACTCTTTTAGAGTATGGTACTCAAAATAGAATTGTTATTGCATTACAGAATATGGGATTATCAAGACATACTGCAATGACTATTTACAATAAATGCAGATATGCGCTTAATATTCAGGACTCAAAGCTAGTATCCATTAACAAAAGTGAAATACTTAAAAAATATAATGAGTCATCTATTGAGTATCATGAAATAAATAAAATGCTGTAGTCCCCGATAGCTTAACGTATTAAATTATGAATAAACAGGTATTAATACTTGGTTATTGATATTTGGTAATCGATATATTTGAAGGTTAATATGGTTTTCCGTAAAGAATGTTCATATTAAATTGTAATATTTGTTAATCACTACAAGTTAGAATAGTTTCATATAAAAATATAGGGAACAAAGGTAATGATCATTTAAAATTGATGCCAATCTTCGAGTATGTTAATTACATGGACTATAAGTAATTAAAGAATAAAACGGGTATTAATTAAAAACTGGAACTAATATTTAGTGAAATGTTAATATTAAGAATTTGCTTAATGGACTAACTTTATTTAAAAAAAATAATATTTATGATACAAGAGTACTTGAATTCCAATCTTCTTTCAGTAATTAATGATGAAGATTTTAAAAAATTAAAAAAGGCTGCAGATGAAATTGCTAAGAAACTGGTAAAAAGTAAAATAAAAATAGTTTCATATACTTTGATAGCAATAAATCCGGATATATCAGCAGATGATGTCAATATAATCGAAGTAAAAGAAATTATCATTAAAAATTGGAGTACTTTCTTATCAAATACCAAGGATACTCCCTTAACTTACATAAAAGCAGTTATGCTTGAAGCTTTAAATATTACAAGTGAGGATTTAAATAACTCATTGCTTATTTGGTTTGCAAGTAGAAATATCATCAAATACTTTAAGCTATTAGGAGAAGAAAAAAGAATTATTTTAGATTTTATTTCTAAATTAGGAAATAACATCAATCAAACTGCTAACAAAGAATGGGCCTTGTCGGATGGAAATGAATTAGTTAAAAAAACTATTGATTTAAAAGATATAACTAAGTACTTACCAAACGAAGAATCGTTGACAAAGTATTTAGAAGATGCAGTAGGGCCAACAAACAAAGCTGGAAAAGCAAATTTTGATTCTCCAAATCCATATTTACCTGATGAAGCAGCTGAATGGACATATGAGTTTCCTTCAAGAACAGCTAAGGGAATAAAAATTATTATGGACGGTTGTCTTAGGGCTATTGTTACTATTGCCAATGAAAATAAAAATATAATTCAAAGTGTATTGAATGAAGAGTTAGAGGTGATTAAAAAAGAAATTTACGATAAAAATAAATCATCAGAGATTAGATCTGAACTTTTATGGTGGAAGGAGGCAGGATATTCAACGTCTGCAGATACAAGTTATCGAGAACTTGATCAAAGTGTTTTAGAAATACTATTAGCGAAGGACTACTCATATTTCATTCCTGTAGTTTACCCAAAAGCCGTTGATTATTTTCTTAAAGGAACTTATAAAGAACTAAAGGTAATTACGGAACAAGAAATGACAATTGAAGACTTTCTTACAGCCATTCAAAAGCATTCAGAAACATTAAAAACCATATTGCCAGAGCAGGAGCTACTTACCGGGAAAACCAACTTATTATACTTTATCAATGGACTCTTATGGAATAAACTCCAATTGACTCAATTTGAGAAGTTGGTAGGAATAGAATTAAGTACAAAATTATTTCCTACTGAATTAGTAAATTGGCTTTTTCATGACTTTCAATTAATAAAAATTACAAATACAAAATAGTATGGGAGGAAACTGTTCAAATCCAGAATGTGCTGCTCCTATTAACTGCCACGAAGGAAAAGACAAACCTGCTGATTGCGAGTTTTGGATAAATTCAAACGCGCAACCATCTAAAAAGATAACTACTATAAAAAAAGAAAAGGTGTCAGATCTACCTTGGTCTGGAGAAGCTTTAAATATAGAAGAATTAATTAAAGTTACTTTCAGAAATCCAGCAATTATTATTGGTGTCGTAGGTAAAGCAGATGCAGGAAAAACAACTTATCTCGCTATGCTTTTTACATTGCTTTTAAGAGGCGTTAAACTCCAAGATTTTGATTTTTGTGGAACAAAAACTATTAAAGCTTGGGACGAATTTTATCATAAGTTAAAAGTGCAAAAGGAAAGTGTTGCATTTCCTGATCCAACTCCAGCTCAATATATTCGTTTACTACATTTAGCATTGCGAAATAAATCAAAATTATTGAAAGACATTTTTTTATCAGATGCTTCTGGAGAAGTTTTCTCAATTTGGTCCCAAAATAGAGAGGATGAAAGAGCAGAAAATGCAAGATGGGTTTACGAACATTCAAATGCTTTTATTTTGTTTATTGACTGTGAAGATCTTATAAATAGAAAAAACCAAGGGAAAACCGAGGTTGTAGATATAGCACAAATGTTAAAACACGACTTAAAAAATAGACCAGTAATTGCTGTTTGGTCCAAAAGCGACAGAAAGGAGGAAGTTCATACTAAGATTAAGGAAAAGCTACAAGAAGAATTAAGTGAAATTTTTGAGAACAACTTTACGGAAATAGATATTAGTAACTTTTCTGCCGAAGATCCAGATGTTTTAGTACATAAAAATAATATAATTGTACTGGACTGGCTTCTCTCTGTAATATTTAGCGCTAGTAAGACAGAAATTACATTGGAGAATAAAAATGTGGGAAGAGATATTTTTTTAAATTATAAAGTTAATTAAATGAGCAAATCAATATTATTAATTGGTAAACCACATTCATCTAAAACGGTGTTTTTATCACAATTTTATTCAAGGCTTCAAAAAAAGAAGAGTAATCTCAAACTTTATAAAGCTGTAGATGATTTATCGCCTATTTTCGGTGCAAGAGAGTCTTTATCTGCTGGTGAAGAACCACAGACAACTCCTGCTGAAAAAAGTGTTAAGTTTTATTTACCTATACAATTCTCAGAAAGGCAAATAGATTTAAGATGTCCAGAATATGGAGGAGAACAAGTTTTAAGTATTGTTGAAAATAGAGAATTAAATAAGGAATGGAAAACATCAATTAGCGAAAGTAATAGTTGGGTCCTTTTTATAAGATTAAATAGCGTTAATAAGTCTCTTGATATTAGTGATATAACTTTTTCTGAGCAACATAAAAAAAGCACAGAAAAGACGTTACCAATTGTCGAAGATAAAATATCTGATCAAAGTTTTTTTATAGAATTATTGCAAATTATATTGCATTCGAAAGGTTACGACTACCATTTAATCAACAACAACGTGAAACTAACAATCGTTTTAACTTGTTGGGACGAAATGAATACAGAAGAAAAACCATACGATATATTAAAAAGTAAACTACCTCTTTTATTAAATTTTGTAGAGTCTAATTGGAATTCAGAACTTTTGAAAATAATAGGATTATCTGCCCAAGGATTTGCTCTCGATACACCTGAGAATAAAGAGAAATATCTGATTGAAGGACCAGAAGAATTCGGATATTTAGTATTAGCTGATGGTACTCACACAAAAGACATAACACAACTAATTGAAGAAGCATTATAGTGAAATTTTTAGTACATCAATCAATTTGTGGAGAAGTAAACAAAGCATGGGGTTTGATTAAGACCACAATGCCAGATATTAATTTGGCTAAAAATATAGCATTCAGAGCTGATCTACAGGATCAAACTGGAGGAGTTATGTGGGTTCCTGCCATTCGAGGTTTTTTTGAAGGCGAATATTTTCTTATAATGAAAACTTTTGAAGATTTGTCTCCTGAGGTAAGAAGAGGCAGAAAATTTTCACATGTTCTAATTATCCTTAAAAAAGATATTCTTGGTATTGAGGATATAGGCCAAATCATAAACTTATTACCCGATAAAATAGTAAAAGATGTAGTACTAGAATCTATTCAAGTTGAATATAAAAATAAGGTTGATCCTGATTTGATATCGTCGACATTTCAAGGAAGATTCAGTAAGCTAATTAATGGATATGTTAATGTGAAAAATTATAAAAACACTTTAATTTGGATTGGACAGGAAAATTTTAGTTTGGCAGTAATAGAGATATGGAAGCGTCTTACTGAGCAGGAACGGCAAAGTTTTCAATTTGGGATTTCTTTTAATAATGATGATAAGATAGTTGAAGGTATTAATTTAGTTGCAGTTCCAGAGAGTGTTCAAAGTAAGTTTCTTAGATCAGATTTTTTTATTATTGCAAAAAATGACAATCATAAACCGGTAGAATTTATTGAGCAATTATTAATTGGAGATTCTTCGGTAAAACAGCGTATAGAGAATTTTGAGAAAGTTATTGGCTCAAAATCTCTTTCAAGAGATGATATTAATTTCGTTGCAAAAGGCCTTGATACGTTCGAAAAGATGGAGGATGTAGTTGATATAAAAAGATTAAATACACTTTCACATATTATTGCAAAATTTGCTCCTGCTGATAATCAAGGGAATGATTTTAAACAGAAATTGTTAGTGAAAATTATTCAATTAATGGACGGTGGTCAATTTTCTGATATAGTGATATTAAAAAATTTTAGAACAGAAAGTTATCGAAATTCCACAGTTCTTCTTTCAGAAGCTCTTACTAAGTGGATAAAAAATAATATATTTTCAATCAGAAAAACTTCTAATGATTTAAAATTATTTTTTGATAATCTAAAAAGTAATAATCTTAATTGGTGGGACAAATTAATAGAAATTGAGTTGGAATTGTATTTAAAAACAATAAATGTTTCTAAAGTGGTTGTGGTTTATATGTGGTTAATGGAATCGCCATTGTTTTTATCTAAAATTACGCGTTTTATTAGTCAATCGAAAGAATCTGAGTTATGCTTCATTGAAAAGCTGCCTAAAAATCTTTCTCAACTAATGTTTGAAGAGCTAAAAGTATTCTCATTAAACAATGGTTGGTTAAGACTTTATGCCCAGAATTTAAATTTTCAATTGGAATTATATGAAGCTTTGACTGAACTTATGAAAGTTGACAAGGATTCATCGCACTTTGATGCAATTGATATAATAGTTAAAGGAAAGAATGAGGGATCTATTATTGATTATGCTGTTAGAACCGGCGATATACGATTGATTAAAATCGCGGGTAAAATTTGCTCAAAGTCACCAAAAAACTTAAGTAAATTAAAAGTTTTGGATGCTAATTGGCAAAAAGTTTGGCTGGAAGCGATTTTAATTGGAAATGAGATTAAAACTGGATTAAAAGAACCAGATAAAGAAATTAGTAAATTATTTGATGGTTTGATTTTAGGTGCTAATATTTCTGAAGAACTTATAGACAAAATTTCACAGTCTGAACATGGCAATATTCTCTTTTATCCAAACAGATCTGAATTTTGGATGAAAATTTCAGGTAATGCTAAGAATAATTTTTTAACGAAAACATCAGCAGCTCTCCTTAATCAGTTAAGTTTAAATTCTAATACAGAAATACCCGATGATGTCTTTATAATAGATCATATAAGTCAGAAAGGTGTTTGGGACTTTTTATTTTTTAATCGAAATAATATTAAAAGTGTGATTCCTATTTTCGATAAGTTTAATCTTCAAGATAGTAATCTCAAAGATTATCTTAGTAATTACACAGGAAATATTACTGCAGTTGAAGCAACTCAACTAGGAACGTTAATTGCAGTGAAAAGATTTACTAATTCCGCTTACATAATTAATAGTAAAGCTTCAAAGAGTAACAATTGGAAATTTGCTTTGGCAGAATGTCATTATCTTTTGGATTTTATCACTAAAGCAGCACTTGTTATTTCTGGCACGATATCTTCGGTCAATATTCCGACTGATGAGTGGTGGCAAAGTACAGAAGAGCTAATAGTTGAATTATATCCCAACGGTACTGCCTTAACTACTATTTGGAAAAAAGCTGGAGGAAAGGAATCAGATTTGCTCACTAAGAGTACAGCAAATGAAATTTGGAGTGATGCACTTTACAAAGTACGAAGGAATCAATTTAAGAAGATAACTATGAATAAATTGCTAACGGAAATCGAAAAACAATATGGAGATAGTAAAAAGTTTAAAATCATATATGGGCTACGAAAGAATTATATAAAAACATAATTAGTCATGAGTCTACAAGAATTATATAAAGGAGCTAAAATTATTGAAACAATTGAAAATTATTCTTTTGCTCAAGAAACAAGTAGTCAGACTGTGGTAGCTGATGCCAATACTACTTATTGGTTTTATACAGATGAAGAATTTTGGAAAAGTGTTATTGCTGAGCCAACAAAATATTGGGGGCAGAAAATTAATTTATACAATTTTGTTGTTTCAGATTGGATTGCTCGTGTTCCAGGGCTGTATTGGTCAAGTTCATCTAAATTAGTTCGACAGCACGAACAAGAAGATATTGCAATGCAAAGCAAGCAATGGCTTGAGTTTTATCCCCCTGGAAAATCAAAAAAAGTTATGGGAGGGGTAGGGACTTTGTTACTTCCACCCACGGACGGTGGCAAAAAATTAATGTCTATAAGCGCTGGTTGTAATGCTTCTGTGGGAATTCCTATTTTATTTTTCCCAGAAGTAATTGAGATGCTAAAAATTAAACAGGGAGATTGTGTTGTAATAAGCGAAGCGAAGTGGCAGCCAATGGACACGCATTGGGCATCAAAGTTTGCTTCAACCAAAGATATACCTAGAGGCTATTTGCTAATTGATTCTATTGATAAAATTCAAGTATCTAAAAAAGATTGTCCTATAGAATATCACCCTTTTTCTTTAATGGAGTATGAACATAAAGACAGTCTTTTTTACGATTTTGTCTATGTTACGGCTGATAGTAAGGTTTTAGATGTTGATTCAAAAATTCAAAGTTTCTTTGAAAGTTACGCAAGAAAGGATGAACGTTTCGGAGAATATCTACTAAATCCAAATCTGGTTAAGCCAATTTTTGAATCACGTTATTTTTGTCCACTAGAGTTAACTCATGCTTCAGAAAAAGCAAAGCTTAATTTGCTTTACGAAAGAATTAGAGGAGCACATTTTAGAGGGTTATCTGTTGAACAGTTAATCATAAAGCTTCCACAATTTTACCAATCCAGTATGTCTATCAGAACATTAGCAAAGAATATTGGCTTGAATGTTTCCTTATTCGTTGAAGACTCAGCCGTATCAATGTCTTCTCAGCTAATAAACATTTGTATTGAAAAAACAATGGTTGAAAGTCTTATTGACAGAGTTGCAATGGATTATCCACAAATTTTTAAATAATTATGGCTTGGACAAAAAAACTAACACAATTAAATGATGTGTTAAGTGAATTAGTATCCAATAAGGATAGTATAAAAAAATATGTAAAAGCATCAGGGTTAAAAGAGCAGTTCATTGATACTAGTGGTAACGCAATGGATGTTTGGAGTAGTGTTCTTAGTGAGGCAGATAAAAACAGTAAGGTAAGTGAATTGGTGAAATCCGTTTTAGATTCATATCCAGATAACCAATTTCTAAAATCTGCATTAATTTCTAAAGAAATTGATTTTTCGGAAAGTCCTGACATTGATGAATCCTCTGATTGGAAGGATGTTTCCAATGAGACATTAGAAGTACTAACAATGGATCGAAGTACCTTACTGCCCGTTAATTTTTTGGCTAAAGGGGTACAGAAAAGTAAATCAGTTGGAAAAGTTGAGATTAAAATTGGTAATAATAGATATAATGTTGGTACTGGTTTTTTGTTCAAAGTAAAAGATATTGATGATGTCTTTTTTATTACTAATTATCATGTAATCAATAATCAAAAAGACATAGAAAAAACAAGGGTAATATTTGATTATGAACTCGATATTAATGGGAATACTATTCCTTCTAGGAGTTTTATGGTTGATGTAAATGGACCTTGGTATTGTTCAGAAGTAAAAGACTGTGATGCAACTATTTTTAAATTAAGTGATGAAAATAATACATTAGGAGAATATGGTTTTATTGAGTTAAAAGAGATTGAAATTTTAATAAATGATTTTGTTAATATTATTCAACATCCGAGGGGAGAGATGAAACAAATTTCATTATATCATAATATTGTGACTCATACGAACGAAAGAATTGTTCAGTATCTTACCGACACTCTTAAAGGCTCTTCAGGATCTCCTGTCTTTAATTCTGAATGGGAGGTTGTTGCTTTGCATCATAGCGGAGGTGGAAGTAAATCTGATGAACCGGCTCTTATAGATGGATTAAAAATAAGAAATGAAGGAATACTAATAAATAAAATTATTCAATTTTTCAAAGATAATCATAAAAACTAACTAGATGAAAAGCAAAATGTTATTTAAAGGATATGATGATGAGTTTATTTTAAACAAAAAAGTTCTTTTACCAATACTAAATCAAGAGCAATCCAGAGATTTAGTGATTGATGAAGATGGCAATAATGTAATAAATTACATCAACTATAGTTTGCAATTATCGTCATCTCATAAATTTCCCTTTTATACAGCAACTAATATTGACGGTTTAGAATTTAAAAAAGTTCCTAGAAAAGACAATTGGCGTAAAGACAATAGGATAGTAAAAGATTTGCAATGGGGAACAGAACTTTACAGCTCTGCTAAAAGTAATTTTGATAGAGGGCATATGACTAAAAGAGAAGATGTTCAATGGGGAGAAACCATTGGAATTGCATTAAATGCAGCAGATTCAACATTTTATTATACAAATGCAGTTCCTCAACATAAAGATTTAAATAGAGATATTTGGAGAAGTTTAGAAGATTATATTCTTCATACCGAAGCAAAACAAAATCAGTTGCGAATCTGTGTTTTTACAGGACCAGTTCTATCAAATTCCAATCCATATTTTGTAACACCTATAAATAACGCTCAAATACAAATTCCTTCATTATTTTGGAAGGTAGTTGTTTTTGAGAAAGAAGACGGAAAGCTTTATAGAGTTGGATTTATGATGAGTCAAAACAAGTTGTTATTAAAAGATAATATTATTGAACAATTAGAATCTGATGATCAAATTTTTATGCAATTTGATGATGCAAATACTTATCAAGTAAATGTGTCACTCATTGAAGAATTATCTGGTTTAGAAATGCCAAAAGCAATTGATGTATATACAGATGAAAGAACTGCGAAATTGGTTTTAAATGAAATAGACATTGATCCTGATTTAGAAAGTGATTCAATCGAATATGAATTAGGTTTTAGTATTGAAAATATATTATTATAGTTTTATAGCAAAAGCTCAATACTAATTTTAAGTATAATTAAAGTTAACTTTTATTTCCATTAATTTCGGCAATAGCTTTATTTTATCACTTCATTATAAAACATCCTCGAAAGAGCCAGCTAAAACCTTCAAATCTTCGATTAAAAGGTTCGTATTCGCCCCTTTTAAGGTCAGATGAGCAAAATTTAATAGTTTTGTTTTTTATACTCAGTACCTATTTCATGGATAAATTGGATTTATTTTGTACCTTATTTGTACCATGTTCTCTGTAATGTCTTGATATACAGATGTTTTTGCTTTAGAAGAAGTAAAATAATTCTTCTTTAAACAATAAGAAAAAACCGGGTCAGAAATGACTCGGTTTTTTTGTTTTATTCATTGTCGTATTTTGTAATGATTAGAACTCCAGGGGTTGGTATTTTTTCCAGTTTGATTATAATTTTAGATTTCTTTTTAAGTTTAAATTCTAAATCTTTATAGCCAATAAATAAAATTTTTAATTTATGACCTTTTTGGGCGTCGATTGAAAATTTACCTTCACCATCAGTGTAAATTCCAACTTTGCTTTCTTTAATCATTACAAATGCACCCGGTAAAGGATTATCGGATTCATCCAATACAATCCCAGAATATTTATTTTTTGTAGATTTAATATTTATAGAATCACCTTGTTGTTTTTTATCTGTTTGTACCTTGCCTTGAGCTATAGCTGCTTGATTTCCTAATCCTAAAAATACAATCATAGTAGCAGCGGCAATCATCCAAAAAGAATTTTTCTCTTTTGGAGTCATGATATTTCGGTTAAGCTGAGTGTTATTAAAACAACCACATAGGTTATTGTTTTTAGTATATGCTATAAGAATTTCTTTGTCTGATGCTTTTGTAAAATCAATTACATTCTTCTGGCAATTGCTGCAAAATCTACCTTTTTCAGTTGGTGTTATTTCTAGCCAGTTTTCGTGGCAAGGCTCCGGAATTGTTATTTTGATATTATTTTTCATTTTAATTCGGAAATTATAGGTGTAGACTTTCTTGTTATGTCTTGTTTTTACAAGTTTTAAAAATAGGGATTATTGATAAGAATCAATTCTATTTATAAAAAAAACCGAGTTACAAACTCGGTTTTTTATGTCTTTTATTTTTAAAATTCTATGTATTCGTCTTCTGGATTTCTTATGATTATTGCACCAAGCGTAATTATCATTTCATCTTTAGAGGCAGTAGTTTTCTTTAAATTTATTTTAATTTTTGGGTTATGGGTAAGTTTGAATTCTACATTATCATAAGTAAGATAAGATACTTGTAATATATCTCCTTTTTTTGCCTTTATAGAGAATTTGCCATCAAAATCAGAATCTATATTTTTTCCTTTTATCTTTATGGATGCTCCAGGCATTGGTAGTTTTTCTTCGTCATAAACGGTTCCGGTATATGTAATTTCGTCATTATTATCAACAGAAATTGTGTCATTATGTTTTATATCGGTTTGTTCTGTTTTTATAGTTTCTTGTGCTTTTGCACTCTGATTACCTAATCCTAAAAAGGTAATTACAGATGCCGCAGCCATCGCCCAATAAGAGTTTTTCTCTTTTGGAGTTGTGATATTTCTGTTAAGTTGTGTACTATTAAAACGACCACATAAGGTATTATTCTTAGTATATGCTAATAGAATTTCTCTATCTGATGCTTTTGTAAAATCAATTACATCCTTTTGGCAATTGCTGCAAAACCGACCTTTTTCGGTTGGTGTCATTTCTAGCCAATTTTCGTGGCAAGGCTCGGGAATCGTTATTTTGATATTATTTTTCATTTTAATTTGAATTAAATTTTGATCAGACAAATAATATTACGGGAATACATTTTGTGTGTGTCTAACTTTTATGAGTTTTAAAAATGTATTTAATCATCTTCTGTTTTTACAGTAACGACTTCTCCTATAAAATAATAATTTTTCATTATTGGTTTAATTTTGAGATCATTTTCAAGTTTAAATTCGGTGGTTGAAAAATCTTCATGCTGAAATATTAAAACAGCTCCTTTTTTTGCCTTTATTGTAAATTCTCCGTCAAAATTAGTTTTGGTTTCAATTTTGGTTCGTTTTACTTTAACATTAGCATCTGTTATTGGGTTGTTTCGAGAATCATATAAAGTTCCTGTATAGGTTATGAGGTCTTTTTTAGATTTAGCCTTTATATTCTCTTTAAGTTGTTTGCGGTCTGTCTGTTCTGTTTTTGCTTTTTCTTGTGCTCTTGTTGTTTGATTACCTAATCCTAAAAATGTAATTACAGATGCAGCAGCAATCATCCAAAAAGAGTTTTTCTCTTTTGGAGTTGTGATATTTCGGTTAAGTTGCGTGCTATTAAAACGACCACATAAGGTATTATTCTTAGTATATGACATAAGAATTTCTCTGTCTGATGCTTTTGTAAAATCAATTACATTCTTCTGGCAATTGCTGCAAAATCTACCTTTTTCAGATGGTGTCATTTCTAGCCAATTTTCATGGCAAGGCTTCGGAATTGTTATTTTGATATTATTTTTCATTTTACTTCAAAAATTATAGCTGTACACTTTCTTGTTGCGTCTTGCTTTTACAAGTTTAAAAATAGGAATTAATTGATAAGGATTTGATTATTTTTTTAAAATAATTAGAATTTAATTGGTATTGATAGAATGTTATACTGTCTGGATTAATTAGAATTTGACTCAGATTATCTTAGGCTAATAGTATCTTATCCGATTTTGTTTTTGAGGTATTCTTTTAGGTAAAACATTGGTTGTCATCTTCTTTTATTCTTTTTATTTGTAACAAATCAGGTATAAATAGTCTTTCATTTTTAATCTTTAAAAAAAACAATAATTATGCAAACAGAATTTTTAGTGTCAATATTTTTATTCTTTGTTTCAATGTTATTAATGCTTTTTCCGCCCAAAAATATTAATCGTTTTTATGGTTATAGAACTAAGAAATCGATGAAAAATATTGAGAATTGGAATTTTTTAAATCATTTTGCTTCAATTGCATTTTTTGTAATCTCGGTATGTAATATTATTGGTTTTTGTGTAGCATCGCTATTTGTAGATGAAGTAAACAAAAAGGTTTTTGCAATAATTTTATTAGCTGAATTAGCCTTGCTGTTTTTTGTTACGGAAAGGAAATTATCAGAATATGAAAAAATTAAATTATAAAAGCTAAAGATGTTGTAGTAACAATATTTTTGCATTCGTATTTTATCGTATTTATGAGAACTATTCGTTTTTTTCGGGAACGAAATAATACGGTTGAGGTCTGAAAAATGACCTTTCAGTCGTTTTAAAAACAATTTAAGTGGTTAATTAAGGAATTTTACTTTTATAATTGTTTAAAATGATATAACTATGAGCTCACCACTTACTATTATTGCTGCTACAAATTTTTCTGATATAGCAAATAACGCTGTTGCTTATGCAGCGGGACTTGCAAAAGCTACAAGTGCCAAACTTGTTTTGTTTAATTCTTTTTCTTTGAGTTTACATAGCTCTAATGCGCATATTACAGCTGAAGCTATGCAAAAGCAAATTGAAAAAGCTACCGAAAAACTAGAGGCTTTTGGAAAAGAAATTTCAAATCTTTATGCTATTGAGGTAAGTAGTTTCTGTAAATATTCTTTTCTTGAGGATCAGCTTGTTTCGATAATTGAAGATACTAATGCTGAACTAGTTGTCATGGGAATGGCAGAACGGTCTTTTGAGCAGGAATTATTAGGAAATTCGACAACTTCGGTAATAAAAAATCTAAATATACCAGTATTGGCAGTTCCTAAAAATGCTCGTTTTCATAACATACAAAAAATACTTTATGCTTGTGACACTTTAAGTTTCTCTTCTATAAAAAGATTTAGCTGGTTAAAAGATTTAGTAGGGAATCTGGGAGCAGAGCTAGAGTTCTTTAGCGTAGATCAAAAAATAGATGATCTTAAGCAGGAGCAAGGGGTACAGCTATTAAATTCTTCGCTTGAAGAAGAGTTTAAAGAAGTTAAATATATTTATAAGACTGTGAAATCTAATGCTGTAATTAATGAGATCCAGAAAGAAATCAAGAATTATAATGCAGATATTTTAGTAATGGTACCACAAAGGTATGGTTTTTGGGATTCTTTAGTTCATAAAAGTAAAACCAGAATCATGGCAGCAGGTTTAGATATACCCCTATTATCTTTCCCTAATTTCTGATGATATTTTTATTTTATATAAAAAGCAAAGAAATAACAACATAATCGATTAAAAATGAATGCAACAATTACGGCTATAGGTGGCTTTGTACCGACTTCTATACTAAGTAATGAGATGATATCTAAAACGGTTGACACAACTGTTGAATGGATTGAAAAGAGAACTGGAATAAAAGAACGTAGACTAGCTACTAGCAAAGATCAAGCAACTTCAGACCTTGCTTGTGCTGCAATTGAAAATTTATTGCAAAACTATGATGTTGACCCAAAAGAAATTGATGGATTACTGCTGGCAACGGCAACTCCTGACCATCTTTTGACTCCTACAGCAAGTAAATTATGCGAAATAAGTGGACTAACTAATGCATTTGGCCTTGATCTTAACGCTGCTTGTAGTGGTTTTTTGTACGCGCTAGAAGTAGGTGCAAGCATGATTGAAAGTGGTCGATACGAAAAAATCATTGTGGTTGGTGCTGATAAAATGAGCTCAATTGTAGATTATGAAGATCGCAATACCTGTATTCTTTTTGGAGATGGAGCAGGGGCAGTTCTTCTGGAAAAAACAGACTTAGAGTATGGAATGATGAAAAGCATCTTGCGTACTGATGGTAGCGGAACATCGGCATTATTAGTACCTGGAGGTGGCTCTAAGCTTCCTGCTACTGTAGGAAGTATTGTAAACCGAGATCATTATATTAAGCAAGAAGGAGCTTTTGTATTTAAAAGAGCTGTAGAATCTATGAGTAGCGTTTCTCAAGATGTTCTTGCTAGTAATAATTTAAGCGTAGAAGATGTTGATTGGGTTGTGCCACATCAGGCTAATCTAAGGATTATTAATGCTGTAAGCGAAAGTTTAGGTATTGGTGCAGAAAAAGTTAAGGTGAATATTGATAAATATGGTAATACAACATCGGCGACAATTCCGTTATGTCTTTGGGATTTTGCTGCTGATTTTAAAGTAGGTCAAAACATATTAATCACCACTTTTGGAGCTGGTTTTTCGTGGGGAGCGACTTGTATAAAATGGGGAGTGATGAGAAAACAAAAAACTACAAAATCTTTAAAAAACGATAAAAAATCAGAATATGCTATAACGCATTAATAGAGAGATTTTAATTACAACACTAATTTTTTAATACAACAACTGTTCTTATACTAGCTTATGAATTCAAAGACACTAAATAAAACCAACGGTAAGAATTTTTTCTATAAATATTATAGAATCATAGTAATACCAGTCGTTTTTTTAGTGTACTTGTCTTCATATTTTTTCTTAAATCCTTATCGAAATTTCGATGAAGGTTCTTTTTTAGATTTAGATTGGACTCATGATGTGTCCTTAATTCTGGTGTATTGTGCAATCCTCACTGAAATAAGTCTTTTTGTAGGACGTACTCTAAATCACTGGATTAGTTGGGAACAAAAGCCTATTTTTAGAGCCTTTGTGCAATTTTTGTTTCTCATTATAGGGAACATTCTTTTAAATTATCTGTTCTCTTTTTTATGGAATTTTTTTTACCCCGAGGTACCATTAAAAGAAAGCGAACTTCTTATTATATGGCAATCCTATTTAATGGCAGCTATATTATCCCTTTTTATAAGTTTTATTCATACGAGTATATTTTTGCTTAATAGATGGCGTGTAACTTCTGAGGAAGCTGCTGAGCTTAAAATTAAGGCTTCTCAACTGCAGGAAGCTGTAACAAGATCTGAATTAGAGTCTTTAAAATTGCAGCTTGATCCCCATTTTACGTTTAATAATTTTAGTACTCTTACCGAATTAATTCATGAAGACCCACTCTCGGCAGCTTCATTTTTAGAGAATATCACAAAGGTTTATCGTTATATGATTTCAAACCTTAATAAAGACACTATTACAGTAAGAGAAGAAATAGAATTTTTGAATGCTTATTTTTATCTTTTAAAGAAACGTCTTGGCGATAAGGTCGAGTTAAAACTACAAGTTAATGCAATTTGTATGGAGTTACATTTACCGCCTTTAACACTGCAATTATTGGTAGAAAACGCTGTAAAACATAACGTAGCTACATTGTCTAATCCGCTTATAATTTCTATTTATTCGGATGTTGGAGATGTTGTTGTAAGGAATAATTTGCAACCTACATCGGGCAAAAGTTTTGTCTCTACAGGTGTTGGGAATAAAAATATTGAATTTAGATATAAAATATTATCTGATCGAATGCCTGTTTTTTCTGAGTCTAATGGGTTTTATTGTGTTCGTTTACCTTTAATATAATAATATGAAAATTTTAATTGTAGAAGACGAAAGTATCAATGCCAATCGTCTTAAAAGATTATTGGAAGAATTGGAACCAGATTGTAAAATTCTTGATATTATAGATACAGTTCAAGGCACAGTAACATGGCTGAATACTAATGCCATGCCCGATTTAATTACAATGGATATTCGTCTGGCAGACGGTATAAGCTTTTCAATTTTTGAAGAGGTAAAAATTACTTGCCCTATCATATTTACCACTGCTTATGATGAATATGCGGTAAGAGCTTTTAAGGTAAATAGTATTGATTACTTAATGAAGCCTATTGAAAAGAATGAGCTTCAGGATGCCTTAACTAAATTTAAGTCTTTGGCAAAAACTAATCATAATACGGAGGATATTGCAGGAATTCTTAAAGGTTTTATGAATAAACCATCCTTTAGATTACGTTTTTTAGTTACTTACCGAGACGGATATAAAAGTGTAGATGTTACCGACATTGATTTTATATATTCGGAATTTAAAACGTCGCATCTTTTTCTTAAAAATGGCACTATTATAGCAATTCCACAAACGATGGAAGAGCTTGAAGAGGAACTAAATCCAGATATTTTTTTTAGAGCCAACAGGCAATTTTTTATACGTGCTCAAAGCATAAAATCTATTTCTAATTACTTTAATGCTAAGCTTAAAATTCTACTTTACGGAGATTCTGAACGTGAGGTAATCATTAGCCGAGAAAAAGCACCTTTTTTTAAGCAATGGATGGATCGCTAATACCTCTAAAGATATACGTTACGTATTAATTTTATCAATACTGAACTTTTTACTACCGGATTATTGTCATTTGTGGAATGATAATAATCCGGTTTTTTTATTATTGAATCTTTCTAACAGAATCCTGAAGGTTCTTTTTTCTTTGGTAACCTACGTATTCGTTTCAGTATTGAATAATTACGGTTGGGTAATCTTCCAACAATTAAAGAGGGATTTCGGTTGTTATTTTGCCGCCAAATTCGATGTATTCATTCAAAACGAAACAAAATGACAAAACAGTTTTTCCAGAATAATAAAACACTTAGTAAAATGGTAGTTTTATTGATTATCATTAGCTTTTCTTCGTGCGGAAAAGGTGGAGCGGAAGCTTTAGAAGCTCCAAAACCAGAAGTAGATTTTTTTCAGGCTAAATCTATAACTGGTGAAGTTGAAAAAAAATACCCAGGAATTATCGAAGGTTCAGTTAATGTTGATATTAAGCCTCAGGTTTCAGGATATCTTGAAGCAATTTATGTAAAAGAAGGAGATTACGTAAGCAAAGGACAATCACTTTTTAAAATTAAAGGAGATGTTTTTGTAGAGCAAGTTAATAATACTCGTGCTGCATATAAGAGCGCATTGGCAAATCTTGCAAATGCTAAATTAGAAATTGAAAAGATTAAACCTCTTGTGGATGCTAAAGTATATTCGGATATGCAATTAAAAACAGCACAAGCCAATTATGAAGCTGCAGTAGCGCAAGTAGCACAAGCAAAATCGGCTTTGGGATCTTCACAACTTAACGCTGATTTCTCTTTGATAAAAGCACCAGTGAGCGGTTATATCAGCCGTATTCCTAATCGTGTAGGTAATTTGGTTACCCCTTCAGATGCTGTTCCATTAACCATACTTTCAGATATTAATACCGTCTTTGTGTATTTCTCTTTGAGTGAAGCTGATTATTTATCTTTTTCTAAAGATTCACAATTAAACCAATCTGTAAGTTTGATTTTGGCAGATGATAGTTTGTACGAACATCAGGGTAAACTAGAAGTTGCCAGTGGTAATATTGATCGTACTACGGGAACTATTGCATTAAAAGCAATTTTTCCAAATCCAAAAAAACAATTGCGATCAGGAGGTTCAGCAAGAGTTGTATTAAATAGCAGTTTGTCTTCGGTAATTAGCGTACCAATGGCAAGTGTAAAAGATATACAAGATAAGTTTTTTGTATATGTTTTAAGACAAGGTAACAAAGTAGCAATGGTACCTATTGAAATTACAGGTAGTGCTGGAGTAAATTATTTTGTAAAAGCAGGTGTAAAATCGGGTGACAAGATTGCATTAAATAGTATTGATGCACTTTATGACAATATGGAAGTAGTTCCAAAAGTAGCTACAAAAGCGCTAAGCAATAAATAATTTTTGGTTTTTAATATAAAATAACATTTTTCCATGTTAAAAAAAATAATAGACAGGCCTGTATTGGCTACGGTTATCTCCATTGTATTGGTGATATTGGGTATCATAGGTCTTACAAGATTATCGGTAACGAGGTTTCCAGATATTTCGCCACCAACAGTAATGGTAAGTGGTATTTATCCCGGAGGAAATAGTGAAACCGTTATTCGTTCTGTGGTAACACCACTTGAGGAACAAATAAATGGTGTTGAGAATATGCGGTACATAAAATCTACTGCCAGTAATGATGGATCTTTTTCTATCAGTGTAATTTTTAAACAAGGTATAGATCCAGATCAGGCAGCGGTAAATGTGCAAAACAGAGTACAACAAGCTACGCCAAAATTACCGCAGGAAGTTGTAAGAATGGGACTTACGACCTCTAAGCAGCAAAATAGTATGATTGTTATTTTTAATCTTTATACAGATGATAATAACAAATACGATGAGTTGTTCCTTCAAAACTATGCCAATATAAACCTTGTTCCGCAAATGAAGCGTGTGCCAGGAGTAGGTCAGGTACAGATTTTTGGACAAAAAGATTACTCTATGCGAGTTTGGCTTGATCCACGCAAAATGGCAAATGCAGGGTTAGTACCATCAGATATAAGTCAGGCAATTGCAGATCAGAGTTTAGAGTCAGCTCCAGGAAAATTAGGAGAAGAATCAAAGTCGGCTTTAGAGTATGTTATCAGATATAAAGGGAAAAAAAATAAGCCAGAGCAGTATGAGAATATTGTAGTTAAAACAGATGGTCATAATATTTTAAGGCTTAGAGATGTTGCGAGAGTAGAATTTGGTTCTATTTCTTATAGTGGAGATAATAAGTCTAGCGGTAAAAATGCCGTTACAATGGCAATATTACAGACTTCAGGGTCGAATGCAAACGATATTGAAATCGGGGTTAATAAGGAAGTAGAACGTTTGTCTAAATCTTTTCCTCCGGGTATTAAATACGTAAATGTAATGAGTACCAAAGAAAGACTTGATGAAGCAACAGGACAAGTAAAATCGACTTTGATAGAAGCCTTTATTCTGGTTTTTATAGTAGTATTTATATTCCTGCAAGACATTCGCTCGACGATTATTCCTGCTATTGCAGTTCCGGTTGCTATTGTAGGAACGTTTTTCTTCTTGCTAGTGTTTGGGTTTACAATCAATATTCTAACGCTTTTTGCTTTGGTTCTCGCCATTGGTATTGTGGTCGATGATGCGATTGTGGTGGTCGAAGCCGTGCATAGTAAGATGGAAGAAGATTCTGGGCTTTCCGCCAAAGAAGCTACACATAGCGCCATGGCAGAGATTACAGGAGCAGTTGTATCGATAACATTAGTAATGTCGGCAGTATTTATTCCTATTGGTTTCATGACAGGATCATCAGGAATATTCTATAAACAATTTGCTTATACACTTGCTATTGCAATTATCATTTCGGCAGTAAATGCACTTACGCTTACACCAGCGTTGTGTGCGCTTTTGCTAAAGAACAATCATAGTGGTGATCACAAAAATGATGCTCATAAAACAGGATTTAAAGAACGTTTTTTCGTAGGATTCAATACAGGATTTAACAACCTAACGGGTAAATATATTAAAGGAGTTCGTTTTCTTATTGGCAGAAAATGGCTTGCAGGAGGATTAGTTGTAGGAATAAGTGCTATTGCTATGGTAATGATGATGTCTACTCCTAAAAGTTTTGTACCAATGGAAGATGATGGGTTTATGCTTTACAGTTTAGCAATGCCTCCAGGAACAGCATTAGATCGTACTACAGCAGTAGTTGAAAAGATAGAAAAAGAACTTGCAACAGTAGAAGCAATTGAAAATAATACTAGTATTACAGGTTTTAATATCTTAAGTAATAGTGCCAGTCCAGCTTACGGATTAGGGTTTATAAAATTAAAGCCTAAAAAAGATAGAGGAGCGGTAAAAGATATTGATGAGATTCTTAATATGGTTAATGGCAAATTATCGGTTATAAAAGAAGGTTCGATTATGGTACTGAGAATGCCTCCTGTAGAAGGATTTGGTGTAACAAGTGGTGCCGAGATTGTGCTTCAGGACAGAACAGCACGTAATCCAGCTACATTAAAAGCTATGGCCGATAAAGTAATTGGGCAAATTATGCAGCAACCAGGAGTTCAATACGCTTATACTACATTTAGAGCAGATTATCCGCAGTTTGAACTAGAAGTAGATGAGGAGAAAGCTAGTCAAATGGGAGTTAATATACGTGAGCTTTTAAGTAATATACAAACTTATTTTGCAGGAGATCAGTCGGCAGATTTTACAAGATTCGGAAAGTTTTACAGAGTAAATGTTAAGGCTGATGGAATTTTTAGAACAGATCAGGATGCGTTTAATGAGATATTTGTGAGAAATGCAAAAATGGAAATGGTACCTGTAAAATCTCTTGTTAAGCTACATAAGGTTTACGGACCAGAATCTGTAGATCGTTACAACCTTTATAACTCGGTTAATATTACTGCGGTAGCATTACCAGGATTTAGTAATGGAGAAATTATGGGGAATCTAGAAACTGTTCTGAATAAACTTCCGTCTGATTATAGTTATGAGTGGACAGGATTAAGCCTTGAAGAAAAAGAAGGAGGGAACCAGACTATTGCCATATTTGGTTTATGTCTGCTGTTTGTATTCTTTTTATTGGCTGCACAGTACGAAAGTTATTTATTACCTCTTGCAGTATTGCTGTCTATTCCAACAGGTATTTTGGGAGCTTTTGTGGGAGTTAAAGCAGTAGGACTTGATAACAATATTTATGTTCAGGTTGGTTTAATTATGTTGGTCGGGCTTTTGGCCAAAAATGCCATTCTTATTGTAGAATTTGCGCTTCAAAGACGTTATGCGGGGCTATCTATTGTAGAAGCAGCTATCGATGGAGCCAGATCGAGATTAAGGCCAATTATCATGACATCACTTGCTTTTATTGCTGGTATGTTACCATTAATGTTTGCCTCAGGAGGAACAGCAGTAGGAAACAGATCTATTAGTGTAAGTGCTGCTATCGGAATGTTTAGTGGTGTTGTTTTGGGAGTTTTTGTAATTCCGTTACTTTTTATACTATTTCAATATTTACAAGAAAAAGTATCAGGTAAGAAAACAGTAATTAAAACTATAAAAGAATAATAATGAGAGTACTATATAAAATTGGGATTTCTTTATTCGCAGGTGTTTTGCTAACATCCTGTGTAGTAGGGAAAAAATATTCTCGCACAGAATTAAATGTTCCCGAAAAATATCGGGAAGAGGTAGTATTAACAGGAGATACTATTTTGCATCCTTGGAAAAATTACTATAAAGATCCATTGTTGGTTGATTTGATAGAAAAAGCCCTCGTTAAAAATAACGAGGTGCTTATCGCCATAAAAAGCATGGAGCAGTTGGATCTTACGTATAAACAAGCAAAGTTATCACTATTGCCAACGCTGGATTTTGATGCAAATGCGAGCCGTAGTTATCAGTCTAAAAACTCGCTTAATGGTTCTTTAAGCGCACAGTTTACCAGTAAGGATTATATGGACGATTATAGTGCAAACATTCAGTTGTCTTGGGAAGCAGATATATGGGGAAAAGCAACTATGCAAAAAAGAGAAGCCAAAGCTAGTTATTTTGCTCAAAAAGAGAATCTTTCGGCTTTAAAAACCAGAATTATTGTTCAGGTTGCACAGTCCTATTACAATCTTTTAGGATTGGATGAGCAACTTAAAATTGCACAGAAAAATATTGAGTTAAGTGATAATACTCTAAAGATGATGAAGCTGCAATATAATTCGGGAGCAATTAGTTCCTTAGCGCTTTATCAGACAGAAGCTCAGAAAAAAACAGCCGAATTATTGGTTCCTTTAGCGAAAGCGAATATTGCAGTTCAGGAAAACGCACTACAAATTTTATGTGGAGAATATCCGGATAGCATATTACGATCAGGAAATCTGGAAGTAGCAGACTTTGATGTTGTTTTACCTTCAGGGATTCCGGCATCGCTTTTAAGCCGAAGGCCAGATGTAAAAGCTGCTGAATATGCTGTTATGTCTGCAAATGCTAAAACAGGATTGGCAAAAGCAACGATGTATCCGGCACTGAGTTTGAGACCATCAATAGGAATTAATTCATTTGAGTTTGATACTTGGTTTAATTTCCCTGGTTCAGTAACCAAAACTTTAGCTGCAAATTTGGCACAGCCAATATTTAGAAAACGTGAATTAAGAACTGCTTATGAAATTGCGATTATAGAACAAGAAAAAGCAGTTATTCAGTTTAAGCAATCTTATATAACTGCCGTTGGAGAAGTTAATGATGCCATGTCTCAATTAAAATATGCAGATGAGCGTATGGGACTTGCAACCGAAAAAGCAGTTTCTTTAGATAAAGCAACTTTTGATGCGACATTATTATACAAAAGTGGTATGGTAACTTATCTAGATGTTATTGTTGCTCAAAATGGCGCATTGCAAAATGACTTAGATGTTGTTGCTATAAAATTAGAAAAGCTAAATGCTGCTATAAATTTATATCGTGCTTTAGGAGGCGGAGTGCAATAGATAGTTGTTAAGGAACAAATAAACCATCATCTTTATAATAATTTATGCAGATGATGGTTTTTTATTTTCCTTGTTTTGTAAGGGCTGCGGTGTGTTTTAAGTTTTATTTGTTCAAATTTCATAGATATTAAAAACCAAAGTTGGGATAATAGCGTAAATGCTTTTATAACTAAAAAATAAAATCATGAAAACGAAAAACATTTTAGCAGCAGCATTTTTTGCATTAGTATTTGGAGCAACTTCTTTCGCTCAAAAATCAGTTATGGTTGGAGGAGCAGCAATGTATCCAAACAAAAATATTATCGAAAATGCGGTAAACTCAAAAGACCACACAACATTAGTAGCAGCAGTTAAAGCGGCAGGTTTGGTAGAGACTTTAGAAGGTAAAGGACCATTCACTGTTTTTGCCCCAACAAATGAAGCATTTAACAAATTACCAAAAGGAACTGTTGAATCATTATTGAAACCAGAAAATATCAAAATGTTGCAAAATATTTTAACTTACCATGTTGTGGCAGGAAAAATGAATGCATCAGATATTGCTAAAGCAATAAAAGCAGGTGGTGGAAAAGCAATGCTTAAAACAGTAAGTGGTGGAACTCTAACAGCTTGGATGAAAGGAAAAGATTTGTATATAAGTGACGAAAGCGGAAACAAAGCCAAAGTTACCATTGCAGACGTAAACCAATCTAATGGTGTAATTCACGTAATTAATACGGTATTATTACCAAAAAAATAAAGCCCTGATTGTCCCAATAATCAAAAAAAAGTCCTGTATGTTGTACAGGACTTTTTTTGTGTTTTTTAGTGTGTATATTTTGCCTCAAACAAAGTGCAGTGCTAGGTAAAACATTTACAAAGAAGTATCTCTTGTTGGTTATTTTGGTAGATGTGCAATTAATTCAATTTCTAATTTTGCTTCAGGCATATATAATCTTTGTATTTGAATCCATGTAGCAGCAGGAAAATCTTTATTGTAATATTTTTTTCTGACATAATTTAATTTTTTCATTTCTTCAATATCAGTTGTATATAGATTTTCTTTTACTACATTTTCAAACGTTGCTCCAAAACTAGCTAAAGAAGCCTTTAAATCATTATAAACAGCTGCAATCCCTTCAGGAGTAATATCAGTTGTTACAGCACCAGAAATATAAAGAACATTCTCAACCTTTAAAACTTGACAATAACCAATAACTGTATCTTGTTTTACTTTGTTATTCCAATGCCATTTTTCTTTCTTAATCTGTTTTTCTTGTGAAAAAGCGCTACTAAAAATCAATATAAATGGAAGTAAGATAATGTATTTCATGTTGGTTTAATTTTGATGAGGTATGTGTGAAATAGTTCTACGAACATACAAATATTCAAAATTTTTAAAAAACATAAAACTTACATATTTGTTAGATTTTTAGTGACTTATGATTTTGTGTTTCACATTTAATCAAAAAAAAAGTCCTGTAGGTTGTACAGAACTTTTTTTGTTTTTTATAGAAATGTATAGATTTAATCTAAAGCACGTTTTGTTACAAAGTAGCGGTAACCAATTAACGCCATTTGCCATTTTTTTGCTTTTGTAATATCAAGTCCTTGCTTGGTAAAACTGGGTAAAATCAATTTGTTTATCTGAGCTAGAATTTTATACATAAGAGTAGGATTTTTTTCAAAGATATAAAAAAAGACTTTGTAGTGTTACAAAGCCTTTTTTCATTGAATTTTAAACAAGTTTTTAAATACTATTTTGCAAGTAGTTTGTCTATTTTAGTTAGCATTTCTTTGGCATTTGCGTTTTCTGGCGAAAGTGCCAGCGCTTTTTGATAAGCCTGTTTAGAGGTTTCAAATTGACCATTATTAAAGTAACTTTCGGCAAGACTATCAAATGCATTTCCTGATTTAGGATTCTCCTTTGTATTTAGTTCAAATACTTTTATGGCGTCTTTTATTCTTCCGTAATTCATCAATGTGTAGCCAATAACATTTAACCTGTCTTCAAACTTCCATTCAGGATGACTTTTTTTCTGGGTAAGATAATTTTGTTCTGCTTTTGTAAAGCTTAATTTTAAAAAATCTTGTGTAATCTTTTCGTCAGCCAGTAAGTAATCATCTACTAGGGTTTTATCTACAATTCCCGCTACATGATTTACTACTTGAGATTGTACATATAAATTGTCATATTTATGACCGTTTGATAAAAATATGATGGTTAAATCGTTTTTAACAAACTTCCTGAAAGCAGTTTCATTTCCTCCTGTAAAACCATACGAAATGACTTTATTTACAGGGTAAAAGTCCCAACCATATCCGAAAGCTTCTTTACTATTAGTGTATTGAAAAGGTTCCCACATCGAATATTTTGTTTCCTTTTTCAAGAAAGTATCTTTATCCAAATTTTCATTCCATTTAATAAATTCGGGTAACGTAATATTTAAACCATTTGCAGAATGACCATCCGAACCACTGTTTAAGGTATTTTTTGCATACTTTTTGGTTTTTGCATTATAGTTATACCTAAACGCACTATTCGGAACGGATTTGCCAAAGTCTGCTGAAAAATAAACGCCTGATTTTACCTCAGGAAATTGATTTTGTAGAATGTATTCTTCAAAAGTTAAACCAGTGATTTTCTCTATAATCTTGGCAAGAAAAAAATAATTAGTTTGATTATAATTGTATTGACTTCCAGTTGCAAACTCCATCGGTTTTTTTGATAGTATTGCGATTTTTTCATCATAAGGTAAAGAGACAGGAATATCTTCAAACGCTACGATGTTTGGTAAACCAGAGGAATGCGTTAACAGATTTTTTACTTTTATACCTTGCCATTCTTTTGGGAGATTGTTAAGGTATTTAGAGATAGGATCTTCCAGAGATAATTTTCCTTTTTCTATAAGTTGAAAAACTCCAACATTTGTTATCAACTTTGTTGTAGAGAAAATCTTAAAAGCGGTATTTTTATCTACAGATTTATTATCCTCAAAAGAAGCTTTTCCATAGTATTTCTCATAGATAACTTTTCCGTCTTTAATAACTGCTAGTGCCACTCCCGGAATTTCATTTATCTCGATTACTTCATTAATATAGTTATCGATTTTTTGTTTTATTTCCTTTTGATTACTATCTGTTTTCTGACCAAAACAGATGTTGAAAATGAGTAGAAATATTGAAATTAAAAATGTTTCTTTCATAATAACAATTGAGGTATGACGCACGTATTTTTATGATTTTGTATAACAGATTAGAAAAATTTCTTTTCTTATTTTGATTTGTTTTCTTTCTCAAATGCCTTCATTTCCTTCTCATGTTTTTTCATATCAATTTCATGTTTTTTCATGTCTTGATTGAATTTTTCCATTTCCTGGTTAAATTTCTCCATATCAATGTTAAATTTGGCCATTTCTTTTTCAAAAATAGCTTCACGCTTTGCCATTACAGCTTCAACTTCTTTTTCGTAAGCAGACATGTCTGGTTCAAAAGCTTCCATCTTTTTATTAAATTCAGCCATTTCTTTATTGAATTTTTTCATTGCCTTCTCATCATTTACATCTTTTGGATGTACAGGAGGTTTTGGCATTTTAGACATATCTACATTAGCAACAGGCATCGCTCCTTCTGGAAATGAAGGTGGAGTTGGAGGAGTAGGAGGAATAGGAAGATTTTCGTCGTTATAATAATCGTCAGCTCCATCTGGTCCTTCGCTCATAGTTACAGGTTGATGAGTTTTTTCACCAGTTTGTAAATTAATAGTTTCGGTACCATCTTGGTTTTTTATTATAATAACACCAAAAGGTTTTATGGCTTCATTACCACTAGTTTGCATTATTTGAGATTTCCCGTTTTTTCTTCTTATGTCAACTCTTATTCCAGTTAATTCATTAGCAGAATTTCTTGTTATTGCACTAAATGCAATGATTACCTCATGATTTGTTTTTAATTTTTGTACAATTTCATTTAACTCTTTATCCGTTGTATTCTTTTTAATTTTGTATACAGATACATCTTTCGGATCCGATTTTGTATTCATAGAAGTAGTTTCTTTTACCTCTTTTTGATCCTTTTCTTGTGCAATAAGTTTTACTTGAAAAAAGAATACAAATGCTCCCAATAGCGGAAGAACTAAAGCGTACTTCCAGTAATTTTTCTTTTTTGATTGATTTTTGTTTAACATGACGATTCGTTTTTTGATTAATGATTGATAAAAGTGATTGGTGATTGCAACACAATTTTCATGTGTTGTGATTTTTAAAAGCGTGTATTGATACGCTTTTTTGTCTGTAATTCTTTTCAAAGCTTCAGCGTCGGCAATAAATTCTAAGTTTTGCATAATAGCTTTCTTGTATAGCCAAACGATTGGATTAAACCAAAATGCAATACAGAAAATCCTTGCCATTAATACGTCTGTGGTATGATTTTGTTCGCTATGAATTTTTTCATGTTCCAAGATATTCTCCAATTCGCTCGTATTGTACAGTGATGAGTTGTACACAATATAACTGAAGAAAGAAAACGGAGCAATATTCTCAGAAACATCCACAAACTTAAAATCAGCTTGGTTTTGAACAGTTTTTCCTTTAATAACCCTTTTTAGACTATAAAAGTCGAAGGCAAATTTTAATAATAATACAGTGATGATTGAAACATATAATATAATAAGACACAGGTTTAAATGTGTGTCAAGCCAACTCTCCTCTACAGGAATTGTTTTAATTGTGGTATTTACTGGAGCTGCAAAGTTGGTGGGAGTGGGAGCAACGCAAATTATCTTGGTATAAACTACAAAAGGCAATACGATCGATGTGATTAATCCCGATAGTAAAAACCATCTATTGCTATTAAAAAAAGTTTCTTTTCGCAATAAAAAGTAGTACGCCAAATAAAACAAGGTGATTAGTCCGCTAGTTTTAAGAATATAGATAAAGATTGCCTCCATAAATTATTATTTTTTGTTTTCTATCATGTCTAAGATTTCGCGTAACTCATCTGCCGAAATTTTTTCTTCTTTGGCAAAAAAGGAAACCATATTCTTATACGAACTATTAAAATAATTATCAATTGCTGTACTCATAAAACGTTTGCTATATTCTTTTAGAGTTACTACAGGATAATATTGGTGTGTGTTCCCAAAAGGAGTGTGTGCCACAAAACCTTTTTCTTCCAAGTTTCTCACAATGGTCGATAAGGTATTGTAATGCGGCTGATCCTCCGTAATTTCTGCTTGGATTTCTTTTACAAAAGCTTTGTTCAACTTCCATAAAATGTGCATTATCTCTTCTTCTTTGTTGGTTAACTTTTGCATGTTTTCTAATTTTAATTCAAACTTACAACTAATTTTATAGTTACACAACTATAAATTTAGTTATTTAACTAATTTTTTAGTTATTAATAAATTACAGAGATTTAATTAGAAACGTATTTCTGTTTTAAGATATTGT